>NZ_JABSNP010000003.1 GCF_013294115.1 Hymenobacter caeli | reverse complement strand
CCTTGCTTCACGGGGCGGAACGAGTTTGGCTGTGTAGGAACTCCAAAGGTCGGGCCGCCCCGTTTTTATGCCTCAAATTTTAGTAGGGTAGAGTACTCGTAATTAACATTGTGCTGCTACTGTATTTACTGGCTAAGGGAAAACGGCAGTTTGCTCTGAGTTTTGTAGTGGGGGCTGCTATACCTATGGGATACCTAATCGACATTTTAGTATCAGCGTGACTGAAATGCATTACTACCTCGTCCACGCCTGCACCCGCGCCGCCGCATTCTCCCGGATGTTCATATAAAATAGGCCGATATCGGCGGCGTGGAAGGAGTGGTGCAGCTCGGGGTAGCCGGGGAGGAAAAAGCGGGGGTAGCCGGGGACTTTGGGCGGGGTAATCCAGAGAATGCCGCGGTGAACTTGGGCGTCGGTGACGTGGGCATCGACGCGCTTCATGTCGGGGCCAACGCCGCCGCGGTTGAGGGCGGCGGGGGCCCGGAGCGTGTCGAGCGCCCAGGTGAGGGGGTTGGTGGCGGCCAGGCCGTAGTAGGGCGGGTAGTCGAAGCCGCGGTCGGAGGTATTCCAGGCCACGTAGCAGCCGGTGGCCAGCGAATCGGGGCAGGGGCGGATGGTTTGGTACTCGTTGGTTTTCGCCTGGCAGCCGATAAGGTAGGCGGCCACGAGGCGCTTGCGCAGGGCGGGGTCGTGGTCGAAAAAGTCGTGGAGCAGGCGCGTGGCGTGGGTACCGCCCTGGCTGTGGCCAGCGATGATGATGGGCCGGCCTTGGTTGTAATGGGCGAGGTAGTACTGGAAGGCGGCCTTCACGTCGGTATAGGCCAGGTCGAGGGCCTGCTGGCCGTCGGGGCCCTGCTTGTCGAAAAACGAGTACAGCGTGGCCTGCCGGTAGCGCGGGGCGTAGACGCGGCCCGCGGCGTTGAACGCGCTGGCCTGGTTGAAGATGGTGGTGCGGTCGGTGTAGCGGTTGAGGCGGGCGTTGCCCACGTCGGCGTTCCAGCGGCCGCGCCAGTAGTAGCTGGTGGGGTGGATGAAGAACACATCGGCGGCGGCCGTGGCCTGGCCGTCGCGCAGGCTGGCGGCGCGGGGCAGGGCGTCGGCCGAGTCGCGGCGGGTGGGCAGGGCGGCCCAGCTGCTTGCCTGGGCATAGTTGGGGGCCGGTGCGGGAGTCGTGGCCGTGAAGCTGCGGGCGGGCTTCAATAAGCTGACGCAGCCGGCCAGGAATAGCAAGGCCAGGGGCCCCAACCGGGCTAAGCGCATTAACCAGACTTTTGGCAAGAAAAACAAGCGCATGGGTACGAAAGCGGGGCCGCGGTTACCGGGCCGCTGGCGACAAGTTAACCGCCCAGCTCATACCAGAAATCACGGGGTTTGTTGCGGCGTCATCGTGTTTTCGAGGACGTTTTCCTGGCGCAGGTAATCAATTTTGTAGTCGGGCGTGAAGCGCACCCGCACCCGGGTGCGCGTTTGCTGGTGCTGCTGGAGCGACGGCCGGAACGAGCGGGCCACCTCGACGTAGGTGGCAGTGCGCGACCCGTCGGCGGCCGGCGGGCTTACGTGCAGCGAGCCCGGCGCGGGGCGGGCCTGGTAGTCCTGAAACTCGGGGAAGTGGTTGGCCGCCAGGTTATCGGCGATGGCGGCGGGCGTGGTGGCCCGCAGCGTCAGGAACCGCTCGATGGCGGGCGCGAAGTGGGCCCCGGCATCGAAGGGCGCGGCTTGCAGGTCGGCGTAGTAGCTGGCCAGGGCGGTGCGCACGGCTTGCTCGGCCGCGGCATCGGTTTCGGCGGGGGCGCTGGCAGCCGGAGCGGCGGGGCTTGCCGCCGCGCTGTCGGCCGCCGGGGCCGGTCGGGTGGCAGGGGCGGCACCGGCGGCACCGGCGGTGCTATCGACTGCTGGGGCGGGGATTGTTTTGGGGAATACCCGCACCGTTTCGGGCGCGGCTACAGGCGGCAGCGCCAGCTGCGGGGCCTGGGGGCCCACCTCGGGGGCGGCGGCCGTGGTGTCGGCGGCGGTGCGGCTGGCACTGGTGAGGTGTTCGGAAGGGCGCTGGCCGCTCATCAAGTACACCACCAGCAGGGTTAACAGCAGAATGCCGCCGCCAAGCAGTACATAATTCAGCGTGGAGGAGCTGGCCGGGGCCCCCAACTCGGCGGCGGCTTCGTCTTCCTGGGCGGAAGGAATGGGCCCGGAAATCGGCGGTACCGGCCGCCCCCCGAAAGCTGCGGCCAACGGCGGCTCGGGCGCGGCCTGCACCGCAGCGGCCGCCGCGGGGGGCGCGGGCGCCGGGGGCGCCGGTGGGGCAGCTATCGGCGAAGCGACTACGGGCGGCGGCGCGGGCAGGCCACCTTCGGCCTGCAGCAGGGCCAGCAGGGCGGGCGCGTTTTGGCCTTGCAACAGGGTGGCGATGCGGCGGTCGTAGTCGCGGTCGGTAATCAGGCCGTTCTGGCGGTCTTGCCGGAGCTGGCGCAGCGCGGCGAGGGCGGTTTCGAGCGAAGAATCCACGGCGCGGGTTATTTGCGTTCGAGGCCCATGAGGCGGGCCTGGCGCTGCTGCAAGCGCCTGAGCGCCGCCGCGCGCGCATCTACGTTGAGCAGCAGCGCCGACGAATCCTGGCTGATTTGCAGGCGGTTGGCCGCGTTTTGCTTGATCAGCGACTCAATTTTGGACAGGTTATTGGCCGTGTTCGAGCGGGCCGAGCTTGTGCTTTTTTCGAGGCGGTCCTTCTCTTTGTCGGCCTTCTTTAGCAGGTCTTCGGCCTCGGCCACCCGCTCGCGGTAGATTTTGAGGCGGGCGGCGTTGGCGAAGCTTTGGGTGATGGTGCGCAGCGCGTTGAACTCGGCCGGTGTCCGGTCGGGGTCGAAAAACGAGGTGTTGTCGAAAGCTCCGAACACGGCCAGCTCGGCCACCGAGTCGGTGGGGGCCACGGTGGTGGCGTAGAGGTCCACGAGCTTGCCCGAAATGGTGGAAGCCGGGGTTTGCTTGGCCTTGAGCGGGTCGGTTTTGTTGCCGCCGACGCCGAGCACCCCGCCGCCCTTGAACTTGATGGCGTAGTTGTCCTTCATCCAATCCTGGAAATAGTCGCGCAGCCAGCTGGCGCTGCTCTCGACCTGCACCTTGAGGGCGGCCCGCTCGCGGCGGTCGTAGTTGACGGTGCTCGTGCGCACGTCGTAGGTTTGGGCGGTGGCGGGGGCCGTGGCCAGCAGCGCGGCCAGGCAACTCAGCAGCAAGCAATAGCGCTGAAGCATAAGCGAAAAGGTTAGAGACGAATGGGCCGCAAGGTAGTCCCCGCGCCGCCTAGCGCAGCTCGTGGCGGTCGAAGGCGGCCTGCAAATCGGCCCGCATGGCCTGGAAGCGGCCGATGGCGGCGGCCAGGAACTCGTCGTCGAGCAGCTCGCGGGCCTCGGCGTCGGTGCCGGTCAGCAGGTCCAGCTCGGCCACTTTGTAGGTCTGCTCCAGGTTGCCCTGCTCCAGCTTGAGCAGGAACTTGCTGTTCCAGGCCAGCAGCGTGATTTTAACGGCGGGGTGCGGGATGTCGGCAACGTGGCGCATGGCGAAGCAAATGAAACGGCGGGCCCACGAAGGTAGAATGCCCGGCCATAACCCCACCGGGGCCCCTGCGTAGCAAAATCCGGGGGCCCTCCTGCCGGGCCCCGGGTTTTATTTCACCTTTAACTGTTTACCGCCGTGCCCCAGGGAGATAAGTCGAAGTACACCGACAAGCAGAAGCGTCAAGCCGAGCACATCGAGGAAGGCTACGAAAAGCAGGGCGTGCCCGACGCCGAAGCGGAGGCCCGCGCCTGGGCCACCGTGAACAAGCAGAACGGCGGCGGCAAGAAGCCCGGCGGCGGGGGCCGCAAGAAGAAAGACTAGCGCCATTTCGGAGTTGGTCGATGCGCCGGCAACGGGTAGCGTGCACCAACTTCAAAACGGCGCTGGCTTACCGGAGGACGGAGAGCCGCCGGGCCGGGCCGGGCAACTTCGTCGCCCCGGGTCCGTATCTTCGCCCGGCAACGGTGATGGATTTCCACCGCGAACCGCCGGCGCTTTGTGCGCTGCGCTGATGATTCCTACAAAACGGCCGGCCGCTGGGGCCGCTCCGGGTAGTTCATCGTAGCGTTTGCTTTCGTGGTCCAACGTCCTTTTTTCGCCCCCTACCGCTCGCTGCCGGCCCGGCTGCGGGCCCTTTCCACCACTTCCACGGCTTGGTTTCTGGGGCGCTGGCTGCTGCTGGCGGCGCTGGTGGGGGCCCTGGCGGGCACGGCGTCGGCCGGCTTTTTGGTTTCGTTGGAATGGGTGACGCGCTGGCGCGAAGCCCACCCTTGGGCCTTGGCGCTGCTGCCAGCCGGCGGCCTGCTGGTGGGGCTGGCCTACCACCGCTTCGGCAACCGCGTGGTGAAGGGCAACAACTTGGTGCTGGACGAAATCCACGCCCCAAGCGAAACCATTCCGCTGCGGCTGGTGCCGCTGGTGCTGGGCGGCACGCTCGTCACGCACCTGTTTGGCGGCTCGGCGGGGCGCGAGGGCACGGCCGTGCAAATGGGCGCGGCCCTGGCCGACCAGCTGGCCCGCTGGCTGCCGCGGCGCGAGCGCCGACTGCTGCTCATTGCAGGCATGAGCGCGGGGTTTGCCGCCGTGTTCGGCACGCCGCTGGCGGGGGCCGTGTTTGGCTTGGAGGTATTTCTGTTGGGCTCGGTGCGCTACGACGCCATTTTACCCAGCTTCCTGGCCGCCGTGGTGGCCGATGCCGTGACGCGCGCCTGGGGCGTGGGCCACACGCCGTACCCGGCGCTGGGGGCCCTGCCGCTCACGGCCACCGGGCTGGGCTGCACGCTGCTGGCGGGGGCCCTGTTCGGGCTGGCGGCGCGGTTTTTCGCCACCCTCACGCACGGCATCTCCCGGGTTTTCAGCCGGCTAAAATACCCGCCGCTGCGGCCGGTGGTGGGCGGCGTGCTGGTGGCCGCGGCCATGGGGGCCCTGGGCACCATGCGCTACGCCGGCCTCGGCGTGCCGGTCATTGTGGAGGCGTTTCAGCACCCGTTGGGGGCCCAGGATTTTGCCCTAAAGCTGGTGCTGACGGCCCTCACGCTGGGCGCGGGCTTCAAGGGCGGGGAGGTAACGCCGCTGTTTTTCATCGGGGCGGCGCTGGGCTCGGCGCTGGCCGGGGTGCTCCCGCTGCCGGTGGCGCTGCTGGCGGCCATGGGCTTCGTGGGCGTGTTTGCGGGGGCGGCCAACACGCCCCTGGCCTGCCTGCTGATGGGCCTGGAGCTGTTCGGGGCCCGCGCCGGCGTGTACCTGGGCCTGAGCTGCGTGATGGCCTACCTGTTTTCGGGCCACACGGGCATTTACGCCTCGCAAATGGTCGGTTTCGCCAAAAACCCTTTGCAAGGCAGGCAGCAGGGCCGGCGGCTGGGCGAGCTGGGAAAGGCGGCCCCCAGGCCGTAGGCCCCGCCCCCTTAAACGCGCCGCCGCCACGCCCGGTGCGCCCGCCCGGGCCCCCGCCCGGGCCCGGGCAGCCAGCAGCGCAGAGAACACGCCGAAATGCTCAACCCTTGCTCGACAGCACATTACCGTCATTTTTAGGCCGGCAATACCTGCCCGATGTCCATCTGCTTGAGCAATCCGTCTTGCAGGGTGTAGAGGTGCAGTACCGGGCCATCGAACAGCAGCTGCCCCTGCATGTCGTGCACGACCTGGTGCACGGCTACTTCGAGCCGGCCATCGGCAAGCTCCCGGATGCCGGTGGGCTCCACCCGCGGGCTCAGCTCCAGCCACTGCCGCAGCCAGTAGGCCCGCACTTCGTTGTGGCCCGTGGCGTAGTCGCCCTCCCACGCCTTGGCCCAACGCACCCGCGGGTGAAAAGTAGCCAGAACGGCGGGAATGTCGCGGGCGTTGAAACCGGCGTAGGCGGTGCGAATCAGGGCGTGCGGCTCCATGCAAATGGGAAAAAGGTAGGTGGTAACAACGGCGGCCGGCGGCAAGGGTTGGGGCCGGGCGGGCTGGGGCCCGATCAGGCCAGCTGCAACAGCTCCAGCCGGTTGCCGAACGGGTCGCGGACGAAGAAGCGCTGCCGCCCATCGGGGAGGACGGAGGCCGGCTCGATGGCCACGCCCCGCGCCGCCAGCTCCTGCCGGGCCCCGGCCAAGTCGGCCACTTCGAAAGCCGGGTGCGGCTTCGAGCGCGGACCCACGGGCTCCGCCACCTCCTGGAGGTGCAGCTCGATGCCGCCCACCACGTACCAGATGGTGGCCGCGGGGTGCGGCCGCGGGGCCTCGGGCAGCCCCAGCACCCCGCCGTAGAAGGCGCGGGCCGCGGCCAGGGCCCCCACCGGCACGCCCAGCAGCAGGTGGTGAATACGGGTGAACCGGATCATAAACGGCAATTATTTTGGCGAGTGTTTCTGAACGAGGCAGCACTCCGCGCCTCGGCGCGTCAGCGTAGATACCCGCTGCTTTGAGGCGTTGGCAGGGCGTTTACGGCTGCTAAATGTTCGGAACGATGCGCTAGCGCTTTCGCATCCATTCCTTCAAACCAACCACGTCTCTGCGCACTTTGCGCCGCCACGTATCGCCGTAAGTGGCCTGCAACTGGTCGAAGACGAAGTGGTTGTAAGCCACTACGCATGACTTAGCAGGGGCGACACACCCTTCCTCAAAATATTGCACCTTGAATTGCCTCTCCAATATGGAATCGGCGGTGAAAATCACTGGCGCTTCTCCGCTGACCAGCACTAAAGACAACGTATTGGCCCGCACGTCGCGCCTCGCCAGCTCAACAGCCTGGGCGCAATTGTTATCGGTCGAAACGAACATCAGGCCAGCACAAGCGGGACGGACATAAGGCGGGCGGGGTTGGGCGGCGGCGGCCAGCGGGAGGCCGGCCAGCAGCAGCCAGGCAAGATTTTTCATGAACAAGCGGCGGCGGGGTGCCCGGCTTCTACGCGCCGGCAGTCCCCAATGATTCGCGCGCCGGGGCGGGAGCCGCGGGGGGTTCCGGGGCCCCAATGGCTGCCACCGCGGCCGCGGCGGCCTTGCTGATGTCGCCGCTCACTTTTTGCAGGAAGGCCAGCTGCTCGCGCCAGGCGGGGTCGTCGGGGGCAGCGGCGGCGGGCGGGGTGTCGGCGGCCACTTCGGGCGGGGCGTCGGGGGCGAGGGTGCGCAGGGCCGCCGCCAGGGCCGCCTGGGCACTCACCAGGGCCCGCCGGGTGGCAGCCGTGAATTCGGGGCCCGGGTCGGCGGCGGCCAGGGCGGCGATGCCCGCGGCCAGGGTGTAGTTCAGCACCACGAACTCGAACACGGCGGTGGGCTGGCGGTGGGTGCGCTTGGGCTCGGAGAGCATCCGCTGGAAGGCGGCGGCGAGGTTGGCGGCGGCCACGTAGGCGTTTTTGCGGGCCAGGCGGTAGGGCGTGCGGTCGGGGCCGGCGGGGGCGGCCAGGCGGGCCGTCACCTGGTGCAGGTAGGCCAGGTTGGCCCGCAACACCTTGGCCATCAGGCCGGGCAGGTCGGTGGCTTCCCAGCGCGGAAACAGGAAGTAGCCGGTGCCAAAGGCAATGGCGCTGCCGATAACCGTGTCGATGACCCGCTCTTGCAGCACGTTCAGGTACTCGAACTTCAGCAGCCCGTACATGATGATGAGGTAGGCCGTGAGGAAGACCACGAACACCACGTAGCTCAGCCGCTGAAACGAGTAGGCCACGACGGCAAACACCACCAGCACGGCAAAGCGCGCGTCGTTGCTGCCGATGGCGGCCAGCACGGCCAGGCCCAGCAGGCCGCCGCCCAGTGTGCCCAGCACCCGCTGCTCGTTGCGCTGCCGCGTGAGGCTGAAGCCGGGCTTGAGCAGCACCGTGGCCGTGAGCAGAATCCAGTAGCTGTGGGCCCCGTGCCAGAGCAGCTCCGACACGCCAAACGCCAACCCGCTGGCCACCAGTACCCGCAGCGAGTGCCGGAACACCGACGACTGCAGGGTGAAGTTCTGGAAGTACGCCCGCGGCTCCCAGGCCTGGCTGGCCACGAACTGCCCGTGCTGGGCGGCGCGCTCGGGCACGGCGGGGGCCGCCCCGGGCCCGAGGCGGGCGTCGAAGTAGCGCCCCATGTCGGTGAGGCGGCGGCTGAGGTCGCGCAGGGTGACGAGCGTTTTCTTCAGGGGCCACACGCTGGGCCCGCCCGCCCGAGCCCCCAGCGCGTCGAGGTGGGCCTTGATGGCGTCGAGGGCGGGCAGGAAATCGGGCGGGGGCCCGGCCAGCGCGCGGTTGGCCTGCACGGCGGCCCCCAGGCGGTCGAGGGCGGCGGCCTGGCGTCGCAGCAGCTGGGCAATTTCGTCCATCACCCCGCTCCCGCCGAAGTCGCGCCGCAGGGCTTCGTAGTCCAGGAATACGGCCGTGGCCCGCTCGTACAAGTCCACCAGGTCCACGAAGGTGAGCACGAGGCGGCGGCCGGTGCTCGTGGACTCGTTCACCACCTGGCGGCTGCGGAAGAGCACGGCCCGCACGGCCTCCTGGGTGTCGCTCACGGCCACCTGGCGGGCCACCAGGCGGCGGTAGTCGTCGGCCAGGTTGGTGCGGGTGCGGTAGAAATCGGCCTTGGCGTTGAGGAAGCCGGCCAGCGCGTGGATGCTCTCGCCCAGCGCCTGCTGGGCCGCCCGGTAGGGCCCCACCCAGTTCAGCACCAGCGCCAGCAGCCCGTACCAGGCGGCCCCCGCGGCCAGGGCCAGCGCGTGGGGCAGCACCAGCGCCGGCCGCGCCGCCGGGTGGGCCAGCGTGAGCACCAGGGCCAGCAAGCCGGCCGTGCCCACGGCCCCGGCCCGGGCCCCCCACACGAGCAGCATGCTCAGCCCGAAGCTCAGGGCCACCACCTCCAGGCCCAGCAGCCAGCGCACCGGGGCCGCGTAGCCCGTGAGCAAGGCCACCGCGAACACCAGCGCCAGGGCCGCGAGCTGGCCGTTGCGGCGGTGGCTGGCGGGGCCCGGCGTATCGGGCACGCTCACGCACACCGCCCCGGTGGCCATGGTCAGGCCCAGGTCGAACTGCCCGAACTGGGCCCCCAGCGCCGCCGGCAGCAGGATGGCCACGGCCGTGCGCAGCCCACTCGAAAAGTCGGCCCCGAAGAAAAAGTATTGCAGGCGGGTGGGAAAGCGCGGACGGGGCATGGGGCCAATGTACGGCCGGCCGGGCCCCGGGGGTGCGGGCCGCCGGGGTTTGGCCGCGCCCCGCACCCCCGGGGCCAGCCGCGCCGGCGCTACCGCACTTGCGGCACCGTCGCGGTGAACGTGCTGCCCTGCCCCTCGGCGCTGGTGAAGGACAGCGTGCCGCCGTGCCACTCGACAATCGTTTTGCACAAGGCCAGGCCCAGCCCCGTGGACGGCTCCCCGCGCAGGCCCGGCCGCCGGGCTTTGGTGAAGCGCTCGAACAAGTGGGGCTGCAAGTCGGCCGGAATGCCGATGCCCTCGTCCCGCACTTGCACGCGCACCCCGTCGGGCCCGGCGTCGACGCTCACCCACACCGTACCCCCGTCGGGCGTGAACTTGACGGCGTTGGCCACCAGGTTGATGAGCACCTGGGTGAACTTGTTCACGTCCAGGGCGGCGTACACCGGCGCGGCGGGCAGCGCGTACTCCACCCGGTGGCCCAGCAGCGCCTGCGCCCGCTGCAGCTGGTCCAGCGGCTCGCGCAGCACGGCCCCCGCGTCCACCCGGCTCCGTTTCAGGTCGGTGCCGGCCGCCGCCAGGAACTCCAGGCTCACGAAGTCGCGGATCAACTTCACGCTTTCGCGGCTGGTTTCTTCCAGCACCCGCAGCATTTCCGGCACCCGGCTACCGGCCGGCACCGGCACCTCCTCGCCCAGGTACTGCACTATTTGCTGCACCATGATGAAGGCCCCGCTCAAATCGTGCGACAGGATTTCGAGCGTGGCGTTTTTGCGGCTGTTGAACCGGTCGGCGTTTTCCTGGTAGCGCTTGAGCACGCTGGTGTCGCGCAGCGTGCCCCCGAGCAGCGCCCCGCCGCCGGCCGTGGCCTCGTAGTACGGGGTGAGGCAAAACCACTGGTCCGGCTCGCCGGCCATTTGCAAACGAATTTCTACCTCGTCCCGGGCGCGGCCCCGCTGCCACAGCCGCCAGTAGTGCGCCAGGTACGCCCGGTCGTCGGGATGAATCCGCTGGAGCAGGCCGGGCAGCTCGTCGTTCACTTGGTCGGGGCGGCCGCCCAGCACCCGCTCGTAGGCCGCGTTGACGAACACCACGCGGCCGGCCGCCAGGTCGTACACGAACTGCACGTGGGGACTGGCGGCCGCCACGTTGGCGAAGAACGGAGCGGCCTCAAACACTGCCGTCAACAATAGCCTGTTGGGCAGCGGGAGCCGGCCGGGTGGCCAGCCGGTCTTCTAAATAGTCGAGGGAGAAGCTGCCGCGCACGAAGGCGGCCAGCAGCTGCCGTTCGTACAGGTCGGGGGCCAGCGGGGTGCCGTGGGCGAAACGCAGGGCGAAGCCCACGAGGCGTTGGCGGCCCGGCTCGGTGGCCAGGAGCGAAAAAGAGGGATGCATCAGGGCAGGAACAGGGAGGCTTCGTCCCTATAGATTGCCGTGGTGGAGCGTCACCAAACCCCGCCCTGGCCCCGCTCGGGCGGCATCATGGGGGAACGGCGCGGAGCCACCCGGGTTTTACGAGAGGTAAGGACCCTGTATACCCCAACCCCGCGTAAATGTTTGGGGCCGGTTTCCAAAGCCAGCCGCCGGGCGCCGCCGAACGGCCGGAAAATGGCGGGTCATTCCGTCGACCTTGGCCCCGGGCCCCGGCGCGGCAACCGCGCTAGTACAGCACGTCGTCCACGGGCTCGATTTTGGGCGGCAGCGCGGTTTCGCCCAGCAGCTCGCGCAGGTCGATTTCGATGCTGCGGCAAATGGTGGTCATCGGCACGTCGTGGATTTGGTTGTCGAAGGGGTTTTCGGTGGCGTGGCCCATCAGCTCGATGATGTTGAACACCCACGACACCAGCACCGCGAAGGGCACCATCAGCCAGACGTGGTACTGGCCCAGGGCCACGCGGTGGTCGAACTCCTCGACCAGGCCCAGCGGCAGCAGGGCGGCAAACACCCACACGAACACGAAGCTGAAGTAGGCGTACTGGCGCGGAAACGGCGTGTTTTTGATCCGCTCGCAGCCGCCCTGGGCGTTGAACATGTCCTGAATCGTTTCCATCAGGGCCACGTGGCGGAACTCGCTGAGCAGGCCGCCTTCGTAGAGGGCCCGCAGCTCCTCGCTCTGGTGGCGCAGCAGGTGCGTGGGCGGGTTGCTCATGCCCTTGGCGGCGGCCGACTCGGCGGGGTCGAGCAGGAAGGGGGCCACTTCGGCGTCCCAGCGCTCAGCGATTTGGCGGCGCAGGTGCAGGCGCAGGGCGTTGCACCAAGCCACCTGGCGGTACACGAGGCGGCGGTGCGGCTCCTGGGGGTCGGGCAAGTGGGCCCCCTGGCCGGGTTCGGGCTGCACGAAATCGAACACCCGGATGGCCCAGGTGCGGCTCACGTTCACGATGCTGCCCCACAGCTGGCGGCCCTCCCAGAACCGGTCGTAGGAGCCGTTGCTTTTGAAGCCGATGTAGAACGCCACCGCCGTGCCCAGTGTGGCCACCGGCTGCCACGGAATGTCGAGCACGTGCACGTCGAGGGGCCCGTAGAGCAGGCAGACCAGCGTGTTGTAAATGGTGAAAACGATGAGGCTGCGGCGCGACATGCGCCAGATAAGCGCCGGCCGAAGGTTGGAACGGATGTACATGAAGGAATAATGAATTAATTCCCAAAAATACGCAGCTGGGGGCCCCCGCAGTTAGCTGGCGGGGCAGGAGCCGCGGCCGGCCGGCGGCTTCGGTTTGGCACTTTTTCGGGCCGGGGCCGCCAGCAGCGCCCGTCAGAACGCTTAAAATTAGCGTATTTTGGGGAGCCTATTCGCCGTTACTTCTTTTTATTCCCGTCCGATGATGCTACCTGTTCCGCCCAAACCCCTGCTGCTGGCCCTGTGCCTGGCCGCCGCCACCGCCCACGCCCAGAAGCGCGCCATGCCCCCCAAGCCCGACCGCGCCGAAGTGTACGACTCGGTGGCCCAGCCGGCGGTGCCCATCGGCGGCACCGCGCGCTACGCCCAGTTCCTGGCCGACCACCAGCGCTACCCCACCACCGCCATGCAGCAGGGCCAGCAGGGCACGGTGCCGGTGCGCTTCGTGGTGGAAAAAACCGGCGTCGTGAGCCACGTGGAGGTGGCCAAGCCCGTGGCCCCGCTGCTCGACGCCGAGGCCGTGCGCCTCATCAAAAGCGGGCCCCGCTGGACGCCGGCCAAAAACCGCAACCAGGTGGTGCGCCAGCGCGTGACGGTGCCGGTGAGCTTCGTGCTCTCGCCGCCGGCCGCCCCCGTGCAGCTGCCGGCCAAGGGCGGGGCCCCCGCCCCGCCGCCCAACGCGGCCGACATTGCCGCCTCGGCCCACCCCGACCAGCCGGCCGTGGTGGCCCCCGACCGGCCCGCCCAGCCCGTGGGCGGCACCGACGCGTTTTTTGCCTGGATTGAGAAAAACCAGCAGTACCCCAAGCTGGCCCGCCAGCGCAAAATCCAGGGCAAGGTGCCGGTCGAGTTCATCGTGCAGGCCGACGGCAGCCTGACGGATGCGCGCGTCATCAAAAAGATGGGCTCGGGCCTGGACGAGGAGGCCCTGCGCCTGATTCGCACCGCCCCGAAATGGGAGCCGGCCAGCTACCGGGGCAAGCCGTTAAAGCAAAAGATGGTGCTGCCCGTCTTGTTTCAGCTGTAGGCCGGCCGCGCCCCCCCGCCGCCCGCCGCGGCAACGCTGGCGGGGGCCGGACTTTTCGCCCGCTTTCGCTGTTGTGGTTATTCCGCGCCCCCTTTCCCGCCGCCCATGTTTCTCTCTTCAACCGATACCCTGCTCTCCGACGACGTGGCCGCCCTCACGAACGCCCCGCCCGTGTGGCCCTACCAGGCCCGCTACCGCCGCCTGGCCCAGGCCCTGGCCGAGGAGCTGTTTGGGGCCCTCGACGAGGAGCTGCACCCCGTGGTGCTGCTGCTGGCCCTGCCCGCCGAGCACACCTTGTCGGCCCGCTGCCTCGAGCCCCACGCGCGCGCTCTGCCCGCCGACCACTTTGCCGGGGCCGTGGCGCGGGGCCGGTACTTGCAGGATTCTGTGCCCCAGGGCGGCTACCTGGACCGCGACGACCTGACGCCCGCCATCCTGCGGCGGCGGCAGCAGGGCCGGGGCCTGCGCACGGCCGTGCAGGAGGTGCTCGACGGGCTGGATGTGGACACGTCGCACGTGCACTTCGCGGGCTGGCCGGTGCTCATCAACGAGCACTTTATTGTGACGGTGCTGCGGCTCCAGCGCAAGGCCCTGCGGGCCCACCCCAGCCTACTGCCCGACCGCTACTACACCGACGGCCGGCCGCTGGCCGCGTCGCTGGTGATGGCCGCGCTGTACCGCTTCAACGAGGAGGGCGTGAAGAACCTGAGCGAGCCCGAGCCCGGCGCGGGCGTGGTGGGCCGCCCCCGCGAAACCGAAGAGCTGCTGCGCGCCGCCGGCCGCGCCTTTCTTGACACGCCGGCCCAGGCCCTGGGCCTCGACCCGCTGGTGGCCCAGCTCTTTACCACCTGCAACACCATCTCGAGCCTGCGCTACGAGGGGGCCGAGGGCGTGGGCCGGCTGCTGCTGGGCCGCCGCCACCACCCCAACCTGGAAGAAATATTCGCCCTCACCTGCCCCACCCCGCTCACCGACTACCGGGCCGTGCGCAAGCTGCTGGAAATGACGGCCCCCGACGTGCACCTGCTCGCCGACGGCGAAAACGTGTACGCCCTGGGCCGCCAGGTGGGCCACTACGACGCCACGCGCGAAGACCTGTTCGCCGTCAACTTCATCACCCACTACGCCTGGGAGCTGCAGCACGCCAGCCACGTGCTCATGCGCACCCACTACGGCCTGCCCGGCCTGCCCCGCGCCCGCCTGAGCCGCGCCAGCTTCCGGCGCGACCTCAAGCGCACCTTCGGCCTCACCGAGGCCCCCAAGGTGGAAAAGCTCTGGGACGTGGTGTTCGAAGCCAGCCGCCAGAAGCACGGCACGCTGCTCGTCATCACCACCGAGGCCCTGGCCGAAGCTGACCGCCTCAAGCTCCAGTGCACGCTCATCGAGCCCGTGCCGCTCACGCCCCTCATCACGCGCCTCGTCACGGCCATCGACGGGGCCGTGCTGCTCGACCCCGAGGGCTACTGCTACTCCATCGGCGTGATTTTGGACGGCACCGCCAGCGGCCGCGGCGACGGCAGCCGCGGGGCCCGCTACAACTCGGCCATGCGTTACGTGGAAAGCTCGCGCTACCCCTGCCTGGCCGTGGTCGTGAGCGAAGACGGCCTGGTGAACGTGCTCACCTCCAAGCGCGAGGGCGGGGAGCGGTAGGCAGCTGGGCAACTCAGGCCCCCGTTGCCGGCGGTGGGCGGGAGCGGGGTGGTCCGGCGACTTTTTCAGTCGTCGGGCCACTCTGACAGTACCCCGGAGCGGCTGCTTTTTCAGTGACTGCTGTTACGCGGTGCTTCAGCTCAGGGGGCCCCAGGGGAGCAGCGCGAGCTTTGTGGTTAGTCAGAGTGGCCCGACGACTGAAAAGTCGCCGGACCACCCCGCTCTGAGCCACCGGCGGTTTGCTTTTTCTACGCGTCATTTGGAAACGCGCCGGCCGTCGTGCCAGCGCACTTTGCCTTAATCGTTCAGGCCCCTGCCCATGCTTAACCTTAGCCCTACCGCTCGCCTCGCCCTGCTTCTGTGTTGCTGGCTGCTGCTGCCCGCGGCCGGCCGGGCCCAGGCCCATTACCCCACCCCGGTAGAAGGCGACTTCGCGCTGCCCCAGTTCCGGTTTGCCAGCGGCGAAACGCTGCCGGTGCTGAATTTGCACTACACCACCGTGGGCCAGCCGCGCAAGGACCGCAGCGGCCGCGTCACGAACGCCGTGGTCATCATGCACGGCACCACGGGCGCAGGCACCAGCTTTCTGAGCGACCTGTTTGCGGGGCACCTGTTCGGGCCCGGACAGCCGCTGGACGCGGCCAAGTACTACGTCATCCTGCCCGACGCCATCGGCCACGGCAAGTCCAGCAAGCCCAGCAACGGCCTGCGGATGCAGTTCCCGAAGTACACCTACGACGACATGGTGCTGGCCAATTACCGGCTGCTGACCGAAAAGCTCGGCGTGGCCCACCTGCGCCTGGTGATGGGCACGTCGATGGGCGGCATGGAAACCTGGGTGTGGGGCTACCAGTACCCCGGCTTCATGGACGCCCTGCTGCCCCTGGCCAGCCTGCCGGTGGAAATTGGGGGCCGCAACCGCATGCTGCGCAAAATGGCCATCGATATGATTGAAATGGACCCCGAGTGGAAGGGCGGGGCCTACACCGCCGAGCCCAAAACGGGCCTCGCCGGGGCCGCGTCGTCGCTCATCTTCATGACCAGCAGCCCCAAGCAGATGCAGCGGCTGGCCCCCACCCGCGCCCTGGCCGAAGCCGCCCTGGCCAAAACCGAAGCCAGCCTCTACGCCGCCCTCGACGCCAACGACTTCATCTACCAGTTCGACGCCTCCCGCGACTACAACCCGGCCCCGCACCTGGCCGCCATCCGGGCCCCGCTGTTCGCCATCAACTCGGCCGACGACCAGGTGAACCCGCCCGAGCTGGGCATCCTGGACAATGAAATCAAAAAGGTAGCCAAGGGCCGGTACATCCTGCTGCCCATCACCGACCTCACCACCGGCCACGGCACGCACTCCAACCCCGCCATCTGGGGCAGCTACCTGCAAGAGCTGCTGACGCTGACCGAAAAGCCCAAGCTGTAGTGCTGCCCGGCAGGCTGAGGGCCCTGCCGGCCGGACACCGCGAACAAGCGGTCATAGAGGACATCCATGGCCCACAGGCGCGGCGAAGCCTGGCCGGCTGGGGCGCGACACGATGGCTGTCGTCGCCGCGGTAGCCCGAACTAGTCCACCTCGGCCAATGCGCGGTATCCTAAATAATTTGCCCTTAAATTTGGCTTACTGCCCAAAACAGGCTTTTGCTTCTTTCTATGACCGCCGACGAACGCCTCAACCAACTCGAGCCGCTGATTGCCGAAACCATCACCATCCTGGACCGGCACACCTACCAGCTCAAACAGTTGGGCAGTGCTATTAGTCAATTGAACGGCGCTGTTGGTCAATTAACTACGGCAGTAGCCCAGCAAGGGGATAATATCACCTTCCTGCTGCACGAGCAAATGGCAATGAAGACCGACATCGCGGACATAAAAACCGACGTTGCCGGCCTCAAAACCGACATCGCGGACATAAAAACCGACGTTGCCGGCCTCAAAACCGACATCACGGACGTAAAAACCGACATCACGGACGTAAAAACCGACATCACGGACGTAAAAACCGACATCACGGACGTAAAAACCGACGTTGCCAGCCTCAAAACCGGCCAAACCGAAACTAACAGCAAGCTCGACCAACTGCTGCAACTACTACAAAAGCCGGGCAACTAGCGGCCGGCCTTCTGTTGGCTCGCCACTCCGGGCAGCGCCGGAAACCGCGCCGGGGCCCGGCGGTGGTGCGTAGCCTGCTCGTAGGCGTAAGCGTACTTTATCAGCGTCGGCTCGTCGAAGGAACGGCCCAGGAACTGCAGGCCGGCGGGCAGGTGGTCGTAGGTGAAGCCCATGGGTACGGTGAAGGCCGGCTGGCCGGTGTGCGGGGCAATGAGCTGGCTGTTATCGCCTTTGTAACCTTTGAAGTCGCCCACTTTGGCGGGCGGGTTGTTCCAGGTGGGGTACACCAGGGCCCCCACTTGGTAGCGGTCCATTACGGCCGTTACGGCGCGGCGGAAGGCGATGCGGCGCGGGTCGGTATAGGCCTCGCCGCGGCCGGCGGTGCTGGCCGCCGGGCTCACGCCGTGGGCCAGCTCGTCCTGCAAATTTTCCTTAATGTAGGCCGCGTATTTGCCCGAGGCCAGCACGGCGTCGATGTTTTTCACGGGCACGCCGGGGCCCTGGGCGGCCAGGTAGGCGTTCACGTCGTGCTTGAAAACCGAGGCCCACTGGCCCTTGCTGACCTGGGCAAAGTCCGGGATGTCCACGTCCACCACCACGGCCCCGGCCCGGCGCAGGTCGGCCACCGCCTGCGCGAACACGGCCTTCACCTGCGGGTCGGGGTTCCGCTCGCTCAGGGTGCGGAGCACGCCGATGCGGGCCCCCTTGAGTCCGTCTTTGATCAGAAACCGCTGGTAGCCGCCGGCCGGCACCTGGCCGGCGCTGTAGGCCGTGAGCGGGTCGGCCGGGTCGGGGCCGGCCATCACTTCGAGCAGGCGGGTGGCGTCGGCCACGGAGCGGGCCATGGGGCCCCCGGTGTCGTTGCGCAGGTACAGCGGCACGATGCCGGCGCGGCTCACCAGCCCCAGCGTGGGCCGGAACCCCACCAGCGCGTTGTGCGACGAAGGCCCCCGGATGGAATTACCGGTGTCGGTGCCCAGGCCGGCCGTGCCGAAGCTGGCCGCCACGGCCGCCGCCGTGCCCCCGCTGGAGCCCGCCGGCACGTGCGCCAGGTTGTAGGGGTTGCGGGTTTCGCCCGCCAGCGAGCTGATGGTCACCATCGGGCTAAAGGCCCACTCGGCCATGTTCGACTTGGCCAGCACGATGGCCCCGGCCGCCTTAAGGGCCCGCACCACCGTGGCATCGGTGGTGGGCGCGAAGCCCTTGAGGGCCAGCGAGCCGGCCGCGGTTTGCAGGCCGGCCGTGTTGTAGTTGTCCTTCACAATCAGTGGGATGCAGTGCAGCGCCCGCATTTTGCCGGTGCGGCGGTACTCGGCGTCCAGCTCCTTGGCGGTGGCCAGCGCGGCGGGGTTTGTTAAGATGATGGCGTTGAGCCCGGTGGGCTGGTCGTAAGCGGCGATGCGGGCCTGGTACGCCCGCACGAGCTGCTCGCAGTTGCAGTCGCCCCGTTTCAGGGCCCCTTGCACGTCGGCAATCGAGGCCTCTGCCACCTCAAAGCGCGGGGCGTTGGCCGGGGCGTCCGGCCTGGCGGATTGCCGGCAGCCGCTGCCCAGCACCGTGCCGAGCAGGACCAGCAAAAAGAGCCGGCCGGATGTGTAGCGTGTCGTCATACGGAAGGAATAAGGAATTAGGCAAAGGAAATTAGCGCTTGGCCCGGAACGACCACGTGACGCGGAACACCGCCACCACGTCGCCGGCCTCGTCCACGCCCGTGCTGGTGCACACCACGGTGCGGCCCTCGCCGGTGGCGCGGCTCTCGGCCACGGCTTGGGCAATGGCCGCGCCGTCGGGGCAAGTGAAGGTTACCAGGCCGGTGGCTTTCTTGGTGAACTCGGCCGTCAGGCCCGTCACCAGCATCGACACGGGGGCCCCGGTTTGCACGTGCATCATGGCCTGGAGGCCGCTGGCCAGCTCGGCCGCCATCGCCAGGCAGGCAAAGTAGATGCTACGAAACGGATTCTGGGTAAGGTACTTGTACCGAATAGTGACCGTGGCCCCTTCCGGCGTCAGCGCGCGCAGGCGCAAGCCGGCCAGCCAGGCCATCGGCAGTTTGCGCAGCATGAACAGCCGCAGCTTGGCCGGGCTGAGCACCTGGCGGCGGAAGGCGGCGGCTTGCGGGGTATCGGTGGTGACGGGCATGGGGCGAAGGTACGTTTTGCCACTGCCAGACGACGCAACGCAGCAACTGCTAGCGGGGCCCAGTGTTGCACCCCGGCGGGCCCCGACGGTGCAGTCTGTGCCGGGGTGAGCCCCGCTTCCTACCGCACGGCCGCTAGCCCTTCTTGTCCAGCACTAGCACCACCTTGTTCCAGTTAGCCGCCGCGTTCACCACGGCCCGAAAGGCTTCGAAATCGGCCTTGGGCCAGCGCACTTCGCGGTAGTGCTCGGCAATGGTCACGGTCACGGTCTGGCCCTGCTGCACGTAGGACGAGCGGAAATCATAGACGGGTTTAACGGCGTCGGGGCCCGCTTTCACGTCCACGTTCAGGTCGGCGAGGTTGCGCACGCTGTAGCCCGGCGGCACGTCGAAGCGGATGGTGCGCAGGTAGCGGCGGTTGTGCTCGTTTTCTACGTCGAACTGGCGGGTTTCGGTCTGGTACAGCTCGGTTTGGCTGCCGAGCAGGGTGCCGATTTTGAAGAGGTAGCGCGGCCCCGCCTTGTCTAGCAGCGACGCCGATTCGCACTGGCCCTCGACGATGAACGGCTTGTCGAGGGGGTTCACGCCGCGCTCCGCGTTGCGGACGCCCAGTCGCTGGAAGTTGCTGGCGTCGGGCACGATGGATTTTTGCAGCTGCTGCAACAGCTCGGTGCGCTTGGCTTCGGGAATCAGCGGCCAGTAGGGTTGGATTTGGACGGCCGGGTAGCCGCCCAGGGTCTGGCGCAGCTGCACGGTGCTGGTGCTCAGGTCGGGCGAAAAGGCCACCGCCACGTCGAGGTCCTGCGGGCTCTGGTCGGCCCCCAAGGCCGGAATATCTTTCACCCGGCCCACCGCCGACTCTATGGTGCCCAGCGCCACGCTTTTGATGAACAAGCCCGAGCCGGCCGTCCACTCGGCCGGCAGCATCCCGTAGCGGTACTCGGGCCGGCCGGGGGCCAGGTACTGCCCGGTGGCCGGGAAGTACAGCGCGAAGTGGTCGAGCGAGTCCCAGGTGTCGAAGCTGCCGTCGAAGGGCGTGGCGTCGCGGCTGCTGGTCACCACCAGCTCGTAGTCGATGCCCATGCTGCGGTACAGGGCGGCCAGCAGGCGGGTGAAGCCGGCCTCGGGGGCGTTGTGGCTGGCCACCACTTGGGCCAGCACGGGACTGGTGCTTTCCTCCAGATTGAAGTTGAGCTTGACGTAATTTTCAGCGGCGGCAATGCGCTCGGCCAGCGGGCCGGTGGCGGGCAGCTTGGCGGCGGCCAGCACCTGGGCCACGGCCTTCGCATCGTCTTTGCTCTGCGCGGTGGTGGAGCGGTACACGTATTGGCTGGCATCGGCCCAAGTGAACTGGCGGGCCGCGCCCTTGCTGGCGATGTAGGCCAGCTTGTAGGCCACGCGCATGCGCTGGGCTTTCATTTGGGCAAAGGCTTCTTCGCGCAGCGCGGGCACGGTTTTCAGGGCCAGACGCAAGACCCGGTGGCCGGGCAGGGTGGTGTCGGCCACGGTGGGCGGGCCGTGGTACACGCGCGTTTCGAAGGTGAGGACGGTAGGCGAAATCAGCTCGAAGGTGACGTCGCGGGCGGGCGTTTCCCCCTGCAACACCTCGTTGCCGAAGTAGTTGAGGGGCCGCTCACGGGTATAGAAGTACTCCACCTCGCTTCCTTTCTCCACCCCGTCCACGGCAAAAACGCGGTAGCCGCGGCCCCCGTCCTGGTCCTTCAGCTCCTTCATGTCGGCGGCTTTCACGTCGCGCACCTCGCCCCGCGGGCTGATGGTGCGGGCCTTGATGTCGACCACGGCCCCGGACTCCAGCACCGGCACCACAATTTTGTTAAACCGCTCGATGCCCTCCGAGGTGTTGACGCGCACAATGCGGTGCTCGGTGGCAAACAGGCGCAGGTCTTTGCGGCCGGCGTCGTAATAGTACTCCAGACTCGTGAAGTTTTTCAGGATGATGGCCGGCAGCACGGCCTCGGCCGCCGACACGGGCAGGCGCTGGTGGCGCCCCCCATCCCAGTCGTAGCCCGCGTGAATAAGGTTGGGTGGCAGGGTCTGGGCTGGGGCCCCGGCGGCGACCAGCAGGAGCAGAAAAAGTAAAAGGAATCGCATAATTACTATTTGATAATCAAATGTTTATTGAATAGAACATTAGCCTTTTTTCTTCTTTAAAATCACCACTTCGCGGTACGCGGTGCCAAGCTTGTTCACCACGGCGTTCCAGCGGCCAAATTGCTGGGGCTGGAGTAGCAGGTAGTTCACGTACAGCTCCCGGTCTTGGATAATCTTGTCGCCTTTGCGCTCGTAGCTCACCTTAAAGCCCAGCGCGTCGCCCTGGGCCTGGGCGCTGGGGGGCAGGTAGCTCACCTCGTAGCCGGCGGGCACTACCAGCTCGGTGCGGGTGTGGTCGGTGTGGGCAAACTCGTTGTAGCGCGGCAGCTTGCGGGTAGTCGAGTCGATGCGGTCGGTGGCGTAGGGCCGCTCCAGGCTGAGGTTGACGTATACCTCGTCGTCCACCCGCTGCACGTAATCCTGCAGGCGGTAGTCGTAGCTGATGCTCAGGGGCCGGTCGCGGGCGTCGAGGTTGGCAATGGTGTACTTGTCCACGAAAAACTTGTTGTTGCCGCGCTCGAGCAGGCTTTTAACGTACTTGGTTTCGTCGGTGCCGTCCAGGCCGTCGAGGCCGTAGCTCTGCCGCACCTTGGAATAGCCGGCCAGGCGGAGCTGGCCGGTACCGCGCAGGGCGGTGCCGTCCAGCGTCAGTACCGACGTGTCGTCGGCACCGCTGCGGGCCTTGTCCATCGCCGGGATGTCGACCACGCGGCTGGTTTTGGCGTCCAGCGCCAGCAACCCTTCCTTGCCCTGAATCATGGCCGAGGGCATGCCGTAGGGCGTGTGCTTGCTCGTGGCGTCGAGGAACACGTAGTGGCCCGGCGTGGGCTCGTAGGTGGCAATCATGTGGTTGTCGACGCCGGGCGTGGCCAGCTCGGCGTACTTGTAGGGCAGGTCGCGGGTGCCCACCCAGGTCAGGTAGGCGTGTTGCACGCCGGCCAGGTGCAGCATCTCGTTGGTGAGGTTGGCCATGTCCTTGCAGTCGCCGTAGCGGCGGGCGCACACCAGGCCGGCGTCGTGCGGAATGAAGCCGCGCAGGCCCTGCTCGAAGGCGATGTAGCGCACGTTGTCCTGCACCCAGTAGTAAATGCGGCGCACTTTTTCTTCTTCGCTGGGGGCCCCGGACACCAGCGAGTCGACGCGGTGCTGCAAGGCCGGGCTCGGGTGCCGGTCGATGCGACGCACGAAGTCGGCGTACATCGTGTACAGCTGGGGCACGCCCGAGAGCAGTTGCCGGGCCTGCCCGCCCACGGGTGCTTCCTCCACGAAAAACACGATGTGCGGCAGGTAGTAGCTCGCCTCGGGCGCGTCCTCGTCGCGGGGCGGGCTAGGCAGGTTGTCGGCCGTCCAGCGGTACACAACCTGGTTGCCCTTTTCCTCCTGCGTGTACTTGATGGGCGTGTTCTCGGCGTGGAAGGTTTTGTAGCCGATGCGCACGCCTCTGGGGGCCGTAATGGTCAGCTCGGCGTGGCGCACGGGCACGTAGGAAGCCACGTAGAACGGCAGCACGAAGCGGGCATCCACGTGGCGCACGGTGTAGTCGGTGACAGTGCGGGCCCCGGGCCCGACGGCCGGAAACGAAAACGACGTGGACCGGGTATCGTCGAAAAACACCCCGTTCTGCATCTCAAACTTGTCCTTGAAGTCCGTCACCTTCACGGTTTTGAACTTGTCGCCGGCCGGCACCAGCGTGCGGGCCCCCAGCTTCTGCAAGCGGCTGAAGTGGGAACTGGACACCCGGTCGTTGGCGTACATGGCCGACTGTTCGCCGAGGTGCAGCATGTCGGCGTGGTGGCGGGCCAGCACCTGCACCGAATCGTTGCGGATTTCCACGGTCAGGTCCTGCCGCAGCTCCAGGTACACGGCTTTTTCGCCCGGGTATTGCTGCTGCATGGCGGCCAGCAGCGGGCTGGGGGCCTGGGCGCGGGCCGCCACCGCCAGTAGCAAGGCCGGCAGCAGGAATAATCGACGCAGCATAATGATTCAATTAATAATCAATAGGTTAATAGGATAAGATTGTCCGGCTTCGTTATTTCTTCCCGTACACCATCTGGTTCCAGTACACGTCGGTGTGCAAGGGCTTACCGGCGGCGTTGTAGGCGGTGGCGGGGCCGCTGCGCTCGCCGCTGAGGTAGGTTTCTTCGCGTTCCAGGGTGCCGTCGGGGCGGTAATAGCGGCAGCGGCCGTGCAGTTCGCCGTGCAGGTAATGTTCCTGCTCCATGAGCTTGCCGTTGGGGTAGAAGCTTTCCAGCAGGCCCACGCGCGCACCGTGCTGGTACGCCCCGCGCCGAAACACCCCACCCGCGGCGTAGTAGAGCGTGGCCGGGCCGGTGGGCTCGCCGTGGGCGTAGGTTTCGGCGGTGGCGGGGCGGCCGTTGGCGAAGGCGGTTTGCACGGGGCCGCTCAGGTTGGCTAGGGACTGCCAGGGCGCTTCGGGGGCCCCGGGCCCGCGGAAGCTCACGAGCGCGCCGTGCTCGTAGCGCTTCTCGGCCAACAGCTCGCCGGCGGGGTTGTAGCGACGGCTCGGGCCGTGCAGCTCGTCGGCAACGTACTGCTGTACCGTTTCCACCTGGCCGTTGTCAAAATAAAAAATCCACTCGCCTTCTTGCTGGCCGTTGGCGTAGCGGCCTTTGGCGCGCAGCTGCCCGCTGGGGTAAAAGGCCTGCCAATCGCCGTTCACCTGGCCGCCCTGGTATTCCAACACCTGGTTGGGCTTGCCGGTGGCAAAAAACGTTTGGTAGGGCCCGTAGCGGCGGTCGTTGAGCAAGCTGCCGCTGACCGATACGCTGCCGTCGGGCCGCAGCCACGTGACCGGGCCGTAGCTGTCATAGCACGAGAGGGCGGTTCGGTACAGCGGCTGGCCCCCGGGGTAGTGCAGCACGTACTCCTTGCTGGCGGGCGTGAGGTCGACCTGCGTCAGCACCCGCCCCGTCGAGTCGTAGGTGGCGATGCGGCGCAGCTGGTCGTAGGCATACGTGCGCTCTTGGGTGAGCTTGCCACCGGGCGCGTAGCTGCGGGCCAGCCCGTTTTGCAGGCCCTTGTGCAGCTCGTACTCTTCGCTGAGCTGGCCGGTGGGATAATAGTCTTTCCAGGGCCCCTGGCGCTCGCCGGCTTGGTAGTAGCCGGCCTGGGCCAACTGGCCGTCGGCCAGGAATCGCTCAAAGTAGCCGTCGAGGCTACCATCGGCCCCGTAGTGCAGCCGCTGCTGCACCTGCCCGTCGCGAAAGAAGACCTCCGACACGCCGGCTTTTACTCCCTTGTCGTCGTAGTGGCTGATTTCGCGTACCTGGCCGTCGGGGTAAAACCACTTCCATTCGCCGGCAAATTGTCCGTCGTTGAAGGTGCCCGTGGCCAGCGGCCGGCCGTCGGCGTCGATGGCGTGCACCGGCACGCGGCCTTTTTTCACGGGCTGGTCGAGCGCGGTTTTACCGGCCCGGTCGTAGTAGCGCAACCGGGCAGTGCGGCCGTGGGCGTACTCGGTGTCGGCGTATAGGTGGCCCTGCTCGTCGTAGTCGCGGTAGAGGCCGTGCAGCTCCCCGGCCTCGTCGTAGCTTTTTTCCACGCTCGGCTTGCCGCCGGGGAAGTATTCGTGCCAGGTGCCGGCGCGCTTGCCGTGCTCGAAGCGGCCATCCTCGCGCAGGGTACCGGCGGCAAAATATTCGGCGTAGGGCCCGTGGAGGGTGCCCTGGTCGTAGGTGCCTTTCTTTTCGGGGGCCTTGTTGGGGTAGTACGTGGCGTAGGGGCCCTGTTTTTTGCCCGCCGCCAGCACGATGCTGTACTCGGGGGTGCCGTCGGGGTAAAAGCCTTCTTCCAAACCGTCGGTTTCGTCGGCGTGGGCCACGGCGCGCAAGTGCACTTGGCCGTTGGCGTAATACGTGGCGTAAGGGCCCTCCAGGTTGCCGGCTTTCAGGGTGCGCGTGCTGGTGCGGGCCCCGCACTCGTTGTAGCGGGTGGCGGGGCCCTCGGCCTTGCCCAGGTGGTAGGTGATTTCCAGCGAGGGCTGGCCGCCGGGGTAAAACTCCTTGGTGGGGCCTTCGCGCACGCCCTTGTCAAAGGACAAGGTTTCTTGCGGGGTGCCGTCGGGCCGCAGCACTTGCCACGGGCCCGTGACCTGGCCAGCCGCGTTGTACTGCCCGCGCTCCGTTACCGCGCCCGCGCTGCTCACCCCAATCCACGCGCCGGAGCCCACGAACTTGCCTTGTTCCCGGCGGCCCGGGCCCAGGCCGTCCAGCTCGCCGTCGCTGAACCAGCCGGCCACGCGCTGGCCGGGCGCACCGCCCACCACCTGCTGCTGCTCGCGCAAGGTGAGCAGGGCGGGCACCAGTTCGCGCACCAGCGCATCGACTTTGCCTTTGTTGCTTTTAAGCCACTGGGCCGCGCTTTTGTCGTCGGCTGATTGCAGGATGAGGTAGGTAAAGGGCACCAAGTTGTCGTTGCGGCGCAGCACGGCCACCACTGGCGCGTAGGCCCGCACCCAAAAATCGGTGGCCGGCCCGTCTACCGGAAATTTTTCCACCAGCAGTTGGGTCTGCTTCACCACGGCCGCCGCAAACTTCACTTTCGACACGTATTCTTTTTGCAAAGCCACTTTGCTTTCCAGCAATTGGTCCAGCTCGGCAAACGCTTCGTTGGGCGACACCGGGGCCGTGCGCTCGTTGTCGAGCACCACCGGCACGCCCTGCGCCAGCCGCTCGGCCTGCACCAGCACGCTGTGAGCGGCCGGGCTGGCATCGCCGGTGGCCAGGCACAGCAGCGAGCTGAGGAGTGCGTGGGACGTGTGGCCCTGCTCGGCGGCCAGCAAGGCCAGCAGCCGGTGCGAGTTGGCGTGTAAGGGCTTCAGCTCCAGGCTGTGCTGGAGGCTGGCCAGGGCGGCAGCCGTCTGGCCCTGGCGCAGCTGCGTCAGGCCCTGGTTGTAGTACAGGGTCTGGCTGTAGGGGAACAAGTGCAGGCCTTGCTGGTAAGTAGCCAAGGCGGCCTCGGGCTGCTTCAGCTCTTCCTGGGCATCGGCCAGCGTTGCGTAGGTAATGCCCTCAAAGGGGTTGATGGCCAGGGCGTGGCGGGCGGCTTCGGCAGCCTCGGCGTGCTGCCCGGCGGCCTCCAGCGACAGGGCTAGCTCGCTCTGGGCCAGGGCGTAGGTGGTGTCGCCGGGCGTCACGGCCCGATACTTGGCAATGGCCCCGGCGTAGTCTTCCTTGTCGTGCAGGGCCACTCCTTCCTTCACCAGCTGCCCTTGGGCAGGCCACGAGGGGGCTTGCTGGCCCGCGCCTAGCCGCGGGGCCAGCACCAGCAGGGCCAAGCCGGCCCCGCAAATAGTGCGTAACATAACAATCGGTAGAAGAAGTATAACAGGACCGGAAAGGGCTGTGCGTCCCCGGCCGGGCCGGCGGGCACTGCCACAATAATAAGCACTGGTAGCGCATCTGCGCCCCGATTTGCTCATTAATTATCCATCCGCCAGTATTATTTTTTTGCATGGCCCAGCGCGGGGCTCACTACCAATTCATGGTAGCCGAAGGTGGGGTCGGTTTCGCGCCGGAACTCCAGCGCCGGCAGTTCGGCCAGCACGATTTCGGCGGTGGTGTAGACGCGGCAGCCGTCGAGCAGGTGGCCGCCCAGGGTGCGGCCCGTGCTGTCGGCCACCGACAAATGCAGGTGTGAGCCGTTGGTGGAAAGCGTGCCCACGAGCGACACAATCTCGAAGTGGCCGCGGTACTCGGTGGGGCCCTCCTGGTTGGCCAGCCGCAGCGTGGCCACCGTGAGGCTGCCCACGCACGTGAGCAGGGCCCCCGCCCGCAGGTGCTGGGCTTGCACAAAGGCCAGGAGGCCCTGGCGCAGGTCGTCGCCGGGGCGCAGGCGCAGGGCGTATGTTTTCAGCGAAGAAGACGGGGCGGCGGACACGGCGGCGGCGGAAGGGCGCGGCCCGGACTGCGCCAGGGCGGGGCCGGCCAGCAGCCCGAGCAGCGGAAGGAGGAAGCGGGACACCCGGTAAAGTAACGGCATTCCGGGGGCTTTGCCGGCCAACACCAGGGGCCCCGGCGGCTCACTCGCCCGGGTAGCGCAGCCCGATTTCGCGCCGCACCGCGTCCAGCCGCTCCATCAGCTCCAGGCTGAAGGCCAGCGGCAGCAGCGGGCTCTCGCGCAGGCCCTGGGCCAGGCACTGCTGCACGTGCGCCGCCTCGTAGTGGTAGCCGCCGCCCGCCGTGGGCGCGGGGTATTCCCGCGCTTCTTCCTCGCCCAGCAGCTGCACCCGTACGCCGGTGGGCGCGTGGAAGCGCCCCAGGAGCTGCAGCTGGCCCTTGGTGCCGTACAGCACGCAGCGGTTGTCGGTGGGGGCGGCGATGGTGGAAAACAGCGTAGCCGTGGCCCCGCTGGCGTAGGCCAGCGCCATCGCGCAGTTCGCGTCTACGCCGGTGCCGGTGGGCGTGGCTACGGCCCGCACAGCCGCCGGCCTCCCCAGGAACAGCTGGCTGATGAAGAGCGGATACACGCCAACATCCAGCAGGGAGCCGCCGGCCA
This sequence comes from Hymenobacter caeli, assembly GCF_013294115.1. GTDB lineage: Bacteria > Bacteroidota > Bacteroidia > Cytophagales > Hymenobacteraceae > Hymenobacter > Hymenobacter caeli. Next base: position 377,866 of record NZ_JABSNP010000003.1, on the reverse strand, counting down.
GCGCGGGGCTGAACAGCCGCCCTTCGGGCTCAAAAGTGGCCGCGAAGCCAAAGTCGGCCACCAGGTGCTTCACCTCGCCGATGGTGCCCGCCTGCACCAGCTCCAGGGCCTGGGCGATGGCCGGGAAGAAGCGCGTCCAAAACGCTTCCATCAGGAAAACGCCCTGCTCTTGGGCCACGCGCACCATTTCCTGCGCCTGGCTAGTGTTCTGGGCAAACGCTTTTTCGCACAGCACGGGCAGGCCGCCGCGCAGGCACAGCAAGGTGTGGGCGTGATGCTCGGAGTGCGGCGTGGCGATGTACACGGCGTCGATGCCGGGCACCGCCAGCAATTCTGCGTAGCTGCCCACGGCGTGGGGAGCCCCGAACTCGGCGGCGAAGGCCTCGGCCGTGGCCCGGCGGCGCGAGGCCACGGCGTGCAGCCGGGCCCCGGGCACGTGCGCCAGGTCGGCGGCAAATTTGCGGGCGATGTGGCCCGGGCCCAGGATGGCCCAGTTGAAGGTGCGCATGAGAAACAAGCCGGGTGAGTGGGCGGCCGAAGGTAGGGCGGGGCCCGCTTTGCGGCGGCCGTGCTCCGGGCCTGCGGGGCCCCAGCGACTACTTGGACTATAGGGAACCGTCGTGCTGAGCGCAGCCGAAGCGTCTCTACTGCATAACCAATCAAACCGATTACTGCTGCGGGAGAGATGCTTCGGCTGCGCTCAGCACGACGTTCTTTTAGTTTGAAAACCGCTTCTGCATCCCCTTCGCCTACCGGCTGAAGCGCACCGTGCCGTAGCGCACCTTGATGCTGACGTTGCCCGCGCCCCGCGCCGGCTGGGCCCGCCCGAACACGCCCGACACGTCGCTCGACTGCGCTTGATGGGCTTCCGAAAGCACCCGCACCAGGGCGGGGTCCACCAGCAGCTGGCCCTGCTCGGTGCGCACGTCGAAGCGGAAGGCCGGGGTGGCGGCGAAGCCCAGGCGGATGGTGCTGTAGCCGCCGTCGAGGGTAATCTGGCGAAAGTTGGGGCCCGTGCCGCGCACCTCGAAATCGGGGCAGTAGCGCAGGGCCATGTCCAGCTCCTCCCCTATCTTCTCCACGCTCACCCGCGAAAAGCCCGACGAGCCCCGCAGCGAGCGCACCGTGCCCAGGGCCACGTCGCCGTACTTGCTGTGCACCACCAGGTTTTCCACGGTGCCCACCTCCACGTCGGCGTAGTTGGTGCGCAGGTCCACGGTCTGGCCGGCGTCGAGGCGCAGGTGCGCGTAGCTGGCGTCGATGCTGGCGCGGCCCGCGAACGGAATGGTGCAGTTGCCGTTGGCCACGCGCACCGCGTTGCGGCCCCTCCCGAGGCGGGCCGTGCGCAGGTCGCCGTAGTCCACGGCCAGGTCGGTGGGGCCCGTCAGGTCGTCGGCCACCGTCACGGTGCCGAAGCCGTTGGCCACCCGCAGGGCCGTGGCGGCGGGCAGCCACACCGTGTAATTGATTTCGTAGCGCCGGCCGCTGCACCCGCTGCGGCCGCGCAGCATCGGCCCGAACTGCGAGGCCACCAGCACGCCGCCGGTGCGGGCGTCGTAGTCGAGCCACTGCACGCCCAGCGCGTCCAGCACCTGGCGGGCCCCGGCGTCGGTTTCGGAGCGGGCCACCAGCTCGGCTTCCACCTTAATTTCAGCCTTGCCCCAGGTGTTGATTTGCACCCGGCCGTAGCGGGCCTCCAGCGCAAAGGGGCGGCCGCCGGCCGGCACCCGATAGCGCCGGCTCAGGTGGCGGCGCAGCTCCACGGGGGGCGTAGCGGCGGCATCGGCCGGCCCGGCCAGCTGCTCGGGGCCCGCCGGGGCCGCCGGGCCCTGCTGGCCCGCGCCGGTCTGGCCGGCCGGGGCCCCCGGCCCGCGCCGGGCCTGGGCGGGCCCGCCGGGGCCCAGCAGCCCCGCGGCCAGCAGGGCCAGCGCCGCCCAGCCCGCGCCCCGTCGAGTGGTGCGGGGCCCCACTACGGCAGGCGGTGGTAGCGGCTGTCGGCCAGCACGAGGCCCCCGGCGGAGCCGGCCGGCCGGCCCTGGGCCATGGTGCGCGACTGCAACTGGCGGTCGAGCAGGTCGAGGCGGATTTGCAGGTTGCGGTTCATGGCGCTCAGCACCACGTCGGGCTGCGGGTGGCGGGGCAGCTCGGCTTTCAGCGACTGGTAGCTCGAGTCGAGGCCGGCCAGCTCGTGCCGCCACTCGGCCGTGGGGCTGCCAGCGGCCGAATCGGCCAGCTGGCGCAGCTCGGTTTTGCGCTCGCTGAGCTGGGCCACGTAGTAGGTTTCCATGCCGCGCACGGCCGTGGCCAGGCGGCTCTCGGTAAGGTCGTTGCGGTCGGCAGCAGCCAGCGGTTGCGGGTCGCCGCCCAGGTACAGGGCCGCGTCGGAGCCAGCGGCGGGCACGCGCAGCACCGGCTCGGCGGCGATGCCCGGCTCGGCCCCGGCCGGCGCGTGCCCCGACTTCCAGGCCTCGCTGGCCCCGGCGGCCGTTACCAGCAGCGCCAGCGCGGCGGCCACGCCGTAGCGGTGCAGCCACGGGGCCCGGGCGGCGGCGGGCAGCGCCGGGGCGGGCGGGGCCGCTGGCGCGGCTTCGGGGCCGGCGGCGCGGGGCGCGGCCAACTCCTGCGCCAGGGCAGCCCACAGCTCGGGGCGCGGCTCGTGGGCGTCGAAATCGGCGCGGTGCCGCTCAACAAAGTGTTCTAACGAATCGGGCTTAGCGGATTGCATGGTAGTGGTAAGGACAGGCGGGCGGCGGTGGGTGGGAAGGGCTGCCGGCGCGGCATAAAGAGGAAAAGCAAAAAAGGGCGGGGGCCCGGCAATAGTAGTACCATCAGCGCAGCCCCTGCCGGGCCGCCAGCTCGCGCAGCTTGGTGCGGGCCCGGCTGTACTGCGACTTGGACGTGGATTCGGAGATGCCCAGGATGCCGGCTACTTCCAGGTGGTCGTAGCCTTCGAGCAGGTAGAGCGTGAGCACCACGCGGTAGCCGTCGGGCAGCTCCTGGATGCAGCGGCGCAACACGTCGGCGCGGTAATGGGTTTCCGCGTCGTCGTCGGGCCCGGCGGCGGCCCCGCTGTCGGCGGGCGCGTCGTGGTGCTGCTCGCCCAGCGGCACCAGCGCCAGCCGCCGCTGCCGCAGGCAATTGATGCTTTTGTTGACCACGATGCGCTTCAGCCAGGCCCCGAACGCCGAGTCGCCTTTGTAAGTGCCCAGCTCGCGAAAGGCGCTCAGGAACGACTCCTGGAGCACGTCTTCCGCCTCGGCGTAGTCGCCGGTGATGCGCAGGGCCGCGTTGAACATGGCCTTGGCGTAGCGCCGGTACAGCTCGGCCTGGGCCTGGGGGTCGTGCAGGCGGCAGCGCTCCACCAGCGGCGCGTTGATGTCGACGTAAGCAGAATAAGCAAGGGCTTCCATGCAGGCAATGTAGGAAAGGAACGCGTCAGCAACCCAAAGACCGGGCGTTGGGTTCGTGGGTTGCATGGGGCAGGCCGGTTAAGGGGTACCAGGCCGCCGCACGAGGCCCGGCAGGCCGGAGCCGGGGCCCCGGCCCGCCGGGGCGCTGCTTTCGCGATTAAGTCTTATTTTACACCTGAATATGGCTACCGACCTCCTTTTGCCTGTGCCCCCAGCGGCGGCGGCTCCCCGGCCCGCGCCGCCGGGCCCCGCGCTGCCCATATTCCTGGACTTGGCGCAGCGGCGGGTGCTGCTGGTGGGCGGCGGCCCCGAGGCCCTGGCCCAGCTCGCGGCCGTGCTGCACGAGCACCCGCACGCGGCCGTGACCGTGGTGGCCCCGCAGCTGCTGCCGGCCCTCTACGCGCTGGCGGCGCAGCACGAGCAGGTTATTCTGCGCCGCCGCGCCTTCACCCCCGACGACCTAGCCGGCCACGACCTCGTGCTGGTGGCCACCGACGACGCGGCCCTGCACGGCCGCGTGCAAGCCGGCGCGGTGGCCCGCCGCCTGCACGCCGTGGCCGCCTTCGGGCCCGCCGACGAGGCGTCGGCCGTGGCCTACTGGCAGCACGTGGCCACGGCCACGCTGGGGGCCTTCGCGCTGTTTTTGATGCTCACCATCCTGTCGTACTACTTCACCTGGCCGCAGGTGTGGGGCGTCGTCCGCTCGTCGGGCACGTTTTACACGTTCGTGGCGGTGGGCTTCGGGGCGCAGCTCATCGACGGGATGCTGGGCATGGGCTACGGCGTGGTGTCGGCCATCAGCCTCATGTCGCTGGGCCTGAGCCCGGTGGCGGTCAGCGCCAGCATCCACACGGCCGAGATGTTTGCCAGCGGGGCCTCGGGCTACCACCATTACCGGTTCGGCAACGTCAACAAGCGCCTGTTCAAGGTGTTGCTGCTGCCGGGCGTCGCCGGCTCCGTGGGCGGAGCCCTGCTGCTGGCCCACTTCGGCGAAAAATACGCTAATTACATCAAGCCCCTGCTGGCCGTGTACCTGCTCATTTTGGGCATCCGCATCCTGGTGAAGGCCGTGCGCAAGCAGCGCGAGCGGCGGCGCAAGGTGAAGAACGCCGGCTGGCTGGCCGGCGCCGGCGGCTTCCTCGACTCGTTCGGCGGGGGCGGCTGGGGGCCCCTGGTCACGAGCACGCTCATCGCCAACGGCCGCACGCCCAACTACGTCATCGGTACCGTCAGCCTGGTCGAGTTCTTCGTGACGCTCGCCAGCGCCCTCACGTTTTTCTCGCTCCTGGGCCTCTCGCACTGGCAAATCGTGGCGGGCCTCATCGTGGGCGGCGTGGCGGCCGCGCCCATCGCCGCCCGCCTGGCCGGCCGCATCCCCACCCGCTGGATGTTTCTGGGCGTGGGCCTGATGGTGGTGCTGTGGAGCCTGTGGGCATTGCGCAAGCTGCTGTAACTAGACTTATTCAGTCTATAGGATTCATTATTATTCCGTTCCGGCGTAAATTGCCATCCTAATCCTATTGCCTACGCCATGACTAAAGAACAGGTAATAACTTCTTTGCAAAACCTGCCTGATGATTTTCAATTAGAGGATTTATTTGAGCGGCTACTGTTTGTGCAGCACTTAGAAGAACGTATTGCGCTGTCCGAGCAGCCCGGTACTGGCGTTTCTTTTGAAGAAGCGCAACGCCTAATGAATGCGGCCTCTCATGCGGCCTGAGTTTCTCACGGTTTGCCTCGAAGACATTTTAGCAATCAAAGAACACCTGGCTGAACACTCGGCCAGCGCAGCTGCCCGCTTCATAGAATCGATTTTCACCAAGGTGACCCAGCTGGAAGCATTTCCCCAGCTTGGCCGGATGGTGCCCGAGTACCAGCAGCCGGCCATTAGAGAGTTGCTGTACCGTCAGTACCGCATCGTCTACCGCTTGTTCGACGATGGCCGAATTTCAGTAATTGCCGTGCGCAGCGGCTTATTACCGCTCGATTTGGACCTATAACGAAGCGGCCTGCTCCAGCATTTGAGCAGGCCGCTTTATTCAAAAGTCTACCCGGGGCCCTAAATATCGAACTTGATGCCCTGGGCCAGGGGCAGTTCGGTGGAGTAATTGATGGTGTTGGTTTGGCGGCGCATGTACACTTTCCAGGCGTCGGAGCCGGACTCGCGGCCGCCGCCGGTTTCCTTTTCGCCGCCGAACGCGCCGCCGATTTCGGCCCCGCTCGTGCCGATGTTCACGTTGGCAATGCCGCAGTCGGAGCCGCTGGCGGCCAGGAAGGCCTCGGCCTCGCGCATGTTCAGGGTGAAGATGCTGCTGCTCAGGCCCTGGCGCACGTCGTTTTGCAGGTCGATGGCGTTTTGCACGTCGCCGCGGTACCGGATGAGGTAGAGGATGGGCGCGAAGGTTTCTTCCTGCACCGTGGCGTAGTGGTTTTCCACTTCCACCAGCGCGGGGCGCACGTAGTGGCCGCCGGCGTAGGCGGGGCCCGTCAGCACCTCGCCGCCGGTCAGCAGCGTGCCGCCTTCGGCCTGCACTTTTGCCAGGGCCCCGGTGAAGGCGGCCACGGCGGCCCCGTCAATCAGGGGCCCCACGAGGGTGCCTGCTTGCAGCGGGTGGCCGATGGGCAGCTTGGGGTAGATGGCCAGCAGGCGCTGCTTCACGTCCGCAAAAATGCCGTCCTCGATGATGACGCGGCGGGTGCTGGTGCAGCGCTGCCCGGCCGTGCCCACCGCCCCAAACACGATGGCGCGGATGGCAATGTTGAGGTCGGCGTTTTTGGTGACGATGATGGCGTTGTTGCCGCCCAGCTCCAGCAGGGCGCGGCCCAGGCGGGCCCCCACCACTTCGCCCACTTTGCGGCCCATGCGGGTGCTGCCCGTGGCCGAAACCAGCGGCACGCGCCGGTCGGCGGCCATGGCCGCGCCGATGGCGGCGTCGCCGATGATCAGGTTGAACACACCCTCGGGGATGTCGTTGTCGGCCAGCACTTCCTTAATAATGTGCTGCACGGCCACAGCGGTGAGCGGCGTTTTCTCGGAGGGTTTCCAGATGCTCACGTCGCCGCAGACGGCGGCCAGCATGGCGTTCCAGGCCCACACGGCCACCGGGAAGTTGAAGGCCGAGATGATGCCCACAACGCCCAGCGGCTGGTACTGGTCGTACATGCGGTGCGCGGGCCGCTCCGAGTGCATGGTGAAGCCGTGCAGCTGCCGGCTCAGGCCCACGGCAAAGTCGCAGATGTCAATCATTTCCTGCACTTCGCCCAGGCCCTCTTGCAGGATTTTGCCCATCTCGGCGCTCACCAGCTTGCCCAGCGGCTCCTTGCATTCGCGCAGCTTGTTGCCAATCTGGCGCACAATGTCGCCGCGCTTGGGCGCCGGCACCAGGCGCCAGGTTTTGAAGGCTTCTTGGGCGGCCTGCACCACGGTTTCGTAGTCGGCGGCCGTGGCGAAGGCCACGCTGGCGATGCGCTGGCCGTCGGCGGGCGCGTTGATGACGCGGCGGTCGGCGTTGGGGGCCCCACCCCAAGTGCGGCCAGTGCAGTAGGCAGCGTTATCGGCTTCCACGCCGAGCTGGCGCAGTACGTCTTGCAGGCCGTGGGGGTCGGCGTGGAGGTGGCCGCCGGGCACGGCGAGGTCGGCGGCGGTTTCTTGTTCGAGGGCTTGCTTCATCTTCTTAATAGAACGGGGATGGGAAGGCAACGGAAGGGGCCCCACGCGGCGGCGGGGCCCAGGCAAAAGTAGGGCCCCGGGCGGCCCGCCGCCCCGGGGCCCCCAAGCCGCTGGTTTTGTGCAGCGCCGGGTGAAGAATCGGTGTCATTTGCGCCTAACTTGCCGGCGATATTCACAGTTTTCCATTCTTTCTTCCGATGATGCAAAAAAGACTCTGGCTGATGGGCTTGGGCACGGCGCTGGCCCTGCAACCGGCCGCCGCCCAAACCAAAAAAGCGCCCACGCCCAAGCCCAAAACCGTGGTGGCCGCCAAGCCCGCCGCCACCGGCGCCAAGCTGGTGGAAACCGTGGTGCGCAAGCCCGGGGCCCTCACCATCCCCTACAGCAAGTACGTGCTACCCAACGGCTTGACCGTGGTGGTGACCGAGGACCACTCCGACCCGCTGGTGCACGTGGACGTGACCTACCACGTGGGCTCGGCCCGCGAGCAAATCGGCAAGTCGGGCTTTGCCCACTTCTTCGAGCACATGATGTTCCAGGGCTCCGACCACGTGGGTGACCAGCAGCACTTCAAGCTAGTGACGGCCGCCGGCGGCACCCTGAACGGCAGCACCACCCAGGACCGCACCAACTACTTCGAAACGCTGCCCAATAACCAGCTCGAAACCGGAATGTGGCTGGAGGCCGACCGCATGGGCTTCCTGTTGGACGCCGTGAGCCAGAAGAAGTTCGAGATTCAGCGCGCTACCGTGAAAAACGAGCGGGGCCAGCGCGTGGACAACGCGCCCTACGGCCAGGCGGGCGAGTACATCGGCCGGACGCTCTTCCCCTACGGCCACCCCTACTCGTGGTCGGTCATCGGGTCGCTAAGCGATTTGGACGCCTCGAACGTCAACGACCTCAAGAACTTCTTCCTGCGCTGGTACGGCCCCAACAACGCGACGCTGACCGTGGGCGGTGACGTGAAAACGGCCGACGTGGTGAAGTACGCCGAGAAATACTTCGGGCCCATCAAGCGGGGCCCCGCGGTGCAAAACCAGCACCTGCCCGAGCCCGTGCTGACCGCTGACCGCTACGTCAGCTACGAGGACAACGTGCGCTTCCCGCTGCTGGACATGGTGTTTCCGAGCGTGCCCCAGAACACGCCCGACGAAGTAGCGTTCGAAGCGCTGGCCGAAATCATCGGCCAGGGCAACAATTCGCTGCTCTACAAAAACCTGGTCAAAACCCAGAAGGCCGTACAGGCCGGGGCCTACAGCAACACCTCCGAGCTGGCCGGCGAGTTTACCCTGCAGGCCCGCGCCTTCCCCGGCAAAGGCCTTGACAGCACCGAAGTACGCCTACGCCAGAGCCTGGCCGAGTTTGAGAAAACCGGCGTGAGCGATGCCGCCTTGCAGCGCTTCAAGGCCAGCCGCGAGGCCCAGGTGGTGAACGGCCTGGCCAGCGTACAGGGCAAAGTGAGCCTGCTGGCTGCTTACCAAACCTACACCGGCAACCCCAACTACCTGGCCGTGGAATTGCAGCGCCTGCGGGCCCTCACCAAGGCCGATGTGCAGCGCGTGTACGACAAGTACCTCAAGGGCAAGCACGCCGTCATCCTGAGCGTGGTGCCCAAGGGCAAGCCCGAGCTGGTGGCCCACAAGGACAACTTCACCGTGGATAAAGCGGGCTACCAGGCCCCCAAGGACCAGTACGCGGGCTTGACCTACGTGAAGGCCCAGGACACGTTTGACCGCAATGTGCAGCCCAAGAGCAGCGGCAACCCTGTGGTGAAGGTGCCGGCGCTGTACGAAGCCACGTTTGACAACGGCCTGAAAGTGGTGGGCACCCGCAACACCGAAATCCCAGCCGTGACGATGCTGCTCACCATCCGCGGCGGCCACCGCCTCGAGCAGGCCGACCCCGCCAAGGCCGGCATTGCCGTCCTCACGGCGGCCATGCTGAACGAGGGCACCGCCAAGTACACCGGCGAGCAGCTAAGCGCCGCCCTCGACCAGCTCGGCAGCGCCGTGCGCGTGAACGCCGGCAACGACAACACGACCGTGTACGTGCAGTCGCTGACGAAAAACATTCCCGCCACCCTGGCCATCGTGCAGGAGGTGCTGCTGCACCCGCGCTTCGACGCCGCCGACTTTGCCCGCCTTAAAAAGCAAACCCTGGAGGGCATCGCCAACCAGGTAACGCTGCCGGTGGCCATCGCCAACAACACCTACGGCCGCCTGCTCTACGGCCCGGCCAGCATCATGAGCGTGCCCGCCATCGGCACCACCGCCTCGGTGGGGGCCCTCACGCTCGACGACGTAAAAGCCTTCTACGCCGCCAACTACGCGCCCAACGTGGCGTCGCTGGTGGTGGTGGGCGACGTGGCCGAGGCCGACGTGCTGCCCCAGCTGGGCTTCCTGAAAACCTGGGCCAAGAAGGACGTGGTGATTCCGCCCACGGTGGCCGCCATTCCGCAGCCGGATAAGACGCGCGTGTACTTCGTGAACAAAGACGGCGCGGCGCAGTCGGAAATCCGGGTGGGCTACCTCACCTCGCTGCCCTACGACGCCACCGGCGACTACTACAAAGCCTACCTGACCAACTACGTGCTTGGCGGCGCCTTCAACTCGCGCATCAACCTGAACCTGCGCGAAAACAAGGGCTACACCTACGGGGCCCAGTCGTATTTTCAAAGCACGCGCAACCCGGGGCCCTTCACAGCCCAGGCCGGCGTACGCGCCGACGCCACCGCCGCCTCGGTGAAGGAATTCATGAGCGAAATCTCGGGCTACCGCACCGGCATCACCGACGAGGAGCTAGCGTTCCTGCAATCCTCAGTGGGCCAGAGCGATGCCCTGAAGTACGAAACCGGCGGCCAGAAAGCGGCCTTCCTCGCCCGCCTGGTCGAGTACGACCTCAAGCCCGACTACGTGACCCAGCAGGCCGCCATCCTGAAAAACCTCACCCGCGCCGACGTGCAAGCCGCCGCCCAGAAGGACCTGCCCGAGAGCATGTACGTCGTGGTGGTAGGCGACAAAAAGCAGCTGCCCGCCGTGCAGGCCCTGGGCTACGAAGTGGTGGAGCTGGACACCGACGGCAAGCCCGTGCCCGCCGCGGCCCCCGCCCCGGCCGCCGCCGTCGCCCCGGCCACCCCCGCGCCCAACGAAAAGATAAAGCGCAAATCGAAGGACGCCGACGGCAAAAAAACCAAGGAGAAAGACAAGGGCAGCGACGCCAAGTAAGCCCTGGTTTGATTCATCATGAAAAAGCCCCGCCGGAGCATCCGGCGGGGCTTTTTGCGGCGGGTGCGGCCGTTCCCTACCGCCGCGCCCCGTCGGGTGCGCCGTGGCTGAGGTTGCGGAACGCGTTGGCGCTGTCGCCCTGCACGTTGCGCAGCTCCTCGTCGGAGAGCTGGCGCACCTTGGTTTGGTAGTCCTGGTAGTAGGCCACGAACACGGCCAGCTCCAGGGCCCGGTTTTCGAAGGGCACCATGTTCTCGATGATTTGCGTGAACAGGTAAGGGCTGTGGGTGGTGAGGAAAAACTGGTTGTTTTCGTTGGCCACCACGCGCCGGGCCAGCTCGGCCACGTACTGCGGGTAGGAATGGGCCTCGGGCTCTTCGAGCAGGATGATGGCCTTGCGGTTCGATTCGAGCAGGGCCAGCAGGAAGCCCTGGCGGCGCAGCGCGTCGCCGGTGCTGGTGTAGGGGTACACGGTGCTCAGGCCGTCGAGGTCCTTGGAAATTTCCAGGCGGCCGGCGTCCACGCGCACGCGCAGCGTGAGGCCGTGGGCGGCGAACAGGCCCGCGAACTCGCGGCGCAGCTCGGCGTTGGTTTCCAGCACGCGCACCAGGTTGTCGCCGTAGGGCGGGTAGAGGGCCGCGCCGGGCCGGGGCACGGCCAGCTTGTTTTTGTTGCGGAAGCGGTAGGCCTTCACGGCCTGCGGCAGCCAGGGCGTGCCCGACGACAGGTAGCGGGCCTCGGCGGGGGCCACCAGGCCGGGGTAGCCGCGCTTGTCCAGCTCGGTGTAGTAGTAGCCGGGCTGCGGCACGTGCGCCCCGCCCAGCAAAAACGCGGGCAGGCGCTCGAGCAGCAGGCCGTCGTCGCCGGCCCGCGAGAGGTGGCCGCCGGCCAGCGGCGTGCCCATCTGGGTGCGCAGCTCGCGGTAGGCCTCGTGGCTGAAGCTGGCGTAGCGGTAGCCGGGGCCCTGGCTGCTTTTGCCCAGCAGGCACAGGTCGCGGTCGGTTTCCACCTTCACGGTGTTGGCCGTCAGGTTATCGTGGAACAGCTGGCGCGGCTTGTCGTAGCGCACGAAGCTGCCCAGGAACTTCTGCTTCTGCTCGTAGGGCACACTGCCGAGCAGGCTCATGGCTTCGAGCAGCGTCGATTTGCCCACGTTGGGCTGTCCAATGATAATATTTACCCGCCGCGGGTGCAACAGCGCACTGCGGATAGACTTAAAGTTTTGGATATGCAAGGTATTGATAACGCTTTCCATGCAAGGGCACGAACGGACTAGAATAGGTTGGGGCCCTTACGCGAAAGAACGGGGGTTGGACGGTGGTCCGGGCTAACAAACTTACAACTTGAACAAGCAAATAACTGAATTTTTAAAGTCAACATTTTCCATCACAGCCGCCTAATGCTCAAATACTTGCAGCCAGTAGGATTCTCCCAAGAGGCTCGTTTAAAATCCTAAAATTATCCCCCAAAAATACCCAAAAAAAGCCCCGGCCGCACCGGCCGGGGCTAGTTGTGTTGGCGGCCGGAACCTACTCCTGGCCAATGGGATAGAACGCCTTGCGGCCGTCGGGGTACACGCCTTCCACGAGGGCCCCGGCGTTGTCGCGGGCCTGGTCGAGGTAGGTTTGCACGTCGGCGGGCTTGCGCACAATATTCTTATCGATGCGGGTGATGATGAAGCCGTCGGCCATCCCGGTTTCGCGGAAATTGCTGCCCTTGATGCCGGTCACGGCCGCGCCCCCGGCAATGCCCAGCTTGTTCTGCTGCGGGGCCGGCACGGCGGCAAACGTGGCCCCTTCGTACTTGAGGGCGGCGGCGGCGGCGGCCTCGCGCACCACGGCGGTGGTGCCGGTGGCGTTGCGCAGGGTGGCCAGCACGGTGGTGGGCGTGGCGCCGCGCAGGTAGGTCACCTTAATCTGGTCGCCGGGGCGGAAGCGGGCCACCTGCTCCTGGAGCTGCGACGACGTGTTCACGGCCAGGCCGTTGATTTGGGTGATGATGTCGCCCTCCTTCAGGCCGGCGGCGGCGGCGGCGCTGTTGGGCGTCAGCCCGGCCACGTACAGGCCGTTGAGGCCGGTGAGCTTCTTCTCCGAGGCCAGCGTGGCGTCCACTTCGCGCATTTGCACGCCGAGCAGGGCCCGCTGCACCACTTTGTACTTCAGCAGGTCGTCGACCACCTTGCTCACCAGGGCGCTGGGAATGGCGAACGAGTAGCCCTCGTAGCTGCCCGTGTGCGAGGCAATGGCCGAGTTGATGCCCACCAGGTCGCCGTTCAGGTTCACCAGGGCCCCGCCCGAGTTGCCGGGGTTCACCACGGCGTCGGTCTGGATGAACGACTCGATGCCCATGTTGTCCTCGCGGCGCAGGATGTTGATGTTGCGGCCCTTGGCCGAAATGATGCCGGCCGTCACGGTCGAGTTCAGGTTAAAGGGGTTGCCCACGGCCAGGACCCACTGGCCCACCTTCACGTCGTCGGAGTTGCCGTACTTCACGAAGGGCAGGTTGTCGGCCTTCACCTTCAGCACGGCCAGGTCGGTGTTGGGGTCGGCCCCCACCAGCTCGGCGTCGTACTTGCGCTTGTCGTCCATCACCACCGTAATTTTCGAGGCCTTGTCAATCACGTGGTTGTTGGTCACGATGTAGCCGTTGGCAGCGATGATAACGCCCGAGCCCGAACCCTGGCCGCCGCCCTGCGGCTCCTGGCCCTGGCCCTCGCCCCCGTCGCCGAAAAACTGGCGCAGGAAGGGGTCCATCTGCATGCGGCGGTGCGCGTCTTGCGGCGCGGCGGCGTACTCGGTCATCACGTGCACCACGGCGGGCGTCACGGCGGCGGCGGCGGCCACGAAGTTCAGGCCCTCGGGGGCGGCGTAGCTGCTGCTGCGCATGGCCGAGGTGTAGCGCACGCTGGGGTCGGCGGCCATCGCAGCCTGCGGGGCGTTGGTGGGGGCGGCTTCCAATAGCTTATAACCGCCCACGGCCACGCCCCCGCCCAGAATGGCGGAACCGAGCAGGCCGAGCATCATTTGTTTTGCTTGCATGATTGGTTAAAGAGAAAGTAATTAAAGTATTCGACCGAGGAAGCGGGCCCGCCAAAATCCAAACGGAATGCCAGAATTTTTCGGAACTTTCCGCTAGGCACCGGGGCCCGGAACGCTTCCCCCACAACGCAAAAAGGATTCCAATTCGTGCGGCAAGGTTGCTTGTTCTTAAAATCAAAAAATGGCGCGAAATGTTCGCTCCGCCGGTCCGCTCCTTCGGCTTGCCAAACTACAATACTTAAGCCAATTAAAAAAGGCACCCCGGGCAGGGTGCCTTTTTGCCACTACTCCGCGTTGCGGGGCCCCGCGCGGCGGTAAATTCGTCAGGCTCAGGCCGGGCGGGGCCCCGGCTAGTGCTGGGTTGGCAGCTGCTGGCGGCCCGCCGCGCCCAGGCCCGCCCCGAAAGTGAAGCGCACGTCGAGGCCCAGCAGCGGGGTGCGGGTGTTGAGGTTGCCGCCGGCCGTCTGGTTGCCCTTGCTGTCGTACTGGGGCAGCGTGACGATGTAATTGGTGCCGTAAGCGAACCAGGGCGTGAAGTCGAACTGGGCCCCGGTGCGCACGCCTATTTCGGCCCGCAGGTTGGTGTACTGAATGAACCGATCGGAAGGCTCGTTATCGTTCTTCTGCAAGCGCAGGTGGGTGGCGGCCTCGAAGCTCAGGCGGGGCCGCAGGGCCAGGCCGGTGGCCGGGTCGGCCCCGCCAAGGGGAATGATTTTTTCCAGGTCGAGCCGCAGCCGAGCCCAGTTCTGGTTGCCGGCGGAGTTATTGCTGTAAAAGCGCCGTTCCACGCTTAAACGTTGCCCAAAGGTGAGGGGGCCCACAGCCGAGCGGTGGCGCAGCAGCACCTCGGGTACCACCGTCGTGCTGCTGCCGCCGTAGTACGTGGCTAGCACCCGGCCGCCCCAACTCCAATTAGGAGACCAAAAATGCTCGTAGCTCACCGCTGCCACCCCCTGGTTGGAATAGTCGTCGCCGGTATAGTGGTAGGCGCCCACTTCCAGCAGCAGGTAGTCGCCGTTTTGCAGCGCCAGTTCGGCTTGCGCGTTGGGCACCAGCGCCAGGGGCTGCGTCGCGCGGGTGGTTTGGGCGCGGGCCGTGAGCGAAGCCGCCAGCGGCAGCAGTAACGATAGTAAGCGACGCATGAATTAACTAGATAGTTAAGATATAATGGGGTGCTCGTTCAAAAGCAAATCAAGTAGTCAGTCATTCGGTATCAGCTGGTTATTGTATTTTGACTAACAACTGACAACGAACAACCGACAACTAATCCACGCTTTCACCGGCCAGCGCTTGCAACTCGCGCACGGCCAGCCAGGCCATCAGGCCGGGGCCCACGGCCAGGGCTTTTTCGTCGATGTCGAAGGTGGGCGTGTGGACGGAGGCGGCGAAGCGGCCGTCGGCGGCGCGGGTGCCCAGGCGGTAGAAGCAGGCCGGGCCCGCCTGCGAGAAGTAGGCGAAATCCTCGGCGGCCATCCACTGGTCCAGCTCCACCACGTTTTCGGGGCCCAAATATTCCTCGGCGGCGGCGCGGGTGCGGGCCGTGAGGGCGGGCTCGTTTTCGAGGTAGGGGTAGCCGCGGCGAATTTCCAGCTCGCACACCGCGCCCATGCTGGCGGCCAGGCCTTCGCAGAGCTGGCGCAGGTGGCGGTGGGCTTCGTTGCGCCACTCCTCGTTCAGGGTGCGGAAGGTGCCCTCGATGTACACCTCGTTGGGAATGACGTTGGTGGCCCCGTTGGCAATCACCTTCCCGAACGAGAGCACCGACGGAATTTTGGGGTTGGCGCGGCGGCTCACGATTTGCTGGGCCGCCACAATAATATGGGCGGCCACCAGCACCGGGTCGAGGTTTTGCTCGGGCATGGCCCCGTGGCCGCCCTGGCCCTTGATGGTGAGGTACAGCTCGTCGGTGCTGGCCATGTAGCGGCCGGGGCGCAGGCCGATTTTGCCGGCCGGCAGCTGCGGAAACACGTGCTGCCCCAGCACGCTCCGCGGCGCGGGGTTTTCGAGCACGCCCTCTTTAATCATCAGCGACGCGCCGCCCGGCAGCCGCTCCTCGCCGGGCTGAAACAGCAGCTTCACGGAGCCCGGCAGCTGGCCCTGCTCCCTTAGGGCCACCAGAATACGGGCCGCGCCCAGCAGCGAGGCCGTGTGGGCGTCGTGGCCGCAGGCGTGCATCACGCCGGCCCGCTGCGACTTGTAGGCCACGTCGTTCAGCTCCTGAATGGGCAGCGCGTCCATGTCAGCCCGCAGGGCCACGGTGGGGCCCCCGGCCGGCCCTGCGATGAGGGCCACCAGGCCGGTGCCGGCCACCGGCCGGGGGTCGAGGCCGAGCTTGCGCAGCTCCTGGGCCACGAAGGCCGCGGTTTCGGTTTCCTGAAACGACAGCTCGGGGTAGGCGTGCAGGTGGTGGCGCACGGCCACGGTATCGGCGGCGTGCGCGGCGGCGAGGCGCTGGATGGTCTGAATCACGGGTTTTTGTTGATTAACACCTGCGTGGCTTCCACTTCGGCGCGTTGGGTGAGGCCGCGCAGGCGGGCCCGGGCGCGGGCCGCGTCGAGCCGGGTGAGGTAGTCGCCCACGTAGAGCCGGTACACGGGGGCCTTGAACGACAGGTAGTCCGTCTCGTCGGGGTAGCGGCCGATGACGGCCCGCCGGATGGCCATGGCCTGGTCGCGCTCCAGGCCCAGGTACACCAGCAGGCGGAAGCCCTGGGCGTACTTCACGGCCTGGTTGGTGTAGGCTTGGTCGCGCAGGCGCTGCTCTACCTGGGCGTTCACTTGGTTGGTGGGCAGCGGCGCGGGGGGCCGGGGGGCCGCCGGGGCCGGCACCGGGGCTTTGGCTCCGGCTTCGGGCCCCGCGGCGGGCGGCGCGGGCGGCACTGGCAGGCGGTAGGCCCGCAGGTCGTCGGCGGGCAGCGCGGTGGCGGCCCGGCCGCCGGGCAGCGTGTCGGCCGCCGCGGTGGCGCGGGGCGCGGTGCCGGCGCAAGCGGCCAGCAGCAGCAGAAACGGCGCGGCCAGCACGCTAAGCAGGGAGGGTTTCATCGTCCGCAATCAAGGTCAAGCTGTTCGACGAGCCAATCCGGTCGGCCCCGGCCGCCACCAGGGCCAGCGCCGCCGCCCGCGTGCGGATGCCGCCCGCGGCCTTTATTTTGACGGCGGCCGGCAGCACGCGGCGCATCAGCCGCACGTCGTCGGGCGAGGCCCCCCGGCTGGCAAAGCCGGTGGAGGTTTTCACGTGGTCGGCCCCGGCGGCGGCGCACAGGCCGCAGGCCAGCTCCACTTCGGCCGCGTCGAGCAGGGCCGTTTCGATGATGACTTTCAACAGGGCGTCGTGCACGTGGGCCAGGTCGGCCAGGTCCTGCACTTCGGCCTGTACCCGGGCGACGTGGCCCGATTTCAGCGCCGAGATATTCAGCACCAGGTCCAGTTCCCGGGCCCCGTCGGCCAGGGCCACCTCTGCTTCGCGGAATTTTACCAGGCTCGTGGCGTAGCCCAGCGGAAACCCGATGACGGTGCACACCGCCGTGCGGCTGCCTTCGAGCAGCGCCGCGGCCAAGGCCACGTAGCACGGCGGCACGCAGGCGCTGGCGAAGCCGTGAGCTGCCGCTTCCTGGCACAGCTGCCGGATTTGGGCCTCCGTGCAGTCGGGCCGCAGCAGGGTGTGGTCGATACGGGCGGCGAGGTTCATGCCGCAAAGGTAGCGGGTAGCCGGGGCCCTACCCCGCCGCGCCGAAGCGGGCCGCCAGGGGCGCACTTGCCGGCGCAAAGGCCACGAACGTGGCCACCGGGCGGGGCCGGGCGGGCGGGGCCGTTTCGTGGGCCCGCGTGACGAAACCGGCCAGCAGGGCCAGCAAAAGCAATAAAAAAGCCCCCAATCCGGTGGCAAACTTGCGGAACAATAGTTTCATAACGAATGGATAGCGGGAAGTAGAATTAGTCGGTTTGATAGTGTTGGCCAGCCTGCCCCTTTGGGGCGTAAGCGGATAGGTATTGGACACCTTATTTACGGGCTTTGGGTACCAGCGGGTTGCGGTTGTAAACAGCCTGAATACAGCCCGTTTTAACGGTTATGCTCACCAAATATATTAAGCCGTAAGTAAATGGTAAACAGCAATTTATCGATTATTAATAAATTTATATTCAACATTGGCACGGTACCTCGTTTACCCGGCTGCAATGGCCACGCCCTGCGCAGCAGCCCTGCAACCCACCGCCAAAAGGGAACTTTCGCTCCCCGCAGCAGTCAGCTATTTGCCGGCAGCAAGCCAAATACCAGGCCAGCATTTGACGGCCTTTAACGGCGGACTTCAGCGCCCGGGCCGCAACCTATGCGCACGAAAAAGGCGGCCTCCCCACCGGGAAGGCCGCCTTTCTATTTCGAGCCGGGGCCCCTAGTCCACCAACACGCAGCGCTGGGTTTGCAGGTCTTGCTCCACGGTTTTGTATTTCACGTCGCGCAGCACGCGGCCGTCCATGTACTGCACGCTCACCTTGTCGTTGCGGTTGGCCACTTTCTGGCTGCGGGCGGGGGCCTGCTTGGGGGCCGGGGCCGCTACCACGGGCGGGGCCTCGGGGCCCATGTCTTCGGGGCCCGCGCCGAGCGACACCGACGACAGCTCCTTCTGCTCGACCAGTTTGGGCTGCGGAATCTCGTCTTCGTAGTAGAACTCGGCGTCGTGGTTGGTGCCCACGGCTTCCTCCTGCACCGGCACGTCGGCGTGGAAGAGGAAGGCCGAGGTCTCCTCGTTCACCTTGCCAATCATGCGCTTGAACAGCTCGAACGACTCGAACTTGTACACCAGCAGCGGGTCTTTCTGCTCGTACACGGCGTTTTGCACCACCTGCTTCAGGTCGTCCATCTGGCGCAGGTGCTGCGTCCAGGCCGTGTCGATAGTGCTCAGCACGGCCACTTTTTCCATGCCGCGCAGGATTTCGTGGCCCTGCGTGGCCTGGGCCCGGCGCAGGTTGGCCAGGGCCGTAATGTGCTTGCGCCCGTCGGTGAAGGGCACGGCGATGTTCTCGTAGGCGTTGGGCTGGGCCAGCAGCTCGTTCACCATCGGCAGGGCGTTGGCGGCAATGTGCTCGTTCTTGCTCTCAAAGTAAGCCAGGGCCTCTTCGTACAGCTTTTGGGTGAGCGCCGGGGCTTGCAGGGCCCCCATCTGCTGGGCCGTGATTTCGGTGTCGTAGCCGAAGGTTTTGATGACGGACAGCTTGAAGTCCTCGTAGTCGCCGGTTTGCTTGTGGCCCACGGCGAGGTCCTCGCTCACGTCGTAAATCATGTTCAGGATATCCACCTCCATCCGGTCGCCGTGCAGGGCGTTGCGGCGGCGCTTGTACACCACTTCGCGCTGGGCGTTCATCACGTCGTCGTACTCCAGCAGGCGCTTGCGGGTGCCAAAGTTGTTCTCCTCTACCTTCTTCTGGGCCCGCTCGATGCTGTTGGTAATCATTGAGTGCTGAATCACTTCACCCTCTTCCATCCCCATCTTGTCCATGAGGTTGGCGATGCGGTCGGAGCCGAACAGGCGCATGAGGTTGTCCTCCAGGCTCACGAAAAACTGCGAGGTGCCCGGGTCGCCCTGGCGGCCGGCGCGGCCCCGCAGCTGGCGGTCCACGCGGCGGCTCTCGTGGCGCTCGGTGCCGATGATGGCCAGGCCCCCGGCGGCCTTCGAGGTTTCCTTGAGCTTGATGTCGGTGCCGCGGCCGGCCATGTTAGTGGCGATGGTCACGGTGCCGGGAAAGCCCGCGCCGGCCACAATCTCGGCCTCGCGCTGGTTCTGCTTGGCGTTCAGCACCTGGTGCTGGATGCCGCGCAGCTTCAGCATACGGCTCACCAACTCGCTGATTTCCACCGACGTGGTACCCACCAGCACCGGGCGTCCGGCTTCCACCAGCTTCTGGATTTCCAGGGCCACGGCGTTGTACTTCTCGCGCACCGTTTTGTACACCTGGTCGTGGGCGTCGGCGCGGGAGATGGGGCGGTTGGTCGGAATCACCACCACGTCGAGCTTGTAGATTTCCCAGAACTCGCCGGCCTCGGTTTCGGCCGTGCCGGTCATGCCGCACAGCTTGTGGTACATGCGGAAGTAGTTCTGCAAGGTCACCGTGGCGTAGGTCTGGGTGGCGTCTTCCACGCGCACGTTTTCCTTGGCCTCGATAGCCTGGTGCAGGCCGTCGGAGTAGCGGCGGCCCTCCATCACGCGGCCGGTTTGCTCGTCCACAATCTTCACCTTGCCGTCCTCGGTGAGGATGTACTGGTCGTCCTTCTCAAACAGCGTGTAGGCCTTCAGCAGCTGGTTGACGGTGTGCACCCGCTCCGATTTCTCGTTGTAGTCGCTCATCAGCTGCTCCTTGCGCTGGAGCTTCTCCTCGGCGCTCAGGCCCGGAGTGTTCTCGATGGCAGCAATTTCCATCCCGATGTCGGGCATGATGAACAAGTGCGGGTCCTCGCCCTGGGCTGTAATCAGGTCGATGCCTTTTTCGGTCAGCTCAATCTGGTTGTTTTTCTCGTCGATGGTGAAGAACAGCGGCTCGTCGGCCTTGGGCATCTGGCGCGAGTTGTCCTGCAAGTAGAAGTTCTCCGTCTTCAGCAGCACGGCGCGGTTGCCGGTTTCGCTCAGGTACTTGATGAGGGGCTTGCTCTTGGGCAGGCCCCGGGCAGCGCGCAGCAGCAGCAGGCCGCCGTTGCCGTTCTTGTCGCCATCTTCGGGGCCGTCCTTGCCTTCGGCAATCAGCTTGCGGGCCTGCACCAAGTAATTCTGCACCAGCTTCTTCTGCTCGTCCACCAGGCGCTGGATGCGCGGCTTGAGCTGGTAGAACTCGTGCACGTCGCCACGCGGCACGGGCCCCGAGATGATGAGCGGCGTGCGGGCGTCGTCAATCAGCACCGAGTCCACTTCGTCCACCATGGCGTAGTGGTGCTTGCGCTGCACCAGCTCCTCGGGGTCGCGGGCCATGTTATCGCGCAGATAATCAAAGCCAAACTCGTTGTTGGTGCCGTAGGTGATGTCGGCGGCGTAGGCGCGGCGGCGCTCGTCGGTGTTGGGCTGGTGCTTGTCGATGCAGTCCACCGTGAGGCCGTGGAACTCGAACAGCGGCGCGTTCCACTCCGAGTCGCGCTTGGCCAGGTAGTCGTTCACGGTCACGATGTGCACCCCGCGGCGCGACAGCGCGTTGAGGAACGCGGGCAAGGTGGACACCAGCGTTTTGCCCTCGCCGGTGGCCATTTCCGAGATTTTGCCCTGGTGCAGCACCACGCCGCCGATCAGCTGCACGTCGTAGTGCACCATGTCCCAGGTGATTTCCGCGCCGCCGGCCAGCCACTTGTTGGCCCACACGGCCTGCCCGTTCTGGATGGTCACGTTGCCCTTGCGGGTGGCGTACTCGCGGTCGAAATCGGTGGCCGTAACCGTCAGTTGGCCGTTTTGGGCGTAGCGGCGGGCGGTGTCCTTCACGATGGCGAAGGCGGCGGGCAGCACCTCCAGCAGCACGGCTTCAAGGTCTTTGTTGCGCTGCTTTTCCAGCCCGTCAATCTGCTCAAAGCGGGCCTCTTTCTGGGCCACGTCCATGTTGGGCTGGTCGGCCATTTGCTGGTGCAAGGCCCCAATCTGGCCGTCGATGCCGGCCAGGCGCTCGTCGATGCGGGCCCGTACGGCCTGGGTCTGCTCGCGGAGCTGGTCGTCGGTCAGGCCGGCCAGTTTGGCGTATTCGGCATTGATCAGGGCCACGTAGGGCACGATTTCTTTCAAATCACGCTCCGATTTGGAGCCGAACAGCTTGGCGACGGTCTTGCCGAAAAAATCTAACATCGGATAATTTCTTTTTAACGAATAAGCGCCGGGGCGCACCCCAAATTTACGGCTTCTTAGCTAAAACCGTCCCAAACAAAAAGCCCCGCCAGATTGGCGGGGCTTTTCTTGAGGAAGCAACGAGGGGATGAAGGGATAAGGGATGAGCAGTTGCCCACAATCCTTCATCAATTATCTTTTATCCATCACTAAAAATTACTTCTTGGCCGGGTCGCGGCTTACCAGCTTGTCCACCAAGGCGGTGCTGCCCGAAATGGCGGGGCGGGCGGGCTTGGCGGCTTCTTCCTTATCGGTCAGGCGCTTATAAAGCGTCAGGGCCTGGGCTACTACTTGGTCCATGTTGTAGTACTTGTAGGTAGCGAGGCGGCCCACGAAGTGCACGTTGGGCGTCTCGTCGGCCAGCTTCTTGTACTTGTTGTACAACTCGGCGTTTTCGGGCTGGGGCACGGGGTAGTAGGGGTCGCCCTCGGCCTGCGGGTACTCGTACACGATGGCCGTTTTGCTGTGTTCCTGGCCGGTGAGGGCCTTGAACTCGGTGATGCGGGTGTAGGCGTGCTCGTTGGGGTAGTTCACCACGGGGGCCACCAAGTGCTTCTCCTTGCTCAGGGTTTCGTGCTTGAACTCGAGCGAGCGGTAGGGCAGCTTGCCGAACTGGAAGTCGAAGTACTCGTCCACGGGGCCCGTAAAAATCATTTCCTTGAAGGGAATGAAGTCCATGATTTCGTGGTAGTCGGTGTTCAGCATCACCTTGATGTTCGGGTGGTCGAGCATCTTCTCGAACATCCGGGTGTAGCCGTGCAGCGGCATGGCCTGGAACGTGTCGGTGAAGTAGCGGTCGTCGCGGTTGGTGCGGGTGGGCACGCGGCTGGTCACGCTCTTGTCGAGCTGCGAGGGGTCGAGGCCCCACTGCTTGTTGGTGTAGTTCTTGAAGAACTTGTTGTACAGCTCCCGGCCTACTTTACTTACCACCACGTCTTCCGACGTTTTGATAACGGGCACGTCCTCGGCCACCGACTCAAAAAACTGGTCCAGCTCGAAGCTGTTCAGCTTCAGGCCGTAAAGTGA
Organism: Hymenobacter caeli; assembly: GCF_013294115.1. Lineage (GTDB taxonomy): Bacteria > Bacteroidota > Bacteroidia > Cytophagales > Hymenobacteraceae > Hymenobacter > Hymenobacter caeli. Next base: position 355,652 of record NZ_JABSNP010000003.1, on the reverse strand, counting down.
GTTGATGGTGTCCAGGTTGATGGGCATCGGCACAAACTGGCCGTCCACCGAGGCGAGCACGCGGTGCTCGTAGGGGCGCCAATCGGTGAAGTTGCCCAAGTAATCGAAGACGTCCTTCGAGTTGGTGTGGAAGATGTGGGGGCCGTACTTGTGAATCAAGATGCCGTCCTCGTTGTAATGGTCGTAGGCATTGCCCCCGATGTGGTTGCGCTTGTCGATGACGAGCACCTTCTTGTTGCTGCGGGTGGCCAACCGCTCGGCCAGCACGCTGCCGGCAAAACCGGCCCCTACAATGAGGTAGTCAAACATAAGGAGGGTAAAAAGTGAAGGGAGGATATAAAGGAAACGGGAATTCTAACAGAAAGAAGAGCAAGCAGTTTCGGCTACACCGCCGCGGTTTTGGCCGAAGCAATGGCCCGCGGAACAGGGGCCTTGGCGGCCAGGCGGGCCTGCATCAGGCCCACCATGTGCTGCCAGGTTTGGTCCCAGGAAATGGTGGCCAGGTAAGCATCGGTGCGCTGCCGCCAATCGGCGTCGGCCCGCTGCGTGAGGGCAATTTCAATGGCCTGGCCAAAGGCACCAGCATCGGCGGCAATCTGCACCAAGTCCAGGTCACCGTAAGGCCGCACCACGTCGCGGATGGGGGTGCTCACGACGGGGTTGCCAGCGGCCAAGTACTCAGGGGTTTTGGTGGGCGAAATAAACTTCGTGCTCTCGTTATCAGCAAACAGCAAAGTAGCTACATCCCAACCACTTAAATAGGCGGGAAGTTCCTGGTAGTCTTTACTACCGAGGTAGTGCACGTTGGCCGGGCGCGGCAGCGTGGCGGGGTCAATCTTCACCACTGGCCCGATGATGACGAATTGCCACGCGGGGTAGCTGGCGGCCAGTTGGCCCAGCAACTCGATGTCCAAGCGCTCGTCCACGACCCCAAAAAAGCCGATGCGCGGATGCGCGATGCCGGCCTGGTCGGCGGGTTCGGCCATGTTGCCGCGGGCCTGGCCAAAGTGGGCCTTGTCGATGCTGCTGGGAAAGGCATGGGCGTCGGCGTGCTGCTCGCGCTTGGCTTCGTAGAGCGTCATGCCGCCCGTAAACACCAGGTCGGCCCGCTCGAACAACTCCTGCTCGCGCTGGCGCAGTTCGGGCGGCGCGAATTTGAAGGCCGCCAGCTCGTCCATGCAGTCGTACACGGTGAGCACGGGACGGAAGTGGCGCGACTTATTCAGCGCCATCGGCGTGTAGTACCAAAACACATATTTCTCAATGCCTTGCTGGGCAAAGTATTGGCTCAGCAATTCGGCTTGTACGTGGTCGGCTTCGGCCTCGCCGAGGCCGGCCGGCAGGTGGGCTACCACCACGCGCAAGCCGTGCTTACGCTCTTTAACTTCGAGGTGCGGCGCTACTTGGTCGGGGTGAAAAAAAGCGTCTTCGACGTAAAAAACGCGGCCGTGCTGCGCGAAGCGCGACAACAAATGCTGGGGGCGCTGCCACACAAAATCCCAGTGCAGGTGCGCGAAGCACACCAGGTCGGGCAGTGTATAAGCGGGTGCGGAGGGAGCAGCAGAAGCCTGCAGCGGCGCGGCGCGGCGCGTAGCAGCCTCCGCCGGTAGGGCGTGGGGCATGGGGTACAACAGGAAGAGGATGCCGCGCCGCGTATAATATAATTGCCGATAACCGGCCTAGCGTGCAGCGCTGCGGGTTATACGGCCCCCCGTCTAAAAAGGATACGCGCCCGGCGGGGCGCTGGCCGGGCTTGCCGGGGCCAGCAGCAGTTGGAACTCTACGGCGTCGTGCCACTGGCCGGGCGCGGGGCCCCGCAGCCAGGCACGGCGGGTGCCCACGCGCCGGAAGCCGGCCGCCCGAAACAGCCGAAGGCTCGCGTGGTTGTGGGCCGCTACGGTGCAGTATAGCTGGTGCAGGCGCAGCACGTCGCGGGCGTGGGATACCAGCTGCGCGAGGGCGTGCCGGGCGTAGCCTTGGCGCCGCGCGCCGGCCAAAATAATTATGCCCACCCCTGCCCGCTGGTGCAGCGGCTCGAAGCCAAACAGGTCGACTACGCCCACGGCGGGGCCCCCAGCGGAGGGCTCGACGACCAGCCGCAGCTGCCGCACCTCGTGGAAATCGGCGGTGGCGTGGGCCAGGTATTCGCGCAGCGCGTGGCGCGACACGGGGGCCAGCGTGTCGGACACGGCCCACACGGCGGGGTCGTTTTCGAGGGCATAGAGGAACTCCAGGTCGTCGGGCTCCAGGGCCCGCAGGCGCACCAGGGGCCCGGGGAGGGCGGCGGCCACTACAGGCTGATTTCGCCGCCGAACACGCGCACGGCGGGCCCGCTCAGCCACACGTCGGCAAAGCCGCCGTCGGGCTGCGTTTGGAAGGCCACTTCCAGCAGGCCGCCGGGGGTTTGCAGGCGCACGGGCGAGGCCGCGCCGCGCTGCGAGGCGGCCAGGGCCACGGCCGTGACGCCGGTGCCGCAGCTCAGGGTTTCGTTTTCCACGCCGCGCTCGTAGGTGCGCACGGGCCAGGGGTGGGCGGGGTCGGCGGGCACTTCCACGAAGTTGACGTTCACGCCGGCCGGGTCGTAGGCCTGGTCGTAGCGGATGTCGTGGCCCGCGCCGTACACGTCGAATTCGGCCAGCGTGTGGCCCTCCTCGGCGTCGAGGAAGTGCACGTGGTGGGGCGAACCGGTGTGCATAAATACGTCCTCCTCCCCTACTTCGGCCAGCTGCGGGGCGGCGGCGTCAATCATTTTCAGGCGCACGGTGCCGTCGGCTTCCACGCGGGCGGCGTGGGGCCCGTCCACAGCCAGAAAGTAGGCGTCATCGGCCACGAGGCCTAGGTGCTTGGCGAAGGCCACCAGGCAGCGGCCGCCGTTGCCGCACATGGTGCTGGGGCGGCCGTCGGCGTTGAAGTACACCATCTCGAAATCGTAGCCTTCCTTATTACGCAGCAGCATCAGCCCGTCGGCCCCGATGCCGAAGCGGCGGTCGCAGAGCTGGGCGATGCGCGCGTGGTCGGCGGTATCGAACTGCGCGGCGCGGTCGTCGAGGATCACGAAGTCGTTGCCAGTGCCTTGGTATTTATGGAAAGCGAGGGTCATGGGGCCGGGGTTTGCACAAATTTCGGCAGGCGGGGCCAATTTTGCGCACCCGTGCCGCAAGTATTGGCGCAAAGCTTGCGCACCGGGGCCCCAGCGGCTCAGGTGCTGCACCGGGCCACCGCCCAGGCCACGCCGGCCACGGCCAGCAGCGTGCCCAGCCGCAGCACTAAAAACACCCACGCGGGCAGCTCCGGGTCTTTGCGAATGCCGAACATGCCTGCTTATACGAGCACCATTGAATGAAGGGGGCCCGGCCAGGGGCCCCGGCTAGTACACCAGCTCGCCGCCCAGGCCGGCGGCCTCGATGATGCGCGGCACCCAATCCTCGGCCCCGATGGAGCGGATGTGCAGGCCCGAAATGCCTTCGATGTCGCGGATGCCGTTGATGAGTTCGAGCGTGATGGCCAGGCTTTCGCGCTCGCTGTTGTGGCCTTCCACGCGGGCCAGCAGGTGGTCGGGGATGCTCAGGCCCGGGATTTCGCGCAGCACGTGCAGCCGCTCGGCCCCGCTGAAGGGGAAGATGGCGGCCAGGAACCGGGCCCGCCGGTGCAGGCCGCGCCGCACCACTTCGGCCATCCAGAACTGCATGGGCCCCAGCTCGAAAATGGCCTGCACCTGGATGTACCGGGCCCCGGCGTCGATTTTCTCGGTGAGCCGCTTCATGCTGTCCTCGATTTTGTCGGTGGCGCAGGGGAAGTCGATGGTGCCGACGGTGAACTTCGGGGCCGGCTTGATGACGTCGCCGTTGAACATCTTGCCCTCGCGGGTCAGGGCCGTGATGCTGGCAATGGCCTCCACGCTGCCCAGGTCGGTGGCGTCCCTGGCCTCGGGGTCGGTGCCGATGGCGCAGGGGTAGCCGCCGAGGATGATGACGTTTTCGAGCCCCAGGTTGGCAAAGCCCAGCAAATCGCCTTGCAGCGCAATGCGGTTGCGGTGGCGCAGCGTGAACTGCAAGATGGGCTCCAGGCCGGCGTTTTTGCAGTGCATCCCGGCCACCAGGTTGCTGAGGCGGGCCCGCGAGAGCAGGTGGTCGTTGAGCTGCACCACGTCCACGTACTCGCTCACGATGCCGGCCGCTTCCATAAACTTGGTCGTGTCGAAGTGCCGCGGCGGCGTCAGCTCGGCCGATACGATGAACTTGTCCGAGGCCAGCAGCTCGGCGAAGGTGCGTTTTTTGGTGAGCGTTTCCATAGGTCAGGCGCGGGCTTTAACGGTGAGGATTTTGACGGTATCGGTGGGCGCGGGGGCCCCGGCCTGGTGCTGGCGCACGGCGGCCACGAGGCGCTCCTTCTCGGCCTCAGCGGCCGTGCAGGCAAAGCCATAGATAGCAGTCACGCGCCGGCTGGCAAAGTCCAGGCCCCGCAGCGCCTGGGCTTCGAACTCGCTCAGGCTCAGCTCAACGCCGGGCTTCAGGTATTCGACAATGGTGCTCGACGGCGAGTACACGGTATCTTCCTGCCCGTTGGGCCAGGCAATGCGGACGAGGGTTTCGGGCATGGCTTCTTTAATTATGAATTAAAAATTATGAATTAAAAATTATGAATTATGAATTTTAGGAATAGCCATCGCCCAATGGCTTCCAATCTTTTCGGGTTTAAATTTTTAATTCATAATCATTTCAGAAGTTCCTACCGGGGCTAGTAGGGCGGTGTGGCCCTGGTAGCTAAGGGTTACTTCCAGCGTGTCGTTTATCTGACCGATTACAGCGGCGGCCACGCCGTTCTCGCTGAATTTCTGGAGGATGCGGGCCGTGTTTTCGTCCCGGCTCGTGAGCAGGTAGCCGAAGCTGGGGAAGCTGGTCAGCCACTTTTCGAGCGGGGCCCCGGGCGGGCGCGGCACGGCATCCACGTCGAGCCGGGCCCCCACGCCCGAGGTGCGGGCCAGCATGTGCAGCGTACCGGGCACGCCACCCATGCTCAGGTCCTTGGCCACGCCCGACCAGCCGGCGGCGGCGATTTCGGGCAGCAACTGCATTTTGCGCTGCAAGTCGGCCGGCGCTTGGGTGGTGCTGGCGTTCCAGAAGGGGTAATTCTCGAAGTAGGCCCCGGCCAGGTCCACGGCCATTACCAGGTCCTCGCCCGGCTGAGCATCGAAGCTGGTGAGCAGCTTAGTAGCCTGGCCCAGCACCGACACGGCCAGGTGGCGGGCGGCGCTGCGGTAGCAGGTGTGGCCGCCCACCATGGGCACGCCGTAGGCGGCGCAGGCGGCCAGCATGCCATCCCACAGGGCCCCGGTGTCGGCCGGGTCGCGGGCCCAGATGACGTTGGTGAGGGCCGTGGGCCAGCCGCCCATCGCGGCAATGTCGCTCAGGTTCACCATCACGGCCGAGTAGCCGGCAAACCACGGCTGGTCGGCCACGAAGGCTTCGACCAGGCCCTCGGCGGCAAAGAGCAGGTAGCCACCGTGCCCGTCGGGGATGGCCGCGCAGTCGTCGCCGAGCGGCACGGCCCCGGTGCGGGCCTGCGCCACGCCGCCGGTGGGCGCGTAGGTGCGGGCAATGCGCACCTTGTCCTGCACCGCGGACACGGCCAGCAAAGCGGCGGCGAGGACTTCGGCGGCATTCATTACCAATTAGATAAAGCCTGCGACACGGCCCCCAGGCACGCCACATCGGTGGCCAGGCTGGCGATGCGCTCCTTGATGTCGGGGTTCACGATTTCGTTGCCCTCGAAGGCGCTGGCCGTCACGTACACGAACTTGGGCACGATGACGCACTTGTAGTCCAGCATCAGGCTGTTGGCGAAGGGCATGACGGCCATGAAGCTGGCCACCGTGCCGGCCATGCAGGCGAAGCCCACCGTTTTCTTGAACCAGGCCGAGCCGGTGCCGGTCAGCTCCACAATGTTTTTGGCCACGGCCGAAAGGTCGTATACGTACACCGGGGCGCAGAACACGATGCAGTCGGCGGCGGCCACGCGCTCGGTGATGGCGATGACGTCTTCGTGCTGGTAGCAGCCGCGGCCGTCGCAGAGCGGCAGGTTGTAGTCGCTCAGCTCCAGCAGGTCCACGGCCTGGCCTTCCACCAAAAAGGCATTATGCACGGCGTGCGCCAGCAGGTTGGTTTTCGACCCCTTCGTGAGGCTGCAACAGATGAGGAGGGTGGAGGTCATAGCAGGCGCATGGGCAGGTGAAACGCGGGGGCCAGCAGGTTGGGCGGCGGGGCCAGCCGGGCGGCGGGGTAGTGGGCCAGGTCGGCCGCCATGCGGGCGTGGGGCAGGCCAAACAAGTTCTCTTCAAACAGCACTTTCCAGTGCATGCGCTCGAAAAACGGCACGTTCTGGGCCTGCACGTTGGCCAGGAAGCGGCGGGCCCCGCGGGCCTTGGCGGTCGATACGGCCTTGTAAATCAGGGCCGCACCCACCGATGTGTCGAAGGGCCCCACCGGCTGGCCGCCATCGAAGAGGCCGGTGATGGTGAAGCGGGCCGTGCGGCGGTAGTCGGGGGCCACGCCCAGGCGGCCGCCGTACCACACGCCGGGCGTGCGCTCATCAATGCGCACCACGCCCACCACTTGGTCGGGGGCCCCCATGCAGCTGGCCACGGCCACAATGGGCGTAGCGCGGCGGTCCAGCTCGTCCTCGTCGGTGCCCACAAACAGCCGCTGCTCATCGCAGAACACGCGGCGGCGCAGGGCCCGGTACTGCCCCAGCTGCCAGCCCACCTGCGCGAAGCCGAAGTGCAGGTGCTCGTTTTTGTAGGGCGGGGGAACCTCGATAATCATGCGGCGAGGGCCCCGGGGGCGCTTTTCTTCTCGAATGATTTTAGTGTGGAGCAGGCCCCGCACTTGCCGCAGCCGGCTTTCAGGGTGTCGGAGGTCATGCCGGCGTCGGCCAGCAGTTGGCCCACGGGGGCCAGCACCTGCGCCATAAAGGCCTGACTGGGGCCCGGGTGGGCGGCCAGCGGCGTGTGGCGCACCGGCACAAACGGCACCACGAACGGGTACACGCCGATGGCCACCAGCTCGCGGCTGATGTTAATCAGGCTTTCAGCTGAATCGCCGAGCCCGGCCAGTAAGTAGGTCGAAACCTGCCCGCGCCCGAACACCGCCACGGCGGCTTTGAAGGCCTCCATGTAGTAAGGCACCGTCACCTCGGCCTTGCCGGGCATGATGCGCCGGCGCACGGCCTCCTCCACCGCCTCCAAGTGCATGCCCAGCGAGTCGGCCCCGGCATCGTACAGCTTCTGAAACCAGCCAAAATCGTCGGGCGGCTCGCACTGCACCTGCACCGGAATGTTCACTTCGCGCTTGAGAGCCAGCACGGTATCGTAAAGGATTTTCGCGCCCCGGTCCTTGGTGGCGGGCGTGCCGGTGGTGATGACGAGCTGCTCCACGCCGTCGAGCTCCATGGCCATGCGGGCCACCTCGATGAGGTGGTGGGGCCGCTTGTAGGCGATGGTGCGGTCGTTTTTCAGCGACTCGCCGATGGCGCAGAACTGGCAGGAAGTCGTCTTGTCGTTGTAGCGAATGCAGTTTTGCAGCAGCGTGGTGGCCAGCACGTTGTGGCTGTGCAGCTGCGCGATTTTCCAAAACGGCACCCCGTCCGACGACACGCCGGCGTAGAACCTGGGCTGCTTGGGAAAGCTGATGAGGCCCACCGGCTCATCGTGCCGGAACAGCTCGGCCACGCCCAACACGTCGGGGGCCCCGGCGCGGTAGGGCGAGCGGCTGGCCTCGGCGCTGAACACGGGCACCATGATGGTGGTGTCGCCCACGCGCACGGCCTTGTGGTCGGTGGGGCCCGCGCCGCCCTGCCGGGCCGCCGGGCCGGCGGCCGCGCCGTCGAGCCGCAGGCCCACCGACTGCAACTCGGTCAGCACCGCGTCGGAAAGCTGGATGGTGGAAGTCAGCATAAGCTATTGATTTACATCTAAATAAAGCCAGGCAGTAGAGACATGACACTTCGCGTCTCTACACCCGTTCCAAAGCTTCAACGCCCACCGGCGCGGGCGCCACCGGGGCTGCCGTAGCGCCGTGCACCGGCTGCTGTACATCGCGGTTCAGGTGCAGCGACAGTAGCTCAGGCCGGGCGTAGTGGCCCACCGAGTCCATCATGCGCTTGCGCTTCTGAATGAGGCGCATGTCCATTTCGGCGTACACAATGCCTTCGCCTGCCGTGAGCGGGCCGCCGATGACCACGCCCTCGGGCGAGATGATGGCCGTGTAGCAGCCGCCGCGCAGCCCTTTTTGCAGGGCCGGGTCGGGGGTGATGCTGGCAATCTGCTCCTCATCCAGCCAGCCGCAGGCGTTTATCACGAAGCAGCCCGCTTCCAGGGCGTGGTGGCGGATGGTGACTTCCATCTGGTCGGCAAAAATCTGCCCCACCAGCGAGCCCGGGAACTGGGCGCAGTGGATTTCCTCGTGCTCGGCCATGAGGGCGTAGCGGGCCAGCGGGTTGTAGTGCTCCCAGCAGGCCAGGGCCCCCAGGCGGCCCACGGCGGTGGCCACGGTGCGCAGGCCGCTGCCGTCGCCCTGGCCCCAAATCATGCGCTCGTGGTAGGTGGGCGTGATTTTGCGGCGGTGCAGCACCAGCTCGCCGGTGGCATCGAACACCAGCTGGGCGTTGTAGAGCGTGCCGTGGTCGCGCTCGTTCACGCCCAGCACCACCACCATGCCGCACTGGCGGGCGGCGGCGGCCACCAGCTCGGTGAGGGGCCCCGGCACTACCACGGCCTCGTCGTACAGGGCCAGGTGGTCTTTGCCGGCCAGCACGGGCGGCCGCACGAAGGAAAAATAGGGGTAATTCGGCACCACCGTTTCGGGAAAAACGATAATTTCCGCGCCCTCCCGGCTGGCCGTGCGAATGGCCTCGCACACCTTTTCGGTGGTGGCCCGGCCGTCGTTCAGCACCGGCTGGAGCTGGGCAGCGGCGGCTTTGATGATGCGGTACGGGGCCATTGGACAGACGTTGAGTTTATGAAAATACTCTGAAACGGGGTGGTCCGGCGACTTTTTCGTCGTCGGGCCACCCTGGCAATTGAACAGCGGCCCTATTCAAGGATAAGAGTGGTCCGACGACGGAAAAAGTCGCCGGACCACCCCGTTTCAGACCGCCATTCTGGTGACCTACATCGTCCAGGAGTCGATGATAACCGAGCCGTTGCGGCGGTGAATCAGGTTCAGGTCGAGCACGTCGAGCGGGCTGATGGGCGTGATGCCGGGCAGCAGCGAGGGCTCGCCGTGGCCGTAGAGGGCTTGCAGGGCGAAGCGGCAGGCATAGACCTTACCGCCTTCTTCCATGAATTTAGCCAGGCGCTGGGCGTACACCTGGTGGCCGGGGAAGGCCTCATTGCCCAGTTTGGGGAAGCCGCGCTGGAGGCCCAGCGTTACGCCGGGGCCGTAGAGCAGGATGGACGTGTCGAACCCTTTGCGCTGCAAGCGCGTGGCCGACAAGATGTTCACCAACCCAATGGAACCTTCGAAAGCCACGGTGTGGAACGTCACCAGGGCCTTTTCGCCGGGGTTGGCTTTCACGTCTTCAAATACCTTCTCTTCGTAATCAACGAAATAATCGCCGTCTTTGTGGGCTTCCAGCTCGACCTTAGGCATGAGATTGGGGGTGTAAATGGTTGAAGGATTTCAAGAACTTATCAAAACTAAGGAGGAGCCTTGCCGATGTCAATCACCTGAAAGGGTGATTTCAGGCATTTATACTTAATTTCACGCTAGTACCCTTTATACTAGAAGGCCTTTTGTAGTTTTTCACATCGGTTATTCGTATACACCCCCGTCTTAACACCCCATTTTAGCCAAACAGCACAACTTGGCTGCGCCGCAGGGTTCAGCCCTGAACTCCTGCTGGCCGCACGGCGCAAGCTGGGCCCTATTCACCTTCCCGATGTACCAAGCCGCTGAAGAAGGCCAGGCCTTCGTGTCGTTTCTGGCGGGACTGCCCGCGCACTACGCCGCGCCGCCGCCGGACGGCCCCGAGCAGCAAATCGCGCACTACCTGGCCACCGTGCCGCTGTGGCCCAACCAGTTCGTGTACATCCACGACATGCGCACGGGCCGGTTCCACCACAAGGGCTTCGACGCGTGCCTGGGCTACGCGCTGGACGCGCTGACGGCCGACTTCTTCGTGCGCAACATCCACCCCGCCGACCGCAGCCTGTACTTCAAGGTGTCGAAGGCGCTGGTGGCGTTCGTGCTGCACCACGCGCCGCACCTGGGGCCCTTCGTCACGATGTTCCAAATCAACTACCGGGTGCGGCGGCACGACGGCAGCTACATCGCGGTGCTGCGCCAGAGCACGCCGTTCCTGAAAAACGCGAACAACGAGGTAGAAGCCTACCTCAGCTTCTGCACCGACATCAGCCTGCTGGGCCTTCCGGCGCAAATAAAATGGTCGTTGCAGGGGCCCCGGAGCGAGACGTTCCCGCAGTTTTTTGCCGAGGCCGCCGCCCCGCAGCGGCCCGCGCTGAGCGAGCGGGAGCAGCAGGTGCTGCGCCTGCTGGGCCGCGGGCTCACGAGCCCGGCCATCAGCAAGGCGCTGTTCATCAGCCTCAACACGGTGAACACGCACCGCAAAAACCTGATGCGCAAGGCGGGGGCAAAGAAGACGGTGAACCTACTGGCCTTCGGGCGCGACCACGGGTACCTGTAGCGCGGGCGGCGCGGGCGGCGGCGGCTTGCGGCCCAGGCGGTGCTCGCGCTCGTAGGCCTGGCCGCGGTACTTCATCCGCCGCTCCCAGCGCTTGCGGCGGGGCGACGAAATGTGGCCGCGCAGGTACTTCTCGATGACCAGGGCGGCGCAGGGGGCCGCTTCGGTGGCCCCGAAGCCGGCGTTTTCGAGGTACACGGCCACCGCAATTTTGGGGTGGTGGGCGGGGGCGAAGGCCACGAACGTGGCGTGGTCGTCGCCCTCGTCGTTCTGCACGGTGCCCGTTTTGCCGGCCACGGCAATGCCCACGTCGGCCAGGCTGGAGGCCGAGGCCGTGCCGCCGCGCTGCACCACGGCCACCATGCCGGGCACCAGGGCCTCCAGGTTGGCGCTGTCCACGAGGGTGTGGTGCCGCACCAGGAAGCGCGGCAGGGGGCCCCCGGTGCCCACGCCGCGCACGAAATGCGGCGTGTAGTACCAGCCCCGGTTGGCGATGATGGCCACCATGTTGGCCATTTGTAGGCCTGTCAGGTTGATTTCGCCCTGCCCGATGCTGAGCGAGTAGATGGAGCGAAACCGCCAGTTGCGGGTTCCCCGCGCCTTGTCATAATAAGCCGGCGTGGGCAGGAAGCCGGCCTGCTCGCGGGGCAGGTCCACGCCGAGCAGCGTGTCGAGCCCAAACGACTGGGCGTAGCGCTGCCAGGTGGCCAGGTTGGCGTGGCGGGCCGCCACGGTGTCGGCCGCCAGGCTGTCGGGCACGTGGTCAATCAGGGCCCGCATGGTTTGGTAGAAGAACGGGTTGCAGCTGTATTGCAAGCCCATGGTGAGGCTGCGGGCCCGCGGGTGGTCGTGCACACAAGTGATGAGCGACTGGTCGCACGCAAACGAGGTGCCGGGCGTGATGGCCCCCAGCTGCAAGGCAATGGCGGCGTTCACGAGCTTGAACACCGAGCCGGGCGGGTTGGCCAGCACGGCGGGCCGGTTCAGCAGGGGCAGGTCCTCGTCCTGCAGCAGCTGGCGGCGCCGGCCGGCCTGGTCGGGGCCGGTGAGGGCGGCCGGCGCGTAGGTGGGGGCCGACACCGAGCAGAGGATTTCGCCGGTGCGCGGGTCGAGGGCCACGAGGTAGCCCTTGCGGCCGCCCAGCAGGCTTTCGGCGTAGGCTTGCAGCTTGGCGTCGAGGGCCAGGTGCAGGTCCTGCCCGTCCTGGAAGGCCGTGTCGGGGGCCCAGCGGCCGTGGCGCCCGCCGGCCGCGTCCACCAGCGGGTGCAGGTAGCCGCGGTGGCCGGTCAGCAGCCCGTTGTAATAGGTTTCGACGCCGCCGTTGCGCAGCCGGTAAAACCGGCCGCGGCGGTAACGAATGGTTTGGTTGATAAAGGGTTGGGCATTGGCGGCGAGGTAGCCCAGCACCGGGGCAGCCGAGCGCACGGTGTAGGTGCGGCGCACGGCTTCGGCCAGGGCCAGCTGGGGCCACTCGGGCAGGTGGCGGCGCACGCTGTCGGCCTCGGCCGCGGTGAGGACGAGCTGCACGGGGCCCCGGGGGCGGGCCCCGGCGTAGGGCAGGGCCTCGCCCAGGCGGCGCGCCAGGGTGCTGTCGGGCCAGCCCAGCAGGTGGTTGAGGGCCACGGAAGTGGCCGAATCGAGCCCCGGGCGCAGGGTCACGTTCAGCAGGTAGTTCAGCCGGGTGTCCACCAGCACCGAGTCGTGGCGGTCGAGGATACGGCCGCGCCGGGTGGGCGGGGCGGTTATTTCGCGGCGGCGCAGGTAGGCTTCGGCGGGCTTGTCGGCGGCCGGGCCGGAGGGCGACGAGCACGCGCCCAGCCCGAGCCCCACGAGCCCCAACCAGCCACAAACCGTTATCAGCCAATTTTTTTCAGCCATTGCCTAAAACTACGCACCCATTTGCTCGGCCATACCAACCGGTTCGGTGAATGACGCCCAGCGCCTTGCGAGTGGCCCCCGGTAACGGCTAAAAGAAGCAGAGGTTTGGGGGGCGTTTTGTAGAGAATCCCGCTACGTACGAGGGCCCGCGCCGAAAGGCTTGACCCGGGCGGCGGGGCCCCGGGGGCCCGCCCCTACCTTTGCGGCCCGCTATGTACGACTTCCTCACCACCTCGCCCTGGCCCGACTACGAGCTGATTGATTCCGGCAATTTTCAAAAGCTGGAGCGCTTTGGGCCCTACCTGCTGGCCCGGCCCGAGCCCCAGGCCATCTGGGACCCGCACCTGCCGCCGACGGAGTGGGAACGGGCCGACGCCGCCTTTGTCCGGGCCCCCGGCAGCACCGAAAAGGGCCAGTGGCGCCTCAAGCCCGCCATGCCCGAACAGTGGGTCATCGGCTACGAGCGGCCCGACGGCCTGCGGCTGAAGTTCCGGCTGGGCCTCTCCTCGTTCAAGCACGTGGGGCTGTTCCCGGAGCAGGACCCCAACTGGCAATTCATTTACAACCAGACCCGTAAGCGCCGCGCCGCCCTACCGGGTCGGACCCAGCCGCGGGTGCTGAACCTGTTTGCCTACACCGGGGCCGCCACCCTGGCCGCCCGCGCCGCCGGGGCCGACGTGACGCACCTGGACTCGGTGAAGCAGGTCAACTTCTGGGCCCGCGACAACATGGAGGCCAGCCGCCTCGACGGCGTGCGCTGGCTGGTGGAAGACGCCATGAAGTACGTGCGCCGCGAGGTGAAGCGCGGCTCGAAATACCAGGGCCTCATCCTCGACCCGCCCGCCTACGGCCGGGGCCCCAACGGCGAGAAGTGGCAGCTCGAAGACGAGCTCAACGAGCTGCTCAAGCTCAGCCAGCAGCTGCTCGACCCCGCCGACCACTTCTTCGTGGTGAACCTGTACTCGCTGGGTTTTTCGGCGCTGATATTAGACAACCTCACCACGGCCATCTTCCCGGGCCCCACAGCGGTGCGCGAGCTGGGCGAAATTTATTTGCACGACGCCGGCCAGCGCAAGCTGCCGCTGGGCACGTTCTGCCGGTTTGCGAATTAGGGGCGGCTTGGTAGAAAGCATGCAGTCGATTTGAACGTCATGCTGAGCTCGTCGAAGCATCTCTACTGCGGCAGTAATCAGGATTAGTTGAGCAGTAGAGATGCTTCGACTGCGCTCAGCATGACGTCTTAATAGCTTCATCCTGCCCTTTATTACCCCCTCTAAGTGAACCTTCGCACGCGGCTGGCTACCCTCTACGACATGCCCGCCCTCAACCGGCTCGTGGAGCTGGCCGTGCGCCAGCTGAGCGCGGGCTACTACACGGGGCCCCAAATCGAGAGCGCGCTGCGCCACATGTTCGGCATCGACTCGCAGCTCATTGCCGACGGCACCTACTACGTGGCCGAAATGGACGGGCAGCTGGCCGGCGGCGGCGGCTGGAGCCGCCGCCAGACCCTGTACGGCGGCGACCAAAGCAAAGCCGCCGCCGACCCGCTGCTGGACCCAGCCCGTGACGCCGGGCGCATCCGGGCGTTTTTTGTGCACCCGGGCTGGGCGCGGCGCGGCGTGGGGCGGGCCCTTATCGGGGTGTGCGAGGCGGCGGCGGGCGCAGCGGGCTTCCGAAGTTTGGCGCTGGCCGCAACCTTGCCCGGCGAACCGCTGTACGGGGCCCTGGGCTACGCCGCCGGGGCGCGCTCCTTCATTCATTTTCCCGACGGGGAGCAGCTGGCCATTATCCAGATGCACAAAACGCTTACGTGAATCCCTTCCCCATGCACGCCCACCCCACCCGTCTCGCCCTCATCGACATGGGCACCAATACGTTTCACTTGCTGATTGTGGAGCTGCCCGCCGCGCCCGGCCAGCCGCCGCACGAGCTGCTGCGCACCAAGGCCGGCGTGCGCCTGGGCGAGGGCGGCATTAGTAAGGGCGAAATTGCGCCCGAGGCCTACGCCCGGGCCCTGCACACGCTGGCCGGCTTCAAGGAAGAAATGGAATTGCACGGCGTGACGCAGGTGCGGGCCACGGCCACCAGCGCCATGCGCGTGGCCCGCAACGGCCCCGCGCTGGTGCGCGACATCTCCGAGCAGTTCGGCATTGAGGTAGAGGTGATTGCCGGCGGGCGCGAGGCCGAGCTGATTTGGAAAGGCGTGCGCCAGGCCGTGCCGCTGGGCCCCGAGCGGCAGCTGATTATGGACATCGGCGGCGGCTCGGTGGAGTTCATCATCGCCAACGACCACGAGATTTTCTGGAAGCAGAGCTTCGAGATTGGGGCCCAGCGCCTGCTCGATTACTACTTCCCCGACCCCAGCGGCATCATCCTGGCCGGGGCCGTGGCCGGCGAGCAGGAGGCGCTGGGCCGGCAGCTGGCCCCGCTGGTGGCCGCCGTGCAGGCGCTGAAGCCGGTGGGCCTGGTGGGCGCATCGGGCAGCTTCGACAGCCTGGCCGACATGCAGCTCGGCCGCCTGCGCGCCGAAAAAGAGCTGCCGCCCTGCACCGAACTGGCCCTGGGCAGCTTCCAGCACAGCTACGCCCAGCTGCTCAGCCTGAACCACGCCGAGCGGCTGGCGCTGCCCGGCATCCTGCCCATGCGGGCCGACATGCTGGTGGTGGCCGCCGTGCTCATCGATTGGGTGCTGGGCATCAGCGGCATCACCCGCATCCGCACCTCAGCTTTCGCCTTGAAGGAAGGCCTGCTGGCGGAGATGCTGGCGGCGTAAACCTCACGAGACCCCCGCGGGGCGGGCCCCTCTCCTGCGGAGAGGGGTGCGTTCAATATGCCCGTTCAATTCACAACGGTCAGGTGCTGGCACTCCTCTCCGCAGGAGAGGGGCCCGCCCCGCGGGGGTCTCGTGAGGTTGCCCCGGGGCCCTACGCCGGCTTCGCCGCCCGGCACACCTTGTGGATGAAGGCCAGCTTGGGCACCACGGCCGGACCGATGACGAACGGGTACGGGTCGGGCTGGCCCATGCTGCGGTTGAGGCTGTTCATGGCGAAGGTGAGGGGCAGCCAGGCGGCCATGATGGGCTCGAAATCAACTTCTAAGTACGGGTCGGGGATGGTGGCGCGCAGGTGCTGGTCGGGGTCCACGCCGCGCGGGGCCACGCGCAAGCCGTAGGCGTGGGCCGTTTCCAGGGTGTCCATGATGTGCAGGTAGTGGGCCCAGGTTTCGGCCCAGTCTTCCCAGGGGTGGGTGGTGGCGTAGGCGCTGATGTGGGTCGCCATCCAGTCGGGCGGGGGGCCTTGGGCGTAGTGCTTTTTCAGGGCCTTGGCGTAGTCCTGCCGGTCGTCGCCAAACAGCTGGCGGCACTCCTTGAGGAAGGGCGTGTGGTCGATGAGGCGGTCCCAGTAGTAGTGGCCCACCTCGTGGCGGAAGTGGCCGAGCAGCGTGCGGTACAGCTCGTCCATCGACTTGCGGGCCATTTCGCGCTCGATGTCGTCGGCCTCGGCGATGTTGATGGTGATGAGGCCGTTGTCGTGGCCGGTGAGAATTTTTTCGCCGGGCTCGGGGCCCTCGTCGGCCTTGAAGTCGAACCAGAGGCCGGTTTTGGGCGCTACGTGCTTGCTCACCACGGGCAGGCCCAGGCGCAGCAGGCTGAACACCAGGCGGTGCTTGGCCACCTCCAGGCGCTGCCAGCGGCCCAGGTACTCGGGCTGGCTCAGGTCGGGGATGGTGCGGTTGAGGGCGCAGGCCGCGCAGAACGGCGTGGGGCTGCCCAGCGGCACCAGCCAGTTGCAGGCGTGGTAGCCGTGGTTGGCGCAGTAGGTGTAGCCGGGGGCCTTGGGCGGCGCGCCGTAGAGGTGCACCGCGCCCTCGGTGGGGGCCCCGGGCGTGGCCACCAGCGGCTCCAGGGCCAGCTTTTCGGCCTGGAAGCCCAGCGGGTAGTGGCACTTTTCGCAGCGGTTGTTTTCGAGGTAGAGCAGCTGGCCGCAGTGGCGGCAGGTGAAGAGCTTCATGACGAACGGGAAAAGGCGCGGCGGGCCGCGCGTAAAACCGACTGCGCTTACGGTTTTGCGCCGGGGCCCGCCGGGCACGGCGGCATTTTCTCGGGTTTTATTTTCCCAAGCTGGGCCGTCGTTTGGGGGGCCGCGGCCGCAATTATTACATCCTTTCCCGACTAGACCCACTTTATTTTGGGGCCCCGTGGCGAATTACTGGCCCCGCGTCGCTAGTTTGCCCCGCCGCTGGGGCCCCTTTGGCCCGGCGCGCTTGCTTTACCTAACCTCGCTCCGCTTATGTCGGCCAACGCGCTTCTTCGCTCTTACCAGGAACAGGCCCACGTGTGGGACGAGATGTTCAGCGCCGGGGGCATCCGGCCCGAATACCGGCAGTTTGTGGCCGCCCTGGCCAACCTCGAAGGCCAGGAAATGACCCGCAAAGACGAGCTGGCCAAGAAGCTCTTCATGAGCCAGGGCATCACCTTCACGGTGTACAGCGACGGCGAGGGCATCGAGAAAATCTTCCCCTTCGACATCATTCCGCGCATCATCAAGCACGCCGAGTGGACGACCATTGAGGCCGGCATTAAGCAGCGGCTCAAGGCGTTGAACATTTTTCTGAAGGACATTTACCACCAGCAGTTTATCATCAAGGACGGCATTATTCCGGCGGCGCTGGTGTACTCGTGCCCGCAGTTTCTGCGCGAGATGGTAAACGTGCACGTGCCCCACGACGTGTACACCCACGTGGCCGGCGTGGACCTGATCCGCGACCACGACGGCGAGTTTTACGTGCTGGAGGACAACCTGCGCACGCCCTCGGGCGTGTCGTACATGCTCGAAAACCGGAGCATCACCTACCGCATTTTCCCCGACCTGCTGCCTAAGAATAACGTGCAGCCGGTGAAGGACTACCCCGACCTGCTGCTGCGCAACCTGCTGGCCCTGGCCGACCGCCAGGTGAGCGAGCCCACGGTGGTGCTGCTCTCGCCGGGTATTTTCAACTCGGCGTACTTCGAGCACAGCACGCTGGCCCGCCTCATGGGCATCAGCCTGGTGGAGGGGCGCGACCTGCTGGTGCACAACCACTTCGTGTACATGAAAACCACCAAGGGCCTGGCCCGGGTGGACGTCATTTACCGGCGCGTGGACGACGAGTTCCTCGACCCGCTGGTGTTCCGGCCCGACAGCACCCTGGGCGTGCCGGGCCTGTACTGGGCCCACCGCAAGGGCAACGTGGCCATCGTGAACGCCATGGGCAACGGCGTGGCCGACGACAAGGCCGTGTACTGCTACGTGCCCGACATGATCCGCTACTACCTCAACGAAGAGCCGATTCTCAAGAACGTGCCCACCCACCAGCTGGCCGACGCCGAGGCACGCCAGCACGTGTTCGAGCGCATGGACCGCATGGTGATTAAGCGCACCAACGAGAGCGGCGGCTACGGCATGCTCATCGGCAGCGCGGCCACCGAGGAGCAGATGGACGACTTCCGCCGGGCCATCACCGCCGACCCGCGCAGCTTCATCGCCCAGCCCATCATCAGCCTCTCGGCCACGCCCTGCTACATCAACGGCACCCTCCAGCCCCGGCGCGTGGACCTGCGCCCCTACGCCCTGTGCGGCCCCTCGGGCATCGACATCGTGTCCGGCGGCCTCACCCGCGTGGCCCTGCGCGAAGGCTCGCTGGTGGTGAACTCCTCGCAAGGCGGCGGCAGCAAAGACACCTGGGTGCTGGGGCCCGCTTCCGAAGCTGTTAGCTGACAGCTATTAGCTATTGGCTTTCCTTTCAATGCCATTGAACCACCAATTTTGAATAGCTAACAGCCAACAGCTAATAGCTAACAGCTAATCAAATATGCTAAGCCGCGTTGCCGAAACCATTTACTGGCTGGCCCGCTACATGGAGCGCACGCAAACCATGTTGCAGGTCGTCCGCATCCACTACATCGCCAAGCAGGACGAGCAGCACTACCCCGGGTGGCAGGCGCTGCTACACAACTACGGCGACCTGAGCGACGAGGAAATCGAGGCCGTGGCGCCCTTCACGGCGCGGGTGCTGCACCACTTGCTGCTGGATAAGGGCAACGGGGCCTCGGCGTTCAACGCCATCGGGCAGGGGCGCGAAAACGCGCGCGCCGTGCAGGACCACATCAGCAAAGAGGTGTGGCAGAGCCTGAACGACTTTTACCACGTCATCCGCCAGCCCGAGGTGGCCCAGCAGATTCTGGCCGACGACCCCGTGTCGGGCATCGACGCGCTGCTGCGCCAGAACGTGCTGTACGTGGGCACGGTGCAGAACGCCATGCCGCGCGACGAGGGCTACACGTTCCTGAACATGGGCAAGTACCTGGAGCGGGCCCTGCAAACGGTGGCCATCTTGCAGCTGCACCGCGCCGCCCTGGTGCCCGACGCCGCCGAGGCCGCCGGGGGCCCCCAGGTGCGCTACCTGCTGCTGAGCCTCTACGGCTACGAGCAGTACGTGAAGACCTACAAGGGCCAGTTCAGCCCGGCCCACGCGCTGCACTTTGCGGTGCACGACGTCGATTTTCCGCACTCGCTGGCCTACGCCCTGGGCCAGCTCGTGCGCTTCGGCGAGCGGCTGCAAGGGCGCACCGTGCCCGAGCACTACGAGCAGGTGCGCTTCCTGCTGGGCAAGGTGAAAACCGACGTCGAATACCACCGCTTCGCCCCCGACGACGCGCCCGGCCTCGACGCCTTTTTGCAGCAGACCCGCCAGGAATTGCTCGCCGTGGCCGACGCCTTCGGCACGTATTACTTTGGACATTCTTGAGCCGTTAGCTATTAGCCGTTGGCTGTTAGCTTTTGTTCTACAGGAATTTAAGCCGTTTGCCTACTTGTTGCTAATCATTACGAAAAGCCTCCGTTTCATCTTCCAGGCGAAGTCAGCTGGCTATAAAAAAGCTAACAGCTAACAGCCAAAAGCTAACAGCTAAAAAGAATGCCTTCCTATAAAATCAAGCACCTGACGCGCTACGCCTACGGGGCCCCCGTGACCGACTGTACCAACCAGCTCATGATTTACCCGCTGGCCGACGACCGGCTGGAGGTGAAGAGCCAGGAGGTGGCCGTGACCGGCAGCCCCGACGTGGCCCTGTTCACCGATTACTTTGGCAACCAGGTGGGCGTGTTTTCGCTGGTGGCCCCCCACGCCGAGCTGCGCATCGAGTCGAACGTGGCCGTGGTGACGCACGCCATCCAGTTTCCGATGGACGAGGCCGACGCCCCCACCCAGTGGCGGCACCTGGCCGAGGTGGCCCACGAGGCGGCGTTCATCGACTTCCTGCACGTGGACAACCCGGCGCTGCAAACTGAAATCCGGGGGGCCCTGGTGGGCGTGGTGGACCTGAACGACAAGCCGCTGAAGAACGCGCTGGTGCTCTCGGAGTACGTGAACGAGCACTTCCAGTACGAGAAGGGCGTGACGAGCGTGGAAACCCCAACCGAGGAAATCTGGCGGCTGCGGGCCGGCGTCTGCCAGGATTTCACGCACCTGCTGCTGTTTCTGCTGCGCATGCACGGCATCCCGGCGCGCTACGTGAGCGGCTACGTGTGCCCCAAGGACGAGGGGGTGCGCGGCAGCGGGGCCACCCACGCCTGGGTCGAGGCCTACATCCCGTTCTACGGCTGGCTGGGGCTGGATTCGACCAACAACTGCATCGTGAACGACGGGCACGTGCGCATGGCCATCGGCCGCCACTTCGCCGACTGCACCCCCGTGAAGGGCACCTACAAGGGCACCGGGGCCCACACGCTGGAAGTATCCGTGCACATCGAAAACGGCCACCCCCTGCCCACCGACGCCTTCCCCGAGATGCCCGTGTACGTGCAGCAGGCCCCCTTGCCCAAAATCGCCGTCAACTCCTACCGCAAGTACACCGACTGGGAACAGCAACAGCAACAACAGCAGCAATAGGGCCCCCAGCCCGCCCCACAGTTATCCACAAAAGCAATGTGGATAACTGGATAACTCCTTAAAAACCGGGCCCCGGCGCTGCACAGCGCCGGGGCCCGGTTGGTTTTCGCAAAGCTGTTAGCCTATGGCTGCCTTGCGAATTGGACGGGGACGGTGAAAGCCACGTTCACCGGCTTGCCGCCTTGGTGGCCGGGCACGAAGGTTGGCAACTTAGCAACGGCCGCCACCACGGCCGCGTCGTAGGCTGGCCCTAGGCCCTTCGCGATTCTGGGTTCTACCACGGTGCCGTCTTTGGACACGACGAAGGTTACGAATACCCGACCATCTTTCTGGTCGGCCGCAGCAAGCGTTGGGTACTGTATACTTTTTTGGATGGCTTCTACAATGGCCGCATTACCGCCCCCACCGGGCAAGTGTGGCATTTCCTCTACGAATACGTAAACCTTCGAGCCATCCTTCAATTGGTTCATTTGCGCTGATGATTCCGACGAAGCGATGGGCGGCGGAGGTGGCGGGGGCGGGGCTAAGGCCCCGTTGTTGGGTTGGGTATCGGCGGCCGGCTGGCAGGCTACGGCCAACAGGCCCGCCACGACGGGCAGGGCTAGCCACTGCTTCCAGCGGCGCACGGGATGGGACGATTTTAACATAGCAATGCGGTTGAGGGTGAGGGAATGGGTGAAGGAATGCAGCAGCGGCAGCGGGGTTTCGGGCAGCGTGAAGCGGCGGGTGGCCAGCCGGGCCAGCAGCGTGGCGTAGGCCGTGGGCCCGGGCCCGGGCCCCGGGGCAGCGGGCGCGGCGGCGGTTTCGGCCAGGGCGGCGCGGTCGGCCAGCAACTCGTGGGTGAGGGCCAGGGCCCGCACCAGCGGGTAGATGAAGGGGTTGAACCAGAGCAGGGCGCGCCAGCTTTCCAGCCAAAGCACGTCGTAGGTGTGGCCCTGGCGCACGTGGGCCGCCTCGTGGGCCAGCACCTGGGCGGCCTCGGCGGGCACGAGGGCGGCCGTGTCGTCCCAAAAAATGGTGCGGCCGAACGAGCTGGTGGGCAGCCGGCCGCCCGTATTAGCCAGCGCGTAGCCCGGCCCGGCGGTGCGGGCCAGGTGGCGCGTGGCCCGGTGCAGCTGCATCAGCCGCCACGCCAAGCGGCCCAGGCCTACCGCCACACCGGCCACGTACAGCCAGACCAGCGGCGACACCCCGCCCCACTCGGCCGCCCAGCCGCTGGCCTGCACGTGCAGCGTGGGCAGCACGAACGAGGGCCCCGCCCCAGCTGCTGCGGCCCCCGGGGCCCCCGCAGCCGCGGCACCGCCCAGCCACCCCAGCGTGGGGCGCGGCAGCAACGGCAGCCCGGCCGCCAGCAGCGGCGCCAGCAGCAGGAACACGCGGTTGTAGCCGAAGCAGCGCTCGGCGCGCAGGGCCCCGCGGTACAGGGCCCAGGCCGCGCCCAGTCCCAGCATGGAGCCCAGCATCCAGGTCAGCAAGTCGTTCATGGCTGCGGGGTTTTGGAGGTGGCGGGGGCATCCGGGGCGGCGGGCGCGTCGTCGTCGGGGCCCCCGGCCTGGGCCTGGCGGAGCAGCGCGTCGAGGGCGGCGGCGTCGAGGTTTTCCTCCTGGGCAAAAAAGGAGAGCAGCCGGCTGAACGAGCCGCCGAAGTGCCCGCCCAGCAGCTTGCGCAGCGAAAAGCGGCGGTAATCGTCCTGCCCCACCAGGGCATGGTAGCGGTGCGTGCGCCCAAAGGCCTCGTAGCCCACGAAGCCCTTCTGCTCCAGAATGCGCACGATGGTGGACACCGTGGTGATGGCCGGCGCCGGGGCCGGCAGGGCCCCCTGCACGTCCTTGACGTAGCTGGGGCCCTCGCGCCAGAGGATGTGCATTACCTGCTCCTCGGCGCGGGTAAGTTCGGGAAAGGTGGGGTTCATCGGCAACACAAAAGAGTATGGCCTCAAATATCAACTAAATTCTTAGTTCATCAACTATAAAATTAGTTATTAAATGTAAAACACTGTCTGCTAAGCATTATATTTTCTTGCGCACCTTCCCGTGGGCAGGCTCCCGAGGCTTTTGTGGGGCACAGACCAAGGCAATAAGCCAGCATTTAACAGCACTGGGCCGGGAAGCACAGTCTCTCGGGGGCCCCTACCAAGCCTCCCCCCGCCTTTACCTTTGCGCCATGCCCACCTTCGCCTACAACGAGCTCTTTGCCTTTACAGAAAGCGTGTTCCAAGCCATCGGCTGCCCTGAGGCCGACGCCACGCTGGCCACCGAAACCCTGCTGGCCGCCGACCTGCGGGGCGTCGATTCGCACGGCGTGGCCCGGCTGGTGGGCTACGTGCGCCTCTGGGAGGCCGGCCGCATCAACGCCGCGCCCCGCGTGGCCGTCACCTACGAAACGCCCAGCACCGCCGTGGTGGACGGCGACGGCGGCCTGGGCCTGGTGGTGGGGCCCCGGGCCATGCGCGTGGCCATCGAAAAGGCCCAGCAGGTGGGCACCGGCTGGGTGTCGGTGAAGAACTCCAACCACTTCGGAATAGCAGGCTACCACGCCATGCTGCCCCTGGCCCACGACATGATCGGGGTGGCCATGACCAACGCCTCGCCCCTGGTGGCCCCCACGTATTCGCTCGATCGGCTGCTGGGCACCAACCCCATTGCCGTGGCCGTACCCGCCGGCGAGCAGCCCGATTTCGTGCTCGACATGGCCACCACCACCGCCGCCAACGGCAAGCTCGAAATTGCCCAGCGCAAGGGCCTGCCCCTGCCCGAGGGCTGGGCCCAAACCGCCGACGGCCGCCCCAGCACCGACGCCAACGCCGTGAAGGACGGCGGGGCCCTGCTGCCGCTGGGCGGGGCCACCGGCTCGCACAAGGGCTACGGCCTGGGCGCGGTGGTCGACATCTTTTCCGCCGTGCTCAGCGGGGCCAACTACGGGCCCTGGGTGCCGCCGTTCGTGGCCTTTTTGCAGCCCTCGGCCAACCCCGTGGGCCAGGGCCTGGGCCACTTCTTCGGAGCCCTGCGCGTCGATGCCTTCCGGCCCGCCGACGAGTTCAAGGCCCACATGGACAACTGGATAACTACTTTCCGCCAGGCCCGCGCCGTGGCGGGCCAGCACGTCCTCATCCCCGGCGACCCGGAGCGCGAAACCGCCGCCCACCGCTTGCTCGACGGTATCCCCCTGCTCGACGCCGTGGTGCAGGACCTGCAAGGCGTGGGGGCCAAGTTCGGCGTGCAGCTGTAGCCCACCGGCCTACGCCCAACGCAAAGGGGGCCCGGCGCAATGTGCGCCGGGCCCCCTTTTTCATTTAAAATCGGCTTGGTTAAGAAGCCGACGGCCCAGCCGTCGTCAGCGCCTGCACGGCCACGTGCTGGTCCAGAAATTTCGACGAGTAGCCGGCGTCCGACTTGTGGATGAACAGGCAGGTGCCGCCGTTCACGGCGGCGATGATTTGCGCGTACTGGTCCATCGGCAGGGCGGGACAGCCGAGGCTGCGGCCCAGGCGGCCGTTTGCTTTGATGAACTCCTCGCTCACGTAGTCGGCCCCGTGCATCACCACCGCGCGGGCGGCGGCGTTGGTGTTGAAGCCTTCGTCGAGGCCCGCGAGGCGCAGCGAATGGCCGTGCTTGCCCTGGTATTCGCGGCCCGTCACGTAGAAGCCCAGGCTGCTCATGTTGCTGGCGTCGGTGTTGGAAAAGGCCGTGGCCTGGTTCTCGCCCGAGTTGTGGCCGTGGGCCACCAGCGTGTGGAACAGCACTTGATGGCTGGCCAAATCCACCACCCACAGGCGCTTCTCGGTGCTGGGCAGGTCGAAATCCACCACGGTCAGCAGCTGCTTATCGGTGGCCAAGCGGTTGGTTTGCTTTAAGTTGAGGTAACCGGTCATGGCTTTCTCGAACACGTCGAACCTGAGGCCCTGGGCCCCGGGCCCTAGGGCATCGTAGGACTCGTGCAGCTTAGCGTTGAACAGCAGGGCTTTGGTGGGCGCGGCCGCCGCCCGGGGGGGGGCGAAATGGGCACTGCCCGCCAACGACTGGCTTACCGGAGCTGCGATGGGCGTGGCCAGGAAAAGGGCCGCCACAAAAGGCAGCGCCCGCCGAAAAGCCCGCTTGGTACGCCGCTGGCCCCGCTGGCGCTGCACAACACTAATCTGGTGCTTATCCATAGAATACGGCAATTAATTGAATAGCAAGCGTGAACAGCGGGTAAGTTGGGCCAATCTAATCGATTCGCCCGCCGCAAGTACGCCGAAACCTACGCAAAAATTGTGTTGGTGGAGCGACATAAACGTCAAAGTTCGGCGAAAGGATTCCCCTTGGCCCGCGGCGGCCCGGCGCATCAGCCCCAGCCGCGGGCCAGAAACCGCCGCCCCGCCGCCACCCCGTCGAGCCAGCGCGAGTGCAGGCCCGGGCCGCTGAGCAGCAGCGTGGTGCCGCCCTGCACCGTGCCGATGATGGCCTTGTACTGTGCGGGCGGCAGGGCCGGGCAGCCCCGGCTGTAGCCCAGGTGGCCGTGCTCGCGCACGTAGGCGGGGCTGGCGTAGTCGGCGGCGTGCAGCACCACGTAGCGGTTGTAGGCGTTGGCGTTTTCGCCCTTGTCGAGCCCTTCGAGCCGCCGCGAGTAGCCGTGGACGCCGTCGTAGCTGCCGGCCGTGCGGTAGAAGCCCAGCGAGGTGCAGGCCGACTGCTCTAAGTTGGAGAAGCGCCGGGCCCGCAGGTGGCCCGAGCCCTCGCCGTGGGCCACCAGGCTGCGGTGCAGCACGCGGGCATTTTTCAGGTCGAGCACCCACAGCCGCTCGGTGGTGTTGGGCAGGTCCATGTCGGCCACGGCCAGCAGGCCGGCGCGGAAGCTGGGGTCGGTGCGGCGCAGCGTGAGGTAGCCCACACAGGCCTGCTCCAGCACGGCGGGGCGCAGGCTGGCGGCGGCGGGGCCCAGGGCGGCGTGCAGCCGGGCAATGGCGCGGCGCAGGGTGTCGGGCACGTCGGCCAGCCCGGGCACGGGCGTAAGCACCAGCGAATCAGGCAGCGACGCAATTGGTGGCCAGGCCACCAGCGGCGGGGTCGGTTGCACCAGGGCCACCGGGCGGGCCGCCACGGCCGGCCCTACCGCCGCCCCCACGACCGGCGGCGCGGCTTGGTGCTGGCAGCCACTGGCCCCGGCCAGCAGCCCCCCCGCGAGGCCCGACAATAAAAAAAACTTGCGCATCATGCCCCTAAAGTAGCACCAGAACCAATTTTCGTCCCGGCCCAGGCATAAAAAAACCGGCCTGCCCAGGCCGGTTTTTTTAGGGTTGCCCGCGGGCCGCGCGGCTTAGTCGGCCCGCTTGCGCTGGATCTGGCGGCTGTTCTGGTTCAGCTCGCGGTTGATTTGGCGGTGTTCCTGGCCGGTAAGGCGGCCGCCGTTGGCGGCCCGCTCGGCGTGGGCCTGGGCCCGGATGCCCCGGTCTTGGGCCCGCAGGGTGCGGGCCTGGCGGCCGGTGAGCTGGCCGTCGGCGCGGCCGGCGGCGATGCGGTTGCGCTGATTATCAACGCGCTGGGCAACGGGGGCCTGGGCATGGGCGGCGCTGCACCACAGGCCGCCAGCGAGCAACAACAGATATTTTTTCATGCGTGAAAGAGGACAGTGGGTGGATTTCGGCGGTTGGATGCGGGACCCAAGGCCGGGTTTAACGGCCGGCCTAAAATCTCGGCCCGGCTCCCATCTAGAAAAAGATGCTGGCGTTGGCCCGCAGGTTGAAGGGGGTGCCCGGCGTGAAGGTTCGGTCGGTGACGGGGGCCATTTCGCCGCGCAGCTGGGTTTCGGTGGCGTACTGGGCCTCGTTCCAGTCCACGTCGAGCAGGTTTTGCACCGTGAGGCCGAACTGGTAGCGCGGCCGGGTGTAGGCCAGCACCGCGTCGACCACGAAGTAGGGCAGGGCCCGCACGGTGTTGTCCTCGTTGGCCGGGCGGCCGCCGAGGTAGCGGTAGCGCAGGCTCCCGCTCAGCCCGTTGGGCTGCTTGTAGGTAATGCCCGCGATGCTGGTGAAGACGGGGCCCAGCGGCACGTAGTTCTCGCCCGCCGGGGCGTCGAGCAGGCGGGCGTGGCTGTAGTTGCCGTCGAAATCCAGGAACAGGCGGCGGCTGAGCTGGTAGCGGGCCGAAAGGTCGAAGCCGAAGCGCTGGGTGGGCCCCACGCTCTCGGTGGTGCCCTCGTCGCCGGAATACACCAGCTCGTCCTGCAAGCGCAGGTACCAGAAGGCCGCGTTCACCACCAGGTCGGGCACGGGCTTGAAGGTGCTGCCCACCTCGGCCCCCGTGGCGCGGGGCAGCGCCTGGGCGGGGTTAATGCCGCGCACCACGCCGCGGGCGTCGTTGGAATGAAAGCCCAGCCCCGAGCGCAGAAACAGCTGCACGGCGGGCGAGGCTTGGTAGTAGAAGTTAAGCTTGGGCGACACGCGGGCCGCGTTCACGCGCCCCCGCAACGGCCCGAACGCCCCGGTTGAATCGGCAATCTGCCCCCGAAAGTCGAACACGAACAGGTCGGCCCGCACGGCGGCGTTCACCGTCAGGCGGTCGGTCAGCTCCAGGGTTTCGTCCAGGTAGGCATTCACGTTTTGCTCGTGCAGGCGGCCCAGGTCAACGGTATCCGTGACGGCGCGCTGGGTGGCGTGGCGCAGCCCCAGGCCCGAATCGTCGAGGCGGGTACCCAGGCCGAAGGTGGTGTGCAGGTTGCGGGTGCCGACGCGGTTGTCGCGGTCGTAGGTGCCGGTGTAGCCGTAGAGGTTGCGGCCCGTATCGGTCTGGTTAATCTCATCGCCGCCCACCGGGTTGTCCTTGTAAAAGGTGAAGTTGGAAAACAGGCTGAAGTTGTAGCGGGTGTAGTACACCTGCTGGCGCAGCACCGCGTCGTGGGGCAGGGCGGTGGTGAGCACGGCGTAGGCGTTGGCGCGGTTGGTGCGGCCGCCCTCGCTGGGGTCGATGCTGCCGAAGCGCGAAATGAGGCCCTCTTCCACGGCCCGGGTAGGAATTTCGCCGCTGGCGTTCCAGTTCGAGGTGAAGTACGAGCCGAACAGCGTCAGCGACGTTTTATCGGTGAGCTGCCCCGTGTACTTGGCCATGCCATTGAAGCGCTTGAAGCACTGGTCGTTCACAAACGGCGACGCGCTGTAGTAGTACTCGCTGGCCACGTAGGCATTTTCCGGCTTCTTGCTCAGCAGGTGGTGGCCGCCCAGCAGGTCGAGCATCACCAGGGCCCGGTAGGTATTGTACGAGCCGGCTTCTACTTTAACCTGGCTGTGGTCGAGGCCGGTTTTGGTGAGGAACTCGCCCGCGCCGGCCGTGGCCAGGTCGCCGAAGCGGGCCGTGTAGGGCCCCTTGTACACCTTCAGCGCTTCCACCGTTTCGGGTATCACGAAGTGGAAATCGGCGTAGCCCTGGCCGTGGGCCTGGCTCACCATGTTCACCGGCAGGCCGTCCACGCTCACGGCGAAGTCGGTGCCGTGGTCGGCGTCGAAGCCGCGCAGGAAGATTTGCTCGGCCTTGCCGCCGCCCGCGTGCTGGGCGATGAACAGGCCCGGCACCAGCCGCAGCAGGTCCTGGCCCGAGTTGATGGGCCGCAGCGTCTGGTCGATGTGGGTGATGGCGGCCAGGTTCTGGTTGAGGTCGCGCGGCTGGCTCACCGTCACCTCCGACAGGCTCAGCGAAGTGGCCGCCAGGGCCACCTCCACGCCCTGCGTTTCGCCGGCCACCAGCGTCACCGGCTGGTTGGTGGCCCGGCTGCCCAAGGCCCCCACCCGCAGGCTGTAGGTGCCGGCCGCCAGGTTGGACAGCCGGAACTGGCCCAGCGCGTCGGTGGCCGTGCCGCCGGGCTGGCCCACCAAGCCCACGCTGGCCCCCGCCAGCGGCTGGCCCGAGAGCGAATCCGTGACGGTGCCGCGCAGCGCGGCGGGCCGTTGGGCGGCCACCGGGCCCGCCCCCAGCAGCGCCCACAGGAGTACCAGCGGCCCGCTGGCCGCGAAAAATTTCCGTAAATAACCGAGTGTCATAACGCCGGAGAAAGGACGCCGGCCGGGCGCAAACAGCCCACGGGCGGCGTCGGGTGAGGAAAAAGTAAGGGCGGGGGCCCGCCAGCGCAATGGCCGGGGCCCCCAGCGCGTCCGTTAGCGGACGCGCGTCTCCTACTCATCCCCCGCGGGGCGGCTGGTATTCCCGGCGCTCAAACCCGGCCATTTCTGCCCCGGGCTTCCCCGCGGCCACCCGCGCCGGGTAGGCCCCCGGGGCCCGTGGGCCCCGGGCCAGCGCCTCGCCCAGGGCGCAGTGCACGTCGAGCCCTTTGAGCTGGGCCAGAAAGTGCAGGCCCGTGCCCGCGGGCCATTTCACCCGGGCCGTGGCCTGGTCGCCGTTGCACTGCTCGAAGCAGTCGAGGTGCAGGTAGTTGCGCTGCTGGCACTCGGGGCTGTGCACGTATGGGTGCGCCGCCGAAAAGCGCGGCACCTCCGGCCGGCTCGCCACGAGCCCCGCCCCCACCACCAAAAGGTAGTTGGCCAGCAGCAGCACGGCGAGGAGGGCGCGGAGCATGGGTTGAGGGGCTTGGTTGTTGGTGCTTGGTTGGTGGGGCTGGAGGACCTTAGGTCGTCATGCTGAGCGTAGTCGAAGCATCTCTACCGCTCACTAATCATGGGTTGCTGCTGTGGGAGAGATGCTTCGACTACGCTCAGCATGGCGACCTTCTTATTCTGTTGGTCGGGCATCAATAACCAAAAAAATCAAGTAAAAAACACGCGCTGCACCGTCCAGAAGGCAGCCACCAGGCCGATGGCGGCCGACACCGGCACCACCACCCGGGCGTGGTACCAGGGCTTGCCGGCGGCCCAGCGGCCAATGAGGGCCCAGGCCAGCAAAATCACGGTCACCTGGCCCAGCTCCACGCCCACGTTGAAGGAAATGAGCGAGCCGAAGTAGGCGGTGCGCGGCAGCCCCAGCCCCGTGAGGGCGCTGGCGAAGCCCAGCCCGTGCACCAGCCCGAACCCGAACACCACCGCCAGCCGCCACGGATTCAGCTTGCGGCTGACGATGTTCTCGATGGCCACGAACAGGATGGACAGCGCGATGACCGGCTCCACGATGGCCGACGGCGGCCGCACGAACCCGTACATGGCCAGCCCCAGCGTGATGGAGTGCGCCACCGTGAAGGCCGTGGCCTGCCAGAGCACCGGCCGCAGCCGCGGCTCCAGAATGTAGAGGCTGAGCACGAACAGGATGTGGTCGAGCCCGAGCGGCAAAATGTGGGTGTAGCCCAGCTGCAAGTACGTCCAGAACACCGCCGTGCGCGAGAGCTTGCTCAGGTCGGCGTCGATGACGTGGGCCGCGGCCGGCAGGGCCAGCAGCAACAGCGGCAGCAAGGGCAACAGGCGGCGGGCGGCGGGCGGGCGCATGGCGGCGGGGTCCTAGCGTTGGGCCAGGAGCTTTTCGCCCTCGGCGCTCACCTCGGGGTTGAGGTAGGGCGCGGTCTTCAGGGATTTTTCGAGCAAGGCGTGGCCCTCGGCGGCCTGGCCGCTCTTTATCAGGATGAGGCCGGCGCGGGCCAGCAGCACGGGGTTTTGGGAGCCGGTGCGGCGGGCCACTTTCATGTACTTGGCCGCGTCGGCGTACTCGCCGCGCTTGTAGTACACCCAGGCCAGGGTCTCGTTCACGTCGATGTTGTCGGGGCGGCGGGCGTACTCGATTTTGGCGTGCTCCAAGGCCTTGTCCAGCTCGTTGGTTTTAAGATAGGCGTAGGCCAGCTCGCGGTCGGCGTAGTGGCCCACGGCCTCGTTGCTGTTGGCCTGCTGGGCCGCGCTGGCCAGCATGTCGATGGATTCTTTGGCCATCTCGTTGGCCTCGTCGGGCTGGTTGTTCAGGCGGTACAAGTCCACCAGCTCGTCGGTGAAGGCGTAGTCCTTCACCTCGGCCCGCGCCTGGCGGAAGTCCTTGATGGCGGTGGCGTAGTCGTGGCGGGCGGCGGCCACCCGGCCCAGGCCGGCCGTGGCGTAGGCGTAGCCGGGGCGGTCGGCCAGCGCGTGCTGGTAGCAGGCCTCGGCGCGGGGCAAGTCGCCGCTCACCTCGTAGAGGTGGCCCAGGGCCACGCGGGTCCACTCGGTTTGCTCCATGCCGTCGAGGCCGGCCTTCACGGCGATGTCCATCGCCTGGATGGCCCCGGGCACGTCGCCCCGAATCTCGCGCAGGTAGCTCACCCGGGCGTAGGCCCCCAGGTCGGGGCGCACCTGGTTCATCTTGTCGGCCATCTGCACGGCCTCGTCGTAGTGGCCCAGCTCCACGTTGGCGTCCGTCAGCAGGCCGTACACGAAGCCGCTGTTGGGGTTGATTTCCTGGGCCTGCTGGGCCAGCGCCAGCCCCTGCGAGAAGTGGTGCTGGGTGAGGCTGATGGAAGCCTTGCAGGCCAGGGCCTCAAAGTTTTCGGGCTCGGCGGCCAGCACGTCGTCGAGCAGTTCCACGGCGGCGGCGTCGTAGTAGGGGTGGTCGCCGGTCACGCGACCTTCCTGCATGTAGGCCTGGGCCAGCAGCAGGCGGCTTTTCTGGTCCTTGGGGTTTTGGCGCAGCTTGGCCAGCAGGCCCTGGATGGCCCCCTTGGTGTTCAGCCACTCGCCGCCCAGCGCCAGGGTGCCGCGCCGCTCCTTCAGGTTGGGCAGGCGCAGCTCGGGCTTCTTGAAGACATAAATGGCCGCCACGAGGGCCCCGAATGCCAGCAGTAAAATGGGGTAGAGGTATTTTCTCACGGGATTGGAGCAGGAAATAGCGCGGCAGCCAGCACTAAAGCAGAACGGCTTGACGCTGCAAGTTGGCAACGATTGTGGCGATTAACATGAAGCCAGCAAAGCCCACGGGGCCGGGCCGTACCAAGAAAAAGCCGCCGTTGGGCCCCGCGGGGCCCAACGGCGGCTTTGGTTATTCCTATACGAACTTATTGGTGTACCAGATTGATGGACTGCAACAACGTTTTGCCGCTGTAGAGCGTGGCGATGTACATGCCCGGGGCCAGCTTGGCGCTGGGCTTCCACTGCACGTCGTGCGCGCCGAGGCCGTAGGCTTTGGACTCGACCACCGTGCCCACTTTGCGGCCGGTGTTGTCGTACACCACAATGCTGAGCGTGGCGGCGTTGTTCAGCTCGAAGTGGAAAGTGGTGTTGTCCACGAACGGGTTGGGGTAGGCCTGCGCCACGGCCAGGTTGGGCGACAAGCCCAGGCCCGACGGGCCGCGCTGGGCCAGGGCCACGCGCTGGGCGGTGGTGCCGCTCCAGGGCGTCTGCACGTAGGGGAAGGCCACCCGGAAGGTCGTGTCGTTCTTCTCGATGTTGGTGGTGAAGCCCAGCACGCCGCCCAACTGGGCCGTAACGGGGCTGGGCGAGGTGCCCACGGTGTAGTCGTCGTACCACAGGCCAATGGCGGCCAGCACGGCCCCGCCCACGGCTTGCAGCTCGATGCGGGTCACGTCGTCCTCCAGGCGGCGGCCGTTGGGGAAGCCGTCCATGTTCGGAATGAGCTGGTAGGCGTTGCTGGCGTTGAAGCGGGGGTCCGTCAGGCCGAGCACGGCGGCTTTAATCAGGCCCTCCGAATCGAAGTCAGCCGAGGTGCGCGAGGTGGGCGGCACGGCCATGTTCAGGCGCAGCATGTCGCCGAACGTGGGCAGGAAGTTGTTGATGAACGGCTTACCAGCGGTGAGCGGGTTGCCGCCGGTTTTGCCGGTGGCCAGCTGGTACGGAATCAGGTTGGGTACGCCGGTGTGGAAGATGGGCAGGATGTCCACCGAGCGGGGCTGCGCGGCCTGGAGCAGGTATTTGCCAAAGGCGGTGCTGTCGAGGGCCGTGCCGGTCACCGCCGCGCTGCCCTTGAGCGGGTACAGGCCCGGGGCCCCGTTGCGGAAGTCAAACCCGCCCGCCAGGCCCGAGGACGCCGGAAACAGGCCGGCCAGGGACTTGGTCTGGATGCGCAGCGGCGCGAAGCCGGGTACGGCCTGCCCGTAGTAAGTCTGGCCGGCGGGCTTGGGCGCGGCCCCGTTGGCGGGCACGTCGTCGGCCATGTACAGGCCCAGCTCGGGGTTTTTGGCCCCGGCGTCGTACTGCGCCACCTGGCCGTAGGGGTTGCCGGCGTTCCAGCCGTCCTTCAGGCCGACGGCCTGCACCACTTCGTTGTTGAGGGGCATGCCCAGGCGCGACACCTGCACGTAGTTGCCCGATTCCACGCGGGTACCGTCGGCGTTGATGGTGCGCATCGAGAGGCGGCTGGCCGAAGCCCACACGCCGATGGTGTAGGGCGAAATCGGCGAGGCCGCCGTGGTGCCCGCGGCCGGCGTGCCGGCCAGGACGTCGGTGGTGGCGGTCAGGGCGGGCGTGCCGGCCTTGGCCAGCATGGCCACCGGAATCTGCATCACGATGGAGTGCACGTTTTTGCGGGCCAGGCCGTCGCGGGCCGCCGTTTTGGAGCGGATGCCGCCCAGGTCGAAAATGCTGCCCAGGTCGGTGAAGAAGGCGTCGTCGGTCGGCCCGCAGAACACCTTCATGCCGTTGCCGGTCTCAATGGTGCTTTCGGCGTAGCTCTGGTAGTTGGTTTTGCCCAGGCCGGCCCCGTTGGTGATGGACGTGGGCCCGATGTTGGGGGCCGGCACCACCCCGGCCGCGATGAGCGTGGTGGGCGTGCCGCCGTTGAGAATCTGCTCCAGCTTATAAACGGTCTTCAGATTTTCCTTGCCCAGCCGCACCCGGAAAAACGTGGTCGGGTCTTCGTTGGTGCGGGTGAAGGTGAACCGGTACGTGATGTCGTCGCCGGTGGTGGCGGTGTTGTTCTTGACGTGAATCTCGTAGCGGATGTTCTCGCCGAACGAATTGAAGTTGGGCCCGCCCTGGGGCAGCTCGAACGGGATGTAGTTGGCCACAATCGTGACCGTGGCGTTGCCGTCGTTGGCCGCCGCGTCGGGCGAGCGGAAGGCGTAGAGGTCGGTGTTGTCGGCCAGCGGGTCGTCGGCAATCAGCGGGGCCTCGCGGTGGCTGGAGGCTTCGAGGGGGGCGTGGCCGCCGCTGCCCAGCAGCAAGCCGCCGGCAGCGGCCGCAACTGCCGTGAGCAGCAGCGCGGGGCGCGTTAGATTTTTTTTCATAAAAAAGTGAGGTAGAGGTGAAGAATGAGAAACAGGATTAAAAATTGAAAAAATATAACCAGGCAAACGATTGCCCCTGCTGATAACCAAGGCGTTAGCATTAGTTATCTTCCAGGCAAACATACGACAATGACAACTTTTAGGACGTACTTACCAATGTGAATAAATCTAGGCATTATTCAATATAATGGGCCAGTGTGCGCTGTGCGGCATTTGGCCATGCAAAAAAATAATACAATTCGCTGTTTTGGGCCGCGCGGGGGGCCGGCGCGCCCCTTCCCGGGCTGCCGGGGCCCGGCGTACTTTTGTGGGCTGCTCCGCAACGGGCGGCCTTGCTTCCTCGCCCTTATTCGCGCCGCCTCCGCCGCGGCCCCTTGCCTTATGGCCAAAGTTGCCATCAACCTCGCCACCGGGGCCCTCCAGCAGGAGGAGCTTATCGTCGGCATCGACCTGGGCACCACCAACAGCCTGGTGGCCTACGTGCACCCCGAAACCCGCCAGCCGCTGGCCATCAACGACCTGGGCCGCGGCACCGTTGTGCCCTCGGTGGTGCACTTCCCCGCCGACGGCAGCGCCCCCGTGGTGGGCACCGACGCCCAGGAATTCCTGCTCACGGACCCGCAACGCACCATTTATTCGGTGAAGCGCCTGCTGGGCAAAAGCTACCGCGACCTGGGCCCCCAGGCCGGCCAGCTCGGCTACCGGGTGATTGACGACAACGCCGAGGGCCTGGTGAAAATCCGCGTCGAGGACCGGTTTTACTCGCCCATCGAGCTGTCGGCCGCCATCCTGCGC
This sequence comes from Hymenobacter caeli, assembly GCF_013294115.1. Classification (GTDB taxonomy): domain Bacteria; phylum Bacteroidota; class Bacteroidia; order Cytophagales; family Hymenobacteraceae; genus Hymenobacter; species Hymenobacter caeli. The sequence continues at coordinate 321,242 of NZ_JABSNP010000003.1, read as the reverse complement.
GAGCTGCGGGCCCGCGCCGAGCACGCCCTCAAAACGCCCGTCCACCGCGCCGTCATCACCGTGCCGGCGTACTTCAACGACTCGCAGCGCCAGGCCACGCGCGACGCCGGCCGCCTGGCGGGCCTGGAGGTGCTGCGCATTGTGAACGAGCCCACCGCCGCGGCCCTGGCCTACGGCATCGGCCTGAGTCCCGACGAGGAGAAAACCGTGGCCGTGTACGACCTCGGCGGCGGCACCTTCGACGTGAGCATTTTGCGCATCCAGCAGGGCATTTTTGAGGTGCTGAGCACCAACGGCGACACCTACCTGGGCGGCGACGACTTCGACCGCGCCATTGCCGGGCACTGGCAGGCCACGGCCGGCCTGCCCGCCGCCTTCGCCACCGACCCGCCCCTGCAACAGCAGCTGCGCCTGGCCGCCGAAATGGCCAAGCGCTACCTCAGCCAGCACGACGACTTCGCGACCCAGCTCACCGACGCCGCCGGCGCGGTGCTGCCGGTCACGCTCACCAAGGCACGGTTCAACGACCTGGTGGGGCCCCTGGTGGCGCGCACCATCGCCGCCTGCCGCCAAGCCGTGGATGATGCCAAGCTGGACGTGGGGGCCCTGGACGCCGTGCTGCTGGTGGGCGGCTCGACCCGCGTGCCGCTGGTGTACGACGAGGTATCGAAATTCTTCGGCCAGCCGGCCAATAATTCGCTGAACCCCGACGAGGTGGTGGCGCTGGGCGCGGCCATCCAGGCCGACATCCTGGCCGGCAACCGGCGCGACGTGCTGCTGCTCGACGTGACGCCGCTCACGCTGGGCATCGAAACGCTGGGGGGCCTGCTCGACCCGATTATTCCGCGCAACTCAAAAATTCCGACCAAAGCCGGCCGCCAGTACACTACTAGTATAGACGGGCAGGTGAACCTGAAAATCGGCGTCTACCAGGGCGAGCGGGACCAGGTGAGCCAGAACCGCAAGCTGGGCGAGTTCGTGCTGAGCGGCATCCCGGCCATGCCCGCCGGCCTGCCCAAGGTGGACGTGAACTTCCTGCTGAACGCCGACGGCATCCTGCAAGTAGAAGCCATCGAGCTGCGCTCGAACACCCGCCAGCAAGTCGAAATCAAGCCCCAGTACGGCCTCACCGACGACCAGGTGGAACAGATGCTGTTGGACTCGTTGCTGAACGCCAAGGACGACGTGGCCGCCCGCCTCCTCATCGAAGCCCGCACCGCCGCCGAGCAGCTGCTCTACCAAGTCGGTAATTTCACTAAAAAGAACGGCGTGCACCTCACCGAAGACGAGTTGACCGCCACCGGGGCCCAGGTGCAGCGCGTGCGCGACGCGCTGGCCGGCACCGAACGCGACCCCATCCTCAAAAGCATGGACGAGCTGGACGAGTTGACGCGCCCCTACGCCGAGCGGGTGATGAACATTTCCATCCAGCAGGCCATGGCCGGCAAGAAGATTGGATAAAGACCGCAGTAGCGGGCAGACACGGCGCTTTCAAGCCCAACGCTAAAGTACATTCCGGCACAAAACTGTTTTTGTACTGGAATATTGGTTCTTAAAGGCGCAAGAATGAACGCAGCCATTGCCCGCCTCCACGAAATGGCCCAGCGGCCCAGCCGCCGCATCGTGGGGCTGATGTCGGGCACCTCGCTCGACGGGCTCGACGTGGCGCTGTGCCGCCTCACGGGCCACGGCGCGGCCACGCAATTGGCGCTGGAGCACTTTGCCACGGTGCCTTACGACGATGACGTGCGCCGCCGCATCCGGCAGGTGTTTGCCCGCGGGCAAGTTAGCCTCGAATATTTGACTTTGCTAAACCCCTGGCTCGGCCGCCTACACGCCCGCCAGTTACTCAATTGCTTGCGCACCTGGCAGGTGGCCCCGGCCGATGTGGACCTCGTGGCCAGCCACGGCCAGACCGTGTACCACGCGCCCGCCCATCAGCACCAGCAGGCCGATTTCGCGGGCCTGAGCGCCACCTTGCAGCTCGGCGACGGCGACCACCTGGCCCAAGGCACGGGCATCATCACCGTGAGCGACTTCCGGCAGAAGCACCTGGCGGCCGGCGGCGAAGGGGCCCCGCTGGCTACTTACGGCGACTATTTGCTGCTAAGCAGTTCCGCCGAGGAACGGCTGCTACTCAACCTGGGCGGCATGGCCAACTTCACGTACCTGCCCCGTGCCGGGGCCGACGCCCGCGCCGCCTTCAGCACCGACACGGGCCCCGGCAACACCCTGCTCGACGCCGCCGTGCGGGCCCACCGCCCGGGGCTGGCCTACGACGAAGACGGCCGCCTGGCCCGGGCCGGCCGCGCGCACCCCGGCCTACTGGGGGCCCTGCTCGACCACCCGTTTTTTACCGCCCCGTTGCCTAAAACCACGGGCCCCGAGCTGTTCAGCCCCGCCTACCTGGCCGCCGCCCAGGCCCAATCCGGCACCGCCGCCCTGGGCCTGGAAGACCTCCTGGCCACGCTAGTGGAGTTAAGCGCCGCCGGGGTGGCGCGGGCCGTGCGGCAGGTAGTCGCGCCCGGGGCCCCGCTGCCGGCTGTGTACACCAGCGGCGGTGGGGTGCACAACCCGGCGCTGCTGGGGGCCCTGGGCCGCCATTTGCCGGGAGCGGCCTTCGCCAGCACGGCCGTTTTGGGCGTGCCGCCCGACGCCAAAGAGGCCATTTTGTTCGCGGTACTAGCCAACGAAGCGGTGGCGGGCCAGCCGGTGGAGCTGGGGGCCGGGCGGCAGCGCGTACCGGCCGTCACGATGGGTAAAATCTCCTGGCCTGGGTAGCGTACCCGAGTTAAGGCTGCGGGGCCGGGGCCGGCGCAGGGGTCTCGGGCGCAGGAACGGGCGGCGCGAGAACCACGGGCGAAAGAGCCTCCACACGGTAGCGAGAATCGGCAATGGCGCCTGGGGTTCACGTAAGCGTTGTTGGTGCCGCCGTAGTTACTATGGGCCATGCCCAGCCAGCCCCTGGCCGCGGCCGGCCCGCGGCCCAGCGGCAGGCACACGGGGGCCCAGCTCCGGCAAGAATGATAGTTTTTTCTCAGCAGCGGCAGGGATAGAACGCCCGGGGCCCAGGGGAACAGGTGGGAACGGAGGCACCGCGCGGGCCCGCCGGACGGCAGGTCAAGCCGGGCAGCCGGTCAAGCGCAGGGGTTTACGGGCAGCAAGATGGGTGGCGCGGCCTGTTCGGCCGGCCCATCGCCGCCCAGCAGCACGGCCATGCGGACGCCGGCCGGCCCGGTGGTGGACACGCCGCCCATGCACAACGGCCCCGTGCCGGACCAAGTCCGGTACAAGCCATCGCTGGTGCCAGTGGCCGTGCCCACGGCCCGCAGCCGGCCAGCAACGCCGGCCGAGGCAGTTTCCCAAGTGGGCGTGCGGGACTGCCACGCCCAAGAGAAAACCGGCAATTCCCGCCTGGCCACCAGCCCTGCGGGAAAATGAGTAAGTTGTTGCTTCATAGGTAGTAGAAGAAAAATTATATCCCAACGCCCTGGCCAGGTCAACGCCTTGGGATGCACAAATATTCCTTTATTTATCGTAATCCACAATACCTACACTTAGGTAATTTTTCGGTCACTCCGCCCCTTTACAACCCATACTCATTGGCTGAGTGCACCAGTTCGGCCAAGCCATGCACGCCCAACTTTTGCATCAGGTTGCGGCGGTGGGTGCTCACAGTGAATTCGGCCAGCGAGAGCCGGTCGGCGATAACGCGGGTGGAGAGGCCTTCGCGCACCAAGCCTGCCATTTCACGCTCGCGGGCCGAGAGCTGGTGCAAGCGCAGCAGCACGTCGGCCGCCGGGCCACTGGCCCGCGGCCGCAGGTGGGCTGGAAAAACCACCTGTCCTGCGTGCACGGCCCGGATGGCGGCCAGCAGAGCGTCGGCCTCGGCCGACTTGTCGAGGAAGCCCTGGGCCCCCGCCGCTGCCACCTGCGCCACCAGCCCCGGCGAAGTGGCGCTGCTGAACACCAGCACCCGCAGCGCCGGCCACCCGCGGCGCAGGCGCGGCAGCAGGGCCAGCCCGTCGTGGGGCGGCGGCAGGTGCAGGGCGAGCAGCAGCACGTCGGCGGGTGGCGCGGGCACTTGCGCCAGCAAGGCCGCCCCGCTCGCAAACTGCCCCACCACGGCCAAATCGGGCTCTTGCCCGAACAGCGCGGCCAAGCCCCGCGTCAGGGCCGGGTGGTCGTCCACGAGTATCAAACGGCAAAGCATAAATGCGAAGTATTTATTAATCAGCAATAAACACCGTAATTATTTAGCACTGATTACTCCTTCGCCCTTAAGATATCGGCAGCTCGACACGAACAACCGCACCCTGGCCGGGCCGGCTATTGACCACCACCTGGCCGCGCAGGTAGCCGGCGCGGGCCTGTACGCCGCGCGGGCCCAGCCGCGGGCCGGGGGCGGGCCCTCGGCATCGAAGCCACGGCCGTCGTCCCACACGGTAAGGCGCAGGCTGGCGGGCTGGCGCAGCACTTCCACCCACACGTGGCGGGCCTGGGCGTGGCGGATGGCATTGTGCAGCAGCTCGGCCACGATGCGGGAGGCGGCGGAAGCGCCCCGTGAGCAGCCCGCTCAGCGCAACCACTTCCAGGGCCGGGCCCCAGGCGAGGAAGTTGGGGTTCATTGGGTGGATGTTGACCAGGCCGGTGTGGTTAAACAAAACACTCGCCGGTGCCAAAAAAGAAGCTGTAAGTGAAAGCTTAAAGCGCCGCCGCGCGGCCACCGTGCCCAGCAGCAGGCCCCCGCCCACAGCGCCCCCGCCCGTGCCCCGTGCCAGCCTGAGCGTAAGCATCGGGGCAATAAGCAAAATAATGCCCGAAAGGCGCGTCGTTCTTGTAGCGCAGAAACAGCGTATCGGCAGCGGGGGCCGGCGCAGGTGGGCCACCCGCTGCCAGCACCGCTGGCAGCAGCCACAACCAGCCAAGCAGCAAGGCACCGCGCATGGGGCAGGAAAGTCAAACGATGGTAAGCCTCCCCTGCAATACAGAATTATTGTAAGGTGTCTGAATGGATAGACAGGTTTCTGCCCCCTGCCAGCGGGCTGCTGCCCGGGGCCTTGCAAAAATCGACGACCGGATTTCCCCAATAATTTGTAGGTGAAACACCTTTTCTCTGGTACCCCTCCCCTACCTACCGGGGCCGCCGCACCACCACGCCGAACCCCAGCGGCCGGGTAGCCAGCGAGTCCCGAAACGTGACGTCGAGCAGCACGTGGGGCCCCGGCCCGGCCGAATCGGCGGCAAACCGGAACTGGTAGAACAACAGCGCGGGCTGCCCCTCGGGCAAGCGCCAGCCCAGCTTGTACAACTCGATGGCGAGGCCCCAGCGCCGGGCCTGCGCCCGCAGCGCCGCTACCTGGGCCACCACTTGCGGGGCCGACAGCACCGCCCCGGGGGCCAATGCGGCGCGGGTCGCACCGGGCGGGCGGATCAACGCTTGCCGCAGAAATTTACGGGCCAAGTGGGCTTGCGGGGGCCGCCGCGCCCGCAGGGGCAGGAACGCTCCGGGCATCCGGGCAGCCACGCCGCTCACAAAAAAGGCGGCCACCGCTACGGCCGCCGCCTTCAAAAACCACTTCACTTGCCTTCGGCGTCCTCGGGCACCATGATGAACAGGTCCTCGCCGGGGCGCTTCATCAGGTATTTCTCGCGGGCAAATTTTTCGAGCAGCGCGGGGCTACTCATCAGCTCGGCGCGGTCCTTCTTCACCGTCTCGATGTTGTCGAGGTAGTACTGCTTCTCGCTCACCAGGTCCTGGTATTTGCGGTAGATGTCCACCTGCTTGCCGATGTCGTTGGCATCAAACACCAGCATCCACACCACAAACGCCCCGCCCACAAGAAAATAAAAGCTGCGCACCACCCGCAGCACGGGCACCAGAAACCGGGGTATTTTCATGATCAATTTGCCGCTTAACGGGTCCTAAAGCTACGCAAAAGCCCCCGCTGTTTGGCACGGCGGGGGCTTATCAATTAACAGCCATAACAAGCAAATCTACATTTTGCGGCCGGGGAAATAGGCGATTTCGCCCAGTTCTTCCTCTATGCGCAGCAGTTGGTTGTACTTGGCCATGCGGTCGGAGCGCGAGGCCGAGCCGGTTTTGATTTGGCCGGTGTTCAGGGCCACGGCCAGGTCGGCGATGGTGCTGTCCTCGGTTTCGCCCGAGCGGTGGCTCATGATGGACTTGTAGCCGTTGCGGCGGCCCAGGCTCACGGCGTCAATCGTTTCGGTGAGGGTACCGATCTGGTTCACTTTGATGAGGATGGCGTTGGCAATGTGCTCGTCGATGCCCTTCTGGATACGCTCCACGTTGGTCACGAACAGGTCGTCGCCCACGAGCTGGATTTTCTTGCCCAGCTGCTCGCTCACCAGCTTCCAGCCGGTCCAGTCGTCTTCGGCCAGGCCGTCTTCGAGGCTGATAATCGGGTATTTGTTGGCCCAGTCGGCCCAGTAGCTCACCATCTGCGCGGGCGTCAGCTTGTCGCCGGTGCTCTTTTTGAAGTGGTAGTGGCCGTCCTCAAAGAACTCCGACGCGGCGGGGTCGAGGGCAATCATCACCTGCTCGCCGGGCTTGTAGCCGGCCTGCTCAATGGCTTGCAGCACAATCTGGATGGCCTCCTCGTTGCTCTGAATGTCGGGGGCAAAGCCGCCCTCGTCGCCCACGTTGGTGCTGTAGCCCTTTTTCTTCAGCACCGTTTTGAGGGTGTGGAAGATGTCGGTGCCCCAGCGCAACGCCTCGCTGAACGAGCTGGCGCCCACGGGCATCACCATAAACTCCTGGAAGTCAATCTTGTTGTCGGCGTGCGAGCCGCCGTTGAGGATATTCATCATCGGCACGGGCAGGGTGGTGGCGCCCACGCCGCCCACGTAGCGGTACAGCGGCATGCCGGCGTCCTGGGCGGCGGCGCGGGCCGCGGCCAGGCTCACGCCCAGGATGGCGTTGGCCCCGAGGTTGCCCTTGTTGGGGGTGCCGTCGAGCTCGATCATAATTTTGTCGATCAGGCCCTGCTCGTACACCGAGAAGCCCACCAGCTCTTCGGCCAGCGTGGTATTCACGTTTTCCACCGCTTTAAGCACGCCCTTGCCTTGGTACATGGCTTTGTCGCCGTCGCGCAGCTCCACGGCTTCGTGCACGCCGGTGCTGGCCCCGCTGGGCACGGCGGCGCGGCCCGTGGCCCCGCTGTCGGTGGTCACGTCCACTTCGATGGTGGGGTTGCCGCGCGAATCGAAAATCTGGCGGGCGTGAATTTGCGAAATGATGCTCATTAAAATGAGGTTTGGTTGGGGAGAAAGTTTCCAAAAACCCGCCCCGGTGGCCCCAATGCCCGCCGCGGCGCGTTGTGGCGGCAAGGTACTCATTCCGCTTTTAGCTCCCCACTGGGGCCCCACGCAACACGGTAAAATAATACGCGCCGGGCCTCTACCCTTCCAGCCACCGCCGGAACTCGGGCGTTTGGGCCGCGCTGGTGGTGAGCACCGCCGCGGGCTGGGTGCGCAGCTGCACCGCCAGCCGGTTGTTGAAGTAGGCCTCCACGCGCGCCACGAAGGCAATGTTGACCAGCTCGGAGCGGTTGAGGCGGCCGAAGTGGGCGGGGTCGAGCTGGCGCTCCACCTCGGCCAGGGTGCCGGCCAGCGGGTAGCGCGCGCCGGCCGCGTCCACGGCGAAGGCCACGCCCGCGTCGGCCTGCACGTAGGCCACCTCGGCCACGGGCAGCACGTAGAGGCCGTTGCACATCCGCACCGAAAACCGCTGCTTGTATTGGGGCCCCGGCGGCGGGTGCAGCGCCTGGGCCAGCGCGCGCAGCACCTCGGGGCTCAGCGTGGGGGCCCCGGCGCTGGCGCTGGGGCCACCGGCCAGCAGCTGGTACTTGTCCAGGGCTTCCCGAAACTGGGCGTAGTCGAACGGTTTGAGCAGGTAGGCAATGCCATTGCCCCGGAACGCGGGCAGCAGAAACTGGTCGTAGGCGGTGGTAAAAATGACCGGACACGTCACCCGAAACTGCTCGTAGAGCCCAAACACGTTGCCATCGAGCAACTCGATGTCGGAGAAAATCAGGTCCGGCATGGGGTGCGTTTCCAGCCAGGCCAGCGCCTTGGCCACGCTCCGTAGCACGGGCGGGGCCGGCGGGGCCAGCCCGGCGCGGACCAGAAAATCCACCGTTTGGCGGGCGGCCAACTCCTCGTCTTCCAGAATCAGGATGTTCATCGGGCAGCGGGCTTGGGGGGCCCCGGGGCCAGCGCCACCAGCGGCACGGCCACGGCAAAGGTGGCAGCGGTGGCCATCACGGCGATTTCCTGGCCGGCCAGCAGCCGGTACCGCTCGCGCAGGTTGGCCAGCCCCGTGCCCAGCGAATCGACGGCCGTGCGCTTGGGCCGGCGTGGGTGGGATACACTTAGGGCCCCAGCGGCGGCCCCGATGGTGATGCGCAGCGGGTCGTCGTCGTCGCCGGCGTTGTGCTTGATGGCGTTTTCGACCAGCAGCTGCACCGTGCCCGGCACCACCAGCAGCCGGTGCAGCTCGGCCGCCGCGGGCAGCTCCTGCCGAAATTCGTAGGCCGCCCCGAAGCGGTGGCGCAGCAGGTAAATGTATTCGTCCACGAATTGCAACTCCTCGGCCAGCGTCACAAAGTCGTCGTCCTTGTGGCGAATCAAAAAACGGTAGAGCGCGGCGAAGCGGGTCAGGTACTCGTGGGCCTCGGCCGGGTCGTGCTGGATGAGGCCCCGCAGCACGTTGAGGTTGTTGAACAGAAAGTGCGGGTCAATCTGGGCCTTGAGGTAGCGCAGCTCGCTCTCTGTTTGGGCCTGCCGCAGCTGCAACACCTTTTGCTGCGCCTCGAAGTAGCGCTTGCCGGTCAGCAGCACCGCCAGCAGGCCGTAGCTTTTGGCGTGGGCCACGGCCCCGAGCACCAGCCACGCCCCCGACAGTGGCGCCGCGTGCCCCAGCAGGGCCCCGTAGACGCTGACGTAAGCCCAGCCGCTCAGCCCCAAAAACAGGGGCAGTAGTGCCAGGCCCAGCCAGTGCCGCCGGTTCAGGAACAGCGGCAGCAGCCCGCCTACCAGCAGGCCCACCGTGGCCGTATCCAGCAGCACCGTGGCCCCCACCACCGGCAGCGTCCGGGCCCAGCCCCAGCCAGTATCGGCCCCGTACTGCACCAGCAGGATGGGCCCCACCACGAGCCAGTAGGCGGCCACCAGCCCCAGGTCCGAGCGCGAAAGCCGCGGCGCAGCAGGAAAAGCATTCATGCGAAACGGGTTGTTAATAGTGGCCAAGGTAGCTGGCGGCCAGCCTGGGGCCCCCAGCTAAGTTCGTGCACTAAGCCGGCGCAGCAGCTGTGCTACTGGCCGCGGCTGGTTACCGCCGCTTCTGGGGGCCCCAGCGGCGTCACGGGGCCCGAGCCGCGCACCAGCACCAGGTACTGCACGTAAGCCGTGGCCGGCAGCTCGGGGCGGAATTGCATCTGCTGCTCCAGCGGCATGCCCGGTGCGTAGCGCAGCTGAATGGGCTGGCGGGTAGCAGTGGCCCCCGGCGCGTCGAGCCGCACCAGCGTAGTGCTGCCCGGCGCGGTGCGCTGCTTCAGGTCGGCCAGGCCAGTTACCGTTACTAGGGGCCCGTCGTGGTTAAATTTGTCGGTGACGGTGTACGGCTGCCCCGCTGCCTGCCAGGGCCCCGGCAGGCCGTCCGTCGGGTACAGCATCCGGCACTCGCTGAATACGCACAGCACCGATACCACCTTGTCGTGCATCGGCAGCGCACGCTGCCGGATGCGGGCCGCCAAGTCCGAAAAGCCATTTTGCAGCGGGCTTTGCAGCACGTGGCCCAGGCCCCACATTCCGTATAGCTTCTCGTGGGCCAGCCGCTTCGTCTGCACCAGCGCCTGGAAATTGACAAAAATGTTGTCCTCCCGCCGCCCCGCCCGTAGGTCGTAGGCCGCATTCGCCAGCGCGTGGCGTAGGTCATCGCACCTAGCTTCGGGCCCCACACCGGCCAGCGCCCGCCGCGCCACCCCCATTAGCCCCGGGGCCCCCGGTTGCCGCAGCACCGCCACCACCGAATCGATGCGGCTGCGCGCCCCCGGCGCCAGCGGTGCCGTGCGCAGCAGCACCGCGAGGTAGTCAGCCGCCAGGGGCAAGTCCTGCAACGCATCGAGCCCAACGAACCGGATGCGCCGCGCCGCCGGCAGCGTCTGGTTCAAGGCCCTGATGCGTTGGATTTTCTGGTAGAACTCCTGGTTGGCCCACTGCGCCCGGCCGGCTACCCAACTCCTGAACACTAGCCGCAGGGTGCTGTCCTGACCCGTACGCAGGTACTCGTTCAGGTAATAGGCCTTGGCGCAATCCACTTCCGCCACGTAGGTGCGCACCCCTGCCCGGGCGTTCAGGTACTTCAGCAATGCAAAATCAAGCGCTTGGGGCCCCCGCACCCCGTGCGCCTCGCCCAGCAAAAATAACTGATTATCATAAAACACTTTATCAAACAGCGCAAACTTCTCCTTGCCCGCCTCAATGGTTTCCAGCGGTGCTCCGGCAAATACGGATTCCGCCGCAGCAGTTTGCACCCAGGCCCCTGGGGCCCCCGGTAGCAGCACGGCCCAAAGCAAGAGGTAACGCAGAAGCAAAATGACTTTCATAACGCAAAGCGGCCTAGCCGCGCAGAGTGTGATTGAATGCTTCAAAGCACGCCTACCCCGCCGCCGGCCCCGCCGCATAGTCCGCCAACCCACCGAAAATTCCGTTGAGCTGCCGCAAAAATCCCACGAGCTTCCTCGCCCAAAACCCAACAAAAAAAGGGATGCCCCGCGAGGGGCATCCCTTTTCAAAATCAAACCTCGAAAGCTTACGCGTCGGCCTTAGCCTCGTCGCGGCTCTCGCCATCCTTCACCGTTTCGGTGGGGGTATCTTCCGGGGCCGACTGCTGCACAGTAGCGTCAGGAGCTACGGCTTCGCCCGTCACTTCGGTAGCCGAAGTCACGGCAGCATCGCCGGCAACCGGCGCGGTACCACCCGAGCGGCGGCGCGACCGACGCGTCGTGGTAGCCTTCTCAGCACCGGCATTCTTGGCTTCAAGTAAGGTTTCGTTGTAGTCAACCAACTCAATTACGCACATTTCAGCGTTGTCGCCGAGCCGCGAATCGCTCAGTTTAATAATGCGGGTGTAGCCACCAGGACGGTTGGCAATCTTGCCAGCTACTTCACCAAATAGCTCCTTGATAGCTTCTTTTTCTTGCAATTGAGCAAACACCATCCGGCGCGAATGCGTCGTATCCTCTTTTGATTTGGTGAGCAGCGGCTCTACGTACTGGCGCAAGGCCTTAGCCTTGGCTACCGTCGTGGTTACGCGCTTGTGCAGGATAAGCGATGTAGCCATGTTCGATAACATCGCATGGCGATGGGCGGTAGTCCGGCCCAAATGGTTAATCTTTTTTCCGTGTCGCATGGGACTGAAAAGTAAATGTGCGCTTGCGGGCAACGACCACGGCGGGTCAAAACCTCATTAGAACCGCTGCCCCTCGGGCGCACTGGTCAAAAATGTAAAAAATCTGTAAAAAAGAAATGTGGAGGCGAAAGCTACGGTTGGTGACAAGCACGTCTCCACATTCTTACATCTCCACATCAACTGCTAGTCTTCCTCGAGCCGGTACTTGCTCAAGTCCATCCCGAACTCCAGACCGCGCTCTTCCACCAAATTCTCCAACTCGGTGAGGCTCTTCTTACCGAAATTGCGAAACTTCATCATATCCGCAATTTCTAAAGTCACTAGCTCGCCCATCGTCTTGATATCAGCAGCTTTGAGGCAGTTCTTGGCGCGCACACTCAACTCCATGTCTTCCAACGGGGTCTTCAGCATTTTGCGCATCTGCATGGTTTCCTCGTCAATGGGCTCGTCTTCCACCACGCGGGCGCCTACGGTAGCCATTGTGCTGTCCGAAAACAGCATAAAGTGTTGAATCAGGATATTGGCTGCTCCTTTCAGAGCTTCTTCCGGATGAATGGAACCGTCGGTCTGAATCTCCAGGATGAGCTTCTCGTAGTCGGTCTTTTGCTCTACCCGAGTATTTTCGATGCTGTATTTCACGTTCTTAATAGGCGTGTAAATAGCATCAATGGCAATTTGGCCAAATACGTGGTCAGTTTGCTTATTCTCGTCGGCCGGCACATAACCGCGACCCCGGTTGATGGTCAGCTCAAATTCCAGCTCTTTGCTGGGGTCCACGTGGCAAATCACGTGGTCCGGGTTCAGCACCTGGAAGCCACTGGCAAACTTGCTAATGTCTGCTCCCGAAAAAGTATCTTGGCCTTTCACGCGCACCGTAATTTTATCCGGAATGGCATCGCTCACTTTCTTGAGGCGCACCATTTTTAGGTTCAGGATGATTTCGGACATATCCTCAATCACCCCTTCAATCGTCGAAAACTCGTGCAGCACACTATTGGTGCGCACCGACGTGATGGCAAACCCCTCCAGCGACGACAGCAGGATGCGGCGCAGCGCGTTACCAATGGTCACGCCGTAGCCCTTCTCGAGCGGTTTAAATTCAAACGTCCCGGTGAAGTCGTCGGATTTCTCCATTACTACTTTCTCCGGCATCTGAAAAGCTAAGATTGACATAGATGAGGCGTTAAAAACGATTTAAAATGAGGAATGCATTACGCACGAATGCGGCCCGGCGATTTGCCAGGCCGCACCCAGTTGGCGCAGTGCAATTACTTCGAATACAACTCGACTATGAGCTGCTCCGTGATTTTCTCCGGAATCAACTCGCGCGACGGCGCATTTATAAATTTGCCAGCCAACTCTTTGCCGTCCCACTCTAGCCACGAGAACTGGCGCGAGTTGCGAACCGACAAGCTTGTAGTAATAGCTTCGAGCGATTTTGACTTCTCGCGTACAGCCACAATGTCGCCAGGCCGCAGGTGGTACGAAGGGATATTAACCACTTCGCCGTTCACCGTGATGTGCTTGTGGCCCACCAACTGGCGAGCAGCGCGGCGCGTTGAAGCAATACCCAACCGATATACTGTGTTATCGAGGCGGCCTTCCAGCAACGCCAACAAGTTGTCGCCAGTGATGCCGGGCAGCGAAGCCGCTTTATGGAACAAGTTCTCGAATTGTTTTTCGAGCATTCCGTACATGTACTTCACTTTCTGCTTCTCCATCAACTGCACAGCATATTCCGACTGCTTCTTACGGCGGCCGCGGCCGTGCTGGCCTGGAGGGTAATTTTTCTTGTTGAGTGCCTTGTCCGGGCCGAAAATCGGCTCGGCGAAGCGACGGGCAATCTTGGACGTGGGGCCGGTATAACGTGCCATGTTAGGATAAAATCAGGGGTGAATAATCAGACGCGACGGCGCTTGGGCGGGCGGCAGCCGTTGTGCGGCAGCGGCGTTACGTCGCGGATGGTCGTCACCTCGATGCCCACGTTACCCAGGGCGCGGATGGCCGACTCACGGCCCGAACCCGGGCCTTTCACAAACACTTCGGCTTTGCGCATACCCAGGTCGTGGGCCACTTTGCCGCAGTCACTCATAGCCATTTGGGCGGCATACGGTGTGTTCTTCTTTGAGCCACGGAAGCCCATTTTGCCGGCCGAAGCCCACGAAATTACTTGTCCGTTGTTGTTAGTGATGGAGATGATGATGTTGTTGAACGAGGCACGGATATGCACCTGTCCAACCTGCTCCACCACGACAACGCGCTTCTTAGCTTTGTCTTTTCTTTTTTGTGCCATTTGGTTATCGCGAAAAATGCAGGAGGTGTTGGGACTGGCAGCCTAGGTACGTTACCCGCGGCCACTAGCACCGATTCCCACTAGAGTTTATTTAGTTGCCTTCTTCTTGCCGGCCACCGTCTTGCGCTTGCCCTTGCGGGTGCGCGAATTATTCTTGGTGCGCTGGCCGCGCACCGGCAGGCCCTTGCGGTGCCGCAAGCCCCGGTAGCAACCAATGTCCATCAAACGCTTGATGTTGGTGGTCACCTCCGAGCGCAACACGCCTTCGGTCTTGTGCTCAGCAGCAATAATGGCGCGGATGGCCCCCGACTCCTCATCGGTCCAGTCCTTCACCTTCTTGTTGATGTCGACCCCAGCTTTCACCAGAATTTTCTGGGAGTTGCTCCGGCCAATGCCGAAGATGTAAGTCAGGGCGATTTCGCCGCGCTTGTTGTCCGGGATGTCTACCCCTGCGATACGAGCCATGTGGTTTAGTTATGTATTTGCGGACGGAAACCCGGCAGCAACTTGGAAGGCAGCCACCGCAGTGGCCAGTACCCAAGGCTCCGGGATTCTTAAAAATGTTTTTTAACCCTGACGCTGTTTGTAGCGAGGGTTCTTCTTATTGATGACGTACAGCTTGCCATTGCGGCGGACAAGTTTGCAGTCCACGCTGCGCTTTTTCACCGAGGTCTTGACTTTCATGACGGGGTTATTTGTAACGGTATTTAATTCGGCCCTTCGACAAATCGTAGGGTGACATTTCGAGCTTCACTTTATCCCCCGGCAGAATTTTAATATAGTGCATCCGCATCTTACCCGAAATGTGGGCAATCAACTGGTGACCGTTTTCCAACTCCACGCGAAACATGGCGTTGGAAAGGGCTTCGAGGATGGTACCGTCCTGCTCAATAGAGGCTTGTTTTGCCATAAAGGGCTACTGCAATGCTTTTTCGATGTATTCAAAAGACGTGAGAATCTCCGCCTTATCCTTTCTAACAACAACGGTGTGCTCAAAGTGCGCCGAGGGTTTGCGGTCCTTGGTGCGAATCGTCCACCCATCCGCTTCCTGCACCACATCCTTCTTGCCCAAGTTTACCATCGGCTCAATGGCCAATACTAAACCCGTTTGCAGCAGCGGACCGGCTCCCCGCTTGCCATAATTCGGTACTTCAGGTTTCTCGTGCAACTTAGCGCCTACGCCGTGTCCCACCAACTCCCGAACCACACCGTAGCCCAAGGGCCCCACATGGTTCTGAATGGCATAGCTAATGTCACCAACACGGTTGCCGCTCACCGCTTTCTCAATCCCTTTGTACAGGCTTGCTTTGGTTTCTCGCAACAGAACCAGTATTTCCGGGGACACCTCCCCGATTGGGTAAGTGTAAGCACTATCGGCGTGGTATCCGTTAAGAAAGACACCACAGTCAACCGACAAAATATCACCATTTCGCAACGGCTCATCCGTAGCGAAGCCGTGCACCACCACCGAATTAGGTGAAAGGCACAGGCTAAAGGGAAACTTATTGTAGCCTTTGAAAGAAGGGATGCCACCGTGGTCCCGGATAAACTCCTCGGCCCGCTGGTCAAGCTGCCGGGTAGTTGCTCCTTCTTTTACCAGACCCGCTACTTCCCCGTGAGCCTTAGCCAACACCTGCGCGCTAGCACGGATAAGATCAATTTCTTCTTCTGTTTTATATTGAATACTACCGCTTGCCATGATAACCGCTTACGAGGCCAAGGCCACGTTTTGCGACCGTCCCCGCACCCGGCCCGATTTCATCATGCCATCGTAGTGCTGCATCAGTAGGTAGCTCTGCACTTGGTTTACCGTATCCAGTACTACGCCTACCATAATGATGAGTGATGTACCACCGTAGAACGCTGAGAATGGACGAGTGACGCCCAACAACAATGCGATAGCCGGGAAAATGGCGATGGCTGCAAGTGCAATAGCGCCTGGCAATGTAATGCGGGTCAGAATCTCATCAATAAATTCCGAAGTATCGCGGCCCGGCTTGACGCCCGGCACAAAACCACCACTACGTTTCAAGTCATCGGCAATTTGATTAGGATTGACGCTGATTGCCGTGTAGAAATAGGTAAACACAACGATCAGAATTCCAAACGTTAAGTTGTATTGCCAAGAGGTGTAGTCCGAAAACTTGACTCCAATATAGCTGGCAAGGTCACTCTTATTTTGCCAAACAGAGGCAGCGATTGCCGGCACGAACATCAACGATTGAGCGAAGATGATGGGCATTACGCCAGCAGCATTTACTTTCAACGGGATAAACTGGCGCTGCGCATCAAGCTGTGTAGTACCACCTACTTGCTTGGCGTACTGCACTGCGATACGGCGAACAGCCTGCGTCAAGACGATTACGGCCATCACAACCAGGAAAAGCACAACCAGTTCCAGCAGAAATATCAACGACTTATTCACTCCCTTTGCAGCTGCCTCCCCGATGATGGCACCAGGTAGCCGTGACACGATGCCAATCATGATAATCATGGATATACCATTGCCAATCCCCTTATCGGTGATCTTCTCACCGAGCCACATACAAAACAACGTTCCCGCCGTGATGATAAGCATAGTCGAAATTGTGAAGAACGTGCCTGGATTGGTAATGGCCTCCGCGTTAATGGTGGCGATAAAACCAACCGATTGAGCCAGTACAATGGGTATCGTGAGGATACGAGTGTACTGGTTTATCTTCTTGCGACCTGATTCACCTTCCTTCTGTAGCTTCTGGAAATAGGGTACTGCAATTGTTAACAACTGCAGAACAATACTGGCCGAGATATAGGGCATGATGCCCAGCGCGAAAATGGAAGCATGACTAAAAGCGCCGCCAAGCAACGTGTCAAGAATGCCAAACAAGCCTGCCGCTCCCGTCTTCAAACGGGTTGGGTCAACGCCTGGCAGCACCACGTAAGAGCCCAGACGATAGATAGCAATGAAAAAAAGCGTATTGAGGATTCGCGTACGCAAATCCTCAATCGCAAAGATGTTTTTTATCGCGTTGATAAACTTATTCATTGCTTTTGATTGAGCTTTAGAGCGTTACCGCTTTGCCGCCCGCCTTTTCAATGGCTTCAATAGCCGATTTAGAAAAAGCGTGAGCATGAACCTCTAGAGCACTGGTGACTTCACCACGGCCCAGAACTTTGATTTTCGCGTTCTTCGACACCAACCCGTTAGCCACAAAATAAGCAGCGTCCAAGACAGTGGCCGACGTGCTTTCAACTAACGAGGCCAATACGTCTAAGTTGATGGCTTTGTACTCGATGCGGTTGATGTTGGTGAAGCCAAACTTGGGTACCCGACGTTGCAGGGGCATCTGGCCACCTTCAAATCCCGATTTGCGCTTGTAGCCTGAACGTGACTTGGCACCTTTGTGCCCTCGGGTCGACGTACCGCCACGGGTCGAGCCTTCTCCCCGACCAATTCGCTTTTGGTTCTTGGTAGAGCCAACGGCAGGTTTTAGATTACTAAGATTCATAACGTTCGGAGAACTACAGTTCGGTTACTTGCACCAAATGCTGCACACTTTTCACCATGCCCAAAATGGCTGGATTGGATTCGTGCTCAGCAGTGCTATTCATTTTGCCCAAGCCCAATGACTTCACGGTGCGCTTCTGACGCTCGGGGCGGTCAATGACGCTGCGCACGAGCTTTACTTGAATTTGTGCCATCGTCGATTAACCGTTGAATACGCGGGACAATGAAATACCACGTGCCTGCGCAATTTGCAGCGGGTCACGCATTTTAGCCAAAGCGTCAAAGGTAGCTTTCACCACGTTGTGGGGATTCGACGAACCCTTCGACTTAGCCAATACATCTTTGATGCCGGCGCTCTCAAACACAGCACGCATGGCACCACCGGCAATTACGCCGGTACCAGCAGCAGCCGGCTGCACCAGCACAAAACCACCGCTGTACTTGCCCTGCATCACGTGAGGCACGGTGTGCTTATACATCGGTACCTTCACCAGGTTCTTTTTAGCATCGTCAATGCCTTTGGCAATGGCGTCGGTTACTTCGTTAGCTTTACCAAGGCCATAGCCCACGGTGCCATTGCCATCGCCCACCACCACAATGGCAGAGAAGCTAAAGCGACGACCACCTTTCACTACTTTAGCGACGCGGTTTATGGCGACAACTTTTTCTTTGAAATCGGAGTCCGGGCCCATGCGGCTCGCTTCTTTGTTGCGGTCCCGGTCATTGCTGCGTTGACGGTCTCCGCCAGGACGATTATTGTCGCGTTCTTGCGCCATGATACTTTAGAAATTGAGGCCGCCTTCGCGGGCTCCTTCTGCCAATGATTTTACGCGGCCGTGATACAAGTAGCCTGAGCGGTCGAACACCACTTTCGAGATACCTTTCTCCTGAGCTACCACCGCCAACTGCCGGCCAACGGCAGCGGCCAGGGCCACGCCATTACCGCCTTCGGCAGTTACCTGTTTCGACGAAGCCGAAGCCAAGGTGCGGCCAGCCGTGTCGTCAATAATCTGAGCGTAGATTCCCGTGTTGCTACGGAATACCGACAACCGTGGTCGCTCGGACGTGC
The DNA here is from genome assembly GCF_013294115.1 of Hymenobacter caeli. Lineage (GTDB taxonomy): Bacteria > Bacteroidota > Bacteroidia > Cytophagales > Hymenobacteraceae > Hymenobacter > Hymenobacter caeli. The sequence continues at coordinate 302,956 of NZ_JABSNP010000003.1, read as the reverse complement.
CAGCCACCTTGGTGCGGATGATGCGCTGGATCCGCTTTCTGCGGGTTGCTTTGTCAAAAGCCATGATGCGAAATTATTTAGAGGCTGTCTTACCAGCTTTACGACGGATAATCTCGCCCACGAAGCGCACGCCTTTGCCCTTATAGGGCTCAACCTTGCGCAGGGAACGAATCTTGGCAGCCACTTGGCCTAAAAGCTGGTTGTCGATGCTCGTAAGCGTCACAATTGGGTTTTTACCTTTTTCGGTGACGGCCGTAGCAGTCACTTCTTTCGGCAGGGCGATGTACACGTTGTGCGAGTAGCCGAGGGCCAACTCCAGCGTAGTACCAGCCAACGTGGCTTTGTAGCCCACGCCCACCAACTCAAGTTGCTTGGTGAAGCCGTTGCTTACACCGAGTACCATGTTGTTAATAAGGGAACGGTATAGGCCGTGCATTGCCTTATGACGCTTCTGCTCAGTGGGGCGGGTCACGGTGAGGGTACCGTCTTCAACGGCAACGGCAATGTCGCGGTCCACTTGCGTGGTCAGCGAACCCTTGGGGCCCTTTACCGTCACCGCGTTGTCTTTATCGACCGAAATAGCGACCCCGGTGGGAACAGCAATCGGCAGTTTACCAATACGTGACATAGTTCTATTAGCTATACAGGTTACTAATTAGTACACGAAGCACAGTACCTCGCCACCCACGTTTTCAGTTTTGGCTTCCTTTTCCGTCATCACGCCCTTAGAAGTCGAGATAATGGCGATGCCCAAACCGCTGAGCACCCGCGGTAGGTTATCGGCCGCAACGTACTGACGCAAACCAGGCGTCGAAACGCGCTGAAGCTTGGTGATGGCCGGAGCCTTGGTAGTCGGGTTATACTTAAGCGCGATTTTAATCGTGCCCTGTACTGCCGCGTCATCAAACCGGTAGCTCTGAATGTACCCTTTGTGATAGAGCACCTTCGTAATTTCCTTTTTGATATTGCTGGCCGGGATTTCTACCACCCGGTGGTTCGCCTTGATGGCGTTGCGCACCCGGGTCAGGTAGTCGGCGATAGGGTCAGTGTTCATTGAATGCTAGATGCGGCCGCTTTTTTCGGAGCGCAAAGATAAGAAAATTTCGCTGGGCTCCCGGTAGGACCAACGAAATTTCGGTTAAGACTACTTGGCTTGCCCGGCGACGGTGCAGCCAATGGTTTCTTTCGGCAACCTGCCAAAGGATTTGGGGCCTTCCCCAACTTTTCGGAGTGCAAAGGTAGTAGAAGTGCAGGACTTATGCAAAATTAAATCAAAAACAGTTGAACTGCTTTCTTGCCCGATTTAAATCAAAATTCCCAAGCTAACGCCTCAAAAAGGCCTTAGCTTGGGAACCGATGAATATCATTGACTGGTACTACCAACTCGACTTGGTTACACCAGGAATTTTCCCGGCGAGAGCCATTTCACGGAAACGCACGCGGCTAATGCCAAACTTGCGCATGTAGCCTCGGGGGCGACCGTCAATCATATCGCGGTTGTGCAGGCGCACGGGTGAAGCGTTTTTAGGTAGCTTGTCGAGACCTTCATAGTCGCCGGCAGCTTTAAGAGCCTTACGCTTCTCGGCGTAACGGGCCACGGTGGCAATGCGCTTGCGCTCCCGTGCTTTAATGGATTCTTTAGCCATGATGTCGGAAGATTAAGCTTCTTTTTTAGCGTTGGCGAACGGCATCCCGAATGCTTTGAGCAACTCATAGCTCTGCTCATCGTTCTCGGCGGTGGTCACGAAGGTGATATCCATGCCCGAGATGCTCTTGATTTTATCAATCGAAATTTCGGGGAAGATGATTTGCTCCTTCACGCCTAGCGTGTAGTTGCCGCGGCCATCAAAGCCTTTGTCATTAATGCCTTTAAAGTCGCGCACACGGGGTAGAGCCACCGTCAGCAGACGGTCCATGAACTCATACATCCGCTCACCGCGCAGGGTCACTTTTGCGCCGATAGGCATGCCTTCGCGAAGCTTAAAGTTCGACACCGAACGCTTGGCGATAGTTGGAACCGCTTTCTGACCAGTAATGGTCGTCAACTCTTCCACGCCGTTGTCCACGAGCTTCTTGTCAGCAACCGCCGCGCCAATGCCGCGGTTGATGCAGATTTTGGAGATGCGAGGTACCTGCATGATGCTCTTAAACTGGAATTTCTCCTGGAGCGCCGGTACTACCTCTTTTTGATATATATCTTTCAGTCGGGCCATGATACGAGGGGCTGATTAGGCCTTTTTCGTGGCCGATGCGCTCTTACGCACCCGCTCACCGGTTTTGGGGTCAATAGCCTGCACGTTACTTACGTGCATGGGCGCCTCCATCTTGGTGATGCCGCCCTGGGGCGACTTGGCGCTCGGCTTGTTGTGCTTGGTCACCAGGTTGAGGCCGTCCACGATTACGCGCTGGGTCACCCGATTCACCGATTTGATAACACCGGTTTTACCGCGCTCATCGCCGGCAATCACTTTAACGGTGTCGCCTGACTTCACATGCAGCTTGACGGGCAATTCTTTGTTAATAGCCATGGCTTACAGTACTTCAGGGGCCAGCGATACGATTTTCATAAACTGGCGTTCGCGCAACTCGCGGGCCACCGGCCCGAAGATGCGCGTGCCGCGCGGCTCGTCGTTATTGTTGAGCAACACGGCGGCATTGTCGTCGAAGCGGATATAGCTACCGTCTTTGCGGCGCACTTCCTTCTTCGTACGTACCACCACTGCTTTGCTCACGGTACCTTTCTTGGCGTTGCCGGAAGGAATAGCCGACTTTATGGCTACCACAATCTTATCGCCAACGCTGGCGTATTTCTTGCCCGTGCCACCCAGAACGCGGATGCAGAGCACTTCCTTGGCACCGCTGTTGTCGGCCACCGTCAGGCGGGATTCTTGCTGGATCATCGGTCTGGGTTATTTAGCGCGTTCAATGATTTCGACCAAGCGCCACCGCTTGATCTTACTCAGCGGACGGGTGCTCATGATGCGCACCGTATCGCCTTCGCCACACTCATTCTTCTCGTCGTGAGCGTGAAATTTGGTGGTCTTGGTCACAAACTTCCCGTACTTGGGGTGTTTCTGCTTTTCAACCACGGCTACCGTGATGGATTTTTCCATCTTACTGCTGGTCACTTTACCGACAATTTCCTTGCGCGCATTGCGGTCAGATGCGGGGTCGTGGGCCGGCAACAGTTTCTCTTGAGTTGGTTCCATTATTGAGCGGGGTTAATGGCCTGCTCGTTATTGCGGCGAGTCTGCTCGGTGAGCAAACGGGCAACATTTTTGCGGCTAGCCTTCAGACGGGAAGGATTTTCGAGCGGCGAGATGGCGTGGGCGAAACGCAATTGCTGGCCTTGGGCACGCTCGGTTTTAATTTGCTCTTTCAGCGCATCAGCGGAAAGGCCTTTGAGGTCGGTCTTGTTTTTCATGTTAGGCAGCGGCTTCAACGTAATCGCGGCGCACCACGAAGGTCGTCCGAACGGGCAGCTTCTGGGAAGCCAAACGGAGCGACTCCTTCGCTACTTCCAGCGTCACGCCATCCGATTCAAACATAATCTGACCTGGTTTTACACAGGCCACCCAATACTCCGGCGAGCCCTTACCCTTGCCCATCCGCACTTCAGCGGGTTTCTTGGTAATCGGCTTGTCGGGGAAAATGCGAATCCATACTTGCCCTTCGCGTTTCATGGCGCGAGTCATGGCAATACGGGCTGCCTCAATCTGGCGAGCCGTAATCCAAGACGTTTCCAGCGACTTGATAGCGAACGAACCGAAGTCGATGGAGCTGCCGCGGTAGGCTAGGCCAGTCACGCGACCCTTTTGCATCTTGCGATACTTGGTCCTTTTCGGTTGTAACATGAGAAATTAAATAAGAAAGAGAATACTAGAGAATTGCGGACCATCTCCGCAAAAACCTGTTTTGGGATGCTAGACCACGGGACCTAACATTCCGAAACAGTCTTTTAGTTTGCGGGACTAACGACGGGGCCCCCGACCAGCACCACCGCCTTGGGCGGGGCCATTGCGACGGGGGCCGTTGCTATCGCTACGGCCTGCACCACCAGCAGGAGCGCCACCAGCGGCGTTGCCGCCACGGTCACCACCACGGTCGCGGCGCGGGCCACGATCACCACCACGGTCACCGCGCTCACCGCGCGGGCCGCGGTCATCGCGGCGCCCGCCGACATCGCCGCCGGGGTTAGTCTGCTGCTGGTTCGGCGACAAATCGGGCTTGCCGAACACCTCACCGCGCATCACCCACACTTTAATACCTATTTTGCCATACACTGTCTGAGCTTCTGACAAAGCATAGTCAATATCAGCACGCAGGGTGTGCAGCGGCGTGCGGCCCTCTTTGTATTGCTCCGAGCGGGCAATTTCAGCGCCACCCAAACGGCCACCGCACTGAATCTTAATACCTTCAGCCCCAACCCGCATAGCGGCCTGGATGGACATCTTCATGGCGCGACGGAACGAAATACGAGCGGCCAACTGCTGGGCGATACTCTCGCCCACCAACTTAGCATCCAACTCAGGACGCTTAATCTCAAAGATGTTGATCTGAACATCCTTATTGGTGATTTGCTTCAGTTCGTCCTTGATTTTATCAACTTCCTGGCCGCCTTTGCCGATCACCACACCCGGACGTGCCGTGTTGATGGTGATGGTGATACGCTTGAGGGTGCGCTCAATCACAATGCGGCTGATGCCACCTTTCTGAATGCGGGCGTTGATGTACTTGCGGATTTTCTCGTCCTCCACCAATTTTTCGGCGAAGTCCTTGCCGCCATACCAGTTCGAGTCCCAGCCTTTGATGACTCCTAGACGGAAGCCAACCGGATTTACTTTCTGTCCCATATGATTTATGAGTTGGCCTCGGCCTGATTTTCAGTGGTGGCGGAATTGGCGGCTTGCGCTTGGGCGGCTTTGCTGCCAGCCTTTTCAATCATCGTGTCGATTTTCAACGTCACATGGTTGCTACGCTTACGGATGCGGTGGCCCCGGCCTTGGGGGGCGGGACGCAGGCGCTTCAGCTGCCGACCTTCATCAACGAAGATTTCGCTGATGTAGAGGTTGGCCTCTTCGATACGCTGATCTTCGTTGTGCTGCTGCCAGTTGGCCAAGGCCGAGAGGAGCAGTTTCTCAATCTTCTCGGCACCGCTGTTGGCTTCAAAGCGGAGCAGGCCAAGAGCCCGTGTCACTTTCTGGCCGCGGACCAAGTTGGCTACCAAGCGCATCTTGCGCGGCGAGGTAGGCACATTGCGGAGTTTTGCTACTGCTTCCATCTTAGCGCTTGCCTTTATCTTTTTTGGCGACGTGACCACGGAAGTTGCGTGTCGGGGCGAATTCACCCAGCTTGTGCCCTACCATGTTCTCGGTCACATACACCGGGATGAACTTATTGCCGTTGTGAACAGCGAAGGTGTGGCCCACGAAATCCGGCGAAATCATCGAGCGGCGTGACCAAGTCTTCACCACTGATTTTTTACCGGCCGTTTCGAGTGCCGTGACTTTCTTTTCCAGCCGGAAGTCAATGTACGGCCCTTTTTTGAGTGAACGTGCCATATATTACTTCTTGCCTTTGCGGCTCACAATCAGGTTCTCCGAATACTTATTTTTGTCGCGGGTCTTGTAGCCCTTGGCCAGCAGGCCGTTACGGCTGCGCGGATGGCCACCCGACGATTTACCTTCGCCACCACCCATGGGGTGATCAACGGGGTTCATAGCTACGCCACGAACGCGAGGACGACGACCAGCCCAACGATTCCGACCAGCTTTGCCCATCCGGACGTTCATGTGGTCACCATTCGAAACGGTGCCCACGGTAGCCATGCAGGTCACGAGCACCATGCGCATCTCGCCCGAAGGCAATTTCAGCGTGGCGTAACGCTCTTCGCGGGCCACAATCTGCGCGTAAGTACCGGCCGAGCGGGCCATGGCCGCGCCTTGACCGGGCTGCAATTCGATATTGTGAACAATGGTACCGAGAGGAATCTCGCGCAGCGGCAATGTATTGCCAACTTCGGGAGCGACGCCGGGGCCCGAAACCACCTGCGTACCAACCGTGAGGCCGGCCGGCGCAATGATGTAGCGCTTCTCACCGTCAGCGTAGCCGAGCAGCGCGATGCGGGCGGTGCGGTTAGGGTCGTACTCAATAGTCTTCACCGTGGCGGGCACACCAGCCTTGTCACGCTTGAAGTCCACGATACGGTACTGGGTTTTGTGTCCCCCGCCGATATAGCGGTTCGACATCTTGCCGGAAGAGTTCCGGCCACCCGATTTCTTGAGGGAAGTCATCAGCGACTTCTCCGGAGTTGACGTCGTTAGCTCGTCAAACGCCGGTGCAACGCGGAAGCGCTGCCCTGGGGTTGTGGGTCTGAGTTTTTTAAGTGCCATTACTAGCTAGTTGTGCTTTTGCGGCGGATAATGCTACAGGTTACCGTAGAAGTCGATGATGTCGCCTTCTTTAACGGTTACAATGGCTTTCTTGCCGTGAGCCCGACGGCCCGTGGCCTGTCCACTGCGGGTAGCCTTCGACTTCATTTTGCCAATAGTGCGCATCGTGTTGATGTCGGTCACCGTCACACCATATAGGGCCTCGATGTCCTTCTTGATTTGCACTTTATTAGCGGTGCGCTCCACCTCGAAGGTGTAGCGGCCTTTCTCGTTCAGGCCCGTGGCCTTCTCAGTTACGATCGGACGTTTCAGCGTGCTCATTATTCAGCGGTGCTATAGAGTTGAATCAACGAAGCCATACCGTCTTCCGAAATCAAGAGCGTATCCGTGTTCAGCAAGTCGTGGGTGTTGAGACCAACCGGCGTCGACACTTTTACTTTCTGCAGGTTACGGGCGCTGAGGATAACGTTTTTATTCACTTCAGCAGTGACGAGCATCGTCTTCTTGCCGTTGTTCAGCTTGAGGCCGGCCATGATGGCAACAAAATCCTTGGTGCGAGGAGCGTCCATGGCAATGTTTTCCACGAGGGAAATTTTACCATCTTTAGCCAGGCTTGATAGGGCCGAGAGACGGGCCACGCGCTTGGTCTTTTTGTTAAGCTTGAAGTTGTAGTCACGGGGCTGCGGGCCGAACATCCGGCCGCCGCCTACGAACACACCCGACTTCATGCTGCCGGCGCGGGCACCGCCCGTGCCCTTTTGCTTCTTGAGTTTCTTCGTGGTGCCGTGCACCTCGTTGCGCTGCTTGGACTTGTGCGTACCCTGGCGCTGGTTGGCCAAGTACTGCTTTACGTCCAGGTACATCACATGCTCATTGATGTCGAGCCCGAAAATGGCGTCGGACAGCGTAACCTTGCGGCCGGTGTCTTCGCCTTTGATGCTATATACTGCGAGTTCCATTGCTGCGTCGGGTTATTTCTCCAGGACCACGTAAGAATTCTTGGCACCGGGTATCGAACCGCTCACCAGAATCAGATTCTTGTCGGCCACCACGCGCATCACCTTCAGATTTTGAATTTTGACGCGGTCGTTGCCCATGCGGCCACCCATGCGCATCCCTTTGAATACGCGCGAAGGCCACGAGCACGCCCCGATAGAACCGGGGTGACGCAGGCGGTTGTGCTGGCCGTGGGTCTGGCCACCAACACCTTGAAAGTTGTAGCGTTTCACTACGCCCTGAAAGCCTTTGCCTTTGGATGTACCAACTACATCAATGAATTCGCCTTCTGCGAAGAGCGAAGCATCAATGGTATTGCCAGCAGCGTAGGTCGATTCCGCATCTAGACGGAATTCAACCAGTTTTTTCTTGGGGGTGGTACCGGCTTTAGCGAAGTGACCGGCCAGGGCCTTTGTCGTATTTTTCGCTTTTTTCTCGCCGTACCCAATCTGAACGGCGGTGTAGCCGTCGTTAGCGATAGTCTTAACCTGCGTCACTACGCACGGACCCGCTTCGATGAGCGTGCAGGGAATATTTTTCCCGTCCGGAGTGAAGAGGCTTGTCATACCGATTTTCTTACCGATGATGCCAGGCATTCTGTGAAGATTTATGTACACAAAAAGAAAACGGCCGAGTGCCGTTTTCGCTAAGGGAGTGCAAAGATAGAATTAAAGTCGGTATTTTCCCAATCTGGTGTACAAATAATTTCCAAATGAGGCACTTAGCTTTTAGTGGTCGCCTTCAGTTGATACGATATTGAACGTTAATCCCAGCAAAAAGCCCCGCCGCGACGAATCACAACGGGGCTTTTGGTTTAACACAATGAGTCCGGTCCTCAGACTTTGATTTCTACATCAACGCCGCTAGGCAGTTCCAGCTTCATTAGGGCATCCACGGTCTTCGACGAAGTCGAAAAGATGTCCACGAGACGCTTGTAGGTGCAGAGCTGGAATTGCTCCCGGCTCTTCTTATTTACGTGGGGCGAGCGCAGTACGGTGAACTTCTCCTTTTGCGTAGGCAACGGAATTGGACCGCTAACGATGGCACCGGTGGCCTTTACGGCTTTCACGATTTTCTCAGCCGATTTGTCTACGAGGTTGTGGTCGTAAGACTTGAGTTTGATGCGAATTTTCTGGTTCATTGGGGTTTTGGTCCGATTGACCAAGTTAGTGACCGGTATTAGGGGGATATTATTTGGAACCTTTTACTTTAGCAATAATGGCTTCGGCCATATTGCTGGGTACTTGCTCGTAGTGAGAGAACGTAAGCGACGCCGAAGCACGACCCGACGAAATGGTACGCAACGCCGTTACATAGCCGAAAAGCTCCGACAGTGGCACGTCAGCTTTAATCAGTTGGGCACCACCTTTAGTATCCATACCTTTCATCAGGCCGCGACGACGGTTCAAGTCACCGGTTACCGGGCCGGTGTATTCGTCGGGGCAAACCACTTCCACGCTCATGATAGGCTCGAGCAATTTCGGACCAGCCTGCCGAGCAGCTTCGCGGAAACCACCACGAGCAGCCAATTCAAACGACAATGCGTCCGAGTCAACATCGTGGAAAGAGCCGTGGTAAAGACGCACTTTCATGCCTTCAATTGGGAAACCAGCCAAAGGTCCCTGTTTCATAGCTTCTTCAAAGCCCTTTTGGATCGGGGCGATGAATTCACGCGGAATAACACCGCCTACAATGGCGTTGTCAAATTCAAAACCAGGCTTTTCCGGTTCAGTTTCCTTCGGACCAAGTTCAAACACGATGTCACCGAACTTACCGCGGCCACCAGTTTGCTTCTTGTACGTCTCGCGGTGGTCAACCTTCTTAGTAAGAATCTCTTTGTAAGCCACCTGCGGGGCCCCCTGGTTAATTTCCACTTTGAACTCGCGACGCATCCGGTCGATGATGATCTCAAGGTGTAGTTCACCCATACCACGCAACACCGTTTGGCCCGTCTCTGGGTCGGTGTTTACTTTCAGTGTGGGGTCTTCCTCAATGAGCTTGGCAATGGCCATGCCCATCTTATCTACGTCAGCTTGCGTCTTCGGCTCGATAGCGTAGCCTATTACCGGTTCAGGGAAGCTCATCGACTCAAGGACGATGGGGTACTTCTCTTCGCTCAGCGTGTCACCTGTTTTAATGTCTTTAAAGCCAACACCGGCAGCAATGTCACCCGCTTGGATCTTATCGATGGGGTTCTGCTTGTTGGAGTGCATCTGCATCAAACGCGAGATACGCTCCTTCTTACCAGTACGGTTATTCAACACGTAGGAACCTGCATCCAATACGCCGCTGTAGCAGCGGAAGAAGCACAGGCGACCAACAAATGGGTCAGTAGCAATTTTGAAAGCTAGCGCAGTGAACGGCTCCGAATTATCAGGGTGGCGCTCAATCTCAGCTCCAGTATCGGGGTCGGTGCCCATGATAGCGGGCATGTCCAAAGGCGACGGCAGGTAGGCCATTACAGCATCTAGCATAGTCTGTACGCCTTTGTTCTTGAAAGCCGAGCCACACATCACGGGCGAGAACTTCATGTCGATAACCGCTTTGCGGATAACAACCATCATTTCCTCACGGGTGATAGTGTCGGGGTCGTCGAAGAATTTTTCCATCAATGCGTCGTCGTATTCAGCAACGCTCTCAACAAGCTTCTGACGCCACTCAGCTACGGTTTCCACCAAATCTTCGGGCACAGGAATTTCGCTGTACGACTTGCCTTCGGTGGCGTCGTCCCACACAATGGCTTTACCGGTCAACAGGTCTACAGCGCCACGGAAGGTATCTTCCGCACCGATTGGAATTTGCAATGGCACTGGATTAGCGCCAAGCTTGTCCTTTATTTCGGCAACGGCCTTGAAGAAGTCAGCCCCCGCACGGTCCATCTTATTGACGAAGCAAATGCGCGGCACTTTGTACTTATCAGCTTGACGCCACACCGTTTCTGATTGTGGTTCAACGCCCGATACAGCGCAGAACAAGGCCACGGCCCCATCAAGCACGCGAAGCGAGCGTTCCACTTCCACCGTGAAATCCACGTGGCCGGGGGTATCAATCAGGTTAATTTTATACTGGTGCGTATCAGCAATGGGTTCACCTTTGATGTCGGTCGGGTAATTCCAAAAAGTGGTGGTGGCAGCCGACGTAATCGTAATGCCCCGCTCCTGCTCCTGTTCCATCCAGTCCATTGTGGCGGCACCATCGTGCACTTCCCCAATTTTGTGGGTTTTCCCGGTATAGTACAGAATACGCTCCGAAGTCGTGGTCTTACCGGCGTCGATGTGCGCCATAATCCCGATGTTGCGAAGGTACTGAAGTTCTTTATTGACGGCCATGATTGGGTTAGGATCTTAGATACTTGGGGCCTTAGGTTCTCGGCTTTTTAACAGAGCAATCCGTCAAATAAATCCGAGACCCTAAGACCCCAACTACCTACCAACTAATTTAGAATCGGAAGTGCGAGAAAGCCTTGTTGGCTTCCGCCATGCGGTGCGTGTCGTCTTTTTTCTTGACGGCGGCCCCTTCGCCTTTGGCAGCGGCGATGATTTCACCGGCCAACTTATCCTTCATAGTCTTCTCGCCGCGTCGGCGAGCGTACTGAATCATCCACTTGGCACCTACCGAAATGCGACGGTCGGCACGCACTTCAATCGGCACCTGGAAAGTAGCACCGCCCACGCGGCGGCTTTTCACCTCCACGGTCGGCATCACGTTGTTCAGGGCTTTGCGCCACATTTCGAGGCCACTCTCCTTAGTGCGCTGCTCCACGAGGTCGCAGGCATCGTAGAAAATGGTGTACGCCAGGTTTTTCTTCCCGTCGTACATCATGTAGTTCACGAAACGCGTCACCAGCGTCTCTTTGTATTTGGGATCGGGAAGCAGGATGCGCTTCTTCGGTTTCGACTTTCTCATTGGGATTTTTGGTATTGGGTAGCCGGTAGTCAGCAATCGGAATCAGGGGCTGACCCACAAGGTCCGACTGCTGACTACCAACCACCGACTACTCAATCACTATTTCTTCTTGCCGGGTGCAGCCTTACCACCTTTGCCGGCGGCTGCGGCGGGCTGGCCGGGCTTTGGCCGCTTGGCTCCGTACTTTGAACGACGCTGCGTACGGCCGCTTACCCCAGCAGTGTCGAGGGCACCACGGATGATGTGGTAACGAACGCCTGGCAAGTCTTTTACCCGGCCTCCGCGAATGAGCACGATGCTGTGCTCTTGGAGGTTGTGGCCTTCACCGGGGATGTATGCGTTTACTTCCTTACCGTTGGTAAGGCGCACACGGGCCACTTTGCGCATAGCCGAGTTCGGCTTCTTAGGCGTGGTGGTGTACACACGGGTGCATACGCCCCGACGCTGCGGGCACGAATCAAGCGCGGGCGACTTCGACTTTGTAGTCAAAGCTTCACGGCCTTTCCGTACTAATTGGTTGATGGTTGGCATTTAGCGAGTGATTAGCAGGAGCCGTTTGCTCCCAATTTTTTGGCTTGCAAAGGTAAGTTTTTTTCCTCGCAATAGCAAACGCAATGAAGGAGTTAATACTAAATAGGGGCCTCGGCTCACGCCTCCCCAACCGCGCCGCCGAAGCTTATCGGGTAGTTGGGACTGTCGCTGTGCACCTTAATCTGACCAAAAGACTGTTCGTAGCGCTCCACATTTTCGTTCAGGGCCGCCAGCAAGCGCTTGGCGTGTTCGGGCGTTACTACGATGCGCGACTTCACCTTGGCTTTCGGCATTCCCGGCATCATGCGGATGAAGTCAATCACGAACTCGCTATTGCTGTGCGCAATCAATGCCAGGTTGGCGTATTCTCCTTCCGCCATTGCTTCGGAAAGTTCGATGTTGATGCCGTTAGGGTCGGAATTTTGGTCGGGCTGCATACGAGTCTTTTAATAGCTAGGGCGTTCCCTTGCGGATGGTTTATATAAATAACGCAAAAAGCCGACCAGCTCACGCCGGTCGGCTTTTCTCATGCCACTTAGGACCACATTATTCGGCCACGGTTTCCCGCTTGCCGGCCCGCGAAGGGCGTTTAGCGGGCGTGGCTTCCTCGGCTGCCTTAGCGGCTTGCTGGGCCTCCATCTCGTCCTTGGTTTGCACCAGCTGGCGGGTGTATTCCAGCAAGCCGGTACCGGCCGGAATGAGGTGGCCAACGATTACGTTTTCCTTCAGGCCCAACAGCTCGTCGGCCTTGCCACGGATGGCAGCTTCCGAGAGAACCTTGGTGGTCTCCTGGAACGAAGCTGCCGAGATGAACGACTGCGTACCCAACGAGGCCTGCGTAATGCCTTGCAACGTGGGACGCGATACGGAAGGCTGGGCCTCGCGCACCTGCACCAGCTGCATGTCGCGGCGCTTCAAGCTGCTGTTCTCGTCGCGCAGGCGGCGGGCCGTCACAATCTGGCCAGCCTTAAGGGCCGGCGAATCGCCGGGCTCCGTCACCACCTTCATGTCGATGATGGTGTCGTTTTCCTCCATGAACAGGATTTTGTTGATTACCTGGTTCTCGAGGAACGACGTATCACCGGCATCCAGAATCACAACTTTCTGCATCATCTGGCGGACGACCACCTCGATGTGCTTGTCGTTGATTTTAACGCCCTGCAAGCGATACACTTCCTGAATCTCGTTCACGAGGTACTCCTGCACGGCCCCGGGGCCCTGAATGCTTAGGATGTCCGAAGGCGTAATTGCCCCGTCTGACAGCGGCATGCCGGCACGGATAAAGTCGTTGTCCTGCACCAAAATGTGCTTCGACAGCGGCACCATGTACTTCTTCTTCACGCCGTCTTTCGACTCGACAAATATTTCGCGGTTGCCACGCTTCACCGAGCCGTAGGTCACCACGCCGTCGATTTCCGAGACTACAGCGGGGTTCGATGGATTACGGGCCTCAAATAGTTCCACTACGCGCGGCAGACCACCGGTGATATCGCGGGTTTTGCCCACCATGCGCGGAATCTTGGCCAGAATGTCACCGGCTTTAATTTTCGCGTTGTTCTCGATGTTGATGTGCGAACCTACAGGCAGGCTGTAAGCCCGTTGCGCGTCAGCATCGGCCTTTTTGCCACCCTTAATGATAATAGACGGGTTCTGGGCTTTGTCCTTGCTTTCGATAACCACCTTCTCGCGGTGGCCCGTCTGCTCGTCCGACTCCTCGCGGTAGGTGATGCCCTCCGTGATGGCGTCGTATTGCGCGGTACCGTCAAACTCGGCCAGAATAACGGCATTGTAAGGATCCCAAGTACACAACTCGTGACCTTTCTCCACTTGCTGGCCTTCCTTCACGAGCAGGATGGAACCGTAAGGCACGTGGTTCGAAAGCAACACTTTGCCTGTACCGGTTTCCAGCACCCGGATTTCCCCCGAGCGGCCCATCACCACTTGGCCTTTCACGCCTTCAGTGGTGAGGGTATCCACGGTGCGGATATCCTCAAATTCAACCACCCCAGCAAACTTTGCCTTAATGCCGGCTTCAACGGCAATGTTCGAAGCGGTACCGCCCACATGGAAGGTACGCAGCGTGAGCTGGGTACCGGGCTCGCCAATAGACTGAGCTGCGATAACGCCTACTGCCTCGCCGCGCTGGACCATACGGCCCGACGACAAGTTGCGGCCGTAGCACTTGCCGCAAATGCCGCGCTTTGACTCACAGGTCAGCACCGAGCGGATTTCCACTGATTCAATGCTGGTCTGGTCGATGCGACGGGTGATTTCCTCGGTGATTTCACTGCCGGCAACCAGAATCATCTCATCGGTCCGTGGGTCCACGATGTCATGCACAGCCACCCGGCCAAGGATGCGCTCCGACAGTGGCTCCACGACGTCTTCATTGTCTTTCAGCGAGAAGGTCTCGATGCCCCGCAGGGTACCGCAGTCGCTTTGAGTCACAATTACGTCCTGTGCTACGTCGTGCAGACGACGGGTCAGGTAGCCGGCATCAGCCGTCTTCATAGCCGTGTCAGCCAAGCCTTTACGAGCACCGTGCGTCGAGATAAAGTACTCGATTACGTCCAAGCCTTCTTTGAAGTTAGACAGAATCGGGTTCTCGATGATTTCGCCTACAGAACCTTGCAGCGACTTTTGGGGCTTGGCCATCAGGCCACGCATCCCGCCGAGCTGGCGAATCTGCTCGCGCGAGCCGCGGGCCCCCGAGTGCATCATCATGTAAATGGAGTTGAAGCCTTGATTCTCCTTCTCCAGGCGGCCCATCAGGGTCTCCGTAATCTGGTTGTTGATGCGCGTCCAGATGTCAATAACTTGGTTGTAACGCTCGTTATTAGTGATCAGACCCATCTGGTAGTTCTGCGTCACCGCGGCCACGTCGGCCTGGGCTTGCGCAATCAACTCGTCTTTTTCCTTAGGAATGTTGATGTCCCCAAGGCCCATGCTCAGGCCGCCTTTGTATGCCGACTGAAAGCCAAGGGTTTTAATATCGTCCAGGAACTGCGCCGTGCGGGCCATGCCCGTGCGCTTGAACACCAGCGAAATAATTTGCTGGAGCTTCTTCTTGGTTAGCAGCTCATCCACAAAGCCTACTTCAGTAGGCACCAATTGGTTGAACAGCACGCGGCCAGCTACCGTCTCAATGACTTTGGTTACTAAGTCGTCGTTCTCGTCGCGGATCTCAGTACGCACCTTGATGAAGGCGTGCTTCGAAAGCTGGCCTTCGTTCAGGGCAATTACTACCTCCTCGTCCGAATAAAACACGCGGCCTTCGCCCTGGATTTTCTCGTCGTCGGTGCTGCGCTTGCCCTTTGTCACGTAGTACAGTCCGAGCACCATGTCCTGCGAAGGCACCGCGATGGGGGCCCCGTTGGCAGGGTTCAGGATGTTGTGCGAAGCCAGCATCAGCATGGAAGCCTCCAGAATGGCGGCCGGGCCCAGGGGCACGTGCACCGCCATCTGGTCGCCGTCAAAGTCGGCGTTGAAAGCCGTACACACCAGCGGGTGCAGCTGGATGGCCTTGCCTTCGATGAGGCGCGGCTGGAACGCCTGGATGCCCAAGCGGTGCAGCGTAGGGGCCCGGTTGAGGAGCACGGGGTGGCCTTTCAGCACGTTCTCCAGGATGTCCCAAACAACGGCGTCCTTGCGGTCCACAATTTTCTTGGCCGATTTCACCGTCTTCACAATACCGCGCTCAATGAGCTTGCGGATAATGAATGGCTTGAACAATTCGGCCGCCATATTTTTGGGCAGGCCGCACTCGTGCAGTTTCAACTCGGGGCCCACTACGATAACCGAGCGGCCCGAATAGTCCACTCGCTTGCCGAGCAGGTTCTGACGGAAGCGGCCCTGCTTGCCTTTAAGCATGTCGGACAGCGACTTCAGGGCCCGGTTGCCTTCGGCACGCACGGCATTCACTTTACGCGAGTTGTCGAAGAGCGAGTCCACGGCCTCCTGTAGCATCCGCTTCTCGTTCCGCAGAATCACTTCCGGAGCCTTGATTTCAATCAGGCGCTTGAGGCGGTTGTTGCGGATGATGACGCGGCGGTACAGGTCATTCAAGTCAGAGGTAGCAAAGCGGCCCCCGTCCAATGGCACCAATGGGCGCAACTCGGGCGGAATCACCGGCACCATGCGGATGACCATCCACTCGGGCTTATTCTCTACCCGGGTGGCGGCATCGCGGAAGGCTTCCACCACGCGCAGGCGCTTCAGCGCTTCCGCCTTACGCTGCTGCGAAGTTTCATGCGCAGCCGAGTCGCGGAGCGAATAGCTCAGCTCGTCGAGGTTGATGCGCTCCAGCAGCATCTGCAAAGCGTCGGCCCCCATCTTGGCGATGAATTTGTTGGGGTCCTCGTTGGGCAGCATTTGGTTTTCGCGGGGTAGCTTGTCGATGATGTCCAAGTACTCGTCTTCAGTCATGAAGTCGAGTTGCTGCACACCTTCCTCTGCCATTGCGCCAGGCTGCACCACTACGTAACGCTCGTAGTAGATAATCTGGTCGAGCTTTTTGGTAGGCAGGCCCAACAAGTAACCAATTTTATTGGGCAGCGACTTAAAATACCAGATGTGCGCTACGGGCACCACCAGTTCGATGTGGCCCATCCGCTCCCGGCGAACCTTCTTCTCGGTCACTTCTACACCGCACCTGTCGCAGATGATGCCTTTGTAACGAATGCGCTTGTATTTGCCGCAGTGGCATTCCCAGTCCTTCACCGGACCAAAAATCCGCTCGCAAAACAGGCCACCCATCTCGGGCTTGTATGTGCGGTAGTTGATGGTTTCAGGCTTCACTACTTCTCCCGTCGAACGCTCCAGAATTACTTCCGGGGATGCCAACGAGATAGTGACTTTTGAGAAGTCCTGTACTAATTTTTTATTTTTTGCGAAAGCCATTTGGTTAAATTATTAGCTGTTAGCTGTTTGGCTTTTAGCTGTTAGAGCGTATCTAACAGTTCGACGCTACGAAAAGTGCTCCACGGGTCGGACAGGTACGCCACGTAGTAGGTTTCCGTCAGGTCTCAGATACTCATAACCAACAAGCTTCCAATTCCTGTGGCTACCCTGACCTGTCTCGGGGCAGCTGTTTCGTACTGGATGCTTTCTAACCATTCTTTCAAAAACACGAATGGCTTCTGGTGACGGAAGCTTGAAACGGCTGGTTACCGATACTTATGCACCGGCAACCAGCTATTTCAACCAAAACTTTATTCTAACGTGATTTCGAGTGCCAGACCACGCAATTCGTGGATGAGCACGTTGAACGATTCGGGGATGTTCGGCTTGGGCAGTACGTCGCCTTTTACAATGGCTTCGTAAGCTTTGGCGCGGCCCACCACGTCGTCCGATTTCACGGTCAGGATTTCTTGGAGCACGTTGGAGGCACCGAAGGCTTCCAGGGCCCACACTTCCATCTCGCCGAAGCGCTGGCCCCCGAACTGCGCTTTACCCCCCAGCGGCTGCTGCGTGATGAGCGAGTACGGCCCAATGGAGCGGGCGTGCATTTTGTCATCAACCAAGTGGCCCAGCTTGAGCATATAAATCACGCCCACGGTTACCGGCTGGTCGAACTGTTGCCCGGTCAGGCCGTCGTGCAAGTAAGTCCGGCCGAAGGTGGGCAAGCCCGCCGCGGTCAACTCCGCTGATACTTCAGCTTCGGTGGCACCGTCAAAAATCGGAGTTGAGTAACGGCGGCCCAGCTTCAGGCCAGCCCAGCCCAATACCGTTTCGTAAATCTGCCCGATATTCATCCGGCTCGGCACACCCAACGGGTTCAGCACGATATCCATCGGCGTACCATCGGCCAGGAAAGGCATGTCCTCATCGCGCACGATGCGGGCCACCACCCCTTTGTTACCGTGGCGGCCGGCCATTTTGTCGCCCACTTTCAGCTTGCGCTTCTTAGCGATGTAAACTTTGGCCAGCTGCACAATACCTGCGGGCAGCTCGTCGCCTACTTCCAACGTGAAGCGGTGGCGTTTAAAGTGCGCCGTGATAGTGTTGCGGCGCTTGGCGTAGTTTTTCACCAGCGTCAGCAGCATGGCGTTCACGCGGGCGTCTGCTGTCCAGCCCTCCAAAATCAGGTCCTTGAACAGGTTCACCTCTTCCGGCACGGCGTAGTTGCTCTCGTCCTTGTAAGGGTTCTTCTCGGGAAAGAGGCCCTCATTAATATTCTTGCGGTTGAATTTGACGCCCTTGGCAATCATCTCCTCGCCGAAGCGGTGCTTAATGCCCTGTGACGTTTTGCCTTCGAGCAGCTGCACCAGCTTATCGACCATGATAGCCTTAATGCCGCGCAGTTCGTGGGCATACTTGTCTTTCAGGTCTTCCACTTCCTTCTTCGACTTGGCCCGTAGGTTTTTGTCTTTTTTAGGACGCGAGAAAAGCTTGGTACCAATGACCACCCCCTGCAAAGAGGGCGGCGCTTTAAGCGAGGCATCCTTAACATCACCGGCTTTATCACCGAAAATAGCGCGGAGCAGCTTCTCTTCTGGGGTTGGGTCCGTCTCGCCTTTGGGCGTGATTTTACCAATCAGAATATCGCCTTCCTTCACCTCAGCACCGAGGCGGATGATGCCATTGTCGTCGAGGTTACGCACGGCTTCCTCGCTCACGTTCGGGATTTCCGACGTCAACTCTTCCTCGCCGCGCTTGGTCTCGCGCACTTCCAACTCAAATTCCTCGATGTGAATCGAGGTAAAGATATCGTCGCGTACCACGCGCTCCGAGATAACGATGGCATCTTCAAAGTTGTAGCCCTGCCACGGCATAAAGGCCACCTGCATGTTGCGGCCCAGGGCAAGTTCGCCTTGGTTGGTGCCGTAGCCTTCGCACAGCGGCTGGCCCTTGGTCACCCGCTCACCACGCTTCACGAGCGGCGTCAGGTTGAGGCAAGTATCCTGGTTAGTGCGGCGGAACTTGATGAGGTCATAAGTGATGCGCTCAGCATCAAAGCTTATCATCACCTCGTCATCCGACAGGTCGTACTTAACGATGATCTTGTTGGCGTCAACGTAATCAATTACGCCCTCGCCTTCGGATACCACCAGCGTGCGTGAATCGGTCGCAATACGGCCCTCCAAGCCGGTGCCCACAATCGGGGCCTCGGGGCGCACGAGCGGCACGGCCTGGCGCTGCATGTTCGAGCCCATCAGGGCCCGGTTAGCATCGTCGTGCTCCAGGAATGGAATCAGCGAAGCGGCTACCGACACAATTTGGTTCGGGGCCACGTCCATATAAGAATATTCCTCGGGATTCACCACGGGGAAGTCACCTTCGAAACGGCCTTTTACCAAGTCCTGGGTCAGCTTGCCATCGTTATCGAGCAACGAATTGGCCTGGGCAATGTGGTGCGTGTCCTCCTCTTCAGCGGTTAGGAACTTCACATTGGAACTCATATCCACTTTGCCATTCTTCACGTCGCGGTAAGGCGTTTCGATGAAACCCATCGAGTTTACACGGGCGTGCACGCACAATGACGAAATCAAACCAATGTTGGGGCCCTCCGGCGTCTCGATAGTACACAGCCGGCCGTAGTGCGTGTAATGCACGTCACGTACCTCGAAGCCAGCCCGCTCGCGCGAGAGGCCTCCTGGCCCGAGGGCCGATACGCGGCGCTTGTGCGTCACCTCAGCCAGCGGGTTCGTCTGGTCCATGAACTGCGACAACTGGTTCGTACCAAAAAATGAGTTAATAACGCTGGACAACGTCCGGGCGTTAATCAAATCCACCGGCTTGAAATCTTCGTTGTCGCGCACGTTCATGCGCTCCTTGATGGTACGCGCCATGCGGGCCAGCCCCACACCAAACTGGGCGTAAAGCTGTTCACCCACCGTGCGCACCCGGCGGTTGCTCAAGTGGTCAATGTCATCAACAATGGCTTTAGAGTTAATCAAGCCAATCAGGTACTTCACAATCAACACGATGTCCTGATTGGTCAACACCCGTGAAGCCTGGCTCATGTCAATGGCCAACTTTTTATTGATGCGGTAGCGGCCAACTTCCCCAAGGTCGTAGCGCTTATCCGAGAAAAACAGCTTCTGAATGATGTCGCGGGCAGTCTCTTCGTCAGGGGCCTCCGTGTTGCGGAGTTGACGGTAAATCTGCTCTACGGCTTCCTTCTCCGAGTTGGAGTTGTCCTTCTGAAGCGTGTTGTAGATGATGGCAAAGTCAGCGATGTTGACGTTCTCGCGGTGCAGAATCACCGACTTCGCCCCCGCCTCCAAGATGGTGTCGATATCGGCCTCCTCAATCATCGAGTCGCGCTCCAGCAGCACCTCGTTCCGGTCGATGGAAACCACTTCGCCGGTGTCCTCGTCCACAAAGTCCTCCGTCCAAGTGCGAAGTACCCGGGCGGCCAGCTTGCGGCCAACGGCCTTCTTAAGGTTTTTCTTATCAGCCTTCACTTCCTCCGACAGCCCGAACAGGTCGAGGATGTCTTTGTCGGTGCCGTAGCCAATGGCGCGGAGCAGCGTCGTTACCGGGAATTTCTTCTTCCGGTCGATGTACGCGTACATCACGTTGTTCACGTCCGTAGCAAACTCAATCCACGAACCTTTGAACGGAATGATGCGGGCCGAATACAGCTTGGTGCCGTTAGTGTGCTTGCTCTGAGCAAAGAACACGCCCGGTGAACGGTGCAGTTGGGACACGATAACCCGCTCAGCTCCGTTGATGACAAAGGAGCCCTTTTCGGTCATGTACGGGATATTACCCAAAAACACTTCCTGCTCAATCGTCTCAAAATCCTCGTTATCCTTATCGTTACAGATGAGGCGTAGCTTAGCTTTTAGCGGTACTGAGTACGTCAGGCCCCGGTCAATGCACTCGTCAACCGAGTACTTGGGCGGGTCAACGTGATAATCAATAAAGTTCAGCACGAAATTCTCGCGCGAATCGGAAATTGGGAAGTTCTCGGCAAACACCTTGAACAATCCTTCGTTAGATCGATTCTCAGCGGCGGTTTCCAGCTGAAAGAAATCCTGGAACGACTGCACCTGCACATCCAGGAAATCAGGATATTCAATAACCTTTCTAATCTTTGCGAAACTGATTCGCTCAGCGGCGGCCGATTTCTGGAGCGCGGCCGTTTTTGCTTTCGGTGTAGCCAATGCGGAGGGGATTAAAAGATGGACACGGAAGCGTAAACAAGGGGTATCACCTAAAACAAGGTGAACGTTCAGCACTGTGAACCTATTGATTCACAACCCCAAGCAGTTCCATTAGATAGAATTGCTTGCTGACACAACGAAGCGCAAACCAAATGGCCTGCGCTCCGGCGATACTACAAACAGGAAAAGACCTGGCTAAGTTGCCAGGTCTAATCCTTATTTGAAGCGGGTGAAGTACAGCTTCAGGGGCTGCAATTATTTCACTTCTACTTCGGCACCAGCTTCCTCCAACTGCTTCTTCAGCGTGTCGGCCTCATCCTTTGTTACGCCTTCTTTCAGGGCCTTGGGAGCACCATCAACGAGTTCTTTGGCTTCCTTTAGGCCGAGGCCGGTTAGGTCTTTCACCAGTTTCACTACGGCCAGCTTGGCACCACCGGCAGCCTTCAGGATAACGTCAAACGACGTCTTCTCCTCGGGGGCCTCTTCGGCAGCGGCACCACCGCCCCCGGCCATCATCACGGGGGCAGCAGCAGCGGGCTCGATGCCGTACTCGTCTTTCAGAATACCAGCCAGTTCGTTTACTTCTTTCACCGTCAGGTTTACGAGCTGCTCAGCGAATGCTTTCAAATCTGCCATTTCAGTAGATTATTAAAAAAGGGGTTGTTGAAAATTGAAATTGAAGGGCGAAAAATGAGAGTGGCGACTAAACGGCAGCCTCTTCTTTTTCGGAAAGCGTTTTAAGAATACCAGCCAGTTTGTTACCGCCGCTTTGCAGCGCCGAAATAACATTTTTGGCGGGCGATTGCAGCAGGCCGATAAGTTCACCGAGCAACTCCTGCTTGCCTTTGAGGGTGGTCAGGCCCTCAAGCTGATCCGAACCCACGTAGATGCTGGCATCCACGTAAGCGCCTTTCAGCACGGGCTTGGGCGTCACGTTGCGGCCGTAAGCCTGCGACTTGTAGAAGTCGCGCAACAGCTTAGCGGGGGCTGAGCCGCTCTCCTGCGAGAACAGAACGCCCGACTGGCCTTTCAGCGCGGCGTCCATCTCGGAGGTGTCGTGGCCGAGCGTATCCATTGCCTTGCGAATAAAGGTGTTCTTGTACACCTTGTATTCCATGCCCCGGTTGAAGCACAGACGACGGAATTCGTTGATTTTTGCCACCGACATCACCGAAGCATCGACAATGTAGAACGAGTTGTGCGATTGGAACTTCTCGCTCAACTCGTCCACGAGGGCTTGTTTTTCTTCCCTATTCATGGGTGAGTCGTTTAATTAGTTAGCGGAAGTAACCTGGCTGTCAACCGGCACACCGGGCGACATGGTGCTGCTCAGGGTAATGCTCTTAATATAAGTACCCTTCGAAGAAGAAGGCTTCAAACGGCCCAAGGTCTGAATGACCTCCAGCGCGTTCTCGGCCAGCAGCTTCTCATCAAACGATACTTTGCCTACCGAGCAGTGAATGATGCCGGTCTTATCAACTTTGAAGTCGATTTTACCTGCTTTCACCTCCTGCACCGCCTTGGCCACATCGGTCGTTACTGTGCCCGACTTAGGGTTCGGCATCAGGCCCCGGGGGCCCAATACGCGGCCTAGCCGGCCCACTTTAGCCATTACGGCCGGCATGGTGATGATGACGTCGATGTCGGTCCAACCCTTCTCAATCTTCGAGATGTAGTCGTCCAGACCCACGAAATCAGCACCAGCGGCGAGGGCTTCGGCTTCCTTGTCGGGGGTCACGAGGGCTAGTACGCGCACCACTTTGCCGGTACCGTGGGGCAGGGTAGCCACGCCGCGTACCATTTGGTCGGCTTTGCGGGGGTCCACACCCAGGCGAACGTCAATGTCAACCGAAGAGTCAAACTTGGTGTAGGTAATATCCTTCACCACTTTCGCGGCTTCCAGCAGGCTGCGCACCTGCGTCAGGTCATGTTTGGCAAGGGCATCCTTGCGCTTTTTAGTGATTTTTGCCATGTGCTTTTCTCCGTTTAATTATTCAGCAAAAGGAGAATCGCCCTTGACGGTGATGCCCATGCTGCGGGCCGTGCCGGCCACTTGCTTCATGGCCGACTCTACCTTGAAGGCATTCAAGTCGGGCATCTTCGTTTCGGCAATGGTGCGGATTTGATCCCACGTCACCGAGCCTACCTTATTACGGTTAGGCTCTTTCGAACCACTCTGCAATTTAGCTGCTTCCATGAGCAGCACCGGCGCAGGAGCAGTTTTCACCACGAAGTCGAACGACTTGTCGGTGTACATGGTGATTAACACGGGGCAGATTTGGCCGGCCTTATCCTGGGTGCGCGCATTGAACTGCTTGCAAAACTCCATGATATTGAGGCCTTTGCTACCAAGTGCAGGTCCTACCGGCGGCGATGGGTTCGCTGAGCCTCCCTTTATCTGCAGGCGCAGATAACCTCTAATTTCCTTGGCCATTTGATTTATAAGGCTGCGGCGCACGCGTCGTAACTCGCGGTTGCCTCAGTTTTTGAATACTCCTGTTGGAAGCCCTGCCGACCCGGAGCCAATGGCCAGCATGGTTGTTTTAAATTCTTAAATCTCTTTTTCTACTTGCGTGTAGTTCAACTCCATTGGCGTGCTACGGCCAAAGATTTTAACGATAACGTTAAGCTTTTTACGCTCTTCAAAGATCTCGGATACGGTGCCGGACATACCAGCAAAACCGCCATCCATGATTTTTACCAGCTCGCCCACCACATAAGGCTTGTCGAGGGTAGCAACCTGCTCTTCGGCCTCGTCAACGATGCCAAGGATGCGGTTCACTTCGGAAAGGTGCAATGGGACTGGCTTGTTATTGGCAGCGTCCTTTTTGTCCTTATCGCCCAGGAAACCAATTACGCCCGGAGTGCTGGTAATGATGTGATCTACTTCACCGTGGCCAAGATCGGCGTGGATGATGATATAACCCGGGTAGAGGTTGCGTTCCCGCACCCGCTTCTTGCCGTTGCGCATCTCAAACACCTTCTCTACCGGAATCAGCACCTGGGGTACCAACTCGGTGAGGTTGTGCCGGCCTAGCTCGGTTTCGAGATAGTTTTTAGCTTTTTTCTCCTGGCCGCTCACAGAGCGCACCACGTACCATTTCAATTCGCCCATCTTCTAGCGTTGATTAGCGAAACGACTGATAAAAAGCGGTCAAGCTTTTATTGAAGGCAACGTCCATGACGCCAACGATGGCCGCGAACACCAAAGAACCGAGCAGCACGAGGCCAGCACTTTTTTGCAATTCAGCGGCTGTGGGCCACGTCACGCTATAGCGCATTTCCTCGGCGGTGGCGCGGAAGTAATTGGTCAGCTTGTCCATTGGAAGGGGTGCCGGATAGACCGGCAAAAATGAACCAAATGCGAGGCAACCGCCTCAAAATGCACGAGTGGAGAGATTCGAACTCCCATCAAAGGTTTTGGAGACCTCTATTCTACCCTTGAACTACACTCGTATCAAATCCTCCCCGTAGCAATATTTCACTAATGGGAGTGCAAAGGTACTAAAACCTAACGACAAAACAAATCCGCCCCCGCGGGCGCGGAGGCGGATTACATTTTTAGTCTGTTGACTAGTCGAGCACTTCCGTCACCTGACCAGCACCCACCGTGCGGCCACCCTCGCGGATAGCGAAGCGGAGGCCTTTTTCCATTGCCACCTTATTGATCAGCTCAACCGTGATGGTGATGTTGTCGCCGGGCATTACCATCTCCACGCCCTCGGGCAGAGTGATGATGCCGGTAACGTCGGTGGTGCGCAAATAAAACTGCGGACGGTAGTTATTGAAGAACGGGGTGTGGCGGCCGCCCTCCTCTTTCGAGAGAACATACACCTCGGCCTTGAACTTCTGGTGGGGCGTTACCGAGCCGGGCTTGCAGATTACCATGCCGCGACGGATATCGTCCTTTTCAATGCCGCGGAGCAGCAGGCCCACGTTGTCGCCAGCTTCGCCGCGGTCCAGGATTTTGCGGAACATCTCCACACCCGTTACAGTCGACTTGAGACCAGCTTTGGCACCCATGCCGAGGATGTCTACTTGCTCACCCGAGTTGATGATGCCGCGCTCGATACGACCGGTAGCCACAGTGCCACGGCCCGTAATCGAGAACACGTCCTCTACCGGCATCAGGAAGGGCAAGTCGGTCAGACGAGCAGGAATCGGAATGAACGAATCAACGGCTTCCATCAACTCGTTGATTTTCGGTACCCAGTTGGCGTCACCGTTCAGGCCACCAAGGGCCGAACCCTGGATGATCGGAATGTTATCGCCGTCGAAGTCATAGAACGAAAGCAGCTCACGGATCTCCATTTCCACCAGCTCCAACAGCTCGGGGTCGTCCACCATGTCCACTTTGTTCATGAACACCACCAGCTGAGGCACGCCTACCTGACGGGCCAGCAGGATATGCTCGCGGGTTTGGGGCATGGGGCCGTCGGTGGCGGCCACCACGAGGATGGCACCGTCCATTTGAGCGGCACCCGTTACCATGTTCTTCACGTAGTCGGCGTGGCCGGGGCAGTCGACGTGGGCGTAGTGACGGTTAACTGTCGAGTACTCTACGTGCGAGGTGTTGATGGTAATACCGCGCTCTTTCTCCTCGGGAGCATTATCAATTGAGGAGAAGTCACGCTTTTCGGCCAGGCCCTGGTTTGCCAACACCATCGTGATTGCAGCCGTCAGGGTCGTTTTGCCGTGGTCAACGTGGCCGATGGTGCCGATGTTTACGTGCGGCTTGGACCGGTCGAAATTTTCTTTAGCCATTGTAAAGAGTTAAAAAAGAGGTGGTGAAGTTGTAAGAAAAACAAGGCCCTACGGCAAGAAAGCGAAACTCAGCCCCCAAAATTTCAGGAAAACTGCGCGTCGCTTGCTTGGTTTGAAACCTGCCTGCTGGCGAGTGAACCAACGGGGCTTGCATTAATGTGAGCCATTTATGGGATTTGAACCCATGACCTCTTCCTTACCAAGGAAGTGCTCTACCACTGAGCTAAAACGGCTTATTTGTAAATTAACGACTATCAACTGGTCATTTCCAGCGGCTACCGAGCAAAAATACTCATTAATTGCTGGCCACGGCCGGTTGCAAGAGAGCGGGAGACGAGGTTCGAACCCGCGACCTGCAGCTTGGAAGGCTGCCGCTCTACCAACTGAGCTACTCCCGCAGGTGATAATCATTGTAAAAGTGGGGGTAACAGGACTCGAACCTATGAACCCGAAGGAGGTGAGTTACAGTCACCCGCAATTGCCGCTATGCGATACCCCCAATTCTGAAGCGAGCAGGCCGGTTGCCCATGCGCGGTTTTCCTTTATTTGTAGACTACCTAATAGGTAATCTTTCGTAAGGAAGCGCAAAATTACTGCTTTTCTTTTACGAGGCAAGGGGTAGAGGCAAAAAAGGTCGTTCTTTTTCAACCAACCATGGGCAACTCATTCTACATCAAATTATAAAAAGCTTTCAACCGGTCGTCTGTTTCCTCGGCTTTGATCTTTTGAAGCGTGGCCTTGAGCGCGGGCATGCTGGGCAGAAGCTGTACAAGACCCTTATAAGCCCCTAAGCGCACGTCGTAGCGGGGCGCGTGACGGGCGTAATCTTCGAGAATATTACGGCCTTTATCGCACTCGATGGGCGGGATGTTGGCCATTAGGGCCCCGAAAGACTGCAAGTAGCTGTACAAGTCGCTCTCGGCCACGTCGGGTAAGCGGCGCAGGAACCATGCATACTGCTCGAGGGCCCCGTTGCGGGCGTAGTAGTCGGCTAGGCCCAGCAACAGCACGCCGCTGGTGGTGTTTTCGAGCGCAGTAGCTTGGGTCCGGGCATTAATGCTGGGGTTTTTGGCTAGCGTTGCAAGGGCAGCAGCGGCCACGGTGTAGGAGCTGTCGCTGAGGGCAGCCAAATAGACAGTGCCGTAGTTGCCATTGGGGAAACTGGCCAAAGTGGCCAGCGCCTGGGCCCGCACCTGGGGGTTGACATCGGTGGTGGCGACGCGCAACACGGCTTGGCGCACGGCATTGGTTTCCGGGCCCCGGTAGCGGCGGAGGTGGTCGAGCGCGGTGCGCCGCACGGCCCAAAACTTGTCGGTCAGGGCGTTGCGAAACAAAGTGCTCACCGGCAGCTCGGCGGTTTTGTTTTGGAGCAGTTCCATCGCATCCGCTTTTTGCTGGTAGCCCCGGGCGTGGTCGAACTGAAAGATCAACTCGTCCTGGGTACGCTCTTCATCGATTTGGGCCAGCAATTGCCCCTCGCTGTCGAATTTCACCAAGCTGGGGCGGTCGGCGGCAGGAAAAGTGAACGTCTGATTGGCTTTGGTAACGGCAAGGCGGTAATCAACGGGGCGTTCCTTTTGCCACACCGTCACGGTTACCGGCAAGCGGTACACGGGTTGGTACAGGGTGTCCTGCACTTGCTGCACGCGCAGTGTAACGGCCCCGTCGGTGTAGCCGTGGCTGATGCGCAGTTCGGGGTGCCCGCGCTGCAAAAACCACTGGTTGAAAAACCACATCAAATCTTCGCCCGTGGTTTCCTCAAAGGCCGTGCGGAGCTTAGATATTTCGACGGCCGACTGCTTGTTTTGGACGAGGTAACGGTTAAGTGCGGCGAAGAAAGCGTCGTCGCCCACGTACTTTCGCAGCATGTGCAGCACCCGCCCACCCTTGGCGTAGGAGTGGCGGTCGAACAAGTCTTCCCGCTCCTGGTAGCGGGCGCGGATGAGGGGCTCGCGCTTGCTTTGCGCCTCGTCGAGGTAGCTGGCCAGCTTGGTTTCCTGCACTAAGGCAGCTTCGTCGGCCCCGTATTTCTGTTCCGCCCACAGGTATTCGGCATAGTCAGCGAATGACTCGTTGAGGGGCAGGTTGCCCCACGACTTGCAGGTAACGTAGTCGCCAAACCAGTGGTGAAATACCTCGTGAACGATGATGGACTCGTTGCCGGCGTAGGTGGCGTCGAGCAGTTCGCGAAGCGTCACTTGCACGTTGGTGCCGTGCGTCACGGCGGTGGTGTTTTCCATGGCCCCGCTCACGTAGTCGCGCACCGCCACTTGGGCGTATTTATCCCAAGGGTAGTCCACGCCTAGCTTTTTTGAAAAGAACTCCAGCATCTCGGGGGTGTGACCAAACACGGCGCGGGCGGTACCCGCGTACGGCGGCTCGACGTAGTAATCGACGGACTTGCCGTGCCACACGTCGCTCACCACAGCGTAATTGCCCACTACCAACGTGGCCAGGTAGGGCGGTTGGGCCTGGCTTTGCCGCCAAGTGTCGGTGCGGGTACCATCGGGGTTGAACTTAGAAGAAATAAGCGAGCCGTTGGACAGGGTTTTGAATTGGTTTTCCACGGTCAGGCTTATTTCCTGTGTCATGCGCTGGTTGGGCCGGTCGATAGTGGGAAACCAGCAGGAATTAGATTCCGTCTCGCCCTGGGTCCAGATTTGTCGGGGCTTATTTTTTTCCAAGCCCAACGGATTGATAAAGTACAGACCCTTCGCCGCCGTGATGGCGGCCGACCCCCCGGCGGGCAACTCGTTAGGCTTGGCCACATAAACAATGCGCACTTGGTAGGCCTCGGTGCGCGGGTAGGCCCGGTCGAGGGTGAGCGTTAGTTGGCGCTTGTCGTAGCTGTACACCAAGGGTTTCACCTTGCGCTCACCCACCAGTTCCACTTTTTGAATGTCGAAGCCTTTAGCATCGAGTACTACTTGGCTTTGGGAATAAAAGTGCGAGCGGAGCGTGAGAATGGCCGTGCCCAGCAGGTACTGCTTCTTGTAGTCGAACCGCACGTCGAGTTTGGTATTCGTCACCTCGGTGAGAATAGTGGCGGCGGGCCGCAGCGGGGCCGTGGACGGCAGCCACGAAGGCACCGCTGTAGCGGCCGCGGCCGGCGCGGCCACTACAGCGGCGGGCCCCCGGCGGCGCGGGGCGGGGCGGGCGGCACCGACTGCCCCCCCGCTCCCGGCCTTTTGCCCCCAAACCACTCGCGGACTGGCCAGTAGCAGACCCAACAGGCCCGTAAGCAGATACTTCATAGCGGCGATAAAGGACGGAAAATCGCTGGAATTTCCGAAATAATTTGGGATTTGGGCTACCTTTAACCCCGCTCCCGCCCCACTTGCTCCGTTTTCCATGCTTCACATCAGCACCGATCCCGACCACATTTGGGAGGTTGACTACCGTACACCCACCGCTTTGCACCTCAACGGCCAGCCCTTCGCCTGGGATGTAGCCGCGTTGGGTCCCGGCCGCTTTCAAGTGCTGTACGGCGGCCGCTCATACGAAGCCGAAGTGGTGAGCGCCGATTACATCGCCAAGCAGTTCGTGCTGAAAATCAATGGTCAGCGCTTGGAGTTAAGTGCCAAAGACCGGTTTGATCTGTTATTGAAGCGCCTCGGGCTGAGCGCCGCCGCTGCGGTGCAAGTTAACGAGTTGAAAGCTCCTATGCCCGGCCTCATCGTGGACGTGCGGGTGCAGCCTGGGCAGGCTGTGCTCAAGGGTGACCCACTGCTGGTGCTGGAAGCCATGAAGATGGAAAATATCCTGAAAGCGCCAGCCGACGGCACGGTGAGTGCCATCAAAGTGAATTTGCGTGACAATGTGCAGAAAGGGCAGCTACTGGTGCAGTTTTCGTGACTCGCGCACGGCAGTGTCCACCACCCCTACTTCCAACCGCCAATGACCACCAAGGAACAATCCAAACAGCTGGGAGAAGTAATGGAGGTGTTGCGCAAACAAGACCGCACGGCAGAAGAAATTGCGCGAATGCGGGAGGGCCAAGGTGAACTGAAGACCCCAGTAATACGGGTGGAAAACCGTTTAGAAGATTTGGGCCGCAACGTGCCTGGGTCACGTCGCGGCACGGGAAAACACCAGCAAGAGACAACAGGAGGCCTAATGCAAATCACCGACTTGATTTGCGGCTTGAGGTGAGCGACCTATCGAATAACCCATTTTTAGCACACCGCATATTTTGAATTTCCAACGTATTCTCCTCAAGCTCAGCGGCGAAGCGCTGATGGGCCAGCAACAGTACGGCATTGATGCCGAGCGGCTGATGCAATACGCTTCAGAAATAAAGGCCGTGGCCGCTACGGGCGTGCAAGTGGCCGTGGTGATTGGCGGCGGCAACATCTACCGGGGGGCGCAAGCCGAAGCTTTTGGCCTGGACCGGGTGCAGGGCGACTACATGGGCATGCTGGCCACGGTCATCAACTCCATGGCCCTGCAAAGCGCCCTCGAAAAGCTCGACGTGAGCACCCGGCTACTCTCGGGCCTTACCATTCAGCGGGTGTGCGAGCCTTACATCCGGCGGCGGGCTGTGCGCCACCTGGAGAAAGGCCGCGTGGTAATTTTTGGGGCCGGCATTGGCTCGCCCTACTTCACCACCGACTCGGCGGCTTCGCTGCGGGCCATCGAGATTGAAGCAGACGTGGTGCTAAAGGGCACCCGCGTGGACGGCATCTACTCGGCCGATCCAGAGAAAGACCCCGCGGCGGTACGCTTCCCGTCCATCAGTTTCGATGAGGTAATTGCTAAAAACCTGAACGTAATGGACATGACGGCCTTCACGCTCTGCAAGGAAAACAACCTGCCCATCATCGTTTTCGACATGAACACCCCCGGTAACTTGGCCCGCCTACTGGCCGGCGAGCCCATGGGCACCTTGGTGAGCATGGACGGTACCGCCAACGCCCGGGCCCCCAAAACCCCGCTGCTCGACCCCAAACACAGCGCTTTGCAACCTTTAGTGGGCAACCAACCGGAACAGGCTTGAAAGATTCAGGCTATCGGGCGCTGAGTTTTAACTACTTTTTTAGCTCTGCCCAGCCCGCCTTCAGTACTCAACCTTTAAAAATTTAATAAGCCAGAAGATGGACGAAGAGATTCAGTTTTACCTCGACGACGCCGTAGAATCGATGGGCAAGGCCCTTTCGCACGTAGGCGTGGAAATGGGCCGCATCCGGGCCGGTAAAGCTTCGCCGGCCATGCTCGAGGGCCTCAAGGTAGATTACTACGGCACGCCAACGCCCATCGGTCAGGTGGCCAATATTTCGGCCCCCGACGCCCGCTCGTTGCTCATCAAGCCCTGGGAGAAAAACATGGTGAGCGAGGTAGCCAAGGCCATTAAAAACAGCGACTTGGGGTTGAACCCGGTTTCGGATGCCGATGGCGTGCGGCTCAACGTTCCGGCCATGACCGAAGAGCGCCGCCGCGACTTAGTGAAGCAAGCTAAAAACGAGTCGGAAGCCGGAAAAATACGGATGCGCGGCATCCGCAAAGACGTGAACGAAGCCCTGCGCAAGCTGTTGAAAGACGGCGCTTCGGAAGACGCCATTAAAAGCGCCGAAGAGAAAGTACAGAAGGCCACCGACAGCTACATTACGGAGGTAGAAAGAGCCTTTAGCAAGAAGGAATCAGAGATTATGA
This sequence comes from Hymenobacter caeli, assembly GCF_013294115.1. Lineage (GTDB taxonomy): Bacteria > Bacteroidota > Bacteroidia > Cytophagales > Hymenobacteraceae > Hymenobacter > Hymenobacter caeli. The sequence continues at coordinate 271,605 of NZ_JABSNP010000003.1, read as the reverse complement.
CTATCTGAATAGGTCCAGCCATCTCCTTAAAAAGCCCCGCCCGCTCCGCGCAGGCGGGGCTTTTTGTTTGGACGGCCGGTTAAACAACGCCCGCGCTGGCCAGCTACTTGAGCAATTCGGCCTCGACGGCGGCGGGCACGAGGTAGCGAATGGAACGGCCGGTGCGCAGGCTTTCGCGGACGTAGGTGGCGGAAATGTCCAGCAGGGGCGCGGCCAGCACCCGGGCCCGGGGGAAAGCAGCCACGTCCACGGGGGTGCTGCCAAAACGGGGGTAAACGTAGATATCGATTTCGGCCAGCAGACGAGCGGCTTCTTGCCAGCGCGGCAACCCGGCGAGGTTGTCGGCCCCCATCAGCAGCACAAAATCGGTGGCGGGGTGGCGCTGGCGCAGGGCGTCGAGTGTGGCAATGGTGTAGCTGGGGCGCGGCAGGCCAAACTCAACGTCGTCGGCCCGCAGGCGCGGGTTGCCGGCGATGGCCAGCTGCACAAGGCGCAGGCGTTCGGCGTCGGGCAGCAAGCCGGCAGCAGCCTTAAATGGGTTGTGGGGCGTGACGACTAACCAGACTTCGGCCAGGTCGGTGCGGGTGGCGAAGTACTCGGCCAAAATGAGGTGGCCGATGTGCACGGGATTGAATGAGCCGAACAGCAGGCCCACGCGGCTCATACAGCGTCGGGGTCCGCGGTGATGAAGTCGCGCACCAGCTTCTCCGCCTGGTCGCTGGCCTGGTCGAGGTCGTCGTTGACGACCGTTACATCAAAACGGTCTTCAAAGGCCAACTCAAAAGCGGCCTTGTAAAGGCGCGACGAGATGCTGGACTGGGAGTCAGTGGCGCGGGCTTGGAGGCGTTCGCCCAACGCCTCGATGGATGGCGGGCGCACAAACACGGCCAAGGCGCGGTCTTTATAGAATTCCTTGATGCTGAGGCCACCCTTCACGTCTACGTCGAGGATGGCATGCTGGCCGCTGGCCCAAATGCGCTCAATCTCTGATTTCAGGGTGCCGTAGAAAGCCCCTTCGTACACTTCCTCCCACTCCACAAATTCATCGTGGCGAATTTTCTCCTGAAAATCCTGTGGGGTAATGAAGTAGTAGTCCTTGCCATTGACTTCGGCCCGGCCGCGACGGTCGCGGGTGCAGGCTGAAATGGAAAAACTGAGTTTGGGCACCCGCTGCATCAGCCGGTGCACAATGGTAGTCTTTCCGGCCCCGGAAGGCGCCGAGAACACGATGATTTTGCCTTGCATCGCGCAAAGCTAGCGGCTTTTAGGCCATTTCAGCGCGTACGCGCGCCATGATGGACTGCGGAAGGCCATCAGGGCTGGCCTTACGGCTGAGGCGAGCATTGAGGAAACCGATGAAAACGTGTTGCTTCTTAATGTCGTCGAAGCAAGGCGAGCAATCGGTGCCGTGGTCGTACAAAAAATCCTCGTCCTCGGCCGTGACGGGCTGGCCGTCGGCGATTTGTTCTAGAACAGTGTTCACGCGTTCGCAGTCGGGGCCGCTGGCGGGTAAAACAGCGGGAGCCGACGTATTGGTGGAAATAGTAGCAGCTGGGTTCATAACCTGAAGCGTGAGGGAAGAAAAGTAGACCTGTTATGTGGGCTAATCATTCTCATCGTCGGGAAGTTCCGCTGCCGCTTGCAATTCGTCGTGGCCATAGCCCATTGATTGGGCGTAACGCTCAAGTTTATCTTTGAGGAAATTGCGGGCCCGGTGCAAGCGCGAACGTACCGTACCAATCGGAATATCAAGCACTTTAGCCATTTCCTCGTAAGTAAAGCCTTCCAGGTCGCAGAGGATGATAACGGTGCGGAAATCGACGGGCAAAGAGTTGAGGGCCCCGGCCACCTCGTCGCCGATTAAATCGCGCGCCGACTGCTGGCGCATATCGGACGACGAGGCCCCGATTTCGCCCTCGGCCTCCACGTCGTCAGGGTTGTAATAACCCTCTATTTCACTATAATCGACTTTGGCGGGCTGCTTGCTTTTCTTACGGAAATCGTTAATAAACGAATTTTTCAGAATACGGAAGAGCCAAGCCTTGGCGTTGGTGCCGGGCTCGAAGTACTCAAAAAAGCGGTAGGCTTTGAGGTAGGTCTCCTGCACGAGGTCGTTGGCATCGTCCTCGTCGAGCGTTAGGCGGTAGGCAAAGTTGTAGAGCGGGTCAATGATAGGCATCAACTCGGCCTGGAAGCGCCGGTCTTTTTCCTCTTTGCTCAGTTTGACCCGTTCGGGAGAATCGCTCATAAAAAAGGTCGGATATATAACTAAAGTGCAACCTACAAAAGAGCCAACAGAAAGAACCGTAGCCATTGCATAAGCAACAACGGCCGCTAAAGTTGCAGTTGTTGAGCGCTGCCCCGCGTCCCGATGACTTTCGGCGTGTTCCAGCCAAACGCAAAGTTGCTTCAACCCGCTGGAAACGCCGAAACGGACCCAGCAAGCAGCTTTACACGAAGGAACGCGGTGGACGGCCGGATGTACGGGTGGCAGCGGGTCCCGGGTTGCGCCGGGCCTGCCGTGGCTCGCCAATGGCTGGTGCTATTACCCCAGGAGCAGGGGTTGCCAAGCCGTTACCCGCGCCGCCACGGCCGCCGCCTCAATGGCCTTGATGCAGGTGCAGGCGGCCGGCTGGGCACGGCAGTCCTGGCAGTTGGGCCGGTCGAAGACCAGGTACTCGGCCCGGGGCCCCAGGGGGCCCCAGCGGCCGGGGTGCATGGGCCGGATGGGCGGGTACAGCCCCAGCGCGTGGCGGCCCAGCGCGGCGGCTAAGTGCAGGGGCCCCGTGCTGCCCGCCACAATGCCGTCGGCGGCAGCCAGGAAGGCCAGGAATTGCGGCATGGCCAATTGCCCGGTGAGGTCGGCGGCCAGATAGGGCGTGTTGGCGGTGAGCCAGTCGGCCAGCTCGGCGCCCTCGGTGGCCGTGCCGGTAACGAACACGCGGTGGCCGGCGGCGTGCAGGCGCTGCGCCAAGTGGCCAAAATTGTCCAGGCCCCACTCGCGGGCGCTGCCGCGGCTGCGCGGGTGCAGCACCACGTTGAGCTGGCCGGGGCGGCGCTGGGCCAGCAGCAGCTGCCACGGGGCCCCCAGCGGCGCGGGGGCCCGCAGGCGCACTGAGTCGGCCACGGCGGGGAGGGCCAGGGCGTCCGCGCTGCCCAGGGGCTTGAGGAGCTGCAGGTTGAGCTGGGCTTCGTGCAGGGGCGAGTGGCGGCGGCTGAGGGCCACCAGGCGGTTGCAGTTTAGCCAGTGCCACCAGCGGTTGCGGGTACCGATGCGCACCGGGATGCCCGCCCGCCGGGCCAAGATGGCCAGGGCCCGGTTGGGGAACACGTGGACGATGACCAGGGCCCCGTACGCCCGCAGGGCCCCTACTTGCGCGGCCACGGGCAGCTGTTGCAGCGCGTCGAAGTCCAGCACTTCGTCCACCCACGGGCAGGCGGCGGCCACCGGCGCGGTGTAAGCGCGGCCGATGAACACCACCCGGCACCCCGGAAACAGCTGTTTCAGGCGGCCGGCCACGGGCAGGGTCAGCACCACGTCGCCGATGGCGTCGGTGCGGGAAACGAGGAAGGTGGGGTTCATGCTTCGGCGCGTTCGGTGCGGGTTTTCAGCTTCGCGAATTTTAAAAATACGCCCCAGGCCGAGAGGCTGGCGATGCACAACCCGGCAAACCCGTCGAGGAAACCCAGCCGCAGGAAGTAGCCGTGGACGAACTTCCAGAACGGCTTGAGCAGCAAGTGAAACAACGTGACGCGCGTTTGGCCGCGCAGGGCCCGCTCCTGGGCGGTGATGCTGGTAAACTTATTTAACTGGCTGACGTGCTGCGCAATGGAATGGTACGAGTAGTGCAGTGCATCGCCGGCCAGGGCCCCGGTGGTGCGGCCGGGGGCCACTTCGTAATGCTCGTGCAGCAGCAGGCCTTCCCAGCGACCCAGGCGGCGGTCGTAGAGGCGCAGCTTACGGTCAGGGTACCAGCCGCCGTGGCGCACCCAGTGGCCGCAGTAGTTGGTGAGGCGAGTCAGGGCGTAGGCCGCGTGCTGCCAGTCGGCCTTGGCCTGGCGGATGCTTTGACGCAGCTCGTCGGTCAGCACTTCGTCGGCATCGAGCTGCAGCACGTGGTCGAAGCGGGCCTGGGCGGTGGCAAAGTTCTTTTGTTCGACGTAGCCGGCAAAGATGTGCTGCACCACGCGGGCCCCGTGCGCCCGGCAGATGGCCACTGTATTGTCGGTCGAAAATGAATCGACTACCAGTACTTCATCGGCCACGTCGGCCAGGGCACCCAGGCAGCGGCCGATGTTGGCCGCTTCGTTGAAAGTGATGACGACGACGGAGAGCGAGACCATTTATTTTAGCTGTTAGCTGAGAGCTGTTAGCTGGTAGCCTTTTAGAATGAGTTTATCAGTCAGAACCAAAAAAGCTAACAGCTAATAGCTTTCAGCTAACGGCTTGGTAAGAGCGGAACTCACGCGTCCAGTGGTAGGCCCCGTAGGCCGCCACCGCGCAGAATAATCCGTACTCGACGCCCACGAACTTGATGCCTTTCAAGAAGTAGACGTAAGTGAGCACCACGTCGGCTAGCAGCCACACGTACCAGCTTTCTACTTTTTTGCGCATTAGCAGGAACGTGGCCGCGATGCTGAGCACCGTGGTGAACGAATCGAGGTAGGGAAATGCGCTGGGCTTGCTGAATACCAACGGCAGCCACGTGTGCAGGCGCTGGGCCAAGGCTCCCAGCGCGGCCGTGGCCACGGCTGCGCCGCCGCTGGCCAGCAGCAGCACGCGGCGCGGGGTGTAGGTGATGCGTAATTCCTGCTTCTGGCCGGCCTCGCGCGGGGCGGGGTGCGTCCACTCCCACCACCCAATCAGGCTGGTTACGAAGAAAAACACTTGTAAAAATGTGTCTGGGTAAAGCTGCACCTGAAAAAACAGGAAAAACGACAGCACGATGCCCACCAGACTCAGCGGCCAGCTCCACACGTTAGCCCGGGCCGAAAGCCACACCGCCACGGCCCCCGTTACCACCCCAAAAAATTCGAGGTAGCTCATGGGATACCCAAAACCGGGCACCGTAAAAAAGATGGTTTCGACGCTAAAAAAATCGGACATGGGGCAAAGCTAAACACCCACCCGCCGCCCGAGCCGGCAAAATATTCCGGGCGCTGGGCCGTCGTGTCGCGTATAAGTGCACGGCAATCACCTTTTGTTCTCTTCCATGTCCGATTTGCAAGACAAAATCATTCTCATCACCGGGGCCACATCCGGCATCGGCAAGGTTACGGCCCACGAGCTGGCGCGGCGCGGGGCGCACGTCGTGCTGCTGGCCCGCAACCGCGCCAAAGCTGCCAGCACCCGCCAGGAAATCATCGACGCCACCGGCAACCCGCACGTCGACACGGCCCTGGCCGACCTCTCGGTGCTGCAACAGGTGCGCGACGTGGCCGCCGAAATCAATGCCCAGTACCCGCGCCTCGACGTGCTCATCAACAACGCCGGCCTCATGTTTGGGGCCCAGCGCGAAGTATCGGCCGACGGCTACGAGATGACGCTGGCCACCAACCACCTGGGGCCCTTTCTGCTCACGAGCCTGCTGTTCGATTTGCTCCGCAAAAGCCCCGCCGCCCGCGTCGTCAACGTGGCTTCGATGGCCTACCGCTTCTCCAAGCCCACGCTCGACGATTTTCAGTCGGAGCGCAGCTACTCGCCCATTTGGGAGTACGGCAACACGAAGCTGTTCAACATCATGTTCACGCAGGAGCTGGCCCGGCGGCTGCGCGGCCACGGCATCGCCAACGTGACGACCAACGCGCTGCACCCCGGCGCGGTGGCCACCAACTACGGCAAGCAGTCGGGCGGCTGGCTTTCGGCTGTGCTGGAACTGGGTCGCCCGTTCATGATTTCGCCCGCGAAAGGGGCCGAAACCAGCATTTTTCTGGCCACTGATGCCCAAGCCGGCACCGTGAGCGGCGGTTATTTTTCCAAGAAAAAAGCCGAGCCAGTAAAGAGCAGCTTCAATACGCCTGCCAACGCCCAGCGCCTGTGGGCGATGAGCGAGCAGCTGACGGGCACCCAGTTTCTAGATTAATAGCTGGGGCCCTATTCCACAAAAACCCCGCCCGGCATTGCGCCAGGCGGGGTTTTCTTTACCGGTAACGGGCGGCTTAGTAGCGGTACAGGTCCGACTTGAACGGGCCTTCCACCGTCACCTTGATATAATCGGCCTGGTGCGTCGTTAGCTCGTCCAGCTCCACGCCGATTTTGGCGAGGTGCAGGCGGGCCACTTTCTCGTCCAGGTGCTTGGGCAGCGTGTATACCTGGTTGGCGTACTGGTCGTTGCGCTCCCACAGCTCGATCTGGGCCAGCACTTGGTTGGTGAACGACGCCGACATCACGAACGAGGGATGGCCGGTGGCGCAGCCCAGGTTCACGAGACGGCCTTCGGCGAGGATGATGACCTCTTTGCCGTCGATGTTGTAGATGTCCACCTGCGGCTTCACCGTGTCTTTGGTGTGGCCGTAGTTGCCGTTCAGCCACGCCATGTCAATCTCGTCGTCGAAGTGGCCAATATTGCACACGATGGCTTTGTCCTTCAGGCTGCGGAAGTGCTCCTCGGTGAGGATGTCGCAGTTGCCGGTGGCCGTCACCACGATGTCGGCTTCCTTTACAGCGTTGACCAGCTTCTTCACGGCGTAACCGTCCATGGCCGCTTGCAGGGCGCAGATGGGGTCGATTTCCGTCACGATGACGCGGGCCCCGGCGCCGCTCAGCGAGGCCGCGGTGCCTTTTCCTACGTCGCCGTAGCCGGCCACCACGGCCACTTTGCCGGCCATCATCACGTCGGTAGCCCGGCGAATGGCGTCCACGGCCGACTCTTTGCAGCCGTACTTGTTGTCAAATTTCGACTTCGTTACCGAGTCGTTCACGTTGATGGCGGGAAAAGCCAGCGTACCGTTTTTTACCCGCTCGTAGAGGCGGAGCACGCCGGTCGTTGTCTCTTCCGACACGCCTTTGATGCCGGCAGCCAACTCGGGGAACTGGTTCAGCACCATGTTGGTGAGGTCGCCGCCGTCGTCCAGAATCATGTTCAGCGGCTGGCGCTCCTCGCCGAAGAACAGCGTCTGCTCGATGCACCAGTTGAATTCTTCCTCGTTCATGCCCTTCCAGGCGTATACCGGGATGCCAGCGGCGGCAATAGCCGCTGCGGCGTGGTCCTGGGTCGAGAAAATATTGCACGACGACCACGTCACCTCAGCGCCCAGCGCCTTCAGGGTTTCGATGAGCACGGCGGTTTGGATGGTCATGTGCAGGCAGCCGGCAATGCGGGCCCCCTTGAAGGGCTGCTGGGCACCGAACTCCTCGCGCAAGGCCATCAGACCAGGCATTTCGGCTTCGGCGAGGCGGATTTCTTTGCGGCCCCACTCGGCCAGCGACATGTCTTTTACCTTGTAGGGAACGTAGGTGTTCGTCTTGGTTTCTACCATGATAGAGGTTAATTTGGTATGGTCGTGTTCAACCGCAAAGATATGAAATTGTTTGGTTGGCGTGGCCGGAGGGCCAGGGGTGGGGGACCTATCTTTGCCTGATGCAACCTTTTCTTCAGGCCTTGTTATCGGCTCCTCGCCTGGCCGTGCTGGCCGCCTCCTTGGCTTTCGTGGGCCCGGCCTGCGCCCAGGCCCCGGCCACTATTCGCCTCCAGCCCGACGACCTGGCCCGCGGCCTGAGCGGGCCCCAGCACAACTTTTACTTCCTGCCTCCCGGCGTAGAGGGCGAGAACTACGTGAACGCCGGCTTTTTTGGCCAGAAGCTGCGCCCCTACCTGGGCACCAACGCCGATGCCCTGAGCAACCTGGCCGACTACCGCCGCCAAAAAACCTTTTTCCTGGCCGACCGCCTCGTGGCCGTGGGGGCCTTGGGCCTGTACGGGGCCGAGGTGTTCGCCAAAAACGGCGAGACGCAGTATTTCAACGGCACCCAGCAAGTGGCCGCCGGCCTGTTCGCGGCCAGCATTTTGGCCACTATCGTCATCAACCGCCACACCAACGAGCACTTGCAGCGGGCCGTAACGGCCTACAACAACGGGCTGCCTGGCACCCACGGCAGCTGGTGGCGCCAGTTGCCGCCTAGCACCATCGGGCTGCGCCCGGCGGCCACGGGCCACCCCCTGCTGGCCGTAGGCTGGGCCCTGTAGTAGGCCCTTTGGGTGGGCAGCAGGCATTTTTTGCGCCGCATGCGGCGTTTTTTCGTATACCCGGTCCCATGGAATTCCCCTTGCCCGAGGCGGCCCGTCGCTACGTGGCCGCCCACTTGCACGACGACCCTGCCCACTTGGCCCTGCAAGCCCGCCGTCACCCCGGCCTGCCCGTACCCGAGCTGGTGCGCCAGATTCAGGCCCGCCAGAAGGCCCAGACCAAGCTGCCAACCTGGGCCGCCAACCCCGACCTCATCTTTCCCCCCGCCCTCTCGGTCGAGCAGGCTTCGTCGGACCGCACGGCGGCGTTCAAGGCCGGCTTAGTGAGTGGCGAGCGGCTGGCTGACCTCACCGGTGGCTTCGGGGCCGACGCGGCGCACTTTGCCACCCGCGTGACGCAGGTTGATTACGTGGAGCGCAACGCCCAGTTGGCGGCCGTGGTACGGTACAATTTCCAGCTGCTTGGCATTGAAAACGTGGCCGTGCGCCACGCCGATGCCCTAGCATTTCTCAAGGAGACGCCGCACCACTACGACTGGATTTACCTCGACCCGGCCCGGCGCGACACCGCTTCGCGCAAGATTTTTCGACTGGCCGACTGCGAGCCCGACGTGTTGCGCCTGCTGCCCCTGCTGTTGCGCAAGGCCGACCATGTGCTGCTGAAAACGTCGCCCATGCTCGACATCGAGCAGGCCGTGCAGGAGTTGCAACACGTGCGTCGCCTCTGGGTGCTGGCCCTCGACAACGAAGTAAAAGAAGTGCTGTACGAGCTGGGCCCCGAGCCCGCCGTGGACCCCGAGCGCTTCGCCCTGAACCTGCGCCGCGACGGCACCCGCCAGGAATTTCGCCTCAACCGGGCCCGCGAGGGCCGTGCCGTGCCCCGCTACGCCGAGGCCCAGCAGTTCCTTTACGAGCCCAACGCGGCGGTGCTGAAGGCCGGGGCGTTTCGCAGCGTGGGCACGGCGTTCGAACTGTTAAAGTTGCACCAGCACAGCCACCTGTACACGTCTGGCACGCTGCGGGCCGACTTTCCGGGGCGCATCTTCCGGGTGCTGGCGGTGGAGAAGGCCGACGGCCCAACCCTGAAGGCGCACCTGGGCCCCGAGGCCCGCGCCCACGTCACAACCCGAAACTTTCCCGATTCGGTGGCCGATTTCCGGCTCCGCACCGGTATCCGCGAAGGCGGCGACACATACCTTTTTGCCACCACTGACCTACGGGGTCGGCCCGTGGTGCTGGTGTGCGCGAAAGCCGTACTGCCCAACATAAACGGTACGGAGGCCGCAGGCGTGGCTTCGGGCGGCGTGGCGTAGTTTTGCTCTCCGTCCGCGGGCCGGCTTTGGCCGGGGCCCCGGCCGACGTTTTCGCTTTTTTTCCTCTCTCCCTGCTTTATGCCCTACCTGTTCACCTCCGAATCGGTTTCGGAAGGCCACCCCGATAAAGTCGCAGACCAAATTTCTGACGCCATCTTGGACGAATACCTGCGGCAGGACCCGGCCGCCAAAGTGGCCTGCGAAACCCTCGTGACCACCGATTTTGCGCTGGTAGCCGGCGAAATCAAGTCCACCGCCCGCGTCGAGGCCGAACCCATCGTGCGGGCCACCATCCGCCGCATCGGCTACGACAAGTCCGAGTATTTGTTCAATGCCGATACCTGCGAGGTGATGAACCGCCTGCACGAGCAGTCGCCCGACATCAACCAGGGCGTGGAGCGGGCCACGGCGGAAGACCAGGGGGCCGGCGACCAGGGCATGATGTTCGGCTACGCCACCCGCGAGAGCGACAACTACATGCCCCTGGCTCTCGACCTGTCGCACCGCTTGCTGCAAGAGCTGGCCGCCATCCGGCGCGAAGGCCGCGACATGCCCTACCTACGCCCCGACGCCAAGAGCCAGGTTACCATCCGCTACGCCGATAACGGCACTCCGGAAGCCATTGACACCATCGTGGTGAGCACCCAGCACGACGAGTTCGATGCCGATGAGGCCACAATGCTGGCCAAAATCAAAGCCGATGTGCGGGCCGTTCTGGTGCCGCGCGTAGTGGCCGGCTTGGGCCCCGAGGTGCAGCACCTCTTCACCGACCAGATTACTTACCACATCAACCCCACGGGTAAGTTCGTCATCGGGGGGCCCCACGGCGACTCGGGCCTCACGGGCCGCAAAATCATCGTGGACACATACGGAGGTAAAGGGGCCCACGGTGGCGGCGCCTTCTCGGGCAAAGACTCCAGCAAGGTGGACCGATCGGCGGCCTACGCCGCCCGCCACATTGCCAAAAACTTGGTGGCCGCTGGCGTGGCCGACCACGCTCTCGTGCAAGTGGCCTACGCCATCGGCGTGGCCCAGCCGGTGGGCGTGTTCGTGGATACCTATGGCAGCACCAAGGCCCAGGGCCCCGACGGCCAGCCCCTCGCCAACGGCGAAATTGCCCGCAAGGTGCAAGACCTCTTCGACTTGCGTCCCTACGCCATCGTGCAGCGCCTAGGCCTGCAAAACCCCATTTTTGGCGAAACCGCTGCCTACGGCCATATGGGCCGCCAGCCCGGCACGAAGCAGGTTGCCATGCCCAACGGCGAGGTGAAAACCTTCGAGACCTTCACCTGGGAAAAGCTCGATTACGTCCCCAAAATCAAGGAAGCTTTCGGACTGTAAAGTCCGCCGGGTTTTTCACCAAACAAGGGGCCCCGGCTGATAGAATCAGCCGGGGCCCCTTGTTTGGTGAAAAACCCGCAATTAATGGGTCTGGATAAGGGTCTTCTCTTTGTGCTTCACAATCTGGCGGCGCAGGTTTTCGGCGGCGGCGTCGGTGGCGGCTTCGAATGAAGCAGCGTCCTCCTCGCTAAACAAGGTGCCGCCGGGCACCAGCAGCTTTATCTCGACGGTTTTATTGGCCGCGCCGTCTTTGTTGTTGACTCGCAAAATGACCTCTCCGCCGGTCACTTTATCGTAAAACGTCTCCAGCTTGTTGAGCCGCTGCTGGATAAAATCGAGCAGCTTTTTGTCGGCAGTGAAATGCACCGCATTCATCTGAACTTTCATAGAGCGAAGAAGAAGCTAAGGGTGAACGAATTGGGAAAAACCCGCGCTAGGCCCGCGGGTGGGCTTGGTCAAATACGGATTTGAGGCGGTCCACGGACATATGCGTGTACACTTGGGTGGCGGCTAGGCTGGCGTGGCCCAGCAGCTCTTTGATGGCATTGAGGTCGGCCCCCTTGCCCAGCAGGTGCGTGGCAAAGGCGTGGCGCAGCGCGTGCGGGTGCTGCTGCCCCGCCGACGTGGTAACGGTGCTCAGGTAAAGCTTCACGGTGCGGTACACGTGCTTTTCGTAAAGCGGCGCGCCCTTGTCGGTGAGCAGCAGGGGCCCGGGCACGGGGCCAAACTCGTGGGCGCGGCGGGCCTGGTATTGCTCCAGCACGCGCAACAGCGTGGGGTTGAGGGGCACGAGGCGCTGCTTGTTGCCCTTGCCCGTCACGCGCACCGTACCACTAGCTAAGTTTAGGTCGGCCGCCTCAATGCCCAGCAGCTCCGACAGGCGGATGCCCGTGCCGTAAAGCAACTCCAGCACCAGTTGGTCGCGCTGCCCAGTAAACGAATCTTCGAACCGAAACGAATTAAGCAGTCCATTCAGGGCCGCTTCGGGCACAAAATCAGGCAGCTTCCGGGCCATTTTGGGGGCCTTGATGCGTAGCATGGGGTTGGCTGCGATGCTGTTGGAGCGCAGCAGAAACTTGTAGTACGAGCGCAGGCAGGCAATTTTGCGGTTCACCGTGCGCGGGTCCAGGTCCTGCTGCATCAGGGCCACCACCCAGCCCCGGATGGTGTGGTGCGTGGCGTGGGCCGGGCCGGCCGCGTCGCCTTCCGCCCGCAGGTAGGCGGCAAACTGGCCCAGGTCGGTGCGGTAGGAGAGCAGCGTGTGGGGGCTGTAGCGCCGCTCAAACTGTAAAAAATCGAAAAACGCTTCCATCTGGACACCAAAAAGCCCGGCCTGTGGGACCGGGCATCCAAAGTACCATTTTTTTCTTCACCGGCCCAACACCTCTCCAACGGACGCAAAAAAACCGGCTGGCCAGCGCTTACGCGCTAACCAGCCGGCCTATCATCCGCAAAACACCGGGCGGGCTACTCGTTGGGCGTGCCGTAGGTAGCCAGCTTGTACACAGCCTTCTGCTTCAACTTGCGGTCGGTCACGCTCGGCTTTTGGAAGAAGGTGCGGCGACGCAACTCTTTCAACACACCGGTGCGCTCAAACTTCTTTTTGAAGCGCTTTAAGGCGCGGTCAACGGACTCGTTGTCTTTGATTTGGATGATGATCATGTCGGGGGTTACGGGAAAATGTCAGGCGGGAAGCCGATTAAATCGGGCCGCAAAGATAAGCAGAATTTTTACCCGGGCAAAGCTGCTTACCGCAATGCTACTTCAATAAAGTGCGGGCAATCACCAATTTTTGAATTTCGCTGGTGCCCTCGCCGATGGTGCAAAGCTTGGCGTCGCGGTAGAACTTCTCGACCGGATAATCCTTGGTATAGCCGTAGCCGCCAAAAATTTGCACGGCTTCGTTGGCCACGCGCACGCTTACCTCGGAGGCGTAGAGCTTGGCCATGGCCGATTCGCGGTTCACGTTTAGGCCAGCGTCTTTCATTTCGGCGGCGCGGTAGGTAAGCAGGCGGGCGGCTTCGATTTCGGTGGCCATGTCGGCTAACTTAAAAGCAATGCCCTGAAACTGGCTGATGGGCTGGTTGAACTGCTGGCGCTCCTTGCTGTACTGAATGGCCGCCTCCAGGGCCCCTTGGGCGATGCCCAGGCTGAGGGCCGCAATGCTGATGCGCCCGCCATCGAGCACTTTCAGCGACTGCACAAAGCCCTCCCCTACCGCGCCGATGACGTTGGCGGCCGGCACCCGGCAATCGGTGAAAATCATTTCCGTGGTTTCGGACGCCCGCATGCCCAGCTTGTTTTCCTTGCGGCCGGCGGCGAAGCCCGGCGTGCCGCGCTCCACGATGAAGGCCGTCATGCCGTGCGAATCGCCGACTTCGCCGGTGCGGGCAATGACCACGGCCACGTCGCCCGATTTGCCGTGGGTGATGAAGTTCTTGGCTCCGTTCAACACGAAGGCGTCGCCGTCGCGCACGGCCGTGGTGCGCATGTTACCCGCGTCGGAGCCCGTGTTGGGCTCGGTGAGGCCCCAGGCCCCCAGCCACTCGCCCGAGGCCAAGCGGGGCAGGTACTGTTGCTTCTGCGCCTCGGACGCGTGTTGCAAGATGTGACCCGTGCAGAGCGAGTTGTGCGCGGCCATGCTCAGGCCGATGCTGCCATCGATACGGGCCAGCCCGGCAATGGCCGTCACGTACTCGGGGTAACCGAAGCCGGCCCCGCCGTACTCGGTGGGCACCAGCACGCCCATCAGCCCCAACTCGCCCAGCCGGCTGAACACGTCGCGGGGAAACTCCTGGCTCTCGTCCCACTCCATGATGTGCGGCTGGATGTACTGGGCCCCGAAGTCGCGCACCATCTGCGCAATCAGGGTTTGGTTTTCGGTGGCTACGGCTTCCATACGGGAAAGGGAATGGGGGTGGGATTGAGCTAATTATAAAGCAGTCTAAGAGCCTACTAACTAACGGCAGTTCGTATTCTGCAAAAGTACACCTTTACTCGCTGAAAGCGTTGGGGTTGGTGCAGGTTCGCAGCTTATAACCCGCAATACATAGGGCAAACGTGTTACTTTTGAGGCTTTTCGGGCGCAATTCGGCCGTGGCCGAACGCAAAATCCGCAATTTTTTATTCTCAATTCGCCTCATTTGGTCTGCATGCCCACTTCTGTTTTTGGTCGTCACGGACGGCTTTGCCTCGGATACCTGCTGACCCTGCTGCTATTTTCCTCGTGCGCTTCGACGCGCTACTACAACCAGCGCACCATGTTCCGGCTGACGGACGACAAAGGCCGGGCCGTGGATACGGCCCGGCTGCGCGTGGCTGTGAACCGGACGGCCCGCAACTACCTCATCCAGCCCAACGACTATCTGAACATTCAGGTGAACACCAACAAGGGGGAGCGTATTCTGGACCCCAACGGCGAATTGCAGTTTGGCGGGGCCGGGGGCGGGGCCGCACCCGTTGCCCGCACCGCCACAACTACCGGAGCCGGGGCCCGGGGGGCCACTACTTTTCTGGTGCAAGCCGACGGCACCGTCACCTTGCCCCTGGTGAACCGGGTACGGGTGAGCGGCTTTTCGCTGCTCCAGGCCGACAGCGTGCTGAAGGCCAGCTACAGCAAGTACTACATCGAGCCTTTTGTGATGACCCGGGTCACCAACAATCGCGTCATTTTGTTAGGGGCCCAGGGCGGCCGGGTAATTCCGCTTGAAAACGACAACATGAACCTGCTGGAAGTGCTGGCTCTGGCGGGCGGCGTGGACGGCGGCGGGGGCGGCGGCAGTAGCCTATACCGATACGGAGGGCGGGCAGACAATATCCGCATCATCCGGGGCAACTTGAAATACCCGCAGATAGAGCAGATAGATTTGACTACCATTGCCGGCATGCGCCGTGCCAGCTTACAGGTGGAGCCCAACGATATCATTTATATTGACCCCATCCGGCGGCCGCTGCTGGAAAACCTTACGGACTCCGCTCCTATTCTTGGCTTCGCGGCCAGCATTACTTCCCTGGTTATCACAATCGCCTATTTAGTCATCCGCTGATACTCAGCGCAACACATCCTGTCCACCTGTTTTATTTCTTTCGCTTTATCTCTACTTAAATCCTAGAACAATCATCGCAATGGCTGTAAACGAAAATGCGGAGCTGGAGGCCCTCATCCGCAACGCCATCGACGGGGGCACGGAGCCGCCGGTGGCTACTACCGCCGGCGGGGTGGCCGACGAGGAAGCCGACGGCGGACTGGACCTGTCCACGCTGGGCCTGGTGGCCCGGCGCAGCTTGCTGTGGCTGCTGCTGCTCATTGCCCTGGGTGGCACGGCGGCGTGGTTGTACCTGCGCTATACAAAGCCGATCTACAAATCCATATCGGTGCTCAAGATTGACCAACGCAGCGAAGCCGGGGTGGTGGGCCTGGGGGGGCAGCTTCCCGCGGCGGAAGCCCCAAGAGCTTCCAGTAAGCTGGCGGGCGAAGTACAGCTCATCAAATCGGAAATTATTTACAAGCAACTACGCGACTCGTTGGGGCTTGACGTGAACTATTACGTGCAGGGCACCGTGCTGGAGAGCGAGTTGTACGGCATCGCGCCTTTTCACGTCGACTACACGGTTAAAGACAAAGAGGTTTATAATCAGAAGATAAGCTTAGCTTTTACAAGTCCTACGCGCTATACCATCAGCTGCAAAAGTGTCGCAGATTTGAGCGGTGAGTACGCGTTGGGCCAACGCGTATCGCTGCCTGGGCTGGACTTGGTCGTGTTACCGACGCGCTACTTTAGCACGGCGGCTCGCGAGGCGCAGTACCATTTCACGATTCAGGACGAGGGCACGGTAAACGCCTATTTGGAAAAAAACCTGGCGGTCGACATCATGAGTCCGGACGCCAACACTATCCAGATTTCTTTTACAGACTACAGCCCTGGTAAAGCCCGGCGTATCGTCAACAAAGTAGATACCGTGTACCAGCGGGCCAAGGTGTTGCGCGAGCAGGAAACTACCGCCCGGACGCTGCACTACCTCGACCAGCAACTCGACGTGAACTACGACAATTTGAAGCGGGCCGAAAACCGTTACCAGGGCTTCGTGGAAAAAACCAAGACTTACGACGTGAAGTCGGAAGTGGCCTCCAGCGCCGCGAAGGCCGAAGCCCTGGACGAGCAGCAATTGAAGCTAAGTCAAAACAGCGACGTATTAAACGACGTGGCGCGGATGGTTCGGCAAAGCCACCTAACGCGCAGCCAGGATGAAACCGTGGAAGAAAGCATTCCGGGCCTCGGCGACATCAACGACCCCATTCTGAGCCAGTTGCTAAACCAACTCAACGACTTGCAGTGGGAGCAGGAGCGGCTGAGCCGTTCTTACAAGCCCACCACGGAGGCCGTGCAGCAGCGCGACGCCCGGCTGACCTACATATTGGGCAGCGTCGACCGCCAGCTGGGGCAGGCCCGCCGGGCCCTCCAAAAGAAAATTGCCTTGCTCGAAAAACAGCAGGGCGTGCTGGCGGCCAAGCAGCAGGATTTGCCCAGCCGCGCCACCGAGCAAGCCCGTTTGCAGCGCCCGCTGGCCTTGGCCGAAGGCACCTACACCATGCTGATGGGAAAGAAGGTAGACTTCAACATCCAGAAGGCCGGCACCACCGCCGACTTTCAGATTCTGTTTCCCGCGTCGGAGCCCCAGTCGCCCATTTCGCCGGTGCGCCTCATCGTGTACGCCATCGGGCTAGCCGGTGGGTTGTTCATGGGGCTGGGCCTGGTTGCCGTGCGCTACCTGATGCACAATACCATTACCTCTACCCGCGAGTTGGAGCGCAGCACCACTGCCGCGGTGCTGGGCGTGATTCCGACTTACGACAAAGAGAAGATGGAGGTGTCGCGTTTGGTGGTGAACGATAACCCCAAATCGGCCATTTCCGAAGCCATTCGCTCCATCCGAACCAACCTGGACTTCATCAGCTCGGCCAAAAAGAAGCGGCTCATTTCGGTGACGTCCACCATCTCTGGGGAGGGCAAAACGTTCGTTACGGTGAACCTGGCGGGCATCATCGCCATGTCGGGCCAGCGCGTGATTGTGCTGGACCTGGATATGCGCAAACCCAAGGTAAATTTGGCCTTTGGGGCCGAAAACATCAAGGGCATCAGCACCATCCTCATCGACCGGCATTCGGTGCAAGAGTGCATCCAGCGCACCTCGATCGAGGCCTTACAATTCATTTCGGCGGGGCCCACGCCGCCCAACCCGTCGGAGCTGATTCTCAGTCCTCGGTTCGATCAAATGCTGGCTGAGCTGTACGAAAGCTACGACGTGGTCATCATCGACACACCCCCGGTGGGGCTTGTTACCGATGGCATCCTGATTATGCGCAAGGCCGACATTCCGATTTACATCGTGCGGGCCGACTATTCCCGCAAGGCGTTTGTTAAAAACATGAACCGCCTGATGCGCACCAATAACCTCACCCGGATGTGCACCGTCCTCAACGACGCGCAGTCGAAAGGAGCCTACGGGTACGGGTACGGCTACGGCTACGGCTACGGCGGCGGGTACGGCCAGGGCTATTACGAAGACCCTGCTGCCCCGCCCACGCTGGCGCAAAAAATAGGGCGCCTGTTTAAGTAAGTTCCCTTTTGCATTTGATGAGTACTTTCTGGCAACGGCTTTTCAGTGGCCCGGCCGCCCCCGCCGCGGAGGTTCCCGCGTTGGCGGGGGCCCTGGCCGCGCTGGGTAGCGACATGCACTCGCACCTGCTGCCGGGCCTCGATGACGGCGCAGCCACCCTCGGCGATTCGCTGGCGCTGCTGCGCGAGCTGCGCACGCTGGGCTTCCGGCGGCTCGTGATGACGCCCCACATCATGGGCGACTTTTACAAAAACACGCCCGAGACCATCCGGGCGGCCTTGGCACTGCTGCGCGAAGCCGCCGCCGCCGCCGGCCTGGGCGACGTGGCCCTGGAATGCGCGGCCGAGTACTACCTCGACGAGTTCCTGGGCCGGAAGCTAGAAGACGGCACCGAAATGCTGACCTTTGGCGGGGCCCAACGCTACCTGCTGTTTGAAACTTCGTACCTGAACGAGCCCCTCAACTTGTTCGAAATCATTTTTGAGATGAAGGCCCAGGGTTACCGGCCGGTGCTGGCCCACCCCGAGCGCTACACCTACCTCCACGGCCGGTTTGCCGACATCGAGAAGCTGCGCCTCGACTACGGCGTGCTGCTGCAAATCAACCTGAATTCGCTGGCCGGCTACTATTCGCCCGCCGCCCAAAAAATTGCTGAGCAGCTCATCGACGCGCATTTGGTTGATTTTGTGGGCACCGACACCCACCACCTGCGCCACACCGCCACGCTGGGCCGCAAAACCCTGGCTACGCCATATTTCCGCAAGCTGCTGGACTTGCCCCTCCTCAACCAAACGCTCTGATTTGATGGTTTTTGTTACGGGGGGCACGGGGCTGGTGGGGTCGTTTTTGCTGCGGGCGCTGCGGGCCCGGGGCGTGGCCGTGCGGGCCCTGCACCGGGGCCCGGTGCCGGCCGGGGCCGCCCCCGGGGTGGAGTGGCTGGCCGGCGACCTGCTCGACACCGACCTGCTGCGGGCGGCCCTCACGCCCGACGTCACGCACGTGTTCCATTGTGCGGGCCTGGTGTCGTACGCGCCGCAGGACGTGAACCTGCTCCAGCAAATTAACGTGGAGGGCACGGCCGCCGTGGTCGATGCCTGCCTGGACCGGCCGGGCATCCGGCTGGCGCACGTGTCGTCGGTGGCGGCGCTCGGGGGCCCGGGGCCCCCGAGCGCCGCGGCCGGGGGGCCCCGGGCGGTAACCGAGGCAGCGACCTGGGACTTGGGCGCGGCCCACCCCGCCTACGCCGCCAGCAAGTATTTGGGCGAGCTGGAAGTGTGGCGCGGCGCGGCCGAAGGCCTATCCACGGTCATCGTGAACCCGTCGGTGGTGCTGGGGCCCGGCGACTGGCACCGCAGCAGCACGCGGCTGCTGCGCTACGCCCACGAGCAGCACCGCTTTTACACCCAGGGCCTGCTCAACTTCGTGGACGTGCGCGACGTGGCGGCCCAGCTGCTGGCCCTGGCCTTGGACCAGCCCACCGTGCGCGACCAGCGCTTTATCCTGAGCGCCGGGGCCCTGCCCCTGGCCGAATTTTTCCGGCAGGCGGCGGCGGCGCTGGGGCGGCGGCCGCCCACGGTGGCCGTGCCCGACTGGGCAGCAGAAGCCATCTGGCGCTTCGAGCACGTGCGGGCGGTACTGACGGGGGCCCGGCCGCTCATCACGCGCGATACGGCCCGGGCGGGCCGCCGCCCGGTGGAGTACGTCAGCACCCGGGTGCAGCACACCACCGGGCTAGCTTTCAGGCCGTTGGCCGATACCATTGCGTGGTGCGCGGCGGCATTAGCGAATCCGGCGGCTACGGCGTAGCTTGCTGATGCGCTAGGGCCATGTCCGCCGCAGGTAGTTTTTACGTTAATCGCACGGATTTCGGAGATTATTGTTAGTAATATTGGTTAACATCCGGGGCCTACCGGCTGCACCGCGCCCGGCCCCGACGGCCGGGCCGGCTCGTACCAGCCCCGGCATTAGCGGCGACAGTATGCGAATGAACGAACATTATGAAAACCACCGGGCCGTGCTTGACACCGTTCGGCGCTTCGAGCAGATGCAGGCCCGCCAGGAGCCCGTTTTCTTCGACTTGGAGGATTTTGAATTAATCATTGACCACTACGTAACGAGCGCCCGCTTTGAGCAGGCGCTGCAGGCCTGTGACGCCGCCCTGGGCCAGTACCCCTTCTCGACGGAAGTGCTTATTGACCGCGCCCAGGTGACGGCCATGCGCGGCGATTACACCGAGGCCGAGCGCCAGATTGACCACGTGGCCACCATCGACCCCACCAACGCCGACGTGGCCGTGACGCGGGGCATCATCAGCACCCAGCGCGGGCAGTTTGCCGAGGCCGTGGCCTTCTTCCTGGCCGGCCTGGAGCAGGAGCCCGAGCGCGACGACATCCACTTCAACCTGGGCCTGGCGTTCCAAAGCTGGCAAAAATTTAAAAGCGCGGCCAAGCACTACAAGCAAAGCCTGCGCCTGAACCCCGACAACGAGACCGGCGTGCAGGAGCTGCTGCACTGCCTGGAAATCAGCGACCGCCTGGAGGCCCACGAAGATTTTTTCCAGCGCTTCACCGACGACGACCCGTACTCGGCCGTGGCCTGGTATAACCTGGGCCAGTATTGGTACCGGCGCGAAGAATTTACCAAGGCTGCCGAGGCGTTTGACTACGCCATCGTTATCAGCGCCGATTTTTACGACGCCCACCACTGGCTGGCCGACACGTTTGTGTGCCAGGAGCAGTTCAGCAAGGCCATCGGCGAATTTGAGCTGAGCTACCCCCCCGGCGAGCCCACCGACGAGGCCCTGTGCAACATCGGCGAGTGCTACGA
Organism: Hymenobacter caeli; assembly: GCF_013294115.1. Lineage (GTDB taxonomy): Bacteria > Bacteroidota > Bacteroidia > Cytophagales > Hymenobacteraceae > Hymenobacter > Hymenobacter caeli. The sequence continues at coordinate 251,321 of NZ_JABSNP010000003.1, read as the reverse complement.
GAAGCTGCGCGAGTGGGACGCCGCCCGCCGCTACTACCGCCAAGCCCTGGAGCTGAACCCCGAGATGGACGAAGCCTGGTTTGGCCAGGGCGTGCTAATGCAGGAGCAGGAGCGGTGGATGGAAGCCATCCATTTCTTCCGCAAAGCCACCGAGCTGTACGCCGACAGCGGCGAGTACTGGGCGGCGCTGGGCGCGGCCGAAAACCAGGTGGGCAACGTGGTAAGCGCCCTCGAAGCCTACGAGAAAGCCACCGAGGTAGCGCCCGAGGAAGCCCAGGGCTGGGTAAACTGGAGCGCCATTCTGTACGAGCAGGGCCACTTCGCCGAAGCGGCCGAGCTGGTGCAGCACGCCGTGGAGCTGCACCCCCACGAGGCCCATTTCCACTACATGCGCTGCGCCTACCTGCTATCGGATGGCCGGTTGAAGGAAGCCTACCAGGCCCTTGAAACCGCCCTGGCCCTGAATTACGACCAGCACACGCTGCTGTTCGACTACTTCCCGGAGCTGCGCCGCCAGCCGGCGTTGCTGCGCCTCATCGACCAGCACCGCTCGTAGGCCGGGGCCGTTTTAGGGTTAATTTTGCGCCTGCCTGCCCTCCGGGGCGGGCAGGCTTTTTTATTGTTAACTGCCGTGCTTGCGGGCCAACGCAACGCTTTTTTTGCCCATGAACTATTCGCTGAACCAACTTCCCGAACGCACCGCCAAGCCCCGCGAGCAAGGCTACACCATGGTGATGGACAAGGGCTTGAGCCTGCGCGAGGTGGAGGATTTCCTGGAAGTGGGGGCCGCCTGCACCGACGTGGTGAAGCTGGGCTGGGCCACGTCCTACGTGGTGCCCAACCTCAAGCGCAAGCTGGAAATTTACCGGGCGGCCGACATCCCGGTGTACTTCGGGGGCACGCTGTTCGAGGCCTTCATCATCCGCAACCAGTTCGACGATTACCGCCGCCTGCTCGACCAGTACGGCATGGAATACGCTGAGGTGTCGGACGGCAGCCTCGACCTCGACCACGACCGTAAGTGCGAGTACATCCGCGAGCTGAGCCAGTCGGTACGGGTGCTGAGCGAGGTAGGCAGCAAGGATGCGGAGAAAATTATCCCGCCCTACAAGTGGATTTCGCAGATGGAGGCCGAGCTGGCCGCCGGAGCCGTTAAGGTTATCGGCGAGGCCCGCGAGGGCGGCAACGTGGGCTTGTTCCGCAGCACCGGCGAGGTGCGCTCGGGCCTGGTGGAGGAAATCCTGACCAAAATCCCGGGCGAGAAAATTATCTGGGAGGCCCCCCAGAAAGCCCAGCAGGTGTGGTTCATCAAGCTGCTCGGGGCCAACGTGAACCTGGGCAACATTGCGCCCAACGAAATCGTGAGCCTCGAAACCATCCGCCTGGGCCTGCGCGGCGACACCTTCACCCATTTCCTCGACATGGACGCCGTGGACCCCATGTTCCGCCCCGTGGCCAAAACGGGCAAGCCCGGCACGTCCATGCCGCGCGGCTAAAGCCGGAGGCTACAATGCAAAAAGCCGCTCCCTTTGCAGGGAGCGGCTTTTTTTGGTTTGAAAGAAGCTTATTGCTTCACCACTTTCAGGTTGGTGGTTTTGCCCGTGGGCGCAACGAAATGCAGCACGTAAATGCCGCTTTTCAGGTCACTCACGCCGTCCAGGGCCAGGGTACTGGTGCCGGCGAGGGCGGAAAACGCTTGCTCCCGCACGGTGCGGCCGGTCAGGTCGCTGATGCGCACCAGGGCCGGGCCGGCCGACGGGCTCACTAACTCCAGGCTCAGGCTGCCGGTGAACGGGTTGGGGTAGGCCGTGGCCGGGTTGGCGGCGATGGTGCCGTCCATCTGCACCGCGCGGGGGCCGAAGTAGGCCACCTTGCCGTCCAGGTCCATCTGCTGGAGGCGGTAATAGCGGGTACCAGCGGCGGTGGTTTCCGCGTCGGTGAAGCTGTACTGCAAAGCCTTGGTGCTGTTGGTAGCTTGGCTGGCCACGAAGCCCACGGTGTGGAAGGTAATGCCGTCGGCCGACTCCTGCACGTAGAATCCCTTGTTGTTGGTTTCCGTGGCCGTGGCCCAGGTCACGAGCACGCTGCTGTTTTTGCGCACGGCGGCAAAGCTGGTCAGCGTAACGGGCAGCGGGTTGTTCTTGTCGCCCAGGGTGACGGTGTTGATGGGGCCGCTGTAAGATAGAATCGTAACCGTGTGGTTAGTCAAATCCACGGTGCCGCCCAGGGGCACGAACGGCACGGCGTTGTTGGCCGTGCGGAACATGACCAGGTTGGGCTCCGGGTTACCGTTCAGCTCGTTAGCCGAGTTGAGGTAGTGGAACACCACGTCCGACGTCGTGTTGTTATTCACATCGCCCGTCACCCCATACTGGCGCTTAATGCCTTTGGCGCTCGTGCCCACTGGCCCGGTGAACGGGTCGCCCACGGTGCGGGTAATTGAAACATTAGGGGTTGGGATGTCGCGGTTGGGCGTAATGTCAATGCCGATGTTGCCAAACGTCTGCTTGATGTTGGCCTGTAGTGGGCGGTCCGCTTTCGTACTACCTTCGATGTAAGCGGTATTTGTTTCGCCGGAGAGGATACCAGAATCTTTCAAGTCCACAATAGAGGTCTGGGAAGTATTCAGGCTACCGTCGGCCAACACGGTGCGTACAATTGCATTAATACCCGAAGCAAAGACGAACGTGTTGGGTGCATTCAGCGAGTTGTAAACGGCTTTTACCCCTGTTCCTTCGATGCGAATGTCAGTGATAATGGTATTTCCGAATATTTTTTGGTTGCCCCCAGTGAGCGTATTGACTCCGTTGACGTTGCTGGCCGTTTGGGCGTCGCCAGCGAATACCACCGTGGAGTTCGTCTGTGGGTTAGCAATTCCGTTGCTGCCACTGTTGCCCGCTAGCAGCCCACCAGCGGTGTTATTTAAGTCGCCGTAGATGCGTAGCGTGGCGCCCACGGGCTGGTTGCCGGTAGCGGTTACGGGGCCCACGCGCACCAGCGCCCGGGTCGAGTTATTAGCTCCGTTGAGGGTCAGGTTCTGCACCTCGTACAACGCGGTGGGGCTATCCAGAATCGGTGTGCTGGTAGTCGGATTGGTTTCGTCCTTAGCCGGAATAATGGCGCTGGTGTTGCGGTTTGGCACCCCATTGCTCCAGTTAGCAGCATCCAGCCAGTTGTTACTAGTGGTGCTTATCCAGGTGGTGGAAGCAATCGGACTGCCGGTGGTAGTAAATTGGGCAGTGTAGTATTTGCTGTTATTGTCGTCCGAAATAAGAACACTCGTTCCGTTGGAGGTCGTCACATCCGCGTTGAAATACACCTGCACGTTAAACGTACCAGCCCCCGCGCCTGCGGCCTGAATGCTGATAAGGTTTTGCTGTGCATCGGTGAGCGAGTACCTAGTGGCTCCATTGGCGGTGGTGCCGGGGTTGAGCACCAGACTGGAGAAGGGAGCGTTGCTAGTGGTGCCGTTCTTAAACACGCGATAATTCAGTCGCGCTTGCGTTACCTGGTCGCCGTTGCCGGTGGTAATGGTCGCCGACCCTCCATTTAAGTAGAGTTTGCCCAGGTTCACGTCGTACGAGCCCAGGTTAGCGCCGTCGAACAGCGGCGAGCCGCCCGAAGAAGCTCCATAGGTGGTATTGTTGGCCGTAGTGTTGGGACTCACAACAATGCTAGAGTTGCTAATACCGGTGGTGATATTGCGGGTACCGGTGGCGGTGAATACCGATTTGCGCCGTTGTGAAACAATGGCAGGGATTGCATCGCCGTTATCATCCTGCCCTTCGGCACTCACGCCAATATCAAAACGGTAGCTGGTGCCGGTGCCAGCAGTGGTAGCCAAGGCGAGGATGTCCTGAGCAGCGTTACTGAGCGAAAAAGTCCGGGTTTTAGATACTGCATCATAGCTAACCGATGTCAACTGTACCGATTGGGTAAGTCCTGGATTTGGGGTGGTTGACAGCGTACCAGGAGCTACAACAAAATTGACAAACGCTTTAATATAGTTTTCATTCGGGGCTTCAACTATCTGTATAGCACCGCCTTGGAGCAGTAACCGACCAGCGCTTACGTCAAGTGAGCCAAAATCAGTGTTTGCAAAAACGCCGGTTCCGCCAGTGGTGGAAACAGCATCATACGTACTGGTAGAGGCCGACGCGGCACTAGTGCCCGAGGCGACGATAACGTTCCGAAAATTGACGGTTGATGCCTGGCCCATTACCGATTGCACCGGGCCGAGCCCTACCAGCAGTGCCAGCAACGATATAAAAAAGGTCGTGGGTTGCGAAGTGCTCCACAGCCTTTGAATAAGAGTAAAATGTTTCATGATTAACGGGTAAAAGTGTTTCGAGTAAGTTGTATGTCAAGAAGAAATATTTGCAATATTAATCATCTTATTCGGGGCGCATATACGCATCATCATACCCAGCGTTCGGGTTTTAAAATGAATCTTTGAAAAATGATTTGTTTGTTATAGTACAGCCCCGAACTTGTTGTTTTAAGCCTATTTAACTTATTTGAGGGCTGCGTGCACTATGCCGCAAGGCGTGGGGTTTGCCCTAGCCTACCGGGGTTTGGCACTACCCTATACTGCCGAGCTTATTCTGGGCGGGCAGCGGGGATGGGCCAAGCAGGGTGCAACGACTTGGCCCGGGGCCCCCGGCAGGCTGCCGCAGGGGCAGCCCGGCGCTTTGCGCCCGGCAGGGTTTCTTTGTGGGCATTCTTTCTGCCCCGCATGGAAATCGTCAAACACTTCTTCGACCTGCTGCTGCACCTCGACAAAACCCTGGTGGACGTGGTGAGCACCTACGGCACTTGGACTTACCTGGTGCTGTTCCTCATCGTGTTCACCGAAACGGGCATCATCGTGTTTCCCTTCCTACCCGGCGACTCGCTCCTGTTTGCGGCGGGGGCCCTGGCGGCGCGGCCCGAAACCGGCCTGAGCGTGTGGGTGCTCATCCCGCTGCTGATTGCGGCGGCCTTCACCGGCGACAACGTGAACTACGCCGTGGGCGACTACCTGGGGCCGCGGGTGTTCCAGCACGATTTCCGGTTTTTGAAGCGCAAGTACCTCGACCAGACCCAGGCGTTTTACGCCAAGCACGGCGGTAAAACCATCATCATGGCCCGCTTCGTGCCCATTGTGCGCACGTTCGCGCCGTTTGTGGCGGGCGTGGGCACCATGAAGTACCGGCACTTTGCCTCGTACAGCATCGTGGGGGCCGTGCTGTGGGTGGCGCTGCTCACCACGGCCGGCTACCTGTTCGGCAACATCGAGGCGGTAAAAAAGAACTTTGAGCTGGTGGTATTGGGCATCATCGTGCTGTCGGTGCTGCCGCCGCTGTGGTCGTTTATGAAAGGCAAGCTGGGCCCCCAGCCGGCCACCGGGCCGCGCTAGCCCGCCGCTGCCCTGCTTGCCCGCCCCTTCACTTCCCTGCCCCATGCGTGAGTTCGGACTCATCGGCCGCTCGCTCGGCCACTCGTTTTCGCAAACGTATTTCGCCCAGAAGTTTTACAGCCTGGGCCTCACCGACTGCCGCTACGACCTGTTCGAGCTGCCCACCGCCGCCGGCCTGCCGGCCCTGCTGCGGGCCCACCCGGACCTGCGCGGCCTCAACGTGACGGTGCCGTACAAGGAAGAGGTGTGGCCCTACCTGGACGAGGTGACGCCCTCGGCGGCCCGGGTGGGGGCCGTGAACGTGATTGACGTGCGCCCCGACGGCCGCCTGGTGGGCCACAACACCGATTACGTGGGCTTCCGCGAGTCGCTGCGGCCGTTTTTCCCGCTGCGGGGGGCCGCGGCCCGGGCCCTGGTGCTGGGCACGGGCGGGGCCGCCAAGGCCGTGGAGACGGCCCTGCGCGATTTGGACATCCCGTACTGGCTGGTGGGCCGCCGCCCGCTGGGCCCCGGCCTCACCTACGACGACCTCACGCCCGCCGTGGTGGCCGGGCACCCGCTCATCGTCAACGCCACGCCGCTGGGCACGTTTCCCCGCGTGGAGGAGGCCCCGGCGCTGCCCTACGCGGCCCTCACGCCCGGCCACTACCTCTACGACCTGGTGTACAACCCCGCCGAAACGCGGTTCATGGCCCACGGCAAGGCCGCCGGGGCCCAGGTAAAAAACGGGTTCGAGATGCTGTGCCTGCAAGCCGAAGCCGCCTGGGACATCTGGAACCAGGCCAGCTGAGCGTTACCGCTTGCCCTCGTTGCCGGGCGTGCCGCCGGCTGTTGCAGTGCGGCCGCGAGCAGCACCGGGCGGAAGCTGCGCCTTGACGGGAACAGGAGTGGCGGGCAAAGGCGCGGCTGCGCCCGGCTGAACGGTGCCCCCGGGTGGCTGCTGCGGGCACGGCCGGTGGCCTGCCGGGGCGTCGTTTTTTGCCGGCGGCCCGCTTAATTTTAACGCCGGCGGCGGGGCTTGCAACCCTTGGGGGCCGCCGGGGCCTCTCGTGCGTAGCCCACGGCTTCACTGGTCCTTCCACCCTTGCTTGCGCCCTATGCCGGACGTTTTTTCTTGCACCATCAGCGCCGTTGCCGTTACCGGGCACCGGGCCGGGCCGCTGCCCCGACATCGCGCGTGAGCGCCGCCGCCTGGCCGGCCAGCGGGGCCGACGAAACTGCTTTGCCCCGCCTGACGGTGAGCCGCACCGCCCGCGCCGCGCCCACCGAAGACGAGCTGATTGCCGGCTGCCTGGCCGGCCAGCAGCTGGCCCAGAAGCAGCTCTACGACAAGTACGCGGCCCGCATGATGGCCGTGTGCCTGCGCTACGCCCAAACCACCTTCGAGGCCGAGGACGTGCTCCAGGAAGGTTTCCTGACCGTGTTTCGGACGCTGGGCAGCTTCCGGCGCGAGTGCCCGCTGGAGTTCTGGATCCGGCGGGTGATGGTGAACGCCGCCCTGCGCCAGCACCGCCGCAACGCCCCGCTGGTGGCGGTGAGCGACGCCGAATACCCGGCCGCGCTGGCCAGCCCCGAGTTCACGCTCAGCAACTACAACTTCCAGGAGCTGCTGGCCCTGGTGCAGGAGCTGGCCCCGCGCTACCGCATGGTGTTCAACCTGTACGCCATCGAAGGCTACACCCACCGCGAAATCGGCGAGCTGATGAGCATCAGCGAAGGCACCAGCAAATCGCAGTACTCGCGGGCCCGCGCCATTCTTCAAACCAAACTGGAGCGCCTGAGCGCCCCGCCCCGTTATGATTCCTAACAACTTCACCCCGCCCCCCCCGGACGCCGAGCCACCCAAGGGCAGCCTGGAAGAGCTTTTCCGCCACCACCTGGCCGACGCCAAGGCCACGCCGCGCCCGCTGGTGTGGGAACAGCTCGACAACGCCCTGCTCGTGCGCCAGAACGAAACCTACCGCCGCCGCCTGGTGGCCACCCGCTGGGTAGCCGCCGCCAGCCTGCTCGTGGCCTCGTTTGCCGGGGCCGACTGGTGGGCCCGGCACGCGCTACCGGCCCCGGCGGCCACCGTGGCCACGAGCCCGGCCGGCGCGAACGGACGCCCCGGACGCACCCCAGCCGATGCGGCCGTGGCCACCGGGTTGCCGCCGGCAACGGCCCCTGACCGAACTGCTCCCAGGGCAGCGGTGGGCGGCGGGCTGGCCCTTTCGGGCCCCGCCGGCTCGGTTGCCGCCGGCTCGGTTGCCGCCGGCTCGGTTGCCGCCGGCTCGGTTGCCGCCGGCTCGGATGGGCCTAAAGACGCAGTCACTCTGAGGGCCAGCGCCGACGACGGCACCCGCTCACCCGGCCGTCCGGGCTTTGTGCCCAGTGTCGCCGCTACCCGGCCGGCCGGTTCTGTTTCTTCTCAGGCGAGTTCTCTCCGGGCGAATGAGGCGGCAGCGCCGGGCCAGCTTACGAGCATGGCCGGTAGCAATAGCGCGGCGCAGGCCTCCAACCAGGCCAGCCGCGGCAGCGCCGCTGCGGGAGCAGCCGGGGCGTATAGCAGCGGGGCTTACGCTGCCCCCACCGCTTACGCCAGTGCCGGCAATGCGCTGACGGACGGCCCTATTGCCGTTGCCAGGGCCGAAGCCAGCGGCGCGGCCGGCCCCCGCGGAGCGTGGGTCTCGCTGGCCCTGCGGCCGGCAGCGCTGGCCCCGGCCGCGCCCGGCCCCGCGCTGCCGGCCCGCCTGGCGGCGGCGGCGGCGGTGCCCAACGTGGCGGCGCTGCCGCTGCGCCGCTGGCAGTTCGGGGCGAGCTACGCGGCCGGCGTATTCCATCCCAACGCGGACTTTTCGCAGGATGCTGCCCCCACGGCTACTGCCTACGCCTATTCGCCAGCAGCCCTGCGCACCAGTTCGCAGACGCTTAACAACCGGGCCGCCGCCGAGTACCGCGCGAACCTGCGCGGGGGCCTCGACCAGCGCGTGTCGCTGCGGGCCACGCGCCTGCTGGGCGGCCACTGGGCCCTGAGCACCGGCCTGGAGCTGGGCCAGCACGAGGCACAGTCGGCCACCACCACCAGCTTCGTGGGCGAGCAGCTGGCCGATTACGCCTTTGCCGCGACCCCGCCCGCCACCTTGCGCACCACCTCTTTCCGCTACCGCACGGCGGGCGTGCCCGTGGCCGTGCACTACGCCAACCCCGTGAAGCGCGGCTGGAGTGCCTACGGCCGCCTCGGAGCCGCGGTGAGCGCCTTGTTCAACGTGCGCTCGGAAGTGGCCGGCGAGCCCGAAGCCACCAAAACCTATTCCCTCACCACCGGCTCGCCCTACCGGCGGCTGCTCACCACGCTGCGCGGCGGGGCGGGGGCCCAGTACCGCCCCGCCACGGGCCGCTGCACGCTCTCGGTGGGCCCCACGGCCGAGTTGGGCGTGCTCTCGCTCAATGCCCAGCCCATGCAGGATTTCGTGCGCCAGAGCCGGCCTTACAGCTTTGGGCTGGAAGCCACCGTGGATTTTGGGGGCACTGTGAAGATGCCGTAGCCCTGCCACCGGCCCACTTTCTCTGACCATCCCACTGCTTATGAATCGTCATCTACTCCCGTTGCTTCTGGTAATCATCTCGTTGGCGGGGCTATGCCGGCTGGGCTTTGAGGTGGCGAGCCGCTGCCGGGCCTCCGCGGCCCTGGGCCCGGTAAACCCCGTGGTGGGCGACGCCAGCTTCGTGGCCCGTTTCGGCCGGGGCCCCACGGACGAAACGCCGGACGTGCTGCGCATCCAAACGCACTTGGCCTATGCCGAGCAGCGGCTGCGCCAGTGCACCCCGGAGGCCCTGCCGGCGGCGCTGCGCCAGCGCCGGGCCCACCTGCTCGATTTGCTGCACGCCTATTGGCAGGCGGGTGTGTTTCCGCGGAACGCGGCCCCCGACGGGCAGCGCCACCCCTGCTTCATCGACGGGGCGGGGCGCATCTGTGCCGTGGGCTACCTCGTGGAACAAACCGCCGGCCGCGCCGCCGCCGAGTGCATCAACCGGCGCTTTCAGTACAGCAATTTGCTGGATATGCGCGACGACGCCCTCGGCCGCTGGGTGGCCCAAAGCGGCTTAAGTCTGGCTGACTGCGCCCTAATCCAGCCCACTTACGGGCCGGTGTACACCCCTGTGGCTAGCGGCAACAACATTCCCAACGGCTACGGCACCGCCTCGGCCGTACTCGGGGGCCTCAACCTGTCGGCCCTGGCCTTGAGCAGTTCGGACGCGGGCCGCCAGGCGGGCCGCTGGCTGCCGTGGCTGACGATGGCCAGCGGCACCACCCAGCTCGTGCTCGGAGCCACCCGGTTTCCCGCGGCCCCCGAGGCACGCATCAACGGTACACCGCCTACCAACGAATCGCAAAAAATCCTGTCGATGGCCAACCTCGGCGTGGGCACGGCCACGGTGCTCTTCGGGGCCTGGAACCTGCTGCACCGGCCGGCGACTACTGCCCAGGGCCCCCGCACCAGTTGGAACGTGGGGCCCGCCCCGGCCGGTGTTGGGCAGCACGCCGACGGCATGAGCTTGTTTCTGGCCCGGCGCTTTTAATGGGTACCCGCGGCCGCTTATTCAACGTCTCATTGCCGTTTCTCACCATGCGTAAACTTCAACCCTTCTGCTGGGCTTTGCTGAGCATTTTGCCCCTGGTGGCTTCCCAGTGCCGCGAAACGGCCAGCGAGCCGGGCCCCAACTGCGGGGCCAGCATCCAAACCAAAATCGCCGAACTACAGGCGCAGCCCAAAGGCAACCCGGCCTACGAAATATGGCAATACACTTACCACGGCCAGAAAGTGTACCTGGTAACGTCTTCGTGCTGCGACCAATATATTACACTCTACGACGAGTGCCTGAACGTGCTGTGCGCCCCGAGCGGCGGCATTACCGGCCGGGGCGACGGACGCTGCCCGGAGTTCTACCAGCTCTCTACCAACCGGCAGCTGGTGTGGCGCGATCCGCGCTAGCCACTTTTATCGAAATGCAGAAACCACGGCGGCGCGTTTTGGGTTAAGTTAGCTGGCCTTTTCCGGCTTGCTTTCCTCCCCGCATGGACTACCAGCTCACCTCCGAATTCAGCCCCACCGGCGACCAGCCCACCGCCATCGCCAAGCTCGTGGCGGGCGTGAACGGCGGCGAGCACGCCCAGGTGCTGCTGGGGGCCACCGGCACCGGCAAAACCTTTACGATGGCCAACGTCATCGCCGAAACCGGCAAGCCGGCCCTCGTGCTGTGCCATAACAAAACGCTGGCCGCCCAGCTCTACGGCGAGTTCAAGGCGTTTTTCCCCAATAATGCCGTCGAGTACTACATCAGCTACTACGACTACTACCAGCCGGAGGCCTACATCGCCAGCACCGACGTCTTTATCGAGAAAGACCTGGCCATCAACGAGGAGATTGAGAAGCTGCGGCTGCACTGCACCTCCACGCTGCTCAGCGGCCGGCGCGACGTGATTGTGGTGGCCTCGGTGTCGTGCATTTACGGCATCGGCAACCCCGAGGAATTCGCCAAAAACGTCATCTTTATGAAGCCGGGGATGCGCTACACGCGCAACAACCTGCTCTACCAGTTCGTCCAGATTCTGTACTCGCGCACGGAAGTGGAGTTTTCACGCGGCACGTTTCGGGTGAAGGGCGACACGGTGGACGTGTTTCCGGCCTACGCCGACTTCGCCTACCGCCTCTACTTTTTCGGCGACGAGATTGAGTCGGTGCAGAAAATTGATCCGGTGAGCGGCAAGAAGCTGAGCGACGAGCCCAACGGCGTGGCCCTGTACCCGGCCAACCTGTTCGTGACCGGCAAGGAGACGCTGCAAACCGCCATCCACCAGATTCAGGACGACATGGTGGCCCAGCACGCCTACTTCGAAAAAGAGGGCCGCGACGTGGAAGCCAAGCGCATCCAGGAGCGCACCGAGTTCGATTTGGAGATGATTCGGGAGCTGGGCTACTGCTCGGGCATCGAGAACTACTCGCGCTACTTCGACCAGCGCACGCCGGGGGCCCGGCCGTTCTGCCTGCTGGATTACTTCCCCAAAGACTACCTGCTGGTGGTGGACGAGAGCCACGCCACGATGCCGCAAATCCGGGCCATGTGGGGCGGCGACCGCAGCCGCAAGACGGCCCTTATCGAGTACGGCTTCCGCCTGCCCTCGGCCCTCGACAACCGGCCCCTGACCTTCAACGAGTTCGAGAGCATGTACCAGCAGGCCGTGTTCGTGAGCGCCACCCCGGCCGACTACGAGCTGGCCCAGGCCGGCGGCGTGGTGGTGGAGCAAATCATTCGCCCCACGGGCCTGCTCGACCCCATCATCGACCTGCGCCCCAGCTCGAACCAGATTGACGACCTGCTCGACGAGGTGGACGAGCGGGTGAAGATGGGCGACCGGGTGCTCGTGACGACCCTCACCAAGCGCATGGCCGAGGAGTTGAGCAAGTACATGCTGCGCCTGGGCATCAAGGTGGAATACGTGCACTCCGACGTGAAAACCCTGGACCGAGTGGAAATTCTGCGCAAGCTGCGGCTGGGCGAAATCGACGTGCTCATCGGCGTGAACCTGCTGCGCGAGGGCCTCGACCTGCCCGAGGTGAGCCTGGTGGCCATCCTCGACGCCGACAAGGAAGGCTTCCTGCGCGACCAGCGCAGCCTGATTCAGACCATGGGCCGGGCAGCCCGAAACGACCGCGGCAAGGTCATCCTCTACGCCGACCGCATGACCGGCTCGATGCAGCGGGCCATCGACGAAACCAACCGCCGCCGCGCCACCCAGGCCGCCTACAACGAGTTGCACGGCATCACGCCGCGCACCGTGCGCAAGAGCCACGCCCAGATACTGGGCCAAACCGACCTGGCCGACTACCGCACCTTGGAGCCCCAGGCCCAGCCCGTGGGCTACGGCGACGCCGGTGCCGCCCTGGCCCTGGCCGCCGAGCCCGTGGTGGCCATGATGACGCGCCCCGAGCTGGAAAAGCTCATCAAGCAGACCGAGAAGCAGATGGAAGCCGCCGCCAAGGAACTCGACTTCCTGCAAGCCGCCAAGCTGCGCGACGAGCTGGGGGCCCTAAAAGGCGTGCTGAAAGGCAAGCGGGACTGAGTCCGGTTGGTAAGTTGCGGGGCCCCGCACCGTTTGGTGCGGGGCCTTTTTGCGCGTTGGCCGGCCCGTTTCACCGTCCTTTGCAGCCTACTTTTCTGCCCGCCCATGCCCACCGGCACCATTTTGCTGATTGACGACGAAGCCCAGCTGCGCACCGTGGTGGGGCGGCTGCTGGAGCTGGAGGGCTACGTCGTGCTGCAAGCCCCCGACGCCCGGCGCGGCCTCCAGCTGTTGCAGGAGCGGGCCGACGAGGTGCTGCTGGTGCTGAGCGACGTGAAGCTGCCCGACGGCCACGGCGTGGAGCTGCTGCCCCGCTTCAAGGAAAAGGCCCCCTTGGCCGAGGTGGTGCTGGTGACGGCCCACGGCACCGTGCCCGACGGCGTGCGGGCCATGAAAGCCGGGGCGTTCGACTACCTCACCAAGGGCGATTCCGACGACCAGCTGCTGGTGGTGGTGGAGCGGGCCGTAGAAAAAGCCCGCCTCCAGCGCCGGGTGGCCGACTTGGAGCGGCAGGTGGCCAGCACCCAGTCCACGTTCGACGCCATTGTGGGCCACGCGCCGGCCCTGGAGCAGGCCAAGCACCTGGCCCGCCAGGTAGCGCCCACCGACGCCACGGTGCTGCTCGGGGGCCCCACGGGCGCGGGCAAGGAGCTGTTTGCCCAGGCCATCCACGGGGCCAGCGGGCGGCGGCAGAAGGCCTTTGTGGCCGTCAATTGCAGCGCCTTTTCGCGCGAGCTGCTGGAGTCGGAGCTGTTTGGCTACAAGAAAGGGGCCTTTACCGGGGCCCAGGCCGACAAGAAGGGGTTGATTGAGGAGGCCAACGGCGGCACGCTGTTCCTCGACGAGATTGGGGAGCTGGAGCTGGGCTTGCAGGCCAAGCTGCTGCGGGTGCTCGAAACCCAGGAGTTCCTGAAAATCGGCGACACCCGGCCCACCCGGGTCAACGTGCGCCTGATTGCCGCCAGCAACCGCAACCTGCGCCAGGAGATAGAGCTGGGCCATTTCCGGCCCGACCTGTACTACCGCCTGGCGGGCTTCGAGGTACTGGTGCCGCCCCTGAGCGCCCGCCGGGCCGACATCCCCGCGCTGGTGGCGTTTTATTCGCGGCAGCTGGCCGCCAAGCTCACCCGCCAGCCCCTGGTGCTCACCGACGAGGCCCTGCAAGCCCTGCAACGCTACGGCTGGCCCGGCAACGTGCGCGAGCTGAAGAACGTGTTGGAGCGGGCCGCCATCCTCACGCCCGCCGGCCAGCCCCTGGCCCTCGACGGCCTGCCGGTGGAAGTGCAGCTGGCCGCCGCCGAGCCCGCCGGCCCCGTGCCCGCCGGCGACGAGCGCAGCCTGCGCCGCGTGGAGGAGCAGCACATCCGACGCCTCCTGCTCGAAACCCACGGCAACAAAACCGAAGCGGCGCGGGTGCTGGGCATCGGCCTCACCACGCTCTACCGCAAGATTCAGGAGTACGGGTTGGGCGAGTAGGGCCCGGGGGCCGGGCGCTAGCGGCCCGCCGGCAGCGCGTCGAGCGCCAGGTTGAGCTGGAGCACCCCCACGTGGGCCGGGCCCACGAAGCCCAGCCAGGGGCCCGCCGTCTGGGCTTGCACCAGGGCCGCCACCCGGGCAGGGGCCAGGCCGCGGGCCCGGGCCACGCGGGCCACCTGCACGAGGGCCCCGGCGGGCGAGAGGTCGGGGTCGAGGCCCGAGCCGCTGGCCGTGAGTAGCTCGGCGGGCACCTGGGCGCGGGTCACGCCGGGGTTTTGGAGGAGAAAGGTGTCGAGGCGGGCCTTGGCGACGGCTAGAAACGCGGGGTTGGTGGGGCTCAGGTTCGAGGCCCCGGTGGCGGCGGCGTTGTAGTCCACGGCCGAGGGCCGGCCCTGGAAATAGCGGGCTCGGGTAAATTTCTGCCCGATATAGCGGAAGCCCACCACCCGGCCCTGGGCCACCACCGGCGAGCCCGCCGCCCGCTCGGGCGTGAGCTGGGCAAAGGCCCAAATCAGCCCCGGAAACGCAAACCCAAACAGGAGCAGCAGCAAGCCGCTCAGCAGCACCGGACGCAAGAAATTCATATTTTTAAGGTGGAGATTATTCGGTGTGAGAATGTGGAAATTGAGGCCGTTCAGGGAACATCAAATCCAACTAAGCCGTCATGCAGAGCGCAGCGAAGCATCTCTACTGCTCTACTAATCCAATCGATTGGTTTACTAACGCAGTAGAAATGCTTCGCTGCGTTCTGCATAATCGTCCGTTAATAATCTACCAGCCAACGACAAAGACTTACCGGCCGCCAAAATACTCGGCCAGGGGCCCCAGCGTGAGGGCCGGAAAAAACAGGAGGGCCCCCAGGACGCCGATGACCACCAGCAGCAGCACCGCGAACGTGGCCGACTCCAGCCGGATGCCGCCCAGGCTGGGCGGGGTGGGATTTTTGGCCAGCAGCCCGGCCGCGATAATCAGGGCCCCGACGATGGGCACGAAGCGCCCGCTGAGCATGGCGAGGCAGGGCGTCAGGTTCCAGAACGGGTTGTTGCTGCCCAAGCCCCCGAAGCCCGAGCCGTTGCCGGATGCCGCCGAAATGAACTCGTAGAGCATGGTGCTGAAGCCGTGGGCCCCCGGGTTGCTGAGCCACTTGAGGGCGTCGGCGGCGTGGGGCGTGGTGGCCCACAGCCAGGCGGCGAGGCCGGTGCAGGCCAGCACCACCACCGGCTGAGCCACGGCCACCAGCGTGGCGGCCTGCATCTCGCGGGCCTCCACCTTCTTGCCCAGCAGCTCGGGCGAGCGGCCCACCATCAGGCTGGCGATGAAAGCGGTGATAACGATGTAAATGAACATGTTAAGGAAACCCGTGCCCACCCCGCCGAAAAAGGCGTCGATTTGCATCAGCAGCATGAACGGCACGCCCGTGAGCGGCGCAAAGCTATCTTGGGCCCCGGCAATGGTGCCGGCCGGGATGGCCATGTTGATGCCCGCGTAGGCGGCGGTGTGGTACACGCCGAAGCGCACTTCTTTGCCTTCGAGCTGGTTGCCGCCCGGGGCTTCGGCCAAGCCCAGCGCCGTGAGGGCCGGGTTGCCGCGCAGCTCCACCCACACGGCCGGCGCGGCCAGCAGCAGCAGGCCGGCCGTCATCACCGCGAACAGTATGGCCGCGAAGCGCCGCCGGCGCAGGTAGTAGCCCAGCATCACCACGAAGGCCATAGGCAGGAGCATGACGGCCACGTGGTGCACGGCAAACGTGAAAAACGTGGGGTTCTCGAACGGGTGGGCGTCGTTGGGTCCAAAGAAGCCGCCGCCGTTCGAGCCCAGCTCCTTAATGGACATCATGGCTGCCACCGGGCCCCGGGCCACGGTGGCGGCCGTGCCCTCCAGGGTAGGGTGGTGGGCGGCTCCCGCAAAGGTCATCGGCACTCCGCCCAGCTCGAACAGCACCGAAAATACTAGGCACACGGGCAGCAGGATGCGCACGCAGGAGCGCACCAAATCCTGGTAGAAGTTGCCCACGTGGCCCGCAGTGTCGGTGCCGCCCAGGGCCCGCACCACGGCGATGCCGGCGGCCAGGCTGGTGCCGGCGCTCACGAACTGCAAAAACGTGAGCACCGCCATTTGAGCAAAGTACGAAGCCCCGGTTTCGCCCGAGTAGTGCTGGGCGTTGGTGCTGGTGAGGAAGCTCACGGCCGTGTGCAGGGCCTGGGTGAGCTCCATCGCCGGGATGTGGTCGGGGTTCCAGAAGGGCAGCCGGTTCTGCACCAGCAGGATGCCCACGGCCCAGACAAGCCACACCAAGTTGATACCCAGCAGGGCCCCCACGTACTGCCGCCAGGTCATGGCCCGGGTGGGCTTCAGGCCGGTGAGGCGGTAAAGCGCGTTTTCGAGGGGGGCCAGCACGGGGTCGAGCCAGGTGGCCTCCCCACCGTACACGCGGGCCATGTAGCGCCCCACGGGCAGGGCCAGCGCGGCGGATAGCCCAAATAGCAACCCAACATTCAAGGTATTCAGCATAAAGCAGCGAAGCGGTTTTTAACTTTTATAACCGACAGAAGCGGTCCGGCAGGTCACCGTTGAACTCGGCGTGGGCAATCCACAGCTCGAAGGCGGGCAGCGACAGGTGCTCCATCATGTACTCGCGCATGGAGATGCCGCGCAGCTCCAGCGCGAAGCGCAGAAAATTCCGTTCGGTTTGGGCCACGGCGAAGCCTTTGGCTTGGAACTCGGCCCGCTCGGTGGGGTTGAGCTGCCGGAGCCAGTCGAAGAAATCGGTGGCGGTAAGCTGGGCGCGGGTGGCCTGGGCGTAGTAGCCGCGAGCCGCCTGACTTATTTCGGTGAGTTGGTCGGGCATTGAGGGCAAGGAGTGGCGGAGCGCGGGCGGGTGGCCGGCGGATGTCAACGCCGGGGGCCAAGACGATGCCAACCGCACAAACTGGCCCCTAAGCGCTGCATTCGCCGTTCGTTCCCGCGGGCCCCCCTTTCATAATGGTAGGACCCCTACCATAATGGGGCGTTGGCCGTGCGACGGCCGGTACCCCGGCGGTAGTGATTGCGGCAACCAACCCATGCGCCAGCTCAAGCCGGCCCGCTCTTACTGGGCCTGCGTGCACCAGCCCGGCGCCGTGCTGCCGTAGGGCCCTAAGCGCCTGGGCAAGCCTACCATTTTGACAAACGCCCTACCAAAATGGAGTGGTGCTCACTGCCAGGGCCCGGGCAATAAAGCGAAACTATAATTTTTTATTTTACTGTAAAACAACAGTATAGCACTTAAAAAAAGCTGGGCAATTCCACTTGGGCGCGGCTTTGGCAACCCGCCGCCACAGCTGTCACCCTGTTTTTCCGACTAACACCTTCCCCATGCCCCCGCTCCTGATGCTCCCCCTCCTCGTCGCCACCGGCATTGCCGGCTTTTGGCTCTTTTACAAATCCGTGGACTTTTTTGACCACATCTAGCCCCGCGCTGCCATGATGATTGCCCTGTTTGCCCTTGCGCTGGCCACGTTCGGCTACCTCTGCTACGTGCTGCTTCGGCCCGAAGAGTTTTAATCCGGGGCTTACGGACCCGGTGATGCGCTGCTGCGCAGGCACCGTGCGCGAGGCGAAAGCCAGCACGCCCGCCCCGCCTTCACCACCGGTACTTCCAGCCCTCCAAGTTTCTAAGTTTCTTTTCACCCATGTCTCAAGAAATACTCGCCATTATTGGCATTTTCCTGGTTACGGTGCTGCTGGCCATTCCGCTGGGCCGCTACCTGGCCATTATCTACCGGGGCGACCGCAGCTGGTCCGATTTTATGGGCCCCGTGGAGCGCGGCATTTTCCGGCTCAGCGGCATCAACCCCGAGCGCGAAATGACCTGGCAGCAGCACCTGGTGGCGCTGCTCACCATCAACCTGGGCTGGTTTTTCTGGGCCATGCTCATCCTCTGCACCCAGGGCAGCCTGCCGCTCAACCCCGACCACAACCCGTCGATGTCGGTGGACCAGGCTTTCAACACCGCCATATCGTTCCTGGTAAACTGCAACTTGCAGCACTACTCGGGCGAGTCGGGGGCCACGTACCTCTCGCAGCTCGGGTGCCTGATGTTCCTGCAATTCGTGACGGCGGCCACCGGCATGGCCGCCTGCGTGGTGGTGTTCAACGCCCTGCGCGAAGGCACCCACGACAAGCTGGGCAACTTCTACAGCTACTTCGTGAAAAGCATTACCCGGGTGCTGATGCCGCTCTCGCTCATCGTGGCGCTCGTCGTGGCCTTCCAGGGCTCACCGATGACGTTCCAGGCCAAGATGCCCGTCGTGACGGTGCAGGGCGACTCGGCCGTGGTGAGCCGGGGCCCCGCCGCGGCCATGATTGGCATCAAGCAGATGGGCACCAACGGCGGCGGCTACTTCGGCGTCAACTCGGCCCACCCGCTCGAAAACCCCACCGCCTTCTCCAACGCCGTCGAGGACTTCAGCATCCTGCTCATTCCCATCGCCATGGCGCTGGCCTTCGGCTACTACCTGCGCCGGCCCCGCCTGGGCTGGATGGTGTTCGGGGTGATGACGGCCGGCTACCTGCTGCTGCAAGTGCCCACCGTGTACCTCGAAATGCACGGCAACCCGGCCATCACCCGCATGGGCGTCGACCAGCACCTGGGCTCGCTCGAAGGCAAGGAAATGCGCCTGGGGGCCCCCGCCTCGGCGCTGTGGGCCATCCAAACCACCGTCACCAGCAACGGCTCGGTCAACGCCATGCACGACTCGCTCACGCCCATCTCGGGCATGAACGCGCTGCTCGGCATGATGACCAATGCCTTCTACGGCGGCGTGGGCGTGGGCTTCCTCAACTTCTTCGTGTTCATCATCGTGGCCGTGTTCATCTCGGGCCTGATGGTGGGCCGAACGCCGGAACTGCTGGGCAAAAAAGTAGAGGCCCGCGAGATGAAAATCGCCGTCATCGTCGCCCTGCTGCACCCGCTGCTCATCCTGGCCGGCACCGCCCTCTCGGCCCACCTCTTCGCCGGCGACCCCAAGGAGTACGCCGGCTGGCTGAACAACCCCGGCTACCACGGCTTCAGCGAGATGCTGTATGAATTTTCCTCGGCCTCGGCCAACAACGGCTCGGGCTTCGAGGGCCTCGGCGACAATACGCCCTGGTGGAACATCAGCACCGGCATCGTGCTGCTGCTGGCCCGCTACCTGCCCATCATCGGCCCGGTGGCCATTGCCGGCCTGCTGGCCCGCAAGAAGTACATCCCCGAGTCGGCCGGCACGCTCAAGCTCGACACCGCCACGTTCGGCGTCATGGTCTTCTTCGTGATTTGGATCATCGCGGCCCTGGCCTTCTTCCCCGCCCTGGCCCTGGGGCCCCTGGCCGAGCACTTCTCGCTGTATTAGTATTTGAGCTATTAGCTGATAGCTATTGGCTGTTAGCTTTCTCTTTCTTCTTAGGTCTTTATTTCAGAAGCTAATAGCTAACAGCTATCAGCTAATAGCTTAAAAAATGGCTACTCAACAATCCCTTTTTCAACCCGCGCTGGTCGGCGAGGCCATCAAACAGGCTTTCGTCAAGCTCGACCCGCGCAAGATGTTCCGCAACCCGGTGATGTTCACCGTGGAAATCGGCACCGTGGTGATGCTCATCGTCACGCTGGGCCTGCTCGTGAAGCCCGACGCCACCCAGGGCGGCTTCGGCTACAACTTCACGGTGTTCTTCGTGCTGTTCCTCACGCTGTTGTTCGCCAACTTCGCCGAGGCCATTGCCGAAGCCCGCGGCAAGGCCCAGGCCGAAAGCCTGCGCAAAACCCGCGAAGAAACCCCCGCCCGCAAGGTGGACGCCGCGGGGGCCATCACCTCGGTTAGCTCTTCGCAATTGACCAAAGGCGACTTTTTCCTGGTGGAAGCCGGCGAAATCATCCCCACCGACGGCGAGATTGTGGAGGGCCTGGCCACCATCGACGAGTCGGCCATCACGGGCGAATCGGCCCCGGTTATTCGCGAGTCCGGCGGCGACAAGTCGTCGGTGACGGGCGGCACCAAGGTACTCTCCGACCGCATCAAGGTGGTGGTGACGACGGCCCCCGGCGAGTCGTTCCTCGACAAGATGATTGCCCTGGTGGAAGGCGCCTCGCGCCAGAAAACGCCCAACGAAATTGCCCTCACCATCCTGCTCGCCGGCTTCACCCTGGTGTTCGTGATTGTGTGCGTCACCCTGGCCCCGTTTGCCAAGTACTCGAACACGCCCATCGCGGTGGCCTCGTTCATCGCCCTGTTCGTGTGCTTGATTCCGACCACGATTGGGGGCCTGCTCTCGGCCATCGGCATCGCCGGCATGGACCGGGCCCTGCGGGCCAACGTCATCACCAAGAGCGGCAAGGCCGTGGAAACGGCCGGCGACATCGACGTGCTGCTGCTGGATAAAACCGGCACCATCACCATCGGCAACCGCAAGGCCACCCACTTCTGGCCCGCCCCGGGCGTGCAGCTACAGGAGTTCGTGCAGGGGGCCGTCCTCAGCTCGCTCACCGACGAGACGCCCGAGGGCAAGAGCATCATCGAGCTGGCCCGCGACAACAAAGTGGACCCGCAGGCCCTGCAACCCCAGCTGGCCGGGGCCGAGTTGATTAAGTTCACGGCCGAAACCCGCAGCTCGGGCGTGACGCTGGCCGGCGGCACCCGCCTGCGCAAGGGCGCGGCCGACGCCATCCGCCGCTTGTCGGAGGCGGCCGGCCACGCCTACCCCCCGGAAGTGGCCGAGCGGGTGGCGGCGGTGGCCAGCAACGGCGGCACGCCGCTGGTGCTCAGCGAGAACGACCGGGTACTGGGCGTGGTGGAGTTGCAGGACATCATCAAGCCCGGCATCCAGGAGCGGTTCGAGCGCCTGCGCAAGATGGGCATCAAAACGGTGATGGTGACCGGCGACAACCCGCTCACGGCCAAGTTCATCGCCGAGAAGTCGGGCGTGGACGACTTCATCGCCGAGGCCAAGCCCGAGGACAAGATGCAGTACATCCGCGCCGAGCAGCAGAGCGGCAAGCTGGTGGCCATGATGGGCGACGGCACCAACGACGCCCCCGCCCTGGCCCAGGCCGACGTGGGGGTGGCCATGAACTCGGGCACCCAGGCCGCCAAGGAAGCCGGCAACATGGTGGACCTCGACAACGACCCCACCAAGCTCATCGAAATCGTGGAAATCGGCAAGCAGCTGCTCATGACGCGCGGCACGCTCACGACCTTCTCCATCGCCAACGACGTGGCCAAGTACTTCGCCATCGTGCCGGCCCTGTTCATGGTGGCCATTCCCGGGCTGCGGGCCCTCAACGTGATGGGGCTGCACTCGCCGCAGTCGGCCATCCTGAGCGCCGTTATTTTCAACGCCCTCATCATCCCGGCACTGGTGCCGCTGGCCCTGCGCGGCGTGAGCTACACGCCCATCGGGGCCTCAGCCCTGCTGCGCCGCAACCTGCTGGTGTACGGCCTGGGCGGCGTGGTGGTGCCCTTCATCGGCATCAAACTCATTGACCTGCTGGTGGGTGTGTTTGTGTAGGTTTTTCTAGCTGTTAGCTACTGGCTGTTAGCTGTTAGCTTATGTTCAACGAGCGTTTTCCTTACAGAGCCAGCAGTTGATGGCCAACAGCCGTTGACTCGTATTCAATTTGATTTTTCAAAAAAGCTAACGGCTAACGGCTGACAGCTAAAAGCTAAAAAGATGAAATCTAACATTCTTCCTGCCCTGCGCCTGTCTTTGGTACTGCTGGTGCTGTGCTGCGTTATTTACCCGGCCATTGTGTGGGCCGCGGCCCAGCTGGCCCCCGGCCACGGCGAAGGCGTGCAGCTGAGCCAGAAAGGCCGCGTAGTGGGCTTTGCCAACGTGGGCCAGAAGTTCAGCAAGCCCGGCTACTTCAACACCCGGCCCTCGGCCGTGGACTACAACGCCCAGGGCTCGGGCGGCTCCAACAAGGGGCCGAGCAACCCCGAGTACCTGGCCCAGGTGAAGGCCCGCCTCGACACCTTCCTGCTCCAAAACCCCGGCGTGAAAGCCGCCGACGTGCCCGCCGAGCTGCTGACGGCCAGCGGCTCGGGCCTCGACCCGCACCTCTCGCCCCAGGGGGCCCTGGTGCAGGTGGCCCGCGTGGCCAAGGCCCGCGGCGTGGCCCCGGCCCGCCTCACCGCGCTGGTGAACGCCAACACCGAGGGCGGCACCCTGGCCCCCCAAGTGGTGAACGTGCTGCGCCTGAACCTGGCCCTGGACGAGCTGGCCCCGGCCAGCAAGTAGTCTTTTAACCTCATCAGGGGTCCACTGGGGGCCCCGTTTTCAACCGCCTGGCTCCCACACGTTACCCGCTGGGGCCCGGGCAAAGCCACTATTGTATTCCGCCGGCTACGGCTCGGCATCCTTTCAATGCGTAAATTTCTAACCTTCGGCCTGGCTTTCGCTGCCAGCAGCGCTGCCCTGGCCCAAACCACGCCCACCACCGACCCCGCCCTGGCCGTACCGCCCGCGGCGGCCCCCGCGCCAGCCACGCCCGGCCCGCTCACCTTCTACGGCTTCGTGGATGGCTACTACGGCATCGACTTCCACCACCCCGACACGCAGGTGCGGCCGAGCTTTCTCTACTCGCACAACCGCCAGAACGAGTTCACCGTGAACCAGGGCCTGATTGGGATGCGCTACGACGACGGCAAGGTGCGCGGGGCCGTGGGCATCCACGCCGGCTCGTACGTGACGGCCAACTACGCGGCCGAAGACCCGGTGTTCAAGCACATCTACGAGGCGTACGCCGGCTTCCGGCCCTTCGACAAGGCCTGGCTCGACTTCGGCATCTTCGGCTCGCACATCGGGTTCGAGTCGGCCATCTCGAAAGACAACTGGACGCTGACCCGCTCGCTGATGGCCGAAAACTCGCCGTACTACGAGGCGGGGGCCCGGTTTACCTACGAGGTGGGCCCCAAGCTGACGCTGACCGCGCTGGCGCTGAACGGCTGGCAGAACATCCGCGAGAACAACCAGGCCAAGGCCGCGGGCACTCAGATTCAGTGGAAACCCACCGACAAAATCCTCATTAACAGCAGCACGTTCTACGGCAACGAGCAGCCTGCCGACGTGGCCACGCGCCGCCGCTACTTCCACGATTTCTACATCACCTACGCCGCCACCGACCGGCTGAGCCTGGCCGCGGTGTTCGACGTGGGCAAGCAGCAGGCCGCCCGCCCGGCCGGCGACAACGGCAACAAGTACGACACCTGGCACACCGGCGCGGCCTTCGTGCGCTACAAGCTGGCCGACAAGTGGACCACCGCCCTGCGCGGCGAGTACTACAAAGCCGAGCGCGGCGTCATCATCAACTCCTTCGCGCCCGTGGTGGGGGACGGCGACGCGTTTATCCGCGGCGGCTCGCTCAACTTCGACTACGCCCCCACCGGCAACGTGGTCGTGCGCCTCGAAGGCCGGGTGCTGAACGCGCAGAACAACATCTTCGCCGAAGCCGACGGCGTGAACCACAGCACCTACGGCAACCTGACGTCGAGCATCGCCCTTTCTTTCTAGACCGCGGGTTGCATTTATTTTCCGGCTCTGAACGGGGCAGCGACGCAAAGATGCGCCGCTGCCCCGTTCTGTCGGTATTACGAACAGCCTCTAAAGCCAACCCATTGAAGCAGTTTTTGACCCCGCTACACCGGGCGCTCCGGGCCGGCGACGCGGCAACGGAGCCGACCGCTTTAGCAGTCGGTGGGCGCTACCCGCGGGCTTGCGCGGCCGGCGGCGGCGACGGCTGGAAAAACGACCCGTTTATGATGGCCCTGGGCGTGGGGTGCGGTTCTAAGCCGTTGCCGCTGCCTGCCCGTACTTAGCGTCTATGACGAATAGCACCGCCCTTGCTCCCACTGCTGCCCACCAATCGCTGCACAGCCGGGCCACCACGGCCGGCACGCTCATCGCGCTGGGCATCGTGTACGGCGACATCGGCACTTCGCCGCTGTACACGGTGCGGGGCGTGTTCGTGAGCCGGCCCGTGACGGAAGAAGTGGTGCTGGGCACGGTGTCGGCCGTCATCTGGACGCTCACGCTGCTCACCACGGTGAAGTACGTGTTCGTGGCCATGAAGGCCGACAACCACGGCGAGGGCGGCATCCTGTCGCTGTATGCGCTGCTGCGGCGGCTCAAAGTCAAGTGGCTGTACCTGCCGGCCATCATCGGGGCGGCGGCGCTGCTGGCCGACGGCATCATCACGCCGCCCATTTCGGTGTCGTCGGCCATCGAGGGGCTGCGCATCCTCAAGCCCGACCTCGACACGGTGCCCATCGTGCTGGTCATCATCGTGGGGCTGTTCGCGTTCCAGCAGGCGGGCACGGCCATCATCGGCAAGCTGTTCGGGCCGGTGATGCTGGTGTTTTTCAGCATGTTGGCCGTGCTCGGCGTCACCCACCTGGTGCAGGAGTGGAGCATCCTGCGGGCCCTGAACCCGTACTACGCCGTGCACATGATTCTGACGGTGCCCGGGGCCTTCTGGCTGCTGGGCTCCATCTTTTTGTGCAGCACCGGGGCCGAGGCCCTGTACGCCGATATGGGCCACGTGGGCCGCTTCAACATCTACGTGTCGTGGACGTTCGTCAAAAGCTGCCTGCTGCTCAACTACCTGGGCCAGGGGGCCTGGCTGCTCCGGCACCTGGGGGCCCCGCTGGGCGAGCGGAACCTGTTCTTCCTGATGATTCCGGCCTGGGGCCTGCTGCCGGCCATCATCATTTGCACGATGGCCACAATTATTGCCTCGCAGGCCCTCATTTCGGGCTCGTTCACGCTCATCATCGAGGCGCTGCGGCTCAATTTCTGGCCCAAGGTCAAAATCTCCTACCCCACCGAGCTGCGCGGCCAGGCCTACGTGCCGTCGCTGAACTGGATTTTGTGCGCCGGCTGCATCGGCGTGGTGCTGCACTTCCGCGAGTCGGGCCGGATGGAGGCGGCCTTCGGCCTGGCCGTGACGGTGACCATGCTGATGACCACCGTGCTGCTGGCCTACTACCTGCGCCTGCACCGCCGCAACGTGGTGCTCATCGGCCTGCTGCTGGCGGTGTACTTCACCATCGAGGGCTCGTTTCTGGTGGCCAACCTGCGCAAGTTTTCCCAGGGCGGCTGGCTGAGCGTGCTGCTGGGCACGGCCCTGCTGGGGGTGATGGTGAGCTGGATTCAGGGCCGGCGCATCCGCAACCAGCTGGCCCAGTTCACGCCCCTGGCCGACTACCTGCCCCTGCTGGAAAAGCTGAGCGTGGACCAGTCGGTGGCCAAGTTCGCCACCCACCTGGTGTACCTCACCAAGTCGGACGACCCCAAGCAGGTGGAGAACGGCATCATCCACAGCCTGTTCCGCAAAAACCCCAAACGGGCCGACCTCTACTACCTCATCCACGTGGTGACCACCGACGACCCCTACACCAAGACCTACCACGTGACGCACATCCTGCCCGACAACCTGATGCGCATCGAGTTCCGCCTGGGCTTCCGGGTGGACCACGCCATCAACTACATGTTCCGGCAGGTGCTCACCGACCTGGTGAAAACCGAGGACCTCGACATCACCTCGCGCTACGAGTCGCTGCGCGGCCAGGACATGACCGGCGACTTCCAGTTCGTCATCCTCAACCGCACCCTGCCCTACCAGGGCCAGCTGCGGACCTGGAAAAGCGCCGTGCTGCGCGGCTACGGGGCCCTGCGCTGGCTGGGGGCCAGCGAGCAGCAAAGCTTCGGGCTCGACAACTCCTCCTTCACCATCGAAAACGTGCCCCTGGCCCTGCCGCCCCGCCCCGAGTTGCAACTCACCCGGGACTGAGTAGGTGGGGAAAGAATATTTTGTACTAAAAAGAACGTCATGCTGAGCTTGCCGAAGCATCTCTACCGCGTTACTAATTATGATTACTGCCGCAGTAGAGATGCTTCGACAAGCTCAGCATGACGTTCTAAAGTAGGTTAAACAAATTCCTAATTCCTCTTCAATTAGCAACCATGCCCACCACCTTGCCTACCGACGACGACCAGCGCGACCAATCGGCCGAGCGGTTCCTGCGCCTGGTGCAGGAGCGGCGGCGCGGGCGGCTCAAAATTTACGTGGGCCTGGCCGCCGGCGTGGGCAAAACCTACCGCATGCTGCAAGAGGCCCGCGAGCTGGAGCAGCACGACGTGAACGTGCTCATCGGCTACGTGGAAACCCACGGCCGGGTCGGCACCGTGGCCCAGCTCGACGGCCTGCCCGTGATGCCGCGCAAAAGCGTGTTTTACAAGGGCCGGGCCCTGGAGGAAATGGACCTCGACGGCCTGCTGAAGCGGCGGCCGGCGGTGGTGGTGGTGGACGAGCTGGCCCACACCAACGTGCCCGGCTCGCGCAACGAAAAGCGCTGGCAGGACGTGGAGGAGCTGGTGCGGGCCGGCATCTCGGTGATTACGGCCTGCAACGTGCAGCACCTGGAAAGCCTGCACGACCAGGTACTGAAAATAACGGGCACCGCCGTGGCCGAGCGCGTGCCCGACCAAGTGTTCCAGCACGCCGACGAGGTGGTGAACGTGGACCTGACCGTGCCCGAGCTGCGGGCCCGCCTGGAAGACGGCAAAATTTACGACCTGGCCAAGGTGCCCACGGCCCTGGCCAACTTCTTCCAGCCCGAAAACCTGCTGCAGCTGCGGCGCCTGGCGGCCCGCGAAGTGGCCCAGCTGCTGGGCCGCCAGGTAGAAAACGACGCCGGCGGGGCCCCCGCCGTGGCCGCCCAGCGCCGCAACGACGACCGCCTGCTGGCCTGCATCAACACCAACGACGCGGCGGCCAAGGAAATCATTCGCAAAACCGCACGCCTGGCCGACCGGTTCGGGGCCGCCGTGTGGTACGTGCTCTACGTGCAGACGGGCCGCGAAAGCGCCGACCGCATCGGCCTGGCCACCCAGCGCCACCTCATCAACAACCTGCAGCTGGCCACCGAGCTGGGGGCCCAGATTTTGCGGGTGAAGGACGACGACATCGTGGCGGCGGTGCAGCGGGTGGCGCAGGAAAAAAATGCCACCCTGCTCGTGTGCGGCGTAACCAGCCCGAAGAGCGGCTGGGAGCGCCTCACCCGCCGCGGCGTCACGGCCGACCTGGTGCAAACCGTGGCCCGCTCCTCGCCCGAGCTGGACATTTTTTTAGTAACCTATTGATTATCAGTTATTAATTACGAGTTATGAGTTATGGGTTGCGACAATCCGCAACCTTTTGAAGACAACTCATAACCCATAACTCATAACCCATAATTTACCCTCATGAACCTAAAAACCAAAATCACGCTCGGGTTTCTGGCGCTGCTGGTGCTGCTGGGCAGCATCGGCGGCTATGCCTACTACACGGTGCAGGGCCTGAGCACCAACTCGCGCAACATCCTGACGGCCAATTTCTACTCCATCGAGCTAGGCCAGCAGATGCTGCAAGCCCTCGACCGGATGGAGGTGGACCCGGGGGCCCCGGCGGCCTCGCCGCGCTTCCAGCGGGCCCTCACCAGCGAGGCGGGCAACATCACCGAGCCCGGCGAGCGGGTCCTGGTCGACTCGCTCACGCAGGCCCTCGACAAGTTTCAGCGCCAGCCGGCCGTGCCGGTGCTGGAGCAGCTGCGCACCCAAACGCACCGCATGATTCGGCTGAACACCGAGGCCCTGAAGCGCAAGAACGTGCAGCTGGGGCAGCAGGCCACCGGCGCGGGGCGCAACCTGCTGCTGGCCGCCACGCTGGCCGTGCTGCTGGCCATCTTGCTGGTGGCCAGCGTGCCCGAGGCCGCCGTGATGCCCCTGCGCAAGCTCACCGCGGCCCTGGACCACGCCACCGGCAACGACTTCAAAACCACGATTCCGGTCGAGAGCCCCGACGAGTTCGGGCGGGTGGCGCGGTCCTTCAACCGGATGCTGGTGCAGCTGCAAGAATACCGCAGCTCGACCTCGGCCGAGCTGGTGACCGAGCGCAACCGGGCCCGCAGCGTGGTGGACGGCCTCGACGAGGGCCTGCTGCTGCTCGACGAGAACCGTCGCATCCTGCTGGCCAACCCCGTGCTGTGCGAGCTGCTGGGCCTGCCCGTGGCCCAGCTCGTGGACCAGCTGGCCGCCGACGTGGCCCAGCGCAACGACCTGCTGGCCACCATGCTGAAGCCCCTCGACGCGCCCCGCCGCGACGCGGCCGTGGCCGAAGCGCCCCTGCTCACGGTGGCCCAAAAGGGCGAGGAAGTGTTCTACCGCCTGGCCGTGCAGGACCTGGTGAGCTTCAACGAGGCCAGCGACAAGACCGAGTTTGTGGGCCAGGTGCTGACGCTGCGCAACGTGTCGGACTTCAAGAAGCTCGACCAA
The DNA here is from genome assembly GCF_013294115.1 of Hymenobacter caeli. GTDB lineage: Bacteria > Bacteroidota > Bacteroidia > Cytophagales > Hymenobacteraceae > Hymenobacter > Hymenobacter caeli. The sequence continues at coordinate 223,023 of NZ_JABSNP010000003.1, read as the reverse complement.
GTGAAGTCGAACTTCCTGGCCACGGTGTCGCACGAGCTGAAAACGCCGCTCTCCAGCATCAACATGAGCCTGAAGCTGCTGCAAACCGACAAGCTCGACGCCGAGGAGCGCACGCGCGTGACCGACGGCATCCGGCGCGAAACCCAGCGCCTGCTGCGCCTGGTGGGCGAGCTGCTCGACGTGTCGCGCCTCGACTCGGGGGCCGGCATCCAGCTCGACTTCGGGGCCACCCCGCTCCCCGACGTGGTGCGCTTCGCCACGGCCACCGTGCAGGCCCAGCTCGACAACAAGCAGCTCCAGCTGGCCACCGACCTGCCCACCGACCTGCCGGCGGTGCGCGCCGACGTGGAGAAAACCACCTGGGTGCTCATCAACCTGCTGGCCAACGCCATCCGCTACTCGCCGGCCGGCGGCACCCTGACCGTGCAGGCCGTCCGCGCCGGGCAGTTCGTGCAGCTCACCGTGCAGGACCGGGGCCCCGGCATCGCGGCCGAGTACCACGAGCGCATCTTCCAGCGCTTCGCCCAGATTCCCGACAAGGCCGGCTACGCCGGTGGCTCGGGCCTGGGCCTGAGCATCGCCCGCGAGTTCATCACCGCCCAGGGCGGCCGCCTGTGGGTGGAGAGTGAGCTGGGCAGCGGCAGCGCGTTCCAGTTCACGCTGCCCGTAGCGGGGGGGAGAGAGAATGGGTGAATGAGTGAATGAGTGAATCATTCACCCCCCTTGGCAGTGGTATAGAGCGAGGTGGTCCGGCGAATGGCCCGAAGGGCTTCGTCGGGCCACTCTGGCATTTGAACAGCGGCCCCGGGGCCTCGTCAGAGTGGCCCGACGACGGAAAAAGTCGCCGGACCACCCCGGTTCAGACCACCGCCCATTCTCTCATTCACCCCTACCGCGACAGCCCGTAGCTCAGGTACACCTCGGCGGTGCGGGAGTAGATATTGTTGTTGGACAGGTACACCCCGGAGGTGTTGAACTGCTCGTTGGCGTTTTCGTGGTAAAGCTTGCTCAGGCTCAGGTCGTAGCGGGCCCCGAGGCGCACGTTGCCCACGCGGCCCTCGAGCCCGCCCACGCCGCCCACGGCCAGGCGGTTGTAGCGGCCGCTCAGCGCGGCGTTGGTGCCGTCGTGGGCCACGTTCTCCAGCAGCGACACCTGGGGCCCGAGGTGGAAGCTGAGGTTGGGCGTGAGGTTGCCCACGAACAGAATGGGTAGGTCGAGGTAGTCGAGGCGGGTGTTGTAGGCCGAGGCGTTACCCAGGGTGGTGCGGTAGCCTTTGCGGCTGTAGAGCAGCTCCACCTGCACCGAGGCAAACGCGTTGAACCCGTACTGCCCGTAGGCCCCCACCAAAAACGACTGGTGGCTTTGCGCCCCGGGCAGCGCTCCGGTGCCGTTGCCGTAAATCTGCGACAGCGCGTAGCCGCCCTTCAGGCCGAAGCCGGTGTTGTGCGAGGCGTTGCCCTGGGGGTAAAGGTCGTCGACGGCCGCGGCGGGCGGGGCCGGCTTGGCCGGGGCATCGGCGGCGGGGGTGGTTTGGGCCCGGGCAGCCGGGGCGGCGGCCGCGCCCAGCAGCAGGGCGCACAAAATCTTTTTCATGAACGGCAAAAATGACGGTAAGGCTGGCCCGGACCCGCCGGGCCAGCGCACAAGTAACGCCCTACTCCCAGCCCTGCAAGATGAAGCCCCGGCCGCCAATCGGCCAACGGCCCCGAAGCGCCGACCAACGCGGCGAAAATCCGGCGGCTGGCGCCCCCGGCCCGGGCGCTGCCGCTTGCCGGATAACTTTGCGCCCGCCGGCCCGAACCAACCGCCGGGCGCAGTAGTTTGGGTCCGACTTTACCGGCGCACGGCCGTACGCAAAAGCCGGACGGCCAATTGCTTTTATGAATTTACAATGAGTATTGCTACGCTGCTGCCCACCGAAGACGACATTCACCGCCGCCGCATCACGGTGGCGGGCCTGCTCGTCACGCTCGGTATCATTTTCGGCGACATCGGCACCTCGCCGCTTTACGTCCTCCAAACCATCGTCGGCGACCGGCCGGTGAGCGAGCTGCTGGTGTACGGCGGCGTGTCGGCCGTGTTCTGGACGCTCACGCTCCAGACCACCATCAAGTACATCATGCTGACGCTGGAAGCCGACAACCACGGCGAGGGCGGCATTTTCTCGCTGTTTTCGCTGGTGAAGAGCCGCGGGCGCTGGCTGCTGTTCCCGGCCATCATCGGGGCGGGCACGCTGCTGGCCGACGGCATCATCACGCCGCCCATCTCGGTGACGTCGGCCATCGAGGGCCTGAAAATCCTCTACCCGGCCCTCAACCAGGAAACCATCGTCATCGTGGTGCTGGTCATTATCAGCCTGTTGTTCGGGTTTCAGCAGTTCGGCACCAAGGTGGTGGGGGCCTCGTTCGGGCCCATCATGCTGGTGTGGTTTTCCACGATTGGCACGCTGGGCCTCATCCAGATTGCGCACCACCCGGGCGTGCTGGCCGCCCTCAACCCCGTGTACGCCATCCGGCTACTCACCGAGTACCCCAAGGGCTTCTGGCTGCTGGGGGCCGTATTTCTCTGCACCACCGGGGCCGAGGCCCTGTACTCCGACCTGGGCCACTGCGGCCGCAAAAACATTCGCACCTCGTGGGTTTTTGTGAAAACCGCACTGGTGGTCAACTACCTGGGCCAGGCCGCCTGGACGATGGGCCACCTGGGCCACGCGCTGGCCGGCAACCAGAACCCGTTCTTCATGATTGCCCCGAAGTGGGGCCTGGTGCCGCTCATCATCCTGGCCACCATGGCCACCATCATTGCCTCGCAGGCCCTCATCTCGGGCTCGTACACGCTCATTTCGGAGGCCGTGAGCCTGCGCTTCTGGCCCAAGGTGCGGGTGCTGTTCCCCACCAATGAGCGCGGGCAGATTTACGTGCCCAGCATCAACTGGCTGCTGTGGTTTGGGTGCGTGTGCGTGCAGCTGCACTTCCAAACCTCCGAGGCCATGACGGCCGCCTACGGCTTCTCCATCACGGTGGCCATGCTGATGACCAGCCTCTTGCTCTCGCAGTACCTGCGGGGCGTGAAGCACTGGGCCGTGCCGGTGGTGGTGGGCATCATGCTGGTGTTCTTCACCGTCGAAACCTCGTTCCTCATTGCCAACATCACCAAGCTGCTGAACCGGCTGGGCATCCTGGTTTTCGAGTGGGGCCTGATTTTCATGATGTACCTGGGCTACAAGGGCCGCGAAATCAAGAACCGCCTGCTGAAAACCGTGCCCGTGGCCGGGAGCGTGCCCACGCTCCAGGAGCTGAGCGACGACGGCTCGGTGCCCCGCTACGCCTCCAACCTGGTGTACCTCACCCACAGCAAAACCCCCGGCGAGCTGGAAACCGAGATTCTGTACTCCATCATGCGCAAACAGCCCAAGCGGGCCGACCGCTACTGGTTCGTGAACATGAGCATCCTCACCGACCCCTACTCGACGCGCTACGACGTGGAGGAGCTGGTGCCGGGCGTGGCCTACAAAATCAACTTCCGGCTCGGCTTCCGGGTGCAGCCCCGCCTGAACCTGCTGTTCCGCCGGGTGCTGGAGGAAATGGCCCAGCGCGGCGAGCTGGACATCACCTCGCGCTACGACTCGCTGGCCCGCCACCACCTGCCCGGCGACTTCCGCTTCGTAGTACTCGAAAAAGTGCTGAGCTACGACAACGAGCTGACCTGGCAGGAGCGGTTCTTCATGAACGGCTACTTCTTCATCAACCGCGTCGCCATCTCCGACCAGCAGCTTTTCGGCCTGGATACCAGCGACGTGGCCGTGGAGAAAGTGCCCCTCACCATCAAGCCCGCCGCCGCCACCCGCGACCTGCAGCGCGACCCGCTTGAGCAGGCCCAGGGCCCTGCGGAGGCCGAAATGGTAACCGTCGGCGTGGGCGCGGCGCAGCCCGTGTAGTGTCCCCCGCTTTTATTTTTTAGGAACGGCCTGCGGTTAGCGGGCCGTTTTTGTTATTGCCCCGCCGGGCCCGGCGCGATTCCCAAGCGAGTGCGCAGCGGTCATTTTACTACCCCCAAACCCGTGCTTCCCGCATGAACATCCTGTACTGGCTGCGCAACGACCTGCGCCTGCACGACAACGAACTCCTGGCCGCGCTGCCCGCCGACGCCGGGGCCCTGCTGCCCGTGTACTGCTTCGACCCCGCCGCCCTGGGGCCCGACCCGCTCCTGGGCCTGCCCCGCACCGGGCCCCACCGCCTGCCCTTCCTGCTCGAAACGCTGGCCGATTTGCAGCGGCAGTACGCGGCCCTGGGCTCGGGCATCCACTTCGTGGTGGGGGCCCCGGCCACCGCGCTGCCCCGCCTGGCCCAGGCCCTGGGCGCGGCCGCAGTGTGGACCAGCGCCGAGCACGCCCACGAGGAAACCACCGCCGAAACGGCCCTCGCCGCCGCCCTGGGCCCCGCCGTGCCCCTGCGCCGCTTCGAAACCCTGGCCCTGCTGCACCCCCAGGACCTGCGCGTGGCCGTGCGCGACCTGCCCCTCTCGTTCAGCAAGTTCCGGTACGACGTGGCGGCGGCCGCGCCGGTGCGGCCCCCGCTGCCGGCCCCGCGCCGGCTGCCGCCGCTGCCGGCCGGCTTCGCGCCCGCGCCCCTGCCCACCGCGGCCGCGCTGGCGGCGGCCCTGGGCCAGCCGGCCCTGGCGGCGGTGCCCCGCGACGCCCGCTCGGCCCGGCCGGCGCTGGGCGGCGGCGAAACCGCCGCCCTGGCCCGCCTGCACGACTTCGCGGTGGCGCGCCGCCTCATTGCCCGCTACGACGACACCCGCAACGAGCTGCTGGGCGAGGCCTACAGCACCAAGTTTTCGGCTTGGCTGGCCAACGGCAGCCTCTCGGCCCGGCAGGTGTGGGCGGCCATCGGGGCCCACGAGGCCAGCGCCGCAACCGGGCCCCGGGGCAAGGGCCCGCAGCAGCTGCGCCTGGAGCTGCTGTGGCGCGACTACTTCCGGCTGCTGGCCCGCCGCGCCGGGGCCGACTTCTTCCGCTGGGCGGGCCTGCGCGGCCAGGCCCCCAAGCCCACCCGCCCCGACCGCGCCGCCTTCGACAAATGGACCCAGGGCCGCACCGGCAACCAGTTCGTGGACGCCAACATGCGCGAGCTGGCCGCCACGGGCTTCATGAGCAACCGCGGCCGCCAGAACGTGGCCAGCTACCTCGTGCACGACCTGGGCCAGGACTGGCGCTGGGGCGCGGCCTGGTTCGAGCACCAGCTCGTGGACCACGACCCGGCCCTGAACTGGGGCAACTGGAAGTACATTGCCGGCACCGGCACCGACGTGCGCGACTCGGCCTTCGACCTGGCCCAGCAGGCCAAGCGCTACGACCCGCAGGGCCGCTACGTGCGCACCTGGCTGCGGTAGGCGTTGCCGGGGAAGTACCGGCGGGGCCGGGGCCCGCGCCGGGCGGCTCCGCGGCGCGACTTTTACCCCCGCAATGCTACCCACCCCCCCCAACCCCTTCGCCCATGAAGCCTTTCCGCTTGCTACTTGCCGGGGCCGCTGTTTTGTGGCTGGCCGCGGCCGGCCACGCCCAGGCCCCGCCCATCGACCCGCAGGCCACGCCGGAAGCGCGGCAGCTACTGGCGTACTTGTACAAGATTCAGGGCCACAAAACGTTGTCGGGCATCCACAACGTGCTGGGGCGCATGTCGGCCAGCAGCGACAAGGTGCACGAGCTGACGGGGAAGTACCCGGCGGTGTGGGGCGGCGACTTCGGCTTTGCCGACTCTACCCACGACATCGACAACATCAAGTACCGGCCGCTGCTGGTGCCCGAAATCAAGCGGCAGCACGCCCGCGGGTCCATCATCGTGCTCAGCTACCACCAGGCCAACCCGGCCATCGGCGAGCCCTGCCCGTTCGAGGGCGGCATCATCAGCAAGCTCACCGACGCGCAGTGGCAGGAGCTGCTCACGCCCGGCACGCCGCTTTACCAGAAGTGGGCCGCCCAGATGGACTTGCTGGCCGGCTACTTGCGGCGGCTGCAAGACGCGCGCATTCCGGTCATTTTCCGGCCCTACCACGAAATGAACGGCGGCTGGTTTTGGTGGGGGGCCCGGCCGGGGCCCACCGGCTACGCGGCCCTCTGGCAGCAGCTCTACGCCTACTACACCGGGCACCACCAGCTCCACAACATCCTCTGGGCCTGGACGCCCGACAAGCCCACGCCGGGCGTGGAAGCATTTTTTCCGGGAATTGATAAAGTTGATTTGCTGGGCACCGACATCTACCCCCGCAAAGACAGCGCCGCCGCGGTGTTCCCGCAGCGCTGGTACGAAACAATGCACCGGCTGGCCGCCGGCAAGCCCCTGGGCCTCTCCGAGCAGAGCCAGCTGCCCACGCCCGCGCAGCTGCGGGCCCAGCCCTTCGTGTGGTTCATGTCGTGGGGCAGCGGCGGGCTGCTCAAAGCCAACAGCGAGGCCGACGTCAAGCGCGTGTACGACGACCGGCGCGTGGTGAGCACCGACCAAGTGCCCGCCCGGCTGCGCGGCCAGTAGCGGGGGCTGGTTTTAGTTGCCAGTTGCTAGGGCCGTTTCAGCGTTGATGTACAGGCCGGCAACCGGTGGCGCGAACTTTGTAGTTCGCGTCCCCACGCCCGATGGATGACGCGAACGGCATGAGGATGTGAACGGCGCGGGAACGCGAACCACAAAGTGCACGCTACTATTCGCACTACTCCCTGACAACGAACAACTAACAATTGCCAACTAACTTGCCACTGGCAGGGTGATGAACACGCCCGTGCCGTGGCCGGGCCGGCCTTGCACGGACAGGGTGCCGCTCAGCGAGACCACCCGGGTGCGGATGCTGGCCAGCCCCAGGCCCGAGCGGGCGGCCGGGCTTTCGGGGTCGAAGCCCACGCCGTTGTCTTCCACGCTCAGGTGCACCTCGGGGCCCTCGCGGGCCACCTGCACGAACACCTCCCGGGCCTGGGAGTGCTTCATCACGTTGTTGAGCAGCTCCTGCACTACCCGGTACACGGCCGTGGCCAGGGCCGGGGCCAGGGGCGCGTCGAGGCCGTGCAGGTTCAAATCGACGGCCAGCTGGGCGGCGGGGACGCGCTTGGCCAGCTCGCCCAGGGCCACGGCCAGGCCAAAGTCTTCCAGAATGCCCGGCGTCAGCTCGAACGAGAGCGTGCGCGTGGCCCGGATGGCCTCGTTGACCAGGCCCTGGCCGGCCCGCACCGGCTCGGAAGTCGGCAGGCCGTCGAGGTGCAGGCGGGTGGCGTAGAGCAGCTGGCCCACGCCGTTGTGCAGGGCCTCGGCAATGCGGCGGCGCTCCTCCTCCTGGGTGGTGAGGATGGCCGCCAGCACTTCCTGCTGCCGCTGCTGCTGCTGCCGGGCGGCCCCCTGCTTGAGCAGCTCCGACTCGGTGACGTCGAGCGAAAACCGGACCCCTTCGCGGTAAATGGGGTCCCAGAAGCTGTAGGTGAGGAAGTAGGCGGGCCGCTCGGGGGTGCCCAGCGCCGCCAGGTGGCTGTCGCCCCGGCCCGCCAGCAGGCGCCGGAAGGACTCGGCTTCGCCCGGAAACACCTCGGCGGCCACCCGCCCCACCAGCTCGCCATCGGCCAGGCCCAGGCGGCGCAGGCCGGCCCCGGCCGAGCTGCGGTAGCGGCCTTCGGGGCCGAAGCGGGTCAGGATGACGGGCAGGTTTTGCAGGATGTGGTCGAGCAGGCGGTTTTTGTAGCGCAGCTCTTCTTCGGCGGCGTACAGGGCCGTCACGTCGCGCAACACGCCGGCAAAGCCCGTGAACTGGCCCTGCGCATTGGCCACCGCCCGCCCCGCCGCCGACACGTGGTGCACCGAGCCGTCGGGCCACACCACCCGGTATTCGATGGTGAGCGGGACGCGGGCGGCAATGGCCGCTTTGGCGGCCGCCCACACCCGGGGGGCGTCGTCGGGGTGCAGGCGCTCGCCCAGCATTTGCACCGGCACCGGCACGGGGGCGGGGTCGAAGGCCCGGCCGAACACGGCCTGCGCGCGGGCGTCCCACACCAATTGCTTGCTGGCAACGTCCCAGGCAAAAACGCCGGTGTCCGAGGCTTCCAGCGCCAGGTTCAGGCGGGCTTCGTTTTCCTCGAGGCGCTGCTGGCCGAGCTTGCGCTCGGTGACGTCGCGCAGGGCCACGTGCAGCAGCGGCTCGCCCGCCACCAGCACCGGGTTGAAGGACAGCTCGTCCCAGCGCGGCCGGCCGGCCGCGTCGTAGCGCCGCCACTCGTGGCGGTGCCAGCCGTGCGCCCGGGCTTCGTGGGCGCAGTGGTGCAGCGCCTCCCGCAGCGGGCAGCCGTCGGGCTGGTCGTCGGGCCAGAACCCGGCCAGGTGGCGGCCCAGCACTTCTTTTTTTTCGGTGGCCCCCAGCAGGCGCAGGGCGGTGGCGTTGGCGTCCACCAGGCACAGGCCGCTCAGCAGCACCAGGCCGTCGTGGCTCTGCTCGAAGGTGGCCCGGAAGCGGGCTTCGCTGGCGGCCAGCGCGTCGGCGGCCGCGCGGCGGGCCGTCACGTCGGCCAGGGCCAGGCGGCAGGCCAGGGGCCCGGTGGGGTCGGCGGCGGCGGCGGCCACCGCGCCCTCGAGCTGCACGAACTGCGGGGCGGCCCCCGCGGGGCGGTGCAGGGCCAGCTCGCAGGTGCGGCGCACGCCCGGGGCCGCCCACAGCCCGGCCAGGAACTGGGCCAGCGCGGCGCGCCCGGCCGGGGCCACGAACAGGGCCAGCCGCCGCCCCAGCAGCTCCTGGCGCGTGGCCCCCAGCAGCTGGGCGGTGTACAGGTTGAGCTGGGCCAGGGTGCCGTCGGGGGCCAGGGTGCAGTAGCCTACGGGCGCGAAGTCGTACAAATCCACGTACTGGGCGCGGCTGGCTTCGGCGGCGGCCTGGGCCAGCAGCAGCTCTTCGTACTGCATTTCCAGCTCTATCTGGTGGGTTTGCAGCTCCTGCACCAGGCGCTGGGCGTCGGCGGGCGCGGGCGGCACGCTGGCGGCCAGCCGCCGCCGCTCGGCGCGGGCCCGCAGGTCTTGCAAAGCCGCGTAGGGGTCGGGGCGGTTCATGGGCGGGGGCGGAGAAGAATGGCCTTGTGCGGAAACAAGCCCACTATATAGCTACCTGCTGGCCAACGCAAAACACCGCCCCGGGGTTGGGGCGGGCCCGCCTACCCGGCTTCGTCGAGCACCTGCACGCCCAGCAGCACGCGGCCGGTGGGCTGCCCCTGGTGCAGCAGGCGGCGGCCGTAGAGCACGGCGCGGCGGCGGCCCAGGCCGGCGAAGTCGGCCGTCAGCACCAGGTCGTCGAAGTGAGCGGTGGGGTCGGCGGCGGGGTCGAGCAGCCCGGCCAGCTGGGTCAGCAGCGCCGGCTGGTTCCAGGCCCCGCCGCCGATGGCGGCCAGCGGCTGGCCGCGCAGCGCGGCCGCCGGGGCCCCGAAGGCCGCGGCGAAGGCCTCGTTGGCCAGGTACACGCGCAGGTCGGCGTCGAGGGCCACCACGGGCTGGAGCACCGTTTCCTGGAGGCTTTTGGTGAACTCGGCCGTGTCCTGGAGCTGCGCTTCGAGGCGCTTGAGGGCCGTGATGTCGGTGAAGGTGACGACGGCCCCGTTGATGTAGTTGTCGAGCGAGCGGTAGGGCAGGATGCGCATCGTGTACCAGCCGTCCTGCGTGGTCTGGATGTTCACCTCCACGGGCACGAGGCGCTCGAGCACCCGGCGCACGTCGCGCAGCAGGTGCTCGTAGCGCAGGCTGGAGGCAAAGTGCGCCAGGGGCCGGCCCACGTCCGAGGGCAGCAGGCTGACGATGCGGCCCGCCGGCGGCGTGAAGCGCTTCACCACCATGTCGTTATCCAAAAAGATAATGGCGATTTCGGTGGCGTCGAGCAGGTTCTTCATGTCGTTGGCCGCCTGGCTCAGCTCCTCGGTTTTGGCCAGGTACTGCGTGTTCAGGGTCAGCAGCTCCTCGTTCAGGCTCTGCAGCTCCTCCTTGTTGGTCATGGCCTCCTCGTTGGTGCTTTGCAGCTCCTCGTTGGCGCTTTGCAGCTCTTCGTTGGTGCTTTTCAGCTCCTCCAGGCTGCTTTCCATCTCCTCCACGGTGGTGTGCAGGCGGTACCGGGTGTACTGCAGCTCCTTGTCGAGGGCGGCCACCGCGGCGTCGCGGTCCGGGCCGGCGGGGGCGGCGTAGTCCTTGGCCCGGCGCACCCGGCGCGGGGTGGGCAGGTCTTCGAACACCACCAGCAGCAGGCCGGCCAGGGCGTCGGGGGCGGCCAGGGGCCGCACCGTGAGGCGCAGCAGCTGCCGGCCGGCGTCGGTTTGCACGTGCGCTTCGTCCAGCACCACGGGCTCGTGGGTGTCCAGGGCCCGGTGCACGGCCCCGCGCAGGTCGAGGCGCAGCTCCTCGCGGGCCATCTCGAACAGGTTCAGGCCGCTCAGGCCGGGGGCGGGCTCCAGGTACTTGCCGGTGCGCCCGTTCACGTACTGGATTTCGCCCTTGGCGTTCACGACCACCGCCGGCGGGGTGTAGCCGTCGAGCAGGGTTTTCTGGACCAGGGCGGCGAGGGGGCCGCCCACGCGGTGGGCAAGGGAGGCGGGGGAGGGCACGGCGGGGGGCGCGGCCGGGGCCTGGCGCGTCAGGGCGAAGGGGAAATTGAGCAACCGCGTGGGCGACGCCGAGGTTTCGAGGCGCCGCGAGATTTTCCACTTCGCGTCCAGGGGCTGGAACAGGTCGTGGAAGCCGGTCAGGTTTTCGCTGGGGCCCAGAAACAGCAGGCCCCCGGGCAGCAGGGCGTAGTGGAACACGGGCAGCAGCTGCTTTTGCAGCTCCGCGCTCAGGTAGATGAGCAGGTTGCGGCAGCACAGCAGGTCGAGCTTGGTGAAGGGCGCGTCCCGGTTGAGGTTGTGCAGGGCGAACACCACCACGTCGCGCACTTCCTTGCGAATCTGGTAGCCGCCGCCCTCGGCCTTCAGGAAGAAGCGGGCCAGCCGCCCGGGGCTCACGTCGGCGGCGATGTTGGCGGGGTAGAGGCCGGCGCGGGCGAACTCGATGCCCTCGGCCGAAATGTCAGAAGCAAAAATCTGGAGCTTGAGGCGGCGGGTGGCGCTCACCGCGTCCAGGCCTTCGAGCAGGGTCATGGCCAGCGAGTAGGCTTCTTCGCCCGTCGAGCAGCCCGGGGCCCAGACCCGCACGGTGGCGTGGGGCTCTTTGCGCAGCAGCAGCGGCCGCAGCTGGGCCAGGAGGCTGGCGAAGGCCTCCGCGTCGCGGAAAAACTTCGTCACCCCAATCAGCAGCTCGTGGAAGAGCTGGTCCACCTCGGCGGAGTTTTCCTGCAAGTAGCGCACGTAGTGCGGAAACTCCTTGATTTGGTGGGCGTTCATGCGGCGCTCGATGCGCCGGAACATCGTGTTGCGCTTGTAAAAGCTGAAGTCGTGCCCGGTTCGGTTGCGGATGAGCAGGAAAATTTTCTGGAGCGCGTGGGCCGGCCGCGCGTCGGCCCCGGCCAGGGGCTCGCGCGGGGCGCGGGCCGCGAGCGGCCGCGCCACGTAGTCGAGCAGCTGGGCCGGCAGCTGGGCCGGGGGCAGCACGAAATCGACGAACTCGGTGGCCAGCGCGGCGCGGGGCATGGCGTCGAAGGCGGCCGTGTCGGGGGCCTGGGCCATCACCATGCCGAAGTTTTCCATCACCAGCTTCAGCCCCAGGCTGCCGTCGGAGCCCAGACCCGAGAAAATGATGCACACGGCCCGCTCGCCGGCGTCCTTGGCCAGGGTCTGGAGGAAGAAGTCGATGGGCAGGTGGCGGCCGGCCGGCTGGCTGGGCGGCAGCAGGTAGAGGCAGCCGTGCAGCAGGCTCAGGTCGTGGCCGGGGGGCCCCACGTACACGTGGTTGGGGCGCAGGCGCAGGCCGTCGGCGGCCTCGGCCACGGGCAGGGCCGTGCAGCCTTGCAGCACCTGGGCCAGCAGGCCGGGGGCGCCGGGCCCCTGGTGCGTGACGACCACAAACGCCGGGCCGCCGTCGATGGGCAGGTAGGCAAAAAACTGCTCCAGGGCTTCGAGCGAGCCCGCCGAGCCGCACAGCGCCACCACGGCGAACCTGTCGGGGGGCCCGCTGCCGGCCCGCGGCCGGGGCGTCACCGATTCGGCCGCGACGGGGGCCACGGCGGCCGGGTCGGGGCCGGCCCCGGGGGGCCCGTCGGCAAACGGTGCAAAAGGAGTCATGGGGGCAATAAAGTAAGCCCAACCGCAAAAACTGGCGGGATTGGCCCACAAATTTGCAAAGAAACGGCCACCAAACCGACCAGCTGTACGTATCTCCGGCTGGTTTGATTTACCCATCGGGGGCAGCCGCGGGTACCGTTTCATTTATTTCTCCTTCCCCGTGGCCGCTCCCTCGCACCTCATCGTTATCGGTACTTCGGCCGGCGGCATGCCGGCCCTCGCGCGGCTGGTGGCCCAGCTGCCCGCCGCGCTGCCCGCCGCCGTGCTCGTGGTGCAGCACCTTTCGCCCGACGCCGACGCCGAGGGCATCGTGGCCCGGCTGGCCGCCCGCACCGCCTTGCACTGCCAGGTGGCCGGCCACGGGGCCCCGCTGCTGGCCGGCCACCTCTACCTGGCCCCGCCCGACCGCCACCTGCTGGTGAAGGACGACCAGGTGCTGGTGACCAAGGGCCCGCTCGAAAACAGCTACCGCCCCGCCGCCGATGCCCTGTTCCGGGCGGCGGCCGTGGCCTTCGACTCGCACACGATTGGGGTGGTGCTCACCGGCATGCTGCACGACGGCACCGCCGGCCTGGAGTTTGTGAAGCGCTGCGGGGGCACGGCCGTGGTGCAGGACCCCGCCGAGGCCGAGTTTCCCAGCATGCCCGAAAGCGCCCTGCGCCACGTGGCCGTCGACTACGTGATGCCCATTGCGGGCATGGGGGCCCTGCTCGTGGAGCTGGTGGGCCCCGCCTGCGCCGCGCCGGCCAACCAGCTGGACATTCCACCCGATTTAAAAATAGAAGCGGCCATTGCCGAGCGCGTCGTGGGAGCTACCAACCAAGCCAGCAAACTCGGGCACCTGGTGCCCCACACCTGCCCCGACTGCGGCGGCAACCTCTGGAAGGTGACCCACGGCCGGGTGCCGCGCTTCCGCTGCCACACGGGCCACGCCTACACCGCCGACGCGCTGCTGGCCAGCTCGCGGCGCAGCATGGAGGAAACCATGTGGGTGGCCCTGCGCATGATGGAAGAGCGCCGGCACCTGCTGGCCAGCCTCGCCGCGCACGACGACCGCTACCAGACGGCCCGGCAGGACGAGCGCCTCGAAGACCTGAAGGTGCACATCAACCGCATCCGCGAATACCTGCTCGACGGCCAGGAAGACGCCCAGGAAGACGCCCCCGAAGCCGCGTAGGGCCGCCGCCCCGGCCGGCCCCGCGCCTACTGCCCCCCCAGGTACACCCGGAACGTGGTGCCCTCGCCCACCTCGCTTTCCACCTCGAGGCGGCCGCCGTGGCCCTGCACGATGCGGTTGACGAGGTAGAGGCCCACGCCGGTGCCCTCGGTGTGGGTGTGGAAGCGGCGGAAAAGCTGGAACAGCTCGCCCTGGTGGCGCCGCACGTCGAAGCCCAGGCCGTTGTCTTCCACCAGCAGCACCGGGGCCCCGTCCTGCACCCACAGCGAGAGGCGGACGCGGGCGGGCCGGGCGGGGTCGGCGTACTTGAGGGCGTTGCCGAGCAGGTTGAGCAGGACGATGCGCAGGTGGGCCCGGGGGTACGACACGGTGGGCCGGGCGCTGAAATCGGTGGTGACGCGGGCGCGGGCGGCCAGCACCTGGGGGTGCAGGGTGGCCAGCACTTCTTCGGCCAGCTCGGCCAGCGGCACGGCCTCGGCCGGGTTGGCCCCCTGCTGCACCTGGCCCACGTCGGCCAGGTCGTTGATGGTGAGCGTGAGCTGGCGCAGGGTGCCGTCGATGAGGTCCAGCAGCAGGGCCGCGTCGGAGCCCGCGGCGGCCGGCGCGGCGCGGCGCAACTCCTCAAACAGCCCCGTCAGGTTGTTGACGGGCTGCTTGAGGTCGTGGCTGGCGGCGTACACGAAGTTGTCGAGGTCCTGGTTGATGCGCTGGAGCTGGCGGTTGGCGGCCCCCAGCTCCTGGTTGCCGGCCTGCAGCTCCTGGTTGGTGGCGGCCAGCTCCTGGTTCAGGCGCTGCACCTGCTCGCGGGCCACTACCTGGTCGGTCACGTCGGTGGCCAGGGTGAAACACCCCGCCACGCGGCCGTCCTGCACGTCGGGCAGGTAGGCGGTGCGCAGGTGCCGGACGGCGCCGGCGGAAAACGTCATCTGGGCGTCGAACTCGGTGTGCTCGCCGGCCAGGGCCCGCTCCAGGTAGCCCCGCACGCTTTCGTAGCGCCCGTCGGTGGCGATTTCCGCCAGGGGGCGGCCGAGCAGGTCCGCCGGCTTCTGGTCGAACCAGGCCTCGTAGGCGCGGTTCGCGAACTGGAACCGCTGCTGCTGGTCGAGGTAGCCGATGAGCACCGGCAGCGCGTCGGTAATGACCCGCAGCTGCCGGGCGCTGGCCTCGCTGGCCTGGCGGGCCCGCACCTGCGCCGTCACGTCGAAGGCAAACACCAGCACCCCGTCGACGCGGCCCTGCTCGTCGTAGCGGGCCTGCTGGATGTAGTCGAGGTAAAAATCTTCCAGGGGCCCGCCCTCGTGCCGGGCCACCGGCACGCGGATGGCGGCTTCCTGGTGGGTTTCGCCGGTGGCGTACACCCGGCGCAGGGTGTGCCACACGGACTGGCCGGCCAGCTCGGGCAGGGCGTGCAGCAGGGGGCGGCCGGCCAGGCGGCGGCCCGGAAACAGGGCCCGGTAGCCGGGGTTCACCAGCTCAAACACCAGTTCGGGCCCGTCGAGGATGCAGACGGCGGCCGGGGCCTGCATGAACAGGCGGTGCAGGCGGGCCCGCTGGTGCTCGGCTTCGGCCCGGGCCGCCTGCAGCTGGGCGGTGCGGTCGGCCACGCGGGCCTCGAGCTGCTGGTTCAGCTCGCGCAGGGCCTGCTGGGTATGAAACAGCTCGACGTTGTTGGCCCGCACTTCCTCGTTGGCGGCTTGCAGCTCTTCGTTGGCGGCGGCCAGCTCCTCGTTGGCGGCTTGCAGCTCTTCGTTGGTGGCGGCCAGCTCCTCGTTGAGCTGGTTGGTCTGCTGCTCCTTTTCTTCCACCAGCTGGCGGGCCCGCACCTGCTCGGTTACCTCCATGGCCACGTTAACCACGCCCAGCACCGACCCGTCGGCCGCGTACAAGGGCTGGTACACGAAGTTGTAGTACGTGGTCGTGAGCCGGCCGTCGCGCCGCAGCCGGGCCGGCACCTCGTTGCCCACGAACGGCACCCGGGTTTCCAGCACCCGGCGCAGCAAGTCGTCGAAGCCCTGCCCGCGCAGCTCGGGCACGGCTTCGAGCAGGGGGCGGCCCAGCACCTGGGCCGGGGTGTAGTCCCACAGGGCGGCCAGGGCCCGGTTGGCGGCCGTAACGCGCAGCTCGGGCCCCTCGAACAGCCCGATGGCCACCGGGGCCTGGTCGATGAGTTCCCGGAGCTGGTTGCGCTCGCCCGCGGCGCGGGCGGCCTGCTCGCGGGCGTCGGCTTCGCTTCGGGTCGGTTCAGCGGGCGGGCGCGGGTCGGCTTCGGGGCCGGCGAAGCTCACCAGTAGCCCCTGCCCCACCCGGCGGGCGGCCAGGCAGTGGTAGGGATTGGGGCCGGCGGGGCCGGCGGGCGGGGAGCGGAATTCGCGCGCCCCCGGCTGCCCCGCCTCGAACACGTCGCGGCACAGCTCAAACGCCCCGCCGGGCGCGGTGCCGGGCCCCAGTCCGCGGGCGGCGGGGGTTGGGCGGGCCGGCAGCCCCAGCCGGCGCTGCGCCGCCCCGTTGAGGAGAGCGAAGGCGAACTCCACGATTTCGCCGCCCGCCCCCCGCACGGGCTTGCACAGGGCAAGGCCGGTCGGCGCGGCGTCGAACAGGCCGGCCAACAGGCCATCGAGCGGAAAATCCGCCAGTACGTCGGCGGAAAAGACCGGGGCAGCAGCGGCAAAATCGGCCATGGGCAACGTCGGGGGTTGGTGAAGAGCAGCGCGGGCACGGCCCGCCGGTTGTTTTTCCGTTAACCGGCCGGGCCGCCATTCGTGTACGCGCCCGCCCCGGCCAAGTGTCCCAATACTGGCACGAAGTTCCGAACTTTGTTGTCGTACACAACAAATGCCTGCCATGAAGCCCCCCAAATTCCACGAAGGCCAAGCCGTGGTGTGCGTGAACGACGATTTCAGCGTGCTGCTGGCCCAAAACCCCCACATCCGCGTGCCCCGGTCGGGCCCCACCTACCACGTGCGCGAGCTGTACGCCGTGGGCGCGGCCTGGGGCCTCACGCTGGCCGAAATCGACAACCAGGGCGTGGCCCCCGGCTACCCCGAGGCCAATTTCCACCAGGACCGGTTTGCCCCGCTGGAAATGATGCCCGACGAGGCCCTGGCCGAGCTGCTGGCCGAGTCGCTGGAGCTGCAGCCCGCCCGGTAGCCGGTGGGCCCCGCCCCGCTTGCCACGCGCCCTCGCCGCCCAGCGAAAACCGGGTTAAGACATAGAAGGGTTAAGAAGCTGCTTGAGTTAGCTGAGGAGTAAGGCCATTTTATTAACTCCAACGGCTTCTTAGCAGTGGCCGGTTATTCGTCGCCGGTTTTGGGGCCAGCTTCCGTGGGGAGCGCGCGTTACGCGTGCAGCACGGTTTGCGCCGAGGCTGTATTTTGGGCCATGAAATACGCCTTCGTCCTCTTGCTGTTAATCGGTGGCTGTCCGCGGGCCGGGCGGGCACAAGCGCTCTTGCCCGATACGCTGCGCTACCAACAGGTGGTGCCGGTGCCGGGCCGCTCGGCGGCGGACCTGTACGCCCGCGCCCGCGAATGGGCCGTCCTCACCTTCGACGACGCGCACCAAGCCGTGCAGCTCGACGATTCCACGCGCCACCTGCTGCTGGGCAGCGGCTACACCCAACTGCAAGTGCGCCGGCCCAACGGAAAACCCGGCCCAAGCGCGCTGCTCTGGTGTCGGTTCCGGGTCGAAGCGCGCGCGGGCCGCTACCGGGTTGAATTGTCGGGGTTTGGCGAACCCTACAGCTTTTCCAGCCCGTCGGATTCCCGCCTATCGCCGGGCGAACTCAACCTGTGGGTGCGGTCCGGGTACGCCACGCAAGCCCTGAGCGAACGGCACTACCGGCTGAGCAGGGGGTTCGCTGGCATTTGGTACCCGAACAGCTCGTACCCGAGCCTTGAGTTGGAAAAACGAGTCAGAGCGGCCCTGGACGAGGCGGCGCAAGCCCTTCTCGCGGGGCTTCTCCAGATCGAAA
The DNA here is from genome assembly GCF_013294115.1 of Hymenobacter caeli. Classification (GTDB taxonomy): domain Bacteria; phylum Bacteroidota; class Bacteroidia; order Cytophagales; family Hymenobacteraceae; genus Hymenobacter; species Hymenobacter caeli. Next base: position 205,661 of record NZ_JABSNP010000003.1, on the reverse strand, counting down.
CGGCACCCCCAGCCACCTGGTAAAAGTTCGCTCACAGAGGGGCAGGGCCTGGATACCGGGTTCAAAAGGACACTTATAAAGTATGCCCTACCGTATGCGCCAAAAGCAAAACAGCCCCGCAGATTTGCATCTGCGGGGCTGTTAAGCAATGAGCGAGAAACGAGGTTCGAACTCGCGACCCTCAGCTTGGGAAGCTGATGCTCTACCAACTGAGCTACTCTCGCGGGGGTTGGCTGGGGCAAAAGTACGGCGGGGCGGGCAATTGGCAAGCCCGGCCCGGCAAAGAACCCGCCCCGGCCGGGCGGCGTATGTAACAGCCTATGGCCAATGTCATGCTGTCGCCGGCCACGCGCCGCTTGTTGGGTTGGATGTTTCTGTGGACGGGCCTGCTGCTGGGGCTGGGCCAGCTCATCCGGCTCGGCATTGCCGCCTACGCATGGTCGCGCGAGGGCATCGAAGGCAGCCTGGAGGTGGGCCTGGTGCTGCTGTACCTGCTGGGCTTGGTGGGGGCCGGCCTGCTGGTGCGCTACGGCCGGCGGCTGCTGCGCGGCGGCCGCCTCGAAGACGGGCCCGCCAAGGAAACCATCCTCTGAAGCCCCGGGGCGGGGCATTTGGCCGCCGGGCCCGACCTTTGCCCGCCTTATGTCTTCTCCCCTCCGCATTGCCCTGGCCAAAGCCAACGCCGCCACCGCCGCCCAGCTGGCCGAGCTGGGCCGCCAAACGTTCCACGACACGTTTGCCGCCACCAACACGCCCGCCGACATGGCCGCCTACCTGGCCGCAAACTTTGGCCCTGAGTTGCAGTTGGCCGAGTTGCAAGACCCCGCCAACACCTTTCTGCTGGCCCACGTGCAGGGGGCCCTGGTGGGCTACGCCAAGCTGCGCGAGCCCTCGGCCCTGGGCCTGCCCGACGGCCAGGACCCCACCGGCCGCCTCGAAATCGAACGCCTTTACGTGGCCGAAGACTGGCTGGGCACCGGCCTGGGCGCGGCCCTGATGCGCGCCGTGCTGGCCCTGGCCGAACAGCTGCACCATTCGGCCGTGGTACTGGGCGTGTGGGAGAAAAACGACCGGGCCCGGGCCTTTTACCAGCGCTTCGGCTTCCGCCAAATCGGGCAGCACCCCTTCCAGCTGGGGCAAGACCTGCAAACCGACCTGATTATGCGCAAGGGCCTGGCCGGCCGCTGACGCGGCGCCCCCCCGCGCCGGACCGGGCCTCTCGGCGGTCCGTGCCTACTTTTGGCCGTGCCTGAATCTTCCTTGACACGCTTGTATGCCCGCGCCCGGCGGGGGGCCCGGTGGCTGGCGCTGCTGGCCGCCGCGCCGTGGCTGCCCGCCTGCCAGCCCGCCGCCGACCGCGCCGCCCCGCCCCCGCCGCCGGTGGGCCACTACGCGGGCACGGCGCAGCTAGCCGGGCTGGCCCTGCCCGTGGCCCTGGAGCTGCGCCACCCCGCCCCCGGCCACTACACCGCCGAGCTGACCGGGGCCCCGGCGCTGCGCTTCGTGGCCGACACCGTGGCGTTTCTGAACGGGCAGCTGCGCCTCGTGCGCCCCGGCCGCCCCGGCGAAGTGCTGGCCCTGGCGCTCGACGGCGACTTCTGGCGCGGCACGCTGCGCCTCGATTCGGCACGGGCCGCCGTATTGCTGGTGCGGCGCGGCCCGCCCACGCCCACCGCGTACCGCGTAGAAGAAGTGCCGCAGGCCCAGGGCTCGGCCTGGCTGTTTGCCCCGGCCGACGTGCAGACGGTGGGCCCCGGCCTGGCCCTGCTGCCCGATGCCGTTACGGGCCCCTCGGCCGCCACCTGGGCCGACGCCCTGGCCCGCGAAGGCCTGGCGGTGCTGCTGCTGCCCGCCGCCGACTCGGCCGGCCCCGCCACCGCGGCGGCCCAGCTGCGGGCTGCCCGCCGCCTGCTGCGCAACACCGCCGGCGTGGATACCGCCAACCTCGGCATTTGGGCCACCGGCCCCCGCGCCGACGCCGCGGCGCTGGCCCTGGCCGCCCCTTGGGGCCCCAGCATGGCGTTCTTCATTGTGCAAAACGCGCCCGCCGCTGCCGCCAGCCGCGACGCCTACCGCGCCCTGGCCCGCCAAAAGCTGCCCGTGCTGGGCCTGTACGGCGGCAGCGGAACCAGCAGCGCCGCGGCCGCCGCCAGCTTGCGCGGGGCCCTGCGCAGCCCCGCCGTGCGCACCTACCGCACCGCGGGCCCCGACTTACTGGTGCCCGGCCCTGGGGGCCCCACCTTCGCCCCGGGCCTGCCCGATGCGGTGGTGCAGTGGCTGCCCCGCCCGCAGTAGGGGCCCCAAAGTCGTTTCAGAGCGAGTGCGATGTAGCGCGAACTTTGTAGTTCGCGGCTCTCGCTTCGTCCTGCCGGTTCATCGTTGGGCGACTGTTCAGAGCCGCGAACTACAAAGTTCGCGCTACATCGCACTCGCTCCAGCAATGCGCTATTGCGGCAGCTCCACTGTTACGCGGTGGGCCAGCGGTGGGGTCCAGGGGTTGGGCGGGGCAGCGGGCAGCGGGTGCGGACTGTAAATAGCGCACAGCGAATGACTTACCTGATACAGGTGCCCGGCGACGGCGACGGGCAGGCCGGCGAGCAGGCCGGCCAGTACTTCCCAGCGCGGGGCCCCGGGCTGGCGGCTGGCGTCGTGCCACACCACCACGGTTGCGGGGCCCACGAGGTGCGCGAACACGCGGGCCGTGTCGCGGCGTACGGCGTCGTGGTGGTGGTCGCCGTCGATGAAAATCAAGTCAAATAGCCGGCCCAGGCCGGCGAAATCGAAGGTTGCGGAGTTGCCGTGCAGGTGCGTCACGTTGGGCCAATCTTTCGAGAAAAACCCGTGCGAGTCGATGTACTCATCTGGCAAGCCCAAAGCCCGCATCTCGGTGGCCGAGAGGTTGAGGGTGTGGACCGACGCGGCTACGGCGGCCACGTTGGCCGCACTTTCGCCCCGCCAGGTCCCGATTTCAAAGTAGCGGCAGCCGGGGCGCTGCCGGGCCAGGCCGCGCAGCAGGGCCAGGTCGGTGGGCAGCGAGCCGCCGTCCTGGAAGGCGAAGGGGGCCACGGTGTCTGCCCCGCCGGGGGGCAGAAAGTGGCGCAGCGGCACCACGGGCAGGCCCAGGGGCCCCACGCCCCAGCGGGCGGCGTGGGCCAGGGCCTGCCGCTGCCAGGCGGCGGTATCGGCGGCCAGCACGCTGTTCAGCAGCCAGGGGTTACGGGCCAGGCGGCCCAGGGCCCGCAGGGTTTTGGTGATGCGCGACATGAATGGGCGAAGCTAGCAGGATGAAGCGCGAACTTTGTGGTTCGCGTCGCTGCCCGGCTTGGCGTTGCGCGGTCACCGGCAGGACGAAGCGAAGGCCGCGGGCTACAAAATTCGCGCTACAGACGCGCTACCGGCCCAAGCTACAGCAGCAGCAGGCCTTTTTCGCGCAGCAGCTGCCAGGCGGGGCTGAGGAGGAAGGCGTCGAAGGGGCCCGCGGCGGCGGGAAAAGTGGCGGCGGCTTCCTTGAGCAGCACTTTCGTGTCGTAGTCGTGGCTGAGCTGCACCAGCAGCTCGTGCAGCCAGCGGCCGGCGGCTTCGGGCGCTTTCACCTCGAAATCCTCGGCTTGCTCGTAGCAGGTGAGGACGGCGCGGGTGCCTTTTTTGCCGGCCTCCACGCGCAGCTCGGGGGCGTTGCCGAGCCAGAAAAGGCGCTGGTTTTGCTTGGCGAAGTCGGGCTTCTCGGGGGCTTGCAGGGCCTGGGCCACCAGCTGGCGCGGGGTGGTGGTTTTGGGCGTTTTGAAGTCGAACCAGAAGCCCAGCGGCTCCTCCAGGGCCACGCCGTGGAGGTAGTTGTAGAGGCTTTTGGCCAGGCCGGGGCCGAAGGCTTCGTGGTCGGTGCCGAGGGGGTCGTCGTGCCAGAGGTCGTTCCAGGCGAAGCCGGCGGGCTCGGGGCCCACGGCGGCCACCTGGTACTTGGCCGGGTTTTTCCCCACCGGCGAGTGGGCCGTCATCGAGAAACGGTGCCAGTAGCCGCTCTGCACCACGCCGGCGGCAAACAGCTGCCGCACAACTTCCAGCGAATCAACGGTTTCCTGAGCCGTTTGGGTGGGGAAGCCGTACATCAGGTAGGCGTGCACCATGATGCCGGCCCGGGTGAAGCCGTCCGTGACGCGCGCCACCTGGGCGAGGGTGACGCCCTTTTCCATCAGCGCCAGCAGCCGGTCGGAGGCCACTTCCAGGCCCCCCGAAATGGCGATGCAGCCCGAGGCGGCCAGCAGCCGGCAGAGGTCGGGCGAGAAGGTTTTTTCGAACCGGATGTTGCCCCACCAGGTGATGGCCACGCGCCGCCGGAGCAGCTCCACGGCCAGGTCGCGCAACGCGAGGGGCGGGGCGGCCTCGTCCACAAAGTGGAAGCCGGTCTGGCCGGTCTGGGCGATGATTTGCTCGATGCGGTCCACGAGCAGGGTGGCCGGCGCGGTTTCGTAGCGGCTGATGTAGTCGAGCGTGACGTCGCAAAACGAGCAGCGCTTCCAGTAGCAGCCGTGGGCCACGGTGAGCTTGTTCCAGCGGCCGTCGCTCCAGAGGCGGTGCATGGGATTCAGCACTTCCAGCACCGAGAGGTAGTCGGTGAGGGGCAGGTCGGAGTAGTCGGGCGTGCCCACCTCGGGGTGCGGCACGTCGGGGTGCGGGTGGTTAACGTACTGAATATCACCGGATTCGCCGCGCGAAAACGTGCGTTGCAGCTCGCCCTGCGGGATTTTGCCGGCCCAGAAATCGAACAGGCGCAGCCAGGGCCCCTCGCCGTCGTCGAGGGTGAGGTGGTCGATGTAGTCGAAAAAGCGCGGCTCCTGGATGGTGCGCAGCTCGGTGTTGGGGTAGCCGCCGCCCATGATGGTACGCGTCGCGGGGCGGGTTTGCTTGATGCGCTGGGCCAGGCGCAGGGCCCCGTAGAGGTTGCCGGGAAAGGGCACGGTGAAGCCCACCACGTCGGGCTGCGTGCGCGCCAGCAGCGCGTCCAGCTCCTCCAACAGCAAGGAATCCAGCAGGTTGGCGGGCGCTTGCAGGGCCTGGTGCAGGGGCTCGAAGCTGGTGGCGGAGAGGGCCAGCTTTTCGGCATAGCGCGAGAAGCCGAAGTGGGGGCCCACGGTTTCCTTGATGAGGTCGGCCAAATCCTCCAGGTACAGCGTGGCCAGGTGGCGGGCCTGGTCGGTGAGGCCCATGGTGCCGAAGGCGGTTTCGAGGTCGGCCACGTTGTCGAAGCGGCTGGCTTCGGGCAAGAAGCGGCCGTGGCAGATGCGCGGGGCCAGGGTCAGGTCCTTGTTTTGCAAGAAGCGCACGACCGGCGCCACGGTGGCCAGGTAGCGGTTCTGGAGCCGCAGCATCCTTTTCGCGTTGTCGCTGAGGGCGAAGTCGCCGGCTTCGATTTCGGCAAAAACCCGCTTCAGCCCCTCCACCGAAAACAGGCGCAGCACCAGCGCCAGGCCCAGGTCGGCCTGCGCCACGTCGTAGCCGCGGCCCTTCAAAAACCCCTTGATGTAGGCCGTGGCCGGGTAGGGGGTGTTGAGCTGCGTGAGCGGCGGGGTGATGAGCAGGATTTTGGGAGCAGCGAGCGACACGGTAGCCTTCAACCCGGCCAGGGGCCCCCGGGTTCAGTGGCCGCAAAGGTCGGGCAGGAATGGCGGGCGGTGGTGGCGGGCGGGAACGGGCCGGGCTGCCGGCTTTTCGCCGGCTGCCCGGTAATCGCTGCCTTGTAGCAATGGGTGCCCGGGGGTCCTAAACGGCCGTTCAACTTGGCGCATTGGCGCAACGATCAGCGGGCAGCCGGCGAAAAAGCCGGCAGCCCGCCCCGTGCGGTTACATTTTCATGCCGCTCATTTTGCCCATGCTCATCCAGGGCGCGTTCAGGCGCACGTACACCGAGGCCGAGAGGGGCACGTCGCCGTGGAGTGAGCGCAGCGCGGCGGCCGGCACGTAGCCGGTGAGCTGGCCACCGATGTGCACCTCGGGGCCCCGAAAGTCGTCGGCGGTGAGGCGGTAGCTGGCCCCCAGCGTGAGGGCGTGCACGTTGAAGACCGAGAAGATGGGCTGGTCGGCGGGGCCCTGCAAGTAGTAGCCCAGCTCCTCGCTGTCCTTCTGCACGAACTCGTAGCGACCATAAAAAGTGGGGCGGCCCAGGGTGAGGTTGGTTTCGGCCAGCACGGCGTGCTCGGGGTGGGCGGTGTGGCCCTCGTTCATGCCCCAAACGAGGGCCGAGGCGATGTAGTGGCGGGCATCGCCGAAGTTGTGGCTGTGCAGGATGCTGGCCGTGGTGCGGGTCACGTTCTCGTCGGGGTGCAGGTCCTCGGGGCTTTTGATGAAGGCGCGGCTCACTTGCAGGGCCAGCTCGCGGCTGGGGTTCCAGTTCAGGCGGGCGGCCCAGGAGTCGGCCCGGGGCTTGTCGAAATTGTAGCGGTGCTCGTCGGGCTCGCGGCCGGTGAAGTTGCTGCCTTCCAGCTTAAACTGCTTATAGCGCACGCCCAGCGTGGCCACCCCGAAGGCGATGTGCGTGGCGTCGGTCCAGTGGTGCGAGAGGGGCGCGTCGGGGTTGGGCATGGCCGAGAGGCGGTGCATGAAGGCCACCGGCCCGATGGCCGGCTCGCCGGGGTAGCCCAGGTACAGGCTCACGTCCACGTCGTGGCTCACGGCGTGGGTGTAGCCCACGCTCAAGCCCGAAACCAGGTCGTGCGGGTGCTGCTTGTCGATGAGCGGCTGGCCCTGGTAGCTCTCGCCGGTCTGGAACAGCAGCGGGTAGCCGCCGCGGGTTTCCGTCAGCGGGTCGAGCGACATCATCAGCGTGAGGTTCAGCAGGCCGTGGGTGCCCACGTTGCGCTGGGCCATGGCCATGCCCCAGTTGGGGCCGTCCACGGCGCTGGCGTGGCCGCGGCCGTTGCCGTGGTTGAAGTTCTGGCTGGTGTAGCGGCCGTAGGCCCCGCCGTGGGCCATCACCATCCAGGGGCCCTTGTGGGTCATCCACATATACATGGGCGTGGCGTCGGGCTGCCAGCTGGTGGCCGAGCCGTTGCGGTTCATGGGCAGGTTGCGCGAAGTAGCGGCCGACATGGTATAGCCACTGGGTTCGCCCGTCATTCCACCCTCAAGCACTCTGGTATTCGCCTGGTGGTGAGCTGTATAGGTTGGCACGGTGGGCATCGGCATGCTCATGCCCGGCATGGTGGTTTGGGCGCGGGCGGGGGCTGTACCGAAGGCCAGCAGCCCGGCGGCCGTCAGCAAAGTAGCCGTGCATTTAGCGGCCCGGGGCGCAGCAAGTAGCGAGATATTCATGGCGTTAAAACGCCGGGGCTCCCCGCTGGGTTTGCGGGCAAACCTACACTATTCGGCGCTCCGCCAACAGCATTATGGGACAGGCCCCGAATGGTGTTGGGTTTTAGCAGAATCCTGCACGGCCCGCCCCGGGCCGCCCCCGTAAAACCTATTAACCGGCACGTGCCGGTTTTCCACACTACTTATCCACCATTTCCGATGGCCATTTCCACCGCCCCCCGTCCCGCCCACCAAGACGTGCTCGATGCCCTCGCCCGCTGCGTGGCCGCCTGCGAGCACTGCGCCACCGCCTGCCTTGGCGAAGACAACCTCCAGATGATGGTGCCCTGCATCCGCCTCGACCGCGACTGCGCCGACATCTGCCGCCTCACCGCCGCCTTCATCGCCCGCGGCTCCGACCACGCCCCGCACATTCTCAAGGAGTGCATCGAAATCTGCCAGAAGTGCCACGACGAATGCGCCCAGCACCAGCACGCCCATTGCCAGGCCTGCGCCGCCGCCTGTCAGGCCTGCCTGGAAGCCTGCAAATCGTACAAGTAGTTCAGGCGGTGGTCTAAACCGGGGTGGTCCGGCGACTTTTTCTGTCGTCGGGCCACTCTTACTACCGCGTCTCCGGGCATCGTAAGAGTGGCCCGACGAAGCCCTTCGGGCAATTCGCCGGACCACCCCGCTATAGTCAATAACCCTATAAAAAGGGGCCCCTGCCAAACCGGCAGGGGCCCCTTTTTGTAGGCATAAAACCGGTACGCTACAGCGCGTCCAGCGACACGCGGGCGGGCAGGGCCAGGCGGCGGAACTCACTGACGGAGTGGCCCGTGACCTGGCGAAACTGGTTGCTCAGGTGCTGGCCCGAGCTGTAGCGCATCTGGTCGGCAATCTGGTTCAGGGTAAGCTCGCCGTAGCTGAGCAGCTCCTTCACGTGCTCGATTTTGAGGCGGATGAGGTACTTCTCGATGGTGAGGTTGGCGGTGCGCGAAAATACCTTGCTCAGGTGCGAGTAGGTGGCGGCCAGGCGCTCGGTGAGGAAGGCCGACGTGGTGAGCGGCGAGCGGGCCGTGCGCAGGTGGTCGAGGTAGTCGGCGAGCAGGGCCTTGATTTGCTCGGTGAGCTGCTCGGCGCGGCCGCGCAGCAGCTCGAAGCCGGCAGCTTCGAGCAGCGGGGCCACGGTTTCGGGGTCGGCGGGGGTGGCGGCGTCCAGCTCGGCGGTGCCCAGGGTCACGGCTTTGGGTTTGTAGCCGGCGCGCTCCAGCAGGTTGTGCACGGCTTCGACGCAGCGGGGGCACACCATGTTTTTGATGTATAGCAGGTTCGTAGACATAGAGCTAGCGTGTTGAAGGCCGCCTTGCGGCGGCGGTGGAAGATGCGGAAAGAACGGCCCCCCGGGCCGGGGCCGGAGCCGGGCGGGGGCGCCGGGCCGCCGGCGCGGGCGACGCCGAGGCCCAGCCGCGCCCGAACCAGTGCCCGGTGGCCCAGTTCACGAACGGCACCACGGCCAGGAAGGTGACGGCCAGCAGCCAGAAAAACACCAGAAACGCCGGGGCCAGCCGGCCAAAGAAATGGCCGTCGGCCCCGAACACGTAGCCCACCAGGGCCAGGGCCAGCCCCAGGCTGGCGGCGGCCAGCACCCCCACCCGCCGCCACGGCCAGGTGGCCAGAAAACGGGGCATACGTGGGCGCGACGGCTGGGGCATGGGGAGGGAATGAGCAGGTGAAATTAACGGAAATTTCTAAGAACCGCGGGGGCCCGGGCCGGTGCAACGCCCCCGGGCCCCGGAATAGTGCCCGGAGTCTATGCCAACAAGGCCAGCAGCTCGCGCTGCAACGACTGGCCCTGGTCGGCGGCGTACCACTCGTTCATCTGGCGCACGATGGCGGCCGTGGGCTGCGCGGGGTCGGCGTGCAGGCGCTGGGCCAGCGCGTGGGCTTCGGCCGGGCGGGGGCCCCACTCGGCCACGGTTTCGCCGGTGGCCGCGTCCTGCATCACCAGCTTGGGAATGCTGTTCTTGCCGTCGGTTTGGTGGGCGGCCATAAAATCGGGGTGGTCGGAGCGCAGCAGCACGTGCAGGGCCACGCGGCCACCGCTGCCCTCGGCCAGGTGGGCCAGCAGGGGCAACTCGTGGGCAGTGTCGCCGCACCAGGCCTCGGCCAGCACCAACCAGCGCTGGGGCGCGGCCAGGTGGCGCAGGCGCTCCACCAGGGCGGGCAGCAGCGGCAGGGCGTAGGCGTGGTCGAGGTGCTGCTGGTTTTGCTCGGTGAAGCGCACCAAGGCGGGGCCCTGGTCGGGGCCGGTGGTGCGGTGGGCGGCGGCCAGCGCGCCCACCAGGGCCCGGAATTCGGCGTAGGCGTGGGCCGGGGCGGGCAGGGCGGCCATAGAATCGGACATCGCAAAAAGAGGAAAGGCGGAGAAACCGCGGGAAACCAAAGCCGCAGCGAACGGCCCGCGGCCCACGCGGCCGCCTTCCTTTAACCCAACTCCCGGCCAGAGGTTACGTTTACCGGCGCACCGGGCCGGGCCGGCCCGTAACTTTGCCCGCGCCGCGCCCAAACGCGGCCCCCGGCCCCGGGCTTTTCCGCGGCCGCTTCTTTATTCTCCTGCCCCCATGACGACCCTTCTCCGCCCCTTCCTACTGGCCACCGCCGTGGCCGCCGGCCTCGGCCTCAGCGCGTGCAGCGACTCCCACAAGTACGGGTCCACCAACGTGGAAGACGGCTCCAACAAGCACATCGACGGCGAGCAAAACAACGTGGGCGGCGACTCGGCCGTGGCCGGCCTGCGCCGCCCCGGCACCGGCACCCCCAGCCAGGAGCAGGGCTACGACAGCGCCGACGTGCGCACGGACCGCAACCACGACGGCAAATCCGATAAGTAGCCCATCATTTAACAACTATCATTTAACAACTGGCCTGCAAAGCCCTGCGCAATGGCTTGGCTTACCGCTGGTTGTCAGCTGGTTGTTGAATGTTGAATGATAAATGATAATTGTTAAATGGATTAGCGACGGAAGCTCAGGCCCAGGAAGTATTCGCGGTCCACGGAGTGCGTCACGGGCAGGTGGGTGCCGAAGTCGAGCTGCACGTTGTCGCTCACGTCGAGTTGGAAACCCGTGTTCACGGAGCTGCGCCACGACGCCTGGCGCACGTCCCAGTAGCCCACCAGCTCCGCAAATGCCTGCACCGCTTTCGTGAACTGGTAGTCGGTGGTGAAGGTGGGCGTGAGCTGGAGGTAGCGGCTTTGGCCGTCGCGGTCCCAGTACACTTCGGCGGCGAGCTGGCCGCCGATGCTCCAGGGCTTGGTGATTTGAAACACGGCGGGCAGCACGGCCCCGTACTCCACGGCTCCGTCGCCGCGGGGGCCCCCGGTGGGCAGTGTCACATAGCCAATCAGGCCCAGGGCCCAGCGGCTGTCGTCGTCGCCCACCAGCGTGTGCTTGAGGCGCAGCGTCACGTCGCCGAAGCCCCGGTACAATTCGTCCTGGCTGGGGTCGGCGTCGTCGGCGTTGTGGGTGTAGGTATACGAATCGACGCCGAGCTGCAGGTCGGTGCGGTCGCTCAGGCCAACCTTGCCCAGCGCGTGGTTCACGTACCAGTCGTGGCCGTGGGCGGTGCTTTCGCGGCGGGTCAGCAGGCGCAGGGCGTCGGTTTCGTACTGCAAGTGGCCCGCGTCCACCGAGTACGGGCTTTCAGTGATGCCGGGGCGGTCGGGCACCATCGGGCGCATGTATTTTTTGGGCGTGGGGTTGAACAGCGTGTACTTGCTCTTATCGACATTAATGGTGTCGTTCTGCAAGTTTTTTTGGGCGGCGGCCGGGCCAGCCAGGGCCAGGCTCAAGCCCAGACAGGCGTAGAAACGGGGCATTGAACAGGTATTAAATTTGCCCTGCATACGCAGCGCGGGCCCCGGCGGCCGAGGCCCTCGAAACGGCACCACCAGCAGCGCGCTCAGGTTGCGGCCGAAGCTATGGATGCCCAGGCGGCCGGTGGGCGCGGCGCGGTAGTACTCGAAGTGTTTCAGGCGCTTGGGGCGGGCCCGGCAGGCCGCGTCGAACAGGCCACCGGCTTACCGCGCCAACCCAACTGGCCCAGCCGGATGTTGCTCACGCGCCGGGGCCCTACCCCACCGCTGTCTGCCAGAGCAGGTACACGTTCAAAACCAGGATGATGCCCGACACAACCCAAGCGGTAACCTGCACCGCGGGGCGGTTGGCAAACACGCCCATTTTCAGCTTGTCGCCGGTGAAGAGTACCAGCGGCACCACCGCGAAGCTGAGCTGCAACGAGAGGACGACCTGGCTGAGCACCAGCAGCTGCCCGGTGCCCCGCTCGCCGTACAAGATGGTGACAATCAGGGCGGGTACCACCGCGATGAGCCGCGTGATGAGGCGCCGCACCCAGGGCTTGAGCTTGAGGTCGAGGAAGCCTTCCATCACAATCTGGCCGGCCAGCGTGCCGGTCAGGGTCGAGTTCTGGCCCGAAGCCAGCAGGGCCACGGCAAACAGCGCCGAGGCCGCGCCCGCGCCCAGCACCGGCGTGAGCAGCTTGTGGGCGTCGGCGATGTCGGCCACGTTGTCGTGGCCCTTGCCGTGGAAGGTGGCGGCGGCCACCACCAGGATGGCCGCGTTCACGAAAAACGCCAGGAACAGCGCCACCGTCGAGTCGATGGTGGCGAACTTAATGGCCGTGCGCTTGGCGGTTTCGTCGGGCCCGAAAGCCCGGGTTTGCACGATGCTGGAGTGCAGGTACAGGTTGTGGGGCATCACGGTGGCCCCCAGGATGCCGATGGCCACGTAGAGCGTGCCGGGGCTGGTCACGATTTCGGGGCGGGGCAGCAGCCCCCCGGCCAGGGCCCGCCAGTCGGGGTGCGAGGCGATGATTTCGTAGAGAAAACAGAAAAAAATCAGCAGAATCAAGCCCCCAACCAGGCTTTCGATGAGCCGAAAACCCTTGTGCTGAAAAAACAGCACCACCAGCACGTCCAACGTGGTGAGCACCACGCCCCAGGCCAGCGGCAGGCCGAAGAGCAGGTTGAGCGCGATGGCCGAGCCGATGACCTCGGCCAGGTCGCAGGCGGCGATGGCGATTTCGCACATCGCCCACAGCCCCAGGCTCACGGGGCGCGAGTAGTGGTCGCGGCAGGCCTGGGCCAGGTCGCGGCCCGTTGCTATGCCCAGCTTGGCGGCCAAGTGCTGCAAAAACATGGCGAATCCGCTGGAAATCAGCACCACCGATAGTAGCGTGTAGCCGTAGCGGGCCCCGCCGGCCAGGTCGGTGGCCCAGTTGCCGGGGTCCATGTAGCCCACGGCCACCAGCAGGCCGGGGCCCCAATAGGCCCGGAACTTGCGCCAGAACGAGGCCCCCGCTTCGGGCACCGCAATGCTGCCGAATACCTCGCTCAGCGAGTTGGCGCGGCGGGCGTGCCGCCAGCCCGGCGGCGCAGGAGCGGGGGCAACGGGCGGCGACAAGGGAGCGGTGGCAGACACAGAAAGCCGGTTATTAAGACAGAACAAAGATAAGGTAATTTTTAGACTAATCTAAAAATTTATTATTCATCGTCTAAAATACGACTGCCTTGCCGGAAAGTTTCGGCCCGCGCGGTACCGGCGGAGCCCGGGGGCCCGACCTTTGCCGCCCCCGTTGCCCGCCCATGCCCCCCCTTGCCCAAACCAAAACCCGCCTCGGCCTGCTTTCCCTCGCGGTGAGCGTGGTGCTGGTGGCCGTCAAGTTCTACGCCTACCACCTCACCCGCTCGCAGGTGGTGCTGACCGACGCGCTGGAGAGCATCATCAACATTTTCACCAGCGGCTTCGCCCTGTACAGCCTGTACCTGGCCGGCCTGCCCAAAGACGAAAACCACCCCTACGGCCACGGCAAAATCGAACACCTGTCGGTGGGCTTCGAGGGGGCCCTGATTTTCATTGCCGGGGCCTACATCCTGTACTCGGCCACGGGCAGCCTGCTGCACCCGCACCCGGTGGCCCGGCCCGACTGGGGCGTGGCGCTGCTGGCGGCCACGGCGGCGGCCAACCTGGGGCTGGGCCTGTACCTGGTGCGCCAGGGCAAGGCGCTGCACTCGGTGGCCCTGGTGGGCGACGGCCAGCACCTGTACATCGACGCCCTGACGTCCATCGTGTCGGCGGCGGCGCTGGTGCTGGTGGCGGCCACCGGCGTGCTGCGCCTCGACGGCGGCGCGGCGCTGCTGCTGGGCGGCTTCATTTTGGCCAACGGCGGGCGCATGGTGGGCCGCTCGGTATCGGGCCTGATGGACGAAACCGACACGGCCGTGGTCACGGAGGTCATCGCCGAGCTGCAGGCCCACCGCCGGGCCCCCTGGATTGATGTGCACAACCTGCGGGTGCAGCGCTACGGGGCCAACCTGCACATCGACTGCCACATGCAGATGCCCTACTACTTCAGCCTGGAGCACGTGCACACCGAGCTGCACGACATCGAGGAGCTGATTCGGGAGAAGTTTGCGGTGGAAGTGGAGATGTTCGTCCACGCCGACCCCTGCACGTTTGCCGCCTGCTCGCTCTGCCGCATGGCCGACTGCCCGGTGCGCGTGCACCCCTTTGAGCACGAGGTGGCGTGGGACCTGCACAACGCCGTGCGCAACGAGCGGCACCGGCTGTAAAACAGTCATTTTATGAGCGGCGGAAGGACGTTTCACGCGCCCAAAGGCTAGTAGCAGCCAACTATTTACGGTACGTTTGCAACCGAACCGGTCACCAACGGCTCTTGTGCTACAACCTTTCCACTTCTTCATGAAAATCTACTTTTACGCCGCCTTCCCCGCTTTACTGGCGGCGCTAGGCCACGCACCCGGGGCCCAGGCCCAGGTTGAACGCGCGACGCCGCAGGAAGCCATAGCCCCCACGCCGGCCCCGGCGCGGCCCTTTCAGGTCGCCTACCTGCGCCTCGGCCTCGGCACGACCTTCGACGCGGCCAAATTTTACCGCTGCACCCGCCTTGCTGTGGAATACGCCCCGATGCTGACGCGCCAGGTGGGCCTGGCCGGGCGCTTGGTGGGGGTGGCCGGCAAGCCCGCGGCCACGGGCCTCTACGGGCCTTGGGTGGACCAGCTGCCGAACCAGAACTACAGAGCCAGCCACGCGGAGGGCGAAGTGCTGTTCTACCCTTTTGGCAATGCTAAACGGGTGCGCTTTGCGGTCGGAGCCGGCGGCTTCGCTGGCTACTACAAGAAAAATGATTTTGATTTTGTGAACGTGGTAGAAGGTCGCGTTGTCGACTACCGCCTGGCCTCGTACCAAGGATTCTACGGTGGCTACCTGGGCTCGATTAACCTGGACGTGGCCCTGGGCCAACAGCAGCGCTGGCTGGTGGGCCTGAAAATAGCCCAGCAAAAGGGCACCGGCGGCGTAACCGACGTGCCCTCCGAGACCCTCACGCTGGCCCGCCGCCTCTGAGCGGCCACGGAGCCGGGCAGCATTGCGCGTGTTGAGCCGGTGGCTGCGCTTTCCACTTGAGCCAACTTCCACCCCTCCCCCTACTCCACGCTCAGCGGCCGGGTGGCGGTGCCGGTGGCCGTGGCCACGGCCACCAGGTAGCTGCCGGCGGGCAGGCCGCTCAGGTCGAGGGTGGCGGTGAGGCCGGCCACGGCCTGCTCGCGCAGGCGGCGGCCCAGCAGGTCGCAAATGGTGACGTGGGCCCCCGGGGCGGGCAGGCGCAGGGTGGCCTGCTGGCGGGCCGGGTTGGGGAAGAGGTCGAAGCGGACGGCCGCCGCGTTGCGGGTGGCGGTGGGCATGTAGGCCAGGTTTTCAAGCACCAGGATGCGGTCGTCGGCGGGGGCGGGGGTGCCGCGGCCGTCGCGGTTGCTGGTGCCCACGTACACCCGGCCCTGGGGCGAGACGCACAGGCTGCGCAGCCGGCCAAAGCCCGTCAGGAACTCGTTGCGGGCCGTAATGGCCTGGCCAGCAGCGTCCAGGGGCAGCTGCACGAGGCGGCTGCCGCCCAGGGCCGCCACCAGCAGGCTGCCGCGCCAGCCCGGAATGGCGGGATGGTCGTAGTACTGGAGGGCGGCCGGGGCGATGGTGGGCGTCCAGGTGGTGAGGGGCTCGCGCACGTTGTTGGCCGCGCAAAAAGCCAGTTCGGCGGGCAGGTTGCAGTAGCCTTCCACGGTGGGCCAGCCGTAGTTGCGGCCCGCCTCGATCTTGTTGATTTCGTCGTCGTTGTTGGGGCCGTGCTCCGAGCTGTAGAGGCGGCCGTTGGCCAGCTGCACCAGGCCCTGGGGGTTGCGGTGGCCGAAGGTGTAGAGGTAGCTGCCGGGCGTGGGGTTGTCGGCCGGCACGGTGCCGTCGAGGTTCAGGCGCAGGATTTTGCCGTTGAGGGAAGCACGGCTCTGGGCTTCGGGCTGCTGCTGGGCGTCGCCGGTGGTCATCAGCAGGGTGCGGTCGGGCAGGACGAGCAGGCGCGAGCCGCTGTGGGTGGTGGTGGCCCCGATGCCGCCCAGCAGCACCAGCGGGGCGTCGAGGGTGCCGGCGCTGGCCGAGTACGTGAAGCGCACGAGCTTCTCCTTCAGGGCCCCCTGGTCGGTGTAGTTGTACACCACGTACACGTAGGGCTGGGCGGCAAAGTCGGGGTGCAGGGCCAGGCCCAGCAGGCCGCTTTCGGTGTTCTGCGTCACGTCGGCAATGGTGAGCAGCGGCAGCACCGCGCCGGTGGCGGGGTTGATGCGGCTGATGCGCCCGGCCCGCTCGGTGGCCCAGAGAAAATCGTCGGGCCCCCAAACCAGCTCCCAGACGGTGGCCAAGTTGGGCGTCAGGGCCGACACCGTAACCGTGGTGGTGCCCACCGTGAAGGTGCCCACCACCGGGGCCTGGGCGCGGGCGGCGAGCAGGCCACCGGCCAGCCCCGCGGTGAGCAGAAGTTTTTTCATCCTGCAATAATAGCAAATATTATCACAATAATTATTTACCCGTCAGACATATAGGCTAGCTTAATTATAGACACACTTTAGGACAGGCAAATGACGTTGGCTTCAAAACGAAGTAGTCTAGCGACTTTTCCATCGTTGGACCCCTGTTAATTACTGCTCGGAATTGCTGTTCAATCGCCGGCGTAACTCGCCAGCGAGAAAAGTCGCCCGACCATCCTCAACTGCTAACCACGGCTCCGGCACCACAAGCTATTTTGCCGGGCTGGTCCACTTGCTGTCGCGCACGCGGAAGCGCCAGGGCAGCCCCGCCGCTTCGGGGCCCGCGTAGGCCAGGCCCACGCGGGCGCTGGCCCACACGTCGGCACCGGCCACCGTTTCGCCGTGGTCCTCGAACCAGAGCACCTCGCCGTCGAGGGCCGTGCCGCTGAGGGCCGGGGTGATGCCCAGGGCCTGGGTGAGCACGCCGGGGCCGGCGGTGAGGGCCCGCGCGGGGGCCCCCAGGCCGCGGCGGCGCAGCATCTCGTCGAGGCCCACCAGCGGCTCGATGGCCCGAATCAGCACCGTGTCGGGGTGGGCCGCGTCGTGGGTGGCAATGTTGAACAGCGCGTGGCGGTCGTACACGGTGTAGATGTAGGCACGGCCCCCGGGCGCATACAAGGCGCTGGCCTGCTGCCGTTTGCGTTGCAGGTGCAGGGTCATCGAATGGTCGCCTTCGTGCCGGTAGGACTCGGTTTCGACCACCCGGCCGGCCGTCACCACGCCGTTCAGGTTGGTGTACAGGTGCTTGCCCAGCAGCTCGCGGGCAATTTGCAGCACGTCGGGCCGCTGGTAAAACGCCAAGGGTAGCTTCATGCCCGGCAGTACGGGCCGCGGGCCCCCGGCGGCCGTACTGCCGGGCCAGACCGCAGCGCGAGCTTTGCAGCTCGCGGCGCTCACTTTGTCCTGCCGGTTACCGTTCGGCGACCGGGCGGCGACGCGAACTACAAAGTTCGCGCTACGGCTTAGCCCACCAACTTGTTGGCCACCAGGTATTCGGCGATTTGTACGGCGTTGGTGGCCGCGCCTTTGCGCAGGTTGTCGGCCACTACCCACAGGTTGAGGGTGCAGCCCTGGGTTTCGTCGCGGCGCAGGCGGCCCACCAGCACGGCGTCGCGGCCGTGGCTGTCTTTGGGCATGGGGTAAAGGTTTTGGCTGGGCTCGTCCACCAGCTCCACGCCGGCGGTGTGGCGCAGGATGGCCCGCACCTCGGCCAGGGCAAACTCCTGGCGGAACTGCACGTTCACGGCCTCCGAGTGGCCGCCCATCACGGGGATGCGCACGCAGGTAGCCGTGACCTGGATGCTGTTGTCGCCCATAATTTTCTTGGTTTCGTGCACCATTTTCATCTCCTCTTTGGTGTAGCCGTTCTCCTCGAACACGTCGATGTGGGGCAGCACGTTCAGGTCGATGGGGTGCGGGTAGGCGGGGTTGCTGGCCACCCGGCCGGCGCGCTCCTCCAGAAGCTGGTCCACGGCTTTTTTGCCGGTGCCGGTCACGCTCTGGTAGGTGCTCACCACGATGCGGTGGATGCCGTAGGCCTTGTGCAAGTCGTTCAGGGCCACCACCATCTGAATGGTCGAGCAGTTGGGGTTGGCAATGATTTTGTCATCCGCCGTGAGGGTGCTGGCGTTGATTTCGGGCACCACGAGCTTCTTGGTGGGGTCCATGCGCCAAGCCGAGGAGTTGTCGACCACGGTGGTGCCCGCGGCGGCGAAGCGCGGGGCGTGCTCTTTCGACACCGAGCCGCCGGCCGAGAAAATGGCAATGGCGGGCCGGGCCGCGATGGCGTCGTCCATGCTCACCACGGGGTAATCTTTACCTTGAAAATGCACCAGCTGGCCCACCGATTTGGCCGAGGCCACGGGCAGCAGTTCGGTGAGGGGGAAGTGGCGCTCGGCCAGCACTTTCAACAGCTCGGTGCCCACCAGGCCGGTGGCACCCACAATGGCAAGTTTCATGGAGGTAATCAGGGATGAAAGCGCGGGCGCGGGGCCCGGGCGGCGGCAAGTGTCGCCGGAGTAGGGGTAACTTGGGAGCAAAGAAAACCCTTCCGGCGCGTTAATGAAGCAACTGCTACTTTTTCTCCTCTTGTTGCCACTCACGGGCCGCGCCCAGCTGCGCGACGACTTCACCGACGGCAACTTCACCCAGAACCCCACCTGGACGGGCACGGCCAGCGCCTTCACCGTGAATGCCCAGCTGCAATTGCAAAGCAACGGGGCGGCCGTAACCGGCACCCGCCTCCAGCTGGCCGCGCCCTGCCGCGCCAGCACCGGCACCACCTGGGAATTCTGGGCCAACCTGCGCCTGGCCACCAGCGCCAGCAACCTGGCCGACGTGTGGCTGATGGCCTCGGGGCCCGACCTGGGCAACGCCGCCACCAGCGGCTACTTCGTGCGCCTGGGCGGCACCGCCGACAACCTCACCCTGTTCCGCAAAGACTCGGCAAAGACGGCCGTGGCAATCATCACGGGGCAGGCCAACACGCTGGCCAGCAGCACCAACAACCTGGTGCGCGTGCGCGTGACGCGCAGCACCGCCAGCCGCTGGACGCTGGAGCGCGACCTGGCCGGAGGCCGCAGCTTCGTGGCCGACGGGGCCCCGGCCACCGACGCCGCCTATCAGCGCAGCGCCGCCGCGGGCGTGGCCCTGCTGTACTCGTCGGCCAACGGCAAGAGCTTTTACTTCGACGATTTCAGCGTGGTGGACGCCACCCCGCCCCTGCTGCTGCGGGCCACGCCGCTCGATGCCCGCCGGGTCGAGGCCGTATTTAACGAGGCCGTGGACCCGGCCACGGGGGCCCGGGCGGCCAGCTACCGCCTGCAAGGCGGGGCCGCGCCGGTGGCGGCCGAGATTCTGGCCAGCAACCCGGCCGTGGTGCGCCTCACCTTTGGGGCCGATTTGGCGGCGGCCAACGTGCTGGAGGCGCGGCAGGTAGCCGACCTGTTCGGCAACGTAGCCGCGGGGCCGCTGGCGGCCAGCTTCGCGGGGCTGCCGGTGGCCCCGGGGTTTGGCGACTTGGTTATCACGGAGATACTGGCCGACGAAACGCCGGTGGTGGGCCTGCCCGAATCGGAGTTTGTGGAGATTTTCAACCGCTCGGCCACCCAAACCCTTAGCCTGCGCGGGGTGCGGCTGGGCAAGACGGGCACCGCCGCCCAGGCCTTTTTCCCTGATACGGCGCGGCTGCTACCGGGCCAGTATGCGGTGGTGTGCGGCAGCACCCGGGCGGCGCAGTTTGCGCCGTTCGGCAAGGTGTACGGGCTCACCAACTTCCCCGCCCTGAGCAACGGCGGCGACCAGCTGGTGCTGCGGGGGCCGGCCGGCCGGGTGCTGTTCGAGGTGACGTATTCCGACGCCTGGTACCGCGACGCCCGCAAGCAGGCCGGCGGCTGGAGCCTGGAAATGATTGACGCCAATAACCTCTGCGCCGGGGCCGATAACTGGACCGCCAGCCCCGACCCCAGCGGCGGCACCCCCGGCCGCGCCAACGCCGCCCGGGGCCCCCGCCCCGACACCGCGCCTCCTACCTTGCTCCGCGCCGTGGCCGTGGACGCCCGCACCATCCGCCTGTTTTTCTCCGAGAAGCTCGACAGCGCCGCCGCGGCCAACCCCGCCCGCTACGCCCTGGGGGCCCCCGCGCCCGCCGTGGCCCGCGCCGCCCCCGTGGGCCCCGATTTCCGGGTGGTGGACCTGACGCTCGCCGGGGCCCTCGCGCCCAGCCGGCCCACTACTTTAACCGTGCAAGCCGCCACCGACTGCGCCGGCAACGCCAGCGGCCCGCTGCAAGCCGCCGAGTTTGCCCTGCCCGAGGCCGCCGCGCCCGGCGATGTGGTGGTGAACGAATTGCTGTTTAACCCGCGCGTGGGGGCCGTGCGCTTCATCGAACTACTGAACCGCAGCCAGAAATACGTTGATATAAAGGGTTTTCAAGTGGGCGATGGCGGGGCCGGGCTGCCCATCAGTCCGGGGCCCTACGTGCTGGCCCCGGGGCAGCTGGTGGCCCTAACGACCAGCCCAGCCACGGTGCAGGCGCAGTACCCCACCAGCGCCGACGCGGCCGCACTGCTGGCCGTGGGGGCCCTGCCCACCTGGCCCGACGACGCCGGCCTGGCCACGGTGCTGGATGCCGGCGGCCGCGAAATCGACCGCTTCGCCTACAATAAAGGCCTGCACCTGCCGCTGCTCAGCAGCCAGGACGGCGTGTCGCTGGAGCGCATCCGGGCGCAGGGGCCCAGCCTGGGCAGCAACTTCCACTCGGCGGCCGGCGCCGTGGGCTACGCCACGCCCGGCCGCCCCAACTCACAGGCCCAGGACGCGCCCGGCGGTGGCCAGGAACTGACCGTGACGCCCGAAGTCTTCACCCCCGACGACGACGGCCAGCAGGACTTCACCACCCTCAACTACCAGCTCGACCAGCCCGGCTACGTGGGCTCCGTGACGGTGTACGACGCCGTGGGCCGCCTCACCCGCCGCCTGCTGCGCAACGAAAGCCTGGCCACCGCTGGCTTCGTGCCCTGGGACGGCCTCGACGACGGGGGCCGCAAGGCGGCCGTGGGGTACTACATTCTGCACGTCGAGCTGTTTCGGCCGGCCAGTGGCGAACGGCGCGAGTACAAGAAAACGGTGGTGCTGGGGGCCCGGTTTTAGCGGGCTGGGTACTTGGCGACCATCTAAGTTTCAAGCAAAAAAAATGGTCATGCTGAGCGCAGCCGAAGCACCTCTACCGCTAACAATCATAATCGATTAAATTACTGCCGCAGCAGAGATGCTTCGGCTGCGCTCAGCATGACCGTTCTTTTCTTTGCCCCACCCAGCGTTACGGCCGCCATTTAAACGACTTGTCGTCGATGGCCCGCATGGTGCAGAGCACGCCGTTCAGGTGGTCGTATTCGTGCTGCAACAGTTCGGATAGGCCGCCCGTCATGTGCCAGGTCTGCGGCTGCCAGTTTTCGTCCAGGTAGTCGATGGTCAGGTGCGCGTGCCGCTTCACTTTAACCAGTAAATTGGGGAAGCTCATGCAGTCGTCCCACAGTTCGAACAGCTCGTCGCTCAGTTCGCGGAGTTCGGGGTTGATGAAGACCACGGGCCGGTCGATGTTCAGGTAAATCAGCCGCTTCATGATGCCCAGCTGCGGGGCGGCAATGGCCCGGCCGAACTGGTACCGGGCCCGTATTTCCTCCATGACGCGGTGCAAATCGGCCACCCAGCCCGCCACCAAGGGCCGCTCGGCGGGCAAAACCGGCGCGCACGTTTCGTAGAGGCGCGGGTCGCCCAGCTGGAGCAAATCGGCTAGTGTTTTCATGAATTTTAGTGGTCGCCGGCGCTGATTTCGCCCTGCTGCGGTCAATTTAGCCCCCGGCGAAGCGAATGCCGGACTGCTCCCCCTCGGAACCCGTTCTGGTGAGCAAAGCCTGGCCCGGCGTCCAGGCTATTTCCGCGCACCTTTTAAACCCCGCTCCTCGGCCCGCATCTTACCGGCATGGACACCACCCAGCAACTCCAGCACTTGTATTGGCGCGCCGGCTTCGGGCCCCGGCCCCAGGACGTGGCCGCCGGCCTCAGCCCCCGCAAGGCCCTGCGCCAATTGCTGCGCGACTCGGAAACCTTCGTGCCGCTCGACGCGCCCGCCATGCACTTCACCGACCCGATGGGCGCGGTGATGGCCGTGGCCCCTACGCCGCCCGTGCCCGCCCCGGCCAGGAACCCGGTGCCCACCGGCATGGTCACCACCCCCGACCAGGCCACGGCCACCATGAGCGGCCGCCCCGCCGAAGCCGCCCCGCCGGCCCCCGTGGCCGCGCTGCCCGCCCGCCAGCCCTACCGCATGGGCCCCGGCGGGGTGCCCCGGCTGCGCCGCGCCGACCTCACGCCCGAGCAGCGCAAGATGCAGAACCAGGGCTTGCGCGAGGCGTTCGTCAACATCTCGACGGCCTGGATGGACCGCATGGCCACCTCGCCAGCCCAGCTGCGCGAGAAGATGACGCTGTTCTGGCACGGCCACTTTGCCTGCCGGGTGCGCCAGCCGGGCCCCGCCCTCAGCCTGCACAACACCACCCGCCAGCACGCGCTGGGCAAGTTCCCCGACCTGCTGCTGGCCGTGAGCCAAGAGCCGGCCATGCTCGAATTCCTCAACAACCGCCAGAACCACAAGGGCCACGCCAACGAAAACTTCGCCCGCGAAGTGATGGAGCTCTTCACGCTGGGCCGCGGCAACTACTCGGAGCAGGACGTGAAGGAGGCCGCCCGCGCCTTCACCGGCTGGAGCTACGACGGGCAGGGCAATTTCAAGTTCCGGCCCCTGGACCACGACGAGGGCCCCAAAACCTTCCTCGGCCGCACCGGCAACCTGCGGGGCGAAGACGTATTGGCCATCATCCTGGAGCAGCCGGCGGCGGCGACCTTCCTCACCACCAAGCTCTACCGCTTTTTTGTGAACGACACGCCCGACCCGGCCCGCATTGCGCCGCTGGCCGACGCATTTCGGCGGAGCGGCTACGACATCCAGGACCTGCTGGAGCGCATGTTTTCGGCCGACTGGTTTTACGACCCGGCCAACGTGGGCACCCACCTCAAGAGCCCGGTGGAGCTGCTGGCCGGCATCCGCCGCACCTTGGGCGTAAAGCTCGACAACGAACGGCCGCTGCTGGGCTACCAGAAGGCCTTGGGCCAGACGCTGTTCGAGCCGCCGAACGTGGCCGGCTGGCCCGGCGGCCGCAACTGGATCGACTCGTCGTCGCTGCTGCTGCGCCTGCAAATCCCGGCCATCCTCTTCAAAAACGCCGACTTCGCCGTGGCCCTCAAGCAGGATGAGAACGACATCGCCCCCAACCTCACCCGCGCCGACCGCACGGTGAAGCCCACCGCCGGGGCCCACCTGCCGCTGGGGCCCCTGCAACAGCTGCTGGGGGCCACGCCCGCCCCGGCCCAGCCCGCCCGCCTCAGCGAGTTCCTGCTCCAAACGCCCATCCGGCCCGAAAACCTGGCCCTGGTGCAGCAAGCCGCCGCCCAAAACCCCATCCCCGCCGAGGCCCTGCGCAACACGCTCATCAGCCTGATGAGCCTGCCGGAATACCAGCTCTCGTGAGGGCCCGCCTGGCCCGGGCTGCCGGCTTCTCGCCGGCTGCCCGGTGACCGCTGCATCGTATGAGCCGCCCCCCGGATTCTCTGGGGCCCCCATGCGCCACCCAACGATTCAACAATTAGCGGGCAGCCGGCGAAAAAGCCGGCAGCCCGCCCCCTCTACCTCCGCCCCGCTTTTATAACTATCCCAACTATGCAACGCCGCGAATTCCTCCAGACCTCGATCCTCGCCAGCACGCTGCTGTTTGTGCCCAAGATGCTCCACGCCCTCGACCGGGGCCCCGGGCTGGCCCGGCTGGCCGACGCGCCGGGGGCCCGCCGCCTTATTGTGGTGCAGCTCGGCGGCGGCAACGACGGCCTGAATACCGTCATCCCGTACCAGAACGACCTGTACTACCAGGCCCGGCCCACGCTGGGCATCAAGGAATCGGAGGGGATTTTGGCCTTGGATAAGGGGCTGGGCTTCCACCCGGCGCTGAAGGGCTTCAAGAGTCTCTACGACCAGGGCTACCTGGCCGTGCTCAACAGCGTGGGCTACCCCAACCCCGACCGCTCGCACTTCCGCTCGATGGACATCTGGCAGACCGGCTCGGGCAGCGCCCAGAACCTGAGCACCGGCTGGCTCGGCCGCTACCTCGACTCGGGGGCCCCCGGCTGCCAAAACCCCTACAATGCGCTGGAAGTGGACGACACCCTGAGCCTGGCTATGAAGGGCACCCAGCGCAAAGGCCTGGCGTTCAAGAACCCCGACAAGCTCCACCAGCTCACCCAGAACCGCCTGCTGAGCCAGGTGAGCCGCGAAACGGGTTCCGACCACCACCACGCCCAGGTGGATTACCTCTACCAAACGCTGGCCGAAACGGCCTCGTCGGCCGACTACCTCTACGACAAGTCGAAGGTGTACAAATCGGCCGGGGCCTACCCCAACTCGGAGTTCGGCAAAAACCTGAAAACCACCGCCGAGCTGATTAACTCCGGTGTGGAGTCGCGGGTGTACTACGTGGCCCTCAACGGCTTCGATACCCACGTGCGCCAGCACGAGCAGCAGCAAAAGCTCTTCACCGACCTCGGCGACGGCCTGGCCGCCCTGGCTGACGACCTGCAAAAGAACGGCCAGTGGGCTAACACGCTGGTGCTGGTATTCTCCGAGTTTGGCCGCCGCGTGGGCCAGAACGCCAGCAACGGCACCGACCACGGTACCGCCAACCCGGTCTTTCTCATCGGCGGCAGCCTCCAGCAAAAAGGCGTCCTCAACGACGCCCCCGACCTGGCCAACCTCGACCAGGGCGACCTGCGCCACCAAATTGATTTCCGCGGCATCTACGCCACCGTCCTCAAAGACTGGCTCGGCGCCGACGACACGAGCATTCTGGGGACAGATTTTGAGCGGATGCGGGGGTTGGTGTAGGGCAAGCAATGATTGAATGGGAGAATGGTGGAATGGGAGAATGCCTGTTAGCCAAAAGCCTCATTCTCCCATTCCACCATTCCCCATTCAATCAAAGCAGTCCCTTAATCCACCCGCCGTCCACCGGGGTGGAGGTGGCGGTGATGTAGCTGGCGCGCGCCGAGCACAGAAACGCGGCCAGGGCCCCAAACTCGCGCGGCTCGCCGAGGCGGCGCATGGGGATTTCGTTTTCCCAGCGGGCCTGGGCCTCGGCGGTCGCGATGCCGTCGCGGGTGGCAATGGCCTGGGCCAGGTTTTCGACGCGGGCGGTGCGGGTGTAGCCGGGCAGGATGTTGTTCACGGTGATGCCGAACGGCGCCACTTCGGTGGCCAGCGTGCGCGCCATGCCCGTCACGGCCGCCCGCAAGCTGTTGGACAGCATCAGGTTATCCACCGGCTGCTTCACGCTGATGGACGTGATGTTGAGGATGCGCCCCCAGCCCGCGGCCTTCATGCCGGGCAGCACGGCCCGCGTCAGCTCCACCACGCTGGTGAGCAGCAGGCGCGTAGCGGCGTCCCACATTTCGGGCGTGAGGCCGTCGAACCCGCCGGCCGGGGGGCCCCCGGCGTTGGTCACCAGCACGTCGACGCGGCCGAAGCGGGCCAGCGCGGCGGCCACCACCGCGGCGGGAGCCCCGGGCGCGGCCAGGTCGGCGGGCACGGCCAGCACCGGCACGCCGCTGGCGGCTTCGATGGCGGCCGCCGTGGCCCGTAGCTCGTCTTCGCCGCGGGCGCAGAGCACCAGCGAAGCGCCTTCGGCGGCCAGCTCTTCGGCCACGGCGCGGCCCAGGCCCTTGCTGGCGGCGGCCACCAGCGCAATTTTGCCTTTTAAGCCTAAGTCCATAATTTACAGATGGTTATCGCAGGTAGGCATCGGTTTTATCGATCCAATCCTGGCGGGGCGGGCTGAAGATGTCCACGTCGAGCGTGTCTTCCAGGGCCTCGGCCGAGTGCGGCACGTTGGACGGAATGTGCAGCACCTCACCAGCGCGCACGACGATTTCTTGGGCTTGGTCGTCGCCGAGGTGGAAGCGCAGGGCCCCTTCGAGGATGTAGGTAATCTGCTCGTTTTCGTGGTGGTGCTTGGGCACCAAGGCCCCCTTTTTGAGGTACACGTGGGCGAGCATCGTCTTATCGCCGGTGATGAAGCGGCGCGAAATCAAGTCCGTCATGCGCTCCTCGGGCATGTCGTCCCAGCGGTAGTGGGTCACCTGGTCAGTGGTCATGGCAACAGCAAGTTGGTAAGTAACAGAATGGGCCCGCCGCGCCCCGGTCCGTGGAGGACTGGGGCGCGGCGGGCCGAAAGTAGTGCAAATAGTTGCGGGGCCCCGGCCTTGTTTACAGGGGGAAATTGAAGCCGAAGGCGTAGATGGCCTGGGCCGAGCTGAATATGTGCGTCACGCGGCCCACCTTGTCGGGGCCGATGCGCGTGAACGTATAGTCGGCAACGGCCCCTTGCAGGTCGCCTTGCAGGAAAAAGTGCTTGTAAATGTCAAACCGCAGGCCGGCGCTGCCGCCAAACACCATGCCCTGGTAATGGAAAGGGTCTTTCTGGTAGGCCCCGTAGATGGTGGAGATGGTGTACGTAATCATGGGCCCCAGGCCCACCTTGCCGATGGCGCTGAGCTGCAAGTGCCTGCCTACCAATAGCTTGCGGCGCTTCACCAGGTTCACCATCAGGTAGTTGTTGCCGTTGGTGTGCTGGAGGTGCACAAAATCGGGCGTCACCAGCGTGTCTTTGTCGATGTAGTGGCCCCGGAGGTTGCCGCGCACGTGAATCACCTGGTTGTCGTCCACCACGTACTTCAAGTGGTTCCAGCTCACCTCGATGCCCAGGTCGTGCTGGTCGTTGAACATGTAGCCCAGCGTGGCGTCGTACTGCGGCACGGTCAGGGAGTTGAACTTCCAGAAATCGCTCATGCTGGGGTGGTCGCTGGCATGGGCGTTCACGAGCGTGAAGTCGTAGTTATCGGTCGTGGTGTTAATAAAGTGAATGTCCGAGCGCGAGTACCAGTCGCGGTTGTAGCCCCAACTGAAGTAGAGCGTGCCGCGGTGCTTGGCGCTGGGCGGCAGCAGGGTGGTGGCATTGGCCGGGGCCGGGGCGTCGGGGGTAGGGGGCATGCCCGTCTGGGCCCACGCCGGCGCAGTGCCGCCCAACAGCAGGGCGGCCAGCAAGTAGCGAAGTTTCATCAAAAACGGAATAGGATAGAAAATCCGGCGCGGCCCAGCAGCGGAGCCCGACGGCTGATAAATTTCGGCCCAAAGATAAGCGCGCCCGTGCCTATGGCCGGGGTTTTTTAGCCTTAACCACTAATGAATTGGGCCACGCCGCTAAGCGTGAACCGTGATACCGGCCAGGCCAGCGGCTTTTGCCAGGGCGGCGACCACGCCGCGCTCGACGTCGGCCACGGCCACCCGGATGTTTCTCTCGATCGGCGGGAGCTGCCCCCCGCCGGCCGCCGGCTGGTAGCAGGCCGAGTAGCCCACCCCGGCCAGCTGCGCCAAATAAAGGAAATAGTCGGGCGCGTAGTCGGGCGCGAAAATCTCGAACAGGTGGGCCCCCGGCTGGCACCAGATGATGTTTGAAAACGAGGCCCCGTGGGGCCCCACGATGAACGACGCATGGTGGTAAAGAGTCAGCTGCTCGGCCAAGGTGCGCGGTTTATCTTCCATTACGGTGAACCCGTACTTTCCCAGCATGGCCACCAGCTCGGCCTCGTTCTCGATGCGGCGGCGGCCCGCCCGACTGACGTAGAGGCGGGCGTGTTTTTCGGCCGGCTCCTGGATGAGGGGGGCCAAGCAGTTGCGCAGCAGCTCCACATCCGTTGGGCTGGGGTAGTAGAAGTCCCCGTTATTGGCCAGTAGGCAGGTGGCCGCCCGCACGTTGTACAAGCGGCTGTCGCGGATGCACTCGGGTCGAAAGCCCATCACCGCCAAGAACTCTTGCTCATACGAGGTGCCCAGCAACGGGTAGGCCACGGTGGTTTCGGCAAACGACTGCTCCGGCATCGCCTGCTGGATGCGGCACAGCTTGGCCGCGAGCATAAATAAGAAGTCGTAGTACCCCCAAATGAAAACGGGGTCTTGGTAGTGGGCGAAGGGAGCTACCAGCACATCGGCCACTAGCACGGACCGTTTTTCCAGCCGAAAACTGTCGCGGATAACCTCGTCCGTGTGGTAATCGGTGCACAGCACATTTTCACCCATTTGTACGCCGCCGTTGCGCAGCAGGCGGGCCGGGGGCCCGCCCGCGCAGTACCAGGCATGGCCCGGCTGGATGCTGACTGTCCTGCCGGGAAAACGGCATTGAGTGGGGTCCACGGCGTCGTACACAGCCGGCAGCGCCGCTTGCTCGGCGGGCTGACACAGCCGCGCATAGGGTGCCAGGTAAGCCGTGGTTTGCATTTTAGTAAGAAAGCGGCGTCCAGCCAGCCGGGCGATGCGCACAAAAGTCTCTTTACCAACTGTTTTGAAGTAAGTAACAAGTTTTCCCATGAGCTAACTTGGTGATGGTTTTCACCCTTTCCCAGCACGACTCACTGCTGCGGCCTGGTCCGTAAAGGAGCGTCACAAAGCTATAAAGCAGGTAATTACTTTGTTTATTTTTTAATCCTGGTTTTTTTAACCTCCTCCCTTGCAGAAGCCATAACCGCCGCGGCACCGGGTCGAAGATCTCAACCAATTAGCCCCGGCAACCTGTCCCGATTTGTTCCCTTTCAAACACTGCGTTGGCCAAGGCCAACATTGCTCGGCGAGTTTCGGCGGGCTGCTCCAGGTGCGCGAGGCGGCCTGTTCTTCGGGAACAGGGCCGTGCTCAGGGCAAGCACACCAAGTCGCCGAAGGGCGCGGCTACGTCGTGCCGGCCAACTGCTAATCAGAAATAATAAGCCGACGCGGGCTAGCGCGTTGGCATGGCCAGGGCGGCTTTTGCCAGGGCGGCGACCACGCCGCGCTCGACGTCGGCCACGGCCACCCGGATGTTTCTCTCGATCGGCGGGAGCTGCCCCCCGCCGGCCGCCGGCTGGCAGCAGGCCGAGTAGCCCACCCCGGCCAGCTGCGCCAGGTAGAGGAAGAAATCGGGCGCGTAGTCGGGCGCGAAAATCTCGAACAGGTGGGCCCCCGGCTGGCACCAGATGATGTTTGAAAACGAGGCCCCGTGGGGCCCCACGATGAACGACGCCCGGTGGTAAAGAGTCAGCTGCTCGGCCAAGGTGCGCGGCCGGTCCTCCATCACGGTGAACCCGTGCCTTTCCAGCATGGCCACTAACTCGGCCTCGTTCTCGATGCGGCGGCGGCCCGCCCGACTGACGTAGAGGCGGATGCGTTTTTCGGCCGGCTCCTGGACGAGGGGGGCCAGAGCGTTGCGCAGCAACTCCACATCCTTGGGGCTGGGATAATACCACGAGCCGGCGTTGGCTAGCAGGCAGTTCGCGGACTGCACGTTGTACAAGCGGCTGTCGAGCACGTGCGCAGGCGAAAACCCCAGCAAGGATAAAAATTCCCGCTCGTAAGTCGTTCCAAAGAGCGGGTAGGCCACCACGGCGTCGGAAAACGCCAGCTCTGGCACCGCCTGCGCCATGCGACATAGCTTGGCCGCAATTAAAAACATGAAATCGTAATACCCCCAAATAAAAACGGGGTCCAGGTAATGGCTAAACGGGGCCACCAGTGCCCTGGCTTCCACCACTGTCCGTTTTTTAATTTTAAGGCTGTCTTTCAGTACATGATCCGTGAAATAATCGGTACAGAGTACGTTGCCGTCGAGCCACACGCTCCCATTGCGCAGCAGCGCGGCGGGCGGCTTGCCGTCCCGGGTGTGGTACCACGCGCGGCACGGGCGGGTCGCCGCGTCTTTGCGCTGGAAGATGCACTGGCCCGGGTCCACCGCGTCGTACACATCGGGAAGCTCAAACAGTTCGGCGGGCCGGTGCACCCGCTCGTGGGGCTTCAGGTAAGCCACGGTCTGCGCCTTGGTAAGCAGGTGGAAGCCGGCCAGGCGGGCGAATTGCTTCACAAGCCCCTTGGCTTCGTTTTTCAGTGCTGTAACCAAGCGATTCATCGGCGTAGCCAGAAATGGTTTTGGATTTTCCTGTGTTCGCTGCCTCCCGCCCCTACCAGGCGTTTCCACGACTCATTTGCTAGAAATTGGCACTTTGCACCAGTAATTTATAAGCAATATAATAATATTTATGAATTTAAAATGTTTAGAAGATTGTGCAAGGGTTTATAAAACGTCTGGTCCTTCTGGCGTCCATGCGTAAAAGCAGGATGGTAGAGCAAGTTTTTGAATAGATTTATACCTTGTCTTGTTGGCTTCATTCATCACTTCTTGCCCATTGCCGTTCCCTTGGGCCAGCCGGGGGCAACGGCACTGGGCCATTGCACGGCTACTGCGTAAGTACTTCGGTACCGGCAGCAGCTCGACATTGCTGTGAGCAAACGCCTGTAAACAATTTTTATTCTCAAACGCCGCCCGCCAGCTCAAACGCCAGCGCCACCCGGCCGGGTGGCGCTGGCGTTTGAGCTGGCGGGCGGCCAACAAGCCAGTGGCCTCCGCATCTTGCCGCCCCCGAAGACCGCGGCCAAGGCCCTGGTGAACGCCGCCGCCACGGCCCAGGACTACCTGCGCGCCCACCTGCCCAATTGGCAACCCGGTACGCCCGACCCGCGGGCCGGGGCCGGCCAGGTTGCTAAAGTGGTGTTGGCCCTGAATTTTACCGCGGCTCCTGCGGCCCAGCCCTATGCCTACGCCGACCAGCAGCCGGTATTTGCCGAAATGCCAACCTCAGAAAAGGCCCGCGCTGAACCCAAGCCTGTTTATTCTACCCGGGACTTGATAAGCCAGGTTCAGCGGCAAACCCGCTACCCCAGGGCCGCCCTGGTCAACCAAGAGATGGGCGTGGCATACGTGTACTTTGAAGTGACCGAAACCGGGGCCATCGAGCAAATGCAAGTGGTGGGTCCCGCCAGTCCATCGCTCGACGAGGAAACCCTGCGCGTGCTCAGGACGATGCCCGCCGCCGCGTCGCCCGCGCTGCTGCGCGGCCAGCCGGTGCGCGTATACTACGTGCTGCCCATCACGTTCCGGATTCAATAATCACCCCCCAAACACCGCGCTGGCCAGGGCCAGCACCGCCCGGCGGGTCTCGTCGGGCTGCTCCAGGTAGGCCAGGTGGCCGCTGCCTTCCAGGAACAGGGCGGCGGCCGTGGCGGGCAGCGCCGCTTGGCGCACCGAGTCGTCGAAGGGCACGGCCACGTCGTGCTTGCCGGCCACGGCCAGGACCGGGAAAGCGGCGCGGGCCAGCACGGCGCTGCGGTCGGGGCGGGCGGCCATGCCGCGCAGGGCCCCGGCGAAGGTGGCGGCCGGCGTGGCCTTGCCGATTTCCTCGAGCAGCTCGCGGGCCTCGGCCAGCCGGTCGCGGTTGGCGGGCGCGAACAGCGGCCGCACGAAGCTGTCCATGAACTTGGCCACGCCGTGGCGCTCCACGAAGCCGATGTTTTTCTCGCGGTTCAGGCGCTTCTCGTCGGTGTCGGGCAGGGCCGTGGAGTTGATGAGGGCCAGGCCGGCCACGCGGCTGGGGTAACGCTCGGCCAGGGCCAGGGCCACGTAGCCGCCCATGCTGTGGGCCACGAGCAGCACCGGGTCGGCGGCGCCCTTGTCGGTGAGGTACTGGGCCACGTAGCGCGCCTGGGCTTCCATGCTGAAATCGGGCACGGGGGCCCGGTTGGTGCCGTGCCCGGGCAGGTTGGGGGCCAGCAGGCGGTAGTGGGCCGGAAAGGACCGGGTGAAATCGGTCCACACCTCGCGGCTTTCGGCAAAGCCGTGGAGGAACACGAGGGTGGGCGGGGAAGTAGCGGGAGCGGCCATACCGGCAAATGTAAACGCCGGGCCCGCTGCCACGTTTGGGGCCGGTGGCCGGCGCACGGGGCCGGAAACTGGCCGTGCGGGGCAGTTGGAAATAATATTTCCGCCAACGCTACCGGCCCTTTCGGGGCCCATCCGGGGGCCCCGGCCCAGGCAGCAAGCACATTAGCCGTTCCACGGGGCCCAGGGCCGGCCTTCCCGGCGGCAAACCTGGCCCTACCTTCCCCGGTAGTACACCGTCCCACCTCCCCCAACACACCATGCCCAAAATCGTCTCGCCACAAGTGGAGTTCAGCTTCCTGCTGCGACAGGTCAAAGAGCACGCCCCCGAAATCTTCGACCAGGAAGGGCGTTTCCTCAACCTGCTCGAAGGCCGCTGGCAGGAGCCCGGCCAGCCCCGCGCCTTCCACTCGCCCGTCGACGGCTCCGAGCTGGGGGCCCTGCCCCTGCTCAGCCAGGACGTGGCCCTGCGGGCCGTGGCCGCCGCCAAGGCCGAAGCCCCCGCCTGGGCCGCCACCGACCTGGCCGAGCGCCAGCGCCGCGTGCGCGACTGCCTCGACCAGCTCACGCCCCTGGCCGACCTCATCGGCAAGCTGCTGATGTGGGAAATCGGCAAGACCTACGCCCTGGGCTTCAGCGACATCGACCGCGCCATCGACGGGGCCCGGTGGTACGTGGACCACATCGGGCCCATGCTGCAAGGCCGCCAGCCCATCGGACTCGTGAGCAACATTGCCTCCTGGAACTACCCGTTTTCGGTGCTCTTCCACGCCGTGCTGGTGCAGGCCCTGGCCGGCAACGCCGCCATCGCCAAAACGCCCACCGACGGCGGCTTCATCTCCCTGAGCCTGGCCTTTGCCATCGCCCGCCGCTGCGGCCTGCCCGTGTCGCTGGTGAGCGGCCCTGGGGCCGCGTTGAGCCAAGCCCTGGTGCAGGACGCGCACGTGGACGCCCTGAGCTTCGTGGGCGGCCGGGTGGGCGGCCGCTACATCGCCGACGGCCTCACCCAGCAGCACAAGCGCTACATGCTGGAAATGGAGGGCGTGAACGCCTACGGCGTCTGGAATTTCTCGAACTGGGACCTGCTGGCCCAGCACCTGCGCAAGGGCTACGACTACGGCAAGCAGCGCTGCACGGCCTACGTGCGCTTCGTAGTGGAGCGCCGCCTGTTTCCGCAGTTCCTCGAAACGTACCTCGGCGTCATCAAGAGCCTGAAGGTGGGCAACCCCACGCTGGTCGACGGCCCCTACGACCCGCTGCCGGAGCTGGCCTTTGGGCCGGTCATCAACGCCCGCCAAGCCGAAGACCTCGACCGCCTCTACGCCAACGCCCTGCAAACCGGGGCCACCCCCCTCTACGACGGCCAGCTCGACGATGCCCTGTTCCTGCCTGGCCAGGACCGCAGCGCTTACCGCGCCCCCCGGGCCCTGGTGGGCCTGCCCCGCCAGAGCGAGCTGTACTACAAGGAGCCCTTCGGCCCCATCGACAGCGTGGTGCTGGTGGACCGCGTGGAGGAGTTGGTGGGCGAGATGAACATCTCGAACGGGGCCCTGGTGGCCGCCGTCGTTTCGGACGACGCGGCCTGGGCGGCCCGCACGGCCAAGGAAATCCGCGCCTTCAAGGTGGGCGTGAACGCGCTGCGCTCGCGCGGCGACCGGGCCGAGGCGTTCGGCGGCCTGGGCGAGTCGTGGAAGGGGGCCTTCGTGGGCGGGGCCCTGCTGGTGGAGGCCGTCACGCAGGGCTACGCGCCCGTGCTCGGCAACTACCCCGACGCCACGCTGCTGCCGGAGAAAATCTAGCGGCGGGCCAACGTACTATTTACGCGGCGGCTCCGGCAACGGGGCCGCCGCGTTTTCGTTTCCAGCTCAGCCGCAGCTACCTTCCCGGCGCGGCCCGTTGCCACCGCCCCGGGTGGTTTTGTTGGTCCCAAAAATTATTTCCGCCATGAAAAACGCCCCCGGCTTCCTGCCCTCCCGCCGCAATTTTGTGCGCACCCTCTCGCTCGGTACAGGCGCGGCCCTGGCCGGCACGGCCGCCCTGGCGGGGCCCCTGCGCCGGCTGGCCGGGGGCCCCGGCGCTGACCGCCAGCTGGGCGTGGCGCTGGTGGGCCTGGGCGGCTACAGCGCCGGGCAGCTGGCCCCCGCGTTGCAGCAAACCAAGCGGTGCCGGCTGGCGGGCATCGTGACGGGCACGCCGGCCAAGGCGGCGCAGTGGAAGCAGCAGTACAACATCCCCGACCAGAACATCTACGACTATAAAACCTTCGACCGGATAATCGACAACCCGGCCATCGACATCGTGTACGTGGTGCTGCCCAACGCTTTGCACGCCGAGTACGTGGTGCGGGCGGCGCAGGCCGGCAAGCACGTCATCTGCGAGAAACCGCTGGCCACGTCGGCGGCCGATGCCCGGCGCATGATTGCCGCCTGCCAAAAGGCCGGCAAGCAGTTCAGCGTGGGCTACCGGCTGCATTTCGAGCCCCACAACCTGGAGATGATGCGCCTGGGCCAGCGCGAGGTGTTCGGCCCGGTGCGGCACCTGCTGGCCGATAACGGCTTCCGGCTGAGCACCCCCAGCTGGCGCGTGAACCGGGCCTTGAGCGGCGGGGGCCCGCTCATGGACATGGGCATTTACTGCGTGCAGGGCTGCCTCTACACCAAGGGCCAGGTGCCGGTGTCGGTCACGGCCAAGTTCATCCCCAACCCCGACCCGCAGCTGTTCAAGAACGTGGAGGCCGGCATCGACTGGCAGTTCCAGTTTGCCGACGGGGCCACGGCCGACTGCCGCACCCGCTACACCGAAAACATGACCGCCCTGCTGCGCGCCGAAAGCCCCAAGGGCTGGGCCGAGCTGGCCCCGGCCTTCGGCTACGGGGGCCTCCGGGGCCGCACCAGCCAGGGCCCCATGAACCTGCCCAACCTCAACCAGCAGGCCACCCAGCTGGACGATTTCGCCGACTGCATCCTCCGCAACCGGCCCACCCGCGTGCCCGGCGAGATGGGCCTGCGCGACGTGCAGCTGCTCGAAGCCATCTACCGCGCC
Source organism: Hymenobacter caeli (assembly GCF_013294115.1). Taxonomy (GTDB): domain Bacteria; phylum Bacteroidota; class Bacteroidia; order Cytophagales; family Hymenobacteraceae; genus Hymenobacter; species Hymenobacter caeli. Next base: position 170,990 of record NZ_JABSNP010000003.1, on the reverse strand, counting down.
GCCGAAACCGGCCAAAAGGTATCGACCAAGGAAGTGCAGCAGCTCATCGACCACACCAACGCCGGCAAGTAGCCGGGGCCCTAGCGCGCCTGCCCCGGAAACTTCGCAAACGCCTCGGCCACGCCCTTGTCGATTTGGTGCGCCGCTTTGTCGGGCTTGCGCGAGAGGACGCGCGTGGTGGTGCCCTGCCAGATTTGCTCCTGGCGGGCGGCGTCCACCACGTCGATGGTGGCGGTGCCCTCGCGGTACTGGCCGATGGGCACGTTCTGGGCCTGCCAGTGGTAGCTGCGCTGGCCGATGTAGTACGGGGCCCCGTCGTTCAGGTAGTTGGTTTCGCGGGTTTGCACCATCTCCTTGCTGCTGATGCCGATGTTCACCAGCAGGTCGGGCCGGGCGGCGCGCCGGTAGCCACGGGCCTCCATTTCGTGCGCCACGGCCCGCTTCAGTTCAAAAACGTTCGCGCCCAAATCCGAAGAAGCCGAATCGTGGCGGGCCGTTTCCTCCACGAGGTTGTAGGTTTTGTAGCGTGTGAAATCGACGTTTGGTTTTTGATCGGTTTGCACGGCCTGCCCCCACGAAGGCGAGTTGGCCGCCAGCCTCAGGGCCAGCGCGAGCAACGGTTTTTTCAGTAATTGGAAAGAGAAAGACATGGCAAGGAACAGTTGGAATGAGTGGGGTAGAATCCCGGAACGTGCACCTGCCCAACGCAGCCAGGAAAGAATTCATTTCCCGGGCGACCCAAGCACTAAAAGGGGGCCCGCAACCGTAGTCACGGGGCCCCCTTTCGTGGCAGGCTAATACCAAAATTTAGGCGGCTTTGATTCTATCCAGCGCCGCCATATCGTCCGGTATAAGTTGAATGTCAACGGTTTTCATGTTTTCTTCCAGGTGCTTCACTTTGGAAGTGCCGGGGATGAGCAGGATGTTGGGCGAGTGGTGCAGCAGCCAGCTCAAGGCAATCTGCTGCGGGGTAGCGCCGTGCTTCTGGGCCACTTGGCCGAGGGCCGCCAGGGCCTCCTTATTGCCGCCCGCGAGCGGGTACCACGGAATGAAGGCGATATTGTTGTCGCGGGTGTAGTCGAGCACTGGCTCCCACTTGCGGTTGTCGACGCTGTACATGTTCTGCACCGACACGATTTCCACGAACTCCTGGGCCTTCTTAAGCTGGTCCACATCCACTTCCGACAGGCCGATGTGCTTGATGTAGCCGTCCTGCTGGGCCTTTTGCAGGAACTTCAGCGTGTCCTCGAACGGCACGTTGGGGTCGATGCGGTGCAGCTGGTACAGGTCTATCTGGTCGAGCTTCAGGCGCTTGAGGCTGCCGTGCAGCACCTCCTCCAGGTGCTTGGGGCTGGCGTCGACGGGCCACTGGTTGGGGCCCGTGCGCAGCAGTCCGCCCTTGGTGCCGATGACGAGGCCCTTGGCGTAAGGGTGCAACGCCTCGGCAATCAGCTCTTCCGACACGTTGGGCCCGTAGCTGTCGGCCGTGTCAATGAAGTTTACGCCCAGCTCCACGGCCCGCCGCAGCACGCGGATGGACTCGTTGTGGTCGGCCGGGGGCCCCCAGATGCCGTCGCCGGTGATGCGCATAGCCCCGTAGCCCAGGCGGTTCACGGTAAGGTCGCCGCCGATGGTGAACGTGGCGGGGTACGTTGCGGTGGTGGTTGCCATTGTTGAAATCTTAAAATGAGCGCCCGGGCCAGGTTTGACCGGGGCATTCGGTTAAGACGTTTTATTGGCGGCTATGTTTTACCGGCGGCCCTGCGGGTGGTAGGCCAGTGGGGACCCAACGTATTACTTTTAGCCCATCCCCTTTTCAATTTATCAAGGTAGCATAATGGCCACGCCTCCTGCCGAAGTTTGGTTGTTCCGTATCCTCCATGCTGATAACGTGGCCTATGCTTTACGTCATGGCTTATTCACCCGCAGTCATCCGTTGCACGATCCTAACTATATTTTTATTGGCGATGCAACACTAACCACTGCCCGGCACGAATATCACATCCCAATGGTCGGTGCTGGCAGTTTGGGTGACTATGTACCTTTCTATTTTGGGCCGCTTTCGCCAATGCTACTGAATATCAAAACGGGTTGGCGTGGTGTGACGCAACGCCCGCAACGCGACATAGTATACTTTTGCTGCCGCTTGGCTGATGTACAGGCATGTGGCCAGCCGGTAATTTTTACTGATGGCCATGCCAAAACCCGTACCTCCCGCTTCTTCCGCAACTTAACCGATCTAGATCAACTAGATTGGCCCGTTATCAAGCTTCGCTACTGGCCTGACGCAGAAGACAACGACCGTCAGAGGCGCAAACAAGCCGAATGCTTAGTTTGGGAACACGTTCCGCCGAATTGCGTCAGCCACATCGTCGTATTCGACGAAGCCCAGCGAGCTTTCGTCGCTGGCCTGTTACAGGCCATAGGCCACCGCGCTGCTCTGCACGTAGAAGCTGCTAAGTTTTATTTTCACTGATGATAACCTACCACACCGGCAATCTACTCGACGCCCCAGCGCAAGCGCTGGTCAATACTGTCAATACCGTCGGGGTTATGGGAAAGGGCGTGGCGCTGCAATTCCGTGAACGGTTTAAACAGAACTACGCAGCCTATCTAAAAGCCTGCAAGCAAGGCGAACTATCCCCCGGGCACCTGCTAGCGGTGGAGGAACTGACGGCAAATGGCCCGCTGCTAATTATTAATTTCCCTACCAAAACCGACTGGCGCCGTAAGTCTACCTATGGCTACGTCGAAGCTGGCTTGCGCGCCCTGGCCGACCTTATCGGGCAGCGTCAACTAACCAGCGTAGCACTGCCTCCGCTGGGTTGCGGCCACGGGGGCCTCGATTGGGAGCGGGTCCGTCCTTTGATTGAGCAGTACCTGGGCGGGCTGCCCACCACCAACGTGTTGGTGTACGAACCAAACGCGCAGGTCAAAGCCCTGCTCCAGCAAAAGCCTGCTGCCACCGGCCGCCTTACCCCGGCGCGGGCCATGCTGCTCTATAGCCTTTTCGCTTACGAAAGCCTGGGCGAAGAAGCCAGCATATTCGCGGCCAATAAGTTAGCTTATTTCTTACAGCGGCTAGGCGAACCTTTAAAATTACAGTTCAAAGCCCATCATTACGGCCCTTATTCTCCGGCCGTGCAGCACGTGCTCTATAACCTCAACGGCAAGTACATACAGGGCTTGGAGCAAAACGAAGCAAAAGCATTTGAGCCGCTGGCTCTGAACTACGGTTACTTTGAAGAGCTTGGCGCGTACATCGCCCAGCACCTCAGCCCGGAGCAACAGCATCGCCTCAACAGCTTACTAATGCTCATCGATGGTTTTCAATCTTCGTTATCATTGGAAGTATTGGCATCGGTGGATTTTTTGCAAACGAACGAGCCGAACCAAAGCATTGGCCAACTACACGCTGGATTGCAAACTTGGTCAGAGCGGAAACGCCGCTTAATATCTCCCTACCATGTGCAGGTAGCTTACGAGCACTTGCAGCGCTACAAACACCAGGAATCACTCTTTACTTAGCAGCAGCTTAAAAACAGGGCCCCGCAGCATCCGCTGCGGGGCCCTCCCTATTTAACCCTACCGCAGCGCCAGCGCCGCGTCCGGCACCTTGGCGGCCAGTTCGCGCACGGCCTGGGCGATGCCGGCGGCGTCGAAGCCGCATTCTTTGTAGAGCTGGTCCTGGGTGCCGTGCTCCACCACCCGGTCGGGGATGCCGAGGCGGCGCAGGGGCAGGTGCTGGCCCTGGTCGGTCAGGAATTCGAGCACCGCCGAGCCGAAGCCGCCCATCAGGCAGCCGTCCTCCACCGTTACGAGGGCGCGGTAGCGGCGGGCCACGGCCAGCAGCAGCTCCTCGTCCAGGGGCTTGCAGAAGCGCAGGTCGTAGTGGCCCACGTCGAGGCCCTCGGCGGCGAGGGCGGCGGCGGCCTTCGCGGCGTAGTTGCCGATGTGGCCGATGGTGAGGAGGGCCACGCCGCCGGCCTCGCCCTCGTGCACCACGCGGCCCGTGCCCACGGCCACGCGCTGGAGCAGGGTGCGCCACTCGGGCAGCACGCCCTCGCCGCGCGGGTAGCGGATGCTGAAGGGGCCCGCGTTTTCGGGCAGCTGGGCGGTGTACATCAGGTTGCGCAGCTCCTGCTCGTTCATGGGGGCCGCCACCACCATGTTGGGGATGCAGCGCATGTAGGCCAGGTCGTAGCAGCCGTGGTGGGTGGCCCCGTCGGCCCCGGCGAAGCCGGCGCGGTCGAGGCAGAACACCACGTGCAGGTTTTGCAGGGCCACGTCGTGGACCACCTGGTCGTAGCCCCGCTGCATGAACGAGGAGTAGATGTTGCAGAACGGCACCAGGCCCTGGGTGGCCAGGCCGGCCGAAAACGTGACGGCGTGCTGCTCGGCGATGCCCACGTCGAAGGCGCGGGTGGGCATGGCGGCCATCATCAGGTTCAGCGACGAGCCCGAAGGCATGGCCGGCGTCACGCCCATTATTTTGTCGTTGGCCTGGGCCAGCTCCACCAGCGTGTGGCCGAACACGTCCTGGTACTTCGGCGGCTGGGGCGCGGTGGGGATTTTAGTGTAAATCTCGCCGGTAATCTTGTCGAACAGGCCCGGCGCGTGCCACAGCGTTTGGTCCTTCTCGGCCAGCGCGTAGCCCTTGCCCTTCACCGTCACGCAGTGCAGCAGCTTGGGCCCCGGAATGGCTTTGAGGTCGTTCAGCACCTCCACCAGGTGCTGCACGTCGTGCCCGTCCACGGGCCCGAAGTAGCGGAAGTTGAGGGCCTCGAACAGGTTGCTCTGCTTCATCAGGGTCGCCTTCATGGCGGCCTCCACTTTGCGGGCAATCTGCCGGGGGTTGGGGCCGAACTTGCTGAGCTTGCCCAGCACGTTCCACAGCTCGTCGCGCACCTTGTTGTAGGTGCGCGAGGTGGTGATGTCGGTCAGGTACTCTTTCAGGGCCCCCACGTTGGGGTCGATGCTCATGCAGTTGTCGTTGAGCACGACAATCATGTTGTTGCCGATGGCCCCGGCCTGGTTCAGGGCCTCGAAGCTCATGCCGGCCGTCATAGCCCCGTCGCCAATCACGGCAATGTGCTGGCGGTCAAACTCTTTCTTGTAGTCCGAGGCCACCGCCATGCCCAGCGCCGCCCCGATGCTGGTGCTGCTGTGGCCCACGCCAAAGGCGTCGTACTCGCTTTCGCTGCGCTTGGGAAAGCCCGACATGCCCCCGTAGCGCCGGTTGGTGGGGAACCGGTCGCGCCGGCCGGTGAGGATTTTGTGGCCGTAAGCCTGGTGGCCCACGTCCCAGACCAGCTGGTCGTAGGGCGTGTTGAAGACGTAGTGCAGGGCCACCGTCAGCTCGACCACGCCGAGCGAGGCCCCGAAGTGCCCGCCGTAGATGCTCACCGTGTCGATGATGAACTCGCGCAGCTCGGTGCTGACCTGCACTAATTGCCCGGGGGCAAGCTTTTTAAGATCGTCGGGCGAGTTTATTGCCGCCAGGAGCGGGCCGGGTTCAACTGTCATCGGGGCAAGCATCGGAGTGGGAGGCGGTAAGCAACCGCCGGGCCCGCGAAATGATTGGCTGGCCAGTGGTAAAGGTACGGCGCGGCCGCTCAGGCGGTTCTCGGCGGCGCGGCCATTCAAGCCGTTTTAAAAGCCGCGCCGGATGCGGCTTCCGGGTCGGGGCATCGGGGCCCCGGTAGCCGGTTCCGAAAACCGCTGGGGCTGCTACGGGTTAGTGGCAGCGGGCAAAACCCGCTTCGTCGGTACAATCCTGCTCTTTATCGGTGATTTTCAAAATAACTACCCCCCCAAGCAACCTTTTGCCGTAGGCTACGCACTTTGGAGGCTATCCTAAATTTATGAAACCCAGAACTCTTACCACTACCCTGCTGCTGGCCACGGCCTTAGCGGGCACCGCTCACCTCGGCTACGGCCAACAGGCCCCCGGCCGGCCGGCCCTGCCCGGGGCCCCCACCCGCGTGGCGGGCCGCCTCACGGGCACCATCACCGACGGGGCCAACGGCAAGCCCGTGTCCTACGCCTCGGTGGCGGTGCTCAACGCCGCCGGCAGCCCCGTGAACGGGGGCGTGTGCGGCGACGACGGCAAATTCGTGCTGCCCGGTATTCCGCCCGGCACCTACACCATCAAAATCAGCTTCCTGGGCTACCAGGATTTCACCCGGGCGGGCGTGGTGGTGCCGGCCGACGGCGGCGCGGTGGCCCTGGGCACGCTGCCCCTGGCGGCCTCGGCCCAGAAGCTGGGCGAAGTGGTGGTGGTGGCCCAGAAGCCGCTGATTGAGGAAAAGGTGGACCGCACGGTGTACAACGCCGAAAACGACCAGACCACCCGCGGCGGCGACGCCACCGACGTGCTCAAGCGCGTGCCCCTGCTGAGCGTGGACCTCGACGGCAACGTGAGCCTGCGCGGCTCCTCCAACATTCGGGTGCTCATCAACAACAAGCCCAGCACGATTGCCGCCAACAGCATCGCCGACGCGCTGAAGCAGATTCCGGCCGACCAGATTAAGAGCGTGGAGGTGATTACCTCGCCCTCGGCCAAGTACGACGCGGAAGGCTCAGGCGGCATCATCAACATCGTGACCAAGCAGAATAACCTGCGCGGCGGCCAGCTGGGGGCCGACCTCAGCGCCGGCACCCGCTCGGCCAACCTGGGCCTGAACGGCAGCTATCGCACCGGTAAGATGGGCTTTTCGCTCGGCGGCTTTGGGCGGGCCGGCTACAACACGCCGGGCAGCTTCAGCAACAACCAGACGACGTACACCGACCTGTCGCACGCCAATAGCTCGACCACCACCCAGTCGGCCGACACGCGGCAGAACCAGGTGTTCGGGCGCTACACGCTGGGCTGGGACTACGACATCGACAAGCACAACTCGCTGGCGGCCTCGGTGAGCTACGGCACCCGCAACGCCAAAAACTACCAGGACGCGCTGCTCACCAACACGTACCGCGACAGCCTGGGCACGCGCCTCAACCGGCCCTCGACGCTGCGCAACGTGACCACCAACGACCAGTCGGGCACGGTGGACGCCAGCCTGAACTACACCCACACCTACGAGGTGGAGCAGCGCGAATTCAGCGTGCTGACGCTGTTCAGCCGCAACAACCGCGTGTACGACTTCAACAACGACATCTACTCGGCGGGCGACGGCCGCACGGGCACGCTGGGCAACAACAACAAGAGTTACAACCAGGAGGTGACCGTCCAGCTGGACTACCAGACGCCCCTGGCCAAGAACCAGCTGCTGGAGTTCGGGGTGAAGGACATCAAGCGCACCGTGAACAGCGACTATTCTTATTCGGCCACCGGCCAGCAGGTTATCACGCAGCCCAACAACTCGTTCAACTACAACCAGAACGTGGGCTCGGGCTACGTGGCCTACACCATCGGCCTGCCCAAAGGCTTCACCCTGAAGCCGGGCGTGCGCTTCGAGTACACCACCATCACGGCGGATTTTGGCCAGGGCTCGCTGGCCGACATCCCCGACTACGGCGTGACAGTGCCCAGCGTGAACCTCTCGCGCAAGCTCGCCAACGGCAACGTGCTGAAGCTGGCCTACAACCGCCGCATCCAGCGCCCGTCGCTGCAATTCCTGAACCCCAACGTGCAGGCCTCCAACCCGTTGATTCAGACCCAGGGCAACCCCGGCCTGGCCCCCGAGTACACCAACAACTACGAGGTGGGCTACAGCACGTCGTTCAAGCAGGCCAACCTGAACTTCTCGGGGTTCATGCGCAACACCACCGGCTCCATCCAGTCGGTGCGCTCGCCCATCGACGCGGTGAACACGCCGCTGGGCCTCACCTACTACCCGGGGGCCGTTTTTATTACTTACCAGAACGTGGGCAAGGAAGACGCCTACGGCGGCAGCGTGTTCGTGAGCAAGAACTCGGGCAGCAAGTTTAGCATCAACGGCGGGGTGGACACATACTACGCCGTGCTCGACAACCGGATTTCCGACCCGACTTACACCGCCCGCAACGAAGGTTTTGTGGCGAGCGGCCGCTTGTTCGGCTCCTACGCCCTCACCAAGGTGTGGGGCTTGCAGGCCTTTGCCTTCTACCGCGGGCGGCAGGTGCAACTCCAGGGCTTCCAGAGCGGCTTCGGCATTTACAGCCTGAGCGTGAAGCGCGACTTCGCCGAGAAAAAGGGCAGCATCGGCTTCGGGGCGGAGAACTTCTTTACGAGCGGCATCAACATCCGCAACGACATCACCAGCCCGCTGCTGGTGCAGAACAGCGTCAACGTGCTGCACAACATGAGCTTTAAGGTGAACCTGAGCTACCGCATTGGCAAGCTCACGGTGGACCAGCGCCCCCGCAACCGCAAAGGCGTGCAGAACGACGACCTGAAAGAAGGCGGCGACAACGGCGGCGGCGGCGGCGGCGGCGGCGGCGGCGGCGGCGACGCTGGGGCCGGCGGCCAGGGCGGTGGCCAAGGCGGCCAGGGCGGCGGCGGCCAGGGCGGCCGGCCGGCCGGTGCCCGGCCCGGTGGGGCCCCGGGGGCCTACCCCGGCGGTGCCCGGCCCGCGGGGGCCCTTGGCGGGGCCCCCGGTGCGCGCCGCGACTCGGCGGCTACCCGCACCGATACTACCCGCACCGCCCCGGGCCAGGCCCCGGCCAACGGCACGGCCCGCCCCGACAGCACCTCGGGAGCCGCGCCCGCGCTGGCCCCGGCCCCGGGCACGATTCCGGGCGCGGGCACGCCCGCCGGGCTGCCGGCCGCGCCGGCCCCGGCCAACGCGCAGCCCACCAGCCCGGCCCTGCAGCCCGCCACGCCGGCCCCGGCCGCCCCTGCCACCACCGTGCCGGCGGGTACGCCTTCGCCGGGCACCACCTCGCCGGGCGGCGTCACGCCGGCGGGCAGCCCCGGCGGGCGGCCGTAGCCTTTGGGCCCAGCCAAACCCCTACTTCCCAAAAAAAGCTGACAGCTAGAAGCTAATGGCTAATAGCTTCAATGAAATGCCCTGCCGCGGTTGGCCCCGGCAGGGCATTTTGTTTGGTAACGGCGGGGGCCCATCCGGCCCGCGCCGGGGCCCGTACTTTTGACGCACTACTCCCGCCCTATGCCCGCCCTTTCCCCCACGCCCCCCCCCGCCGACGCCGGCCGGGACACCGCCCTGCTGCGGCAGCTGCGGCCGTCGCGCATCGTAGTGCCGGCCGCCATCGGGCTGGGCGTGGTGGGGTTTTTGTTCTGGCGCTCGTACCGGCCCGGCGACCTGGCCCCGCTGCTGCACGCCAAATGGCAGTGGCTGCTGGTGACGCTGCTCGTGCTCTGGGCCCGCGACCTGGGCTACATCTACCGCATCCGCCACATCACGGAGCGGGCCCTGAGCTGGCGGCAGTCGTTCGCGGTGATTGTGGTGTGGGAGTTTGCTTCGTGCGTGCTGCCCTCGGCGGCCGGGGGCACGGCGGCGGCCCCGGTCATCCTCACCCGCGAGGGCCTGCCACTGGGCAAAGCCCTGGCCTATACCATCGTCACGGCCCTGCTCGACAACCTGTACTACGTGCTGATGGTGCCGCTGGTGGTGGCCCTGGCCGGCGGGGCCCTGTACCCGCACGGGCTGCAATCGGCTTTCGTGCAGTCGCTGCGGGTGCTGTTCGTGCTGAGCTACGTGGCCGTGTCGGCCTACGCCGGGCTGCTGCTCTACGCCCTGTTCGTGAACCCGCGCTCGGTGCGGCGGCTGCTGGTGCGGCTGGCCTCGGCGCGGGGGCTGCGGCGGTTCCGGCGGCAGGCCTACGGCCAGGGCCAGCAGATGGTGCTGGCCTCGGCCCATTTGCGCGGCGCGGGGGCCCTGTACTGGTGGCGGGCCTGCCTCAGCACGGCGTTCGTGTGGACGGCCCGCTACGCCATCGTCGGCTGCCTCATCGCCGCCTTCGCCCCCATGAATGCCGACCTGTTCCTGTTCATCTTCGCCCGCAACATCACCTACAAAGTCATTCTGCTGCTGGCCATTACGCCCGGCGGCGCGGGCATTGCCGAAGGCGCGTTCCCCACGTTTTTTGGGCACTTCATGGGCACGGCTTCCATGACGAGCTTCCTCGTGCTGCTCTACCGCATCGTGACGTACTACTTCTACCTCGCGCTGGGCGTGGCCTACCTGCCGCGCTGGGTGGCCCGCACCTTCGGCCGGCCGGCGGGCCCTACCGCTTCGTAGCCGGGGCCGCCAGCGCCCCGCCGGGCCGCGGGTAGCTGCTCCAGAATTCGGGCCGGTAGGGCTGGGCAGGGGCCCCAGGCGCTCCGGGCGTGCCACCCGCTTTGGGCAGCGCGGGCGGCGGGCCGGCCGTGGGCAGCGGCTTGAAAAACTGCTCGACGGCCACCTGGTAGTAGAACGGGTGCCGGCCCGGTCCCCGGCCGGCGCTCAGGCCCTGGCCCGCGCTGCGGCGGGCGTAGTAGCGGCCGTCGCCGGCCGAGACGTAGTCCACCACGTGGGTGGTGCGGCCGGCGGTGAGCACCGGCGCAAGCGGGCCCGCCGCGGCCCCCGCCTTGCCGGAGCGCTTGCGGGCCGCGGCGTTGGCGGCCGCGGTGTCGGCCTGCCACAGCGCCTCGTAGCGCAGCACGGCGTAATCGCGCGCGCGCACCAGCAATTGGCCCTGGTAGCCGCTCAGCAGGGAGGTGCCGGTGCTGCGGCGGTCGGCCTGCTTGGCGCTGAAGCTCAGCACGTACACCGCGTCGGGGCCCTGGCCGCGCACGCTGTCGAGCCGGAGCGTGAACCGCCGCAGGTTGCGGCCCACGAACAGCGGCGAAATCCGCAGGGGGTCGGCCGAGGCGGCGGTCAGGCCCGGCCCCGCGGCGTACGGGTCCGGGTCCGGGGCCCCGCGCTGGGCCAGCACGTGCTGCTGCTGCACTTCCAGGGTGGGCTGGTCTTTGCCCGCCCCCGGCGGCCCCGGCACAAAGTGCCGGTAGCCGGCCGGCACCCGCAGCCGGCCCACGGTTTCGGCCTCGTAGCGCAGCGTGTCGAAGTTGCTGACGCGGCGGTGCGCGTACACCTCCGTGGCGTAGTCCTGCTGCTCGTAGTTGGTGGGCGCGGCCTTGATGACGCGCTTCATGATTTCCAACGGGCTGGGCGGGGCGCTGACGACCCGCGCCTCGTCCAGGGCGTAGGCCGCCGGGGCCAGCGGCACCGTCAGCTCCTCGTTGCCGCGCGGCGACTTGACCACGGCCGTGGCATAGCCCAGGCTACTGATTTGCAGCGCCGTGGGCCCCGGCAGCTCCAGCGCGAACCGGCCCTGCGCGTTGGCCGTGGTGCCCTTGCCCTGCCCCGGCACCACCACCGACGCGTAGGGTACCCCCGCCCGGCTGCGCTGGTCGAGCACCTGGCCGCGCACCAGGCGCACCCCCGACACGTCGGGGGCCGCCGCGGCCGCGTGCACCAGGGCCCCGCCCCGGCCGGCGGCGGGGTTGCGCGAGCCAAGCGGCGCGGCGCGGGCGGCCACGGCGGCGGCGGCGGTGTCGGCCGCAACGGCCGCGGCAGCTGTCGTGTCGGGGGCCCCGGCGGCGCTGTCGGGCGGGGCCACGTGCGGCGGGGCCACGTTGCGAAAAAACAAAAACCCGTCCACTACCTCGCTCCAGGGCCCGGCCAGTGGCTGGTAGTCAAAAGCGTACGTGGTGAGCTGCAGGCCGGGCGCGTCGTGCTTCAGGCTGACGAAGGCGAGGGGCCCGGGGGACCGGGCCAGCAAGTCGGCCTCCAGGGTACCGGGGGCGGGCGGGGGCACGGGCACGCCCCCGCTGCCCGCCGGCCCGTGGGTGCCCCCGCCGGCCAATGTGCCCAGAATATACACTTGGTTGGGCCCCAGGGCGGCTTTCACCGCCCGGCCCATCGGCTGGAAATTGCGCAGCTCCTCGCTACCGAGCACCTCTACATGGTTGGCGAAGTGCGGCAGGGCCCCCCAGCAGATGACCTTTTCGGCCGGGTGCTGGCGCAGGTACCACAGCAGGTTGTCGGCCATCTGGGCGTCGCGCGGGTTGCTATCGACGGCGCCGGATTTGGCGTTAGGGTGGTGGGCGGCATAGTCGCGGGCCAGGGCCCCCAGGCTGCGCAGGCACTGCTGCCAGAAGGCCGCCTCGGCGCGGCGCGCGGCGGCGGGGGCCCCGGCGGCGCGGCGCAGCAGCCGGTCGGCCGCGGCCAGCTGCGCTTCGAATTCGGCCAGGGGGTGGCCGGCCGGGAAGGCATAATGCCCGGCCAGGGAGTCCACCACGTCGCCCACCAGCTCGTAGTTCACGGCGTCGGCCCCCTTTTCGGGCTCCAGAAAATCCTCCAGGTCGTCGGCCAAATCGTCGCTGTAGTCGCCGCTCAGCTGCGGGTCGAAGCCCATGACGCGCAGGCCGTCGGGGCCCACCAGCGGCACCACAGCCCGGAATTCCTGGGTGCCCATCCACACCGGAAACACGCTGCTCGCCAGGTTTTTGGCCACCGACTTGCCGGCCGCGATGCCCTGCTGAGCCTTGTGCAGCTCAAAGAAGCCGCTCTCCATCGCCAGCGTCGTGAAACCCATCCGCTGCTGCAAAAACGCCACCAGCCGCGCTTTAGCCGCCAGCACGTTGCCCTCGCCGTGGGTGGGCTCGCCCAGGAACACCACCCGGGCCCCGCCAATTTCCGCCCGCAGAAATTCCAGCTCGGCAAACGTGGTGTCGGACGGGCTCAGGCTGCGCAGGGGGCGGGCCGGCACCGGCGCGGGGCCGGGCGCTGCCGGCTGGGCCCGCGCCGGCATTACCGCGCCCGCGCACAGGGCCCACAGCAGCAATCGAATCAGGGTCATGGCGAAAATGAAAAATTAAGGCCGCAAAGTACCAACGCAACGCCCCGCCTTTTGCGCATTCCGCGCCCCGGGCAAACCCAAAAAAAGCCCCGCGCCGAGTAGGCGCGGGGCTTTGGTAGCGGTGGTGCGGCCCCGGGGGCCGTGCCTTATTGTTTCTCCAGCATCAGCTTGGCGCCGCTGGTACCCACCAGCGTCAGCTTGTCGTCGGTAAGGGTTTCCACCGTAAACTGGTTGCCGGCGGTGGCCCCCTGGGGGGTCATCATGATGGTTTTGCCGGCCTGGTCGAAGGTGTACTTGCCAGAAGTGGATTCGGTGGGGCTCGTCATGGTGTAGTTACCGTTGGCGAAAATGCGCAGCTCCTCCTGCTTTTGCTGGTCGGTCTGGCTCATTTTTTCGCCGGTGGCGCTGGTTTCCTTGGCGGTTTTCCACACCTTGCTGTCGGTGCCGTACAACATGTTCACGGCTTCTACTTTGCCTTTATCGTTGCCGCAGGCCACCACGAACAGCGAAAGCAGCAGCACGAAGCTGGCTAGAAAGGAACGGGCAACCAGTTGGGAGTTTTTCATGAAAGGTGCAATGGTAAAGAATGGGTGTTGAGGCGCTGGCACGTGCCGGCCGTCCTGCTTACGGAACCGTAAATAAATAGTTTATTCGACAACTTCTATGCTTGTGGCCCGTAAGAACCGCCAATTGCCGGGGCCCGCTACCCGGCCGCCCTCTTTCACTTAAAACCCCACCCCCACGCCATGGGCTTGATGGATTTCCTAAACACCGAAGGCGATAAAAAGCCCGTTGAGACGACGCCCGCCGCCGGGGCGGATGCCTCGTTCGCCAGCACCGACGCCCCCGCCGATGCCAACACCTACACGGTGGTGAGCGGCGACTCTCTCTCAAAAATCGCCAAGCACCAGTACGGCGACGCCAGCAAGTGGCACCAGATTTACGAGGCCAACAAGGACCTCATCGGCAACAACCCTGACCTCATCGAAGTGGGCCAGGTGTTGGTGATACCTAGTAACTAGGTACTTTTTTGCAGAAAAAAGGCTGAAAACGCCCGGTCCCTTGGTCCGGGCGTTTTTGCGCCCGCGGCGGTAAAACTTGCGGAGGCGAAAACTTTGCTCCTATCTTTGCGTTTACCAACCCGGTACGCTCCCCCTCGCGGCGGTGCAGCGTTTCATTTTATACAGAAGCGGCGAGAGATTAGGCTCTGTGACCCGCTGGCAACCTTCGACCGCGCGAAAGGTGCCACGTCCTACCCCCTCGGCTGCGGCCCCGGCGGGAAATATGAACGGATTGCCATGACCCACCCCCTCTTCTCCCTCCCGACCCTCCCCGCCCAGCCGGCCTTGCCGGTGTTGGGCTTTTCGGCGTTGGCCGCCGGCCGAATGCGGATGGGTTGTTGGGGCCCGTGTTGTTGCGGCTAGGCTGGTGACGCGGGTACGCCCCGCCATTTCCTGACCTTTTTTGGTAGCGGCCGGCCGGCTGCCCCGGTTGCCGGGGCCCGGCCAGTTCCCCCTCAACTACACGGGCTTACTCTGATTTCCGGCGTAGCCGGTGGGCCCCCGGGACCCTTTCTTCCCCTCTTTTTCTGCAAGTTCTCACGGTTTCCACCCCTTCATCTCATATGTCCGCTCCCCTGCACTTCGAAACCCTGCAACTCCACGCCGGCCAGCAGCCCGACCCCGTCACCGGTTCGCGCGCCGTGCCCATTCACCAGACCACCAGCTACGTGTTCAAGAACGCCGAGCACGGGGCCAACCTGTTTGCCCTGAAGGAGTTCGGCAACATCTACACCCGCCTGATGAACCCCACTACCGATGTGTTCGAGCAGCGCATCGCGGCCCTCGAAGGCGGCGTGGCGGCCTTAGCGGTGGGCTCGGGCCAAGCGGCCCAGTTTATTGCCCTCAACAACATCCTCAAGCCGGGCGACAACATCGTGTCCAGCTCCTACATCTACGGCGGCACCTACAACCAGTTCAAGGTGGCCTTCAAGCGCATCGGCATCGAGGCCCGCTTCGTGGACGGCGACAGCGCCGAGGGCTTTGAGAAGCTGATTGACGAGAATACCCGGGCCCTATACGTGGAAACGATTGGTAACCCCAGCTACAGCGTACCCGATTTTGAGGCCATTGCGGCCGTGGCCAAGAAGCATGACCTGCCGCTGGTGGTGGACAACACTTTCGGCGCGGGCGGCTACCTGTTCCGGCCCCTGGAGCACGGCGCCAACATCGTGGTGGAGTCGGCCACGAAGTGGATTGGCGGCCACGGCACGAGCGTGGGCGGCGTGATTGTGGACGGCGGCACCTACGACTTCGGCAACGGCAAGTACCCGCAGTTCACCGAGCCCAGCGAGGGCTACCACGGGCTGGTGTTCAACGACGTGTTCGGCAAGGGCAGCGCGATGGGCAACATCGCCTTCATCATCCGGGCCCGGGTGGAAGGCCTGCGCGACTTCGGCCCCTCCATCAGCCCGTTCAACTCGTTCCTGCTGCTGCAAGGCCTCGAAACCCTGAGCCTGCGCGTGGAGCGCACCGTGGAAAATGCCCTGCGCGTGGCCCAGTGGCTGGAGCAGCGTCCCGAGGTGGCCCACGTGAGCTACCCCGGCCTGCCCGGCAACGCCCACCACGCCACCGCGGCCAAGTACCTCAAGCGCGGCTTCGGCGGGGTGCTGTCGTTCACGCTGCACGGCAGCAAGGAAACGGCCACGGCCGTCATCGACAACCTCAAGCTCATCAGCCACTTGGCCAACGTGGGCGACTCCAAGACGCTCATCATCCAGCCCTCGGCCACCACGCACCAGCAGCTGAGCGAGGAGGAGCAGCGCATTGCCGGCGTCACCCCCACCTCGCTGCGCCTGTCGGTGGGCATCGAGCACTTCGACGACATTGTGGCCGACCTGGGCCAGGCCCTGGCGGCCGCCACCCTGGCCGCGCCCAAGGGCGACGCCGACACCGACGACGCCATCCTGGAGCCCCAGGCCGAGCACGCCCAGCCGCTGGAAGTGTAAAGCCCTTTTCGGTGCTTGATTGTTGGGGCCTGGCGAACGGCTCGCGGCCGGTTGGCAGGCCCCAACAATCAAGTATTATTCTTCAAGGTATCGTTTTCCATGCCCGAACACTTTTTTCAGTTACCCGAGTCATTCCCGCTGGAAAGCGGCGCTGAGCTAACCGGCGGCCAGGTGGCCTACCGCACGTGGGGCCAGCTCAACGCGGCCCGCGACAACGCGGTGTGGGTGTGCCACGCCTTGACGGCCAACGCCGACGTGCTGGACTGGTGGCCGGGCTTGTTCGGGCCGGGCTGCTTTTTCGACCCGGCGGACTGGTTCATTGTGTGCGCCAACGTGTTGGGTTCGTGCTACGGCAGCACCAGCCCGCTCAGCCCCGACCCGGCCACGGGCCGGCCGCGCTACCAGGATTTCCCGCTGCTCACCATCCGCGACCTGGCGGGGGCCCACGAGGCCCTGCGTCAGGAGCTGGGGCTGGCCCGGATTCATACGCTGATGGGCGGCTCGCTGGGCGGGCAGCAGGCCCTGGAGTGGGCCGTGGCCCAGCCGGAAGCCTTTGACCACCTGGTGGTTATTGCCACCAACGCCCGGCATTCGGCCTGGGGCATCGCCTTCAACGAAGCCCAGCGGCTGGCTATTGAGGCCGACCCTACCTACCACGCCAACGAGCCCGGCGGCGGCGACGAAGGCCTGCGGGCCGCCCGCGCCATTGCGCTGCTCAGCTACCGGGGCTACGACGCCTACGCCGCCACCCAAACCGAGGCCCCCGACGATACCCGCCTGCGCGACTACCGCGCCAGCACCTACCAGCGCTACCAGGGCGACAAGCTGGTGGCCCGCTTCGACGCCTACAGCTACGTGGCCCTGAGCCGGGCGATGGACACCCACCACCTGGGCCGCCACCGCGGCGGCGTGCCGGCGGCGCTGGCTGCCATCCGGGCCCGCACGCTGGTAATGGGCATTTCTTCGGACGTGCTGTTTCCCGTCAGTGAGCAGCGCGAGTTGGCCCAGGGCATTGCCGGGGCCCGGTACGGCGAGCTGGAATCGGGCTTCGGCCACGACGGCTTCCTGCTGGAAACCGTGCAAATCGCGCAGCACCTGGAGCGCTTTTACGTGCCGGTGCTGGCACAATGAGTAAAATGTAGAACGGAGTGGCACTCCGTTTTAACGTCCGGCCCCAACGGAGTGCCACTCCGTTTTACAGGGCTCCGGCATCTTTCCTTTCTTCGATATGAACAACTTCTTTTCGTCGGCCCGCCGCGGGCCGCTAACCTTTTTGTGCAGCATACTGGCCCTGGTGGGGCTGCTGGCCGGCTGCGGCGGAAACGGCAGCCCGGTGGGCACCGCTCCCGAAACCGTTCGCCTCGACTACGCCTACTACAACCCGCTGAGCCTGGTGCTGAAGCAGCAGGGCTGGCTGGAAAAGAACCTGGCCAAGCAGAACATCAAAGTGGAGTGGGTGCTGAGCCAGGGCAGCAACAAGGCCCTGGAGTACCTGAACGGCAAGAGCATCGACTTTGGCTCGACGGCCGGAGCGGCGGCCCTGGTGGGCCGGGCCAACGGCAACCCGCTGAAAGCCATATACATCTTCTCGAAGCCCGAGTGGACGGCGCTGTGCGTGGGCCCTAAATCGACCATCGCGACGGTGGCCGGCCTCAAGGGCAAGCGCGTGGCCGCCACCAAGGGCACCGACCCGTACATTTTCCTGCTCCGGGCCCTCGACCAGGCCGGGATGAGCGAGAAGGACATCGAGCTGGTGCCGCTGCAACACCCCGACGGCCGCGCCGCCCTCGAAAAAGGCGACGTGGACGCCTGGGCCGGCCTCGACCCGCATATGGCCAAGGCCGAGCTGGAGGCGGGCGCGAAGCTCTTCTACCGCAACCCCGAGTTCAACAGCTACGGCGTGCTGAACGTGCGCGAGGAGTTTGCCCGGCAGCACCCGGCCCTGGTGGCCGCCGTGCTGCAAGCCTACGAGCAGGCCCGCGCCTGGGCCAAGCAACACCCCGCCGAGTTGCAGCAGACGCTGGCCACTGCGGCCAACCTGAGCCCTGAGGTAGCGGCCAAGCAACTTGCGCGCACCGACTTGTCCATCAGCCACTTCGGGGCCGCGCAGCTGGCCACCATCGCCGCGGCCGGCGACGTGCTCAAGAAAACCGGCACCATTGAGGCGGGCGTGGACGTGGCCAAAACCCTGGCCGCCCTTGTGGACCCGCAGTACGTGGACAAGCTGCCCGCCGCGCCGGTGGCGGTGCGGTAAGACCAGGGTCCGCCGCAAATTTCTATTATTCAATTCCGCTATTTATGTCCAACTCCACGCTGACCCTGCCGTCGCTCACGGTTCGCACTGCGGCCCCGGCTGCCCGGCCCCCGGCGGCCCCGCGTCCGCCGCGGCGCTGGCAGTGGCCGCTGGGCGCGGTGCTGCCCCTGGCGCTGCTGGCGCTGTGGGAAATCCTGGCCCGCGCCGGCACGCTGCCGCCCAACCTGCTGCCCGCGCCCTCCAAGGTGCTGGCCACCATTGCCGGGCTGGCCCGTACCGGCGAGCTGTGGCACCACCTGGGCCTGACGCTGGCCCGGGTGGGGGCGGGCTTCGTGCTGGGCAGCGCGGCGGCCACGGCGCTGGGGGCCCTCACGGGCTACGCGCCCCTGGCCCGCCGCCTGCTCGACCCGCTGCTGCAAGGCGTGCGCAACATCCCGTCGCTGGCCTGGGTGCCGCTGTTCATCCTCTGGATGGGCATCTACGAAACCTCGAAAGTGGTGCTGATTGCCGTGGGCGTGTTCTTTCCGGTGTACCTGGGGCTGATGAGCGGCGTGCAGGGCGTGGACCGCAAGCTGGTGGAAGTGGGCCGCATGTACCGGCTTTCGGGGCTGGCGCTGGTGCGGCGGGTATTCCTGCCGGCCACGCTGCCGGCCTACCTGGTGGGCCTGCGCAACGGCCTGGGCCTGGGCTGGATGTTCGTGGTGGCCGCCGAAATCATGGGGGCCACCAAGGGCCTGGGCTTCCTGCTGGTAGATGGCCAGATGACCGGCCGGCCCCAGACCATCCTGGCCGCCATCCTGCTTTTCGCCGTCCTGGGCCGCACCACCGACGCCGGCCTAGCTTGGCTCAGCCGCCGCCTGCTGCGCTGGCAGGACACGCACGGGGCCAACGGGAATAACTGACATGCTCCGCATCGAACACGTAGGCAAGCAGTTTGGGCCCCAGGTGGTGGCCCTGCACGACGTGAGCCTGCAAGTGGCCCCGGGCGAGATTGTGGCGTTGGTAGGGGCCAGCGGCTGCGGCAAGAGCACGCTGCTGCGCATCGCGGCGGGGCTGGAAACGCCCGGTACCGGCCGCGTGCTGATTGACGGGGCCCCGGTGGCCGGGCCCCACCCGGCCGTGGGCTTCATCTTCCAGGAGCCGCGCCTGCTGCCCTGGCTCACGGTATGCCAGAACGTGGAGTTCGGCATCGCCGGCTTGCCCGCCGCTGAGCGCACCGAGCGCAGCGCGGCAGCCCTGGCCCGGGTGGGCCTCAGCGACTTTGCCGGGACGTGGCCGCGGCAGCTCTCGGGCGGCATGGCGCAGCGGGCGGCCATTGCCCGGGCCCTGGTGGCGCGGCCGGGCCTGCTGCTGCTCGACGAGCCCTTCAGTGCCCTCGACCCGTTTACGAAAATGGACTTGCAGGACCACCTGCTCGACATCTGGGCCGACGACCGGCCCACCCTCGTGCTCGTGACCCACGACCTGGAAGAAGCCCTCGTGCTGGCCGACCGCGTGGTGGTGCTGCGCAGCCGCCCGGGGCGCGTCCACCAAACCTTCGCCGTGGACCTGCCCCGCCCCCGCCGCCGCACCGCTCCCGACTTTCAGGCCCAGAAACAGCTGCTGCTGGAGGCGCTGGGCGTGGCGGCATAGGAAGTTTTTTGGGCCGTTGCAGGCGGTTATGGCTACTACGGTACCCGGGCGCACGGGGATGCAAGCCCAGCCGTTTCACCGCTCTCTGAACTACCGGCTGGATTATTCCCAAGGCTTGACCCGGAAACTCCGGGGCCGCCGCTTACCCGGCCAGAATTTGCTGATAGACGTCGCGGTCGATGTTGGCCCCGCAGAGGATGAGCGCGACTTTCTGGCCGCGCACGGCGGCTTGCTCCGGCGCTTGCAGCAGGGCGGCGAGGGGGGCGGCCCCGGCTCCTTCGGCCATGTTGTGGGTGTCGGAGCAGTAGTGCCGCACGGCGGCGGCGACCTCGGCCTCGCTTACCGCCACGATTCGCTCGGCCCCCGCGCGGATGACCGCCAGCGCCGCCGCCGCCGGCACCCGCACGGTCAGGCCGTCGGCGATGGTGGGCGGGCCGGGGGGCGGGGCGGTGCTCACCACCCGGCCCGCCGCCACCGACAGCGCGTAGGCGGGGTAGTTTTCGTGCACCACGCCCACGACGCGGGTCGCCAGGCCCAGCGCATCGCGGGCGCCGACCACCCCGCAAATGCCCGACCCCAGGCCGATGGGCACGTACACCGTGTGGAGGTCGGGCACGGCCCGCAGCAGCTCGAGGGCGTAGGTGCCGACGCCGGCCACCAGCGCGGGCGCGAACGACGGCACGAAGGCCAGCCCTTCCGCCGCGGCCACTTCTTCGGCGTGGGCCCTGGCTTCGTCAAAGTCGCGCCCGAAGGCCCGCACTTCGGCCCCGAAGCCGCGCATCGCAGCATTTTTCTCCGGGCTGTTGCCGTGCGGCACCACCACAACCGCCCGCAGGCCCAGCCGGCCCGCCGCCAGCGCGATGCCCTGCCCGTGGTTGCCCCGCGTGGCCGTAATCACGCCGGGTACGGCGGGCTGCCGCGCCCGCAGCTCGTGCAGGTACACCAAGCTGCCCCGCACTTTGAAGGCCCCGGTGGGCGTGTGGTTTTCGTGCTTCACCCACACCTCGCAGCCGGCCCGGGCGCTCAGCAGCGGCCAGCGAATCTGGGGCGTGGGCGGCATCGTAGCGTACACGATGCGGGCGGCGGCTTCGAGTTCGGCCAGGCTTACCATGGGGTGCGCTTATGATTTGGGCGGTGGTCTAAAACGGGGTGGTCCGGCGAATTGCCCGCAGGGCTGCGTCGGGCCACTCTTACCCAAAAACAGCAGCTCCGGGCCACCGTCAGAGTGGCCCGACGACAAAAAAAGTCGCCGGACCATCCCGCTTAAGCCCACCGCCATAGCTTGGAAAAGGCAACCTCATGTGGCAGCGGCTTGAAAACACGCCTTCCGAAAAAGCGAAACTTGAAAAATACCCCGCCGGGCGCAGCGGCCAGCAGGGCCAAAAACCGTACACTTCCCAAGGCACATCCAAGAAGCAACCCTGTGTTAACCGGCCTTCCTTAAAGCAATTAACTGCTTTGGGGCCCTGAAAATCCCGTCGCGACACCGCTTGGCCCCACGCGCCCGCAGCGCACCCCGACGCTACTCAAACACGATGCGCAGCGGGGCCTGCCCCGGGAAGCGCAGCATGTACACGCCGGCCGTGAGGGCCCCGCGGGCCAGGCGCAGGTCGGCGGGGCGGGGGTAGAGGCGGCGGACTACGCGGCCGGTCATGTCCAGCAGCTGGGCTTCGCCGAGCTGGTGCCAGGCAGCGGGAATCACCAGCTGCACGGCGTCCCGGGCGGGGTTGGGGTAGGCCTGGGCCAAGGGGCCGGCGGTGGCGGCGCGGGCGGCCAGCACAGTGCCGGTTTGCCGCAGCAAGGGCCGCAGGAAGTCGCGGATGGTCCAGAAGGCGGTGTCGGCGTAGGCGGCGTTGTTTTCGAAGGGGATGTGGCCCGCGCCTTTGAGCGTGCGCAGCGTGTTGGTAATGCCCAGGGCCGCGGCGCGGGGGTGGAGGCGGCCGCTGCCATAGACGTACTTGGGCGGCAGGCCCGCCCCGATTTTGCCCTGGAAGTAGGGCACCGTCATGTCGGCCGTGCCGTGCACGCTGCACAGCGGGGCGTTGCCGGCCTCGATGTAACTCGGGCTTTGGGTGGCCCCGCTCAGGTTGAGCACGGCCAGCGGGAGGCTGCTGTAGCCGGGGCTGCCGCTCTGGCCTTCCACGCCGCCCAGGCTGGCGATGTTCACGTAGGCCGGCACTTCGCTGTCTTTGTCCAGGTAGCCGACTTCGAGGGCCGCGAAGGCCCCGGCCGACGAGCCGCCCACGGCGATGTAGGCGGGGTTGACGCGGTAGGTTTTGGCGGTGGCCGCGTCCCGGCGGAAGAAGCGCACGGCCGCTTTCAGGTCCTGGCCGCCCCGGATGGCGGCCTGCGCCAGGCCCACGGTGTCGGTGAGCACCGGGAAGCCCGTGAGCGGGAAGCCCAGCCGGTACTCGATGCTGGCCGTGACGTAGCCCAGCCGGGCCAGCCGGGTGCACACGGCCACCATGTAGGCGTCGGTTTTACTGCCGATGTAAAAGCCGCCCTGGTGGGCGAAAATGATGACCGGCCGCCGCTTCACCGTGTCGCCCTGCGGCTGGTAGATGTCCATCAGCAGCGACTGGGTACTGCCCGTGTAGGTAGTGGCCGAGCCGTAGGCCACGCCACTCGTCACGTCCACGTTGGCAAACACGGGCTGGTAGTAGCGGGCCCGGGTGGTATCGATTTGGGCGGCGGCGGGCCCGGCGGCGGCCAGCAAAAGCAGCGCCAGCAGGAGTAAGGTTGTTTTCATGGCGGCTAGAAATACGCTTTAAGTACGGATTAATTTAACTTTTAAGGCTTGGCGGCGGTCAGCGGCGGCGGCGTCCGCAAATTCGCTCCTACGCGCTGAAAAACTGCTGATTTTTTGATGAGCGCCGCGCCGCTTCCCATTTGCCTGCTCGTTTGGGCCCGTTGCCCCGTTGTTACTTGCGGGCCCGTTTTAAGGTTTGCTTATGCCCATTATTTTTCCGCCGCCGCTGCAAGCGGGCCAGCGCGTGGCCCTGGTGGCCCCCGCCCGCCACGTGCCGGCCGCCGACCTCGCCCCCGCCCTGGACGTGCTGACCAGCTGGGGCCTGGAAGTCACGCTCGGCGAGAGCATCGGCCCCGCCCACCACCAGTTTGCCGGCGACGACGCGCTGCGCCGCCGCGACTTCCAGCGCCAGCTCGACGACCCCAGCAGCCGGGCCATTTTCTGCGCCCGGGGCGGCTACGGCACCGCCCGCATCGTGGACGGGCTCGCCTTTACGGCCTTTGCCCGGCACCCCAAGTGGGTGGTGGGCTTCTCCGACATCACCGTGCTGCACTGCCACTTGCTGCGCCGGGGCTTCGCCAGCCTGCACGCGCCAGTACCGGTGCTGTTCCGGCAGCCCGGCGGCGAGGCGGCCCTCGAAAGCCTGCGCCGCGCTTTGTTCGGCGAGGCCGACGCGGGCCTGGCCGCCCCACCCCACCCGCTCAACCGCCCCGGCACGGCCACCGGCGAGCTGGTGGGCGGCAACCTGAGTTTGCTGCACACGCTCACCGGCACGGGCTCGCAGGCCAGCTTTGCGGGCCGCATCCTGTTCATTGAAGACCTCGACGAGTACCGCTACCACCTCGACCGGATGCTGCTGCACCTGCACCGCAGCGGGCAGCTCGCGGGCCTGGCCGGGCTGGTGGTGGGCCACTTCTCGCAGCTGCGCGACAACGCCGTGCCCTTCGGCCAGTCGGCCGAGGAAATCATCGATTCTTACGCCCGGCTCTATAGTTTCCCGGTGGGCTACGGCTTCCCCGTGGGCCACGAGGCCGACAACCGGGCCCTGGTAGTGGGCCGGACGGCGCGGCTGACGGTGGACGCCGGCGGCTCCTGGCTGAAGTAATTCGTTTCCATAAGTTGTTTTAAAACAATAGCTAAAGATTACTTCCTCCCCAAAATACGCCCCATGCCGGTTCGGCTCGCCTTCGTTTCCGCTATAATCTGGCTGCTGTGGGCCCCCGTTGCCCGCGCCCAGCCGGTGCACAAGCACGTTCTGCGTCTTGAAAAATCCACTACCGCAACAGCGGTCGAGGACTTTCCTGGCAAACGCACATTCTACCAAATCGACGCGGCCACCGCCCCGGCCCGGGGGCTGCTGGTGCTGCTGCCGGGCCGGGGCGAGCCGGCCCGGGACGTACTGAGCGCCACGAGTCTGGCGCAGCAGGCGGCCGGGCGGGGGTTTGTTGTGTTGCTGATTGGGCTGAACGACCGCATCAGCTTGGACGCCTCCGGCACGCGCTTCCTGGATGCGGCGATTGGGCAGGTAGTGCGGCAGCGCCCGGCCCTGGCCCGCCGGGTGGTGGTCGGGGGGTTTTCGGCCGGCGGCCAGCTCGCTTTTGCCTACGCGGAAAAGCTGGTGCGGGACAGCATCCAACGGCCCTGGCGCGTGCGGGCCGTGCTGGGCGTCGATCCGCCGCTGGACTTGGCCGAGCACTGGCACCGGGCGCAGTACCACCTGGAGCACCAGGACTGCACCGCCTTCCGCGCCGGCGACCAGCGCATCCTGAGCGAATTAACCCACGAGCTGGGAGGGTCGCCGGAGCAATTCCCAGAGGCCTACCGCAGCCGTTCCGCTTTTTTGCGCAGCGACCCGGGCGGCGGTGAAGCCCAGTGGCTCAAGGCTTTGCCGGTACGCTTGTACTGCGAGCCCGACCTGGCCTTCTGGCAGCAGTCGTGCCCGGCGCTGCAACCGCTGGACTTGAACGCCTACGGGGCCACGGCCCTCGTTGCCGGCCTCCAGCGCCAGGGCAACACCCGGGCCCAGTACATTGAAACGACGGGCAAGGGCTACGCAGGCAAGCGGCGGATGCCCCACTCCTGGAGCATCGTCGATGCCCCCGACTGCGCCGCGTGGCTGCAACGCTGCATCGCAGAATAGGCCGAACCTTCTGGTGGGAGATGGGGCCCCGGCCTCAATCCACGTACAGGGTTTGCAGCAGCGTCTGGCCCACGGCTTTCATCGTTTTGCGGTCAATGATGGCCATGTTGTCGGTGGTGGCATGGTGGTAAGCGGGGAAGTACTCCGGGCCGGCCCCGCGTGGGTGGTCGTAGATGTCGAGCGTGGGGATGCCGGCCTTGTTGGTGTACACGTGGTCGTCGAGGATGCCGCCCGTGTCCTGGAAGCGAAAATAGTCGGAGTAGCCGATGCGGGCGGCGGTGTTCCAGATTTTATCCAGGGGGCCCCGGGCGTTGGTGCGCGAGGTTTCCTCGCGGGTGAAGCTGCCGCCCTTGGCCCCCACCATGTCGAGCAGCACGCCGTATTCGGCCTTGTAGCCGGCGGGCAGCAGGTGGGCGGCCCAGTACTGCGAGCCCAGGCACCACGACGAGCTGCCGCCGCCCTCGTTCAGCTGGTCTTTCACGTCGGCCTGGGTGGTGTCGTCGTGGCCCCAGTCCTCGGCGTCGAAGAAGATGAAGTCCACGCCCACGGCGGGGGCCAGGCTGTCGGGCTGCTGGCTGAGCACGCGGGCCATTTCAAGGGCCGTGGCCACGGCGCTGGCCCCGTCGGAGGCCCCGTCCATGGGCGCGTTTTTCTTCGCCTGGTCGTTGTCGGCAAACGGGCGGGTGTCCCAGTGCCCGAAGATAGCCACCCGGCGGGCCGCCTGGGGCTGGAACTGGGCAACGATGTTGCGGCCGTGGATGTTGGTGCCGTCGAACGTCATGGCGTCAAACGGCTGCTCCAGCACCTTCAGCTTATAGCTTTTTAGCTTGGCCACCAGCCAGTTGCCGCAGGCCGTGTGGGCCTTCGAGTTGGGCACCCGGGGCCCGAACGCCACCTGCCGGGCCGTGAAGGCGTAGGCCGAGTCGGCGTTGAAGGCCGGGGCCTTGGCCAGCGGGGCCTCAGGGGCCTCGGCGGTGCCGGCGTCGGGGGTTTTGCTGGGGCAGGCGGTGAGCAGCAGGAGGCCCGCCAGGGCGGCCAGGGGAAGGCGAAGGTTCATGTTTTTAGCTATTAGCTGCCAGCTGTTAGCCGTTAGCTCTGGGTAGTAGGGGCTATAAATTCTTGGCTAGCAGCTAAAGGCTACAAGCTGATAACTAACCACTTAATCTTCGCTGTAAGCCCACTCCACGCCGGCCTTGGTGTCTTTGATGACGATGCCCTGGCCCTTGAGAGCGGCCCGGATAACGTCCACCTTGTCGTAGGCTTTGTCGGCCTTGGCTTCGGAATAAAAGCCCAGGGTGAGGGCTAGCAGCTCCTCCGCGTTGGCGCGGGGCTCGTCGCGCAGGCCCAGCACGCCGGTCACCAGGGCCCGGTAGGCCGCCGCGGCGGCCGCCAATGCGGCGGCCGATACGGCAGCCAGGGCGGCGGGCGTGGTGGCCAGCGCGTTGAATTTGCGCAGCAAGTTGAACAGCGCCGCGACGCTGCGGGCCGTGTTCAGGTCGTCGTCCAGGCCCACCCACAGGTCGGTGGTGAGCTTGGTTAGCTCGGCATCTTCTTTTGGTGCCTGGTGCCCGGTGCTTGGTGCTTGGTTGCTGGTGCCCGGTGCTTGGGGTGCCGCCCCGTTTGCCAAGTGTTCATTGCTCACTGCCAATTTATCCAGCAGGCGCAGGCCGTTCATGAGTTTGCGGTAGCCTTTGCGGGCGGCTTGCAGGGCGTCGTCGCTCACGTCCACCGGCGAGCGGTAGTGGGCTTGCAGCAGGAAGAAGCGCACCACCATCGGCGAGTAGGCCTGGCTGAGGCCCCCGGTGGGCCCGGCAAACAAGTTGGTGAGGGTGATGAAGTTGCCCGTCGACTTGCTCATCTTGGCCCCGCCCACCGTTATCATGTTGTTGTGCATCCACACGCGGGCCTCGTCGGTGTGGCTGTGGCTGCCCTGGCTTTGGGCAATCTCGCACTCGTGGTGCGGAAACATCAGGTCCAGGCCGCCGCCGTGGATGTCGAATTCGGCCCCTAAGTACTTGCGGCTCATGGCCGAGCACTCGAGGTGCCAGCCGGGGAAGCCGGCGCCCCAGGGCGAGGGCCAGCGCATGATGTGCTCGGGCGAGGCCTTCTTCCAAAGGGCAAAATCGAGCGGGCTGCGCTTCTCGTCCTGGCCGGCCAGCGTGTCGCGGGTGCCGGCGAGCTGGTCCTCGACGCTGCGGTTCGAGAGCTTGCCGTAGCGCCCGGCTTTGTCGTGCTGCGCGTCGTATTTGGGCACGTCGAAGTACACCGAGCCGTTCACCTCGTAGGCCAGGCCGTTGGCAATGATTTCCTCCACCATCCCGATTTGCTCGGTGATGTGGCCGCTGGCCTGGGGCTCGATGTCGGGGGGCAGGCAGCCGAGCTGGGCCATGTGGGCGCGGTAGCGGTTGGCGTAGTGCTGGGCCACCTGCATGGGCTCGAGCCGCTGGGCGCGGGCAGCTTTTTCGAGCTTGTCCTCGCCCGTGTCGGCGTCGCTTTCGAGGTGCCCCACGTCGGTGATGTTGCGCACGTAGCGCACGGTGTGGCCCAGGTGGCGCAGGTAGCGCGTGAGCACGTCGAACACCACGGGGCCCCGGGCGTTGCCCAAATGGGCCTCGCTGTACACGGTGGGCCCGCACAAATACACGCCCACTACGGGCGGCTGAACGGGTGCGAAAGGCGCTTTGGCGCGGGTGAGGGTATTATAAAGCGTCAGCGACATGAAAATCAGGAAATCAGAAAGCGGG
This sequence comes from Hymenobacter caeli, assembly GCF_013294115.1. GTDB lineage: Bacteria > Bacteroidota > Bacteroidia > Cytophagales > Hymenobacteraceae > Hymenobacter > Hymenobacter caeli. The sequence continues at coordinate 143,678 of NZ_JABSNP010000003.1, read as the reverse complement.
CAACCGGGCCCGGGGCGTATCGTTTCGTTCGGGCGGTGGGCGGCGCAAAGTTCGGCAATTTGAGCGGTACCACTTGACCCCACTCCCGGCCCCTCCCCGGTGGGGAGGGGTGCGTTCAACGATTCAGGCACTCGCACCCCTCCCCACCGGGGAGGGGCCGGGGGCCGCGCCTACCGCAGCTGATATACTGCTTCCACCGGAAAATGGTCGGACCACAAAATCTCGCGGTGCACGCGGCAGCCCAGCACCCGCCACTGCGCGGAGGCAAACTGCTGGTCGATGCGCAGGCCGGGCAGGCGGCCGTGGTAGGTGGCCCCCAGGCCGAGGCCCACGGTGGCCCAGGCGTTTTGCAGGGTGCCGGCCAGCTGGTCGTAGGGGTACGAGTAGGGCAGGTCGTTGAAGTCGCCGGCCAGCAGCACGGGGTAGGGCGAGCGGCGCACGCGGGCCAGCACGGTGTCGGTTTGCCAGGCGCGGGCCACGGCCCCGTTGCGGAAGCGGCGCAGCAGGCCGGGGGCCTTGTCGCGCAGCCCGGCCTCGGTGGTGGAGGCGGCCACGATGTCGCCCTCGGCCAGGCTCATGCTTTGCAGGTGCAGGTTGAAGACGCGGATGGTGTCGGGCCGGGCGCGGCCGGGGGCAGCGGGGCGGGCCAGGTCGGCCCACATGGCGTGGTTTTGGGTGAGCTTGCCGAACGGAATAACGCCGCGCCGCACGATGGGAAAGCGGGAAAAAATGGCCAACCCGAACTCCGCCCCAACGCTGTTGGTGAGGCTCGTGGACACGAACCCGTGCCGGCCACTGCCCGCCCCCAGCCGCTCGGCGCTGCGGAACACCGGCCCGTTCTCGTGCGAGCCGCCGGGCTCGTTGTAAAACTCCTGGAGGCAGAGCACGTCGGCCGGGCTCGCGGCCAACCAGCGGATGAAGGCCTTGGAGGACGCAAAGTCGGGGTCGCGCAGCTGGGCGTACACGTTGAAGATGCGCACGTTGGCCGAGAGCAGCCGCACCCTTTGGGGATTAGGGACGAAGGAGGAGGGGTGAGGGGGGACGGGCGGAAGGGAAGAGACTTTTTTCTCCGTCACCCCCTCGTCTCTCCTCCCTAATCCTTTGTCCAAAAAAAATTCCTCGTCCACCACTCCAAAGTGCAGGGCCAGGCCGCGCTGCACGTGGGGCCAGCACAGGGCCAGGGCCAGGGCCGGCAGCAGGGCCACGCGCCAGCGGCGGCGCAGCCAGTACAGCGCCAGCAGGGCCGTGAGGGCCAGCGCCCCGGGCACCGTGAGGGCCCCGAACACGGCCGGCCACCAGGTGCCCGCCGGCACCCGCTCGCAGGCAATGGCCGCCACGAGCCAGGCCAGCGCCAGCAGTGTAATTTTGAAAGCAAACGAACGGCGCACAACGCGGGAGCTAAGGAGCCGCAAAGGTACCCTGAGCCGCGCGGGGCCCACACGAAAGCCCAAGGCCGCGCGTTAGCAGCGGCGGATTGCTTCGCTAAAGCCGTTTAGAAAATGCCATTGAGCGTCGTGCTGAGCTTGCCGAAGCACAACGCTCGAATTGATTTCAGCGACTTCCTGATTCTAAAAGCTGCGCTTTATATTTCAGTCCTTCTGTTTGTCATGAAACAACTTTACTTTGCTTGCCGGTGGGCCCTGTTATTGGGGGCCCCAGCGCTGGCCCCGGCCGCCCCCCGTCCCGCCCTGGGGCCCCGGGCCGTGCCGGCGGCGGCCACCCTCGAATTCATCGAAAACAAGGGCCAGTGGGACGCCCGCGCCCGCTACGCGGCGGCGCTGCCCGGCGGCCGGCTGTTTCTGGAAAACGCGGCCCTCACCTACCTCTTCGTAGACCCCGCCGTGCTGCACCGCCACGGCGCGGCCCCGGCCGCGGGCGAAGCTGCCGGGCCCCCCGCCCCCCGCGACCAGCTGGCCGCCCACGCCTACACCGTGCACTTCGAAGGGGCCAGCCGCCAGGCGCGGCCGGTGGCAGAGCAGCCCACCGGCGAGGTACGCAACTACTTTCACGGCCCGGACGCCCGCCATTGGGCCAGCGGCGTGGGCGGCTTCCGGCGGGTGCGCTATGCCGGGCTGTGGCCGGGCATCGACGCGGCGGTGTACGAAAGCGGCCAGACCCTGGAGTACGACTTCGCCCTGGCCCCCGGGGCCGACGCGGCCCGGGTGGCCCTGCGCTACGAGGGTGCCCCCGTGGCCCTGGACGCGGCCACCGGCGAGCTGACCATCAGCACCGCCGTGGGCCGCGTGACGGAGCAGGCCCCCCGGGCCTGGCAGACCGACGCCCAGGGGCAGCGCCAGCCCGTGGCCTGCCGCTACGCGCTGGCCGGCGGCACGGTGCATTTTGCGCTGGGGCCCTACGACCACGCGCGGGCCCTGACCATCGACCCGACGGTAATTTTTTCGTCCTTCACCGGCTCGCTGACGGACAACTGGGGCTTCACGGCCACCTACGACGCGCAGGGCAACCTGTACTCGGGCGGCATTGCCTTCGGGCCCGGCTACCCGGCCACGGTGGGGGCCTACAAAACCACGTTCAGCGGGGTGTGCGACGTGGCCCTTATCAAGTACAACACCCAGGCCACGGGCCCAGCGGCGCGGGTCTGGGCCACGTACCTGGGCGGCAGCAGCAGCGAGTACCCGCACAGCCTGGTTACCAACGCCTTGGGCGAGCTGGTGGTGATGGGCAGCACGTCGTCCCTCGACTTCCCGACCACGGCCGGGGCCCTGGGCCGCAAGTTTGGCGGGGGCAGCTACTTCGAGCCGTTCCTCACCAACCTCAGCGAGTACACCATGCCCAACGGGGCCGATTTGTTCGTGGCCCGCCTCAGCGCCGACGGCCGCGCCCTGCTGGCCAGCACCTACCTGGGCGGCAGCGCCAACGACGGCGTGCAGGCCCCCGTGCTCAATGCCACGGGCGCGCAGCAGCTGACGGCCAACTACGGCGACGTGTTCCGCAGCGACGTGCTGCTCGACGGCGCGGGCAACGTGTTCGTGGCCGCCAGCACGGCCTCAGCCAACTTCCCCGGCCTGGGTGCGGGCTTCAACGGCACCTACCGGGGCGGCCCCACCGACGCCGTGGTGTGCAAGCTGCCGCCCGACCTGAGCGCCGTGGCCTGGGCCGGCCTGCTGGGCGGCAGCGGGGCCGACGCCGCCTACTCGGTGCAGCGCGACGACCAAGGCCGGGTGTACGTGTGCGGCGGCACGCTCAGCCCCAACTTCCCTACCACCGCCGGGGCCTACCGGGCCGCGCGGCCGGGGGGCGTCGACGGCTTCGCGGCCCGCATCAGCGCCGACGGCCGCACCGTGGAGCGGGCCACCTACGTGGGCACCGCCGGCTACGACCAGGCCCAGTTCCTGCAGCTCGACGCGGCCGGCAACCCCTACCTGCTGGGCCAGACGCTGGGCGGGGCCTTCCCCGTCACGGCCGGCCTGTACACCAACCGGGGCGGGGCGCAGTTCATCCAGAAGCTCAACGCTGACCTCACCAGCAGCTTGTACAGCACCGTGTTCGGCAGCGGCACCGGGCCCAACCTGGTGCCCACCGCGTTTCTGGTCGACGACTGCGAGCGTATTTACGTGAGCGGTTGGGGCGGCTTCATCAACCAGGCCACCGGGCCCTACCTGGGCGGCACCACCGCGGGCCTGCCCACCACGGCCGACGCGGTACAGACCCGTACTGACGGCTCCGACTTTTATTTGGCCGAGTTCTCGCCCGGTTTGGCGGCGCTGGAGTACGCCACGTTTTTTGGCGAGCAGGGCGGCGAGGGCGAGCACGTGGACGGCGGCACCTCGCGCTTCGACAAGCGCGGCATCGTGTACCAGGCCGTGTGCGGCGGCTGCCAGGGCACCCAGGGCTTCCCGGTGCCGCCGGGGGCCAATACCTACACCAACCGCAACGGCAGCACCAACTGCAACAATGCGGCTTTTAAGATGGACTTCCAGGCGATAACCGCCAGCGCCGGGCCGCGCCGGGCCCTGTGCGCCAGCGCCGCCCCCGTGGACCTGCCCGGCACGCCCGCCGGCGGCGTGTGGAGCGGGCCCGGCGTGCAGCGCACCGCCGCCGGGGGCTACCAGTTCGTGCCCGCCGCGGTGGGCCCGGGGGCGTTCCTCATCACCTATACTGTGGCCACGAGCGGCTCGTGCGTGGCCACGCTGCGCGTGCGCTACCAGGTGGCCCCGGCGCTGGTGCCCGCGTTTGCGCCGGTGCCAGCGCAGTGCGTGAGCGGCCCGGCCGTGATGCTGGCGGCCACGCCGGCCGGGGGCACGTTCAGCGGGCCGGGCGTGAGCGGCAACACGTTTTCGCCCCAGGCGGCGGGGCCGGGCACCTTCACCCTGAGCTACACCGTGGCCGACTCGCTGGCCTGCGGCGCGGCCACCCAGCAGGTGGTGGTGGGCAGCGGCCTCGCGGCCCGTGTGCGGCCCGACACCACGCTGTGCGCCAGCCAATTGCAGCCCTTCCAGCTGCGCGGCAGCCCGGCCGGCGGCGTGTGGAGCGGGCCGGGCGTGAGCCCCACCGGCCTCTTCACCCCGCCCAACACCCAGAACCGGGGCGGTACCTTCGACCTCGTGTACACCGTGGCGCAGGGGCCCTGCCAAAGCGCCGCCACCCGCCGCGTGGTGCTGGCCCCCGCCAACCTCGCCGACGTGCCCCTGAACCTGCCCGTGTGCGCCGCCGCGCCCCAGTACGCCGGCCTCGCGCCCTTCGACTGCCCCCTGACGCCGCAAATGGCCGGCGGCACCTACCTCTGGGACTTCGGCGACGGCAGCCCCCCCAGCACCGAGGCCGCGCCCACCCACCGCTACGCCCAGGCCGGCACCTACCGCGTTAAGCTCACGGCCCGCTACGGGGCCTGCGACGTGACCACGCAGTTCGCGCCCCTGGAAGTGGGCGACGTGTTCGTGCCCAACGTCATCACCGCCAACGACGACGCGCTCAACGCCACCTTCCAGCCGCGCTTCAGCTGCCGGCCGGCCAGCCTGAAGGTGTTTTCGCGCTGGGGCCAGGAGGTGTACGCCACCGCCGACTACCACAACGACTGGGACGCCCACGGCCTGGCCGCCGGCCTCTACTACTACCTGCTGCGCGACGCCGACGACCGCCAGGTGAAGGGCTGGGTGCAGGTGGTGCGGTAGCGAAGCCCCTGTGCCCTAGCGGCCTGCACGACCATTTTCTTCCGTTTCCGATGAGCCCGCGTCCTTACATTCTGGCCGAAACCACTTGGCCGGCCGTGCTGGCCGGCGCTTTCGAGGTGGTGGTACTGCCCTGGGGGGCCACCGAGGCCCACAACCGCCACCTGCCCTACGCCACCGACAACGTGCAGTGCGACTACGTGGCCGCCGAAGCCGCCCGGCTGGCCTGGGAGCAGGGGGCCCGGGTGGTGGTGCTGCCCACCGTGCCCTTCGGGGTGAACACCGGCCAGCTCGACATCGCCCTCGACCTGAACCTGAACCCGAGCACCCAACTGGCCGTGCTGCGCGACTTGGTGCGGGTGCTGGCCCGCCAGGGCTTCCCCAAGCTGCTGGTGCTGAATGGGCACGGCGGCAACGACTTCCGGCAAATCCTGCGCGAGCTGCAAGCCGAGTTCCCCGCCGTGTTCTTGTGCACCGCCAACCTGTTCCACATTGTGGACCGGAGCCAGTTTTTTGAGGCCCCCGGCGACCACGCCGACGAGATGGAGACGAGCATGATGCTGCACCTCGCGCCCCACCTGGTGCGCCCCCTGGCCGAGGCCGGCCCGGGGACCACCAAGCGGTTCCGCCCCCGGGCCCTGCGGGAGTGGGCCTGGGCACAACGCGCCTGGAGCCAGGTAACGGCCGACACGGGCGCGGGCAACCCCGCAGCAGCCACGGCCGCCAAAGGCGCGGCGTTTCTACAGGCCCTCACCGCTGAGCTGGGGCAGTTTCTGGTGGAGCTGGCCGCCGCCGACCCGCACGACTTGTACGAGTAGGGCCGCGGGCGCGGCGGCATTTCGCTGCGGAGCCCGGCCGGAGCGGCAACGGCAGGCGGGACAGGCCAAAGATTAGCCGGGACCCGTTTTGCCCGTTGCGGCCTGGCAGCCCTATCTTTATCAGTTGCGGTAACTGTTCCCGACAACCATCCTGTGAAAACACGTTTTACGCTCCTGGGCCTTGCGCTGCTGGGGCCCCTGGCCCGCGCCGCGCCCGCTCACAAGGCCAACGCGGCCCCCGCGCCCACCCTCGAATTCATCGAAAACAAGGGCCAGTGGGCCGCGCCGGCCCGCTACGCGGCGGCCGTGCCCGGCGGCCGCCTGTTTGCCGAAGCCGACGGCCTGCGGTTTGCGCTGTTCAGCGACGTGGACCTGCCCGGCCACCGCACCCACCCGGCCGGCGAAGCGCCCGTGCGGGCCCACGCCCTGGATTTGCACTTCGAGGGCGCGGCTCCGGCCCGCCTCACCGCCGAAACCCGCACCGCCGAGCGGCGCAACTACTTCCTGGGGGCCGACGCCGCGCACTGGGCCCGCGACGTGCGCGGCTACCAGCAGCTGCGCTACGCCGGGCTGTGGCCGGGCGTGGACGCGCGGGTGTACGAAAACGCGCAGCAGCGGCTGGAATACGATTTTGAGGTGGCCCCCGGGGCCGACGCGGCCGCCATTGGCGTGCGCGTGGCCGGGGCCGACGCCGTGCGCCTGGCCCCCGACGGCCGCTTGCAAGTGCAAACCAGCGCCGGCACGCTCGAAGAGCTGGCCCCGCAGGCCTGGCAAACCGATGCCCAAGGCCAGCGCCAGCCCGTGGCTTGCCGCTACGCGCTAACCGGCGCGGTGGCGCGTTTCGTGCTGGGGCCCTACGACCACCAGCGGGCCCTGACCATCGACCCGACGGTGGTGTTTGCCACTTACACCGGCGCGCTGGGCGACAACTGGGGCTTCACGGCCACCTACGACGCGCAGGGCAACCTGTACTCGGGCGGCATCGCCTTCAGCCCCGGCTACCCGGTGAGCCCGGGGGCTTTTCAGACCTCCTTTAGCCAGGTATGCGACATGGCCCTCATCAAGTACAACGTGGCGGCTACCGGCCCGGCGGCGCGTGCCTGGGCCACGTACCTGGGCGGCAACGCGGCCGATTTCCCGCACAGCCTGGTGGTGAACAGCCGCGGCGAACTGTTGGTACTGGGCAGCACGGGCTCGGCAAATTTTCCGACCACGGCGGGGGCCCTGCAACGCACGTTCGGCGGCGGGGCCCCGGCCGACCCGCTGGGCGACGGCGTCTATTCATACACCGGGCTGCCCGGGGGCTCCGATTTGGTTATCAGCCGCTTCAGTGCCGACGGCGCGAACTTGCTGGGCAGCACCTACCTGGGCGGCACCGGCACCGACGGCCTGCTGCCCTTGGACGTCGCGAGCACCGCGCCCCAGTTGGCGCACAACTACGGCGACCCGTTTCGGGGCGACATTGAGGTGGACGCGGCCGACAACGTGTACGTGGCCTCGTGCACGTCGTCGCGCGATTTTCCGGCCGCGCGCGGCTTCCAGAGCGCCTACCGGGGCGGCACCTCCGACGGGGTGGTGTGCAAGCTCAACCCCGGCCTGACGGCGCTGCTCTGGGGCAGCTACCTGGGCGGCAGCGCCTCCGACGCGGCCTACTCGCTGCAAATAGCGCCCGGCAGCGGCGAGGTGTACGTGGCGGGCGGCACCCTCAGCCCCGACCTGCCGGCCACCGCGGGGGCCCTGAACCCGGCCGCCCAGGGCGGCGTGGACGGCTACGTGGCCCGCCTCAGCGCCGACGGCACTGCGCTGCTGCGCACCACCTACTTGGGCACCAGCGCCTACGACCAGACGCAGTTTGTGCAGCTGGGGGCCGACGGCGGGGTGTACGTGCTGGGCCAGACGCTGGGGGCCTACCCCACCACGCCCGGCCTGTACCGGAACGCCAACGGCCGGCAGTTCATCCACAAGCTCAGCGCCGACCTGGGCCGGACGCAGTTGGCCACGGTGTTCGGCAGCGGCCGCGCCGTGGTGGACCTGGTGCCCACGGCGTTTTTGGTGGACCGCTGCGACCGGGTGTTCGTGTGCGGTTGGGGCGGGTTTGACAACACAAACCGGTACGGGGGGTACCCGTACCTGGGCGACAACGACGGCTCGCTGACCACCGGCTTGCCCGTGACGCCCGACGCCTTGCAGCCCACCACTTCGGGCTACGGCTTTTACCTGGCGCAGTTTGCCCCCGGCCTGGGGGCCCTGGGCTACGGCACATTCTACGGCAGCAGCAACGAGCACGTGGACGGCGGCACCTCGCGCTTCGACCCGCGCGGCGTGGTGTACCAGGCCGTGTGCGGGTGCCGCTCCTACACCGGGTTTCCCATTCCGCCGGGAGCCAACACGTATTCGCCCGTCAACGGCAGCTCCAACTGCAACAACGCGGCGTTCGTGCTCAACTTCCAGCCCAACCTGGCCCGGGCCGGCCCCGACGAGGACGTGTGCGTTTCCGCCGGGCCCCTGCCCCTGGTGGGCAGCCCCGCCGGCGGGCTGTGGAGCGGGCCCGGCGTAAGCGGCTCGGTGGCCACAGGCTTCTTTTTCACCCCCGGCCCGGCGCTGCTGGGGCCCCAGGTGCTCACCTACGTGGCGGCCAGCACGGCGGCCTGCTCCACCACATCGACGCGGCGCGAAACGGTGACGCCCACGCCGGCCCTGGTGCTGACGCCGCTGCCGGCGGTGTGCAGCACCAAGGCCGGGCCGCAGCTGCTGACGGCCACGCCGGCGGGCGGCACCTGGAGCGGCCCCGGCGTAAGCGGCTCGGTGGCCACGGGCTTCTACTTCGATGGCCGCACCACCGGCGCGGGCGCGTTTGTGCTCACGTACGCCCTGCCGGCCGGGCAGTGCGGCACCCAGGCCACGCTGCCCGTATCCGTGCCCGCCCCCGTGCCGGCCCAGGTGCCGGCCGATACGCTGCTCTGCCCCGATGCCGCCAGCTTCCGGCCCTTCGCCCTGCGCGGCACCCCGGCGGGCGGCACCTGGGCCGGGTACGGGGTGAGCGGCTCGCTCGCCACGGGCTTTTTCTTCACCCTGCCGCCGGATTCCAACCCCACGCCGGGCTTCTTTTACGACGTGTATTACAGCGTGAGCACAGCCGGCGGCTGCGACAGCCAGGCGCGGTTCCGCATCGGCGTGGCCGCGCAGCCGGTGCCCACGGCCGCCTGGGCCCCCGTGGCCTGCCCCGATGCCCACCAGGTGCCGCTCGATGTGCATTTTACGCTCAAGGCCACCAGCAATTTCCCGCCTTCTTACAACGTTCCCACGCCGCCCTACACTCTGCAGTGGGACTTCGGCGACGGTACCCAAAGCACCGACGCCAACCCCACGCACACCTACGCCGCGGCGGGCCGCTACCAGCCCACGGCGCACCTGCGCTACAACAACGGCCGCTGCGAGACCACCGTGGCCCTGGCCCCCGTGGAGGCCACCGACAACCCGTTGCCCAACATCATCACCCCCAACGGCGACGGCCTGAACCAGACCTTCCGCCTGCCCGCCAGCTGCGCGCCCCGCCTCCAGATTTTCTCGCGCTGGGGCCAGCCGGTGTTCGAAGCCGCGGCCTACCGCAACGATTGGGCCGCCGCGGGCCAGCCCGCCGGCCTCTACTACTACCTGCTCGAATATCCCGACGGCCGCCGCGTGAAAGGCTGGCTGGAAGTGGTGAAATAAGTAGCTGTTGGCTACCCGTTTTTAGCAACTGACGCCGCAACGCCGGGCCCCGGTGCAGTGCGCCACGCGGGGCCCAGCACCTGCCGGTACAGCGCCCCGAAGGCCTCGCCCACGGCCACGGGGGCGCAGCGCTGGTCGGCATCGGCCCGCAGTTGCGCCGGGTCGAAGCGGGCGGTGCCGGCCAGCACGGCGACCAGGGCGGCTTCCAGGGCGGCTTCGTCGTCGGGGGCCACGAGCAGGCCGAAGGCGTTTTCGGGCTGAAACAACTCGGGCACGCCGCCGGTGCGGGTGGCCACCACGGGCCGGCCGCAGGCCCGCATTTCCAGCAGCACCACCCCAAACGTTTCGGCCCGGCTGAACGACACCAGCGCGGCGGCCCGCTGCATTTCGGCGGCCACCGCCGCGTGCGGCAGCTTGCCCAGAAACGCCACGGTGCCGTCGGCCAGCAGCCCCAGCCCGGCGGCGTAGCGGCGCAGGCGGGCTTCGTCGGGGCCGTAGCCGGCTATGCGCAGCCGCAGGCCGGGCCAGGCCGGGCGCAGGGCCGCCACTACCCGCAGCACGCCCGAGAGGTTTTTCACCGCGTCGTGAAACGCGGCCACGTGCAGCAGGGTGCCCCCGGCCGGCGCAGGGGCCCCGGGCGCGGCCGGCCGGAACAGGTCGGTATCGACCACGTTGGCAATAACCGCCGCCCGCGCCGGCCGGGCCCCCAGCGCCGCCAGCGCTTCGGCCAGGGCCCCCGACACCGTGTGCAGGGCCCCCGCCCGCCGCACCACCAGCCGCGTAAGCTGCCGCCGCCACCAGCCGATGCCCGCCGCCCGCGCCGGCAGGTACAGCGTCCAGTGCTCGGTGAGGAGGTACGGGATGCCGCGTGTCAGGCGCAGCCAACACGCCAGCAGCCCCGTGCGCAGCAGCACGTGGGCGTGCACCAGGTCGGGGCCGGCCCCGCCCCAGTGCCGGCGCACGGCCCGCCACCCGCGCCGCTGGCAGGCCAGCCACAGGCCCAGTTTCAGCAGTTTGTCCAGGGGGCCCCAGCCGGTGGGGCGGGCGCGGTAGTAGTAGCGCCAGGTGGGCACCGGGCCGCCCAGGTCCGCTTCTTCCGCGATGAGCCCGGGCAGGGGGCCCCGCGCCACGGCCGCAAACACCACCGCCGACGCCACCGGCCCGCCCCCCGGCCCGCCGTGCGCCGCAACGGCCGCCACGTGCCGCGCCACGAAGTCGCCGTCCTGGTCGTCGTAGCGGTGGGGGTACCACTTGGGCAGGTGCAGGATGCGCAAGGTCAGGACTTGGTTGGTGGTAGCTAGTGTCTGGCAGTTGTTACGGCACAAAGTAACGCTGGCACTCGCCGCGGCGGGCCGGCCGGGTACCGACCACCGGGGCCACCCGCCACCAAAAAAGCCGCCACTCCCTGGGGAAGTGGCGGCTTTGCCAGTGCGGCCGGAACCGCAGCGTGTTTTGGCAGAAGGCTTAGAACGAGTAGCGCAGGCCCAGCTGGCCCTGCCAGCGCGAGGCCAGCTGGTCGATGGAATACGTGGCCGGGGCGCTGTACTGGAACGCCGCGCGGTTGAAGGTGGCGGCGTTGTAGGTGGTCGAGAGGTTGCCGCCCGCGTCGGCGAAGGCCACCTGCGAGAGGCCCACGCCCAGCGTCGAGTTGAAGGTGTTCGGCACGAAGTACTGGCGGCCCCAGTTCTTGTTGAGCAGGTTGCCCACGTTCTGGATGTCGAACGAAATCTGGATGCTGTGGCCGCTGGCCACCACGCCGGCGGCGTTGGGCGAGAGGTTGCCCAGGCGGGCCTCCAGCATGAAGCGCACGTCGGCCTGGTCGTTCCAGGGGGTGCGGGCGGCGTTGCGCTCGGCGTACTGGCCGCGGCGGTTTTTCAGGTAGGGGTCGCTGTCAATGAAGCTGCTCAGGGCCGCGTACTGGGCCCCCGAAGCGTCAACGGCGAAGCCAGAGGCGTTCACGGTCTTGGCCACGGTGTTCACCAGCACGATGTCGGCCGCGCTGCCCGGGATGTAGGCCAGCTTCACCTGCTGCTGGCCGTCGCCGTAGAAGTTGTTGTTGTACACGTAGGTGTAGGGCAAGCCGCTGGCGAAGGTCAGCACCGACGTGACGAAGCCGGTGAACCGCTCGCCGATGTTCTGGTGCAGGTTCAGCGAGCCCACCACGCGGTGGCGCAGGTCGAAGTTGGAGTAGGCCAGGGCCGGGTTGTTCGAGTTCAGGGCCGGGTTCAGCTGCCAGTTGCTTTCCGGCGAGTTGCGGATGCCGTTGCTGATGTCCTTGCTCACGCCGTAGGTGTAGGCCGCCGTCACGTCCAGCACGTTGGCGAACGACTTGCCCAGCGAGCCCGTGAACTGGTAGCGGTAGCCCTGCTGCGTGTTGGTGAGGAAGTAGGCGTTCGAGAAGGCCGTGTTCACCTTGGTGGCGTTGGTGGTGGTGCCCGTGGCGTTCGGGAAGGGGGCGGCCACGTAGTAGGGCGTCTCGCTGGGCTTGTTTTGCCCCAGCAGCAGCGGCGAGGTGGCGTCCACCAGGTTGATGTTTTCGAAGCGCACGTCTTCGAGCACCTTCGTGTACAGGGCCTCCACAGAGGCGCGCACGCCGCCGGGCAGCTTCAGGTCGAGGGCCAGCGACGAGCGCCACACCTGCGGCATCTTGAAGTGGTTGTCAATCAGGTTCACTTCCTTGGTGGTCTGCGACGAGGCCGGCAGCTGCGCATAAATCTGGCCCGGGTCCTGGTTGAGCAGGTACTTGGTGCCCGCGCCGGTGCCCGCCGCCTGGCCCGGGGCCCCAATGGTACCCCGCTGGATGTTGTTCAGGTCCGTGGCGCCGTAGTTCACGCCGTTGTTGTAGAAGGCGTAGCCCAGCCAGGCAAACGGAATGCGGCCCGTGAACAGGCCCGAGCCGCCGCGCAGCACGATGCTCTGGTCGCCCTTGGCGTCGAAGTTGAAACCCAGGCGGGGCGAAATCTGCACCTGCCCGAAAATGTTGTTTTGCAGGTCGGACCAGGCCGTGTGCTGGTAGGTTTGGTTGAGCGTGTGGGCGTCGTTGGTCGGGTTGTTCACCAGGGCCGTGTTCAAGGCTGGCGCGGTTGGCAGCGAGGTCAGGTCGAAGCGGATGCCGGGCGTTACCTTGAACCGGTCGCTGATGGTCCACTCGTCCTGCAAATAGGCCGAGTACAGGTTGATGTTGAACGAGGCCGACGGGTTGTTGTAGTTGTAGTCGTAGCTGTTGTCGCCGAGGTGGAACGTGCCGCGGATGCGGTTGGGCTGGTCGGCCAGGAAGTCGGACACGTTGTTGTACTCGATGCGGCCGTTCCACGAGTTGATGAAGCCGTAGTCAATCTTGTACAGCTCGTTGTGGGTGCCCAGCGTCAGGGCGTGGGCCCCGGTGTAGAAGGTGACGTTGTCGGTAATCTCAAACGTCTTGGTGCGGGTGTTGAAAATGCTCGCCTCGCGGTCCGAGCCCAGCAAAATCTGGTTCGAGCCGAGGTAGCCGTTGGCCGCGTTGGGGCCCACGTTGTTAATCTGCACGTACGGGAACACGTTGGCCTGCCCGCCCAGCAGCGTGCGGTAGTCTTTGATGTCGGTGTAGCCCAGGATGAGGTTGTTGGAGAGGTTGTTGGTGAAGTTCGACTTCACTTCCAGCACCGTCGAGTTTTGCAGGTTGTTCTGCACGAAGTCCTGCGAGCCAAACTTGAACAGGCTGCTGGAGCGCTCCAGGTTGGTGGCCTCCGACTTCACGTAGTTGTGGCGCAGCGCGACGCTGGTCTTGTCGTTCACGTTCCAGTCGATGCGGCCAAAAATCTTGTCGCTGTTCGCGTAGATGTTGTAGTCGCCGTAGTCGCCCACGTTGTAGTTGTACTTCGTCTGCACGTCGGCGGCAATGGCCTGGGCCAGGCCCACCGACACCGGCGAGCCGGGCGTGCCGGCCGCGTAGAACTGGGGCTCGTTGCGGCGGGCAATTTCGCCGTTGACGAAAAAGAATAGCTTGTTTTTGATGATGGGGCCCCCGAGGCGCAGGCCGGTTTGGTAGTCGTGGTAGGCGGAGCCGATTTTGGTGCTGGCCCCGTCGATGCTGGTGCCCGTGATGCCCTGGTTGCGGCCGAAGCCGTAGAGGGAGCCGTGGAAATCGTTGGTGCCCGAGCGGGTCACGGCGTTGATGGAGCCGCCGGTGAAGTTGCCCAGCTTCACGTCGAAGGGGGCCACCTGGGCCTGGATTTCCTGGATGGCGTCGAGCGAGATTGGGTTGGCGCGGGCCGAGCTGCCGGGCAGGCCGCTGGTGCCGCCCTGCCCGCCCAGCGAGGGCGAGAAGCCGATGGCGTCGTTGTTCACGGCCCCGTCGAGGGTGATGTTGTTGTAGCGGAACGAGGTGCCGGCAAACGAGTTGTTCGAGTTGCGCGGGTCGAGGCGGGTGAAGTCCTGGATGCTGCGCGAAATGGTGGGCAGCTGCTGGATGGCGGCGCGGCCCACGTTGGTGCCGGCCCCGGTTTTGGTGGCTTCGGTGTTGCCCACCACCACCACTTCGTTCAGCTGCTGGGCCTCGGTCACGAGCACCACGTTCAGGCGGGTGGTGTTGCCCAGGGTCAGAAACACGCCGCCCACGGTCTGGTCCTTGTAGCCCACGTAGGTCACCGTCACGCTGTAGGGCCCACCGGGGGCCAGGTTCGGGATGTTGAAGCGGCCGTCCAGCTCGGTGCCGGTGCCGCGCTTGGTGCCGGTGCCCACGTTGGTGGCCACCACCGTCACGCCAATCAAGTCTTCGCCTTTGTCCGACGTCACCTTGCCGCTAAGGGCGGACGTGGTCACCTGGGCGCGGGCAATTGTCGTCGTCCAGGCCAGCAGCACGAGCAAAAGGCCGCGAAAGAAAACAGTACGGTTGGGGAGCATAAAATGCGGGGTTGGTTTCGGACACAAAGTTCCGACCCGCCTTTGGCTGATTTCAGGAATCGATATTGCTTAATCGTTGTGTTATTAACACAAGGTTAATTTATTGATAACCTTCCCCACCCATTAATTCATCAAATATTCACGCTTTGCGTTCGTGGTGCCACCGCCTTGGTTCGGCTGCTAAACCCCTCCCGCGGCCCCGAGCGGCGGGAGGGGTTGGCCTATTGGCCTAGTAGTTCGTATTCTGGGGGTCAAAGTTCGTCCAGCCGGCCGTCCAGTTATCGGCGGTGGCCCCGGTGCCGGCGAAGGCCCCGACGTAGGCGACTTTGGTAAAGAAGGCATCGCTCACCTTGGCGTCGGCGAAGCTGGCGGCCACGGCGGGGGTGCTGGTGGTGCCGTTGTAAACGATGGGCGACGTGGAGGAAGGCAGAAAGCTCGGCGAGGTCAGGTTGAAGGGGTTGAGCAGGCGCACGGCGTCCGAAGTGCTGTATTTACGGTTCGCGTTGGCCGACGCGAACAGCCACGTCAGGGGCCCCACCGCCGTACCGAAGGCGCTGGAGTCGGCGCTCATCGTGTTGGTGGGGGTAAGGCTGCCGGCCCCGCCGGCCCCGGCGATGTAGATGACGTCCTTCTGGCCGCCCTTGGAGTTGGAGCCGGTGGGGGAGCCCGCCACGATGGTGTTTTTGATGGCCAGGGCCCCGCTGGCCACGTTGGCCCCGGCTTTGGTGCCGTCGATGAGGACGCCGGTCGGCCAGCCCATCACCACCGAGTTGAACAGGCTAATGGCCGAGTTGCGGCGGATGTGCACGCCGGCCACGTACTGCGAGCTGATGCCGCCCGTGCCGCTGGGGTTAATCAGGGGCCCCACCAGGGTCACGTTGGAGAACACGGCGCTGGTTTTGGGGGTATTGTCGGTGTTGTTGGCGTCGTTGTCGGACTCGAAGCCCTTGGAGCCGGACTGGTCGGCCGCCAACGGGTCGCGCAGGCTGACCAGGAACTGCAACTTGCCCGAGAAGCCGCTGTCGGTGTCAAAGTCGTCGTCGAAGCCGCGGTGGGCCACCAGGTACTTGGCGTTCACCGTGCCGCCGAACCACTCGTACGAATCGTCGCCGGAGTACGAAACCTGGATGTGGTCGATGGTGGTCCCGTTGCCCACTCCGCACAGGGTCAGGCCGTTGATTTCGTTGTTGGGCGAAAAGGCCACGCCGCCGAACTCGATGCGCACGTACTGCAAGGTGCCGGAATTGTCGGCCACGGCCGCCGTGTTCGTCGGGTCGGCGCTGCCGTAGCGGGTGGTGGGGCCCCCTTCCACTTGGGGCTTCACGCCGTTCACCACGGTGTTCACCGGGGCGTTGCCGCACAGAATCACGCCGCCCCAGTCGCCGTAGTTGCGCGCGCCCTTGGGTTGGTTGGAGGTGAAGACAATGGGCTTGGCCACCGTGCCGATGGCGATGAGCTTGGCCCCGGGCTCGATGATGAGCGAGCCCTTGGAGTCCTTGTCGCCCTTGATGAGCGTGCCCGCCTCAATGGTGACGGTGGCCCCGCTGCGCACGTACACGTAGCCTTGCAGCAAGTACTGGTTGGCAGCCGTCCAGGTGGTATTGGTCGTGATTTCGCCCTGCACCGCTACGACGGGCGCGGTATTGGTTGAGCCGGTACCGGTACCGGTACCGGTGCCCGTGCCGCCATTGGGGGCCGCGTTGGGAGCGGGCGTAATGTCCTGGGGTTGGCAAGAAGCCAGGCCGAGCAGCAGCGCGGCCACGAAGCCCAGCGAAAGCGTATTCTTTTTCATAAAAAGGGATGGTGTAAACCGGTTGGCGCGGAGGCGGGTATGCAGGCTAAGGCAGCGGCGTGGTGGCCGCCGCGCGGGGTTGCAGCGTGAAGCGCAGGCCCGCTGTGTAGTAGGTGCCGCGGCGGTAGTTGGCCAGCGACTGGTCGCTGGTGGTGTATTTTTTGTCGCGGTTGTAGTCCTGCACCAGGTTCACCGGCTGGTTGAACAGGTCCTGCACGCCGGCGTTGAAGGAGAGGCGCGGGCCCACGGCCTTGGTGAGGGAGAGGTCCACCGTCTGGCGGGGCCGCTCCACCACGTCGGGGTACTGGTCGCTGCCGGCAAACAGGATGCGGGGCCCGAACACGTTGTAGAGGGCCGTCACCTGCCACGAATTGTCCGGCGTCTGGAAGTAGAGGCCGCCGTTGACGACGTAGGGCGACTGGCCCTGGAGGGCGCGCTTGTTGTCCCAGGCGGCCACGTTGTCGCCCAGGCTTACCTGGCTTTTGATGAGCGAGGCGTTGGCCACGAGCGAGAAGTTCTTCAGCCCCGAGGTACCAAAGGCCTCGTCGAGGAAGTTCAGGCTCTTCTTCACGTCCACCTCCACCCCGTACACGTAGGCGCTCGGGGCGTTGGTGAACGTGTAGGCCAGGTTGGTGGTCAGCACCACCACGTTCTCGATGGGGTTGGTGAAGTGCTTGTAGAAAGCCCCGATGTGCACCAGCTCGCCCGCCGACGGGTACAGCTCGTAGCGCAGGTCGAAGTTGTCGATGGTGGCCACCTTGAGCGGCGTGGTGGGGTTGAGGTACAACGAGCCGTAGTTGAGCACGTTAAAGTCAAAATCGTAGTAGAAGAACGGGGCGGCCTCGCGGAACTCCGGCCGGTTCAGGCTGCGGCCGTACGAGGCGCGCAGCAGGTTGCGGTCGTTGAAGTTGTAGGTCAGGTTGGCCGAGGGCAGCACGAAGTTGGTCGGCGCGTTCAGCGCCACCGGCACCCCGTTCAGGCCGGTGCTGATGCGCTGCACGTTGCGCTCGTAGCGGGCCCCGGTGAGGAGCTTGAACTTGTCGGTGAACGGGATATTGAACGAGAGGTAGCCGGCCTCCAGCTCGTTGGA
This sequence comes from Hymenobacter caeli, assembly GCF_013294115.1. Lineage (GTDB taxonomy): Bacteria > Bacteroidota > Bacteroidia > Cytophagales > Hymenobacteraceae > Hymenobacter > Hymenobacter caeli. Next base: position 126,257 of record NZ_JABSNP010000003.1, on the reverse strand, counting down.
GGCATCGTAGAGGTAAGTCGAGTTGATGTCCTCGTCCACCCGGAAGCCGCCGGGGCCGATGTTGGCCGGGGCGAAGATGTTGCCCACGTTCTCGTGCAGCAGGTTTTGCTCGGCCCCGCTGTTGAGCGAGTAGCCGAAGGCGCGGGCCCGGAAGCTGCGCTTGCGGTACTCGAGGTAAGTGCCGGCGGCCACGTCCACCGTGCGCCCGGCCACCACCGCCTTGTGCTTGAGGTTGGCGTTAAGGGTAAAGCTGTTCTCGTTGAGCTTCTGGTAGAGCCGGCCGGCATTGTTCACATCGGCCTGCCCGGGGCCCGGCGTGAGCACGGTTTGCACCGGGGCCCCACCGTTGGCACCGGGGCTCACGCCGTAAGAGACGCGGCGCAGATCCGGCTCGTTGCGGGCCGAGTAGCCGTAGCCCGCCACCCAGTCGAAGTGGGTTTTTTCCTGGTTGAAGGAATGGTCGCCGGCCAGCTGGCCGGAGTAGGTGGTACGCCCCTGGTAGCCCAGCAGGTAGCTGTTGCGGACCTGCTCGCCGGTGTTGTCGAAGCCCTGGCGGGTGACCACCTGGTTGCGCGACTGCTGGTTGAACAGGTTGCGGAATTCCAGCTTGTCGCCGCCGGGCAGCACGAGGCTGAAGTTCTGGATGGCCCCCAGGCGCACGTTCTGGGTCGATTGGTCGTCCTTGAAGTTGTCGGTGAGCGCGCCGCTGCCGTCGAACAGGTTGCGCTCGACGTGGTAGCGGGTGTAGGTGTTGGTGTAGTTGACCGACGTGATGCTGCCGACGGTGAGGCCCTTGATTTTGATTTGGTCCATGTAGGCCGCGTTGAAGCGGATGTCGGGCATGGCCGTCGTCTTGTAAAGGCCGAAGGTGTTGTTGAGCTGCTTGGCGTAGAAGTCGCGCTCGTACTGCTGGTAGGCCGTGCTGAGGGGCGGCATGCCGTTGGGCAGGTCGCGCCGGGTGGCCCCGAAGCCGAAGGCGTCGCCCTGCTGGGGCTTGTCGGTGAAGAAGCTGGAGCCGGTGGTGCCGTCGCGGAAGCCCGCCGAGTAATTAACCGTCAGCAGGCGCTCGTTGATGACCGGCTTGCGCAGGTACACCTTCACCAGGCCCCCGGCAAAGTCGCCGGGCAGCTCCGGGGAGGGGTCTTTGAACACCAGCACCCGGTCGATGAGCGAGCTGGGCACCACGTCGAAGGAGAAGGACTTGCGGTCGGTTTCCGAGCTGGGGGCCGTCACGTCGTTGAGCCACACCGTATTGTAACGGTCGCTCAGGCCCCGAATCTGGATAAAGCGGTTGTCGACGATGGTTACGCCCGGGATGCGGCGCACCACCTCGGCCGCGTCGCGGTCCTGGGTTTTAACGATCTGCTCGGACGAAATGCCGCTAACCACGACGCTGGCCGCCTTGATTTCCGAAATCACTGAGATTTCGGTGTTGGTGCGCCGCGTCCCGTTCACCACCACCTCGGTGAGCTGCTGGTTATCGGCCGACAGTTTGCCATCGATGACCGTGGGCTTGCCGGCCACGACGGCTACTTTTTGAATGGTCGTGGTTTTGTAGGAAACCGACGAGACAATCAGGGAGTACTCGCCGACCGGCACTTTGTCGAGGGAGAAGCGACCCTCGGCGTCGGTGGGCCCGGCGATGGCCGTATTGGCCAGCCGGACGGTGCCGCCGATGATGGCCTCCTGGGTACTGGCGTCGCGGAACGTGCCCTTGATGCTGCCCGTGCCCTGGGCAAAAACCGCCGTTTGTACGCTCAAAAGCAGCAGAAAAACGACGGTGGTGAGTTGCTTAAAGTTGTCCCTCATATGGGGACAAAATTACCGGCGCTGTATTAACTCATCGTTTCTTCATCATTTCTAAAGTGTTAATGCAGGTTTTTTCGACTGCAACAATCGCCGCGGCCCCCGCCAAGCCGTGAGTGCGGAGCTGCTGGGCCCGGCCCAGGCCGGACCAGTACGCATGCCTTTCCTTTGCAGCCAAACCGCTGCCGGCATCATGGCCAGTGGCCACTCCCGCTTCCCATGCTTATTTCCATGACCGGCTACGGCCAGGCCCACCGCGAAACCGCCGCCTACGCCGCCACCCTCGAGCTGAAGTCGCTCAACTCCAAAACCCTCGACCTCACCCTGCGCCTGCCGCGCTTCCTGCTGCCCCACGAGCTGGAAATCCGCAACGCCGTGGCCAAGGCCCTGCTCCGCGGCAAGGTCAACCTGAGCCTCGACTTCGTGCGGCCCGCCGCGGCCCGCGCCGCCGCCGTCCTTAATAAAGAGGCCCTCGTGGCCGCCTACCACGAGCTGGCGGCCGTGGCCCAGGGCCTGGGCCTGCCCACCGGCGAGGCCACCCTGCTGGCGGCCCTGCGCCTGCCCGGCGTGGTGCCCAGCCCCGCCGAAACCCGCGACGCCGAGCCCGCGGCCGACGACGTGGCCTGGGCCGAGCTGCTGCCGCTGCTGCACGAGGCCCTGGCCGCCATGCAGCAGTTCCGCCGCGACGAAGGGGCCACGCTCACCGCCGAGATTCTGGGCTACGTGGCCACCATCCGGCAGCAGCTGGCCGCCGTGGAGCAGCACGACCCCCAGCGCATCGCCCACGTGCGCCAGCGCCTGCAGGCCCACCTGGCCGAGCTCACCAACCACGAGCAGTTCAACCCCACCCGCTTTGAGCAGGAAGTGCTCTACTACATAGAGAAGCTCGACATTGCCGAAGAGAAGGTGCGCCTGGCCGCCCACCTCAGCTACTTCGAGCAGGCCGCCCACCAGCCCGACGAGGCCGTGGGCAAAAAGCTGGCCTTCCTGGCCCAGGAGATGGGCCGCGAAATCAACACCATCGGCTCGAAGGCCAACGACGCCGCCGTGCAGCACCTGGTGGTGGGCATGAAAGAGGAATTGGAGAAAATAAAGGAGCAGTTGAACAACATCCTGTAGGCCCGCCCGGCCCGGTTTCCAACCAGAGCCGGAAAATCAATGAAGTGAAAAATATATTTGCACTATTCCAGATAAATATTGTATGTTCAATATATTATTTATTGTTGCTTAACCAATTTATTATTAAACTTTTTTATTAGCCCCTCAACCAACATAGGCCAAATATGTGCGTACGGGCCATATTTACTCCTGCAATGATAGTGAAGCCAAATACTGCTCATGGCTTTACCGCTCGGGAGGCGCGCCAAAAATAATTTTTTGCTTTGGTAGGAATTTGTAATTTTACCACAAGAAGCCCCCATAGTTGAGCGCGCTTCACCCCCATTTTAGCTTCACTTGAACTCGCCCGTCTATATGAAACCAACAATTTTACTCTGCCTTCTGGGTTTGCTGCTGACGGCCGCCCGGCCCGCATCCGAGATCGAGCTAGTGAAAAAACACGTGCTCAGCGAGCGGGTCGAAATCCTCATCCCGAAAGGGTTCGAGGTGATGAGCGAGCAGCAGATGGACTTCGCCTACGCCAAGGCCCAGAGCCGCCCCAGCGTCATCTTCACCAACAACAACCTGGTGAGCCTGGCCTTCAACTACTCCGACAACGACGCCGACCAAGACATGGTGGACGTGTACGCCGCGACGTTTGCCAAAACCTACCACAAGCAGTACAAGGACGCCAAGTGGTTCGGCGAAGGCGTCAAGAACATCAACAACCACAAGGTGGGCTACCTCGAGTTCATGAAGCCCGAGATGGGCCACGAGGTGTACACGCTAGTGTTTTTCACCGACGTGCAGAGCAAGCTCATGATTTGCACCTTCAACTGCGCCGACCGCCAGAAGCCCGAGTGGGAGCCGGTGGCCAAGCAAATCATGCTCTCGGTAAAAGCCAACAACGAAGCCGGCAAATAACCCGCCGGCCTGAACGCAAAAAGCCCCTCCGTCGGCAACGGAGGGGCTTTTGCGTTGAGGCGCGGTTGCGGGGGGCCGGGCTGCCCGATTGGGCGGGCCCCGGCGCGGGCGGCTACACCCAGCGGGCCAGCGGCGGGCGGCGGGCCAGCCCGGCGGCCAGCGCCAGCACCAGCACCGCCCCGATGCTGTCGCTGAGCAGGTCGGACCATTCGGCGTGGCGGCCCTGGTGCATCACGTATTGCAGCACCTCGATGAGGGCCCCGAAGGCTACGCAGCCGGCCAGCACCACGGCCCCGGCCCGCCGGGCCAGCGCCGGCCAGCGGCGCTGCCGCCGCAGCGAAAACCAACTCAGGGCCGCCAGCACGGCAAACACGCCCGCGTGGGCCGCCGTGTCGAAGGAAAGCAGCTTCCAGGCCGGGGTGGCCGGCATGTCGACGGCCGGCGTGAGGGTGAGCACCAGGATGACGCCCGTCCAGAACAGGGGCAGCGCGGCGTAGGGCCGGCGGCCCGGGGGTGCGGTACTCGGCACGAAGCAGCGCGGCGTTAGGCCCCCACCAGCTCGCCGTAGGCCTCGGCCGACAGCAGGCCCCCGATTTCGGCGGGGTCGGCAATGGCCAGCTTCACCATCCAGCCGTCGCCGTAGGGGTCGGCGTTCACGGTTTCGGGGGCGTCGGCCAGCTTGGCGTTCACTTCCAGCACGGTGCCGGTGAGGGGGCTGAACAGGTCGGACACCGTTTTCACGGCCTCCACCGTGCCGAACACGGCGTGCTGGGCCACGTCCTGGTCGAGGGTATCGATGTCAACGTACACGATGTCGCCCAGCTCGCGCTGCGCGTGGTCGGTGATGCCGACGTAGGCCACGTCGCCTTCCACGCGAATCCATTCGTGGTCTTTGGTGTAGTAGAGGGTGGTGGGCAGGGTCATCTTTTTTTGTGTTATGAGTTAGAAGTTATGGGTTATGAGTTTCAGCAACGGGCACTGGTTGCCAGAACGCGGCGCTCCCAACTGGCCCCCAAAAGTAGAGCCGGCAGCCGTAGCCCACCGGGCTTCTGCTCAATATTGCAACAGCTCCTAACTCATAACCCATAACTCATAACCCATAACTCCTACTGCGTCAGACTGTAGCGCAGCTGGAAGCCGCCCTCGGTGTTGGCGTTGCGGAAGGCGTTGCTCACGCGGGGCGTAGTGATGGTTTGGGTGAAGTAGAACTGGAAGTTCAGGCGGGTATTGAGCAAGTAGTCGATGGTGGGCCGCAGCTGGTACGTGCGCGAGCCGTTCACAATCTGGCTGGTGGCCGTGCCCACGCTGGCCAAGGGGCCACCGGCCACGACATCGGACGGGTCCACCGAGTTGAGGATGCTGCGCTGGATGGTGATGTTGTCGTTGATGCTCAGGTTGAAGCGAGCGGTGAGGTTGTTTTTCAACACTATCTGCTCGCCGCCCGAGCGGAAGGGCAGCTTGAGGCCCGCCGCCGAGTAGCCAAAGCCTATTACCAGGGCCGTGGTGTGCAGCTCGGTCACCTGGGCGTTGGTGATGTTCAGGGCCAGGGCGCGGTCGGTGCGGTACTCCACGTTGCCGGTCAGCTTGTTGAGGGTCGTGAAGTTCACGCCAATCAGCGGGGCCAGGTGCTCCACGATGCTCACCTGCCCGATGAGGTAGTACGGAATGTACTGCCCGGTGGCGCTGACGCGGTTGGCGAAGTCCAGGTTGTTGTCGGTGTAGAGCGTGGAGGTGGTGTAGGTGCCCACGCTGTAGGTCGAGTTGTAGGCGTGGTTGAGGGTGAACGAGGAGAAGTAGTTGCGGAAGAGCGGCAGCTGCGACAGCCCGTTGTACTGCACGTTCCAGTTGGGAATGGGCAGCTGGTCGAAGAGGTTGAACTTCTGAGCCTGGTAGCCGTCCGACGTCCGCCCGTGGTAGGCATCGATAAAGGCCGGAATCAGCACGTCCTGCGAGTTATAGCTGTACTTGCCCGCCAGGTTCGGGTTCTGGAGGTTGGCCGCGGCTTGCAGCTGTTGCTGGATGGGGCCCCGGTTGAGCACGAACAAGTTGAAGGCCTTGGAAACTTCGCCGTTGGCGCTCAGGTCGTTGAAGAGCGTATTGATGGTGATGGTGCTGGTGCTGAACGAGCCCGAGCCCAGCGACTGCACGGGGGCCAGCATCTTGCGGCCGAGGCCGTCGAGCACCGGCTGGAGCGTCAGCGTGTCGAGCTGGTTGCGGTAGTAGGCCTCGTTGTTTTCCACCTTCGCCCGCCGCGCGTCGAGCTGGATGTTGAAGTCGCGGAACGGCTCCAGGGTAGTGCGCAGCGCCAGGTTTTCGGTCAGCAGGCTGCTCAGGGGCGTGTTCAGGTACTCGCTGTCGCCGGTGTACCAGCCGTTCACGTTGGCGTAGTCGTAGAGGTAGCGCAGGTCGTACTGCTTGCCGATGACGAACGGGATGCCCGGGGCGATGATGCCCGGGCCCCGGAAGTTGGTCAGGCCGAAGGCCGTGGTGCCGGGCAGGTAGCCGGGCAGCAGCGTGCCGCTGGAGCGGGCGTAGGTGAAGTTGAGCGAGCGGGCCGTCATCAGCGAGCGCAGCACGGCCTTGGCGGCCCGCACCAGCACGGGGGTGGTGTCGCGGGGAGCGGCCGTTTCGGGCTTGGGGCGGGTGCCGTCGGCCCCGGGCGGGGGCGGCGCGGGGCGCGGCGGCGGGGGCGGCGCGTTGTTGATGATGTTCAGGAACTTCACCTTGTTGTAAAGCTTCACCAGGTCGATGCGGCCGTTGGCGCTCAGCTCGGCGTTGTTCTGGATGGTGTTGCCCAAGCGCAGGGGCACGGTGGCGGTGTCGGTGGGGTCAACGGAGTTGGGGTGCAGGGGCTGGCGCAGGGCCGTGGAGGCCGCCTGCCAGGTGTAGTGGGCCGCGTAGCGGGCGTCGGCGCTCAGCCAGTCGGTAAGCGGGAACTTGTCGAGCGGCAGGCGGTAGGTAGCGGCGATGGTCTGGTTGAAGTTGACGGTGCGGCCCCCGGCCAGCAGGTTCTGGTTGATGAGCGTGCGGTTATTGATGGCCTCCTGGCTGCTGCCCACGGCGCGGCCCTGGCCCTCGTCGATGATGCCGCGGTTGGTGGCGGTGTAGTCGATGGTCAGGGCCTTGGTCGGGGCCCAGCTCAGGTCGTAGATGCGGTTGATGTAGAACGACTTCTGGTACACGCCCGGGATGCCGAACGTGGTGGGCACGTCGCCGGGGTTCACCACCCGCTGCAAAAACCGCTCGTTGTAGCGCCGGTCCAGGTCGATGCGGAAGGCGAAGCGCGAGGGCAGCGGCGTGAAGTTCACCTGCTGCAAAAACTTCAGGTAGGGGTTGTCGAAGGCCTTGAACTTGGCAAACGGCAGGTAGTTCTTGGGCGTGGTCTGGAAGGCGTAGGCCGCCGCCGCCGTAAAGGAGCGGGTGTAGTCGCTGGAGGTGCGCACGTCGGAGTGCTGGCGCTCGGCAATGGAGTAGCTCAGGGCCACGTTTTCAATGTCCCAGGGCTTGGGCTGGCGGGGCGGGGCCGCGGGGCCGCCGCCGGCGGGCGGGGCGGCCACTACCCGCTCCTTGCGCACGTTCAGCAGGGCCAGGCTGCGGGTGGTGGTCATGTCAATCACCTTCTTGCTGTACTCGGCCCGGGCGTCGGCGCTCGTGAATTTCTCCAGGCTCTGGGCCAGCTTGGTGTCGGGGTCGAGGGGGTCGTACTGGGGCGAGCGGCGCTCGGCCCCCAGCTGCACCAGCACCGGCACGCGCAGGTGCAGCTGGGCGGGCAGCAGCTTGTCGGCGGCGATGGTGGCGCTCAGGTCGCCGCGGGCCACGTCGTCGAGCGAGCGCTGCTGGGCCTTGTCCTGCAAGCCGCCGAAGCCCACGCTGGTGTAGTTGCCGGTGGCGGTGAGGGTGGCCAGGTCGGCAAACTTCACGTTCAGGCGGGCGTTGGCGGCAAAGCCGGCGTCCTGCTCGAAGTCGAACACCCGCAGCTCGTCGGCCCACAGCGTCACGTTCTTGTTGCCGGTGTCGGCCGAGCCGGGCATAACCGGGTTCAACACCCCAATCATGCAGCCCTGCACGGCCGACAGGTCGGGGTTGCCCACCACTGTAATAGTGGCCTGGTTGGCCAGCGTAACCGTGAAGGGCACAGTCAGGTTGAGCGGCACCTGCTTGTTGCGGTTCGACTTGGCATCGATAAAATCCTGAAACGCCAAGTCGATGTTGTTCACGTCGGGCCAGATGTCGGCCTGGAGCGTTTTACCCCTGTCCGTCAGCTTGAGGGGCAGCGAGTACTCGTAGTAGTTCTGGGTGTAGTCGGTGCCGATGCGGATGAAGGCCCGTACTTCGCCGCTGCGCGTACCGTTGATATCGTCGGTTTCGCCGTGCAGGTACATGCGCAGGTGTTTGTAGCGCAGCATGTTCACGGTCAGGTTCTTGTAGGCCGCCTTGGCGTAGCCTTTGCGTAGGCCCGTCACTACCAGGCGCAGGCTTTGCTCGTTTTGGATGCGGGCCACGGCCGAGCTGCCGTACTCGGTGTCGCGCGTGATGTTGGGCGGCGTCACGTAGGGAATGGTCCCCGAAGTAAGGGTACCGCCCGGCCCGGACGTGGAGGCGCTGCCCGGCGTGGGGCCGTTCTCTTCGATGCTCACCGTCGAAACGCTGAAGGCGTCGGCGTCGGTTACGGTGTTCACCGGCAGGTTGCTCTGGGCCTGGGCAATGGGGTAGTTGTAGCGCCGCCACTGGTTGGCCACGAACTGCGGCTGCACCATGCGCAGCACCGCCGGCTGCTGCCAGCCGGTCATGTACATCCGAATGAAGCGCACGGATTTGTAGCCGAGCGGGTCCACTGCGCTGTTATCGGTCACCCCGTTCACCACTGTGCGGGTGGGCTGGCGCACCGGAATGCGGAACTGGTACCAGGTCACGGTTTCACCGTTGCTGCCCGTAATGGGCGGGGTCGTCACCTTGTCCACGATGTAGTTCTGGCCCACCGCCAGCGGGTTGGTGCTGGTGGCGGGCCCCAGCGGAATGGTGTACTCGTGGTAGCTCTCCACGTCCTGAATCACGTTGTCGCGGTTCAGGTCTTCCTTGTCGGGGTAGGCCGTGGAGGTGAACTGGCTGGCCTCGGGCGAGTTGTTTTCGTAGCCGTTGTAGTTTTTGTAGCGGCCCAGAATCTTGACGTTGTTCTGGTCGTACACCGGGTCGAGGTGGTAGAGGAAGTCGTCGGCCGAGGGGTCGGAAAACGCCCCGTAGCCGGCCGGAAAGCCCGGGAACACCCTCTCGGCCGCGTCGTTCAGGCCGTCGAGGCCCACGTCCTGGGCCGCCCGCCCGCCCGGCGCGGCGCTAAAGGCATCGGTCAGGAACTGCGCCGTGCCCACCTGGCCCCAGATGGTGGGCGTCACCAGGCCGGCCGTGCCCGCCTGGTCGGGCGTGGGCAAGCCGTTCTCGAACTCGTGCTGGTTGTTGTCGCGCAGCAAGTCCTCGCTCACGTTGCCCAGGTTGATGACCAGCCGGCCGCCGGTGGTGTTGCTAACGGGCTTGTTGCGCAGGTCGGGGTCGGAGTCGCTAATTCTGCCGTTGCGGGTGGTAATAAACGGGTCCAATAGCCAAAACTCCAGGTACTCGATGTTAGCGTTATCAAAGTCCGTATCGAAGGTAATGGCCCGCGAAATGCCGCCGAAGCGGTTTTCTGGTAGATTGACTCCGAAATTACTTGCGAAGTGCCGGCCATCGGCGTCGATGTTCGGCGTGTAGTTGTAGGGCCCCCGCTCGCCGGGGAAGTAGGCCATGTCGAAGGTGTACTCATAGCCGTTGCCCGTGGCCCCCAGGTCTTTGTTCGGGAATACCTCGTTGCGCGGAATGCCCCGGGTGTAGTGGTTGCTCAGCGAAGAATCGGTGAGGCCGATGTTGGCCGGCACGCTGGGGCCCCCGGTGTAGTAGGTCTGGTCCACGGTGTACCAGGCCAGCTTGGCCCGCTGGTAGTTCACGCTCAGGTCGGTGGCCCGGGAAATGGCGGAGGGCGTGGTGGCCAGCCGCCAGGCCGGAATGGCCGTCAGGCCCCCCAGCGTGTAGGGCGTGCGGGCGTTCTCGAAGTCGTCGATGTAGCTCACCCCGTTCTCGCCGCTGCCCAGCTGCGAGCGGCCCGGCAGCAGCTTGGCAAACTCGCCGCTGAAGGCAATGGTCGAAATCTCCTTGGTGGAGTAAAACGGCAGCCGGTCGAGCAGCTTGGTAAGCACCCGGCTGTCGCGGCGGAAGCTGCCGTCCAGGCCCACGATGCTGTTGTTGGCCGGCTCGTCGCCGATGTTCACCCGATTGATGCCCGGGGCCTGGTTTTCGAGCAGGTACAGGGCCGTGCCGCCCAGCGTCACGTCCTTGTCGAGCTTGTAGTCGAAGCGGGCCCCCAGCAGGCGGCGGGGCTGCACCTGCACCAAGGCGTTTTTCTCGAACGTGACCCGCAGCTCGTTGGCCGAGGCCAGGTAGGCCGGGTTCAGCACCTTCACCTTCGCCTGGTCGTAGAACACCTGGTAGTCCACGCCTTCGGTGAGCAGCGTCGAGCCCGAAAACACCCGCACCGAGCCCTGCGCCACCCCGATGCCGGGCAGGTTAATCTCGTCGGTGGTGGTGCCCTGGTAGCGCCCGCGCAGGTAAAACTTGTCCTTTTCCTGGCGCTGCTGGGCGTCGCTCTGGGTTTGGTTGTACAGCTCTTCGTACACGTACTTGGGCAGCAACACCCGGTCGTTGGGCACGTTCAGGGTGTCGAACTGCGCCCGCAGGTAGTCGCCGAACGGCTGCACGCTGGGGAAGATGAGGCGGCCCAGCTCGGGGTTGACGGTGATGCCGGGCAGGAAGTCGAAGTTGCCGTCGGGGTTGCGGTCGTTGTTGGGGTTCACCCGGTCCAGGCCCAGCACCTGGATGATGGGCACGTTCTGAATCTTGGACCCTTCCTTGAGCGAAATCAAGTCGACGCCCGTCACGTCGTCCTTGTAAATAATCTGGAACTGGAAGTTGTCGCGGTTGAGCTGGGTGGTGTTCAGGGAGTAGATGTTTTTCATCATCAGGTCCCAGGTCGGCGTGTTGCGCGTGGGGGGCCCGGGGGGCGTCAGCGGGTCGGGCCGGGCCGCGGGCAGCGTGCCCACGCCGGGGTTGCTGGCCCGCAGCAGCTTGAGGAACACCACCTGGTCGGGGGCCACGCCGGTGTAGTCCTGCGAGATTTCGCCCACCTTGTAGGTCTGGCCGTTGTAGGTGTAGGAGTAGCCCACGCCCAGCACCTGGTCGGGCAGCAGGGGCACGTTCAGCGAGAGGTAGCCCAGCTCGGCGTTGAAGGTGTACTCGTTGGGGTCGAGCTTGCGGGCCCGCACCCGCTCGTAGTCCAGGTTTTTGGCCAGGCCCAGAGTGCCGCCGAGGTAAGAGTCCACGGTGAGGTCGTTGCGCGACTGGCCGGCGGCGGCCACCAGCTGGCCGTACTCCAGGTTGGCGTTGTTGGCGGCCGGCGTGCGCTGGCTGGGGTTGCGGCCGGCGTTGAAGAACTTCTGCTGGTACACCCGCACCGGCTCGGCCAGGTCCATCAGGGCCACCACGTTGCGCAGGCTGGCGGTGGTGCGGTTGTCGTTGGTGATGTACACTTCCAGCTGCGTCACCTGCACGCCGCTCTGCACCGTGGGCAGGGTGCGCAGGGCCACGTCGTAGCGCTCGCGGAAAAACTGCGACAGGAAAAAGTGCTTGTCTTTCTCGTACTGGCTGGCTTTCAGCTCGAACTGCCGGCTCTGGGCCCCGTTTTGCACGCGCACCTCGTCGGCGGTGCCGCGCACGGTGGCGGCCACGGCCGTCACGCCCAGCCGCCCGAACTGCATCTGGGCCTTGGCCCCGAACAGGTTTTGGCCGCCCTGCACCAGCGAGTTGCCCAGCGGCAGGCTCACGTTGCCCAGGTCGAGCTTGCGCAGGATGTCGGTTTCCTGGCCCGAGTAGTCGAACTTCATCTGGTTGTCGAAGTCGAACGAGGCCTTGGTGTCGTAGTTGAAGGCCAGCTTGAGCTTCGTCCCGACCTGCCCGGTCAGGTTGATGTTCATGCTCTGGTCGAAGATGAAGTCGCCCACGCTTTGCTGGCGCAGGGTCAGGGCCGGGTTTTCGTTGGTGTTGAACTTGGCCCCGGCCTTGATGGTGACGGCCCCCGACGGGCGGATGTCGACGTAGCGGCCCCCGAAAATCCGGTCGCCCACGGGCCCCAGGTCAATCTTCGGAATCAGGCGCTGGGCCTGCGGCGTGCCCGCCGTCACGGCCGGCCCCGTCACGCCGCCCCGGGCCCGCTCGCGGTAGTAGTTGCGGATGGCCTCGCGCTGCTGAAACTCTTCGTATTCCTTGAACGTAAGCCGGCTCGGGTCGCGGTAGTTGATGTCCGGGCCCACTTTCTCCTGCACGTCGAAGTTTTTGAGGCTGTCGTCCACGGCCACCTTCAGCTGCACGTTGGGGGGCAGGGGCAGCACCAGCGGCGAGCGCCGCTGCGGCCCAAACGGGCTGCCCGGCCGGTCGTGCGGGGCCACCCGGGGCCGGCGGCTGGGCCGGTACACGGTGTCGGCCGGGGCCGGCCGGGCCCCCAGGGGCCACGGCGTGGCGGGGTGCCGCACCAGCGGGCCGGCCTGCGCCCACCACGCCAGCAACGACGCCACCACAACCACCGACGGAGAGAGTAATTTACGGCCGAATTTCAAGGGTAAAGTTGGAGAGCGGCCACGGGCGGCGGGCCAGCGGCCGCCGCAGCGGCCCCCGCCGCCGAACGGGCAAGAGAGTAATTATCCACCGGGCACCTCGCCGGCCCAAGAGCTTGCCACCGGCGCTGTCCGCCAAAAGCTCTCCCGTTGGGCCTAATGCGACTTCAAAGCAAACTTAATCATTTCCTCTACCGTGAGGCCGGGGCCGTGCTTCTGAGCAATCAGGTCCAGGTTCTTCTCGGCGGCGGCGCGGGCGAAGCCCAGCGTTACCAATGCCTGCAACGCCTCGGCGCGTTGCGTATTGTGCTGGCGGGCCAGCGGCACGGTGTCCACGCCGGCCTTGGCCAGCAGCTCGTCCTTGCGGAACTTGTCTTTTAGCTCCAAAATCACGCGCTGGGCCGTTTTGGGGCCCACGCCTTTGATGCTCTGGATGGCCCGCACGTTCTCGTTCACGATGGCGTCGCGGATTTCGCCCACGCTCAGGCTGCTCACCATCACGATGCCCGTGCCCGGCCCGATGCCCGACACCGAAATCAGCTGCATGAACAGCGCCTTTTCGCTCGGGTCGAGGAAGCCGTACAGCGTCTGCCCGTCTTCCTTGATGTGCTGGTAAGTGTAAATTTTGGCCGGCGAGCCTTCGGCCGGCAGTTTGGAAAACGTGGCCAGCGAAATGCGGACTTCGTAGCCCACGCCCCCCAGGTCCATGATGGCCTGGGTAGCGTCTTTGTAGGCCAGCTTGCCGTCGAGGTAAGCAATCATAAAGCGGTCGGGTGGGAAAGGAGGACGCCGCAAAGGGTTTTGCGCATTCCAAATTTACTGGGTTTTGTGCAAAGTCGGGCCGAAGGCCCGGGGCCGCAACCCGCCGTGCCGCGCAGGCCTTGCCACGGCCCCAGCCCACGGGTTCCTTAAAAAAGAAAAACCCCGGCGTTGAGTACCGCCGGGGTTTCAAAAGGGTGGAAGTTCTGGTTCAACCATTACCCTACTGCTAGCCACCAAATCCCCCGGGGTCGCCTTTCGGCTGGTTTTCAATGGTGCTGGCGGGCTTGTTGGTCCCCAGAAACCAGGTGAAGCCCAGGTAGCCCACGCGCGTTTCGTACTTGGTTTGCAGGTCGGCGCTGAGGCCGTCGGCGGCCAGCTGGGTGTACTGGCGGCGGGTGTTGAACAGGTCGCTGACGCGCAGGGTGAGGGCGGCCCGGTCGTGGAATAGCCGCTGGCGCAGGGCCACGTCCACGCCGTACACGGCCAGCAGGCGGCCCTGGGGCACCACCAGCGGGGCCCGGTAATTGCCGCTGAGCTGCACGGCCAGCGCCTTGGTGGGGCTGAAGGTGCTGAGCAAATACGCCGTGCCGGTGAAGTTGACGCGGGTGCCGTCGCCGGCGTAGCTGGCCACCTGGCTGCGGTAGAACGAGCCGTTGGCCGTGAGCTTCCACCACGCCGCCAGGGGGCGCGTGAGCGAGATTTCGAGCCCGTAGCTGGCCGTGCGGCCGAAGTTGGCGTAGCTGGTGCGGGCAATGAAATCGGGCTGGCCGCTGAGGCGCGTGGCCAGGGTATCAATCGTGCGCAGGCTCTGGATGGCTTGGCTGGTGAAGCGCCCGAAGAGGGTGGTGCTCAGCGTAGTGGCCTGCCAGGCCACCTGGTGGCCCAGCTCCGCCACGTGCACGTACTCGGGGCGCAGGTCGGGGTTGCCCACCGCGTAGTTGCGGGCATCGGAGTAGATGGGCAGGGCAATGATTTGCAGGAAATTAGGCCGGTTCAAACGGCGCGCGTAGCTGAGCTGCAGGCGCTGCTCGTGGGGCAGCGCGCGGGCCACCGTGGCCGAGGGAAACAGGTTGAAAATGCGCTGGCGGGCCGAGCCCGCAGGCAGCACCTGCGCTTGCAACCCCGTGAATTCGGCCCGCAGGCCGGCCTGGTAGTCCCACGCCCCGGCTTTCTGCTGGTAATTGCCGTAGGCCTGCGGGATAACCTGCTGGTAGTGGTAGCTATACGAGCCCGCCTCCTGCCGCACGAATGGGCCCCCGGCAGCGGGCTGCACCGCGTAATCGGCCGTGCCGGGCGTCACCATCACGTCCGTTTTCATCCCCGCGCCCCAGCGGCGCTTGTCGTCCAGCGGGTGCACGTAATCGAGCTGCGCGGAGGGCAGGTGAATCTTTACGTCGAGCAGCTGCTGGCGCGCCTGCCGGGCGTAGTCGGCCGGCCCGTCCAGCACGCGCTGCTCGGACGTGACCGTGCCGCCGTCCAGGATGTAGGTGGCGCTGGCCGTCAGCTCGCGGCCGGGGTGGGCGGCCCAGGCGCGCCGGTAGTTGCCCGAAACCCGGGCGTTGTAGAGGTTGTCCACTTCCAGGTTCTGGTTTTGTAACGTGATGGCCGGGTCGGGGTCCCTGGCAAGCTGGGTGGTGAAGTCGCTGGTCTGGCGCAGGTCGTTCTTGTAGAACTCGGTGGTCAGGGTGAAGCGCTGCTGGTCGCTGGGGGCGTAGTCCACGCCCAGGTGCAGGCCCTCGTTGGCCTGGTGGCGCGTGTTCTGGCCGGTCTGGTCGGTGCGGGCGGTGCGGCCGTCGGCCGTGGCCACCTGCTGCAAGCCCGCGCTGCCGCGGAACTGGTTATTCAGCCCGTCGGCGCTGCCAAAGAAGTTGAATCTGCCCACCTGCCGGTTGAGGTTGAGCGCCGCGCTGTACTTGTCGCGGGTGCCCAGCGTGGCTTGCGCCGCGCCGTTCCAGCCAGGCTGGGTTTGCTTTTTCTGCACCAAATTGATGATGCCGCCCGTGCCCTGGGCCGAGTACTGGGCCCCCGGGTTGGTGATGACCTCGATGGTTTCGAGGCGGCTGGCGGGCAGCTGGTCGAGGCGCAGGCTGCTGGGCGCGGGCTTGCCGTCGAGGTAGAGCGTGACGCTGGAGCTGCCCCGCAGGCTCACCTGCCCATTGTCGTCCACGGCCACAGAAGGTACTTTCTGGAGCACATCGGCCGCCGTGCCGCCCGCGCTGTTCAGGTCCTTGCCCACATTAATAATGGTTTTACCCAGCTCATTAATCATCACCGCCTTCTCGGCTTGTACCACCACGCCGCCGAGCCGCACGGCCGCCGGCGCCAGCAGCCACGCGCCCAGGCGCACCCCCGGGGCCCCAGCGGTTAGCGCCACAACCCGGCGCGCGGGTTGGTAGCCCAGGGCCTCGGCCCGGAGCAGGTAGGTGCTCGGCGCAACGCCCGCCAGTGCAAACGTGCCGTTCTCCGCCGTCTGGGCGCTGCCCACCAACGTCGAGTCGGGCAGCCGCAGCAGGATGACGTTGGCAAAGGGCAGCGGCTGGCGCGTGCGCTGGTCCAGCAATGTGCCGGCTACCTGCCCGGGGCCCTGGGCCGCCGCTGGGCGGGGCCCCAAGCTGGCCGCCACCAGCAAACAGGCCACGGTCTTCCCACGGCTTCTAAAGACAAAGTGGCCGCTAATGTGGGGCCCTAACCAAACAGCTGATGCTTTCATTTTTGACATAAGTAGTTGTTTGACAGAGATTATTGCAATACAAACTACCCGGTAATACCTAGTAAATTGCGCTGAGAATACCGGCTGATTCATGGGGTTTGGTGTTAAAGCAATGGAAAAAGGGTGGGGCCCAGCCGCTGCCCTGGCAGCTGGGGGCCCCGAAAAAGAGTGGGCAAAAACTGCCGGAAAGTCCCTACTTCGCCTGGCGGCGCAAGTAGAAGTAGTAGGCCGAAAAACCCATTGCGGTACTGAAAATCAGGATGATGACGGAATGGATGCCCAGAGGCAGGTACTTGTTGCAAAGCAGGAGCCCCGCGCCGGTGCTGAGGAGTAGCGCCACCCACTTCACCACCTTGTCCTGCTCATCCCGCGGGCCGGGCAGCAGGCGCTCCACGATGCTTTCCGAGGCGGCCGACGCCATTATCTGCCGCTTTAGCAAATAGTTTAACACCAGCCTTATGGCAGCCAACACGAAATAGCCGAGTAGAAAAAGCGCCAAACCGGGCAGCAGGACGCGGCGTGCCAGCTCTAGCCCGTTGTTGTCGAGGGCGAGGGTCGGGGCCTCCTGCGCCTGGGTTTCCCAGGCCGTCAGGCAAAAAAACAGGAGCAGCCAAATGCGTTTCATGGGTCGGGCCGGGGGGCGGTACCGGATGAGACCGGCCAGCGCCGGTCGGGTTGCAAAAAATTACGAAAAAGCGAGCAGGCGCATTTGCCGCCGGTGCCGGGCCAGCAATTCCAGGCACTGACCGGCCACCAGGAAGGCGGCCACCACCCCCAGCCCGGCCCCCAGTCCATACGACAAGCCGTGGAGCACCTGCCCCAGCACATCCCCAAACAGGGCCAGAAACGCGCCCACCACGCCCAACACCGGCACGGCCACCGCCACGAGCACCCAGGGAAAAGCGGGCCGGGGCCGGGGCAGCTGGGCCAGCACCGCCGCCGCAAGGTCGAACGCAAAAGCGGGCGGCGGCAAGTGGGCCGCGGCGGCAAACAGCTGCCGGTAAGCCGCTGCCTGGGCCTGGCAGCGGGGGCAGCCGGGCAGGTGGGCCGCGGCGGCGGCCGGCAGCGGGGCGGCGGCGGCGGCGAGTTGCAGGTCGTCGTCGGAAAGGTGGGGCTGGGTCATAGGTCGTCGCGGTGGTAGGTGGCCAGCAGGCGCTGCTTCAAGAGTTTGCGCGCCCGAAAGAGGTAGTTTTTTACCGTGCCTTCCGGCAGGGAGGTGATTTGCCCGATTTCCTCGTAGCTCAGCTCCTGCTGGTGGTAGAGGGCCACCAGCGTGCGGTAGAGCGGGGGCAGCTGCTCGATGGCCGCGCCCAGAATACCGGCCAGGTCCTGGTCGAAAAGGGCCGTTTCGGGGTCGTAGGCCGGACCGGCCACCAAGGGTGGGGGGCCCCGGCGGCCGGCTTCCGCCGGGTCGTCGGGCGCGGGCTCCGCCGGGTCTGCCAGCACCAGCTGCTTCTTTTCCAGGTAGTGCAGGCAGGTGTTGTAGGCAATCTGGCCCACCCAGGTCGAGAGCTTGGCCTGAAACTTGAACCCGGCCAGGTTCTTAAACACCTTCAGGTACACCTCCTGCGCAAGGTCCGGGCGGTCGGCGGGGTGGCGAATCATCTTGAATACCAGCTGCGTCACCAGGCCCTCGGTGCGCCGCACGAGCTGCCCAAAGGCCGCGGTGTGGCCCCCCAGCACCTGCGCCACCAGCTGCTGGTCTGTCACGGGAGGGGTGGGCAGGTGGCTCATCTGTGCATTAGACCGGGCCGCCGAAAAGATGTTGCACCCCGGCGTTTTTGGGGGCCCCGGCCGGCGCGTGTTCTCTCAACCGGTACGTTCTGTTCCATCATGCCAGCGCTGGCGTTGGCAAGGGCAATCTACTCTGCCGACAACAGCCAGGACCGCACACTACGCAGCCAAGCTATTCATTTTCAATGCGCAAGGAAGCGTCTTTACATCCCCTTGCCGCCCGACTGCGCATCGACCACGGCAATGGCGGCGATGTTCACGATGTCGCGCACCGAAGCGCCGAGCTGGAGGATGTGCACCGGCTTGCGCATGCCCATCAGCACCGGCCCGATAAGCTCGGCCCCGCCGATTTCCTGAAGCACTTTGTAGGCGATGTTGCCCGACTCCACGTTGGGAAACACGAGGGTGTTGGCTCCCTTTTCGGCCAGCGGGCTGAAGCTGTAATGCTCTTGCAGCAGGCCCGGGCTCAGGGCCACGTTGGCCTGCATCTCGCCGTCGAGGAGCAGGTCGGGGTAGCGGGCCTTGGCCAGCTCGGTGGCGCGGCGGGTTTTTTCGGGCAGGGCCCCGGCGTTCGAGCCGAAGTTGGAGTAGGAGATGACGGCGATGCGCGGCTCGTTGTCGAAAAAGCGCACGGCCCGGGCCGTGAGGCCGATAATCTCCACCATCTGCTCGGCCGTGGGGTCGATGTTCACCGTGGTGTCGGCGAAGAAATAGGGCCCCTGCTTGTGCTGGATGATGTACATCGACGACACGCGCTTCACGCCATTCTCTGTGCCAATGACTTGCAGGGCCGGGATGATGCTCTTGCCGTAGTCCTTGGTGAGGCCGGTGATGCAGGCGTCGGCCGCGCCGGTTTCCAGCATCATGGCGGCGTAGTAGTTGCGTTCGCGCATCAGGCGGCGGCCTTCGTACAGGGTCATGCCGCGGCGCTGGCGCTTCTGATACAGCAGCTGGGCAAACTCGGCGCGGCGGTCGTCTTCCTTGAGAATGTTGACGATTTCGCAGCCTTCGAGGTCGATGTTGTTGGCGCGGGCAATTTCCTCGATTTTCTCGCGGGGCCCCAGCACAATGGGCGTGGCGATGCCCTCGTCGCGCAGAATCTGGGCCGCTTTGAGGATTTTGTAGTTGTCGCCCTCGGCAAACACCACCCGCTTGGGCCCCGACTTGGCGGCGCTCGTGATGCGGTTCATCAGCTTCTGGTTGCCGCCGAGGCGGGCGTGGAGCTGGTCGCCGTAGGCCTCCCAGTCGGTGATGGGCAGGCGGGCCACGCCGCTTTCCATGGCCGCCCGCGCCACCGCCGGACTGATGGTGGTGATGAGGCGCGGGTCCAAGGGTTTGGGGATGAGGTAGGTGCGGCCGAAAGCCAGGGTGTTGTCGCCGTAGGCGCGGTTCACCATGTCGGGCACGGGCTCGCGGCTCAGCTCGGCCAGGGCCCGCACGGCGGCCAGCTTCATGGCTTCGTTGATTTCGGTGGCCCGCACGTCCATCGCCCCCCGGAAAATGTAGGGAAAGCCGAGCACGTTGTTCACCTGGTTGGGGTGGTCGCTCCGGCCGGTGGCCATGATGAGGTCGGGCCGGGTGCCCATGGCCAGCTCGTACTCGATTTCCGGGTTGGGGTTGGCCAGGGCAAACACGATGGGGTCGGCAGCCATCCGCAGCAGGAACTCGGCCGGCAGCACGTTGGCCGCCGACAGGCCCAGGAACACGTCGGCCCCGGCCAGGGCCTCGCCCAGGTTGTTGAGCTGCCGGCTGGTGGCAAACTGCATCTGGATGGGGGCCAGGTTGGTGCGCCCCGGGTGGATGAGGCCGTCCTTGTCGAACACCACCACGTTTTCCTTGCGCACGCCCAGCTCCAGGTACAGGCGCAGGCATGACACGGCCGCCGCGCCCGCCCCGCTCACCACCAGCTGGATATCCTCAATTTTCTTGCCCACCAGCGCCAGCCCGTTCAGCAGCGCCGCCGCCGTGATGATGGCCGTGCCGTGCTGGTCGTCGTGCATCAGCGGGATATTCATCTGCTCGCGCAGCGCCGTCTCAATCTGGAAGCACTCCGGGGCCTTGATGTCCTCCAGGTTGATGCCGCCGAACGTGGGCTCCAGCGCCTTCACAATGCGAATAAACTCGTCGGGGTCGGCGGCGTCAATCTCGATATCGAAGCAGTCCAGGCCCGCGAACTTCTTGAACAGCACGCCCTTGCCTTCCATCACCGGCTTGCTGGCGGCGGGCCCGATGTTGCCCAGTCCCAGCACGGCGGTGCCGTTGCTGATAACGGCCACCAGGTTGCCCTTGGCCGTGTACTTGTACACGTCGTCGGGGTTGGCGGCAATGGCCAGGCAAGGCTCGGCCACGCCCGGCGAGTAGGCCAGCGCCAAATCGAGCTGGGTGCTGACGGGCTTGGTGGGCACCACCTCAATCTTGCCCGCGGGGCTCTGCGAGTGGTAGTTGAGGGCGTCCTGCTTGTTGATTTTCAGCATGAGGGAAGGTCAAATGAAAAACGGCCGCGCGAGCCGCGCGGCCGGGGGGGCCATATCCGAGCCAGCAAAGGTACTGCCGCCGCCAGTGGGCCGGCGGCGCGTCCACCCGGCCCGGCCGCAGGGCTACGAACCAAGCCGGCGGGCGCGGCCTACCCGCGGGGCACCAGCAGCTTTTGCCCCAGCTTCACATCGTCGGAAGTGAGGTGGTTCAGGCGCCGCAGCACCGCCACGCTCACCCCAAAGCGGCGCGAGAGATTGTAGAGCGTGTCGCCGTGCTGCACCAGGTGGGTACTGGGGGCCCCGTCGAAGCGGGTGGCCGGCCGGGCAGCTGGCGCGGCCGCTGCAACGGGCGCGGCGGCCGGGGCCCGGTGCGCCCTGGCAGCGGGGGCCGCCGGCGCGGCCGGCACGGCGGCGTCAAGGGCTTCGCTGCCAGGGCCTTCGGCTTTAGTGAGGGCCTCGGCGGTGGCCAGGGCTTCGAGCGGGGCCGCAGTGGTTTCGGCGTCGGCCTCAGCAGTGGCTTGCTTTCGCTCGGCCAGGGCGGCCGTGATTTTGGCCAGCGCGGCGGCTTGCACGGCGGCAATGCGGGCCTGGGCCCGCTGCGCGGCTTCCTGCCGCTGGCGCAGCCGCGCCAGGCGGGCGGTTTGCTGCTGCTCCTGCGCCGCCACGGCGGCCAGGCGGGCTACTTCCTGGGCATTGGCCGCCGCCAGGGCCTGGCGGGCCAGCAGCTCGCCGGCCGACGGCAAGGCCTTGGCCGGGCGCGGGGCGGGCGGGGCCGCGGCCACCACCGGGGCCGCGGCGGCTGGCGGCGGCACCAGCACCACCAGGGTGCGGCCGGGCATCAGGGCCTGCTTCGCGGCCAGGTCGTTCCAGCGGCGCAGCTGGGCCGGGCTCACGTCGAACCGCTCGGCCAGGCCGGCCACGGTTTCGCCCCGGCGCACTTTGTGGTGCAGGCGGCGCACGGGCGGCGGGCTGCCGGGCTCATCTTCGGCCCCGGGCGCGGCGGCCAGCGCGGCGGCCGAGGCCCAGGGCTCCACGCCGTCGAGGCGGGGCGGCCGCGGGGGCAGCGGCTGGGGCAAGGCGGCCGGGGGCTGGCAGTACGCCAGCAGCGTGGCGCGGTCGGCCCCGGCGAAGGCGGCCCGGGCCGCCGCCGGGTAGCGCACCACGTAGGGCCGGTAGCCGGCCGGCAACCCGGCCCGGAACAGCTCCGGGTTAAAGCGGGTCAGGTAGGTAGAATCAGAATACCCGCAGGCGCGGCTCAGGCGGTACAGGTCGAAGGCCTGGCCGCGCAGGCCCAGCGTGTCCAGCGGCTCGGCGCATTGGTAAGCGAGCTGGTCGGAGTGCAGGCCGTGCTGCCGGGCGTACTTCATGCTGTACATCACCGCCGTGAAGGTGGGCACGTAGTTGCGCGTTTCGGCCGGCAGGTTGGGGTACAGGGCCCAGAAGGTTTTTTTGCCCGTGCGGCGCATCACGCGCTGCACGTTGCCCGCGCCCCAGTTGTAGGCGGCCAGCACCAGGTCCCAGTCGTGGAACACGCCGTAGAGGTAGCGCAGGTGCTTGCAGGCGGCTTCGGTGGCTTTTTCGGGGGCCATGCGCTCGTCCACCCACTCGTCGCGGCGCAGGCGCAGGTCGCCGGCCGTGGGGCCCATGAACTGCCAGAGCCCGGTGGCCCCCACCACCGACTTGGCGGTCGGAATCAGCGACGACTCCACCACGGCCAGGTACTTAAGGTCGGTGGGCAGGCCGTACTGGGCCAGGTATTTCTCAAACAACGGGAAATAAAGGTTTTCGCGCTCCAGGATGCGCTGCGTGTACTCGCGCTTGCGCACCGTGAACAGCGTGACGTAGGCCATCACCGCGTCGTTGAACTGGTGCGGGGCCTCGGTTTCGAGGCAGCTCATCCGGTCGCCCACGAGGTCGCGCACGGTGGGCGGGAGTTGCAACCAGGCCAGCCGCACCGAATCAACGGGCACCAGGGACACGACGGCCAGCGAGTCGGGCAGCGCCAGCACGGGCGCCCGAGCGGTGTCGGCGGCCAGGGGCAGCACGTGCTGGGCCCGGGCCGCTATGGGGGCGGCCAGGGGCAGCAGCACGGCCAGCCGCCACCACAAGCGGCCGGGCCGGGCGGCCGGGGTACGTCCTTGCTTCATAAGCCCGAAGGTAGAAGAAAATGCCGCAAAAGCCAGCATTATTCCTAAAGTGTTACTTCAGCCGGCGCTCACAACGTGTTAATACACCGGCCCAAACTTTACTTACTACGCAAAAGACTTGCCCGCGTTACGCTTCGGTTTCGGCCGGCACCAGCTCGGTGGCGAAGGCTAGCAGGTCGGCTTCGCGGAAGGCCCCGGCCATGATTTGCAGGCCCATAGGCAGGCCGGCGGCGTCGTTGCCCATCGGCACCGAAATGGCCGGCACGCCCGCCAGCGAGGCCTGCACCGTGAAAATGTCGGCCAGGTACATGCTCACCGGGTCCTGCTTCTCGCCGATGCGGAAGGCCGTGGTGGGCGTGGTGGGCAGCACCAAAAAATCGTACTGGCGCAGCAGCTCGTCGGTCTTGTCTTTGATGAGCCGGCGCACCCGCTGAGCCTTGGTGTAGTAAGCGTCGTAGTAGTTGGCGCTCAGCACGAACGTGCCCAGAATGATGCGCCGCTGCACCTCCGCGCCGAAACCCTGCGACCGGCTTTTCTTGTAAAGCGACTCCAGGTCCGTTACGTCGGGGGCCCGGTAACCGTACTTCACGCCGTCGAAGCGGCTGAGGTTGGAGCTGGCCTCAGCGGTGGTGAGGATGTAATAGGTCGGAATCATCACGTCGAGGTAATGAAAATCGACGGGCTCCACCACGTGGCCCAGGCCGCGCAGGTGGTCGAGCCGGCCCTCAAGGGCCGCCTTAATTTCGGGGTTCAGGCCCGCGCTGTTGATGGCGTCGGCGATGTAGCCGATGCGGTAGTGGCCGGCGGGGGCCAGCAGCTGGCCGTAGGGCGGCACCTCGCGCTGGCTGGCGGTGCTGTCCATGCCGTCGGGGCCAGCCATTACCTCCAGCAGCCGCGCCGCATCCTCCACCGAGCGGGTCAGGGGCCCGATTTGGTCGAACGACGAAGCGAAAGCCACCAGCCCGTAACGCGAAATGCGCGAGTAGGTGGGCTTCAAGCCAATAACCCCGCAAAAGGCCGCCGGCTGCCGCACCGAGCCGCCCGTGTCGGAGCCGATGGAGGCCAGGCACATGTCGGCCTGCACGGCCACGGCCGACCCGCCCGACGAGCCGCCCGGCACCCGGCTGGGGTCGGCGGCGTTGCGGGCCGGGCCGAAGTACGAGCTTTCGTTGGAGCCGCCCATCGCAAACTCGTCGCAGTTCTGCCGCCCAATCAGGATGGCGTCGGCGTCGAGCAGGCGCTGCACGGCCGTGCCGGTGAAGAGCGACTTGAAGCCGTCGAGCATCCGGCTGCTGCTTTGCAGCGAGTGGCCGGCGTAGGCCAGCACGTCCTTCAGGCCCAGCACCATGCCGGCCAGGGGCCCGGCGGTGCCGGCGGCCCGCTTGGCGTCCACGGCGTCGGCCTGGGCGCGGGCCTCGTCGGCCCACACCTCTAGGAAGGCGTTGAGGTGCTGCTGCCGCTCGATGTTACCGAGGTAATAGTCAACGAGCTGACGGCAGGACGTGGTGCCCGCCGTCAGCTCGCGCTGAATTTCCGAAAGAGAGGTGAAACGCTTCAAGCTGCTCGCAAATGACTGAGGTACTAAACGCTGGGCGGGCTGTAGGGCTGGCGGGGCTGGGTGCCTTCGGGGGCCAGGTTGGGGGGCAGCACCGGGGGCACGTAGGCGGGCTCGGCGGGGGCCCCGGCGGCCGGGTGGGCGTCGGCTACCGGCAGGGGCTCGTAGCCCGGGGCCGGCTGGCCGGCGTAGGGGGCGGGCTGCGGCGGGTAGTTGGGGTTGTAGCCGGGGTTGGGGTTGTACGCTTGGTTGGGGTTGTAGGGGGGCTGCTGGCCGGCCCGCTCAAACTCGCTGCGGATTTCGGTGCTGGCGTCTTTGAACTCGCGGATGCCCTTACCCAGGCCCCGGGCCAACTCAGGAATTTTGTTGGCCCCGAAAAACACGAGGATGACGACCATGATCAGGATCAGCTCGGAGCCGCCGATGTCGCCCAAAAATAAAAGCGTGGAATGTAGCATGGTTTCCAGTTAGTTAGGGTAGCTATTGAATAATTCCAGCGGTGGGGACTAGCCTAGCTGCTGGTTGGGTTCGTTGGGGTTGTAGGCCGGCGGGGTGGGCTGCTGGTAGCCGGGCTGGCCGGGCTGCGGGTATTGCGGGTACTGGGGCGGGTAGCCGCCCTGCTGCGGGTAGCCATTTTGCTGGGGGTAGCCCGGCTGGGCATAGCCCTGCTGCGGGTAGCCTTGCGGGGGGTACTGCGGCGGGTAGGGCTGCTGGTAGCCCTGCTGGGGCGGGTACTGGGCGTTGGGGTCCTGTGGGTACGGGGCCTGGTCGCGGTAGGCGGGCGGCGTTTCTTTGGTGGCGTCTTTGAACTCGCGCACGCCGGAACCGATACCTTTAAACAATTCGGGGATGCGCTTGGCACCGAACAACAGCACAACCACGAAAACAATCAGCAGCAGCTCGCCGCCGTTTGGAATTCCGAGCAAAAACAAAGTAGCAAGCATAAGGGTTGGGGCCACTTGGCCCGGTAGATGGTTTGAACAAGACGCTATACGGAGCCTGGGTCCGGCCGGATGGCAAAGGTACCGCACGGCCCGCGGTTGCGCGGTCTGGGGGCCCTAACAATTTGGTGGGGCCGGAAGAGAAGTTGGTCGGCCGCTAGGGGCCCTTGGTCGGAATATCAAACCCCAGTACTGATTTAACAGCGTAGTTTGTTTTTTAATTACCGACTTATCAATGGTTTCTAGTCTAATTTAAGGTTATGAGTCTTCACTTGGAGCAAGAGCTGGTTCCGCCCATTTCCGCCGCTTACGACGCCTTGGCGGCCGCTCCGGCTCAGCTTTTCGCCGACTTAGTGTACCTGGCCAGCGCGGCCTGCGGCACGCCGCAGGCCGCGCTGGCCCTGGCGGGGCCCGTGGGTTTTGTGTTCAAGGCCCAGCGCGGCTTTGCCCCCGCGACGCTGCACGCCCTGGACGGGTTTTGCCAAGCCGTGATGCACGCCGAAACCGTGTTGATCAACGACCAGGACCTGTTTCCCGACTCGGCGCAGCCGCTCTTTTGCGCCGGGGTGGCGCTGCGGGGCCCCGACGGCCAAGCGCTGGGGGTGCTGTGCGTGTCGGACCCCGCCGCCCGCACCACCCCCACCGACGCCCAGCGCGAAGCCCTGGCCTGCCTGGCCCGGCGCGCGGCCGACCACCTGGCCCTGACGCTGGCCCACCAAACCCTGGAAGCCCAGCAGCAGCAGCTGGCCGCCGCCTTCCGGCTGGCCCCGGCCGCCGAGCCGGGCCTCCGCCCCGAGCTGTTCGTGAAGCAAGACACCCGCCTGGTGCGGGTGGCCCCCGCCGACGTTACCCATTTCGAGGCGCTGGGCGACTACGTGAACCTGTACACCGTGCGCGAGCGCCTCACCGTGTACGGCACCATGAAGGACATGCAGGCCCGCCTGCCCGCCGCCGATTTTGCCCGCGTCCACCGCAAGTACATCATCCGCCTCGACCGCCTCGTGGGCCTCGACGGCGACGTGGTGCTGCTCGATGCCGGCCGCGACGGCAGCACGACCCGCCCGGCTACGTCCGTGCCCATCGGCAGCTCTTACAAGGCCGCCTTGCTGGCCCGGCTCCAGATACTGTAACCGCCGGCTGCCCTCAGCCGGGGTTTACCGAGAAAATCCGGAGGTTGGACGAATTGACGCCCCGCGCGGCCCCGCGCCGCCCGAAATTCGTTCCGGCTAAAGGTTACGGCCCCGTTGAGTAGGGCCTTGGCTCTGCCAATAGACCGTGACCGAAGCTAAGTTTGTTTTCATAGCTCAGAAAGACACCGTGCTCTGCCCGGTGTTTTTTTTTGCCCCGCCCCTAGCGGCCGCCCAGCCAGGCCTCGGGGTTGAGGTTGGCCGAGTTGTGCCACACCTGGAACTGTAGCTCCGAGGTGCCGTCGGCCCCGGCCGCCACCGTGCCGATGACCTCGCGGGCGCTGACGTGCTGGCCGTCGCTCACGCTCACCGAGCGCAGCTTGGCGTACACCGTGAAGTAGTCGCCGTGCTGAATCATAACAATGGTGTTCATGCCCGCGATGCTGGTAATGGTGAGCACCTTGCCATCGAAGCAGGCCCGCACCGGCTCGCCGGCGCTGGTCTGGATGTCGATGCCCCGGTTCTCGACCACCACGTGGCGCAGCACCGGGTGCGGGTGCCGCCCAAACCGCTGGCTGATGAAGCCGCGCCCCACCGGCCAGGGCAGCCGCCCCTTGTTGCCCGCAAAGTTGGCCGACACCAGGGCCGTTTCCGGGGTGAGGGCCACGCGGCTGGCCCGGCGGTCTTCGGCCGACTCAGCGGCGGTTTCGGGCGCGTCGTCGCTGCCTTCGGCGCGGGCCCCGCGGCCGCGGCCGCGGCGGGCCGCGGCCAGGGCTTCGCGGCGGGCGGCCAGGCGGGCGGCGCGGGCGGCGCGGGCAATTTCTTCGCGCACCCGCTCGGCAATCAGACGGTCAAGGCGCTCGCCGGCCTGCTGGCGCTCGGCCAACTCCTGGCGCAAGCCCTGCTCCTGCTGGCCCAGCTGCTGCACCACTTCGTCCTGCTGGGTTTTGAGGCTCAGCAGGTTTTTATTCTCCGATAGCTGGTTGCTGAGCAGGGCCCCCTTGCGCCGCTGCTGCTGCGTGAGGCCCGTGAGCTGCTCGTCCAGCCGCGTTTGCGTGCCCACGATGCGGGCCGCTTGCTGCTGCCGCTCCGCGGTGTACTGGCGCACGTAGCGCAGCCGCAGCGCAAACTGGTTGAACGAATCGGCGGCGAACAGGAACATGAGCTGGTTGAAGCCGCTGGCCGTTTTCGAAGCCGTGTACAGCAGCCGGGCGTACTCGTCCTTCAGCTGGGCCAGGGTCTGCCGGGTTTGCAGCACCTGCTGGTTGGTCTGCTGTACGTCGGTGTTGAGGCCGTGCAGTTGGGTCGAGATGTTTTGGATGACGCCCTGCTTCACCACCAACTTCTCCTTGATGACGCTCAGCTCGCCCAGCGACGCCTTCTTTTTGGTCTGGGTTTGCACCAGGGCCTGGCTTTTCTCCTGGATGGCCCGCAGGTTGGCGCGGCGCTCCCGCTCCAGCTGGGCCTTCGATTTGGGGGCGGGGCCCGCGGCGGGGCGCGGCTTTTTGCGGTGCGCCGGGGCCGGGCGGCTGCGGGCGGGGGCCGTTTTGTGGCGGCGCGGGTGCTTCTGCGCCGGGGCCCCGGCGGCCGGGCCCCCGCCTACACCCACAGCCAGGCACAGCACCAGCAGCCAGGCCAGCCAGCCCGGGTGGGGCCGGCCGCGCCGGGGTCGTTGCTGCCGTTGTGCCTGCGCTGTGCCGCTCACCCTGAGTTGATTACCGTACTTATTTCTTGCCGCTTACCCGCTCGAAGCCTTTGGGCCGCTCGAAGGGGAAGCTCAGCTCCTCGCGGCCGGCGCTCACCTTGCTGTACTTCAGGCTGGCCTTGGTGCTGGTGCTGCCCTGCCGGGCGTCCACCAGCAGGCTGTTGGCAAAGGGGGCCTTGGCCCCCTCCACGGCCTGGAAGTCGGCGTAGTCGGCCGTCAGGGCGCGGTCGGTGCCGGTTTCGGTCAGCGTCAGCTTCTCCACGCGCTTGTTGGCGGCCTGGATGAGCTGCTCCACGATGACGCCGTTCAGCGGGAAAGCTACTTTCTGGCCGCCGTTGGGGCCCGTGCCCAGGGTGAGGGCCGCCCCGGCGGGGGCCGCCTGGTAGTTGCCCAGCAGCAGGGCCTGCGCCTGGCTGAAGCTCACCGGCACGTTCAGCAGCTTGGTGAGGTAGTCGTAGCCGCCGGCGAAGTACGTCTTGTCGAGGCGGTTGATGACGCGCACCGAATCGGGGGTGAGCAGGGCCCGCGCGCCCTCGAAGCCCAGCAGCCCCACCGACACCCAGATGGCGCTGTCGCGCCGCATCCGCACGTTGATGTTGGCCGTCTTCTGGTCGCCCTTGATGGTGGCCTGCACCTTGCCCTTGGCCGTGAGGTAGGGCGAGTCGAAATCAACGGCCTTCACGGCGGCCTCCTTGCCGGTGCGGGCGGATGTCGAAGTGGTTACGCCCGGGGCCGAGCCTTTTTTGGTGGGTACGGCGCGGTGGCACGCCCCGGCCCCCAGCCCCGTGAGGGCCAGCAGCAGCACGGATTTATTCATAAAGTTTGTGGTCGCGGATTTTGCGGTCGAGGAATTCGGAAGCGCCGGGGCCCGCCTTGCGGGCCCGCTGCCAGGCGGCCAGCGCCTGGTCGTGGTCGCCGAGCTGGTAGAGCACGTCGCCGTAATGCTCCAGCACGGAGGCGTCTTTGGTGGTTTTCAGGGCCGTTTCGAGGGCCGTGCGGGCCCCGGCGTAGTCTTTCTGCTTGTAGAGCACCCAGGCGTAGGTATCGAGGTAGGTGTCGCGGGCCGGGAACTGCTTCACCACGCGGGCCGCCATTTCCCTGGCCTTGTCGAGCTTCTGGCCGCGCAGGGCCAGGTAGTAGCTGTAGTTGTTGAGCACCGGCCAGTTGTTGGCGTCGAGGGCCAGGGCCGCGTCGTAAGCCGCGTCCGACTTCTCGTAGTCCTTCAGGGCGTGGTAGGCGTCGCCGAGCTGCGAATCGAACTGGGCGAGCAGCTCGGGCGTGTCGGCGGCCAGCTTGCGGCCGTGCTCCAGCGCGGCCACGGCCCGCTGGGGCTGCTTTTTCAGCAGCAGGCCCGTGCCGTTGAAAAACCACAGCGGGGCCTGGTTCGGGAACAGCTCCAGGGCCCGGTCGGAGTGCACCAGCAGCGAGTCGTTCTGGCTTAGCTCGGCGTCGAGCAGCACCACCTGCTGCCACACCTGGAAGTGGGAGTTGTCGTACTTCAGCGCCTTGAGGTAGGAGTCGCGGGCCTCGCGCTTGCGCTCGGTCAGGGTTTGCACGTCGCCGGCCACGGTGTAGGCCTTGGCCTCCTTGGGGTGGTTGCGCACGGTGGCGGCGGCCAGGTCCAGCGCCAGCCCGTTCAGGGCGGGGTTGGGCAGCTGCTTCACGTAGTTGGCCAGGATGCGCACTGCGTTGTCGATGTCGAGGGCGGGCGAGTCGAAGGCCTGGCGCACTTCTTTTTCCGAGGCGTCCACGTTCTTCTGCTGGCGGTAGGCGTCGGCCAGCAGCAGGTGGGCGGCGGCGTTGCCGGGGTCGAGCTTCAGGGCCTGCTGCCCGAGGCGGATGGCGTCGGGCACGCGGTTGTTGGCCCCGTACAGCTCGGCCTGGGCCAGCACGTAGCGGGGCTGGTCGGGGTTGGCGGCCATCAGCTTTTCGCCCTCGGCCAGGGCCAGGTCCAGCTTGTTCTGCTTGAGGTAAATCTGCTGCTTCTTGAACGATACCTCGTCGCTGGCCCCGAACTGCTGCTCGGCCTGGGCCAGGGTGCTCAGGGCCTCGGGCAGCTTGCCCTGGGCCAGGTACAAGTCGGTGAGGTTGAAGAGGTAGCCGCCCGAGTTGGGCACTTCCTTCACCAGCGCGGCGTAGGTGTGGGTGGCGGCGTCGTACTGCTTCTGGGTGGCCTGGGCCTGGGCCAGCAGCAGGTAGTAGTAAGCGTTTTTCGGGTCGAGGCGCACGGCCGCGGTGGCGTAGCTGGTGGCGTCGCGCAGGTTGCCGCTCAGCAGGCTGGCCTCGGCAATCTTGTAGTTGAGGGCGGCGTTGGTGGGGCTGAAGGCGTAGGCCTTGCCCAGCCGGTCGAGGGCCTTGGGGTAGTCTTCGAGCAGCACGTACTTCACGCCGTCCACGAACAGCGCCTCGCTCATTTCCCGGTCGCGCTCCGAGAGCGGCGGCGCGGCGGCTTGGCGGGCCTGGGTGGCCACCAGCGTTTTGTTGGCCTCGCGCTGCTCCTTGGCAATGGCGCGGCGCTCCTGGCGGCTCAGCGACGAGTGGCTGCGCCCGGGGGGATCCACAGAATCGGCCCGCGACTGGGCCGGCGCGGCCCAGGCCGGCAGCAGCAGCAAAATCAAACCAACCAAGGCAGCGCGCATGACCAAAATAATTAGCTGTTAGCCATTAGCTATTAGCCGTTAGCTTTTTTCTGACCGGCAACAAAAGGCACCGGATTTATAGCCAATCCAGGCAACTCAATTTGTATAACCAACCCCAAAATTACGGCGAATAAAATAGCGGTGAGCAGTTAACAGCCAACCGTCCGCAATAGTGTTCAACCACTTTGCCAACCGTTCCCTATCAGCCGCTCACCGCTACCCGTTACCCAAAACCTCACACGCGCAGCTGGTTGTAGTCGCCCAGGCTGAGGTCGTCGGGCGTGCCGGCCACGGTGGCGAAGTTTCCCACCATCGAGTTGGTGATGACCGTGTTGAGCAGCGAGGCCGAGGTCTGCACGATGGAGTTGCTCAGGCGCGAGTCGCGCACGTTGGCGTGGTCGCCCAGGCTCACGTGGGGGCCCACCACCGAGTTGGTGATGATGGCGTGCTCGCCCACGTACACCGGCTCAATCAGCACCGAGTTGGTGATAACGGCCGAGGCCGCCACCAGCGTCTCGCCGCGCTCCTTGAGGTACTCCAGGTAGCGCTGGTTGGTGAACACGGTGGCGTCTTTGTTGCCGCAGTCGAGCCACTCCGTCACCTTGCCGGGCACGAACACGGTGCCCTGGTTCTTCATGTTTTCCAGGGCGTTGGTGAGCTGAAACTCGCCCTTGTCCTTAATGTTATTGTCGAGCAGGTATTGCAGCTCGCGGCGCAGGTACTCGCCGTCCTGGAAGTAGTAGATGCCGATGATGGCCAGATCCGACACGAACTCCTGGGGCTTCTCCACGAAGTCGGTAATCTGGCCCTGCTCGTTCAGCTTCACCACGCCGAAGGGGCGCGGGTCGTCCACCTGCTGCACCCAGATGGTGCCGGGCACGCTCGAGTCCAGCGTGAAATCGGCCTTGAACAGCGTGTCGGCGAAGGCCACCACTAGGGGCCCGGTCAGCGACTCCTTGGCGCACAGAATGGCGTGGGCCGTGCCCAGCGGCTCGTCCTGGTACACGATGGTGCACTTGGCTCCCACCGACTCGGCAATGCCGGCCAGCTGCTTCTCCACGGCCGCCCCGAAGCGCCCGATGATGAAGGCCACTTCGTCCACGGGCTCGCCGCAGACCTTGGCGATGTCTTCCACCAAGCGCTGCACGATGGGCTTGCCGGCAATGGGCACCAGGGGCTTGGGCACGGTGAGCGTGTGGGGGCGCATGCGCTTGCCCATGCCGGCCATTGGGACGATGATTTTCATTTTATTAAGGTGTGAAAGGTGGGAACGGAGAAATGTGCGGAGTGAAGCCTTGTGCAAAGGTGAAGAGAGTACGGATAATCCGGCCGGGCCGGCCAACTTGGGCCCGCGAACGGGGCCCCGGTGCTAGTCGTCGCCGCCGGCCAGCAGGGCGGCCAGCGTGGCGGGGTCCACGTTGCCGCCGCTCAGCAGCAGCACCGTGTGGCGACTGGGCGGCAGCGCGGCGCGGTGGCGCAGCAGCGCGGCCAGCGGCAGGGCCGCCGTGGGCTCCACCACCAGTCGGGCCTCGGTGAGGAGGCGGCGGGCGGCGCGGCGCAGGTCGGCCTCGCTCACGGTCACGATGCCGTCGGCGTAGGTGCGCAGGTGCTGGAAGGTCCGCTCGCTCAGGGCCAGCGTGCGCACGCCGTCGGCCAGGGTGCGGTTGGTGTCGGCAGTGGGCCACTCCACCACGCGGCCGGCCCGCAGCGAGGCCTGGGCGTCGGCGGCCAGCTCGGGCTCCACGCCGATAATTTTTACGCTGGGCTTCAAGGCCTTCAGGGCCACGGCCAGGCCGCTGAGCAGGCCGCCGCCGCCCACGGGGGCCAGCACCAGCTCCACGGCGGGCAAGTCCTCAAAAATCTCCAGCCCCGCCGTGCCCTGCCCGGCAATCACGTAGGGGTCGTCGAAGGGCGGCACCAGCACCCGGGCCCCGCGGGCCTGGAGGCGGGCGGCCACGTCTTCGCGCCGCTCCACGGCGGGGTCGTACATGACCACCTCGGCCCCCAGGGCCCGGGTGGCGGCCACCTTCACGGCCGGGGCGTTGGTGGGCATCACGATGATGGCCGACAGGCCCAGCGCGCGGGCCGCGTAGGCCACGCCCTGGGCGTGGTTGCCGCTTGAGTACGCAATGACGCCCTGGGCCCGCTCGGCCGCCGTGAGGGCCAGGATGCGGTTGGCCGCGCCCCGAATTTTGAAGGAGCCGATGGGTTGCAGGCTCTCGGCTTTGAGGTACACGGCTTCGCCGGGCAGCTCGGGCACGGCCAGCGGCAGCAGCGGCGTGCGCCGGGCCATGCCGCGCAGCCGCGCTTGGGCTTGCTCGATATCGTGCAGGGTTACGAATTCCATCGGTTAAGTGATGAGCTGTTAGCTGATGGTCATTAGCTGTTGGCTTTTATCTTGTTTTTCAAGGGTTTACAGCGTGCGCAATGCACATTTATTTATGCACGACTGCTTAGAAACTATACGGAAGAAGGGGCCCCGTAACTGGGCAAGGGCCCGGCCAGGCTACCCCGCCCCTACCCGGCCCCGGTGCTGCCGTAGCCGCCAGTGCCGCGCGACGTTTCGTCGAGGGCTTCGGTGGGCTGCCAGGCAATGGTTTCGTGGCGGGCCACCACCAGCTGGGCCACCCGCTCGCCGTCGCGCACCTCGAAGGGCACGTTGGAGAGGTTGACGAGCAGCACCCCGATTTCGCCCCGGTAGTCGGCGTCGATGGTGCCGGGGCTGTTCACCAGCGCGATGCCGTGGCGCAGGGCCAGCCCGCTGCGGGGCCGCACCTGCCCCTCGAACCCCGCCGGAATGGCCACCGCCAGCCCCGTCGGAATCAGGGCCCGCTCCAGGGGCCCCAGCGTCACGGGCGCATCGAGGAAGGCCCGCAGGTCGAGGCCGGCAGCGTGGGCGGTCTGGTATTCGGGCAGCGGGTGGCGCGAGCGGTTGCGGACGGGGATGAGCATATGGCGAGCCAAAAGATACTATGATAAAAGCAAGAAATCAGGCAAGCTTTTCAATCTTTGGGCACCGCGAAGGAAGGTATTTGGATTCAGCCAGCGAAGCCCCGGCCAGTTATTTGGCCGGTGGTATTATTGAATCGAAGTTTAATTGCAACGGCTTCCAAGGAGTTACCAGCTGAATGCCAGACCCTAACTACAAATCTGACCAGTGCTGTTTTGCGGCAAAAAGCTCGTCCATCAGACTCCGTACGCATTTCTTTGCCTGCCTTTTGCTAGTGCTCGGGGTGGCCTGTCAGCCTGAAAAACAGCGCCCGATTACAACGCACGCCGTTTCGCACCCAACTCTGCTACGGGCCGGTGAAAAAATTCTCTCCAAGAACCGTCGGTTCGTGTACGTCGCGCGGTGGTACGCGCCGGGAGCGACGACCGCCACGCTGGATACCGTGACGATGACGGCTTCGGGCGTACCCTGTTCGCATACGCCTACCCAAATGTGTTTTGAATGGTTGTTTCGGCCGGACACACTCTGGTCTTCGGGCTTCAGAGGAAGTGTGGGCGCGGTTGAAAACAAGGAGGAATTTTGGATTCATCCGCCGCGCTACGGGCGCTACCGCATTCTGGAACTCGGCCCCTTCCCCCACATCAAACTGCCAGCGGTGCCCGGCGGAACCTGGGGATGGGCCGTCTACCCGCAGGCTGCTGACTACGCGGACCTGGCGTGGGCCAATTGGAAAGACACCTTACGGGTGAAGTTTCGTTACACGCTGGGCAGTACCGTGCAGTTGGCCACCCCCTTGGGCAACTTGCCTTGCCACCGCGTACAAGGCACCGGCACCAGCAGACTGGGCACGACGGCCTTGGAGGCTTACTTCCACCCTGCCTACGGGTTCGTCCGGTTGAATTACTGCAACATCGACGGCAGTCGCGTGCAGTTGGAAATGGCAACGGTGGACATGCGGCCGGAGTCGACCGGGAAGATATTAGAACAAGTGTTTTGGCGACCTTCTAATCCACAACCGCCCAAATAAAGGGGCCCCAGAAAACTCGTACCTGTACCAATGGCAAGCCGGACCTGGCCGCGCTACGCCGCCCGCAGCCGCCGGCCCTCCACCAGCCACAGGGCCCCCACGAAGGCCCCCGACAAGGCCAGGTGCCAGGCGTGGCGGGCCCCCCAGCCGGCCACCGGTACCCACCAACCCAGGGCCACCAGCGCCACAGCCAGCCACAGCCACAGGCCCAGCCGGGCCACCGGGTAAGGCACCGGGAAGTGCCGCTCGCCCAGCCGCCAGCACAGCACGGCCATCATGAAGTAGCAGGCCAGCGTGGCGATGGCCGAGCCCATGTAGCCCAGCACCGGAATCAGCAGGAAGTTGAGCACGATGGTGAGCACCGCCCCGCCCGCCCCGATGTAGGTGCCGTAGTAAGTTTTATCGGTCAGCTTGAACCACACCGACAGGTTGTAGTACACGCCCAGGAACAGGTTGGCCAACAGCAGCACCGGCACCACGGCCAGCCCCTGCCGGTACTCGGCCCGCCGCAGAAACAGGGCCCCGAAGTCTTCCACATTCAGGCTGATGACCACGAAAATTACCGCGCAGCACAGCGTGAACCACTTGAGCACCAGCGCGAACGTAGCTGGCGAGTTCTTCTCGGTGCTCTGGGCGAAGAAGAACGGCTCGGCCGCGTAGCGAAACGCCTGGATGACGAGTGACATGAATATGCTGAGCTTGTAGCACGCCCCGTAAATGCCCACCGCCGTGAGGCTGCTCTGCCCCGGGTAGAAGCCCGCCGGCAGCCACTTAGGAAGCAAAATTCGGTCGAGGGTTTCGTTCACCATGCCCGCCAGGCCCATCAGCATCAGCGGGTACGCGTACTTGAGCAGCGGCCGCAGCGGCTCCAGGTTGAGGCGGAAGCGGAAGTCGAGCAGCTCGCGGCCCAGCAGCAGCAGCGTGAACGCGCTGGCCGCCAGGTTCGAGAGGAACACGTAGCCCACGCCCACGCCGGGGTCGTACACGGCGCTGATGGCCGCGTGGCCCCCGCCGCGCTTGAGCAGGTACGGGCACAGCACGATAAAAAACAGGTTCAGGGCCACGTTCAGCACGATGCCGGCCATCTTGACGGTGGCGAACTTGCGGGCCTTGTTTTCGAGCCGCAGCCGGGCAAACGGGATGGCCGAAGCCGCGTCGAGCCCCAGAATCAAGGCCACCCAGTAGGCGTAGCGCTCGTGGCCGGGCCCGATGTCGAGCAGGCCCAGTAGCGGCCGGGCCAGGGCCATCAGCAGCAGCGAGAGCCCGACGCTGCTCACCAGCAGCAGGCTCAGGGTGCGGTCGTAGAGGACGCGGCGGTCGGTGCCGGGGCGGTTGGCGAAGCGGAAGTACGTGGTTTCCATGCCGTAGGTGAACACCACGTTCAGAAACGACACGTAGGCGTACAGCCCCGTCACCACCCCGTACTGGGCCGCCGCAAAGGCCCCCGTGTACAGCGGCACCAGCAGGTACGTCAGTACCCGCCCCACGATGCTGCTCACCCCGTACACCGCCGTTTGGGACGCCAGCTTTTTGGCTATGCTCATGCAGTTGCCCTATTTCCCCGTGAACACCGCCGGCCGCTTCTCCACGAAGGCCCGCGTGCCTTCTTTGAAGTCCGCGGTCTGGAACGCGCGGCCGAACGCGGCGGCCTCCACCGCGTAGCCGTCCTGCCCCGGGGCGTAGCCGGCGTTCACGCTCTCGATGACCAGGCCCAGCGCCGCGGGGCCCTGGCGCAGCATCTTGCCCAGCAGCTGGCGGCAGAAGCCCAGCAGCTCGGCCTGCGGCACCACGTGGTTCACTAAGCCCAGGCGCAGGGCCTCGTCGGCCTTCACCTGGTCGGTGGTGAGCATCAGCTCCAGGGCCTTGCCTCGGCCGACGAGCCGCGGCAGGCGCTGGGTGCCGCCGTAGCCGGGCAGCAGGCCCAGGCTCACTTCGGGCAGCCCGAAGCGGGCGTTGTCCGAGGCCACGCGCAGGTGGCAGGCCAGGGCCAGCTCGCAGCCGCCGCCCAGCGCGAAGCCGTTCACGGCCGCCACCACGGGCTTGGGGCTGTTCTCCAGCAGCGCAAACGCCGCCTGCCCGCGGGCCGACGCGCCCTGGGCCTGCTCGGCCGTGAGGGCCGCCAGCTCGGCAATGTCGGCCCCGGCCACGAAGGCCTTCTCCCCGCTGCCCGTGAGCAGGATGCCGCGCACCGCCGCGTCGGCCAGGGCCCGGCGGGTGGCGTCGTGCAGCTCGCCGATGGTGGCCCCGCTCAGGGCGTTGAGCTTGGCGGGGCGGTTGACGGTGAGGGTGAGGATGCCGGTGGCGGCATCGAGGGCGTAGAGCAGGTTGTCGTAAGCGGCGGCCATGAATGCGAAAGGTGAAGCGTCAGCGCCGCCAAAGGTACGGGGCCGCGCCGGGGCGGCTTCGGCCGCCCAAATTCCGGTTTCGCAGGGCCAAAGCCCGGGTTGGGCGAAATTGGCCCCACGGCCCCGCCAACTACCACGAACTTTGCCCTGCCAAGTACAATCCAATAGTTGTTTATTTCTATTAACAGTTTATATTTACCCCAGCCCTTGTCACGAATTACCCCATAATACCCAACCTGTTACCTTTCCTTTCACCTTTCACTTTTTCATCCCATGAGCGTTGTTTCCGAATTTAAAGAGTTCATTTCCAAAGGCAACGTCCTCGACCTCGCGGTGGGCGTCATCATCGGCGCGGCCTTCGGCAAAATTGTCACTTCGCTCACCGACGACATCCTCATGCCCCTTGTGGGCCTGGTGGGCGGGTCTCCCGACTTTTCCGCCATCCACGTCGGCCCGATGAAGGTCGGCCTTTTTCTTAACGCCGTTGTTGGCTTCCTCATCCTGGCCTTCATCATCTTCATGGTTGTGAAAGGTGCCAACAGCATGAAGAAAGCCCCCATCGAAGTGGTGCCCGTGGCCCCGGTGGCCACCGCAGACCAAGTGCTGCTCACGGAAATCCGCGACGCGCTGCGGGCCGGCGGCCGGATTTAATCCACTGCCCCGCCACACGCTGGCCAGCGGGCCGAGGCCTTGGCCATCAGTGCCTCAGCCCGCCAAGCACTTTTTTGTTGGCTTGCTAAAAATACTGGGGATAATACCATTTTTACCCCGCGAACTTATTTTGCTTGCTGCCGGTTGCGGCGTTGCTTGGCATTTCTTCCGCGTCCATAATCTTATTCTGATGAAGTCAGTAGTCGTCGCCGTTTCCTTCCTCGGGCTGGGCCTTGCCGCCGCCCCGGCTGCCCGCGCCCAGTCGGCCATTGCCGACCTGCCCGCGGCGGGCGGCAGCGCCGGCGTAGCGGCCCGGGCCCCGAGCCGGGCCAACATGACGCCCGAAGAAATCAAGCACGAGCAGCAGATGCAGGTGCTGGAAGCCCGCACCGGCTTGGCCACCGGCAACACCAGCCTGGGCCGGGCCGCGGGCCCCGCCCGGCAGTTCGACACCCGCGCCGGGGGCTTCACGGTGCGCAAGTTCAAGGCCGCGCCCGGGGCCGGCAAGCAGGAGCGCGGCCAGATGCACCCGGCCGGCGGGGCCAACCCTTCGGGCAAGCCTTTGGTGCACAACCACCCGCGCAAAAAGCATTTTTTATTCTTTTAGACGGCCCGCCGCGGCAACAAAAAGCCCCGTCTGCGATGCAGGCGGGGCTTTTTGTTGGCAATCAATTTAATCGGCCGCAGCCTTACAGCGTCCGCTTGATTTCTTTTTCTTCGAAACCTTCGATGTTGTCGCCTTCCTGCAGCTCGTTGAAGTTCTTGATGGAAATACCGCACTCGTAGCCCTGGCGCACTTCCGACACGTCGTCTTTGAAGCGCTTGAGGTCCTGGATTTCGCCGGTGTGCAGCACGATGCCGTCGCGCACCACCCGCACGCGGGTGCGGCGGGTGAAGGTGCCCTCCGTTACCATGCAGCCGGCGATGGTGCCCACTTTGGTAATGTTGAACACGACGCGCACTTCGGCGTTGGCCACCACCACTTCCTGCACGGTCGGGGCCAGCATGCCCTCCATGGCGTCTTTTACTTCGTTGATGGCGTTGTAAATGATGCTGTAGAGGCGCACGTCAATCTGCTCCTGCTCGGCCAGCTTGCGGGCACTCTGCGAGGGCCGCACCTGGAAGCCGATGATGATGGCGTCGGAGGCCGAGGCCAGCAGCACGTCGCTTTCCGAGATGGCCCCCACGCCTTTGGCGAGGATGTTCACCTTCACTTCCGGCGTGCTCAGCTTCAGCAGCGAGTCCGACAAGGCTTCCACCGAGCCGTCCACGTCGCCCTTCACCAGGATGTTCAATTCCTTGAACGAGCCGATGGCCAGGCGGCGGCCAATCTCGTCGAGGGTGATGTGCTTGCGGGTGCGGATGCTCTGCTCGCGGGCCAGCTGCAGGCGCTGGGTGGCCAGCTCACGGGCTTCGCGCTCGGTCTCCATCACCTGAATCCGGTCGCCGGCCTGCGGGGCCCCGGTGAGGCCCAGCACCTGCACCGGCGTGGCGGGCGGCGCGGTCTTCATCTTCTTGCCGCGGTGGTCGGTCATGGCCTTCACGCGGCCAAAGTGCGGCCCGGCGAGGATGATGTCGCCCACGTTCAGCGTCCCGGTTTGCACCAGCACGGTGGTCACGTAGCCCCGGCCTTTGTCGAGCGAGGCTTCAATCACGGTGCCGATGGCGTTGCGGTCGGGGTTGGCTTTCAACTCCAGCAATTCGGCTTCGAGCAGCACCTTTTCCAGCAGCTCCTCAATGCCGATGCCCGACTTGGCCGACACTTCCTGGCTCTGGTACTTGCCGCCCCACTCCTCCACCAGGATGTTGATTTGCGACAGCTCCTCGCGGATTTTCTCCGGGTTGGCGCTGGGCTTGTCAATCTTATTCAGGGCGATGATGATGGGCACCCCCGCCGCCTGGGCGTGGTTGATGGCTTCTTTCGTCTGGGGCATCACCGAGTCGTCGGCCGCCACCACGATGATGGCAATGTCCGTCACCTTGGCACCCCGGGCCCGCATGGCGGTAAAGGCTTCGTGGCCCGGCGTGTCCAGGAACGTAATCGGCGAGCCCGACTTGGTGCGCACCTCGTAGGCCCCGATGTGCTGCGTGATGCCGCCGGCTTCGCCCTTGGCCACGCTCGCGTCGCGGATATAGTCAAGCAGCGACGTTTTGCCGTGGTCGACGTG
This sequence comes from Hymenobacter caeli, assembly GCF_013294115.1. Classification (GTDB taxonomy): domain Bacteria; phylum Bacteroidota; class Bacteroidia; order Cytophagales; family Hymenobacteraceae; genus Hymenobacter; species Hymenobacter caeli. Next base: position 86,804 of record NZ_JABSNP010000003.1, on the reverse strand, counting down.
GCCCATAATGGTCACGATGGGGGCCCGCGAGCGCAGGTCCTCTTCCACGTCGCCGGCATCGATGCTGATTTCCTCTTCCTCGGCCGACAGGAATTCCACGTCGTAGCCGAATTCGTCGGCAATCACGGTGATGGCTTCCGCGTCGAGGCGCTGGTTGATGGACACGAACATGCCCATGCCCAGGCACACCTTGATGACCTCGTTCACGTTCACGTCCATCAGTGAGGCCAAGTCGTTGGCCGAGATGAATTCGGTGAGCTTGAGGATTTTGGCGTCCAGCTCATTCTGGGCGCGCAGGGCCTCGCGGTCCTCGGCCAGCATGCTGCGCTTGTCGCGGCGGTACTTGGCGCGGTTGGTCTGGTTGGTTTTATTACCACCCAACTTGGCCAGCGTGGCCTTGATTTGCTCCTGAATTTGCTTCTCGGCCTGCTCAGGCGTGAGGGCCGGGGCGTTGGGCCGGGGCGCGGCGGGCTGGCCGGGGCGGTTGCCGGTTTGGCCAGGGCGGTTGCCGCCCGGTTGGCCGGGGCGGTTGGCCCCGGGGGCACCGGTTGGGCGGTTGCCCTGGTAGCCACCGCCTTGCCCGGGGGCGCTGGTGGTGGAGCCGGTGCCCGTGCCGGGAGGGCCGGGCAGGCGGGTCCGCTTTTTCTGGCCGGGGCCGCTGGGCAGGCCGCGCTTGTTCACGTCGGACGACGCGATGGGGCGCGGGCCGCGCCCGCCGCCGGGGCCGCGCCGGTCGTTGCCGGTATTAGACAGGTCAATTTTGCCCAGTACCGTCAGGCCTTTTAGCTGGTCGGCCCGGGCGGTGATGGTACCGGCCGGCTCTTCGGTGGAAGGAGCCATGGAGCCGTCGGCCACCGAAGCAGCCGGTGCGGCCGCAACTGGAGCGGCTGGGGCTGCAACTGGAGCTACCGGGGCCGGGGCCGCAACGGCGACCGGCTGCGCTGAGGCAGCCGGGGCTGGCTGTTGCACGGGGGCGGCAGGGGCAGCCGCAGCTGCCGGCGCTTCTACGGGCTTGGGCGCCGGGGCCGCGGGGGCCACTGGCGCAGCAGCGGCCGGCGCAGCGGTTTCGGCCGGCTTGGGGCGGGGGGGCACCACGCGCCCTTTGCTGTCCAGCTCAATCTTACCCAGCACTTTCAGGCCGGGGGCGGCAGACGTTTCGGGGACCGCGGGAGCCGGAGCAGCTGCCGGAGCAGCGACTGCCGGGGCCGGAGCGGCCGCCACCGGTTGGGCCACCGCAGCGGGAACCGGGGCCGGCGCGGGTGCGGTGGGCACGGGCTTGGCCGCCACCGGCGCTGCGGGGGCAGGGCGGGGCGGCGCGGGCGCGGGCTTGGGAGCCGCGTCCAAATCGCTCTGGCGCTTGGCCTGAATGATTTTCTGCGACTCCTGCCGGTCGAGCGCAAACGAGGCAAATTCCTTCTCCAACAGGCTCACTTGCTCAGCGGTCAGCTTCGTGGTGGGCTTGTTTTCTACTTGTGTTCCTTTTTTGGCCAGGGCCGCGACGGCCGTGTCCATGCCAATGCCCAGGTCTTTGGCCGCCTGTTGTAGCCGTTTCGGGGTTGCTTCCGCCATTCTATATATCTCGCGAACGATACGCTTCTAAGTGCAAAGGTATTACATTAAATCTTGCCAGCGGGGCGCAAATCGCGCCTGCTGGCGCGATTCAACGTCCTTGCCGTACCGGCCGCCCGGCCGTCATTGGGCCGCCTCGGCGGCTGAGCCGGCGCCCGCTTCCTCGGAGGTGGGGGCCGGAGCCGCTTCTTCAGTTACTGCTTCTGCTGCTTCGGCCACGGGAGCGGCCTTCTGGGCCGCAGCCTGGCGCTCGTCGAGGTCGTCGTCGTCGGCGAACTCTTGGCGGATAACACGGTAGAGGTCGTCCACAGTTTCCTCTTCCAGCTCGGTGCGGCGCACGATGTCGTCTTTTTTCACGGCCAGCACAGCGCGGCCGGTGTCGAGGCCGATTTTCTTCAGCTCGGCGATGATCCAGGGCTCAATCTCGTCGCTGAACTCTTCGAGCGAGATGTCCTCTTCGTAGTCGATGGCCTCGCGGAACACGTCGATTTCCATGCCCACCAACCGGCTGGCCAGCTTGATGTTGGCCCCGCCGCGGCCGATGGCCAGGCTCACCTGGTCGGGCTTCATGAACACCGACACGCGGCCGTTCTCGGGGTTGATTTTCATCGAGCCCACCTTGGCCGGCGACAGGGCCCGGGCGATGTACAGCTCCAGGTTGTCGGTGTAGTTGATGATGTCGATGTTCTCGTTTTCGAGCTCGCGCACCACCGGGTGGATGCGGCTGCCCTTCATGCCCACGCAGGCCCCCACGGGGTCGATGCGCTCGTCGTAGCTCTCCACGGCCACTTTGGCGCGCTCGCCGGGCTCGCGCACCACGTTTTTGATGGTGATGAGGCCGTCGTAAATCTCGGGCACTTCCAGCTCAAACAAACGCTCCAGGAAGGCCGGGGCGGCCCGCGAGAGAATGATTTTGGGCGTGCCGTTGATGACTTCCACGCGGTGCACCACGGCCCGCACGGTGTCGCCCTTGCGGAAGCGGTCCTTGGGGATTTGCTCGCCCTTGGGCATCACCAGTTCGTTGTCGTCCTTGTCCATGATGAGGGCCTCGCGGCTCCACACCTGGTACACTTCGCCGGTCACGATTTCGCCCACCTGGTCCTTGTACTTCTGGTACAGGTTGTCGCGCTCGAGGTCCTTCACGCGCTGAATCAGCGTCTGGCGGGCCATGAGCACGGCGCGGCGACCGAAGTCTTCCAGCTTGATGGATACCGGCAGAGTTTCGCCCACCTCGAAGTCGGGCTCGATTTTCTGGGCCTCGGCCAGCGGAATCTTGTCGAAATCCCAGATGTCCTCCGAGTTATCGTCCACGATTTCGCGGTTGCGCCAGATTTCCAGGTCGCCGTTGTCGGGGTTGATGATGACGTCGAAGTTGCTGTCTTCCTCAAACTTCTTGCGAATCATCGTCCGAAACACTTCGTCCAGGATGGACATCATCGTGGGCCGGTCAATGTTTTTGCTGCGGGCAAATTCGCCGAAGGATTCGATTAGTTCGTTGCTGTTCATTTTTTTGAGCTGTTAGCTAATAGCGGGGGCTTTCATACAGCCCTTGGCTGTTAGCTTTTTTAAACAAAACGATTGGGCGGCGAGCGGGCCAGGAGAACTTTGGCTAATAGCCGTTAGCTACTATACTAATAGCTAACGGCTCATTTAAAAGAGATAACAACCTTGGCCTCGGTTATGTCCCCAAAGGGGTAAAAGGCAGCGGGCAGGGTGGTTTTTTTGGTTTTGACTTTAACAACTTCTGCTATCTCGACGCCTTCGGGGGTGGCGGCGAGTAGCTCGCCGGTTTTCTCGGTGCCGTCGGCCAGCTTGAGGGCCAGCGAGCGGCCCACGTGGCGCACGTACTGGCGGGGGTCGGTGAGGGGCTGGTCGGCCCCGGGGCTGGTTACTTCGAGCGAGTAAGCGGCTTCTTCGCCGTAGTGTTCGTCGATGCGGCGGGCCAGGCGGCGGCTCACCTTGGCGCACTCCTCGATGCCCAGGCCCAGGGGCCCGTCGAGGGTGACCGTGACCTTGGGCAGCACCGAATCGGAGACGGTAAGGTCCACCATGAACACGTCCACGTCGTCGCCGATGGCGTCGTGGAGCATTTGCAGCACTAAAGCACGGTCGAGGACCATAAATTGACTCGGGCTAAGACAAAAAAAGAGGGGACTGCGCGTCCCCTCTTTTCAGATTGAATACCAAACTTCGGGCACAAAGGTACGGCGCTGCGCCCGCCCAAACAAACCGCCCCGGGGGCCCCTACCTTTGGCGGCCGTCCCGCTTTTTGCCCCATGAAGTTTATTTTGCTGCGCCCGCTGTTCGAGTTTTTGGCGGCGCTGGCCGTGGTGCTGGGCGTGGCGCGGTGGGTAGCGGGCTGGTTTGGCAAGCGCACCCACACTTACCGCGTCACCGGGGCGCGGCAGCTGCGGCTGCTTGCCTGGCCGCTGCTGGCGCTGGGCACCGGCCTGAGCGTGCTGCCGGCCCTGGCCGTGGCCCCAAGCGGCGGGGCCGGCCCGCTCGAATGGCCCTTGGCGGCCGGGCTGGTGGCCGTGGCGCTGGCCCTGGGGGCCCCCGCCCTGGTGCTGCACCTGCGCTACTGGGCGCTGAACCACGAAACCACGCTGGTGCTGGAGCCCCAGGAAAACCGCCTGGAAGTGTACCAGCACGGCCAGCGGCAGTACTTCGAGCGGCGCGACATAGCCCGGGTGCAGCGCGTGACGTGCCGCACCCGGGCCACCTTTTGGGCCCCCTACAACTACGTGCGCCTGCTGCTGCACGACGGCCGCGAAATCGTGCTCACCTCGCTGCTCGCCGACCTGGAGCCGCTGACCGTGTTCCTGCGCTCGGTGCCCACCGACCGGCGCACCGTGGCCTGGGCCTGGGCGTAGCAGTTGGCAGATACCCGCGCTTTTTATAATTGTTCATTGCTTATGGCTGCACCGCTGCTTCATTACCTCGACCAGGGCCAGGGCCGGCCCCTGGTCATCCTCCACGGCTTGTTTGGGACGCTGGATAACTGGCAAACGCTGGCCCGCCGCTGGGCCCAGGACGCCGGCCTGCGCGTCGTCAGCGCGGATTTGCGCAACCACGGCCGCTCGTTTCACAGCCCCGACCACAGCTACGAGGCCATGGCCGCCGACGTGCTAGCGCTGTTTGAGCACCTCGGCCTGGGGCCCGACACGACGCTGATGGGCCACAGCATGGGCGGCAAGGTGGCCATGCGCTTCGCCCTGGGCCACCCCGAGCGCCTGGCCCGGCTCATTGTGGTTGACATCGCGCCGAACTTCTCCGACATGGCCCACCAGGACGAGGTGCTGGCCGGGCTGCACGCCGTGAACCTGGGGGCCCTCACCAACCGGCAGGAGGCCGACGCGGCGCTGGCCCAGCACATCCGGTCGGTGGGCGTGCGGCAGTTTTTGCTGAAAAATTTGTACCGCGACGAGACAAACGCCTTTGCCTGGCGCATCAACTTGCCCGTGCTGGCCGGGGCCATGCCGGCCGTGGGCGAGCAAATTACGGGGAAGCCATTTCTGAAACCGGCCTTGTTCGTGCGTGGCGGCAAGTCGGACTACATCACGGCCAACGACAAGCTATACGTCATCCCCGCGCTGTTTCCCAACTCGGAAGTGGCCACCGTGCCCGACGCCGGCCACTGGCTGCACGCCGAAAAGCCCGACGAAGTGTACGAGCTGGTGCGGGCGTTTGTAGGATAATTGTGATGCCACCCCACTTGGATACGTTTTTAAGTTTCTGCGTTGGAACGTTGCCCTTGCGGCTACGCTGCCTGGTGAAACCTTATTTGCAGGCTTTAGTGCTTTTTGTAGTTGGTTTCGCGGGGCTCACCGCACTGCTTACACCCTGGGCCCTGGGTTACTGGTGGAGCGTTGGAGTACCGGTTACAGCCGGCTTCGGAGCCTGCTGGTGGCTATGGTACTCGTGGGCCCCGCTGGCTCGGAATTACAAAGGCGAAACTCGACTTGCCCCGTTGGTACTGGCCTTGGCAACTTTCGTTACGATGGGTTTTAATTTCAATGCATACCTCTTTTTCCGTCTGGGCGAAGTACGTGACGTACAAAACACAAAGGAATTACTGTTGCCCAGCACGGCTATTTTCTTTCGGTTGCGGGGCCCATTCTACGCCGGTAAGCCCATGATGGGCCGTCACATAGTTCATTACTCGGAATCCGAACGTGGTGGAGCCCGCCGCTATTACGCAAAGTACTATTATGCTTGTCCGCTGCTTGCGTACGCTACGGATACAACCAACATTTTGGTAACGCCGCCCGCGTGGCTGGGTTTTGCTTACGAACAGTTTTTAGGTGAAAATCTATCCTTTGGTAAGCTCGATACACGCCAACAAGATTTCGCGGTTAATTGCGAAGCCCGTGTCAAATCCCTGAATTTGACAAACTTTACCTATTTGGTGCGCGACGAAGAAGTGTCAAATGGCCTTTACCGGGCTGTGCATGCCAGTCGCCTGGCTCCCACCAGTGGAACCCCGCTGCTGCTATTGCCAGCGTGGACACCCTTTGCTCAAAGGGGCAACGACTCATTACACTGGACGCTTTTGCTTACTGCAATCGGCAGTGCGTCTATTGTCCTTTTGCTGCTGGTGATGCCCTTGCGTAAGGACGCAACAACTAACGAATAGCTTATATAAAACGCCAAAAAACACTGGCGCCAGTGTTTTTGACATCCCACGATTCCTCCTTAATAGCTTCCCTTGTCTCTCTACCTCATCCCCACGCCCTTGGCCGACGACACGGCCCCGCAAGTGCTGCCGCCGCAGGTGGTGGCCGCCGTGGGCCGGCTGCCCTATTTCCTGGTCGAGAATGCGCGTACGGCGCGGCGCTTCGTGAAGAGCGTGGCCCCGGCGCGGGTGATTGAGGAGATTCGCTTCGGCGTGATTGACAAGGACAGCACGCCGGCCGAGGTGCGGGCGGCCCTGGAGCCCCTGCTGAAGGAGGGCCTGGAGGCCGGCGTGCTCAGCGAGGCGGGCTGCCCGGGCATTGCCGACCCGGGCGCGGCGCTGGCCGCCGAGGCCCACCGGCTGGGCCTGCGCGTGGTGCCGCTGGTGGGGCCCTCGTCGCTGCTGCTGGCCCTGATGGCCTCGGGCCTGAACGGGCAGCAATTTGCTTTCCACGGCTACTTGCCCATCGAGAAGGGGCCCCGGGCCACGGCCATCAAGGCGCTGGAGCGCGAGGCCCAGCAGCGCAACCAGAGCCAGCTGTTCATCGAAACGCCCTACCGCAACGGGGCCCTGTTCCTGGATTTGCTGGCCCACTTGCAGCCCGCCACGCGGCTGTGCGTGGCGGCCGATGTGACGGGTGCGGGCGAGTTCATTCGCACGCTGCCGGTGGGCGAGTGGCGGCGGCGGCCCGCACCCGAATTACACAAGATTCCAACCGTATTTGTACTAGGGGTATAAAAACATACCAAAAGCACAAAAGGGGGCGCCGGCGGTGAAGCATTTTCACCGCCGGCGCCCCCTTTTGTGGTTGCAGACTTAGCCCACCAGCACCGTTTCGCCGTGCTGGCTGGTGTCGAGGCCGTGGGCTTCGTTCTCGGCGTTCACGCGGATGGGGATGAGCAGGTTGGTGAATTTGTAGAGCAGGAACGAGCCGCTGAACGTGAAGGCCGAGATGAACACCAGGGCCCCCAGGTGCTTCCAGAGCAGCACCGCCGAGCCGGTGGTGGCCAGGCCGCCCTCTTTGGCGAATACGGCCGTGAGCACCATGCCCACGAGGCCGCCCACGCCGTGGCACGGGAACACGTCGAGGGTGTCGTCGAGGCTGGTGCGGTTTTTCAGCTCCACGGCCAGCGAGCTGACGGCCGCGGCCACCACGCCAATGAACACGGCCGGCCCGTAGCCCACGTAGCCCGCGGCGGGCGTGATGGCCACCAGGCCCACCACGGCCCCCACGGCCGCGCCCACCGCCGAGGGCCGGCGGCCGCGCACTACTTCAATCAGCATCCAGGTGAGCATGGCCGCGGCCGACGCCATGTGCGTGGTGAAAAAGGCCTGCACGGCTACCGCGTTGGCCGCCAGCGCCGAGCCGGCGTTGAAGCCGAACCAACCGAACCACAGCAGGCCGGTGCCGAGCAGCACGAACGGCACGTTGGGCGGCACGTGCTGGTGGCCGTCGGCGTGGCTTTGGCGGCGGCCCAGGGCCAGGGCCCCGGCCAGGGCCGCGAAGCCCGCCGAGATGTGCACCACCGTGCCGCCCGCGAAGTCGAGCACGCCCCACTTAAACAGGAAGCCGTCGGGGTGCCAGGTCCAGTGGGCCAGGGGGCAGTAGATGAGCAGGCTGAACAGGCTGATGAACAGCAGGTAGCCCCAGAACCGGATGCGCTCGGCGAAGGCCCCGCTGATGAGGGCCGGCGTGATGATGGCGAACTTGAGCTGGAACGCCGCGAACAGCACCAGGGGCAGGTTGGGGGCGATGCGCGGGTGCGGGGCCGTGCCCACGTGGTTGAAGAGGAAAAACGTGCCGGGGTTGCCCACGAAGCCGCCGATGCTGTCGCCGAAGGCCAGCGAGAAGCCCACCACGTACCACAGCATCGAAATCACGGCCAGCGCGATAAAGCTTTGCAACAGGGTGGAAATCACGCTTTTCTTGTTCACCATGCCGCCGTAGAAGAAGGCCAGGCCCGGGGTCATCAGCATCACCAGGCCCGAGGCGCTCAGCATCCAGGCGATGTCGGCGGGCTCGAAGGCCTTGGGCTTGGCCTCGGGGTGCACTTGGGGCACGAACGCCGCCGCGCAGGCCAGCACCAGCAGGATGCCCAGGCAGATGGCCGACACCCGCTGCTTGCGGGCCGCGCTGGCGTCAGTTTCAATACCGTCTGATTCGAGTTCAGTTATCATTTGTTAGAGGATAGGTTGTTTTCAGGGGTCATCCTCGACAAAAATATAGATTATTTATAAAAAGTACTCCTATTTGAGGAGCCATATTCTTTTTTTGTTTCTACTGAAATGGCCACGTCTGGCTAACCGCTGCCACTGGTTTAGCCCCCAACTGGTCCAACCGAACGCAACGCACCCGGCCTGCCAGCGGCCAACCGGGCGCGGGGCCCCTCACGCCAAACCGATGGTGAACGCCGTGCGCCCCCCGGGCCCGGGGGCCAGGCCGAACGCGAAGCCGTGGGCCAGCAACACGTCGCGCACCAGCGTGAGGCCGATGCCCTGCCCGCCGCGCTTGGTGCTGAAAAAGGCCGTGAACAGCCGCTCGCGCACTTCGGGCGTGAGCGGGGCCCCGTCGTTCTCAATGCTGAGGCTGAACGGGTTGGCCGTAGTCCGCACCCAGATGTTGCCGTCCGCACCGATGGCTTCGAGGGCGTTTTTGGCCACGTTCAGCAGGGCTTGCTCCAGCTGCGGCGCGTCGGCCTCGATGACCAGCGGGGCGGCGGCCAGCTCCCAGTGCCAGGCCACGCGGCGCTCGGCGCTCTGGGGCCCCAGCAGGCGGCCCAGGTTGCGCAGCAGGGCGTGCACGTCGGTGGGCGCGAGCTGGGGCGCGGGCAGGCGCACGAGGCGGGCAAAGTCGGCGATGAAGCTGGCCAGCTGCGTGTTGCGGGCAATGCTCACGTCGAGCGCCTCGGTGAAATCGGGGCGGTCGGCGGGGGCCAGCTGGGGGGCGTAGTGCTGGAAGCTGCCCAAAATGGAGTTGATGGCCCCGATGGAGTTGTTGATTTCGTGCGACATGAGCCGGATGAGCTGCTCGTAGGCCTGCTTTTCCTGCTTGATCAGCTCCTGCGTCAGCTCCTCCAGCACGATGAACCGGCGCGTGAAGCCCCGGTCGAGGAAGTGCGCGGCCTGGGCCCGGTAGGCTTGCAGGCCCGAGAGGCGCAGCGCCCGCGGCTGGCCCTCGGCCAGGGCCCCCAGCGCGGGGCCCCAGGGCCCCGGTAGGGCCCCCAGCGGCTGGCCCAGCCAGGCCGGGGGCCCCGCGCCGGCTGGACCGATGAAGCGCACCGCCGCCGCGTTGGCCTGCTCCACATTCCCCTCAAAATCAAGCACCAAGATGCCGGCCGGCGAGGCTTCGATGAGGCGTTCGAGCAGGATGCTTTTCTCGTGCTGGCTCACCCGCTCGCGGCGCAGCGCGTCGATCATGGCGTTGTAAACGCCGATGAGCTGGTCCATTTCGCGCTGGCCCACGGGCACGAATTTCAGGGTGAAATCGCGGGCCTGCATGGCCGCCGTACCCGCCGCAATGAGCTGCAACGGCCGCACGAAGCCCCGGTAGAGCTGCGCGCTCAGCACGAGGCTGCCCAGCAGCAGCAGCTCGGTGGCGATGAACAGCACCGCGTTGGTGGTGCGCAACTGGGCCGCCAGCGCCACCAGCACGGCGTGGATGACCACGACGAAGAGCAGAAACTTAACCCGCAGGCTCATCATACCGGCTCGTCGTAAGGAATGCCGTACTTGTCGAGGCGCCGGTACAGGGCCCCGCGGCTGAGGCCCAGGGCCCGCGCCACCCGGCTCAGGTTGCCCTGGTGCTGGGCCACGCTTTGGCGAATGGCCTGGGCCTCCAGCTGGTCGAGGGTGAGGGTGCCGGGCACGGCTGGGGCCCCGGGGGCGACCAGCGGCACTGGGGCCCCGGCGCCACTCTGCTGGAAATCGGCGGGCGTCAGCTCGTCGTGGCCGCTGATGAGCACGGCGCGTTCGACCAGGTTTTTCAGCTCGCGGATGTTGCCGGGCAGCGGCTGGGCTTGTAGCCAGTGCAGCGCCGGGGCCCCCACGCGCAGGCCGGGGCGCTGGTAGGTGGCGCGTAGCTGGGCCAGGAAGTGGCGCACCAGCAGGGGCACGTCGTGGGGCCGCTCGCGCAGGGCGGGCAGGTGCAACGTGATGAGGTTGAGGCGGTAAAAGAGGTCTTCGCGGAAGCGGCCCTGGGCCACCAGCTCGGCCAGGTTCTTGTTGGTGGCGGCCACCACGCGCAGGTCGAGGCGGCGGGGCTTGCTGTCGCCGAGCACCTCGTAGGTGCGGTCTTGGAGCACGCGCAGCAGCTTCACCTGGCTGGCCAGCTCCAGCTCGCCAATTTCGTCGAGGAAAATAGTGCCGCCGTTGGCCAGCTCGAAGCGGCCCACCCGGTCGGCCTTGGCGTCGGTGAAGGCCCCGCGCCGGTGGCCAAACAGCTCGCTCTCGAACAGCGACGACGAGATGCCGCCCAGGTTCACCTTCACGAAGGGCTGGCCGCGGCGGCGGCTGTTGTGGTGCAGGGCCTCGGCAATGAGCTCCTTGCCGGTGCCGCTTTCGCCCTCGATGAGCACCGCCGCGTCGGTGGCCGCCACCTGGCCCACCTGGCGCAGCACGGCCAGCAGGCGCTCGTCTTCGCCCACAATATCAGCCAGTTGAAACTGCTTGTCCAGGGCCCGGCGGCCGGGCGGGGCCCCGGCGGCGGCGGGCCCGGGGCCCCGTAGCGCCAGCGCCGTGCCGATGGTTTGGAGCAGGGCGTCGTTGTGCCAGGGCTTGGTCACGAACTCGGCGGCCCCGGCCTTCATGCCGGCCACGGCCAGCGCAATGGAGCCCCAGCCAGTGATGAGCACCACCGGTACCAGCGGGGCCAGCTGCTTGATTTCGCGCAGCAACGCCAGGCCGTCGTCGCCGGTGGTGGCGCGCGAGAAGTTCATGTCGAGCAGCACCAGCGCCGGCGTTTCGGCGCGCACGGCGGCCAGGGCCCCGGCGGGGCCGTCGGCGGCACGGGTGGCGTAGCCGGCCTGCTTCAGCAGCAGGCCCAACGAGGTGCGCACAGCCAGGTCGTCGTCGACGATGAGGATCATAGGGGGAATGAAGCGGTTTCGATTTTAGGCCGCCGCTGGGGAACCTCACCCCCGGCCCCTCTCCGGCGGAGAGGGGTGCGTTCAAAATGTTTGTTCAAGAACTGGCTCCCAGCTGACGCCTGGCACCCCTCTCCGCCGGAGAGGGGCCGGGGGTGAGGTTCCCCGGCTGCACACCTGCAAAAAAGAACGGCGCGGGTCCCCGGGGCCCCGCGCCGTTCCAAGCGCAAATTAAACCTACATGCTGCGCACGCTGCCGCCGCTGCCGGTGTGCTTCGTGACGGTGGGCGAGCCCTGGTACTTGATGCTGGCGCCGCTGCTGGCTTCGGCCACCAGGGCCTCGCGCACGGCGATTTTCAGGGTGCTGCCGCTGCTGGCCTGGGCCTCGCACTTGTCGGTTTGCAGGTCTTTACCGTTGAACACCGAGCCGCTGCCGGTGCGGATGTCGAGGTGCGGGGCCTTGCCCTTGAGGGTGACGACGGAGCCGCTGCCCTGGCGCACGGTGAGGTCGGTGGTGGCGATGTCGGCCCGCAGCGAGGCCCCCGACGACACGTCGAGCTGGAAGGTGGGGGCCGCGTAGTCGCCCTTGGCGTCCACGGCCGCGCCGCTGCCGGCCGTGAGGGCCGTGAGCTGGTCGGCCGTCACGGCCACGCGCAGGTTTTGGGTGCTGGTGTTGCGGCGGGTGTCGCTGTCGGGGGTTTCGTAGCGGATGTTCAGCACGCCGTCCTCCACGGTGGTTTTGATGCGGTCGCGCAGCTCCGGGGTGTTGGCGCTTACCGCCACGCGCTGGTCGTGGCCGGCGGTGAGGTCGAGGGCAATGCCGGTGCCCACTTTGACGGCGTGGAACGCGGCCACCGGGCGCACCTGCGCATCGGTGGTTTGGGCGAGGACGGGCACCAGGGCCCCCAACGAGAGCAGGGCGGGGAGAACGAAATTTTTCATGTGAGAAGTGGAAAGAGAAAAGGAAAGAAGGTGAAGCAAGGATTTGGCGCGGGTACCGGGCCCCGGGCGGGTTCGTTACAGCGGCCGGCAAATAAACCTGGGGCCACCGGGCCGCAAGATGCAGCCGGAGCGCCGCCGGTTGCCCGGGGCCCTAAAAAACGACGCCGCGCCGTTAGGCCCGTACCGCGCCGGTGGGCCCCCGGGGCCCTCATTCCTCACGCAGCGCCACCGCTGGCCGGATGCCCGCCGCCTGCCAGCTCGGCTGCGCCGCGCATACCGCCGCAAAGGCGTACACCAGCGCCACGGCCAGCGCCAAGCCCACGCCGTAGAGCGCCGCCGGCAGCCCAAACACGCCCAGCAGCGGAAACTGCACGGCCACTAGTACGCCCGGCCCCACCGCCAGCGTGGTGATAATCAGCGTTTCGGCCACGAACTGCCCGCTGATGCCGGGCCCCGTGGCCCCCACCGCCCGCCGCAGCCCAATCTCGGCCCGGCGCCGGCTGATGGTTTGCCACAGGGCCCCAAACAGGCCCAGCGCCACGTTCAGCAGCAAAAATCCGCTCACCAGGGCCCCGGCAATGATGGGCGCCAGGGCAGTTTGCAGGCCCGCGGCGCGGCTGTCGGCCAGGGAAATTACGCCGGTGCTCCACGTTTTGGCAACGGCGGCCACCGTGCGCACCAGCCGTTCTTCGAGGGCCGCGCCGCTACCGGGGCGCACCCGCACCAGCAGCGTGTACGACACCCGATGACTGGCACTATCAGCCAGGTTATGGCAAGTAAACACCACCGGGCCCGGGGCCCCCAGGTCGCCGCCCGCCCGGTACGAGCCCACCACGCCCACCACCAGGGCGTCGCCGCTTTCCTGGCCAGTGGTGAAGTGGCGCACCTGTAAGCGCTGGCCCAGCGCCGGCCCGTGCGGAAACAGGGCCTGCCGCAGCTCGCGGTTGATGACGACGGGGCGCAGCGCGCTGTTTTCGTGCGGCTCAAACCAGCGGCCTTCGAGCACCGCCATTTGCAGCAGCGGGGCGAAGCGGTGGTCGGCCTCCACCTCGTCGCCGGCCAGTGGCGGGCCCCCGGGCCCGGTGCTGATTTTAACGCTCATACTGTACGTCGAAAACGGCGTGCCGAAAGCGCCGAGGCTAACGTCGGCCACGCCGGGCGTGGCCCGCAGCTGGGCCAGCAGGCGCGCCACGGTGGGAATGGCCGCCGCGGGGTCGTTGTTGGTGCTCAAACGCAGCTCCCACACGTCGGCGTAGGCGAAGCCCGGGGCGCGGCGCAGGCCCTGCGCGGCCACGGCCACCAGCGTGCCCAGCCCAAACAGCACCAGGAACGAGAGGAACAGCTCGGCGATGAGCAGCGCGTTGGCCCGCTTGCGGTGCCAGATGATTTTGAGGAGGTGCCGGATCATGCCGCTGCGTTTTTAAGGGCCTGGATGGCCGGAAGTTTGGCCATGCGGTAGGCCGGGTAGGCCCCCGAAAGCAGCCCAAATACCAGGCTGCCCAACAGCGCCCAGCCGAACACCGCCCAATCGACGCCGATGGGCCCGTAGGCGGCCAGGTAACCGCTGCCCAGCCCGCGCAGCACCGCCGCGGCCAGCGCCAGGCCCGCCACGCCGCCCAGCAGCGTCAGCACCAGGGTTTCGACCAGGAACTGGCCCGCCAGGGCCCCCGCCGTAGCGCCGAAGGCTTTGCGGATGCCGATTTCGGCGGCGCGCTCAGCCATGCGGCTCACGTTCATGGTCACCAGGTTTAGGGCGGGCAGCAACAGCAGCAGCGCTATGGCCCCGGCGCACAGGGTCCAAAACAGGCGGGCCGGGTTGTCGGACCACGCGTAGCGGGCCAGCGCGTGGCCGGCCACCGAGTTGGCGAAGGTATCGAGCGGAATTTCCAGGTGCATGTTGGGCTCCATCGGCACCGCCTTCACGGCCCGGGCAAAGGCGGCACGCACGGCCGGGGCGGCCGCCGGGCTGGGCAGCAATACCAAGGCTTCCGACTGGCCGAAGGGGTTGTCGGCCTGCAACTCCTGCGAAGTGAGGTCGTAGGGGACCCACACGTCGGCGTAGGCGTGGAAGCGCACGGCGGGCACGTCGGCCACCACGCCCAGCACGCGGTAGTTTTTCTGGTCGATTTCGATGGGACGGCCTACTGCGCCGCGCACGGCTCCAAAGTACGCCCGCGCCGTGCGGGCGCTGATGACGGCCACTCGCTCCGCGCCCGCGGCCCGGGCCGTGTAGGGCCCCCCTTCCAAAAACCGGAAGCTCAGCACCTGCCAGAACCCCGCATCGGCAGTTTTCAGGTTGAGGGCCAGCTTATGGCCGCGCACGTAGGCCACCACGGGCAGCGGCTCGGCCGCGGCAATGGCGACCGGGGCCTGGGCGCGCAGCGTGCCCGCGGTTTGGTCCAGCAGCGAGTAGCTGGAGTGCATGTGCAGCAGCGTGCCGCCCATGTCGAGGTGCATCAGGGCGGTGCAGAGCAGGCGGTCGGGGTGGGTTTCGGGGGTGCGGGGCCCCGCGGCGGCCGTGTACAGGGCCACGGCCACCAGCAGCCCCATCAGCGTGGCCCCGATGCCGACCAGGCTGAGCAAGGTGAAGAACTTGCGCCGTAGCAAGACCTTCCAGGCCATCTTTAAGTGATTGAGGAGCATCGACGCAGGTTTTTGGGTAACAACTATTCTTCACGCAGGGCCACGGCCGGCTGGATGCCGGCGGCCAACCTACTGGGGTACAAGGCGCAGCCCACCGCCAGCGCGTACAGGCCGGCCGCCGCCGCCGCCATCGCGGTGAAGTACACGCCGGCCGGCACGTTGAAGGCCCCCAGCAGCGGGAACTGCACCGCCACCAGCAGCCCCAGCAGCAAGCCAAACGTGGTGAGCACCAGCACCTCGCCCACCACCTGCCCGCTGATGCCCCCCGCCGTGGCCCCCATAGCCCGGCGCACGCCCAGCTCGGCGCGCCGCTGGTTGATGGCTTGCCACAGCACGCCAAACAGGCCCAGCGCCACGTTCACCACCAGGAACACGCAGACCAGCACCAGGGCCCCAAGGGGCGTCAGGGCCTCCTTCAGCTGGGCGGCGCGCTGCTTCGGGAGCGTCGTAATACCCACGTTCCAGCCCTTGGCAATGGCCAGCGTTTCGGTGCGCATTTGCCGCTCCAGCAGGCCCCCGGCCCCCGGCCGCACCCGCAGCAGCAGGGCTGAAGCTTCGCCCCAGGCGGTATCCTGCGGGCTGACGCGCATGAGAAGGGCGGGGCGCAGCGCTTCCAGGTCGCCGTCGGACCGAAACTGTTCGACGACGCCCACCACCCGGAACTGCTCGTCGGAGCGCAGCACCACCTGCCCCAGCGGCGACTGCCGCGGGAACAGCTGCTCGGCCAGGTCGCGGGTGAGCACGGCCGGCGGCAGGGCCGCCCCATCGTCGCGCCGGCCGAACCAGCGGCCCGCCACCAGGGGCAGCTGCAACACCTCGCGCAGGTCGTCTTCTACATAGAAGCCACTGGCTCGCGTGGCCCCCTTGCCCTCTTTGCCCGCTCCCACGTCGGTATTATTGAAGCTACCCGAAAACGGGGTGTTGGACGAGGTGCGCCCCACGGCCACCACGCCCGGCAGGGCCCGCAGCCGCGCCATTACCCGGCGCACCGTGGCCAGGCGGCCGGCCGGGGGCTGGGTGCCGGGGTCGAGGTCCACGCGCCACACCTGCGCGTAGGCGAAGCCCAGCGGCGTGCGGTAGTTGCGCTGGTAGTTGGCCAGCAGGCTGCCGACCACGAACAGGACCACGAAGGCCAGGAACATCTCGGTGATGAGCAGGAAGTTGGCCCGGCGGCGGTTCCAAACCAATGTGAATAAGTGGCGGATCATGCGGGGTTGCTTGCGCCTTTAAGGGCCTGCACGGCCTGGAGTTTCGACATTTTGTAGGCCGGGTACACCCCCGACAGCAATCCGAAAAGCAGGATGATGACCACGGCCCCCAGGAAGACCCGGCCGTTGAGCTCGAACTGCGTGTAAGCCACCAGGCCGCTGGTATTAATGAAGTGCAGCGCCGCCGCGGCCAGCCCCAGGCCCAGGGCCCCGCCCAAGGCCGTCAAAAACAGGTTCTCGACCAGAAACTGCCGAACCAGGGCCCCGCTGGTGGCCCCGAACGCCTTGCGCACCCCGATTTCGGAGCTGCGGTCGCGGATGCGGCTCACGTTGACGTTCACCAGGTTCAGGGCCGGCAGCAGCATGAACAGCAGCAGCAGCCCGGCGCCCGCCTGCCCGAACCATACTACCCCGTCGTCGGGGCCGTCCTCGCCCAGCCGCTCGCGCACCGTGGTGGCCAGCAGCGAGCCGGCGTAGAGCCGCACCTCCGTGCACCACTTGTATACGGCCGTGGGCGGGGGCACCTGGCGCACGGCCCGGGCAAATTCCTGCTGAATGGCCGGCACGTCGGCCGCCCGCCGGGCCAGCAAAATGGCCATGCAGGAGCCCATGTACTCCGCGTTGTGAATGTCCTGGGTGCTGGTCGTGATGGGCATCCACACCTCGGCGTAGGTGAACACGCGGGACGCGGGCACGTCGCGCACCACGCCCACCACCCGGTAGCGCACTTCGTCGGTGACGATGGTGCGGCCCAGCACGCCGCGGGCGGCGCCGAAGTAGTTGCGGGCGGTGCTCTCGTTGATGACGGCCACGTGGGCCGCCGCGCGCACTTCCTGCGGGTTGTAGGGCCGGCCTTCGAGGAAATCAAAGTCCAGCACCTGCCAGAATTCGCCGTCGGTGTACTTCTGGGCCAGCTCGAGCTTGGTGTTGCCCACGTAGGCCACGGCCACGCCGTGGCCCGTGCTGATGGATACCTTTTCCGGCGTGCGCAGCGGGCGGATGTAATGCTCCAGAAACGAGTAGCTGGGGTGGCCGCCGTTTTCCGTTTGCGGCGACCAGAGGTACAGGGAGCTGGTGAACAGCAGCCGGTCCACGCGCTTTTCGGGCGTGTGGGGCCCCACCGTGTGGTCGTACAGGGCGTACACCACCAGCAAGATCATCAGCGTAAAACTGATGCCAAACAAGCTGATGAACGTGAAAAACTTGCGTCGCTGCAAGACCTTCCAAGCCATTGTCAAGTAATTCCAGAACATAAAGAGACTGGTTTAGAAAGAAAATTTATTCTTCGCGCAGCGCCACAGCCGGCTGAATGCCCGCGGCCAACCGGCTGGGGTACAGCGCGCAAATCACCGTCAGCAGGTAGACAAGCCCGGCGGCCAGGGCCATGGCCGTGCCGTACACGCCTACTCGCACGCCCAGCACGCCCAGCAGCGGGAACTGCGCCGCCACCAGCAGCCCCAGCGCCAGCCCGAACGTGGCCACCACCAGAATCTCGCCCAGAATCTGCCCGCTGATGCCGCCGGCGCTGGCCCCGATGGCCCGCCGCAGCCCAATCTCGGAGCGGCGCTGGTTGATGGTCTGCCACAGCACCCCGAACAGGCCCAGGGCCACGTTCACGATGAGGAACACGCAGGTGATGACCAGGGCCACCAGCGGCGTCAGCACGGTTTTCATCTGCTTGTCGCGCGCCTCCGCGAGCGGGGTGATGTTGCTGCTCCAGCTCGGGCCAATAGCGCGGATATCGGCGCTGATTTGCTTCTCCAGGGCCCCACCGGCGCCGGGCTGCACCCGCACCAGCAGAGTTTCGAGGTGCTCGAAAGTGGTGTCTTGAAGGCCGTTGCGCAGGAAAATAGCCTGCTTGGGGTCCGCAAAGTCGCCGTCGGCGCGGTAGGTGGCCGTCACGCCCACAATCCGCTTTTTCCCGTCTGCGACGACGAATTTGCCCACCGCTGTTTCGTCTGGAAACAGCAGTTCCTTCATGTCGTGCGAAATAACGACCACCGGGGCCCCGTCGTCGCGCCGGTCGAACCAGCGGCCTTCCTCCAGGGGTACTTGGAGCACATCGCCGGCCGCGTCGTCTACCCGATAGACGTTGCTGGGGGGCCGGAAAATCCGCTGGTCGGGGCGCTCGATGTTGCTTGAGTTGTGACTGTTGCTGAACGGCGTGTTCGAGCCAGTGCGCGTCACGGCGCGCACGCCGGGCAGCGACTTGATACGCTGAATGATTTGCTGCTGGGTAGCGTAGCGCTCGGCCTTGGGCTGAATGCCGGGGTCGAGGCCGACTTCCCACACTTGCTCGTAGGCGAAGCCCAGGGGGGCCCGGTAGTTCTGCCAGCGGTACACCAGCAGACTGCCCACCACAAACAGCACCACGAAGGCCAGGAAAATCTCCACAATCAGCAAGGCGTTGGCCCGCTTACGGTTCCAGATGAGGGTAAATAAGTGCTTCAGCATTAGTTGGTTCCTCCCTTTAAAGCTTGAATGGCGGGTAGCTTTGACATCTTATAAGCCGGGTACACCCCCGACAGCAACCCGAAAAACAGCACCGCCCCCAGCGCCACCGCAAACACCCGCGCGTTTAGGGCAAACTGCGCGTACTCGATGACGCTGCTGCCGTTGAGCAACGCCAGGGCCCCGGCGGCCAGCGCTAGGCCCAGCACCCCGCCCACAAGCGTGAGAAAAAGGTTTTCGACCAGGAATTGCCCCACCAGCCGCCCCGCCGTGGCCCCGAACGCCTTGCGCACCCCGATTTCGGAGGAGCGCTCCAGCATCCGGCTCACGTTCAGGTTCACCAGGTTCAGGGCCGGCAGCAGCATGAATAGCAACGCCATGCCCCAGGCGATGCGCCCGAACCGGGCCACGCCGTCGTCGGGCTCATCGTCGTTGCGGCTCACGAAATTGCGCACCGTGTTGGCCAGCAGCGTATTGGCATAGATGCGTAGCTCGGTGAACTCCTTGGGGTCCTGTACCGGCACGTGGCGCATCACTTGCTTGAATTCTTCCTGCATGGCCGGCAGGGCTTCGGCGCTGGGGGCCAGCAGAATGGCCATGCAGTTGCCGAAGTAGTTGGGCTCGTGCACGTCCACGGTCAGGCCGAGGGGTATCCAGATGTCGGCCGTGCTGAGGTAGCGGGCGGCGGGCACGTCGCGCACCACGCCCACCACCCGGTAGCCAACGGCGTCGGCCTCGATGGTGCGGCCCACCGCGCCCGCCACCGCCCCGAAGTAGCGGCGAGCCGTGCTCTCGTTGATAACGGCCACGTGGGCGTCGGTGCCCACCTCCTGCACCGAGTATGGCCGGCCGGCCAGGAAGTCGAAATCCAGCACCTGCCAGAACACGCCGTCGGTACCCTTCAGGCTCAGCTTCAGCTTGGTGTTGCCCACGTAGGCTACCGCATAGCTGCCGCCCGTGGCGATGGATATCTTTTCGGGTGTGCGCAGCGGCCGCACGTAGCGATTCAAAAACGAGTAGCTGGGGTCAGAATTACCCTGGCTGTTGGGCGACCACAGCCCGATGTGCGTCACGAACAGCAGCCGGTCCACGCGCCGTTCGGGCGTGTGGGGCCCCACGGTGTGGTCGTACATGGCGTACACCACCAGCAAGATCATCAGCGTGAAGCTGATGCCGAACAGGCTGATGAACGTGAAGAACTTGCGCCGCTGCAAGACCTTCCAGGCAATTTTGAAGTAGGAAAGGAGCATGGTATCAGTTATGAGTTAAAAGTTATGAGTTATGAGTTTTTGCTTGAGCATAAGAGACTGACGACCAACTTATAACTCATAACTTTTAACTCATAACTCTTCTCACCCCACCTGGCTGCCGTCGAAAAGGCGGATGAGGCGCTGGGTTTTCAGGGCCTGCTGCTCGTCGTGGGTCACCATCACGATGGTGGTGCCGTGCTCGCGGTTCAGGCCCAGCAGCAGGTCCATTATTTCCTCGCCCATCACCGAGTCGAGGTTGCCGGTGGGCTCGTCGGCCAGGATGATTTCCGGGGCCCCGGCCAGGGCCCTAGCAATGGCCACCCGCTGCCGCTGCCCGCCCGAAAGCTGGCTGGGGAAGTGCCCGGTGCGGGCGCTCAGCCCCACCTTGTCCAGCGCGGCCAGGGCCCGCTGGCGGCGCTCCTTGCCGCCCATGCCGGGCCGGTACAGCAGCGGCAGCTCCACGTTATCGAGCACCGCGAGGTCGTTAATCAGGTGGTAGCTCTGGAAAACGAAGCCGATTTTCAGGTTGCGCAGCCCGGCCAATTCTTTGTCGGAATACGACTGCACGGGGCGACCATCCACGGCCACGGTGCCGTGGGTGGGCTCGTCGAGCAGCCCCATCAAGCTCAGCAGCGTGGACTTGCCGCAGCCGCTGGGCCCCATGATGGACACGAACTCGCCGCGCCCGATGGTAAGGTTGATGCGGTGCAAGGCCACCGTTTCGATGGTCTTAGTTTGGTAGATTTTCTCGATGTCGGTGAGCTGGAGCACCGGCGCGGCGGAGGTTTGCATGAGGGAGAAAGAAGGGGTTAAGAAGGGTCGTCGCTGAGGGCAACTTGGCGGTCGAAATCGTAGAGCGTGAGGGCCCGCAGGCGGTAGTGGGCCACCCAGCCGGCGCGCAGGGCCAGGATGTAGCCGCGCCGGGCCCCGTCCTTGGCGGCCTGGGCAATAATCAGGTCGGTGAGGCTGAGGCGGCCGGCCTCGTAGGTGGCGCGGGTGATGGCGTAGCGGCGCTGGGCCAGCGCGTCGGCGCGGGCGGCCAGGCCCACCTGCTGGCCCAGGGGCCCCAGCTGGCGGGCCTGCACCAGCACGGTTTGGGCAAAGGTGGCCTCGTCCTGGGCCACGTTGCGCTGCTCCTGGTCACGGTTCAGCTCGGCGGTGCGCACCAAGCTTTGGCGGCGGCCCCAGTCCACGAGCGGCAGGCTGAAGGCCAGGCTGACTTGCTGCTGGTTTTGCAGGCCCAGGTAGCTGGCGCCCAGGCGGTCGGCCTGGTTCACGTAGCCCAGGTTGGCCAGCAGCGTGGCCTGGAAGCCGGTGGTGCCGCGGGCGTAGGCCACGTCGCGGGCCGCCAGCAGCAGCCGGCGCTGAAAGGCCAGGGGCGCGGCGCGGTGCTGGCGGGCCTGGGCCAGGGCCTCGGTGGGCACCACGGGCGGGGCCGGGGCGGGCACGGGCACGGCCAGCGCGGGGGCGGCCCCGGCCTGGGGCCCCGGCAGGCCGGCGTAGGCGGCCAGGGCCACGGCGGCGTTTTCGGCGTCGAGGCCGGCCTGGGTTTGAGCCTGTTGGGCGTTGAGCAAGTTCAGCTCCAGCTGAATGACATCGCTCTGCGAGAGGCGGCCCAGGCGGTAGCGCTCCTGGCCCACGCGCAGCAGCTCGGCGGTGGCGCGGGCGTTTTGGGCGGCCACGGCGGCGTTCACCTGCTGCACCAGCACGTCGAAGTACAGCTCGGTGGCGCGCTGGGCCACGGTTTCGCGGTCTTCGGCAAACTGGCGTTGGCTCTCGCGGTAGCGCAGCGGCTCCACGGCCCGGGCCCAGCGCAGCGGGTTGAAGTAGCCGATGGGCTGCGTGAGGCCGAGCGTAAAGGGTTGGTTGTTATACTGCTTAGTATTGCCGTTGAAGTTATCGAACCGCTGCACCTGCGAGCCCAGCACCACCTGCCCGCCGGTCAGGCCGATGTTCTGCGTCACAGCCACGCCCAGCGTCGAGTTGTTGTAGCGCACCGACTGGAACGCCGTGGTGCCATCGGGCTGCACCACCGGCGCAATCAGGCGGTTGAAGTTGGGCAGCACGCCCGTCAGGCCCAGCTGCGGGCGGAAGCTGGCCTGGTAGGCGCGGTAGGCCCAGTAGCCGGTTTCGCGGTTGGTGCGCGCCTGCTGGCCCACGGCGGCGCGGCCCTGGGCCTGGGCCACCACGTCGGCCAGCGTCAGGCTGTCGGCGGCGTAGGGGCCCTGGGCGCGGGCGGTTGAGGCCGCTGTTATTAAAAGAATTATGAGAGCGGTAACCGTGCGAAATGTAGCGCGGACTTTGTAGCCCGCGGCTTTCGCTTCGTCCTGCCGGTAATCGTTCAGCGACCGGGCAGAGCCGTGGACTACAAAGTCCGCGCTACAGCGCATTAGTCCTATTAAAGTAAAGAGCGTTTTCATGGGCGACGGCGTTAATCGTGGAGCGCCAGCTCGGGCGTTTCCAGGTGGTCTTTCATGTCCGATACCACTACCTCGTCGCCGGCCTGCAAGCCACTGGTTATCTGCACGTAGTCGAAGTTGCTGTCGCCGAAGCGCACCACTTTCCGCAGGGCCTTGCCGCCGCGCACCACGAACACCGCCTGCTCCTGCCCGCCCTGGTAGAAGGGGCCGTTTTTGATGCGCAGCACGTGCGGGTGGGCACGGGTGATGACGAACACGTCGGCGCGTAGGTTGGCGCGCAGGGCCGGGGCGTGGTCGTTGGTTAGTTGGGCGTAAAAGGTCACCACGCCCTTGTCCACGGCCGGGCTGATGCTGGCCACGGTGCCGCGCAGGTCGGTGCCGTTGGCGCGCACCACCACGGGGTCGCCGGGGTGCAGCTGGCCCGCGTAAGCGTCCGAAAGCGTGGCCCGCACCCGAAAGCGGCTGAGGTCAGCCACCCGGGCCAGGGGCTCGCCGGCTGGCACGGCGGCCCCCAGGTTGTCGTTCACCCAAGTCAGCACGCCCGGCTGGGGGCTGCTGATGTCGGCCTGGCGCAGCTTGCCGGCCAGCTCGGCAATGCTGCGCTGCTGCATCGAGACGGTGTAGCCCAGCTCGCGCACATCGGCGGCGCTGGCCCGGCGCTGGTTGGCGAGCTGGCGGGCCAGGCGGTCGGCCTCCAGGCGGGCCACGGCCAAGTTCAGCTCGGCCTGGCGCACGGCCTCGGCCGTGCCGCCCCCGATTTCGAGCAAGTGTTGCTCGTCCCGCAGAGTCGACTGCAAGCTCCTGACCTTCACGGCCTGCGAGGCCGCTTGGGCCCCCAGGTCGTTGAGGTGACCTTCGAGGGCCAGGCGCAGCTGGTCGTTCTTGTTCTGGTTGCGCAGCTGCTCGTCGTCGAGCTTGGCCAGGGCCCCCTGCGAAGCTTCTTTGTCGAGCTCCAGGATGGTTTGGCCGGGGGCCACCTGGGCCCCCACGGCCACCGCCACCCGCCGGATGGTGCTGGCTATCGGGCTGGAAATCACGGCCTCGTGGGCCGGAATGATGGTGCCGGCCGCGGTGAGGGCGGCTTCCACGTCGCCGGTTTCCACGCGGGCCGTCAGCACGTCGGCGCGGCGCAGGCTGGGCTGCAAGGCCTTGCGCAGGCCCCACCAGCCGGCCACGGCCAGCGCCAGGGCCCCCAGGCCCAGCAGCCACTGGCGGCGGCGGCGGTTCGTTTGAACGGATGGGGCAAGGGCTCTGTCCATTTTCGGGCACTGTAGAGATTGGTTCTACCCTACTTTGCCAAGCCGCGTGCCAATTCTATAATTAATTGATTTTCATTAATTTGTAATAAAAACCCATAGAAAACAGGTTGTAAAAACTGTCCATTTTTGGACACCTGCCCGGTAATGGACGGTTGGTGAGGCCCCGCCCCGGGGAACCTCACCCCCGGCCCCTCTCCTGCGGAGAGGGGTGCGTTCAATAGGCTTGTTTGAGAACTACCGTGTCACCGAGGCGCAGGTCGAGCGCGGCTATCGGGGTGCGTTTAATATGCTTGTTTGAGAGCTGGCCCCTAGCTGACAACTGGCACCCCTCTCCGCAGGAGAGGGGCCGGGGGTGAGGTCCCCCTAGCCGGGCCCCCAGCACAACCCATTCCCAAAATCGGCCTACTTTCGCCCCATGACCATTCGCCTCCCCTTGCTCCTACTTGCCACCACACTCCTGAGCGCAGCCCCCACGCCGAAGCAGCTGGTGGTGCCGGGCCGCAGCCTGGGGCAAGTAAAGCTGGGCCTGGCCCCGGCCGCCGCCCACCTGCCCACCACGCCGCCCAACAGCAGCGACGGGGCCATGGGCAAGGCCTGGGTTTCGTGGTACGGGCCCCGGCCGGCCCACGGGGCCCCCACCGAGCTGGACGTGTACACGGCCCCCCCGGCCGGCGACGACGGCAGCCACCGCTCGGTGCAGGTAGTGCGGGCCACGTCGCCTTACTTCCAGCTGGCCAACGGCTTGCACGCGGGCTCGACCCTGCGCAGCATCCGGGCGGCCTACGGGGCCCTGCCGCTGGCCACCACCTACAGCGTGCCCGGCGGCGTGCGCTACCTCTACGACGCGGGGGCGAAAGGCATTGCCTTCGAAACCAACGGCAAAGCCCTGGACAGCAAGTGCACCGCCGTTATCGTGCACCTGCCCAAGCTGGCCGCGAAGAAGTTCTACGTGTCCATGGGCCAGTACCTGCACGGGCGTACCAAGCCGCGCTAGGGGCCCCGGAAGCATTTAGCAACAAGAATCGCCGGCGATGAAGAGCCATCATGCAGCGCGTAGGCAAAGCATCTCACCTGGGGGAACCTCACGAGACCCCCGCGGGGCGGGCCCCTCTCCAAAAGAGAGGGGTGCGTTCAACGATTCAAACTGGCTTAAAGCGGACGACTGGCACCCCTCTCTTTTGGAGAGGGGCCCGCCCCGCGGGGGTCTCGTGAGGTTCCCGCGCTCGGGGTCCTAGCTGCCCCAGATTTGCCAGATAAGCACCGAGGCGGCGTAAGCGAGGCCGGTCATGTACACGAGCTGGGCGGCGGGCCAGCGCCAGCTTTTGGTTTCGCGGTAGGTCACGGCCAGCGTGCTCATGCACTGCATGGCGAAGACGTAGAATACGAGCAACGAGAAGGCCCGCGCCGGCGTGAAGAACGGCTTGCCGTCGAGCCCTTTTTCGGCCCGCAGCTTCTGCTGCACGGTGCCCATGTCGGCGTCCTGGCCCACGCTGTAGATGGTGCTCATGGTGCCCACGAACACCTCGCGGGCGGCGAAGGAGGTGAGCAGCGCGATGCCGATTTTCCAGTCGAAGCCCAGCGGGCGGATGGCCGGCTCCAGTGTCTGGCCGAACGAGCCGGCGTAGGAGGTTTCGAGGCGGGCCGAGGCCACCTGGCGGCCCAGCTCGGCGGGCGTCCAGTGGTGGATGGCGGCTTCGCGGCGGGCCTGAGCCTCGGCCACGGCCTGGCGCTGGCCGGGGCCGTAGCTGGCCAACCCCCACAGCAGCACCGAGATGGCTACGATCACCTGGCCGGCCTGCCACACGAAGGCCCGCACTTTTTGGTAGATGGTGAGGCCCACGTTCTTCCAGCGCGGCCACTTGTACACCGGAAACTCCATGATGAAGTAGCTCCGCTCGCGGGCCTTCAGCAGCACTTTCAGGAGCCAGGCCGAGCCCAGGGCTGAGAACAGGCCGAGCAGGTACAGGCCCATCAGCACCACGCCGCGCAGGTTGAAAAAGCCCACGCTTTCGGCCGGCACCACCAGCGCCACCAGCACCGTGAACACCGGAATGCGCGCCGAGCACGACATCAGGGGCGTCACGAAAATGGTGATCATGCGGTCCTTCCAGCTCTCAATCGTCCGGGCCCCCATGATGGCCGGCACGGCGCAGGCCAGGCCCGAAATCAGCGGCACCACGCTCTTGCCGCTCAGCCCAAAGGGCCGCATCAGCTTGTCCATGAGGAAGGTAACGCGGGCCATGTAGCCGGTTTCCTCCAGCACGGCCAGGAAGGCGAAGAGCAGGGCAATTTGGGGAATGAAGATGAGCACGCCGCCCAGGCCGGCCAGCACGCCCTCCGTGAGCAGGCGCGTGAGGGGCCCCGGCGGCAGGGTGTTTTGCAGCCAGCCGCTCAGGGCCCCAATGCTTTGGTCGATGAGGTCCATCGGGTACTGCGCCCAGGCGAAAATGGCCTGGAACAGCAGGAACAAAACGGCCAGAAAAATCAGGTAGCCGCCCACCCGGTGCGTCAGCACCCGGTCGATGCGGTTGCTGACGGGCTCGCGCTGCTCGGTGCGCGTCACCGTCACGGTTTCGAGCAGAATCTCGTTGATGCGGGCGTAGCGCCCAATGGTTTCGCTGGCCTGCTGGGCCGTGCCATCGAAGGCGTATTCCTGCACCAAGCCCTGCACGTAGGCGCGGTCTTCGGCGCTGAGGAAGGCCAGGTACTCGGCCTGCTGGGCGTAGTGCAGGGCCAAGTAGTCGCTGTGGAGCTGGAAGTGGGTGCGCAGCCGCTGCACCAGCGGGTGCACCGCCGCGTCGGGCTGCCAGAAGCGCACGGGCGGGGCGGCCAGGCGCTCGGCCATCACAATTTTGAGGGCCGCCACGCCGCTGCCGTTGCGCGCGTTCATGGGCACCACGGGCACGCCCAGCTCGGCCTCCAGGGCCCCCAGGTCGATGTGCACGCCGTGGCGCGCGGCCACGTCGGTCATGTTCAGGGCCAGGATGGCGGGCAGGCCCAAGTCGGCCAACTGGCTGAACAGCAGTAGGCTGCGGCGCAGGTTGCTGGCGTCCACCGTCACCACCACAAAGTCGGGGTAGCTGGTCGAGGACGGATCGTAGAGCAGGTCGGTGATGACGCGCTCGTCCAAGCTTTTGGGGTAGAGCGAGTAGGTGCCGGGCAGGTCCACAATCTCGGCCCGGCGGGCGGGCGTGAGCTGGGCCCAGCCGCTCTTGCGGTCCACCGTCACGCCGGGGAAGTTGCCCACCTTCTGGTTAAGGCCGGTGAGCTGGTTGAAGAGCGAGGTTTTGCCCGAGTTGGGGTTGCCGATGAGGGCGATGCGCATGGGCCGCGCCGGGGCCTCCGGGGCCGGGGGGCCCGCCGCCGGCAAAGCCGCGGTGGTCCGGGGGGCTGCCATGCGCTTCGTTATCAGTCCTTAAGCACGATGGTGGCCGCCTCGCTGCCTCGCAGCGAGAGCGTGTACTCCTCGTCGCCGAGCACCAGCATCAGCGGGTCGCCGAGGGGGGCGCGGCCGCTCAGGCGCACCGTGACGCCGGGCACGCAGCCCATGTCGAGCAGCTTGAGGGCCATCACGGGGTCTTCCAGGCAGCAAATGGTGCCGGTTTCGCCCACGCGCAGGTCGCGGGCCGTGCGCCGAGTAGCAGGAGCAGAGGGGGAAGAAGCCACGGGGGGCATACGCATTTTATTTAGAAAGGATTTAAACAAAGGTACGGCCCCGGCGGCATTTGCCGGCGCTCCCGCGGCCCCTTTGCAGCGGGGGCAGAAGCAGGCAAGAAACAGTGAAGCGAAAAGAAGAATAATTGTTTAAGACAATTTTTTTTACAATATCTTTCGGTCACAATTTGCAGTATTTACCGTTGAACTACTCAATCATGTTGAAACGCTTACTTTTTATTGCATTATTAGGGGTTACATTACCTATCTTCGCTCAGGCACAGTCCGGGCAAGTGCTACTTAAGGGGGTAATCGTGGACCAGGCCACCAAGGAGCCGCTGCCTTTTACTTCCATCGGCTTGAAGGACGAGCAAATCGGGGCCCTGAGCAACGAGCACGGCCAATTTGTGGTGCCCGCGCCTACTAAAAATGCCCAGGACACGCTGCTCATCATGGCACTGGGCTACGTGCGCAAAACCGTGGTGGTGAAGCGCGGCGCGGCCCTCGACAACCTCACCATTGAGGTGCCCAAGCAGGCCGTGGCCCTGAAAGAAGTAACGGTGAAGTCGGGCAAGGTGAAAAACCTGGGCCTCGGGGCCAAAACCAACAACCCCGGCGACGGCATGATTCAGGGCCAGGCCGGCTCGCAGTACGCTTTCTTCGTGAAAAACGACAAGAACAAGCGCCTCGGGGCCGTGCGCACCGTCTCGTTCTACATCGGCGAGAACGGCTTCCCGCGCGAGCCCTTCCGCGTGCGCCTCTACAAGGCCGACGGCAACTACAACTCGCCCAACACCGACCTGCTCACCGAAAACGTGGTGGTGTCGGCCCCGCAGGGCGGCCAGTGGTACACCGTGGACCTGACGCCCTACAACGTGGTGGCCCCCGACGAAGGGTTTTTCGTGGCCATGGAGTGGGTGGTGAGCGGCGACAAGTTCTTCACCACCAACTTCATGGACGACTACACGCCCTACGGCCAGATCATGAAGCCCACCTTCGAGTTCAAGGAAAGCCGCACCTGGACCTACAGCATCGGCAAGGGCTGGAACCTGATGACGCTGGCCAACGGCAACGGCCAGCGCTACAACGCCATGATCAAGGCCGACGTGGACATGATTAAGTAACTATCCTATTGCTACCCCGCTTACCCGCGGCGGGGCCGGGGCCGCTATTGCCGCCGGCCCCGGCCGGGCCCCGCGTCGCTAATTATTCTATTTCCCCAGCTCTCATGTTGAAAACATTATTCTTGCTATTGGCGGGCCTCGGCCTGCTGCCGGGCCTGGCCCGGGCCCAGGAAGGCCGCATCACGGGCCGCGTGGTGAACCAGGCCACCAAAGACCCCGTGGCGTTTGCCTCCATCAGCCTGCGCGACGAAGGCACCGGGGCCCTCACCAACGAGTACGGCTACTTCCAGCTGGCCATGCCCGAGCGCAGCCTCAACGACTCCATCGTGGTGCTGGCGCTGGGCTTCCGGCGCACGGCGCTGCGCGTGAAGCGCGGGGCCAACATGGAAGACCTCATCATCGAGCTGCCCAAGCAGGCCGTGGCCCTGGCCGGCGTCACGGTGAAGGCCGGCCAGATGAAGCCCGCCGTGCTCGGGGCCCACACCTCCACGCCCGGCGTGGGCATGATCCAGGGCCTGCCCGGCTCGCAGTACGCGGCCCTGATGAAAAACGACAAGCAGCGCAAGTTCGGCTACATCCGCTCCGTCTCGTTCTACATCGGCGAGAACGGCTTCCCGCGCGAGCCCTTCCGCGTGCGCCTCTACAAGGCCGACGGCAACTACAACGCCCCAAACTCGGACTTGCTGCTCGACAACGTGGTAGTGTCGGCGGCGCGGGGCGGCGGCTGGTTCGACGTGGACCTGAGCCAGTACAACATTCCGGCCCCCGACGAAGGGTTTTACGTGGCGATGGAGTGGATCGTGAGCGGCGACAAATTCTACACCACCAACTTCATGGACAACTACACGCCCTACGGCCAGATTCTGCGGCCCACCTTCGAGTTCAAGGACAGCCGCACCTGGCTCTACGCCATTGGGCGGGGCTGGAGCCTGATTACCCTGGCCAACGGCGGCTCGCGCTACAACGCCATGATTCGGGCCGAAGTGGACGCCAGCAAGTAGCCCACCGGCCCCGGCGGCTACCGCACAGAAAAGCCCGGCGCGCAGCGTGCGCGTCGGGCTTTTCTGTGCGCGTTCTTTCCCATTGAAAAGCCCTGGGTCGGTCTCCTCGCGCGGGGCCCTACCGCACCTGGCTCACAATCCATTCCCGGATAAGCTCCTCGGCGGTGGGCGAGAACGTGGGCTTGCGCTCCCCGTTCACGATGGGCCACTCGCCGGGTGCAGCCTGAAACTGGTGGTTGACGCCCGGCAACCGCTTGGAGTACACCCCTTTGTTGTCGTTGAGCCGGAGCCCGCGCTCCAGCGGCCCCAGGTTGGCGAAGGCCCCCACGGCCCGGTCGGCGGTGCCGTTGAGCAGCAGCACGGGGCAGTACACGTAGTACAGCTTGGCGGTCGGGTCGAAGTCGAGAAAGTTGCGGTAGCGGGCCGACGTCAGGGCGGCGGCGCGGTGCTGGGCGGCGGCTTCGTCGAGGGTCGCATCGTTTTGGCGCAGCAGGCTGGCCACGTTGGCCCGGGCCTGGGCGTTGTCGGGGGCGTGGCGAATCACCTCGAGCAGGTCCTGCTCGCGTTTGGCGGCGTCCGCCAGCACGGCCGTGGTCGCGCCCGCTTCTTTCAGCGCGGTGGCCTGCGCCTGCGCCGCGACGGCGCTGCCGCGCTGACCGTAGGCCGCCAGGGCCACCACGAACGCCGGCGGCAGCTCCTGGGTAGCGGCCAGTAGCGCCACGTTGCCGCCTTCGCCGTGGCCGATGACGCCCACGTGGGTGCGGTCAATCTCGGGGCGGGCGCGCAGGAAGCTCAGGCCGGTGCGCACGTCGCTCACCAGGTCGGCGGCCGACGCGGCGGCCGTGCCCGTGGAGCGGCCCACGCCGCGCTCGTCGTAGCGCAGCACGGCCACGCCGCGCCGGGTCAGGTAGTCGGCCAGCTGGGCCAGGGGCGAGTACTCGTCGCCGCCGGAGGCCTGCGCCTGGGGGCCCGCATCGGCGGTCAGCACCACGGCCGGGAAAGGCCCGGCGCCGGCGGGCACGGTGTAGGTGGCCCCCAGGCGCAGGTTGGCCACGGCGTTGGCCAGGGCCACGGTTTCTTCGCGGTAAGGCCGGCTGAGCGTTGTGCTGGAGGCCACCGGCGCGGCCGGAATGGCCGCAAACGCCAGCGCCATCGGGGCCTTAAAGCCGGGCTGCTGCCAGGTGCCCACCAGCTGCTGGCCGTCGGCCGAGCGCAGGCCGGTGAAGCGGCTGCCGGCGGCCGGCGCGAACAGCTCCACCGAGTCGGCGTGCTGCGTCACCTGCACTTCCATGTGGATTACCTTCTGCATCGGCACGTCCAGGGTGGCAAAGTACTCGCCGTTGGAGAGCTTCATCAGGCGGAAAATGACTTCCAGGCTGCCGCCGGGCACGGCCAGCGGGCCCTTCCAAAACCCGTTGAGCACGGTGGGGTCGGGCGGCGTGGGCCGTCGGGCCGTTGGGCCCTCCGGGCCTACGGAGGCGGTTAAGTCGTTGGCAGCGGCGGCCGGCAGCGCCTGGCCTTGGGCGGCCCCAGCCAATAATGCACAACAAATAGGTAGTACGGGTAGCAATGCTTTCACGGGATTAAATATTAGCTATACTATGCAAGATAATGACGCCAAACGCAACCGTCGCCATCCCGCAATAGCCCGTCCAACGGCCCCCCGGACCCGTCGCGTCCGCTCCATTTCCTGCCCGGGCCCTCCAAAAAACGCCCCTGAATTCAGGAATCAAACTTTTCCGCCCAACCGCTCTTCAGCGGGCCGGTAGGCAGTCTAATCCAACGGCGCGGCGGCCCTTTGCTCAGGGCATTTTTTTCATGCAAAAGGCCAACGAAAAATTTCGTTGGCCTTTCAAATAATTGCGTGGGCGGGGCCACGGGGCCCGCGCCGGGCGGCGGGCTAGTGGTTGCGCACGGCAATTTCCACGCGGCGGTTTTCCTTGCGGCCGGCGGCGGTGGCGTTGCTGGCGGCGGGCATGGCCTCGCCCATGGGCTCCACGCTCACGCGGCCGGCATCGATTTTGCCGGTCGCCACGAGGTAGTTTTTCACGGCGTCGGCCCGCTTCTCGCTCAGGTCCTTGTTGTAGTCTTTGTCGCCGCGCGAATCGGCAAACCCCATCACGCGCACGTCGCTCTTGGCGAAGCGCTGGCCGATGGAGCCCGTGATTTGGGCCAGGGCCTTGGCGGCGCTGGGCTTGATGTCGGACTTGTTGGTGTCGAAGAGCACGGCTTCGTCCACGCTGTACACATTGTAGTCGCCGTCGCCGCGCACCGTGACGCCGGGCAGGTTCACCTCCGTAAATTTCACGTCTTTGAGCTTGTCCTTGCTCACCGTCCAGGCGTTGCTGATGGCTGCACCGGCCGAGGCCATGGCCCCTTTGGCCGCATCGGCCATTTTAGCGCCCACGGTGTCGGCAGAGGCTCCGGTGCGGGCCATCACGGCCGTGTCGCGGGTGGCGTCGCCGAGGGTTTCTTTGGTTTCAGACTTCTTGGTTTCGCAACCGGCGAGGAGCACGGTGGCGGCTACGAGGGAGAGGAAAGGCTTGTACATGGGAATTTTGTTAAATGAATGCTGCCATACGCAAGGCTGGGGACCCGCGTTGGGTTATTCGCTCACAAACACCCGCTTCACCCGCTCGCTCACGTTGGTGAGCAGCTCGTAGGCGATGGTGCCGATGCGGGCCGCCAGCGCCGGCAGCGGCAGCCCTTCGCCAAACACCACGGCCACGTCGCCGGCCCGCGCCGCGGGGATGTCGGTCACGTCCACCATGCACATGTCCATGCACACCGCGCCCACCAGCGGGGCCGGCCGGCCGTGTACCAGCACCGCGCCCGCCCCGTTGCCGAAGCGCCGGTCGTAGCCGTCGGCGTAGCCGATGGCCAGCGTGGCGATGCGGCGGTCCAGGGCCCCGGCCGCGCCCCGGCGGCCGTAGCCCACGGTGGCGCCGGCGGGCAGGGTTTTGATTTGCGAGATGGTGGTGCGCAGCGCGCTCACCGGACGTAGCGCGTTGGCGTCCAGCCCGCTGGCGTCGACGCCGTAGAGGCCGATGCCCAGGCGCACCATGTCGAGCTGCGCCTCGGGGAAGCGCCGGATGCCGGCCGAATTCAAGGCGTGCTTAAGTACGGGGTGGCCCAGGGCCTCCTCCAGGGCCCCCGCCATGCGGCCGAACGCGGCCAGCTGCGCGCGGGTGAAGTCGTCGTGGGCGGGGTCGTCGGCCGCGGCCAGGTGCGTCATGATGCCGGCCACCGGCAGGCGGGCGGCGTGCTGGCGCAGCAGGGCCCCCAGCGCCGGCACGTCGGCCTCCTCGAAGCCCAGGCGGCGCATGCCGGTATCGAGCTTAATGTGAATGGGTGAGTTAGTGAATGAGTGAGTTGATGAATCGGGGGCTTCGAAGGCGGCCAGGTAGGCTTCCAGGATTTCGAAGGAATAGATTTCCGGCTCCAGGCGGTGGCGGCGCAACAGCGCGAAGGCGTCGGGGGCCGGGTTCATCACCAGGATGGGCAGGCCGATGCCGGCCTCGCGCAGGGCAATGCCCTCGTCGGCGTAGGCCACGGCCAGGTAGTCGGCCCGCTGAAATTCGAGCAGGCTGGCCACCTCGTACGAGCCCGCGCCGTAGGCAAACGCCTTGACCATCACCATCAACTTGGTGCCCGGCCGCAGCTGCTGGCGAAAGTGCTGAAGGTTGTGGCCCAGCGCGTCGAGGTTCACCTCCAGCACCGTGCCGTGCTGCTGCGCCTGCAGCGCCGCCACGATGCGCTCGAACCCGAAGCGGCGCGCGCCCTTCACCAGAATGGTTTCGTGGGCGAAATCGGCCGGGTTGAGCTGGGCCAGGAAGGCCTCGGTGCTGGGGTAGAATTCAGTTATGAGTTTTGGGTTATGAGTTATGAGTTGCGGGTTTTCAGTCAAAAGTTGGGGGTTAAAAGCTAAAAGTTCTGGCTGTGCATCGTCGGCTTTTAACTCTTCACTTATAATTTTTAACTTGTTCATCTCCGCAGAAATTTCCGGCCCAATGGCCACCAGGCGGGTCACGCCGTGGGCGGGCAGCAGGGCCCCCACGCGGGCGTAGAGCGCGGGTCCCGTCAGGCCCGATTCGAGCACGTCGCTGAGGATGAGGGTGCGGCGGCCGGGGCGGGCCTGGCGGCCCAGCGCGGCCAGGGCCAGGGCCAGGCCGGCGAGGTCGTTATTATAGGTATCGTCGAGCAGGTACGAATCGTGGCGGCCCTGCTTCATTTCCAGGCGCATGGCCACGGGCTGGAGGCGGGCCAGGCGGCGCTGGATTTCGGCCGGCGCCACGCCGCGGGCCAGCAGCACGGCCAGCCCGTGCAGGGCGTTTTCCACGGAAGGCTCGTCGGCGAAGGGCAGCACGAAATCGGCCCGGGGCCCCAGCGCGCCGGCGCGGGCCTTCACGGCGGTGCGGCCGGCATCGGCCGGCGCCACGCGGAAGCGCAGGGCCGCGCCGGGCGCGTCGTGGCGCGTCCAGCCGAAGCCGGGCAGGCCCAGCGCGGCCACGGCTTCGCGCACCGGCGCTTGGTCGGCGCAGTAGTAGAGGCGCCGGAACCGGGGGCCCTCGAACAGCCGCAGCTTCTCGCGCAGCTTCTCGGCTGCGGAGGCGAAACCCGCGTCGTGGGCCGTGCCGAGGGTGGTGAAGATGCCCTCGGTGGGCTGGATGATGGCCGCCAGCTTCGCCATCTCGCCCGCCTCCGAAATGCCGGCTTCGAACAGGCCCAGCGTGTGCCGCTCGGGGCTCAATTCCCACACGCTCAGCGGCACGCCCACCTGCGAGTTGTAGGAGCGCGGCGAGCGGCAGATGACCTCGTCGGGCCCCAGCAGCTGGGCCAGCCATTCCTTCACGATGGTCTTGCCGTTCGAGCCCGTGACGGCCCACACGGGGCCCGCAAACTGCCGGCGGTGCGCCGCGGCCAGCGCTTGCAGGGCCCCCAGCGGGCTGGCCACGGCCACGAACCCCGCCCCCGGGTAGGCGGCCAGGCCGCCGGGCAGCGCGGCGTTTTCTGCCACCACAAACAGGCGCACGCCCTGGGCGTAGGCCTGCGGCAGGTAGCGGTGGCCGTCGTGGCTGGGGCCCCGCAGGGCGATGAACAGGGCCCCGGCGGGTGGCCCGGCGCGGCGGCTATCCAGCAGCAGGTGGCGCACGGCGGCGGCCGGCGCGGCGGGGCCCTGGAGCAGGTGGCCGCTGAGCAGGGCCGGCAAATCGGTGAAGAGCAAGGGAGGTAGCACGCGGCAAAGGTCGGGGCCCCGCCCGATGTAGCGCGGGCGTGTGTAACGATTGCCCGAGCAGGACGATACTCGCGGCGCTTGGGGTAGCGTGGACGCTGCGAGGCCGCGACGAGCGCAGCGGGTACGACGGTGGCCACCCACTACCACACCGGCACCTGGAGCGAAAGCGCCGACGTGACGACCAAAGACCCCTGCGACTCGCCGCACGAAATCGTGAACGAGATTGAGCGACTCCAGAAAACGCCGCCCTCGGCCGACGAGCTGAAGGGCATCCAGAACTACGAGGGCGGCATGTTCGTGCTGCGCAATTCCAACCCCGGCGGCATCATCAACCAGCTGAATGACCTGGACTTGCAGAGCCTGCCCGATTCGTTCCTCACCGAGCAGGTGAAAAACATCAACGCCGTGACGCCCGAGCAGGTGAGTGCCACGGCCCGCCAGTACATCCGCCCCGAGGCCATGACCATCGTGGTGGTGGGCGACCAGAAAGTGGTGGCCCCGCAAATCAAGAAGTTTCAGGACTCGTTGAAGAAGCCGCTGTAGGGCCCCTATCTTACCCCAGGCCGTCATGCCGAGCGCAGCCGAGGCATCTCGCGTGCAGCAGTAATCCAATCGATTGGGATAGTGCAGCACGCGAGATGCCTCGGCTGCGCTCGGCATGATGGCCTAGCCGCCCAGAAACATCCGGCTACCCGGGCTACCCCGGCTGCACCAACTGGGCTGCCTCTTTGGCCGGGCCGATGGTGGCTACGGCCCCGGCGTTGAAACCGAGGAAATCCGACTCCACACCGTCGGAGAAGATGACGCCCCCGGCCGGCATCAGCGACTCCAGCTGGAGCGGCTGGCCGGGGCGCAGGCGGCCGGCCACCAGGCCGCACTGCGTGCGCCGGCTCAAAAACGGCTCGCGCACCACGAACAGCAGCTCGTCGTCCAGCGGCCGGGGAGGGGCAGCCAGCCGCACGTCGCCGCCCGAAAAGGCTTCCACGGCGGCCGTCATGTTGAAGACGGAGCTGAGCCAGCCCGTGCTGCCGGCCGGCGTGGCCACGATGATGCCCGACGAGGAATGCTCCTCCTGGGCCCCGGCGAAGCTGATTTTGTAGCGCGCCGACACGTGCGAAGCGGCCCCGACGAACAGGTCGTTGAAGGCCAGCAGGCGCTGGCCGTCGTTTAGCACGGCCTCGGCCAGCTGGTGGGTGCGGGTGGGGGCCCGGCCGGCCAGCACGCGCTGCACGGCGGCGCGGCAGGTGTCGGGGCGGAAGGGCAGCAGCACGCCGTCGTAGCGGTCGGGGTCGGGGTTGACGGCCACCAGCGGGCGGCCGCGCACGTACTTGGCGGCGTTGGCCACCAGCCCGTCCTGGCCCACCACAATCACCAGCTGGTTGTCGGCAAATAGGAACGAGGGCAGGAAGGCCCGCTCCACGATTTTGCTTTTCACCACGCCCGTCAGCTCGCGCTGCACCTGCGCCACGGCCGCCGCGATGCGGGCGTGCTCCTGGGCGTACTCCTCGAATTCGGCCGCGCCATCGGTGGCCGTACCGGCGTTGGCGCTGGCTCGGCTGAGGTAAAACCGGGCCTGCCCCGCCGTGTTGAAGCGCTCCAGCAGCGTCTCGTAGCGGGTTTTGGCTTTGACGACGATGGCGTATTCAAGCCGGGCGCTCATCTAGCGGCGGCCGTTTTTGGGCGGGTTCGGGCCGGGGTTGTCGCGGCGCGGGGCCTCGGCGTCGCTGCCGTCGGCGGGCCGGTTGCGGCGGGGGCCCCCGGCGCTGCCGGGCCCGCCGTCGCGGTCCAGCAGGCCGTCGAGCAGGTCGGGGGTGATGTTGAGGGTGCCGATTTTGGCGGCGTTTTCGGCCAGCTCGCGGAAGGCCAGGGCGATGTTGAGGCGCGGGTTGGGGTTGTTTTGCAGGGCCGTGAGCGTGCGCCAGTCCAGGCTCTGGAAGGGCCGCAGGGTGGTTTCGGTCACGTAGCCCTGGGTTTCGGCGGCCAGGCGCTCGTTGGCGGTTTGTTGCTCCAACAGCTGGGCGCGGCTGGCCTCCACGGCAATGTCGGCCTGGATTTGCAGCTCGCGCAGCCGGCGCTCGTTGGCGGCCCGCTGGAGCTGGGTTTCGTTGCGCTTCTCGTCGATCTGCTTGCGCTTTTCCTCCACCGCGATGTCCGTGTTCAGCTCGCTTTCCTTGATGCGGCGCTCCTGCTCCACGGCGAAGTTGCGGCGCTCGTACACGGCCTGGTCGGCCTCCTGCTGGAGCCGCTCGCGGGTTTCGGCCTCCAGGGCCCGCTCCATCTCGGGCGTGGCCCGCACGGCCAGGATGTTCACGCCCAGCACCTCGATGCCCAGCAGCGCCACCGCCGCCGAGGCCCGCAGCCCGGCCACAATCTCGGCCTCAATGGCCTTGTTCGAGCGCACCGAATCCTTCAGGCCCAGGCTGTGCACGAAGGCCGAAGTGGCGGTCTGGGCCTCGTTCACGAGGCGCTGGTTCAGCTTTTCCAGCTCGTTCTTTTTGTAGATGCCGCTGCCGTTTACTGTGAAGTCCAGCAGCTCGGCCAGTTGCTTGGGCTGCGTGATGCGGTAGGTAAGCTGGCCCTGGATGCTGATGCTCTGGTAGTCGGCCGTGGTTTCGTTGAAGATGAAGGGCAGGTCGTTCGAGCCCAGCGGCACCGCCGCGATGGAGCTGCCCAGCGTGCCATAGAAGAAGGCCAGCCCCCGCCCCTCGCGCACCAGCTGCCCGTTGCGGTACTGCATGACGTAGGTCATGGAATCGAACTTGGCATAACTAAGGCCGAACATAAGCAAGGGGTTGAATGCAGCGTGAACCATGCAAAAGTAGCCCTACCGTTCGGCTAACCAACGCCCCCGCCACCCCCGGTCCACCGCCTAACCATAAAGCCGCCCCAAAGCACCAGATTAGCTTTTACGTACTTATAACTTACTGTTCAACAAATCCTTGCAGGCCCGGGGCGGAGTGCCACCCGCAGCCCGGCGGCCACGCCGGGGCCCCTGGCACGGAGGAGCAGGGAATAAATAGCCGCCCCGAACACCTATAACCAAAGTCTGTTTTTAAAATTATTTTATAAGTAGGCGTTATATTTGAAGCATGAACCTGCAACAGCTCACTTACCTCGTGGCCCTGGATACCCACCGCCAGTTTGGCCTCGCGGCCGAGAAATGCTTCGTGACCCAGCCGGCGCTGAGCGTACAGCTGCAAAAGCTGGAGGAGGAGCTGGGCGTGCTGCTCTTCGACCGCACCCAGCGCGGGGCCGAGCCCACGGCCGTGGGCGTGAAGGTGGTGGCCCAGGCCCGGCAGGTGCTGCGCGAGGCCCAGCAGCTGCGCGAGCTGGTGCAGGTGGAGAAGGGCGAGATGGTGGGCGAGCTGCGGCTGGGCGTCATCCCCACGCTGGCGCCCTACCTGGTGCCGCGCTTTCTGGTGGGCCTCACCACGGCCTACCCGCAGCTGCAGGTGCGGGTGGAGGAGCTGCGCTCGGAGGAAATCATGCAGCAGCTCAAGGACCACCGCCTCGACGTGGGCCTGCTCGTGACGCCCCTCGACGAGCGCCAGCTGCGCGAGCTGCCCGTGCTCGACGAGCCATTTCTGGCTTACGTGGCCGCCGACCACCCCCTGGCCGGCAAGGCACACATCGCCGCCGCCGACCTCCAGGCCCCCGGCTTGTGGATGATGCAGCAGGGCCACTGCTTCCGCCACCAGGTGCTGAACCTGTGCGGGGCCGCCACCGACCCCGACGCCCACGTGACCTACGAGAGCGGCTCCATCGAAACCCTGAAGGAGCTGGTGCGCCGCCACCACGGCTACACCCTGGTGCCCGAGCTGGCCGTGCTCGACGAGGTGGACGTGAACCCGCTGGTGAAGCGCTTCGCCGACCCCCAGCCCGTGCGCGAGGTGAGCCTGGTGGTGCACCACGGCTTCGTGCGCCTGCCCCTGCTCACGGCCCTGCGCCAGCTCATCCTGGAGAGCGTGCCCGAGCGCCTGTGGGCCGGGCAGTCGGGGGCCAAGGTGCGCTGGCGGTAAGTGTTTGGGTTGACTAAAAAGTCAATAAGGCGGTCATGCTTCGACAAGCTCAGCATGACCGCCTTGTTAATGCTAATAGCTTCTTCTATAAATTTCTACGGAGTGGCGCGTTGGCTCCGCCCACCGAAATATGCTTAGATTCCGCCGTCTGTTCCGCGCGCTCCTGCCGTGCTTGTTTTTACTGGCGGCCCGCAGCGTGGGGGCCCAAAACCCAGCGGGGCCCCTGGCCATAGGCCAGACGTTCACCCTGCCGTCGAAAGTGCTGGGCGAAACCCGGCGCATCAACGTGTACCTGCCGCCGGGCTACGCCGACTCGGCCGCGCTGCGGCTGCCCGTGCTGTACATGCCCGACGGGGGCTTGCAGGAAGATTTCCTGCACGTGGCGGGCCTGGTGCAGGTGCTGGTGGGCAACGGCACCATGCGGCCGTTCCTGCTGGTGGGCATCGAAAACACGGCGCGCCGGCGCGACCTGACCGGCCCCACCGCCAACCCCGACGACCGCAAAATTGCGCCCCGCGTGGGCGGCTCGGCGGCGTTCCGGCAGTTCATCCGCACCGAGCTGATGCCCGACGTCCGGCGGCGCTACCGCACCACGGCGGAAACGGCCGTGGTGGGCGAGTCGCTGGCCGGGCTGTTCGTGGTCGAAACCCTGCTGCTGGAGCCCGACTTGTTCGACACCTACCTCGCCTTCGACCCCAGCCTGTGGTGGAACAACGCGTACCTGGTGCACCAGGCGGGGGCCCTGCTGCGGGCCCGCCCCGGCCCGCCCAAAACCCTGTACCTGGCCACCAGCAGCGAGCCGCAAATCGTGGCCGACGCCCGGCAGCTGGCCCAGGTGCTGGCCGGCCCCGCCGGCCACGGCCTGGCCTGGCACTACGCGCCCCTGCCGCAGGAAACCCACGCCACGATTTACCACCCCGCGGCCTTGCAGGCGTTCCGCGCGGTTTTGGGGCCCCGGCCCGCCGGCCCGGCCAAGTGAGGCCCCGGCGGCCCGCCGCCGCACTACTGCCCAGCGCCGTAGTTTTGCGGCCTTACCCCGCCCCGCCCGCTCCGCATGTCGTCGTTTGCTTCCTGGTTTCAGCAGCGCCCCTGGGCCTTGATGGTGCTGTGCCTGCTGGTGCTGGGCCCGGCGCTGTTCATTCACCTGGGGCTGCTGCCGCTGCAAGTCGACGAGCCCATCCGGGCCCTGGTGGCGCTGGAGCTGAAGGACTCGGGCAACTACTTTGTGTCGACGCTGCAAGGGGTGTACTACTACAACAAGCCGCCGCTCTACAACTGGCTGCTGCTGGGGCTGTTCAACCTCACCGGCAGCCAGTCGGAGCTGGTGGTGCGGCTGCCCACGGTGCTCTCGCTGCTGGGCTACGCGGCCACGCTGTTTGCGGTGGTGCGGCGGTATTTGGGGCCCCGGCTGGGGTTTGTGGCGGCGTTTGCCTTCATCACCTGCGGGCGGATGCTGTTCTACGACGCCTTCCAGGGCCTCATCGACACGCTGCACGCCTGGGTGACCTACCTGGGCTTCGCGGCCGTGTTTTACTTCGCCGAGAAGGGGCAGTGGCGGCGGCTGTTCGCCATCACCTACGCCCTCACGGCGGTGGGCTTCATGCTGAAAGGGCTGCCGTCCATTGCGTTCCAGGGCATTACGCTGGTGGTGTTTTGCTGGTACACGGGCAATTTCAAGCGGCTGTTTTCGGGGGCTCATTTCCTGGGCATCGGCGTGTTTGTGGCCCTCGTGGGCAGCTACTTTCTGGTGTACAGCCGCTACAACTCGCTGCACGATTACTTCTACACCCTCTGGGACCAGTCGAGCCAGCGCACGGTGGCCGCGCAGCCGCTGCTGAAGTCCGTGCGGCACGTGCTGGCCTATCCGTTCGATTTCCTGGGCTGGTTCGCGCCCTGGACGCTGCTGGTGGTGTGCCTGGTGCGGCGGGGCTGGTGGCAGGTGGTGCAGGCGCACCCGTTTCTCAAGTTTAACGCCGTCATCTTCCTGGCCCTGACGCCCATTTTCTGGCTCTCGCCGGCCACCATTCCGCGCTACCTGTTTCCGCTCATCCCGCTGCTTATCACGGTGATGATCTACTTCTACGACCATTTCCAGGCCCAGCGGCCCTGGCAAAACCGGGTCGTGGACGGCGTGCTGACGCTGGTGCTGGCCGCGGTGGCCCTGGCGCTGCTCGCGCCGCCGTTCATCCCGCGCATCGCCGACGTGCCGGGCCTGTACGGCAAGACGGCGCTGGTGTTCGGGGCCCTGGCCGCGCTGGCCTACCTCTACTACGCGCTGCCGGCGCAGCGCCTCGTGACGCTGTGCGCCTACCTGCTGTGCCTGCGGGTGGGCTTCAACTGGTTTGTGCTGCCGGCCCGCTACAAGACCAACGCCGTCGTGCCCTACCGCGCGGCCAGCATCCGGGTGGGCCGGCTCACGAAGGGCCAGCCGCTGTACGTGTACAAGGGCAGCCGCCTCGACAACGACGAGGCCTTTTACATCACCCGCGAGCGGGGCACCATCACCCGCGCCGCGCCCGCCCCCACCGACCCGAACGCCTACTACCTGACCGAGGACTGCTACCTCAACGGCCGGCGCTACCACCGATTTTTCGACTTCGTAATTGACCGCCAAATCCACCTCAACCTGGTGAAGTTTGACGACGCGGAGCCGGCCCCGGGCACCGGGCCGGGCAACTGCCCCCCTGCCGATTACATCGACCCAAGCTACCACCGTTAAGTTCTTAGCCGTCAGACTTATCTTTTAAAAAACACATCAAGAAAGCCGTCGTGCCGAGCGCAGCCGAGGCATCTCGCGTGCCTCGTTGCATGGATTGGATTACTGCCGCACGCGAGATGCCTCGGCTGCGCTCGGCACAACGGCTTCGGAATTGCTATTTGTCGCAAGTAGCTGACAACGAGCAAATCAATACCAAGCACCAAGCACCAAAAAATGCCCCTCCTTTCCCGCCACCCGAAGCTGCGCCACACCCTCGTACTGGGGGCCAAGCTGCTGTTCGTGGTGGGGGCGTTCTACTTCGTGTTTCAGCACATCGGCGTGCGCGACGTGCGGCGGGTGCTGGCGGCGGCGCGGCCGGGGTGGCTGGCGCTGGCGGCGGGGCTGTTCGCGGCGTCGAAGTGGCTGTCGGCGCGGCGGCTCAACTACTTTTTCCGGGCCATCGGCGTGCCGCTCTCGGAGGGCGAAAACCTGCGCCTGTACTGGCTGGGCATGTACTACAACCTATTTTTGCCCGGCGGCATCGGCGGCGACGGCTACAAGGTGTACCTGCTGCGCCAGCGCTTCCCCGGCAAAACCACGGCCCTGGTGCGGGCCCTGCTGCTCGACCGCGTGAGCGGCGTGCTGGCCCTGGGCGTGCTGGCGGGCGTGCTGCTGGCCTTCGTGCCGGTCGTGCCGCTGCCCTGGCGAGGGCTGGTGCTGGCGGGGGTGCCGGTGGGCGTGGCGGCCAGCTACTGGGCCAGCGGCCGGTTTTTCCCCGAGTTCCAGCCGTTATTCGGGCGGGCGGGGTGGCTGGGGCTGGGCGTGCAGGGGGCCCAGGTGCTGTGCGCGTGGGCCATCCTGGCTGGTGTTGGTACTACAAGCCACGCGCAGGCAAGCAATGCGGACGTAGCGGCGCACACAGTGATTATCACAAGTCTTACGGGGCATATAGTGGAATACCTGGTGGTTTTTCTCGTCTCGTCGGTGGTGGCGGTGCTGCCGCTCACGGTGGGCGGCATCGGGGCCCGGGAGGTCACCTTCGTGCTGGGGGCCCGGGTGCTGCACCTCGACGCGGCGGTGTCGGTCACGGTCAGCCTCACGTTCTACCTCATCACAGCGGCGGTGGCCCTGCCCGGGGCGGTGTTCAGCTTTAAGGGCCCGGCCGCGCCCGCGCCGTAGCGGCCGGGGGCCGCCGGGCCTTTTCCTACCTTAGCGGCATGGGCAGAACCTCATTCATTCCAACGGCTGGGCTGCTCCTGGTAGCAGCCGGGCTGCTGCTGGCGGCTTGCGAGTCGCGCCCCACCGTGGCCACAACCGAGCGACCGCCGACAGTTGCGCCGCCTCCCGTAGCTGCGGGGCCCGCCGGGGCCCCGGCGGTGGCCCCGGCTCCCGACACGGTGGACTGCACCGCGCAGCTTCGCGCAGAAGAATCGCCGGCTGATTCGCTGGTGCGCATCGGCTCCCGGCACTACCGCCTGCTGCTGCAAGCCTTCGCGGACTCGGCCCGGCCGCTTTCGTACCGGCCCGACGCGGGAAGAGAGCTGACCAATGGGCAGGCAGACACCGCTTCGGTGCGGGGATACGACGTGCGCTTTGTAGTATCACTGCGCGATTCCAGCGGCCACAAAACCGTTTTTCGGCGGCAGCTGCGCAAGCGTGATTTTACGAAAGCCGTGGCGAACGACGTGCTCGTGCCCAGCGAGCCTTCGCGGCCGTTGTACCTGGGCTACAGCCCGGCCCTGGACGCGCTGCTGTTTTCGTACCGTTTCGTCATCCCCGAAACCGACGTGGGGGGCCGGGCAGCCGTTGCACTTGGCAGGCAAGGGCAGCTGCGCACCGTGAGCAGCAGCGGCGACTACGGCAGCGGCAATCCGGACTGCGACCCCGTGCTCGCGCCCGGCGGCCAAGCCGCGCTGACGTGCTCGGAAGTGCTACGCGCCCACGGGCGGCCTCTCAGTTTGGTAAAGCCCGCCGCCCACCTCATTGGGGCCCGTTTTCTAACGGATTCCGCCTTGCTTGTCGTGTACGAATACGGCACCTGGCAGGAAGTACATTACCCAGCCGAAACAATGCACGCCCCCAACCCTAACGTATTAGATTCGCCGGTGCCGGGGGCCCGCGTCACGGCTGCTTTTGACGCCACGGAACTCGTGACCACGCCCGCCCAACGCCGGGCGCTGAATGCCTTTGTCATGAGCACCGGTGGGCGGGTGCTGAAAAGCTTTCGGTACCCGGGGTGGCAGCAGGAGCTATCGTACTCCTTGCCCCGGCACTTCGTGGCCGCCAGCCGCACGTACTACTTCCTCAACGGCGAGCAAAGCATATTTCTCATCCCCAAAAGCCACCCGGCCGCCGTAGTGGAGCTGCCCTTGAAGCAGCTGGAGAAATTTCGGGCCCCGCGGCGGGCCGGCGAAGTCAGGTTCATGCTCTCGACGGTGGGCCCCCAGTTTGATTTTTACGTTGACTCGCACAACCCCCGGCAGGTGCGCTACCGGCGCGTGGCTGGCGGCGACTGACGGGTTTAAAACATTGGCGGGGCCCCAGCGTCGTCATCCCGGCGGGCAGGCGCAAGGCCGAACCGCCGCGGCCCACTACCCCTTCAAAACACGCCATGCCCGCCCCCCTCACCGCCGCCGATTTGTCCGCCGTCACGGCCTTTGCCGGGCTGCCCGACGACACCCTGGCCTGGCTGCTGGCCCACGGCGAAAACCGCCGCTACGGCCCCGACGAAACCGTGGTGCAGGCCGGCGACGCGGCCCAGTACATGATGGCCATCCTGGCGGGGGGCCTCCAATTTTATGCCGAGCGCAACGGCCGCGCCGAGCCGGTGTTCCGCATCGAGGCCGGGCAGGTGAGCGGGGTGCTGCCCTACTCGCGGCTGCGCACCATCGGCGGCCGGGGCGTGGCCGTGGGCGACACGCGCATCCTGCTGCTGCACCGCGACTTATTCCCCGAGCTGGAGCGCACCAGCCCCGAGCTGATTCAGCGCCTGGTGGCCCTGATGAGCGACCGGGTGCGCGACCAGACCCGCGGCCAGGAGCGCGACGACAAGCTGCGGGCCCTGGGCAAGCTCTCGGCCGGCCTGGCCCACGAGCTGAACAACCCCGCCGCCGCCATCAGCCGGGCCGCCGCCACGCTGGGGGCCCGGCTGGGGGCCCAGCCGGGCCTGCTTTCGGCCCTGGCCGGCCACTGCCCCGCCCCCGAGGCCCTGCACGCGCTGGCCGCGCTGGCCCACCCGCGGCCCGCCGCGGCGGGG
Source organism: Hymenobacter caeli (assembly GCF_013294115.1). Classification (GTDB taxonomy): domain Bacteria; phylum Bacteroidota; class Bacteroidia; order Cytophagales; family Hymenobacteraceae; genus Hymenobacter; species Hymenobacter caeli. Next base: position 42,318 of record NZ_JABSNP010000003.1, on the reverse strand, counting down.
GCCCCCACGGCCTCGGCCCTGGCCCGGGCCGACCAGGAAGACGCGCTGGCCGACTGGCTCGAAACCCAGGCCGTGCCCGACGGCTCGGCCCTGGCCGGGGGCCTGCTGGCCGCCGGCCTGGGGGCCCCCGAGCTGGAGGAAGTAGCCGCGCTGCTGCCGCCCGCTGCCCGCCCCGCCGCCTTCGCCTGGCTCGAAGGGCAGCTCGGCACCCAGGGCCTGCTGCGCGACGTGCAGGAGGCCAGCAGCCGCATCAGCACGCTGGTCGACAACGTGAAAACGTACTCGCACATGGACCGCGGCGGCGACTTCGCGCCCCTCGACGCGGCGGCCGGGCTCGAGAGCACGCTCAACATCTTTGGCTACCAGCTACGGGCCAAAAACATCCGCCTCACCCGCGACTACGCCGCCGACCTGCCCCCGGTGCGCGGCCAGGTCAGCAGCCTCAACCAGGTGTGGACCAACCTCATCGACAACGCCGTGGACGCGCTACCTCCTGGCGGCGGCCTCACGCTGCGCACCCGCCGGGTGCCGGGCTTCGTACAGGTGTGCGTGGCCGACGACGGCCCCGGCATCCCGGCCGACGTGCTGCCCCACATCTTCGAGCCCTTCTACACCACCAAGCCGGCCGGCGAGGGCAGCGGCCTGGGCCTCGACATTGCCCAGCGCATCATCCAAAACCACGGCGGCCGGCTCGAAGTAACGTCGGGGCCCCAGGGCACGGAGTTTTGCGCCTGGCTGCCGGTGGCGTAGCCGTTTTCTTCCTTTTCCTCCGACCTAGCGGCCTGCTTTGCGCGGCCTTCTTTCTGCATGAAAAAACCCGTCATCCTGGCCGTCGACGACGACCCGCAGGTTCTCAACGCCATCGACCGCGACCTGCGCGCCGAGTTCCGCCGCGACTACCGCGTGCTCCGGGCCGATTCGGGCGACGGGGCCCTGGCCATCCTGCGCGAGTTGCAAACCCGCGCCGAGCCCCTGGCCCTGCTGCTGGCCGACCAGCGCATGCCCGGCATGGAGGGCGTGGAGCTGCTGGAAAAATCGCGGGCCCTGTTCCCGGACGCTAAGCGCGTGCTGCTCACGGCCTACGCCGACACCGAGGCCGCCATTCGGGCCATCAACGGGGCCCGGCTCGACTACTACCTGCTCAAGCCCTGGGACCCGCCGCAGGAGCTGCTCTACCCCACGCTGCACGACCTGCTGGGGGCCTGGCAGGCCCAGCACAAGCCCGCCTTCCAGGGCCTGCGGCTGATTGGGTTCCAGTGGTCGCCGCTCTCGCACGCCGTCAAGAGCGCCCTGGCCGGCTACATGGTGCCCTTCGAGTGGCTCGATTTTGAAACCAACCCCGCCGCGGCCAAGCTGCTCGAAAGCACCGAATTTGAAGCCGCCGACCTGCCCGTGGTGGTGTACGCCGACGGCCACGCCGTGGCCCGCCCCGCCCGCGCCGACCTCACGCAGTACCTGGGCCTGCTCACGCAGCCCTCGGGCGATTTGTACGACGTGGTGGTGATTGGCGCGGGGCCCTCGGGCCTGGGCGCGGCCGTGTACGGCGCCTCGGAGGGCCTGAAAACCTTGCTCATCGAGCGCGAGGCCCCCGGCGGGCAGGCCGGCACCAGCTCGCGCATCGAGAACTACCTGGGCTTCCCCACCGGCCTCAGCGGCACCGAGCTGGCCCACCGCGCCTGGACGCAAGCCGTGCGCCTGGGGGCCGAGTTCCTGGCCGAGGAAGTAACCAACCTGTGCGTGCAGGATGGCTATAAAGTGCTCACCCTCAGCAATGGCAGCGAGGTGCGCACCCGCGCCGTGGTGCTCACCACGGGCGTCAGCTACCGCAAGCTGGAGGTGCCGGGCATCGACGCGCTCAGCGGGGCGGGCGTGTATTACGGGGCGGCCCGCACCGAGGCCCGCTCCTGCGACCAGCAGGACGTGTACATCGTGGGCGGCGGCAACTCGGCCGGGCAGGCGGCCATGTACCTGGCCTCCTACGCCCGCCGGGTGTTCATCGTCATCCGCAGCAAGTCGCTGGCCAGCAGCATGTCGGCGTATCTAATTGAGCAGATTGCGGGCACTGAGAACATCGAAATCCTGCCCTTTGCCCAGGTGAAGGAGGTGAAGGGCGAAGGCCACCTCGAAGCCGTGGTGCTGCAAATGGGCGAGCAAACCGAGGAGCGGCCCGCCCGGGCCCTGTTCGTGTTCATCGGGGCCAAGCCCAGCACCGAGTGGGTGTGCGGCACGGTCATCTGCGACGGCAAAGGCTACGTCCTCACCGGCCGCGACCTGGTGGCCGACCCGCGCTACGCCGCCAGCTGGAAGCGCCCACGCGAGCCTTTCGCCCTCGAAACCTGCGTGCCCGGCGTGTTCGCCGCCGGCGACGGCCGCGCCGGCGCCATGGCCCGCGTGGCCGCCGCCGTGGGCGACGGCTCCACGGCCATCAAGTTCGTGCACCAGTACTTGGACGAGTAGGGAGTGAGTTAAAAGTTGAGAGTTAAAAGTTAAGAAGGTATCAGCCGCTAGAACAGCTGATACCTTTTTAACTTTTAGAGCGGTTTCCAAGTCCGTGTACAGCTGCTTCTCGCGTGGTTGTAGAACGGAGTGGCACTCCGTTTAACGTTCGCACGGCAACGGAGTGCCACTCCGTTTTACAGGGCCCGGTACACTAACTTGAAAACCGCTCTAACTCCCAACTTTTAACTCAAACCGCGTCGTAGCGTACCAGCTGTATCTCGTTCGCAGCCAGCCACTCGGGCCAGGCTTCGTCGCGCCAGAACTCATACTCGGCCACCCGGTTCAAGTAAGAGGTTTCGCGGTTCGTCAGGGCCGGGTGGGTCATGAACTCGACCAGGGGGCCCCGGCGGAAGGCCCGCGCCAGGCCCTGGGCGAAGAGCGGCAGCGTGGCGTCCTGCGCGGCGGAGAAGTCGGCCACCAGCGCGTTGGGCGAGCGAAACCCGCGCAGGCCGTAGCGCGAGGCCACCCCGAAGGCGTTCAGCAGCTGGCCGCGCAGGGCGTAGCCGGGCTGGCTGCTCCAGCGGCGCAGGCGGCGGATGCCGTGCCGCCGCAGGATGCCCGTGAGCACGGGCCCCAGGGCCGGGTACAAGTGCAGGTGCTGGTGGCTGTCGGCGTGCGACACCGGGACATCGAACCGGGCCAGGCGGGCCAGCTGGGCCACCACTTCGGCTTCCAACTCACTCACCCGCACCCGCCCGCCGAGGAAACGCGCCAGCAGTTGCTGGCCCTTGAAAAACTGCCCGTCGGGCCCCAGCAGCGTGCGCACGGCCGAGGCCCGGCTCAGCGGGGGCCCGTCTATCAGGTTGAGGTGCAGGCCGGTGGAGACGTGCGCTTGCAGGGGGCCCAGGGCCCGCAGGTCGGCGTCGGTGGCCAGGTTGGCCATCACGGTGGTGCTGCTGATGCGCCGCCGACCGGCCAGCTCCTGGATGGCGGCGGTGGCGGGCGCGTCCCAGCCGTAGTCGTCGCAGTTGATGATGAGGCGGCGCATCGGTTACGCTTCCACGGCCTGCGCGGCCACGTGGCGCAGCACGTAGGGGCGGCGGTTGCGGCGGGCGAAGTAGGTGTAGGTACCGATTTCGGCCAGCACCCCGAAGCTCAGCAGAAAGATGCCGCCCATGATGAGAAACAAGCTGAAGATGAACTCCATCGGAAAGCGGGCCGCGATGTTGACGTGAAAGAATACCGAGCCGATGAGGAAGCCCGACGTGAGGGCCCCGCCGATGAGCAGGCTCAGAATGCCCAGCACGCCGAACAGCCGGAACGGCTTGCGGGCGTACACCACGGTGAAGCGCAAAATCAGCAAATCGACGATGACCTTGAAGACTTTGCTGAGGCCGTAGTTGCTGGCGCCGAACGCGCGGGCCCGGATTTCGATGGGGAACTCGATGTAGCGCACGCCCTTGCGGGCCACCAGGGCCCCGAGGAAGCGGTGGGCGTCGCCGAGCATTTCCACGTTGGTGAGCAGGTAGCGGCGGTAGGCCTTGTAAGTGGCCCCGAAGTACTCCAGCTTCACGCCCGACAGGCGGCTGATGATGTTGTGGGCCCCGTTGGAAATCAGCGTTTTGAGGAAGCCTTCGGGGCGCTTGCTCTTGGCCCCGCCCACCATGTCGTAGCCCGCGCGGATGAGGCGCACGAACTCGGGCAGGTAGGCCGGGTCGTGCTGCAAGTCGCCGTCCATGGCCACCACGATGCTGCCCTGGGCCTGCTCGAAGCCGGCGCGCAGGCCCAGCGTCTGGCCGTAGTTGCCGGCCAGGTCGAGGCCGATGATGCGCGGGTTGGCGGCGGCCAGGGCGCTGATGTGGCCCCAGGTTTGGTCGGCGCTGCCGTCGTTCACCAGAATCAGCTCGTAGCGGAAGCCGTGGGTTTCCATCACCTCCACGATTTGGCCGGCCAGGGTGCGCACGCTCTGCGCCTCGTTGTAGAGCGGCACCACGATGGAAATCAGCTCGTCGGCGTCGAAGGGCGGCGGGGTGGCGGGGGCCATCGGGAGGTTGGTGGGCATGGGCAGCGGCGGCGAAGGAACGGCTGGCAAAGGTACGGCTGGGGCCCGGGGCGCGGAACGGCCGGCCCCCGGGGGCCCTAAATCCGCAAACCTTACCTTCGGGCCCGGTTTCTTTTACCCTACCCCGCCCCGATGGCCGCCGTTGTTGCTTCTGCTCCTCTTGTTCGTACCGCGCCGCTGTGGCAGCGGGCGCTGCCCCACCTGCTGGCGGTGCTATTTTTCGTGGTGCTGGCCTGCGTTTACTTCGCCCCGATTGTGTTCGAAGGCAAGTCACTGGCCCAACACGACATCGCCCAGTTTCAGGGCGGGGCCCAGGAAGTGCGCAACTGGGTGGTGACGCACAACGGCCACGAGCCGCTGTGGACCAACTCCATGTTTTCGGGCATGCCGACCTACCTGATTTCGGTGCACTTCCCCGGCGACCTGACCCTGTACTTGCAAAAGGCCCTGACGCTGGGCCTGCCCTCGGCGGTGTCGAACCTATTCCTGGCGCTGCTCTGCGGCTACGTGCTGGGCGTGGCCCTGGGCCTGCCGCCGCTGGTGGCGGTGGCGGGCGCGGTGGCGCTGGGCTTTTCGAGCTACAACCTGGCCATTCTGCTGGCCGGGCACAACACCAAGTCGGTGGCCCTGGCCTGCGCGCCGCTGGTGCTGGGCGGGCTGCTCGTCACGTTCCGGCGCGACAAGTGGCTGGGGGCCGCGCTGTTTGCCGTGGGCCTCACGCTGAACCTGCGGGCCAACCACCCGCAGATTACCTATTACGTTGGTTTGTTGGTGGTTATTTACGGCATTGTGGAGCTGGTAGCAGCGGCCCGCGCCGGCCGGCTGCCGGCCTACGGGCAGCGGGTGGCGCTGCTGGCCGTGGGGGGCCTGCTGGCGGTGGGCGTCAGCTTCGGCCGCCTCTACACCACCTACGAGTACAGCAAGTTCAGCAACCGGGCCCCGTCGGAGCTGAAGGCCCTGCCCGCCGCGCCCGGCGAAGCGCCGGCCGCCAGCGCCGCCCAGCAGGACGAGGACTACGCCTTTGCCTACAGCTACGGCGTGGGCGAAACCATGACGCTGCTCGTGCCCAACTTCTACGGCGGCAGCAGCAGCATGGCCCTGGGCCCCGACTCGAACACCGCCCGCGAGCTGGGCACCCTGGGGGCCGACCCGCAGGCCGCGGCGCAGATGCCCACTTACTGGGGCGACCAGAGCTATGTGGCCGGCCCCGTGTACGTGGGCGTGGTGGTGTGCTTCCTGTTCGTGCTGGGCCTGTTCGTGGTGGACCGGCGCACCCGCTACTGGCTGCTGGCCGGCACGCTGGTTTCGTTCGTGCTGGCCTGGGGCAAGAACTTTGAGTCGGTTAACAGCTTGATTTTCCACTACCTGCCCGGCTACCGCAGCTTCCGCGCCGTGAGCATGGGCCTGGTGATGGCGCAGCTGGCCATGCCGCTGCTGGCGGCGCTGGCCCTGGCCCGCATCCTGCGGCCGCGGGCCGTAGCGATGCCCGTTGGCCCCTTGGGGGCCCCGGTGGCACCCGTGCACCCGGCGCTGGCCAAGGCCGCCCGGGCCGCGGCGGGGGCCCCGGCCGCGCTGCCCGGCTCGCCCGAAACCCAGGCGCGGCTGCGCCAGCTGCTCTACGCCGGGGCCGTTACGGCCGGGGTGCTGGTGTTGGCCTGGCTGGCCAGCTTCAGCTTCAGCTTTGCCGCCCCCGTCGACGCCGAGCTAACCAAGCAGGGCTTCACGCCGCAGCTGCTGGGGGCCCTGCGCGCCGACCGCGCCGAGCTGCTGCGCAACGACGTGTGGCGCGGGCTGCTCTTCGTGGGCCTGGCGCTGGGCACGCTGTACTTCTATTTAAAGGGCAAAATCGGCCTGGCCCCGGCCGCCGCGCTGGTGGCGCTGCTGGTGCTGGTGGACCTGTGGAGCGTGGACAAGCGCTACGTGGGCGAGAAGAACTTCCAGCCGGAAACCATTGCCCAGAGCTTCCAGCCCAGCGCGGCCGACCAGGCCATTTTGCAAGATAAAGATCTGAGCTACCGGGTGCTGAACATCCAGAACCCGTTCAACGAGGCCCAGACCTCGTACTTCCACAAGAGCATCGGGGGCTACCACGGGGCCAAGCTGCGCCGCTACCAGGACTTGATTGAGCGCGAAATTTCGCCCGAGATGCAGGCGCTGTTCAGCCCGAGCGGGGGCGACTTCACCCGCACCCCCGCCCTGAACATGCTGAACACCCGCTACTACCTCACCGGCAACGAGAAGCAGCCCGTCATCCGCAACCCCGGGGCCCTGGGCAACGCCTGGTTCGTGCGCCAGGTGCAGCCCGTGGCCACGCCCGACGCCGAGATGGCCGCCCTAACCACCCTCAACCCCGGCCGCACCGCCGTGGTGGACAACGTGAAATTCCCCGCCGTGCGGGCCGCCACCTACGCCGACACCACGGCCACCATCGCCCTCACCAGCTACGCCCCCGATGCGCTGGCCTACCGCTACAGCGCCGCCCAGCCCGGCACCGTGGTGTTCTCGGAAGTCTATTACGCCGACGGTTGGAACGCCTACCTCGACGGCCAGCCGGCCCCCTACTTCCGCGCCGACTTCGTGCTGCGGGCCATGCAGGTGCCGGCCGGGGCCCACAAAATCGACTTCAAGTTCGAGCCCAAAGAGTACGCCACCGGCAACGCCGTGTCGTTGGCCGCCAGCATCGGCGTGCTGCTGGTGCTGCTCGGGGCCGGGGCCTACGTGGCCCGGCGCAAGCCAGAGGAAGCTGCATAATCCCGTATAATCAGGCCACCGTCACACGCAGGCCGTCATGCTTCGGCTCCGCTCAGCATGACGGCCTGGTTATTTATTTCAATCAAAAGCTTGCCGTCCAACCCCTTCCTTCAGGACCTACCCGAGCCCGTGGCCACGGCCGCCGGGGTGCGCCTGCTGCTCTGGCGCGACGACCTGGTGAACCCCGCGCTGCCCGGCAACAAGGCCCGCAAGCTCAAGTACAACCTGCGGGAGGCCCGCCGCCTGGGCCGCGGCCGGCTGCTCACCTTCGGCGGGGCCTACTCCAACCACCTGGCGGCCGTGGCCACGGCCGGGCGCCTGCACGGCCTGGCCACCGTGGGCCTGGTGCGGGGCGAGGCCACCGGGGCCCCGAACCCCACCCTGGCCCGTTGCGCCGCCGACGGCATGGCCCTGCACTACCTCGACCGCGCCGCCTACCGCCGCCGCGCCGAGCCCGCCTTCCTCGCCGAGATGCTCCGGCAATTCGGCCCCGCCTACCCGCTGCCCGAGGGCGGCACCAACGCCCTGGCGCTGCCCGGCGTGGCCGAGCTGGCGGCCGAAATCCGCCAATGCGTGGCGTTCGACGCGCTGGCCGTGGCCGTGGGCACGGGCGGCACGCTGGCCGGCCTGCTCGGGGGCCTGGCGGGCCCCGAAACGGCCCTGGGCGTGGCCGCTCTGAAAAACGGCGGCTTCCTGCGCCGCGATGTAGACGCCCTGACGCTGGCCGCCACCGGGCGGGCACACACTAATTATGGGTTAGCTACGAATTATCATTTCGGCGGCTACGCCAAATATTCGGCCGACTTACTGGCTTTCATTCACGGGTTTGAAGCCCGGCACGGCGTATTGCTCGACCCGATTTACACCGGCAAGCTGCTGTTCGGCGTGCTGGATTTGATCGGGCAAGGGCACTTCCGGCCTGGCAGCACCGTGGTGGCCATCCACACCGGCGGCTTGCAGGCCTGGGCCGGGTGGCACGAGCGTTTCGGCGGCGGCGAGGGAATGGGGGAATGAAGGAATGGGGGAATGGGGGAATGAAGGAATGGAAAGAAGAATAAAAGGCCGTCATTTCCCCATTCCTTCATTCACCCATTCACTCTTCCACAGGCCCAGGGCGGCCAGGGCGAAGACGAACGGCAGCACCGGGGCCAGGAAGCGCACGTCGTAGTCGTCCACGGTCAGCATCACCACGGCGGCTTGCAGCAGCGGCACGGCCGCCAAAAACACCCGCGCCGGGGCCCACACGTCGCGCCGCCCGGCCCCGCGCACGGCCAGCGCGTACAACGGCCACAGCACCAGCACGCTCGTCAGGCGATGCCCGAGCGAGTAGTAGGGCTTGATGCTGCCGAAAAACACGAACAGCTTGCCGGCCATCAGCCGCGCCAGGAAGCCGGGGTTGTGGGCCGCGAAGTAGAGCACCCGCGCCACCTGGCCCGTGCCGGCGGGCGGCAGCAGCAGCGGCGCGGCCGGGTGCAGGGCCCACACCGGCGAGCCGTACATCAGCTCGCCGCGCTGGTAGGTTTCGACGATGAAGTACGTCACGAGCTGGCGGTCGAGGGCCCGCAGCAGCAGCGGCACGGCCAGCACCCCCGCCCCCACCGCCGCCCAGAACCAGGGCCGCCGGCGGGCGTACAGCGCGGCCAGCCCGGCCAGCGCCGCGGCCCCGCCCACCACAAACCCGTTGGGCCGCGCCAGGGCCGCCAGCACCAGCAGGGCCCCCAGCAGCGCCCCGGCCCGCCACCCGCCGCCGCGCACCCGCACCAGGGCCCAAAACGAAAGCACCGAGAGGCTGATGAACAGCGACTCGGTGAGCAGGTAGCTGTTGAATTGCTGCACGTCGGGCCACCCCACCAGCAGGCCTGTGGCCACGGCCGCCGCGCCGCGCCGCCCGCCCGCCAGCCGCCGCACGGCCCCGTACAGGGCCGCCGCCGCCAGCCCCGAAAGCGCCATTTGCGCCAGCACGATGCCCCAGCGCCCGGTGTGCAGCCGCAGCCACACGCTCTGAAACCACGGGTACAGGATGTAGCGCTGGCTGTGCTCGTACGCAAAATTGTTGCTGCCGCCCTCCACCCGGGCCGTGGCCCCGGGCACCGCGGCGCTGGGTTGGTAGTAGCCGTGGGCGGCCACGTTGGCCGCGTACTCGAGGTACAGGGCGCTGTCGTTGGCGAAGTGGGGGCCGTGGAACTTCGCTAGAAATGCCGCTTGCACCAGCAGCCACGCGCCCAGCAGCAGCGGGCGGTGGTAGCGCCCCAGTCGGCGGCGCACTTGGGCAAGCACGGGGCGCACCCGCGGCGGAAGTAAAGGCAGTGGCACCGGCCAAAGCTACGAAGGCCGCCCGGGGGCCCCGGGCCCAACGGCGCGGCCCCGCCGCCGTATTCAACCCCCTATGAACCTCGTCCGTCTGATTCGCCGCCTCATTCCCCTCGTTTTTTTAGTGGCCCTGGGCTGGTTTCTGTGGAAGAAAGTTGGGCCCGCCCTCGACGGCCTCAACCCGCTGGTGCAGGCGCCGCGCGTGACCGTGACGCACAACACCGTGCTTACGCAGGTGGAGGCCCTGGGCAAGCTGGAGCTGGTGCGCTACCGCTTCAAGGACGTGGTGGAGTACAAGCGCGCCAACCGCCTCGCCATTCTGCCCGACGCCAAAGTGGCCCTCATTGTGGCCGGCGAAGCCACGGGCTGCCTCGACCTGCGCAAAATTCGGCCCCAGGACGTGGTGCTGGAAGGCGACTCGGTGGTGCGCGTGTTTCTGCCGGCGCCCGAGCTGTGCAACTTTCAGGTGCGGCACGACCAAAGCCGGGTGTTCAGCACCGAAAACGGCTTTTTCCAGGACGCCGACCTGGTGGACCAGGGCTACAAGTACGCCGAGGCCCAGGTGCGCACCGCCGCGCTGCAATCGGGCATCTTGGCCGAAACCCAGCGCAACGCCCAGCAGATTCTGGTACCCTTGCTGCACACCCTCACGGGCCGGCGCGTGGTGCTGGGCCAGCAAATGGTGCTGCCCGCCCCGGGCCGCAAAGGCTAACGCATCATTAAATTCAGTATGGAAATTGTTGAATACAGCCGCCGCCTGCAATGGGTAGGCAACCTGCGCTGCCCGGCCTGCGAGCAGCTGACGCCCGGCTGGCGCTCCAGTGGCATGAGCGAGTGCTTTCCCCATTTCTTTTGCTCGGATTGCTCCAACGTCATCCACCGCGAAGCCGATAAGGAACTCGTGTACGAGGCCGCCACGCCGGAGCTGTTGGCCCAGATAGCGACCACGTTGCCGGCCTGCCCGTGTGGCGGGCGCTTCACGCCCGGCGCCGGCCCTAAGTGCCAGCACTGCCACGCGAAAATTCCCCTAGTGGCCGATGCCGTTGCGTACTTGCACAACCCCAACATGGTGGTGCTGGACGGGGCCGTTAGCTTCTCAGACCGACGCCCGCCGTACCAGGTGCGCATCGTGGATTAGCGGCGGTTACTCGTCCTCCGGCACTTTGCCCAGCTCGTCGAGGGCAATTTTGATCAGGTCCTGCTCGTAGCCCTTGCCGGTGAGGTACACGCTGATTTTCTGGCGGCGCAGGCGCGGGTTCTTTTCCTTTTCCTGGCGGTCCTTTTTTTCCAGCGCGCTCACCAGGTTCTGGTAGTACTCGTCGCCGTCGATTTCCTTCAGGCCCGACTTGATGCAGTACTCGCTGATGCCTTTCTGCTTGAGGTCCTGCACGATGCGGCGGCGGCCCCACTGCTTGTTGCGGTAGTGGCCGCGCACGAAGGCCTGGGCAAACCGCTCCTCGTCCAGCAGTTTCTCGCGGCTGAGGCGGATGATGATTTCGCCGGCCTCGTCCTCGTCGAGGCCGTAGGAGCGCAGCTTTTGCTCCACCTCCTTCTGGTGGCGCTCCTGGTAGGCGCAGAAGGCGGCAATCTTTTGCAGGGCCTCGCCGGGGGTGTAGGTCTTGGGCGTTTTGTCGGTTTTGAACATCGGGCGGGAAAGAGTGACGGGGCGTAACAGCCAGCGGGGCGGGATAATTGGCAAGGTGCTAAAATATTTTCCGGGGCCAGCCGTCCTGCCCGGCGACCGGGGCTTGGGGGCCGCGTCAGAAATACTTATGGAAACTTTGAATCCGTTTAAAGTTTCCTTTGTATCTTTGCCGCGTTGATTATGGAAACCAAAGACCGCATCCTAACCCACGCCGGGGCCCTGTTCCTGCGCAACGGCATCAAAAGCGTGAGCATGGACGACATCGCCGCCGGCCTGGCCATGTCGAAGAAAACGCTTTACAAAAGCTTCGCCAACAAAGACGACATCGTGCAGGGCGTCATCGTCCGGCACCTGGCCCACTCGCAGAACGAGTGCGCCAGCCTGGCCAGCCACGCCACCAACGCGGTGGAGGAGATGCTCAACATCTCGCACTGGGCCGAGCGGGAGTTCAGCGACATCCACCCCAGCATTTTTTACGACCTCAAGAAGTACCACCCGGCCGCCTGGGCCCTGTTCTCGGCCCACAAAAACACGTTTATCCTCAACCAAATCACCCAGAACCTGCGGCGCGGCATGGCCGAAGGCCTGTTCCGCCCCGACCTCGACCTGGAGGTGCTGGGCCGCCTCAGCCTGGCCCAGATTGAGCTGGCCTTCGACCTGGACCTCTACCCGCCGATGCAGTTCGGGGCCGCGCGGGTCAACCGGGTGTTCGACGAGCACTTCCTGCTGGGGGTGGCCTCGCTCAAGGGCCACCGGCTCATCAACCAGTACCAACACGTGACGGAGGAGGAATAGCCCCCGGGCCCCTCCCACTTTAACACTTTTATCTCTGATGGACAACACGTTATTCAAATCCAAGCGCTGGCTCTGGGCCGCCCTGCTAGGCGCGGCCCCGCTGGCCCTGGCGGCCCAAACTTCCGCGCCGGCCGTCGGCGCGGGGGCCCCCGCCATGCTCCTGAGCCTGCCGCAAGCCGTGCACTACGCCGTGCAAAGCAAGTCGAGCCTGCTGGCCACGCGCCTGGCCGAGCAGACGGCCGCCGCCCGCATCGGCGAAATCAAGGCCCAGGGCCTGCCGCAGCTGAACGTGGGGGCCAACGTGGCCGACAACTTCAAGCTGCAAAAGACCCTGGTGGACTTCGGGTCTTTTGCCGGGGCCCCGCTCAGCGGCACGACCCTGACGCAGGCCGACATTGCCCGGGCCCAAACCGGCCAGGCCGTGACCCTGAGCCCGGCCTACGGGCAAGTGGTGGCCACGTCTCCCCAACCGTTTGCCTTCGGCCTGCAATACGCGGGCAACACGTCGGCCTCGTTTTCGCAGCAGCTCTTCAACGGCTCGTACCTCATCGGCCTGAAGGCGGCCAAGGTGTACCAGGAGCTGGCCCGGAAGCAAACCCAGCAGGCCGAAATCGACGTGGTAGAGCAGGTGAGCAAGGCCTACTACAGCACGCTGGTGGCCCGCTCGCGCCTGGCCCTGCTGGCCCGCAACGTGCAGCGCCTCGACACGGTGCTTTACCAAACCAACCAAACATTTAAGGCCGGCTTCGCCGAGAAGCTCGACGTGGACCGCCTGCGCGTGCAGCGCAACAACCTGGTGGTGGAGCAGCAGAAAGCCCAGCGCCTCACCGAGTTGAGCCTCGCGCTACTCAAGTTCCAGATGGGCCTGCCCCAGGCCCAGGCCGTGCAGCTCACCGACTCGCTCGGGGCGGCGGTAGTGGATGCCGGGGCCCTGCGCCAGCGCCTGGGCGCGGCCAGCTTCGGCACCGGCAGCGGGCCCGGCGGCCTGCCCGCGCCGCCCACGCCCGGCGTGGGGGCCACCGGCGGCCAGCCCGCCCCGACCATCAACAACGGCCAGCCCGTGCAGGCCGACGCGGCCTTTAACTACAACAACCGCATCGAGTTTTCGACCCTGCAAACGCAGCAGGCCCTGGCCGGCCTCGACCTGCGCAACCGCTCCGCCGGGGCCTACCCCATTCTCTCGCTCACGGGGGCCTACGGCTTCACGGGCTCGGCCAACGCGGCGAAGGACTTGTTTGCTTTCCGGGGCCCCGACTCGCGCAGCGCCAACGGCTTCGTGAACCAGAACTGGTTCGGCTTTGGCAACGTGGGCCTGGCCCTGAACGTGCCGGTGTTCGACGGCTTCCGCCGCAAGTACCAGGTGCAGCAGGCCCGCATCGCGCAGCAAACCATCGAGCGCGGCTTCGAAACTTTGCGCCAAAGCATTGACTTACAAGACGCGCAAAGCCGCGCCACGCTCATCAACGCCCTCGACGTGCTCGACAACCAGCAGGACAACCTGATTCTGGCCGCCGACGTGGCCCGCGTGACGCGCATCAAGTTCAACGCCGGCGTGGGCTCCAACCTGGAGGTGATTACGGCCGAAACCTCGCTGCGCGAGGCCCAAACCAACTACTACGCCGCCATCTACGACGTGCTCGTGGCCAAGGTGGACCGCGACAAGGCCACCGGCGAGCTGCTGCCGAAGTAGCTTAAATGGCTGTTGGCTTATGGCTATTGGCTGTTAGCTTTTTCCTTGCCTGAAAAATACTTTTTTCTATATGACTTCTTTTTTTTCAAAAGCCAGCCGCCTAAAGAAAGCTAACAGCTATCAGCTAGTGGCCATCAGCCTGATAATGGCTTCCTGCGGCGGGGCCAAAGACCCCAAGGCCGAGCTGACCAAGCTCAAGGCCGACCAGGCCGCGACCCAGGCCAAGATTGCCGCCCTCGAAGTTTCGACCGGCGCGGGCAAGGCCGACTCGGCCGCCGCGGCCGTGCCGGTGTCGGTGCTGACGGTGGCCCCGCAGCGCTTCGCCGGCTACCTGGAAGTACAGGGCCGGGTGGACTTCGACCAGAATGCCACCGTGGGGGCCCGCGCCGCCGGCACGCTCACCAGCGTGCGGGTGCAGCGCGGCGACCGGGTGCACCAGGGCCAGGTGCTGGCCACCGTCGACGCCGGCGTGCTCGACGCCAGCATGGCCGAGCTGCGCACCCGCCTCGACCTGGCCCGCATCGTGTACCAGAAGCAGGCCGGCCTGTGGAAGCAGCAGATTGGCACCGAAATCCAGTACCTCCAGGCCAAAAACAGCTACGAGGGCCTGGAGCGCAACCTGCGCACCATGCAGCAGCAGCGGGCCATGTACAACGTGGTGGCCCCCTACGCCGGCACCGTGGACAACGTGCTGCCCAAGCTGGGCGAAACCGTGGCCCCCGGGGCCCCCGTGGTGCAGCTCAACAGTGGCCGGGGCGGCAAGGTGCTGGCCGATGTATCAGAGGCTTACGCCGGCAGCATCAAGGCCGGCGATAAGGCCCTGGTGAGCCTGCCCGACCTGGGCAACGAGGAAATTATGAGCACGGTGCGCACCGTGAGCCGTACCATTTCGGCCAACAGCCGCGCCTTCACCGTGGAGCTGCACCTGCCCGCCGGCGCGGCCGCCAAGCTGCGACCCAACATGATAGCCACCGTGCGCATCCAGAACTACGGCCAGGCCAGCGCCACCGTGCTGCCGGTGGACCTGGTGCAGCACGACGAACAAAACGCTTTCGTGCTCGTGGTGGCCCGCCAGGCCGGCAAGCCCGTGGCCCAGAAGCGCATCATCAAGGTGGGGCAGACCTACAACGGCCAGGCCGAAATCACCAGCGGCCTGAAAACCGGCGACGAAGTAATCTCGGCGGGCTACCAGAACCTGAACGAAGGCCAGTTATTGGCCGTTGGCGCTTAGCTGTTGGCTGTTGGCTTTTTTGCAATGAAAAATTACAAGGAACTGAGGGTCTGGCAGCACGGGTTAGAAATTGTGCAGGCCACGTACGACTTGGTTCGCCAGCTGCCGCGCGAGGAGGTGTACGGCTTACGCAGCCAGATGACCCGCGCGGCGGTTTCAATTCCCTCCAACATTGCCGAAGGCAGCAGCCGCACAAGCGAAAACGAGTACAAACACTTTCTGGAAATTGCGCTGGGCTCTTGCTTCGGGTTGGACACGCAATTGCTGGCCGCCACGAGAATTGGGTTTATTACCCTCCTGCCGGACAGTCGGTTGCCGGACCTACTGGAAGAAGAGACTAAAATGCTGCACAGTTTCATCGGCCGCCTGTCGGCCACCCAAAAGCCAACAGCCAATAGCTTACAGCCAAAAGCCTACTAATATGCAAGATATTGAAAAGGAGTTTGGACCTACCAGCTGGTCCATTAACAACAAAACGAGCATCTACGTCATCACGCTGCTGCTGACGATAGCGGGGCTGTTTGCCTACATCAAGCTGGGCAAGGAGAAATTCCCCGACATCGTGATTCCGCGCATCATCGTGGCCACGGTGTACCCGGGCACCTCGCCGGCCGACATCGAAAACCTGGTGACGCGCCAGCTCGAAAAGGAAATCAAGGGCGTGAACGGGGTGAAGAAAATCAACTCCACCTCGAACCAGGACTACTGCATCGTGGACGTGGAGTTCAACTCGAACGTGAACGTGCAGGCCGCCAAGCAGCTCATCAAGGACGCCGTGGACAAGGCCGCCACCGAGCTGCCCAACGACCTGCCCAGCGCCCCGGTGGTGAAGGAAGTCAACATCTCGGAGCAGCCGATTATGTACGTCAACCTGAGCGGCAACCTGCCCGCCGCCCAGCTCAAAAAGCTCGCCGACGACTTTCAGGACAAAATCGAGGCCCTGCCCGAAATCACCCGCGTCGACATCGTGGGGGCCCTGGAGCAGCAGGTGAACGTGGACGTGGACCTCTACAAATTGCAAGCCTCGCAGCTGAGCTTCAGCGACATTGAGAGCGCCATTGCCCGCGAGAACATCACCGTGTCGGGCGGCAGCATCGACGTGGGGGCCCAGAAGCGGGCCGTGCGCGTGGCCGGCCAGTACGTGCGGGCCGCCGACATCGCCAACATCCAGGTGAAGAACCTGCGCGGGGCCCCGGTGCGCCTCGGCGACATTGCCACCGTCGTCGACGGCTTCAAGGACCGCGAGAGCTACGCCCGCCTCGACGGCCAGCCCGCCATTGCCCTGAACGTGGTGAAGCGCCAGGGCGAAAACCTGCTCGACGCCTCCGACAAAATTCATAAGCTGGTGAAAGACTCGCAGGCCAGCATGCCCAAGGGCCTGAAAATCACCATCACCGGCGACTCGTCGAACGACACCCGCAACACCCTCTCCGACCTGCTCAACACCATCATCATCGGCTTTTTGCTGGTGACGCTGATTCTGATGTTTTTCATGGGCACCACCAACGCCCTGTTCGTGGGCCTGTCGGTGCCGCTGAGTATGTTCCTGGCTTTCATTATGTTGCCGGTGCTGGGCTTCACGCTGAACACGATTGTGCTCTTCGCCTTTTTGCTGGCGCTGGGCATCGTGGTGGACGACGCCATTGTGGTGATTGAGAACACCCACCGCCTGCTGCACGAGCACCCCGAGCTGAGCACCACCAAGGCCGCCAAGTTTGCGGCGGGCGAGGTGTTCGTGCCGGTGCTGGCGGGCACGCTCACCACGGTGGCCCCGTTCGTGCCGCTCATGTTCTGGCCGGGCCTCATCGGCTCGTTCATGTACTACCTGCCGGTCACGCTCATCCTCACGCTGGGGGCCTCGCTCATCGTGGCCTTCATCATGAACCCGGTGTTCGCGGTGAGCTTCATGGAGCGCGAGGAGCACCTCGACCGGGTGCAGAAGCCGCAGCTTACCCGCAACTTCCTGCTCGGCATGGGCGGGCTGCTGCTGGTGGCCATCGCCGGCTACCTGGCCGGCTCCACGTTCCTGGGCAACCTGATGGTGACGCTCATCGTGCTGTGCTTCCTCGACAAGTACGTGTTCGTGTACCTGATTGCCGGCTTCCAGCGCAGCATTCTGCCGCGCTTTCAGAACGGCTACGCCCGCCTCGTGGAGCTGGCCGTGGGCGGCCGGGTGTGGCGGCAGCTCGCCATCGTGGGCTGCCTGGTGGTGCTGATGGTGGTGAGCATCATGGCCTTGCAGGCCCGCAACCCCAAAATCGACTTCTTCCCCAAGGGCGACCCCAAGTTCATCTACACCTACCTGCGCATGCCGGTGGGCACCCGCGTGGAAGTCACCGACTCCATCACCCGCATCCTGGAGCAGCGCGTGTACAAGGTCGTCGGCCGCCACAACCCCGACGTGGAATCCATCATCAGCAACGTGGCCATCGGGGCCGGCGACCCCACCGAGGCCACCGCCACGGGGGTTTCGCAGTCGCACCTGGGCAAGGTGGCCGTGGCCTTCAAAGAGCTGAGCGACCGCACGGGCCAGGCCACCCACATCTACATGGACGACATCCGCGAGGCCGTGAAGGGCGTGCCCGGCGCGTCGGTGTCGGTGGACCAGGAGGCCAGCGGGCCGCCCCAGGCCAAGCCGATAGCCATCGAAGTGAGCGGCGACGACTACCCCAAGCTGGCCGCGCTGAGCAAGCGCGTGGAGCGCTACGTGGACTCGCTCAAGATTGGCGGCATCGAGGACCTGCGCACCGACCTGGAAGACCGCAACCCCGAAATCGCCGTCAACATCAACCGCACCCGCGCCAACCGCGAGGGCATCACCACGGCCCAGATTGGGCAGGAGGTGCGCACGGCCATCTACGGCTACGAGGCCAGCAAATTCAAAACCCCCGACGACGAGTACCCCATCCAGGTGCGCTACGCCAAGCCCTACCGCGACAACGTGGACGCCATCGTAAACGCGCCCATCACCTTCCGCGACCTCACCAGCTTCGCCATCCGCCAGGTGCCCATCTCGGCCGTGGCCGACGTCACCTACGGCACCACCTACGGCGGCATCAAGCGCAAAGACACCCACCGCCTCATCACCATCAGCTCGAACGTGCTCAACGGCTTCGCCCCCGTCACCGTGGTGCAGCAGGTCACGCAGGCCCTGAAGTCCTTCCCCACGCCGCCCGGCTACACCATCCGCATGGGCGGCTCGCAGGAAGACACCCAAGAAACCACCAGCTTTCTCGGCATCGCCGCCGTGGGGGCCCTGGCCCTCATCTTCCTGGTGCTCGTCACGCAGTTCAACTCGGTGGCCAAGCCGCTCATCATCCTCACCGAAATCATCTTCTCGGTCATCGGCGTGATGCTGGGCCTGGCCGTGACGGGCATGAACATCAGCATCGTGATGACGGGCGTGGGCGTCATTGCCCTGTCCGGCATCGTGGTGAAGAACGGCATCCTGCTGGTCGAGTTCACCGACATGCTGCGGGCCCAGGGCATGAGCCTGCACGACGCCCTGGTGCTGGCCGGCCGCACCCGCCTCAACCCGGTCATCCTCACGGCCACGGCCGCCACGCTGGGCCTGATCCCGCTGGCCGTGGGCCTGAACATCGATTTCTATGAGCTGTTCAACTCGGGCCACCCCCACTTTTTCCTGGGCGGCGAGTCGGTCGTGTTCTGGGGGCCCCTGGCCTGGACGATTATTTTCGGGCTCACGTTTGCCACCCTCATCACGCTGCTGGTGGTCCCGGTGATGTATTTGCTCAACGAAAAGTTGCAAGCCCGGCTCACCGGCCGCAACGTGAACACGCCCCCGCCCGCCCAGGAAGTAGACGAAGAAGAGGTGAACGCGGCCACGCCGGCAGTACTGGCCTAAAATTTGTACCCCGTGTATTTGCCCCATTAATCGGTCGAGCAACCGCATTCCGTCGATTATCCCGGTCGGCGGCGTGCGGTTGTCCCGCACCCACGCGTTAGGAGCCCGCTTCGCCGCCGTTTTTTATACCCTGCCCCCTAAGCCCTTTGCAAAAAATGTACGTATCCACTGCCGCCGCCCTCCCCGCTGCTTCCATCGAGCAGCAGGTTTTTCGCATCATCAGCAAGCGCAAAGCCATCCGGGCGTCGCGCGTGCGCAAAACGGCCAGCCTGGCCCGCGACCTGCGCTTCGACACCGTCGATGTGGTGGACATCATTTTGGAGCTGGAGCGTAACTTTCACATCGTCATTCCCGACGAAGTGCCCCTGTACACGGTGGGCGACTTCGTGCGCTTCGTGCGCGAGCACGCCGCCGCCTAGGCCCACCGGGCCGGGCGGCAACAAAAAAGCCCCGAAACTTACGTTTCGGGGCTTTTTCAGCACTGTACCGAGCGTGTCTTAGCCGGGGCCCTACCGCACGTTGCCGCCGGTGGCCACGGTGCCGTGGCTGGCGTCGCGGCTGCTGTCGGTGGTGGCAGCGGCCACGCCGGCGTGCGGCGCGGTGACGGTGCCGCCGTACTTGGCCGACCCAGAAGAGGGCACCAGGTCGTCGTGGGCCGCCGGCGCGGGCTTGGGCGCGGCCGCCACCTCGCTGGGCCGGGTCAGCTCCCACTCGTGGAACTTGTCGATTTCGGTTTTGATGGTGAGCGAGAACCAGGCAATCAGGGCCATGTCGTCCACCAGGCCCACCACGGGGATGAAGTCGGGAATCAGGTCGATGGGGCTGATGAAGTAGATGAGCACGGCCACGGCGGCGGCCACCGTGGTGCCCGGCACGCCGGTGTAGTCGCCCGCCACCGACGCCCTGATGAGGCGGAACAGCGTTTGCAGGGTCGTCCAGGCTTCGTGGGCGAGGCTGCCCAGCTCGTTCTTCTGCTGGGCCTTGGTGTAGGCGTCCAGCAGCAGCTTGCGCAACAGCGTGGGCTGCCGCAGGTAATTTTCGGCCTTGGCCAGGAATTTTTTGAACAGGGCCGAGCCGGCCACGTCGGCACCGGAGGGAGGGGTCTGGGTATTCATATAAGCGCAATGTCAAGGGAAGGAAAAAACCCGGGGCCCCGCGGGGCCGCCGGCCCGCTGTTATACCGATTGCGCGGGGGTGGGGTTGGGCTACGCGGCCGCGGGGCGAAAAAAAAGCCCCGCACGGGGTGCGGGGCTCTCAAAACTTTGCGCGGCGCGGGCTACTGCGGCGCGGGCGCGGCGGCCTCGGCGGCGCTGGCCACGGCGTCGGCCAGGGTGGCGGCGTCGGCGCGGGCGGCGGCCGGCACGCGGCCGGCGGCGTAGAAATTGCGGCGGTAGTACGTTTCGTCGAGCGAGCTGACGCGCACGCCCCCGTTGCAGGCCGAATGGGCGAACTTGCCATCTTTCAGGTAAATGCCCACGTGGTAGATGGCCCCCTTGCCGTGGCGGAAAAACACCAGGTCGCCGGTTTGCATGTCGGTCTTGGCCACATGCTGCACGGACCCGAACATCGAGCGCGAGCTGCGTTGCAGCGCGATGCCGTACACCTCGTTGAACACGCGGGTCACGAAGCCCGAACAATCGGTGCCGCGGCGCGAGCTGGCCCCGAAGCGATACGGGGTGCCAATCCAGTCCGTCACGGTCTGGAGCAAGCCCTTGTTTTCGGTGTGGGCCAAGTTCAGGCCCAGGGTTTGGGCGTAGTAGCCGTAGGCGAGCGAGTCGCGGGCAGCGGCGGCTTCGGGTGAGGTGGGCGGCCCGGTGGGCCCACCGGGCTCGTTCGTCATCAGGCCCGAAAGCAGCGATGCTTCGGCCACGGCCGGCGCGTTGAGGGCGCGGGACGTGAGCGAAGCATCGGGGACGCGCTCAAAGCAGAAGGAAAGAACCAGGGAGGCCGCGGCGAGGCAATACAAAAGGCTGTTTTTCATTGTCCGTCGTAGAGGGGGTAAGCCCGGGTTCCGAAAAGTGGCGGAAATACCGGCAAAAAATGGTTTCTTAGGCAATAGGCAAGGCCACAAGCGGCCAAAAACAAAGGGATAAAGCGACGCGGCCCAGGGGTTATTCGCTATGATTAACCACCACCCCGCCGGGTAAAACTAAGGCAAAGTTTCGGTACGGCCGCACCCAAAAAAAGGAGAAAGATGTCTTTTATCAGTAAAACACTAGCCTTTAGCTAAATAATCATACGGTCTTCGACAACCGGCCATAAAGTTGTACCGTATGTGGCAGTTCGCGAATTTTTAGCTATCCGCTCCCATGCCCGACGCCAAGCTCCGCACCTGGGTCAACTCGCCGCTGGCCCGCGTGGCCCGCGCGGTGCTGGGCGGCAACGCCCGGGTGGCGATGGTCATCGGCGGCACCGTGCACCTGAGCGGGGCCTCCCGCGCCGAATTTTTGGCCGACCCCGAGTGGGTGGCCCACGAACAGGTGCACCTGCGCCAGTACCGCGAGCAGGGCCTGCTGCCCTTCCTCTACCGCTACTTGGTGGAGTCGGCGCGGGTGGGGTATTACAATAATAAGTATGAGGTGGAAGCCCGGGAAGAAGCCCGGCGCGTGGTGCAGACCCTGGCCGCCGGCCAGGCTCCCCAGGCCTAAAAAAACCTCCTCAGCGTTGGTCGAGAAGGTTTTACCAAAATTATTTGGGGCTTATTAGAGCTGCGCTAGCCGGCCGCCGTCCACCACCAGCGTAGTGCCGTTGATGAAGTTGGCTTCGTCTGAGGCCAGGAAGCAGATGGCGGCAGCCAATTCGTCGGGCGTGCCCACCTGGCCGGTCACCTGCTCGGTGCCGTTCTTGATGTTGGGGTTATTCCGAAGCATGGGCGTATCGACGGCCCCGGGGGCCACGGCGTTGATGCGGGCGTGGGTGTGGGGAATTTCGAGGCTGAGGCCCCGCACGAAGGCTTCGGTGCCGCCCTTGCTGGCGGCGTAGGGCACTACGTTGGGCGTGGTTTGGAAGGCGTGGACGGAGCTAACGGCCACCACGGCCCCGCCCTTCATGTGGGGCAGGCACAGCTGGCAGAGCCGGAACAGGGCCCGCAAGTTCACGTTCAGCACCAGGTCCCAATCGGCGGGGTCCATTTTCAGGATGGGCTTAAAGGTCATGATGGCGGCGTCGTTCACCAGCACGTCGATGCGCTTCCACTTGGCCAGGGCCTGCGCCACGGCGGCTACTAGGTCGGCGTCCACGCCCACGTCGGCCCGGATGAACAGCACTTTGCCGCGGGTTTTCTTTATCTCGTCGGTCAGCGACTTTCCTTCGGCCACGTCGCGGCCCAGGGCTACCACCCGGCCGCCCTCGCGGGCCAGCTGCAAAGCGGTGGCCCGCCCGATGCCCGAGGTGGCTCCGGTAACGAAGCATACTTTGTCTTTAAAACGACCCATACGGTGGGGATGAGGATGAATGCGGGATGAACAGGCCAAGGCAAGGGCCGGGGGCACAACCGCCGAACGGCCCCACGGTTCAGCCAAAAGCGGGGCGGGGCAAAAAAACCGCCGGTTCGGCAACCCGCCCCGGCCCGTTTGCGAATAACCAGCCCGCACGCACGCCGCGTTCGCTTCACTTTTCTACCCACCCCTTCCCATGCGCTCTACCCCCCACCCCGACGCCGCTTCGGACGCCCCCGCAGCCGCTCCTACCGCCGCCGCACCCCAAGCCGCTCCTACCGCCGCCGCACCCGAAGCCGCCGGCCATCCCCTCGACGACGCCGTTGCCCAAGGCAAGCAGTGGCTCGACGGCGTGGACCTAAACCAGTTGGTAGGCCAGTTACCACAATCGGTGCGCGACTTAGGCACCCAAGTGGCCGGCCGGGTGCGCGGCCTCTCTCCCACCCAGCAGGCCGTGGGCGCGGCCGCGCTGGCCTTCGGCTTAGGCCTATTGGTGGTGCGCAGCCGCCGCAACGACCGCACCGCCGACGCCAAAGCGTCGGGCAAATACCGCTCAAAGTTCGACGGCAAGCCGTTCAAAGGCCGGGGCAAGTCTAAGTTCGCCGCCAGCTAGCCGCCCCGGCCCAGCAGCACGAAGCCCCCGGCAACTGCGTTGCCGGGGGCTTCGTGCTGCTGGGCTCTAAAGAGCCGCTTATTGGACTCGAACCAACGACCTGCTCATTACGAATGAGCTGCTCTACCAACTGAGCTAAAGCGGCATTTCCCGGCTGCCGGTGGCAAATCGGGAGCACAAAGATAAGGCCCCACCCCAAAAAACCGCGTTCCGGGGCGCACTTTTTTCGCGTGGCCGCCGGCCTAGTGGCGGTCGTGGTACCAGGTATTGTAGCGGCGCACCACCGCCGGCAGGGTGCGCGGCGGGTAGCGGCCGGCCCGCAGGTCGGCGGCCAGGGCGGGGCAGTCGGCGAAATACTCGGCGGCGCGGGGCCGGAAATTCCACCAGTACGTGCCTACGAACGCGCCCGTGCCGGTGCGCAGCAGCACGTCGCGCAGAAAAGAGTTGCCGCCCCGCACGGGCAGGTATTGCTCGTACACCTGCACCCGCCCCGCTTGCAGCACCTTCAGCAACGAGCCCAGCCGCAGCCGCGAAGTAGGGTACAGCGCGGCCGCGCTCCGGCTGCTGGCCAGCACCACGGGCACGCTGGCCAGCGCGGGGCCGCAGTTGCGGTAGCGCACCGTGTCGGGCCCCTGCACGTAGCCGTAGGCCCGCACCACGTCGTCGGATAGGCGCAGCGGCTTGGGGCTGTCCGCGGCCAGCGGCACGAACTTCACGAACTGCTGCTGCTCGAAGTCGCTGGTCAGGTACACGGCCCCGCGCAGGCTATCGCCGTTGGCCAGCACCACGTAGCCGGGGCACACGCGCTGGGCCCGCGCGGCGGCGGGCGGCAGGCCCAGGAGTAGCAAACACCAAAGCAAGTGACGCATAACCGGCGGGTGAGCGGTGATGAACGACTACACTGTTTCGAACCGAGGGGGGTTAAACCAAATGTACGGCAAATGCCGTTATGTTGCTACCGGCCCCACCGCGCCGCCTTTTACCTTTGCCCCATGTCTGTCTGGCTGACCCTGCTGTTCTCGTTTTTCCTCATCCGCTACGTGCTGCCCTCGCTGGTGCGGGCCGTGCTGGGCGGCTTCGTGCGCCAGCAGGTGCACAAGGCCCAGCAGCAAGGCGGCGGGCCGTTCGGACCCATGCCCGGCAACCCGTTCGGGCCCCAGGGCCCCGGCCGGCCCACGGGGCCGCCGCCCGCCCCCGGACAGGTGCGCGTCGATTACGTGCCGCCCAAAAACGGCAAGGGCGAGCGTCCCACCGAGTTCCGGGGCGGCGAGTACGTCGATTACGAAGAAGTGAAGTAGCGGCGAGCGTGGACTGAGAAGCAGACGTTTTCTACTGCTTGTTTCTCTTCCCCTAAAAGCCGAACCCGGCCCGCACGCCGGTGCCCGTGCGCTGGCCCGATTGCAGGCCGGTGTAGAAATCGATCCGCAGCAGCTTGAATACGTGCTCGATGCCCGCGCCCAGCTCCACGTAGTGGCCGGCCTGGGCCGTGTGCAGGTAGTTGAGGGAGAGTACTTCCTGCCACTTGAGCTGGCGCAGCAGCGGGACTTTGTTGAAGATGAAACCGTTGAAGTGGTGGCTGTAGTGGGCTTCCTGGTAGGCGGCGCGGGTGCTGTACTCGTAGTAGTCGAGCAGCTGGAAGTCGTTGAAGTTGCCGGTGAGCAGGGTGCGGTTGCCGGAAAAGTGGCGAAAATCGGCAAACGTGAGGCCCTCCTGCTTGCCCACGAAGCCGCCCACCACCACGCGGTACGTGCTGCTGCCGAGCAGGCCCAGGTCGAGGCGCTGGCTCACGCCGGCTTGCAGCAACAGGTAGCGCACGTCGGCGCCCAGCACGTGCGGCACGGCCAGCCGCCCCTGCGCGTTGAAGGTGGGCCACTTCGAGCCCAGGTTGAACTTGCCGTCGGGCCGGTTGACGTAGCGCTGGCCGGGCTTGAAGTCCAGGCTGGCCCCCACCGTCAGGGCCTTGCTTTGGCCGAAGCCGGTGCCGCCGGGGGCCTCCTCGGCCACGGGCTGGTTGGGGGTGAAGGCGCGGTCTTTCACGTCCACCAGCAGCCGGTCGGTGGTGTTGAACAGCTCGCGGCGGTCGAAGTAGCTGGCCGTGGTGCGCAGGGTGAGGCCGTTCACGGGCTCGGTGAGGAAGGTGAGGTCGAGGCCGTCGCGGCGGTAGAGCTTGGCGTAGTTGTAGTTGGCAAACAGGGTGTAGAGCGAGTTGATGGCCGGCGTGAGCTGCGAGTTGCGGTCGAAATTTTCCACCGTGCGGCCCGCCACCAGGCTGAGCTGGCGCAGCACCACGGGGTCGAATTGCCACGTCAGGCCCACGCTGGGGTTGAGCTGCCGGCTGCTGAAGCCGTAGCGCAGCACCGGGGCCAGCGTCACGAAGCGGCGGTCGTCGGTGCGCTTCGCGAACTCTACCCGGGCGTTGGCCACCACGCCTTCCACCGTGTTGTATTGCAGGATGTTGGCCACTGGCTGCACCGTCACGCTCGTCATCCTGAACGAGTTGCGGTAAGTGTAGCCGCCCACCGCCAGGTTGATGGGCTCGAACTGGTTGCGCTTGCGGTCCATCGAGTCCTGGTAGGGGCGCGAGCGGCGGATGACCTCGGTGCTGTCCTTGGTGCGGTAGTCCTTTTTCTCTTCGTCGGACAGCGGCACGGGGCGGATTTGGGCCCAGTAGGCGGTGTCGCGGGCGTTGGCTCCTTTTTCTACCAGCTGCACCTCGCCGCGGGGCATGCGGGCCAGCGGGTCGCGGCGCAGCGAGTCGCGCTGGGCCTGCTTCACCCGGCGGCGCACCTGGGCCCCCAGGCCCCGCAGGTCGGGCTTGAGCTTGCGGATGTCGGCGGCGGTTTCGCGGGCGGCGGGGGCCCCGGGCGCGGCCGGCGCGGGGGCCGCGGCCACGGGCGGCGCGGGGTAGGTGGGCACCACGGCGGCGTAGTTTGAGAGCACCGACGTGATGTAGGCCGAGCCCTTGAAGCCCAGGCCCGACAGGTTGGCCCGCAGCTCCTGCGACTGCATCACCCACACGTTGGGATTACCGGGGGCCGGGGCAAACAGCTGGCCGATGTGCAGGCCGTCCACGTAGTCGAGCTGGGCTTCCTTGCCCAGGTTCAAGTCGATGGAATGCAGGCGCCACGAGCCGTCCACGATGTACACGAAGCCGGTGAATACAGGGTCGGTGCGGCGGCGCGGCGTGACGCGGATTTTGTGCACCAGGGCCCCGTCGGCCTGCCGGGTGCTGCCCACCAGCTCGTACTGGTAAAACAGCATGGCGCTGGCCGCGATGGGCGACACGAAGCCGCGCTCCGAGAAGCCCGATTTAATCAGGTTGTCGTAGAAGTTCAGCCCCCGCCCCGCGCTGGCCCGGTTGAAGCTGATGCCCCGCGAGTCGCCGCTGACCCGGCTCGATAACATCCGTTCCTTGACGACGTTGGGCTGGGTGAAGGAAATATCGGACAGGCTCTCGGAGAGGTAAAAGATACCGGGCTTGATGTCGGGCCCCAGCTTGAAGAGGCCCATGATTTTGCCCGGCGTTTCGAGGATGCGGCCCAGGCTCTTGCTGTAGAGGCGGGCCCGGAAGGCGGCCACCTCGCGCCGGTGGTAGGGCCGCCACTGCTGCGCCTGCTGGATGATGGCGTAGGCCGGGTCGCGGTCCGACGCGCGCACCGTCACCTCGCCTAGGCTGTAGGCTTCGGCGGCCAGCTGCACGTTGAGCACCAAGGTCGAGTCGCCGCCCGGCACGCGCACGGCCTCGGTGCGCGGCCGGTAGCCCACGTACTGGAACACCAGCTCGTAGCGCCCGGCGGGCAGGCGCAGCGCGTACTGGCCCTGGTCGTTGGCCCCGGTGCTGGTGGCGTCGCCGCGCACGGCCACGTTGGCGAAGGCTAGCTTGCTGCCGTCGGCCCCGCTGATGACGCCCTTTACCACGCCCGCCCGGGCCCCCGGCCCCCCCGCCAGCAACAGCAGGCCCAACCACCAATAGCGCATAGCAAACAAAAGCGTAAATAACCGGTCGGGCCGGGTAGACGAATGAAGCACCATAATGTTGTCCCAAAGTACGGCTGATTCGGAGCGGGGCCCGCGGGCGCCCCCCCCGCCGGCCGCCGATACCTTTGTTCCTTTCCCACTTTCTGTTCTGTTTCGTTATGAAAATCCGCACCGGCTTCGGCTACGACGTTCACCAGCTAAAAGAAGGGCTGCCCTTCTGGCTCGGCGGCATCCAGGTGCCCCACACCCACGGGGCCCTGGGCCACTCCGACGCCGACGTGCTCATCCACGTCATCTGCGACGCCCTGCTGGGGGCCGCCAACCTGCGCGACATCGGCTTCCACTTCCCCGATACCGACCCGCAGTACAAGGGCATCGACAGCAAGCGCCTGCTGGCCGAAGTGCTGCGCCTGCTGCGCGGCAAGGGCTACGAGGTGGGCAACATCGACTCGACCGTCTGCCTGGAACAGCCCAAGGTGAACCCCCACATCCCGGAGATGCAGCGCGTGCTGGCCGCCGTGATGGGCATCGCCGAGGACGACGTATCTATCAAGGCCACCACCACCGAGAAGCTCGGCTTCGTGGGCCGCCAGGAGGGCGTGGCCGCCTACGCCACGGTGTTGATTTACAAAATTATATAGCTATAATTTGGTAAAATTACGGTCATGCTGAGCGCAGCCGAAGCATCTCTCCCGCTCACTAATCATGAATTACTGCTGCGGGAGAGATGCTTCGGCTGCGCTCAGCATGACGTTCAAATTAGGTAGTGTTTTCGCCCTTTTCATGTTTTTCATGTTATGCTGAAAAACCTCCTGCTGCCGGCGCTGCTGGCCCTGGCCCTCGGTGGCCCGGCCCACGCCCAGGGCCGGGTGAAAACCAAACCCAGGCCCGGCGTGATGCCCACCCTGGGCACCCCGCCGGCCGACCTGGTGGACTGGGCCCCGCGCTACGCCGACCTGGTGACGGCCGCCCGCCTGCGCACCCACCTGGCCGTGCTGGCCTCGGACGAGTACGGGGGCCGCGAAACGGGCCAGCCGGGCCAGCACCTGGCCGCCGCCTACGTGGCCGCGCAGCTCCAGGCCGCCGGCCTCGCCGGCCCGGGGCCCGACCCCACGGCCCCGTACCTCCAGAAATTCCAGCTCGAAACCGTGGCCTGGGCCCCCGGGGCCACGCTGCAAGTGGGCGGCACCCATTACCAGTGGCCCAACGACTTCTACGGGCGCGGCTCGGCGGGCTTCGACCTGGAAACCGAGGCGCGGCCGGTGTTTGTGGGCTTCGGCATCGAGCAGGCCGGCTATGCTGATTACCAAGGCCTTGACGTGGCCGGAAAGGCCGTGCTCATTATGCAGGGCGAGCCCACCACGGCCAGCGGCAAGCCCCTGCTCAGCCCCGACGGCAGCTACACCCGCTGGGGCCGCGACGACCGCGCCAAGCTGGCCGTGGCCCTGCAACACGGGGTGCGCAGCGTGTTTTTCGTCGATTTCCGGCCCAACGGCAACTTCGAGAAAACGGCCGCCCGCCTCGCCCCCGCCCTGGCCCAGCCCAGCCTGGGGCTGCCCGGCGCGGTGCCTCCGCGCCCGCCGGTGTTTTACCTCGCGCCGGCCGTGGGCTATAAATTACTGAGTACCAACGCCGCCGCCGTGGCCCGGTACCTGGCCCAGACCGGCACGCGGGGCCAGCCGGTGGCGTCGCCCTTCAAAGCGGAGGCCCTGCGCATCAGGGCCCCGAAAACGCGCACGCTGGTGGGCACCGAAAACGCGCTGGGCTTCGTGGAAGGCACCGACAAGAAGAACGAAATCCTGGTCGTGTCGGCCCACCACGACCACCTGGGCGTCATCGACGGCCGGGTGTACAACGGGGCCGACGACGACGGCTCGGGCACGGCCGCGCTCCTCAACCTGGCCGAGGTGTTTGCCCAGGCCAAAAAGGACGGCCACGGGCCCCGACGCAGCCTGCTGTTTCTGAGCGTGACGGGCGAGGAGGAAGGCCTTTTCGGCTCGGAGTACTACGCCGGCCACCCGGTGTTTCCACTCGCCGGCACCGTGGCCGACCTGAACATCGACATGGTGGGCCGCACCGACCCGGCCCACGAAGGCCAGCCGGACTACGTGTACGTCATCGGCTCCGACAAGCTGGCCTCGCAGCTCAAAGTGGTGGTGGAGGCGGCCAACCAGCAGTACACGCACCTCGCCTTGGACTACAAGTACGACGACCCGGCCGACCCCAACCGCTTCTACTACCGCTCCGACCACTACAACTTCGCGGTGCACGGGGTGCCGGTGGCGTTTTTCTTCAACGGCGTCCACGCCGACTACCACCAGGCTTCGGATAAAATCGAAAAGATTCAGTTCGATAAAATGGAAGCGCGGGCCCGGCTGGTTTTTTTCACGGCGTGGGAGTTGGCGAACCGGGAGGCGCGGGTGGTGGTGGATTCTGATAAGCCTTGAGCGCAAGGTTTTGCAAGGTTAAAATAGGTTTCGCTAAAGCTAGATTTTCGTATGCAGGAGCAAGAGCAGTTGTACAAACCAGAGAATGTGGCGGCGGGGCACATCATGCGGGCTGCTTTTCGGGTGCATTCTGCATTGGGCCCCGGCCTATACGAATCGGTGTACGAAGCAGCGCTGGCCCACGAGTTACGCAAGCTTGGCTTGGCTGTCGAGACCCAAGTTGGGCTCCCGGTTGTTTATGACGGGATTAGACTGGACGTAGGTTTTCGGGTAGATATTTTGGTAGAGCAGAAAGTAATCGTGGAATTAAAGTCAGTAGAGCATCTAGCACCTGTCCACAGCAAACAACTCTTGAACTACCTGCACTTATCCCGACTTAAACTTGGGTTGCTGATTAACTTCAATGTCATTTCGCTCAAAGAACACATCATCAGGCTAGTCAACGGGTTATGAAAGACCAATTACCAGCGAAACCTATTTTACCCTTGCGAAACCTCGCGCTTCAATTTCAAATCGACGCCGAAACCAAGGCCTTCGACCGGGAGCACCGCCGCAAAATCCGCTTCAACATCGGTAAGTACGACGCGGCCGTGGCCTTGGGAATGAACTACTTCCAGGACCACGAGCTGGCCCGCGACCGGGGAGCCTACCTCAAGGCGCTGGTGCTGGAGAAGCTCGACGAGTACCTGCTGCAATTCGAGGCCGCCTTCACCGCCCGGGGGGGCCGGGTGGTCTGGGCCCGCGACGCGGCCGAGGCCCTGGCCGAAATTGGCCGGCTGGCCGACGCGCGCGGGGCCCGCACCGTGGTGAAGGCCAAAAGCATGACCACCGAGGAAATCCACGTCAACCAGTACCTGGCCGGCAAGGGCATTGAGTCGGTGGAAACGGACCTGGGCGAGTACATCGTGCAGCTCAACGGCGAGCGGCCCTACCACATCGTGACGCCCGCCATGCACCTGAGCAAGGCCGACATCAACGACATTTTCGTGAAGCACCTGGGCACCGAAAGCACCGACGACGCCCAGCAGCTCGTGCTCACGGCCCGCCACCTGCTGCGCGACAAGTACACGGCGGCCGAGCTGGGCATCACCGGCGGCAACTTCCTGGTGGCCCGGGAAGGGGCCGTGGCCGTGACCGAGAACGAGGGCAACGCCCGCCTGTCGGCCACCTTCCCCAAGCTGCACATTGCGGTGGTGGGCATCGAAAAAGTCATTCCCCAGCTCACCGACCTCGACCTGTTCTGGCCCCTGCTGAGCACCAGCGGCACCGGCCAGCAGGTGACGGTGTACAACACGGTGTACTTCGGCCCGCGCCGGCCCGGCGAGCCCGACGGCCCCGAGGAAATGGTCGTGATTCTGCTCGACAACGGCCGCACCACCCTGCTGGCCCAGCCCGACAAGCGGGCCGCCCTGCGCTGCATCCGCTGCGGGGCCTGCCTGAACGTGTGCCCGGTGTACAAAAACATCGGCGGCCACACCTACGAAACCACTTACTCGGGCCCCATCGGCGCGGTCATCAGCCCGCACCTGAGCGGCCTGCCCGAGCACATGCACCTGAGCTACGCCAGCAGCCTGTGCGGGGCCTGCACCAGCGTGTGCCCGGTGCGCGTACCGTTGCACAACCTGCTGCTGCTCAACCGCCAGCAAGCCGTGCGCGAGGGCCACGCCCCGGTGGCCGAGCGCGCCGCCATCGGCCTGTGGCGCTGGAGCATGCAGCACCGCTGGGCCCTGAACGTGCTGCCCGGAGCCCTAAAAGACTGGAGCCTGGGCCGCCTGCTCGACCAAGTGGGCTGGAGCAAGCGCCGCACCGCGCTGGCCGCCGCCCCCCAGTCGTTCGGGGCCCTGTGGAAAGCCGCCCACTGATTGCTTGTTGGCGGCGTTTTGGGCGGCGCTTCCGTTAGAAGCGGTCTATGCACGCAGAACTTTGGATACACCCGGCCCTGCGCCTGCTGGCGGGCGCGGCCGGCACGGTGGTGGTCGTCACCACGCTGTCGGCGGCGGTGCGCTCGTTTGTGCTGCCCCGCAACGAGTCGGTGCGGCTGAACAACCGCATCTTCGCCGGCATCCGCTGGGTTTTTGACCTGGCCGCCGGCCGGGCCAACAACTACGCCCGGCGCGACCGGATCATGGCCCACTACGCGCCGGTGGCGCTGGTGGCGCTGCCCATTGCGTGGCTGGCGCTGGTCAGCCTGGGCTACACCGCCATCTACTGGGCCCTGGGCCTCGATTCGTGGCTGAAAGCCTACGAGCTAAGCGGCAGCTCGCTGCTCACACTGGGCATTTCCAAAGAAAACGACCTGCTGGTCAACGTGTTCAACTACTCCGAGGCCACCATCGGGCTGCTGCTGCTCACGCTGCTCATCTCGTACCTGCCCACGCTGTACCAGGCGTTTTCGCGGCGCGAAGTGACGGTGGCCCGGTTGGAGCTGCGGGCCGGTACGCCGGCCACGTCCACCCACCTCATCGAGTGGCTGAACTCCAGCGGCTCGCTCACCGACGACGACGCGCAGTGGGCCGAGTGGGAGCAGTGGTTCGTGGAAATCGAGGAAAGCCACACCTCGCTGCCCATCCTGAACTTCTTCCGCTCGCCGCAGCCGGGCCGCTCCTGGGTGATGGCCGCGGGCTTGATTTTGGACACGGCCAACCTCCTGTTTTCGGCCCTCGACGTGCCCCGCACCCGCCAGATGGAGCTGACCTTCAAGGCCGGCTGCCTGTCGGTGAACCGGGTGTACCGCTTCTTCGACGTCCGGGCCGGCGTCAATGCCGCCGCCGAGCTGCCCGGCCCCGCGCCCAGCACCGCGCCCGACCACCCCGAGTTCGACCGGGCCCTCGACGAGCTGGCCGGCCTCGGCCTGCCCGTGTGCGACGAGCGCGCCGCCGCCTGGGGCCATTTCCAGGAGCGCCGCACCCGCTACGCCCCGGCCCTCAAGTACCTGGCCGAGCTGACGATGTCGCCCGAAACCCGGTCGTTGTAACCGCGGCCCGGCGCTATTCGCCGTCGTCGGGCAGGATGTTGACGTCCTGCACCAGCACCATTTTCTCGATTTCGCGGCCCCGCACGGTGTTGGCCAGGCCCCCGAGGGCGGTTTCCTTGTAGCGGGTTTCCATGCTCTGGCCCACCTCGCCGAGGGCCGCCACGCACTGGTCCACGGGAATCACCGGGTCGATGCCGGCGATGGCAATCTGGGCCGAAGAGAAGGCGATGGCCGCCGCCGAGGCGTTGCGCACCACGCAGGGCACCTCCACCAGGCCCGCCACGGGGTCGCACACCAGCCCCAGCATGCACTGGATGGTGACGGCCACCGCCGCCAGCACCTGCGCCACAGGGCCCCCGAGGCAGTACACGATGGCCCCGCTGCCCATGGCCGCCGCCGAGCCGGTTTCGGCCTGGCAGCCGCCCACGGCCCCGGCCAGCGAAGCATTTTGCTCGATGATGAGGGCGATGCCAGCCGCCACCAGCAAGCCCTCCAGGATTTTACGGTCGGACAGCTGGTGAATGCCCTGGATGGTGACGAGCACGCCCGGCAAGATGCCCGAGGCCCCGGCCGTGGGCGCGGCCACCACCCGGCCCATGCACGAATTCACCTCCTTGGCCCCCAAAGCCCGCGTAATCAACTGCTTGAACTCGGGCGAGAGGACGGTAACGGGCGAAGCGGCAATTTTCTTGGCCCCGTTGTTAATCATGCCCGAGCGCGAAGTCATGTCGCCGGTCATGCTTTCTTTCACCGCGTCGCGCATCACGTCGTAGGCCCGCTGCAAGCCCACCCAGATTTCCTCTTCCGTGCGGCCCTTCTGCTCAATTTCGTAATCGAGCACGGGCTGGTACAGGGGCTCGCCGGTGGCCGCGCAGTGGGCCTGCCAGGAAGCAAAATCGGTGAAGAGCAACGACATGGCGGGTGGGGAAGGATGGTAGAAAAACGGATAAACGCAAAGCCCCGGCCGAAGGTGTCTTCGGCCGGGGCTTTAAAGCTACGGGATGCGGCACCGCCTAAGCGGCCGGCTGGGGCGTGCTTTCTGCCACCAGCTTGACGCTGGCCGAGTTGATGCACAGGCGCAGGCCGCTGGGCGCGGGCCCGTCGGGGAACACGTGGCCCTGGTGGGCGTCGCACACGTTGCAGAGCACCTCCACGCGGGTCATGCCGTAGCTGGTGTCTTTGTGGTAGCGGATGGCGCTTTCGTCGACGGGCTGCGTGAAGCTGGGCCAGCCGGTGCCGCTCTCGAACTTGGTGCGCGAGTCGTAGAGCGGGGTGCCGCAGCACACGCAGGCGTAGAGGCCGGCCTCGTGGGCCTCGCAGTACTCGCCGGTGAAGGCCCGCTCGGTGCCGTGCTCGCGCGTGACGTGGTACTGCTCGGCCGTGAGCTGGGCTTTCCACTCGGCGGCAGTTTTCTCGACCCGGCGGGGCGAGGGCACGGGGTGGTTGGCCAAGCGGATGACGTCGTTCCAGGTTTGCATGGTTGGGTTTGAATGAGGAGAAAAGCAAAACGAAAACGCTCGCCGGGACCGGGGCCTTTTCCGTAGCAGGTATAACGAGGGGCCCCGGGCTTTTTGTTTCATTGCCGCGTTCGCCGGCCCGCTCCGCTCATCCATTTGCCCCGTCCATGAAAATCCTTACCGCCGCCCAAACCCACCAGCTCGACCAGGCCACCGTGCAGGCGCAAGGCATTACCTCAGCCGAGCTGATGGAACGGGCGGCCCAGGCGCTGGCCGAGTGGTTTTATGGGACGTTTCCGAACGAAACAAGCGAAATCTTGGTGCTGTGCGGCCCGGGCAACAACGGCGGCGACGGCCTGGCCCTGGCCCGGCTGCTGCACCGGGCCGGCTACGCCGTGCGCGTGGCCCTGCTGCCGGCCGAAAAACAATCGGCCGACTGGCAGCACAACCGCCAGCGCCTGCCGGCCGCCGTACCCGTGGCGGCGCTGGCGGCGGGGGCCCTGCCGCCGCTGGGGCCCGGCGCGGTGGTGGTCGATGCGCTGTTCGGCACGGGCTTGGCGCGGCCCCTGGCCGGGCTGGCCGCCGCCGTGGTGGCGCACCTGAACGCCGCCCCGGCCCGCGTGGTGGCCGTGGACCTGCCCAGCGGCCTGCTGGCCGACGCGCCCCAACCTGCCCCCGGCGGGCCCGTGGTGCGGGCCGCCCACACCGTCAGCTTCGGGCCGCCCAAGCTGGCCTTTTTACTGCCGCAGAACGCGGAGTTTGTGGGCGAGTGGCACGTCGAAGACATCGGGCTCGACCAGAATTTCATCGATCAGGCCGACACGCCCTGGCACTTCACGCAGCTGGCCGATGCCGATGTGGCCCTGCCGCGCCGCGGCAAGTTTGGCTACAAGAATACCTTCGGCCACGCGCTGCTGCTGGCCGGCAGCCGGGGCAAAATGGGCGCGGCGGTGCTGGGCGCGGGCGCCTGCCTGCGCGGCGGCGTGGGCCTGCTCACGGCGCACGTCCCCGGCGGGGGCTACGACATTTTCCAAACCACCCGCCCCGAAGCCATGTGCCTGACCGACGCGCAAGCCGATTTCATTAGCGAGCTGCCCGACCTGGGGCCCTACCAAGCGGTGGGCATCGGCCCCGGACTGGGGCAGCAAGCCGCCACCCGCGCCGTGCTGGAGCTGTTGCTGCGCACGGCCACGGTGCCGCTCGTCATCGATGCCGACGCGCTGAACCTGCTGGGCGCGCACCGCGAGCTGCTGGCGTTGCTGCCCGAAAACACCGTGCTCACGCCCCACATCGGCGAGTTCACGCGCCTCACCGAAAAGGCCCGCGACGACTACCACCGCCTCGATTTGCTGCGCGCCTTCACCCAAAAATACCGCTGCGTGGTGGTGCTGAAGGGCGCCTACACCGCCGTGGGGGCCCCCGACGGCCAAGTGTACTTCAACAGCACCGGCAACCCCGGCATGGGCACCGGCGGCAGCGGCGACGTGCTGACGGGCCTCGTGCTGGCCCTGCGCGCCGACCAGCGCCTGGGGCCCCTGCACGCCGCCCGCCTCGCCGTGCTGGCCCACGGCCACGCCGGCGACCTGGCCGCCGCCGAAACCGGCGAGGCCGGCCTCACCGCCGGCGATTTGGTGCAGCACATCGGGCCCGCGCTGCGCAACTTGACGGTTTGAGCGGGGCCTGGGCCCGGGCCCTGAATTTTTATTGCGCGCCGGGGGTGATGTTTTTCCGAAACCAGGATTAATAAGTGGACTTCATCACCGTGCCCGCCATGACCTCATCCGAAGTTTTGCCCACCGCCCCGGTCGTAGCCCCTGGCCTGCGGGAATCGCTGCTAGCCGACCGCACCCGCGCCCTGACCCGGCTGTACCAGCGCACGTTTCCGGCGGTGCGGCGGCACGTGCTGCGGCGCGGGGGCACCGACCAGGACGCCCAAGACGTGTTTCACGACGCCCTGGTTGTTTTCTACGAAAAAGTAGTGGGCGAAACCCTGGCCCTGACCGCCGCCCCCGGCACCTATCTGGTGGCGGTGTGCCGCCACCTGTGGCTGCGCGAGCTGGACCGCCGCGCCCGCCACCCGCGCGCCGACCTGGCAGCAGCAGCGGATTGCCCCGCGGAACCCGCCGCGGAAGAAGCCACCGAGCCGCTGCCCGTGCTGGCCTACGTGGAGCAGCTGGGCGAGAAGTGCCGCAACATTTTGCTGGCCTTCTACTATTTCCGGCAGCCGCTGGCGCAAATCGCGGCCACCCACGCCTACCGCAGCGTGCGCTCGGCCACGGTGCAAAAATTCAAGTGCCTGGAGCGCTTGCGCAACGCGGTGCGCGCTGCCTCCCCCACCGCTTCGCCCCGCTGACGCCATGCGCCCCGAACTCGAACACCTGCGCCGCCTTGAGCAGCACCTGCTGGGGGCCCCCGACCCAGCCCGCCCGCTCCTGCCCCCCGCCCTGGCCGCCGACGCCGAGGCCCAGCGCCGGGCGTACGGGGCCCTGCACCTGGCCGGGCAGCGGCAATTGCGCCGCGAGCTGGCCGCCATTCACCAGGCGCTGTACGGCCCCCGGGCGGGGCGGTGGGCGTGGACGGCCGCCGCGGACGGCCTGCGCCTGGTGTTTGCGCGCTGGGGCCGCCGCGCGCGGCCGTAGGCGGCCCTTATTTCTGATTCTCACCCCGGGCCGTTGCGGCCGGGGCCCCACGGCTGGGGCCCCGGGTGGCCGCTGCACGCCCATTTTCTTCCCTTTTTATGCGCAATCAACCAGAATTTCGAAAATTTGCCGTGCATAGCCGCGGCGTCAACGGGTTGTTTTTCGACCAGTATTTCCAGCACCAAGCCGGCGCCAGGGCCCCCTCCATCGCGGGCATGACGCGCTCGGTGATTGAGGAGCGCCCCACGCGCTTCGCCGAAATTGACGTGTTTTCACGTTTGATTATGGACCGCATCATCTTCCTGGGCCAGGCCGTGGACGACAACATTGCCAACATCATCAACGCCCAATTACTGTTTCTGGAGTCGGCCGATGCGCGCAAGGACATTTTGCTCTACATCAATTCGCCGGGCGGTTCGGTGTACGCCGGCTTTGGCATGTACGACACCATGCAGTACGTGGCGCCCGACGTGGCCACCACTTGCACCGGGCTGGCGGCCAGCATGGGGGCGTTTCTGCTGTGCGGCGGCGCCCTCGGCAAACGCTCGGCCCTGCCCCACGCCCGCGTCATGATTCACCAGCCCTCGGGCGGGGTGCAGGGGCCCTCGGCCGACATTGAAATCACGGCCCGCGAGGTGGTCAAACTCCGGCAGGAACTCTACGGCATCTACGCCGAGCGCACCGGCAAAACCTACCAGCAAATCCACGACGACTCCGACCGCGACTATTGGCTGCGCGCCGACGAAGCCAAAAACTACGGCCTTATCGACGAAGTATTGACGCGCCAACCGGCCGAATGACGGCCCCAGGCGGTGCCTTCCCCCTCAAAACACAAAAACCGCCGCCGCCTGCACCAGCAGCACGCCATCGGCCAGCAGGGCGAAGAAGTAGTCGCCGCGCGATTCTTCGGCCGCGGCGATGACGGCGGCGGCCAGCGCCGCCGGCAGCAGCACGGCCAAGGGGGGAGCCCCGCGCCCCAGGCCCAGCGCGGCGCTCGCGGCCAGCAGGCCCAGCGCCAGCCGCCGGGCCCCCGCCACCCCCAGCACCCCCGGAAACGTGCGGGTGCCCGCCCGCCGGTCGCGCCCGTAGTCGCGGATGTCGAACACGATGGCCAGGGCCAGCACCAGCAGAAACCGCTGCCCCAGCAGGCCCGCGCCCTCGGCCAGGGGGCGGTGCAGGGCCAGCACGGGCAGCCCCACGGTGATGGCCGCCCACACCCCGGCAATCAGAAACACCTTCAGCAGCGGGATTTCGCGCAGCGAGCGGGGCCGCCCGCGCCAGCGGCCCAGCGGCCACGAGTACAGCAGCGCCAGCGCCGCCAGTGGCACCAGCAGCGGCAGGTAGTGCCACCAGCCATCGGCCAAAAACAGGTAGCCGCCGCCCAGCGCGGCGGCGGCGGCCAGCCCGGCCAGAGCCCGGCGGTGGCGCTGCTGCCAAGCCTTACGGCCCGAGGTGCCGGCCGGCTCGCGGTGCTTGAAGGGCAGCACGGCGTCGAGGTTGTACACGAGTAGGGTGGCGGCAAACACCAGCGCCACCACGCGGTAGCCGGAGGCCCCCACGGGCCCCCAATGGTGTAGGGTGGCCGCCGTTTGGGCCGCGGCCGCGCCCGCCAGCCACGCGCTGCTGTAGAGCACGGCGTCGAGCAGGCGCAGGGGCAGCGGGCGGCGAAACATGTACGCAAAGAACGGCCCCGCACCAGGCGTTTGCCTGAAGCGGGGCCGGATAAAGGCGGCTGCCGGACAGAAATTACTGGACTTGCTGGGCTTTTTCGCCGTAGGTTTCTTCGTAGAGCTTGATGCTGGCGTCGATGATGCGGTAGGCATCCTCGCGGCCCAAAAATTTCTTCACGATGACCTGTTTCTGCTCCAGGGCTTTGTAGTCTTCGAAGAAGCGCTGCATTTCCCGAATCATGTAGGGCGGCAGGTCGTCCAGCTCGTTGTAGTGGTTCACCGACACGTCGTGGGCCGCCACGGCAATAATCTTGTCGTCTTCCTCGTCCTGGTCCATCATCTGCATCACGCCGATGACCTTGGCTTCCACCACGCACATGTGCGGAATGTCCACCGAGCAAAGCACCAGGATGTCGAGCGGGTCTTTGTCGTCGCAGTACGTCTGCGGAATGAAGCCGTAGGCCGCCGGGTAGTGCACGGCCGAAAACAGCACCCGGTCGAGCTTCAGCAGGCCGCTGTCCTTGTCCAGCTCGTACTTGCCTTTACTGCCTTTGGGAATCTCGATGATGGATTGCACGGATTGCGGGACGTTTTCACCGCGCGACACGTCGTGCCAGGGATTGAAATGAGGAGTCATTCAGGAATGAGGGGAGTAATGAGAAATCGAAGAAAGTAGATATGACTGCTTAAAAAAAATTGGCCGGCACCGGCCGCCCCCGCTTGCCTAGTCGGCCGGGGGGTTGCTAAACGAAAAAACCCGAGCTTGGTTGGGGCCCTGGGGCCCGCGGCTGGCCTTAGCGGCCCAGCACCTCGCGCAGGGGCACGCCGGTGCACCCGCTGGGCTCCTGGATGTGCAGCCACTGGGCCACGGTGGGGGCCACGTCCACGGGGTGCACCGGCGCGGCCGACTCGCCGTGCTTCACGCCCCAGCCCCAGAACAACAGCGGCACGTGCGTGTCGTAGGCCCACGAGGCCCCGTGGGTGGTGCCCTTCACCACGGGGTAGCCGTAGGCTTCGAGCCAGCCGGGCTCCAGCACCACCAGCACGTCGCCCGAGCGCGGGGCGTAAAACCCGTTTTCCTGGTACATGCCGGTTCCCTCGCTCCAGTGGCCGTGCTGCAACGTGGTGGCGGTGGTGGTTTGCGCCACGTGGGGCATGCGCAGCAGGATTTCGGCCACTTCGTCCTGGGTTTTGGCCAGGTCGAGGCCCTTCTGAGCCAGCAGCGGCCGGTTCAGGTACGCCTGCTGGTTTTCGTAGTCGAGCACCCACGCGCCGGGGCCGTGGCGGCGCACCAGGGCCCGTTGCAGCGAGTCGCGCATGGCCCCGGGGCCCACGCCGCCGCCGGGCAGGCGGTGGGCTTGCAGGAAGCCGGGGGCCTGGTCGGCGGCGTGGTCGGCGGTGAGGAACACCAGCGCCTGGTCCTTGCCCACGGCGCGGTCGAGGTAGTCCAGCAGGCGGGCCAGGTCCTGGTCGAGGCGCAGGTAAGTATCCTCCGTTTCGATGGCCGTGGTGCCGAACTGGTGGCCCACGTAATCGGTACAGCTAAAGCTCAGGGCCAGGAAATCGGTGGCCCCCCGCTGCCCCAGCTGCTCGGCCCGGATGGTTTCGAGGGCGAAGTCGGCCGTGAGCGAGTTGCCAAACGGCGTGGAGCGAATCAGGTCGAGGTTTTGCGCGGCGGCTTTAGGGGCGGTTTCGTCGGTGGCCTTCAGCGTGGCCTTCACGGTGGGCGAGCCGCCGCTCAGCACGGGCAAATCATGCGGAAAAACGGGCTTGTCCTCGCCCTTGAACGTGCCTTCCCAGGGCTCGTCGTCGGGGCTGCTTTCGGTGTACTCCGCAATGGGCAGCAGCGTGTTCCAGGGCTTGCTGAGGTAGGCGGCGGCGTGCCCGGCGGCGTTGAACTTGCCCACCCAGCCGGGCAGGGCCGGGGTGTAAAAGGTGCTGCTGATGAAGGCCCCGTTGGTGCCGTCGTACCAGTAGGCCGCGCTGGCCGCGTGCCCGGCCGGCAAAATGCTGCCCCGGTCCTTGATGCACACGCCGATGGTTTTGCTCTGGAAGTTGGTGGCCAGCCGCAGCTCGTCGGTGATGGTGGTGGTGAGCAGGTGGCGCGGGCTCTGCTGCCCGGCCGCCCCCGAGCCGCCCACCGCCTGCACGGTGTTGTCTTCCGTCACGTAGGTGCTTTTGCCGGTTTCGCGCACGAACCAGTTGTTGCCCACGATGCCGCTCACCGCCGGCGGGGCCCCCGTGTACACGCAGCTGTGGCCCGGCCCGGTGTAGGTGGGCACGTAGTTGTAGTGGCAGCTGGCGTAGCTGAAGCCCTGCCCCAGCAGCCGCCGAAACCCGCCGCTGCCGTACTTATCCCAGTAGCGGTAGAGGTAGTCGTAGCGCATCTGGTCGACGACGATGCCCACCACCAGCTTGGGGCGGGGCACCGGCGCGGGGCCGGGCTTGTGGGCGGCCGCGGGGCCCGCCAGCAGGGCGGCCACCGGCAGGGCGGCGGCAAATAGCTTTTTCAAAGGCTGAAACCGCGCGTTTAGGGCAGCGGCGGGCAAATATACGCCCCGTGCCAGGGGTGCGGCCAGCCGGTTTTGCCCCCGCTACGTATTCTTTTTGTCATCATTTGATGGACGAATCCTAAATTTTCGCTTTTGAAGCCTGCCCTCATCTTCGACATGGACGGCGTCGTCGTCGATAACACCGCTTACCAGGCCCGGGCCTTCCAGCTCCTGTTCCGCGACCTGGGCCTGACCACCAACGCCCGCCAGCTGCTGAAACGCCTGAACGGCATGCCCGCTACCGACATTCTCCAGACCGTGTTTCGGCACCCCGTGCCCGCCAAGCAACTCAAGGAATACGCCGCCCAGCGCGAGCTGCTCTACCGCACCCTGTACTGGACCAAGCGCCGCGAAATGCCCGGCCTCAGCGCTTTTTTGCAGGCCGC
The DNA here is from genome assembly GCF_013294115.1 of Hymenobacter caeli. Classification (GTDB taxonomy): domain Bacteria; phylum Bacteroidota; class Bacteroidia; order Cytophagales; family Hymenobacteraceae; genus Hymenobacter; species Hymenobacter caeli. The sequence continues at coordinate 1,377 of NZ_JABSNP010000003.1, read as the reverse complement.
CCGGGCCGCCGGCCACCCCGTGGGCCTGGGCACGGGCTCCGGGGGCCCCGCCCTGCGTTACATCCTCGACCACCTGGGGCTGCGCCGCTACTTCGACGCGGTGGTGGGCGAAGACGACGTTAGCCAGGGCAAGCCCCACCCCGACACGTTCACCGCAGTGGCCCGCAAGCTGGGCGTGGCCCCCGCCGATTGCCTCGTATTCGAAGATGCCGTGCTGGGCGAGCAAGCCGCCTACCGTGCCGGCATGCGTTGCGTAGCTGTTACCTCTACCTTGCCCGCCAGCGCTTTTCAAGCCCCATTACTGGCCATCCGCGACTTCACCGCCCTGACTGTGCCCCAGTTGCTTGCGGCGGGGGCCGCCCAGCCCACCGCACCGCGGCCCCGCCGGCAGCCCGCCTCCTAGGCCCGTGCCCACGCCATCGAAGCCAAGCCCAAGGCCCCCGTCGCGCTGCCCGCAGGGTGGCCGGCCACGGCCAGCGGTACCAGGTGCAGCCAAAAACGACCCGGTGCGGCCGCTACCGCTGTAAACACGTAGGTGGACTCCTGCCGCAAGTTTATGCGTACCCCCGCGTGGGCGTCAACGAGCCACACCGCCGTGGCTGAGAAGTTATGCAGTCCATCAGCCAGCAAGGCGTAGCGGCCGGGAGCCAGGCCGGCCACGCTCAGGGCTACCGTAGTGGACGCCGTGAGCTGCGCCAATGGAAGGGTGTGCACCACCTCGCCGCTGGCCACGCCCGGCGTCAGTAGCCGCAGGGCGGCCCCGGGGGCGGGGGCATCAGCCTCGAAACTAACGATAGCACTAACTACCAATTCGTTGGGGCCAAACAAGGTGAGCTGCACCTGCGGACGACAGTCGTCGACCTCAGCGTATGTTTCGTCCGTTCGTCCGCCCATCGGAAAATGGACAGGGTAGGTGTGCGCATCGGGGGCCGGCTCAAAGTATTGTTTTTGCATTGCTGCGCGTTTTTTTACCTGGGCCCGGGCGGACGCAGCCAATAAAGAAGTAACCGTTCAAAGCCGCCCGCTACTACGGCTGTAAAAACAACTTGGGTACGATTGCGCTAACGAATGGTAAGGTTAAACTGGTATGTGATAATTTTCCGCTAAAAATACATACTTTTTAGTTCTAAATTAATAAGTATCTCAAACCCGTCTTGTGCAGACACCCACTGGCAGGTATTTTTTTATAAATTAGCATTATTCAAAGAGAACGGTCGGGTTCTGTACCACGAAGTTCCACCCGGCAGCTAGTGTGGCTATACCAGCGGCCGGCCGCGCAAAAAAGCCCCTTGACCCCCCGGGGTCGGGGGCGCGTGGGGCGGGCGGGGGGGGGGGGGGGTAACAACCGGCCCCGCCACGGGGGTGGGGAACGAGTCG
>NZ_JABSNP010000002.1 GCF_013294115.1 Hymenobacter caeli | reverse complement strand
CCTTGCTTCACGGGGCGGAACGAGTTTGGCTGTGTAGGAACTCCAAAGGTCGGGCCGCCCCGTTTTTATGCCTCAAATTTTAGTAGGGTAGAGTAGAAAACGCATTCGCGGCCTACGCCGCCACTGGCGGCAGCACCAGCGACGGGCCACGACGCCGACAGCCCCCGATTTGGCACGCTTAGCAAAGCACAAATACGATTACGACCAACTTGGCTTGGCTCCTTGGACAGTGCATGGCCGGCCGCCACTGGCCTTCCGACGCCCGTGGGCTGCCCGGCTGTTGACCGATTTGCAGCAGTGGCGAGAGCAGCTCACGCCACTTTATCCTGACCTATACCTTGCTATCTGGCTGCATGATATTCGTTTTGGGTTATCAAAGGTAACGGCGGCGATTGAGCGTCTCAAAACAGTTTACGAACAGCGCCTTCCCGAGGCGCAGCCCGTACCATTACCCATCGAATACCAGTCTCTACCCGGTGTGGCCGATTTAATCTGGACCGCTCACGCGGAAATAGACGTGCTGAGCCCAAAAGAATTCGCCGAGTCGGGTAAATGGGGTTCGCGCCGACGCCACTGGTCCGCTGTGGATGATGATGGCGAGGAGTGCATTGTTGTTCAAATAGGCTGGATATGGGTCGGCCGGGTACCCACCTGAGCAAAGGCGGTAGTTTTGCTCCTCACCCCGGCCCCATTCCATGCCCACCCCGCCAACCTTCCACTCCGTCACGCCCGCCGACCTCACGCCCGCCCAGTGGATGCCGCTGCTCGGCGGCGCGGTGGCCCCGCGCCCCGTCGCCTTCGCCAGCACCGTGGACGCCGACGGGCGCGTGAACCTGAGCCCGTACAGCTTCTTCAACGTGTTCTGCTACACGCCCCCCATCCTCGTGTTTTCGCCCATCAACCGCCTGCGCGACGGCTCCGAGAAGCACACGCTGCGGAACGTGCGGGCCGTGCCGGAAGTCGTTATCAACATCTGCGACTACGCCATGGTGCAGCAGATGTCGTTGGCCAGCGCCGAGTACCCGGCCGGCGTGAACGAGTTTGCCAAGGCCGGCTTCACCGAGCTGGCCAGCGAGCGGGTGCGCCCGCCCCGCGTGGCCGAGGCCCCCGCCGCCTTCGAGTGCGTGGTGGAACAGATTGTGCCGCTGGGCCAGGGCCCCGGGGCCGGCCACCTAGTGGTGTGCCGGGCGGTGCGGGCCCACTTCCGCCAAGATATTTTACTACCTGACGCCGCCGGCATCGACCCGTTCCGGCTGGACGCGGTGGCCCGCCTGGGCGGCGACTGGTACGCCCGCGCCAGCGGAGCCAGCCTCTTCGAGGTGGTGCGGCCCAACCGCCGCCTGGGCATCGGCCACGACCAGCTGCCGGAGCACATCCGCACCAGCGCCGTCCTCACCGGCAACGACTTGGGCCAGCTCGCCAACGTGGAGCGCGAGGCCCTGCCCACCCCCGCCCAGGTCGAGGAGTTCAAAGCAGACCCGATGGCGGCCTACCTCCTCAATAAATACCCCGCCGGGGCCCCCGAGCGACAGCAGCAGCTGGCGCGACTGGCCCAGCAGCTGCTGGCCGAGGGGCGGGTACTGGAGGCGTGGAAAGCGCTGATGGTTAGTTGAATGATAACGCGAGTCAGTAAATACTATGAGAATGGTCTAAAACGGGGTGGTCCGGCGACTTTTTCTGTCGTCGGGCCACGCTTACCAAGCCCCGGGGCTGCTGTTTTTTAGTAAGAGTGGCCCGACGACAGAAAAAGTCGCCGGACCGCCCCGTTTTATTTCACCGCCAAAAAACTATTCGGGCGGTGTGCCACACAAAGTTCTTGCTTTTCAGTTGCCATATCCGAAACCAATAGCCTCTCCGCATGACCGACATTGCCATTGCCGAATCCGTAGTTCTGCCACCCATTAAAGAAATAGCCGCGCGCCTGGGCATTCCCGAAAACGACCTGGAGCCCTACGGCCGCAACAAAGCCAAGCTGCCCCTGCACCTGATAGACCCGGAAAAGGTGGCCGCGGCAAAGCTAATCTTGGTCACGGCCATCACGCCCACCCCGGCCGGCGAGGGCAAAACCACGGTGTCCATCGGCTTGGGCGACGGGCTGAGCAAGCTGGGCAAAAAGGCCGTGGTGGTGCTGCGCGAGCCCTCGCTGGGGCCCGTGTTCGGGGCCAAGGGCGGGGCCACCGGCGGCGGCCGCTCGCAGGTGAGCCCGATGGTGGACATCAACCTGCACTTCACCGGCGACTTCAACGCCGTGGAAAAGGCCAACAACCTGCTGGCCGCCCTGCTCGACAACGCCATCCAGACGCCCAACCACCCCCTGCGCATCGACCCGCGCACCGTGCTCTGGAAGCGCTGCCTCGACCTGAACGACCGCAGCCTGCGCCAGACCATCGTGGGCCTCGGCGGCAAAGCCAACGGAGTGATGCGCAGCGACGGCTTTAACATCACGGCCGCCTCCGAGGTGATGGCCATCCTGTGCCTGGCCACCAGCCTGGCCGACCTCAAGGCCAAGCTCGGCAACATCCTGGTGGCCTTCAGCTATGCCAACGAGCCCATCTACGCCCGCCAGCTGCAGGCCGAGGCGGCCATGACCATCCTGCTGCGCGACGCCCTGAAGCCCAACCTGGTGCAAACCCTGGAACAAACCCCCGCCCTGGTGCACGGCGGCCCCTTCGCCAACATCGCCCAGGGCACCAACACCGTGCTGGCCACCCGCATGGGCCTTTCCCTGGGCGACTACGTAGTGACGGAAGCCGGTTTTGGCGCCGACCTCGGGGCCGAGAAGTTCCTCGACATCAAGTGCGGCTACGCCGGCCTGGCCCCCGCCGCCGTGGTGCTGGTGGCCACCGTGCGCGCCCTGCGCCACCACGGCGGGGCCCCGGCCGCCGAGCTGAACACCCCCAGCCTGGCGCGCTGCGAGCGGGGCTTTGCTAACCTGGCCAAGCACATCGAAAACGCCCAGAAATTTGGTTACCAGCCCGTGGTGGCCATCAACCACTTCGTCAGCGACACGCCCGAAGAGGTGGCCCTGGTGCAGCAGCTGTGCCGGGCCCGCGGCGTGGAGGCCGTCCGCAGCACCAGCTGGGCCGAGGGCGGCGCCGGGGCCACCGCCCTGGCCGAGGCCGTGCTGGCCAACATCGCCGCGGGCACCAACCGCCTGCGCCCGCTCTACGCCTGGGACCAGCCGGTGAAGGCCAAAATCGAAACCATCGCCCGCAAGGTGTACGGGGCCGCTGGCGTGGACTACACCGCGCAGGCCGAAGCCGACCTGCGCCGCATCGACCGGCTTGGCCTGGCGGGGTTGCCCATCTGCATGGCCAAAACCCAGAAGTCGTTTTCCGACAACGAAAAGCTCATCGGCCGGCCCGAGGGCTTCCGCGTCACCGTGCGCGAGTGCGAGCTGGCGGCCGGCGCGGGCTTCCTCATCCCCATCCTCGGCACCCTGCTGCGGATGCCAGGCCTGCCGCCCGTGCCCGCCTCCGCCGGCATGGCCATCGACGACGACGGGGTGATTACGGGCTTGTCGTAGCCACAACAGCTGCCGGTTGGGCCAGCTTTTTGAGCCAAGTGGAAACGCAGCAGGCCCCACGGGTAGCAGTGTAGGCTGTAGGGTTATTCGCCTCCGGGGCAGGAAAAACACCGCGACGAGGGCCCCAGGTTGCAGAAGCAATTGGCGCTCTTTAGGCAACAGTTTCTGGCGGAATGGTTTGTAGCGAAGGCAAAGAAGACACTACTGGCAAAATAAAAACGCGAATTGGGCTAATTCATCAGCTCAATTCGCGCGAATTGAGCGGATGAAGTAGCCCAATTCGCGCTAGATTTGTCGGTATGCTCTCTCGTGCCTTGCTGCCCGTCCTCCGCGACCGGCTAACGAACTCCGCTAAAATCATTCTTTTGTACGGGCCCCGGCAAGTGGGTAAAACCACGCTGGTACGCCAGGTACTGACGGAGTTGCCGCTGCGCAAGCTGGAAATTAACGCCGACGAGCTGCGCTACGTGGACGTGCTTTCCAGCCGCGACCTCAACCAGCTCAAGCTGCTGGTGGATGGCTACGACTTGCTGTTCATCGACGAGGCCCAGCGCATCCCCGAGGTAGGCCTGAACCTAAAAATCCTGCACGACGGGCTGCCGCAATTAAAAATCATTGTCACGGGCTCGTCGTCGTTCGAGCTGGCCAACCGCACCCAGGAGCCCCTCACCGGCCGCACCTGGACCTACACGCTCTTCCCCATCGCCACCAGCGAGCTGCGGGCCCAGTACAATCCCTTCGAGCTGCGCCAGCTGCTGGACCAGCAATTAATTTACGGGGCCTACCCGGAGGTTTTCAGCCTGCCCAACCAGCAGGACAAAGCCCAGTACCTACGCGAGCTGAGCACCGCCTACCTCTACCGCGACGTGCTGGAAATGGCCAACCTGCGCTACCCCGACAAACTGCGCCAGCTCCTGCGCCTGCTGGCCCTGCAAGTGGGGGCCCCCGTCTCGCTCAATGAGTTGGGCAACGCCCTGCAAATGAGCAAGGACACCGTGGCCCACTACCTCGACCTGCTCGAAAAAGCCTTCGTCGTCTTCCGGCTCTCCGGCTTCAGCCGCAACCTGCGCAAAGAAGTGGTGAAAATGGACAAGGTGTATTTCTACGACCTGGGCATCCGCAACGCCGTGCTCAACAATTTCAGCCCCCTCAACGCCCGACCCGACGCCGGGGCCCTGTGGGAAAACTTCCTGGTGGTGGAGCGCCGCAAGCGCAACGCCTACGCCCCCTACCCCGCCCTGCCCTACTACTGGCGCACCTACACCGGTGCGGAGCTTGATTACGTGGAAGACGTGGACGGGCAACTAGCCGGCTACGAATTCAAGTTGACCAAAAAGGCTTCAAACGCGCCGGCTTCTTGGGTTGCTAATTATCCGGGGGCCACGTATGCGGGAATTAATCGGGATAATTACCTGGATTTCGTGCTGTAACACAACCAGATTTTCCGACCAATCCATTAAAAATTATCCCCTTGGTTTTCTTTCAAGGAGTTCCACAAATTATCAAATTCATTTCCATCAACTAGCTGATAGTCAATAATACTAAATAATCTATCGGAGTCAGTCCACAACCCGAGATTTCGATTAGTTGGTCCGAAAACAATTGGCTTGTCGAAACCATCAAATCCAATTTCTCTTTCCGCTCGGCGGGTATCATTATCAATTTCTATATGCCAGTAACGCACATCATCAACTACCCCCTCGTAATCTGGACTGGCTTTCGGAATCCAAAAGAAAAATAATTTAAACAGGTAATGAAACACCAACGATGCGATTGAATTATCTGGTATATTCTTGTGATTTTCACAAAGTTTAATTACGGTGGTGTTCACTTTGCTTTTTCTAATTCCGCACCGCAATCAGCAGTCCCAACTCCTTGTACCGCATGTTGTATTTCTTCCCAATCGCGGCATTCGTCAGCGAGCCGCGGTAGATGTACACGCCGGCGCGGAAATGCTCGTTGGTGAAGAGCACTTCGTTGATGCCGCCATGCTGGTGGATTTCCTGGAGGATGGGGGTGAAAATGTTGCTCAGGGCGTTGGTGGCGGTGCGGGGCACGCGCGAGGCGATGTTGGGCACGCAGTAGTGCACCACGTCGTACTTGCGGAAGATGGGCTGCGAATGGCTGGTCATCTCGCTGGTTTCGAAGCAGCCGCCCTGGTCGATGCTCACGTCGATGACGATGGAGCCGGGCGTCATGCTGGCCACCATTTCCTCGGGCACCATGAACGGGATGCGGCCGTCCTCAATGCTCAGGGCCCCAATCACCACGTCGGCCCGGCGGATTTGCTGGCTCAGGGCGAACGTGTCCAACGTGCTGGTGTAGAGCTGGGTGCCCAGGTTGTGCTTGAGGCGGCGCAGCTTGTAGAGGTGGTTGTCGAACACCTTCACCTCGGCCCCCAGGCCAATGGCGGCGCGGGCGGCGTACTCGGCCACCGTGCCGGCCCCCAGGATGACGACCTGCGAGGGCGGCACCCCCGTGATGCCCCCCAGGATGATGCCCTTGCCCTCGTTGGAGCGGGCCAGGTACTCGGCCGCCACCAGCATCACCGTCGAGCCGGCGATTTCGCTCATGGCGCGCACCACGGGCATGGCCCCCGAGGGGTCGCGGATGAACTCGAACCCGATGGCGTTCACCTTCTTGCGTTGCAGCGCGGCAATATACTCGGCCGTGAGCGTGCCCATTTGCAGGGCCGAAATCAGCGTCTGGCCCGGGCGCATGTACTCGATTTCGTCGCGCGTGGGCGGGGCCACCTTCAGCACGATGTCGGCCTGAAACACCTCCTGCGACGAGTACACGATTTGGGCCCCGGCTTCGGAGTAGTTGTGGTCGGAGTACTTGCTGGGCTCGCCGGCCCCGGCCTCCAGCACCACCTCGTGGCCGGCCGTGACGAGGTGCTGCACGGCTTCGGGCGTGAGGCCCAGGCGGTTTTCCTGGAGCGTGGTTTCGCGCGGTAGGCCGATAAAGAGCTTGCGCTTGCGCGTCTCCACGGCCAGGGCGGCTTCCTGGGTGAAGTAGGCGCGGCTGGCCGCGAGCGACTCGAAACCGGGGGGTAATTGTTCGGGCATCGGTGGAAAGGGAATTAAGAATTATAAATCAAAAATTACAAATTCAGCGCACAAACCACTGATTGATAACCTTTTATTTTTCGTTCCTAATTCTTAATTTACAATTTTTAGTTCAATCGCCCGCGCTTCGGGGCCCGTGGGGATAATCGTTAACTCAAGTCGGGGAGCCGGTAAAAGCGCTTCCACACGGGCCGGCCATTCAACCAAGCAAAGATACCCCGAATCGAAGTACTCGGCGGCCCCCATGCGGGCCGCTTCGTCGACGGAATCGACGCGGTAGAAGTCGAAATGGTACACCGGGGCCCCGCGCCCGTCGCGGTATTCGTTGACGAGCGCAAACGTGGGGCTGCTAACGTCGTCGGCCACGCCCAGCGCCACGCCCAGGGCCCGCACGAGGGTAGTTTTGCCGGCCCCCATTTCGCCTACCAGGGCCACTACCGAACAGCCGCTGGCGGCAATGAGCGCGGCCACCTTTTGGGCGGCGGCGGGCAGGTCGGCGAGGGCGGGCACGGAAAGCTGAACGGGTAGCATCCCGCAAAAATACCGGCGGCCCGCCGGTTGGCGCAACCTAAGCGCTTAAACGCTATGTTTGGCCCCTTCACCATTATCTTTCCAGTCTCATACCATTACCCCGGCGCTATCGTTGCGCTTGGCATTAACGGCTTGGCCACCACCCGCCGGGGCCGGCTCGCGGGCCCTGCCCGGGCCGCAAAACCGCCCGGGGGCCCCCGTTCCTCCCTCCCCCGCGCCCGGCCGCCCTTCCAGCGCCCAGCGCGTTTTTCACCGCCCGCCTCCGCAGCGCCTATGGCCAATTCTACCCTTTTGCGTTTTTGTTGCCTGGTTACTCGTTGCGCCTGGGTGGTGTGGACGCTGCTGGCCGTGCCCCGAACGGGCCTGGGGCAGGCCCGCGGCGGGCCCGCCGCCGCCGTGCGCGGCACCGTGGCGGGGCCCGGGGGCCCGCTGGCCTTTGCCACCGTCACGCTGCACCGGGCCGCCGACTCGGTGGTGGTGAAGGCCGAGTTCAGCGACGGCAGCGGGGCGTACCGGCTCGAGGCGGCCCCGGGCGGGCGCTACCGGGTGTCGGCCGTGCAGGTGGGCTACCAGCGCCGCTGGAGCCCGGCCTTCGAGCTGCCGGCCGCCGGCCTGGCCCTGGCCCCGCTTGAATTGGTGCACAGCGCCGGCACGGCGCTAAAGGAAGTGTCGGTGACGGCCACCCGGCCGCCGTTTGAGCACCTGCCCGACCGCACCGTGGTGAACGTGGAGGGCACCGCACTGGCCGCCGGAGCCACCACCCTCGACCTGCTGGCCCGGGCCCCGGGCGTGAGCGTGACCGACGACAACCTGGGCCTGCGCGGCCGCCAGGGTTTGCTGGTGCTCGTCGACGGCAAGCGCCTGGCCCTGAGCGGTACCGAGCTGGCCGACTACCTGCGCGCCCTGCCCGCCGAGCAGCTGCGCAGCATCGAGCTGATTACCAACCCGCCCGCCCGCTACGACGCCCAGGGCACGGCCGGCGTCATCGCCCTCAACCTGAAAAAAGACCTGCGCCTGGGCACCAACGGCAGCGCCAACGCCAGCTACGGCCGCGGCGAGTACGGCAAGTTCACGGCCGGCGGGGCCCTGAACCACCGCACCCAGCACCTCAACGCGTTCGGCAGCTACGCCTACGCCGACCGGCGCGGGTTCACGCGCAACGACGTGCAGCGGCAGTTCGCGCCGGCCGGGGGCCCGGCCAGCAGCAGCGTGCTGGCCGACGACCTCACCAACCACCTGCGCTCGCACAGCCTGAAGGCGGGCCTCGACTACACGCTCTCGGCCCGCACGCTGCTGGGCGCGGCCGTGAGCGGCCTGCTGAGCCAGGTGAACAGCGACAACGCCAACCAGACGGCCGTGTACGACGGCTACGGTACGCTCGCCAACCGCTACCACTCCACGACCACCCAGGACGTGCGCCGCCCCAACGGCACCGCCAACCTGAACCTGCGCCACGCATTCGCCGATTCGGCCGGGGCCCCCGTGCTCACGGCCGACGCCGACTACGCCCGCTACGACACCCACCGCCGCACGGGGCTGGCCACCGCCTACGACGCGCCCGCCGCCCCCGCCGACTTCCTGGCCGGCGACCAGCGCAGCGCCCTTACCCTGGCCACGCTGCGGGCCGATTACAGCCGGCCCCTGCCCCACCGCGTGCGGCTGGAAGCCGGGGCGAAAGTGGCCCAGGTGCGCTCGGACAACGACGTGGCGTTTGACCGCATCCAAAACGGCGTGACGACGCCGGACGCGAACATTTCCGGCAGCTTCCGCTACGACGAGAACGTGAACGCGGCCTACGCCAGCCTGAGCCGGCCGGGGGCCCGCGCCACGCTGCAAGCCGGCCTGCGGGCCGAGCAAACCAACACCCGGGGCCGCCAGCCCGCCAACGCCCTGGACTTCGAGCGGCATTACTTCCAGCTCTTTCCCAGCGCCTCGGTGCAGTACACCCTCGGCAAAGAGCACGCCCTGGGCCTGGCCCTGAGCCGCCGCATCAACCGGCCCGTGTACAACCAGGTGAACCCGCTGCGCAACTACGTCGACGCCACGTCCTACAGCTCCGGCAACCCCGGCCTGGGCCCCGAAACCAGCTACAACGCGGAGCTGACCCACACCTTCCGCCAGAAATTCACGGCCGGCCTGAGCTACGCCCGCACCGACCAGCCCATTCTGCGCGTGCAGCTGCCCGCCCCCGACGGCAACCGCCTGGTGGTGAGCCAGCCCGTGAACCTGGGCACCGAGCACTACTACGCCCTCACGCTCACGGCCCCGCTGGCCCCGCGGCCGTGGTGGGCCCTGTACGGCAACGCGGTGCTCTCGTACACCCGGTTCGCGGGCACCCTGCCCGGCACCGACGGCTCCTCGCCTTATAACAACCGGCCCGCCCTGCTGCTCTCGGCCAACAACACCTTCACGGGCCCCCAGGGCTGGTCGGCCGAGCTGAGCGGCACCTTCGAGTCGGGCGAAACCTTTGCTTTCGAGACGTTGCGGCCCCGGGGCCAGGTGGCGGCCGGCGTGCAGAAAAGCCTGTGGGCCAAGCAGGGCACGCTGCGGCTGGCCGTGGCCGACGCCTTTTACACCACGCCCATCCGCTCGACCTCCACCTACGCCAACTTCTCGGAAAGTTTTTTTCTGCGGCAGGACTCGCGCTTTGCCACCCTGGCCTTCACCTACCGCTTCGGCAGCGCCAAGGTGGCCGGGGCCCGCAAGCGCGCCGCCGGGGCCGAAGAGGAGCTGCGCCGCGCCGCCGGGCAGTAGCCCCGGGGCCCCGGGACGAAAAAAAGGGGTCTCCCTGGGCAACCCCGGCGGCGGGACGGTTGTTGCGGGGGCAATACCTTCGCTGCGCCAACCGGCCCTCCTCTCCCCTCCCCATGAAAATATCGCACCTGGCCGCGGGCCTCAGCGGCTCCGAAATCATCAAAATAGGCAACGAGGTAAGCGAAATGGTCCGCCAGGGCGCGACCATTTGCAACCTCACCATCGGCGACTTCGACCCCGCCCTGTTCCCGATTCCCGAGGGCTTGCAGGAGGGCATCATCGCCGCCTACCAGCAACACCAGACCAACTACCCGCCCGCGCCCGGCATTGCCGAGCTGCGCCAAGCGGCGGCCGATTTTGTGCGTGATCGGCAGGGGCTGACCTACACGCCGGCCGAGTTCCTGGTGGCCGGGGGCTCGCGCCCGCTCATCTACGCCGCCTACCGGGCCCTGGTGGACGCCGGCGACCGGGTGGTGTTCCCGGTGCCGTCGTGGAACAACAACCACTACTGCCACCTCACCGGGGCCGTGCCCGGGGCCGTGCCCACCCGCCCCGAGGCCGACTTCATGCCCACCGCCGCCGACCTGGCCCCCCACCTGGCCGGGGCCACGCTGCTGGCCCTGTGCTCGCCGCTGAACCCCACGGGCACGGTGTTCACCAAGGCCGCGCTGGAGGAAATCTGCGACCTGGTGCTGCTCGAAAACCAAGGCCGGGGCCCCAACGAAAAGCCGCTCTACATCCTTTACGACCAGATTTACTGGCTGCTCACTTTCGGCGAAACCGAGCACTTCGACCCCGTGAGCCTGCGCCCCGCCCTGCGCGATTATGTGGTGTACATCGACGGCCTCTCCAAGTGCTTCGCCGCCACCGGCGTGCGCGTGGGCTACGCCTTCGGCCCCGCCCTGGTGATTGACCAGATGAAGGCCATTCTGGGCCACGTGGGCGCCTGGGCCCCCAAGGCCGAGCAGGTGGCCGCCGCCCACTTCCTGCCCCAGACCGGGGCCGTCGATGCCTTCCTCGACGGCTTCAAGGCCGGCTTGCAGCGCAGCCTGCAAGGCCTCTACGACGGCCTGGGGGCCCTGGAGGCCCAGGGCTACCCGGTGGCCGCCATCGCGCCGGCCGGGGCCATCTACCTCACCGCCCGCATCGACGCGGTGGGCCGCACCACGCCCGCCGGCCAGGTGCTGGCCACCACCAAAGACCTGGCCTCGTACCTCATCCAGGCCGCCGGGCTGGCCCTGGTGCCGTTCAGCGCCTTCGGGGCCGAAGCCACCGACCCCTGGTTCCGCCTCTCGGTCGGCGCCGAGTCGATGGCTTCGATTGAGGCGGCGCTGTTGCGCCTGCCCGCGGCCCTGGACGCGCTGGGCGTGCGCGAGTTCGTGGAAAGAAGTTAAAAGTTGAGAGTTAAAAGTAAAAAAGGACCGCCCGATAACTTCAGGCGGTCCTTTTTTACTTTTAACTCTCAACTTCTCAAAGCTTCACGGTGCCGGTTTGGCGGATGTCGCGCGAGGAGCTGCCCACCAGCAAGTTGAACGTGCCGGGGGCCAGCACCCACTGCTTCTGGCCTTCGTCGTAGTACTTGAACGAGTCGGCGGGCAGGGCCAGGGTCACGGTTTTGGTTTCGCCGGGCTTCAGGAATACCTTCTCAAAAGCCTTTAATTCCTTTTCGGGGCGCTTCACAGCGGTCTGGTTGTCGTGCACGTAGAGCTGCACCACTTCGGCCCCGGCCACCTTGCCGCTGTTGGTCACGGTGAGTTTCACGGTGGCGCTTTGGGGGCCGGGCGTCACGGCCAGGGCCCCGTACTTGAAGGTGGTGTAGCTCAGGCCGAAGCCGAAGGGGTACTGCGGGGCCACCTTGTAGGTGTCGTAGTAGCGGTAGCCCACGTAGATGTCGTCCTTGTACACCTCCTTCAGCGGCTCGCCGGGGCTGCTGGGGTACTCGCCCAGCTTGTACACGGGCGCGTCTTCGAGCTTGGCGGGGAAGGTGAACGGCAGCTTGCCCGAGGGGTTCACGTCGCCGAACAGCACGTGGGCAATGGCGTTGCCGCCCTCCATGCCCGGGTACCAGGCCTCCACCACGGCCTTGGCCTGGCCGACCCAGGCCGACACGTCGATGGGGCCCCCGCCCAGCAGCACCACCACGGTGCGGGGGTTGGCGGCCAGCACGGCCTGCACCAGCTCGTCCTGGCCGAAGGGCATTTTCAGGTCGGGCTTGTCGGTGCCCTCGGCGTCGTAGGCGTTGTCGCTCCACTTGGTGTAGTCGTAGCCGTGGATGGAGCCGCCCACGAACACCACTTCATCGGCGGCCTTGGCGGCGGCCACGGCCTGGGCAATGAGGGCGGGGTCGGCCTTTTGGCCGCGGGCAATGGTGTAGCCCGGGGCGTAGGTTACGGCCACGCCGGGGCCTAGCGCGTTTTTGAGGCCCTGCAAGGGCGTGATTTCGTACTTGGCTTTGAGCTGGGCGCTGCCGCCACCCAGCGCGTTGGCCCGCTCGGCGTTGGCCCCAATCACGGCCACGGTCTTCACCGACTTCTTGAGGGGCAGCAGGTTGCCGTCGTTTTTGAGCAGCACGATGCCTTCCTCGGCCACCTGGAGGGCGGTGGCCTGGTGCTGCGGGGTGTTGTAGGCCCCCGACTGGCGCTTGGTGGAGCCCATCAGGTGGGTGGCGTACATCACGCGCAGGATGCGCCGCACCTTGTCGTCCACCAGCGGCACCAGCGCCGGGTCTTTTTTGAGGGCCTCCAGGGCCGGGTCGGCCAGGAAAAACCGGTCGTAGTAGCTGCGGACGGGCGCGGGGGCCGCCGTGCTGGCCGTGGCCGCGCTCTGGTCCACGCTCTTGTACATCAGCGCCAGGTCGGTGCCCATTTCCAGGTCGGTGCCGTTGCGCAGGGCTTCCTGGGTGTCGTGCACCGAGGCCCAGTCGCTCATCACCAGGCCCTTGAAGCCCCACTCTCCTTTCAGGATGGTGTTCATCAGGTAGGCGTTTTCGGTGGCGTACTGGCCCCGGAATTTGTTGTAGGAGCCCATCAGCGAGAAGGCCCCGCCCTGCTGCACGGCGGCCTTGAAGCCCGGCAGGTAGATTTCGCGCAGGGCCCGCTCGCTCATGCTCACGTCCACGTCGTTGCGGTGGGTTTCCTGGTTGTTGGCCGCGAAGTGCTTCACGCAGGCCGACACGCCCTGGTCCTGCACCCCTTTGATGTAGCCCACCACCATTTGCGCCACTAGGAAGGGGTCTTCGCTGAGGTACTCGAAGTTGCGCCCGTTCAGCGGGGCGCGGACGATGTTGATGCCGGGGCCCAGGATGATGTCCTTGCCGCGGGCGTTGGCCTCGCTGCCCAGCACCGCGCCGTAGGCGTAGCCCAGGGCGGGGTTCCAGGTGGCGGCCAGCGTGTTGTTGGTGGGCAGGTAGGTGCCGGCGTCGTTGGCGTCTTTCACGCCCTTCCAGTCGCGGCCCTGCTCGGGGCGCACGCCGTGGGGCCCGTCGGAGGTCATGATTTCGGGGATGCCCAGGCGCGGCACGCCGCCGGCGGCAAAGGCCGAGTTGGCGTGAATCATGTGCACCTTTTCCTCCAGCGTCAGCTTTTGGAGCAGGGCGTCGATTTCCGCTTCGTGGCCCAGCAGGCCCTGCTGGGCGTTGGCCCCGGCCATGCCTTGGGTGTTGATGACGGACGGGGCGCGGGCCGGCACGGCGTGGCTGGGCCGCTTGTCCTGGGCCCGGGTGGGGCCAACGGTTGCGCAAAACAAGGCGGCCGCCAACAAGGCCCGGGCGCGAATGGGTAGGTGTTGCATGAGGAAAAAAGAAGGAAAAGGGTGAAGCGCCAACGCGGCGGCCTGGGCTACGGGGCCCGGGCAACGGGCCCCCGCCGGGCGCAAGTACCGACGGCGGCCTATTATTACAATCGATTGTGGTTTTGCAAATAACGCATTGCACGGCTTCAATCCGGGTTGCGCCCGCGCCAAGCCCCCGGACCAGCACCGGTGTTCGTAGCAATGGTACAAACTTCAATGCCGTGTCGAACCGTAAAAACCTGATTGTCATGCCCCAACGACTTGCCTTGGTTTTGCTGCTGTTGGGGGCCCTGCTGGGGCCCTCGGTTAAGGCCGGGGCCCAGGCCCCGCCGCCCGCCGCCGCGCCCGGCCGCGAGCACCTGCTGATGGACTTCGGCTGGCGCTTCGCCTACGGCCACCCGTTCGACCCCGCGCAGGACTTTGGGTTCGGCCTCGGCTATTTTTCGTACCTGGCCAAAACCGGCAACGGCGACGGGGCCGCCGCGCCCGGCTTCGACGACCGCGGCTGGCGGCGGCTCGACCTGCCCCACGACTGGGCCGCGGAGCAGCCCTTCAGCCCCGACGGCAGCCCCGAGGGCGGCTTCAGCCACGGCTTCAAAACGGTGGGCCGCTCCTTTCCCAAGAGCAGCGTGGGCTGGTACCGCAAAACCTTCGCGGTGCCGGCCACCGACCTGGGCCGGCACCTGGCGCTGGAATTCGACGGCGTGTTCCGCAATTCCCAGGTGTGGATCAACGGGCACTACCTGGGCACCGAGCCCAGCGGCTACTACAGCTTCCACTACGACATCACCGATTACCTCAACTACGGGGGCCCCAACGTGGTGGCCGTGCGGGTAGACGCCACCCTCCAGGAGGGCTGGTTTTACGAAGGAGCGGGCATTTACCGCCACACCTGGCTCACGAAAACGGCCCTGGTGCACGTGGCCCCCAACGGCACCTTCGTCAGCACCGAGCCCGCGGGGCCGGCCGGGGCCGGGGCCCGCGTCACGGCCCGCGCCACCATCGCCAACGACGGCCGCAGCGCCCAAACCGTGGAAGTGGTGCAGGAAGTGCAGGACGCCGCCGGCCGCGCCGTGGCCACCGGGCCGGCCCAGGCGCTGCGCCTGGCCCCTTACCAAACGCAGGTGGTGCGCACCGCCCTGCCCCTGGCCCTGGCCCACCGCTGGGGCCTCACCGACCCGTACCTCTACAAGCTGGTGACGCGCGTGCGGCAGGGCGGGGCCGAGGTCGATGCCTACCCCACGGCCTTCGGGGTGCGCACGCTGCGCTTCGACCCCAACCAGGGCTTTTTCCTGAACGACGCGCACGTGGAGCTAAAGGGCACCAACAACCACCAGGACCACGCCGGCGTGGGCACGGCCCTGCCCGATGCCCTGCAGGAGTTCCGCATCCGCACCCTCAAATCGTTCGGCATTAACGCCTACCGCTGCTCGCACAACCCGCCCGCGCCCGAGCTGCTCGACGCCTGCGACCAGCTGGGCATGCTCGTCATCGACGAGGCGCGGGAGATGGGCTCGTCGGAGCTGTTCCGCCACGACGCCCGCCGCCTGGTGGAGCGCGACCGCAACCACCCGAGCGTCATCCTGTGGAGCATCGGCAACGAGGAGTGGGCCGTGGAAGGCAACATCACCGGGGCCCGGCTGGCGGCCAGCGCCCAGGCCGCCGTCAAGGCCCAGGACTCGACGCGGGCCGTGACGGCGGCCGTGAGCGGGGGCTGGGGCCAGGGCATCTCGACGGTGACCGAGGTGATGGGCTACAACTACATCTCGCAGGGCAGCACCGATGCCCAGCACGCCAAGTTTCCGCTCCAGAGCGGGGTGGGCACCGAGGAGGGCTCGACCTACGCCACCCGCGGCGTGTACCTGCCCGACTCGACCCAGCTGTACCGCGTGGCCTACGACCGCAAGGGCAACGGCAACGGCAGCACCCTCGAGCAGGGCTGGCAGCACTACGCCGCCCGCCCCTACCTGGCCGGCATGTTCATCTGGACGGGCTTCGACTACCGGGGCGAGGCCACGCCCAACCGCTGGCCGGCCAACGTGTCGTACTTCGGCATGCTCGACCTCTGCGGCTTCCCCAAGGACGACGCCTACTACCTGCGGGCCTGGTGGGGGGCGCAGCCCAGCCTGCACCTGCTGCCCCACTGGACCTGGCCGGGCCACGAAGGCCAGCCCTTCGACGTGTGGGCCTACGCCAACTGCGAGGAAGTGGAGCTGTTCCTGAATAGTAAAAGCCTGGGCCGCAAGCCGGTGCCGGCCAACAGCCACGTGGCCTGGGCCGTGCCCTACGCCCCGGGCACGTTGCGGGCCGTGGGCTACCGCGCCGGCCGCGCCGTGCTCACCGACGAGGTGCGCACCGCCGGCCCCGCCGCCGCCCTACGCCTCAGCGCCGACCAGCCCGCCCTGCTGGCCAACCGCGAGGACGTAGCCGTGGTGAGCGTGCGGGTGGAAGACGCGAAGCACTTGCTGATGCCCACGGCCAACGCCGACGTCACGTTTGCCCTGAGCGGCCCCGGGCGCATCATCGGCGTGGGCAACGGCGACGAGACGTCGCTGGAAGCCGACAAATTCCTGGGCCGCGACGAAACCGTGCCCCTCGAAAACCTGCGGGAGCTGGCCCTGCCGGGCCCCGCGGCCCCGCCCGAAGTGACGGCCGCCACTTACGACGATGCCGCCTGGGCCCCCGCCTTCGGCAAAGCGCCCGTGGCCAACACGGCCTACGCCTACCGGGGCTCGTTTACGCTACCGGCCGCCGGCCCGGGCCCCGCCGCCACCGCCGAGCTGCTGTTCCGTAACCTGGGCGAGCAGCAGAGCGTGTACGTCAACGGCCAGCTCCTGGGGCAGCAGCTGGCGGCCAACGGCAGCCGGGGCTACACTTTTCCCCTCGACGCTAAGCTGCTGCGGCCGGGCCGCAACAGCGTGGTTATTATCGCCCGGCCGTTCATCCGGCAGCACAACTGGGACAACCTCAACACCAACCCCGGCGCGGTAAGCCTGCGCACCCCCGCCCCCGCCTGGCACCGCCGCGCCTTCAACGGCCTGGCCCAGGTGCTGGTGCAAGCCACGGGGGCCCCCGGGCCCCTGGTGCTCACGGCCACCGCGCCGGGGCTGCGCCCAGCCCGGCTGGCCCTGCCTGTTCACCCGGCGGCTCCGCGCCCAGCGGTCGAGTAGCCTCGCCTACTGCGGTGGCACCAGTTGATTGGAGCAATTTTCAAGTTTGTGTACGCTTTTGAAAGGAATTAAAAAAGATGAATTAAAAATTTGACGGTCAGATTTTTAATTCATCTTTTTTAATTCCTTTTGTGAAATCGGAAACCGCGCGGTTGGCACCGAATGCGTGGCCTGCTGAAGGACGAGAAGCAAGGGCCCCGAGCCACAAAGTTCGCGCCCTCGCACCGCGCTAGTTGCCGGGCTTTGGCAGGTCCTTATTCTTCGCCCGGCGGCCCTTGCGTTCCGGGAGCTGGTCGCTTTTAACCTTTTCCTGGCCCAGGCGGGCCCGGTCGGCCGGCGCGAGGCCCGGCGAGGACGCATCGGGGCTCAGCTGGGCCCCCGAAGCGGCAGGAGTAGTGGTGACCGGGGGCGGCGTGGGAGCGGGCGGCGCGGTGGTTTGGGCCCGGGCCCCCGCCGACAAGCCCAGCACCAGGGCCCCGGCGAGCAGGAGGTTTTTCGTGGTCTTCAAAGCAATACCGGCCCTTAGCCCTTGGCCGTGAGCGTGATGTAGGGAATGATGCACTCCTCCAGCGAGATGCCGCCGTGCTGGAACGTGTCCTTGTAGTAGTTCACGTAGTAGTTGTAGTTGTTGGGGTAGGCGAAGAAATAGTCGCCCACCGTGAACACATACGCCGTGCTCACGTTTTCGCGGGGCAGGAAGATGCTCTCCGGCTTGCGCACCACGTACACGTCGCGCGAGTCGTCGAAGCCCAGGTTACGGCCGTGCTTGTAGCGCAGGTTGGTGTTCGTATTCCGGTCGCCCACAATCTTGTAGGGGCGCTTGCAGCGGATGGTGCCGTGGTCGGTGGTGATGATGAGCTTGCCCTTTTTCTCGGCAATCACCTGCATCATTTCGTACAGCGGCGAGTGCAGGAACCACGAGCGGGTGATGCTGCGGTAGGCCGACTCGTCGGCCGCCAGCTCCCGAATCATGGCCATGTCGGTGCGGGCGTGCGAGAGCATGTCCACGAAGTTGTACACGATGACGTTGCACTTGTAGTTGTTGTGCAGGTTGGCCATCTTGCCCAGCAAGTCCTTGCCGGCCTGCAGGTTGGTCACCTTGTGGTAGCTGTGCTTCACCTTCTGGTTGTTCTTCTGGAAGTTGATTTCCATGAACTCGGCCTCGTGCAGGTTCTTGCCCTCGTCGTCGTCGTCGTTCACCCACAGGTTGGGGTATTTCTTCTGAATCTCGCTCGGCATCATGCCCGAAAAGATGGCGTTGCGGGCGTAGGCCGTGGTGGTGGGCAGGATGGCGTAGTACATCTCCTCGCTGTCCACGGTAAACAGCTCGTTGATAATGGGTTCGAGTACTTTCCACTGGTCGTAGCGCAGGTTGTCAATCAGCACGAAGTACACGGGCGTGTCGCCGGTGGCCTTCAGCGTCGGAAACACGCGCTCCTTGAAGAGCTGGTGCGACATGAGGGGCGCGTTCTTGTCGCGGTTATTCACCCAGTCCTCGTAGTTCTCGGTGATGAAGCGGCCGAAGTAGGTGTTGGCCTCGTCCTTCTGCATGTTGAAGACCTCGGCCATGCTCTTGCCCTCGGTTTCATTGATTTCCAACTCCCAGTACACCAGCTTCTTGTACACGTCGGCCCACTCGGCGGGCGAGAGGCGGTCGGAGAGCTGCATCCCGAGCTGGCGGAAGTCGCGCTGGTAGCCCGAGTTGGTCTTTTCGCTCACCAGGCGCTTGTTGTCGAGCACCTTTTTCACCGACAGCAGAATCTGGCTAGGGTTGACGGGCTTGATGAGGTAATCGGCGATTTTCGAGCCGATGGCTTCTTCCATGATGTGCTCCTCCTCGCTCTTGGTAATCATCACCACCGGCACGGTGGGCCGGATGGCCTTGATTTCGGTGAGCGTCTGGAGGCCCGTCAGGCCGGGCATGTTCTCGTCCAGAAATACCAGGTCGTAGGTATGCTCCTGGATTTGCTCGATGGCGTCGGCCCCGCTGTTCACGGGGGTCACGTCGTAGCCTTTGTCTTTTAGAAACAGAATATGGGGCTTGAGCAAATCGATTTCATCGTCGGCCCAAAGAATGGTAGTGGTCATAAGTACAGGTACTTGGCCGTAGCGCCCGGGGGCCCGCAGCGGGTGAAGCGACGCCGGGCGGCTGCCCGGCATGGGGGTTGAACGCAGAAACGCCTGCTTATGGTGTCCGGCCGGCTCCGATTATCGCCCAACAGTACCGCAAAACCGACCGCGGGGTTGCTACGTCCGCGCCAGAGCGGTGGGGCCCCGGGGCCCGCTGGGGCCGGTTGTTGTTCTTTTGCACCAGCTTTTCCGCCCGCCGCGCCCCGTGAATAAAAAGAAGATATTCAACGACCCCGTGTACGGGTTCGTCACCATCCCCACCGAGCTGCTGTTCGACCTCATCCAGCACCCCTACTTCCAGCGGCTGCGGCGCATCCAGCAGCTGGGCCTCACGGGCTTCGTGTATCCGGGGGCCCTGCACACGCGCTTCCACCACGCGCTGGGGGCCATGCACCTCATGCAGCTGGCCCTGCGCACGCTCAAGGACAAGGGCGTCACGATTTCGGCGGCCGAGGGCGAGGCCGCGCTGGCCGCCATCCTGCTGCACGACGTCGGCCACGGGCCCCTCTCCCACGCCCTGGAAACGGCCATTTTCCAGGACGTGCCCCACGAGCAGCTCTCCTTGTTTTTGATGCGGCGGCTGAACGAGGCCTTCGGCGGGCGGCTCACGCTGGCCATCGAAATCTTTGAGGGCACCTACGCACGGCCATTTTTCCACCAGCTCGTCAGCAGCCAGCTCGACATGGACCGGCTCGACTACCTCAACCGCGACTCCTTCTACACCGGCGTGGAGGAGGGCCGCCCGGGGGCCGACCGCCTCATCAAAATGCTGCGCGTGGTGGACGAGCAGCTCGTGCTGGAAGAAAAGGCGGTGTACTCGGTGGAGAACTTTCTGGTGAGCCGCCGGCTGATGTACTGGCAGGTGTACTTGCACAAGACGGTTACGAGCGCCGAGCAGATGATGATTCGCACCGTGCAGCGGGCCCGCGACCTGGCCCGCCGGGGCGTGGCCGTGCCGGCCAGCAGCTGCCTGGGCTACTTCCTGGGCCGGGCCGTGACGCTGGCCGAGTTCGCCGACGACCCCAGAATCCTGGGCCACTTCGTGGAGCTGGACGACTACGACATCTGGTCGGCGGTGAAAAGCTGGGCCGGCCACCCCGACGCGGTGCTCCGCTACCTGGCCCAGAGCCTGCTGCACCGCAACCTGCTGAAAATCGTGCTGGCCCCCGCCCCGTTCGACGACGACTTCAAGCTCGGCATCCAGGAATTGATTCAGGAGCAGTTCGGCCTGCCGCCCGCCGAGGCGGCCCTGCTCATGATTGCGGGCCGCCTGAGCAACAGCGCCTACGACGCCCGCAGCCAGGAGCCCATCAACATCCTCACCAAAAAAGGCGAGGTGGTGAACGTGATGGACGCCTCCGACCTGCCCAACATCCGGGCCCTGAGCCAGCGCGTGGACAAGTTTTACATCTGCTACCCCAAGGAAATTATCTGAGCGGTTAGCCGTTGGCTGTCAGCCGTTAGCTACCACGAATAAAAAAGCTAGCAGCTAGCAGCCAACGGCTAACGGCTTAAAAACCTACTTTTGCCCGCTATGGAATTTACCGTTCAGCAAATTGCGGAGGTGCTCGGGGGCACGGTGGAGGGCGACGCCACCCGGCGCGTGACCAGCCTGGCTAAAATCGAAGAAGCCCAGCCCGGCTCGCTCGCCTTCCTGTCCAACCCCAAGTACGAGTCCTTTCTCTACACCACCCAGGCTTCGGCCGTGATTGTGGGCCCCGACCTGGCCCCGCGGCAGCCGGTGGCCGCCGCCCTCGTCCGCGTGGCCGACCCGTACTCGGGCTTCACCAAGCTGCTGGAGTTTTATGCCCAGGCCGCGCGCACGGGCAAGCGCGGCGTGGAAGAGCCCGCCTACCTGGCCGCCAGCGCCACCATCGGGGCGGGGCACTACCGGGGGGCGTTTTCGTACATTGGCGACGATTGCCGCCTCGGCGACAACGTGCTCGTGTTTCCGCACGCCTACATCGGCGACCGGGTGACGATTGGCGAGGGCAGCGTGGTGCACGCGGGGGCCAAGATTTACCCCGACACAGTGATTGGCCGGTTTTGCGTCATCAAGGCGGGGGCCGTGGTGGGCACCGACGGCTTCGGCTTCGCCCCGCAGCCCGACGGCAGCTACCGCCCCATCCCGCAAATCGGCCACGTGGTGCTCGAAGACTACGTGAGCATCGGGGCCAACACCACCGTGGACTGCGCCACCATGGGCACGACGCGGGTGGGCGCGGGCAGCAAAATCGACAACCTCGTGCAGGTGGGCCACAACGTAGAAATCGGCCGGCACACGGTCATCGCCGCGCAAACGGGCATCTCCGGCTCGTCCAAAATCGGCGACTACTGCGTGCTGGGCGGGCAGGTGGGGGTGGTGGGCCACGTCAAGCTGGCCAACAAAACCACCCTGGCGGCCCAATCGGGCGTGCACAACTCCGTGAAGGAGGAGGGCCGCGTCCTCCAGGGCCGGCCGGCGCTGGACCTCAAACAAAGCCAGCGGGCGCTGGTGGTGTACCGCCGCCTGCCCGAACTCGCCAAGCGCGTGGAGCGATTGGAGGCCGCGGCGAACGCGCCGGAAAAACCCTAGCTTTGCAGCCCGGATGGGCCGTTAGCTTTTAGCCATTAGCTGTTGGCGACGCTTCCTCCCGACGCTTCGGAGCACCGCTCGCAAAAAAGCTAACGGCTAACGGCTGGCAGCTAACCGCTACTAAATGAACGACAAACAACACACCATCAAAGCGCCCGTGACGGTGCGCGGCATCGGGTTGCACACCGGCGTGGAGGCCACCATGACCTTTTGCCCCGCCCCGGTGGGCCACGGCTACAAGTTTCAGCGCGTCGATTTGCCCGGCCAGCCCGTGGTCGATGCCGACGTGGACAACGTGGTGGACCTCTCGCGGGGCACCACCATCGAGCAGAACGGGGCCCGCGTGAACACCGTGGAGCACACGCTGGCCGCCCTCGTGGGCATGCAGCTCGACAACGTGCTGATTCAGCTCTCGGGCCCCGAGCCGCCGATTATGGACGGCTCGTCGGCCGAGTTCATCCACGCCCTGCAAAGCGTGGGCGTGGAAGAGCAGAACGCGCTGCGCAACTACTACGAGATTCCCGACACCATCCGGTACATGGACAACGCGCGGGGCGTGGAAATTGCCGCCCTGCCGCTCTCCGACTACCGCCTCACGGTGATGGTGGACTACAACTCGCCGGTGCTGGGCTCGCAGCACGCCACGCTGGCCGACATCGGGCAGTTTGCCAACGAAATAGCGTCGTCGCGCACCTTTTGCTTCCTGCACGAGCTCGAGCACCTCTATAAATCCAACCTCATCAAGGGCGGCGACCTGAGCAACGCCATCGTGGTGGTGGACCGCGTGGTGGCCGACGAAGAGCTGAACGACCTGGCCAAGATGCTGGGCAAGCCCCGGGTGAGCGTCAAAAAGGAAGGCATCCTCAACAACGTGGACCTGCGCCACAAAAACGAGCCCGCCCGCCACAAGCTGCTCGACCTGGTGGGCGACCTCGCCCTGGTGGGCCGCCCGCTGAAGGGCCAGATTCTGGCCGCCCGGCCCGGCCACGCCGCCAACGTGGCCTTCGCCAAGAAGATTAAGAAGAAGATGCTGGAGGCCCACTCCAACCCCGTGCCCGTGTACGACCCCGCCCGCGAGCCGGTGATGGACATCAACCGCATCATGCAGGTGCTGCCCCACCGCTACCCGTTCTTGCTGCTCGACAAGGTGATTCACCTCGACTCGCAGATGGTGACGGCGGTGAAGAACGTGACCATGAACGAGGAATTTTTTCAGGGCCACTTCCCCGGCAACCCCGTCATGCCCGGCGTGCTGCAAATCGAGGCCATGGCCCAAACCGGCGGCATCCTGGTGATGAACACCGTGCCCGACCCCGAGAACTACTGGCAGTACTTCCTGGGCATCGAAAACTGCCGCTTCCGCAAAAAAGTGGTGCCCGGCGACACGATGATTTTCCACTGCGTGCTCACGGCCCCCGTCAAGCGCGGCATAGCCAAGATGAAAGGCCAGGCCTTCGTGAACGGCAAAGTGGTGATGGACGCCGAAATGAGCGCCGCCATCGTGCGCAAAGACAACGCTTGAAATCAGCCGTTAGCTAGTAGCGGTTAGCTGTTAGCGCGTCGCCGTTGATACCTCAAAAAAAGCTAGCAGCTAACCGCTACTGGCTAACAGCTCAAAAAATGATTTCCCCCCTCGCCCATATCCACCCCAGCGCCCGCCTCGCGGCAGGCGTCACCGTCGAGCCCTTCACCACCATTGCCGCGGACGTGGAGATTGGCGAAGGCACGTGGGTTGGGCCCAACGTGACCGTCATGGACGGGGCCCGCATCGGGGCCCACTGCCAGATTTTTCCGGGGGCCGTGGTGTCGGCCATCCCGCAGGACCTGAAATTTGCCGGCGAGCACACCACGGCCCACGTGGGCGACTACACCGTGCTGCGCGAGTGCGTGACCGTGAACCGCGGCACCGTGGAGCGCGGCCGCACCGCGGTGGGGGCCCACTGCCTGCTGCAAGCCTACGTGCACGTGGCCCACGACTGCGCGGTGGGCGACCACTGCGTGATTTCGAACGCCGTGCAGCTGGCCGGGCACGTGCAGGTGGGCGACTGGGCCATCCTGGGCGGCACTTCGGCCATCCACCAGTTTGTGAGCATCGGGGCCCACGCCTTCATCGGCGGCGGCTCGCTGGTGCGCAAGGACGTGCCGCCCTTCGTGAAGGCCGCCCGCGAGCCCCTGACCTACGCCGGCGTGAACTCGGTGGGCCTGCGCCGCCGCGGCTTCTCTGAGCAGCAGGTGCTGGAAATCCAGGACCTCTACCGCATCGTGTTCCTGAGCGGCCTGAATACCCAAGAGGCCCTGGCCCGCATCGAAGCCGAAATACCGGCTTCCGCCGAGCGGGCCCTGGCCGTGGCGTTCGTGCGGGCCGCCAGCCGGGGCATCATCAAAGGCCCGGGCAAAAAAGGCCTCGACGAAGGCGCGGATTAGCGGAACCAGTTTTTTAGTTGCCGCTAGTTGTCAGCCAATGCTTTGCTGGGATCCTGCCAACTAAGCAGTTGCTAGGCGTTGGTTTAACCTATCGGAACGTCATGCGGAGCACTTAACAACAAGCAACTCAATTGCAGATTGACGCCACCGGCCTGGGCAAGCGCTACCAGCGCGACTGGATATACCGGGGCCTGACGCGCACCTTCCGGCCCGGTAGCGCCACGGCCGTGCTGGGGCCCAACGGCGCGGGCAAAAGCACGCTGCTCAACACCTTATCCGGCCAGCTGCTGCCCACCGAAGGCACCCTGGCTTACGCGCGGGCCGGCCGGACCTTGGCGGTGGAAGATGTGCCGCAACACCTGGCCTACGCCGCCCCCTACCTCGATTTGCTGGAAGAGCTGACGCTGACGGAATTGCTGCGCTTTCACACCCGGTTCAAGCCCTTGCGGCCGGGCATTACCCTCGACGGGCTCGTGGGCCTCATGTACCTGGAAGGGGCCCGCGGGCGGCTGGTGCGCGAGTTCTCGTCGGGCATGAAGCAGCGCCTCAAGCTGGGCCTGGCCCTGTACGCCGACGCGCCCCTGCTGCTGCTCGACGAGCCCACCACCAACCTCGACGCCACGGGCGCGGCCTGGTTTCAGGAGCACGTGCGGGCCACCCGCGCCGGCCGCACCATCTTGCTCAGTTCCAACGTGCCCGCCGAATACGCTTTTTGTGACGAGGAACTGGCGGTGACGGACTTCCAGCCGCGGCCGCCGCGCTAGCCGGGCGGCGGGGGCCGGTGGGAATACTATTCTCAGCCATCGTCGGCGAATGGCTCAGCTTGCGTAAAAAATTTCAAAAAATATAGCTTACGGGGCCCTAAGCCCGCTTTCTTGGGTAACTCCATCTCACCACGGCGCGTATCTTCGCCGCTGCCACCGCCTTTATCTTCCACCCTTATTTTAACGCCCCGGCCATGATTGACCACGACGACCTGGACGACGACTTGCTCGACGACGACGATACGCTTGATTCTTACGCCGCCCAGGGCGGTGCCAAGGCCTTGGGGAACCCCGAAGACCAGCTCTCGGCCAAGTACGCCGATTACCTGATGTGGTGCGACACCGGCTCGAGCCACGACGAGGCCCTGGACCTGGCCGGCATGACCGAAGCCGAGCACGTGGCCGCCGAAAACGCTGACAATGCCGACAGCGCCGAGCGCGGCAGCTTCACTTCGCTCGATGAAGACGACGATTTTGCCGACGACGAGGACGAGGACGACGGGTTCAGCGCGCCGCGCCGCGGGGGCAGCAGCTTCGACAACGACGATTTTTAGGGCTTCAGCCCGCCAAAAAGCCCCGGCCGCGTAGCGCGGCCGGGGCTTTTTGGTACTCAGCCGCTGGGACCTGGAAGCTTGAGCGACGTTTTCTAAGCTCCAACCACCCGGCGCTACTTGGTGCCGAACACGCGCTTGAGCAGGTCGGTGGTGCGGGCGGCGGGGTTTTTGCGGATTTTGGCTTCTTCCTGCGCCATGAGGATGAAAATGCCGTCCACCGCTTTTTGCGTGGTGTAGGCCGAGAGGTCGGTTTTCACCGGCGTCATCAGCGGAATGCGGTTGTACTGGGTCGTCATTTTGGTGTAGGCGGCCTCGGCCCCCACCTGGCTGATGGCGGCGGTGATGTCGGGCTTGAAAGCCGTAACAAGCTGCTGCTCCGTTGATTTGCGCAGAAACTGCGTGGCCGCGTCCGTGGCGCTGCTCGTCACCAGGCCCAGCGCGTCGGTCAGGCTCATGTTGGTGAGGGCGGCCAAGAAGATGTCCTTGGCCTTGGGCGCGGCAGCCTCGGCGGCGCGGTTGAGCTGGGTTTCAAACGTGGAAATTACCGTGCCCATGCCCGGAACGGCGCTGAGCGTGGTCTTCATCAGCGCCATGTCTTCCGGAATCGGGATGTGGATGTCGTCGTTGGTGTTGAAGCCGTCCTTCTCCGACGCGAATTCCACGGCCTTGGTCACCCCTTTGGTCAGGGCGTCCTTGATGCCGGCGCTGGCTTCGGCTTCGGTGAGGGGGGCCACCGGGGCCGGGGCGGGGGTAGCGGCGGCGGGCTTGGCCGGCGCGGCTTTGGCGGCGGCCGCTTTCTTAGCGGCGGCGGCTTTGGCAGCGGCCGTTTTAGCCGCGGCAGCTTTTTTGGCGGCGGCGGCTTTGGCAGCCGTGGTTTTGGCGGCTTGGGCCTGGGCGGCGGGGGCCGCGGCGGCCAACAGGCCGGCGGTCAGCACAAGGGTAGCAATGCGCGTAAACATCAAAATAAAAAAGACGCGGCGGGAAAACCCGTTGGCCGTTGTGGCTGTCGTAGTGCCGCCGCGCCTGCAAATTGACGCAAATTTCCCGCCAAATTCCTTTTTACTTCATCAAACTTCCCTTTGTCTTTCCCATCCATGCCCGCTCCTGCCCCCCGCCCCGCCCCGCCCGACGTTGAAATCATGACCATTGGCGACGAGTTGCTTTACGGGCAGGTCATCGACACCAACTCGGCCTTCATGGGCCAGGAGCTGGCCAAAATCGGCTTGCGCGTGCGCCAGATTTCGTCGGTGTCCGACCGCGCCGACGAGATTGTGGGGGCCCTGGACCAGGCCCGGCAGCGGGCCCGGGTGGTGCTCATCACCGGCGGGCTGGGCCCCACCAAAGACGACCTCACCAAGCACGTGCTGACCCGCTACTTCGGCAGCGAACTGGTGATGCACGAGCCGACCCTGGCCCACGTGACGGAGTTTTTTCGGCGCTACAACCGGCCCATGCTCGACGTGAACCGCCAGCAGGCCCTGGTGCCGGCGGGCTGCCAGGTGCTGTTCAACGCCGTGGGCACGGCCCCGGGCATGTGGTTCGAGGACCAGGACACGGTGTTCGTGAGCATGCCCGGCGTGCCCTTCGAGATGAAGAAGCTGATGAGTGACGAGGTGCTGCCGCGCCTGCGCGAGCGGTTCGCCCTGGCCCCCATCGAGCACGTGGTGGTGATGACCGTGGGCCTGGGCGAGTCGTACCTGGCCGAGAAAATTGCCGACTGGGAGGACGCCCTGCCGCCCAACCTCAAGCTGGCCTACCTGCCCAGCCTGGGGGCCGTGCGCCTGCGCCTGACGGGCTCCGACGACGGCCAGCCCGACCTGCCCGGCCGGATGCGGGCCCTGCTGCCGGCCCTGCGGGAGCGCATCGGCTCCTACATTTTTGCCGAAACCGAAACCACCCTGGAGGCCGCCATCGGCCAGTTATTGCTGGCGAAGGGCCTCACGCTGGCCACCGCCGAGAGCTGCACCGGGGGCCTGGTGGCCCACCGCCTCACGGGGGTGCCGGGCAGCTCGGGCTACTTTCGCGGCAGCGTGGTGGCGTACCATAACGACATCAAAACCAGCGAGCTGAACGTGCCCACCGAAACCCTGGCTACCAGCGGGGCCGTGAGCGAGGCCACCGTGCGGGCCATGGCCGAGGGGGCCCGCCAGCGCCTGGGGGCCGACGTGGCCGTGGCCACCAGCGGCATTGCGGGTCCCGGCGGCGGCACCCCCGACAAGCCGGTGGGCACCATCTGCTTCGCCGTGGCCGACGCGCAAGGCACCGTGAGCAAGCAGATCAGCTTCGACCGGGGCCGCGACCTGAACATCACTTACACGGCGCAGGCGACGCTGGCGCTGCTGTGGCAGCGGCTGACGGGGCACGGGGCGTAGGCCGGGCCCTGCTGGTGCGGACGCGGGCCCGCGCCGTACCTTCGCGGCCCCGACCTCCCACCCCATCCTTACCCCCAAAACACCCCGCAGCTTATGGCACGAGTGGAAATGACGATGCCCAAGATGGGCGAATCCATCATGGAAGGCACCGTCTTAAAATGGCTGAAGCAAGTCGGCGACGCCATTGAGCAGGACGAATCGGTGCTGGAAGTGGCCACCGACAAAGTGGATACCGAAGTGCCCGCCATCCAGGCCGGCACCCTGGCCGAGATTCTGGTGCAGGAAGGCCAGGTGGTGGCCGTGGGGGCCCCCATCGCCATCATCGAAACCGAGGTGAACGCCGCCGCGCCCGCCGCCCCGGCCCCCGCCGCCGGGCCGGCAGCCCCGGCCAGCGCCAACGGCCACGCCCCGGCCGCCGTGCCCTACCTGCCCGAACCCAACGACCCGCAGGCCCCGCTCGTGGCCCGGGCCACCCAGGACGCGGCCTACCAGCCCGGGCGCTTCCTCTCGCCGCTGGTGCTCAGCATTGCCCGCGAGGAAGGCGTGAGCGCCGCCGACCTGGAATACCTGCCCGGCACCGGCAAGGAAAGCCGCGTCACCAAGAAGGATATCCTCGACTACGTGGCCGCCGGCAAGCCGCCGCTGCGCCCTGGGGCCACCCCGCCGCCGTCCGATGCCGAGCCCGTCCCGGCCCTGAAAGCGGCCGAAGTGGCCCCTGCGCGCGCGCCGCAGCCGCAGCCGCAGCCGCAAGCGGCCCCGGCGGTCCAGCCCGCAGCGGTTAGTCCGCCGCCCGCCGTCAGTAGCAAACCGGCCCCCAGCGTGAGCGGCGGCCAGGAGCTGATTGAGATGGACCGGATGCGCAAAATGATTGCCCAGCGCATGGTCGATTCGAAGCGCATTGCCCCGCACGTCACCAGCTTCGTGGAGGCCGACGTGACGGAGCTGGTGAACTGGCGCAACCAGCACAAGGACGCCTACAAGAAGCGCGAGGGCGAAAACCTGACGTTCACGCCCCTCTTCATCCAGGCCGTGGCCCGCGCCATCCAGGATTTCCCGAACATCAACGTGTCGGTGGACGGGGACTACATCATCAAGAAAAAGGACATCAACATCGGCATTGCCGTGGCCCTGCCCAGCGGCAACCTCATCGTGCCAGTGATTCACAAGGCCGACCAGCTCAACCTCAACGGCCTGAGCAAAAAGGTAAACGACCTGGCTAACCGCGCCCGCGCCAACAAGCTCACCCCCGCCGACCTCGAAGGCGGCACCTACACGCTGAGCAACGTGGGCTCGTTCGGCAACGTGATGGGCACGCCCATCATCATGCAGCCGCAGGTGGCCATCATGGCCGTGGGGGCCATCCAGAAAAAGCCCGCCGTCATTGAAACGCCAGCGGGCGACTTCATCGGCGTGCGCCAGTTCATGTTCCTGAGCCACAGCTACGACCACCGCGTGGTGGACGGCTCGCTCGGCGGCATGTTCGTGCGCAAAGTGGCCGATTACCTGGAGCAGTTCGACCCGAACACGACGATTTAACGTTTTTTGAGTCCGCCCTCCGGTTTGTCGGTCCGCGCAGGGCGCGGAATGTCAAATCGGGAGACGACCCGTTACGTACCCATGAAAAACATCCTCATCATCGCCTCCCTCGTGCTGGCGCTGGGCCTCATCGGCTTTTTGTACCAGCAGCTATCGGCGGCCGAAACGGCGCTCGAGGTGGCCAACAAACGGTTCGCCGACTGCGAGCAGGTCACGTTTCAACTGCAAAACCAGTTGGCCCAGGAACAGAAAAAGGCCGGTACGGGCCCCGCCCCCATGCCGGAGCCGAAGTAGGGCCCCGGCTCGTTTAAGCCTTGCGCAGCCGCTCGTCGAAGCGAAACGGCCGGGCGTACGCCACCCGCACTTGGGCAAATTCGGCGTGCGCGGGGCGGAGGAGCAAGTTGTGCTCGTCGGGCACCAGCAACGACGGCACCCGCAGGGCCGGCGTGGCCCCGGCAGCCAGCCAGGCATCACCGAGCAGGGCGGTGGGATGGGGCTGCGCCGGCCCTTGCCAGTCGGCGGGCAGGTCGGCGGCGGTTGCCTCCGCGCGGCTTGCGGCATCGGGCACTTCCAGCGTGAGCAGGTACACGTCGACGGCGGCGGCCAGCACGGCGGGCAACGGCGGCCGCGAGTGCCGGGTCCTCGACCACCTAGCCCGGCACTCGCGGCCGCCGTTGCCCGTGCTGCATCAGGTCCACCAGCTGCAGGTCGTTGCAACGGCTCGCCCGCCACAGCGGGGCCGCCCAGCAGCTCGCCGAAGGGGTACGGGGCCATGATATGTACGGACTGAATTGATGGCAACTGTCGTGAGGACAACGACAAATGTCGCGCCTGCGGTAGTTACCCGTTTTTAGTGGACAGCAAAAAGCCGCTTCTTTGCCCAGGAAGCGGCTTTTTATGCGGATTAATGAAGCTTTACATTCCCTTCAGGGCCTGTTCCAGCGCCACAATTTTTGCCTCGGCGTCGGCCAGCTTTTGCCGCTCGCGCTCCAGCACGTCGGGCTTGGCGTTGGCCGCGAACTTCTCGTTGCCCAGCTTTTTCTGCACCGACTCGCGGAAGCCCTGGGCGTAGGCCAGCTCTTTTTCGAGGCGGGCCCGCTCGGCGGCCGTATCAACCGGGCCTTCGAGCGGAACGAAAAACTCGCTGCTGCCCTGCACGAAGCTCACCGCCCCGGCCGGCCCAGCGCCGGCAAAGTCCAGCGCCTCCAGGTTGCCCAGCTTGCGCAGCACGCCCTCGTAGGCGGTGAACAGCGCGGGCTCGTCGGTTTTGATGACCAGGGCCAGGGGCTTGTTGGGGCCCAGGTTTTTCTGGTTGCGCACCGCGCGGATGCCGGCCACCACGGCCAGGGCCTTGTCCATGCCGGCGAGCAGGGCGGCGCTGTCGGCCGGGGGCGCGGGCTTGGGCCAGTGCGCCACGGTCACGTAGTCGCGGGGGCCCCGGGCGGCCAGCTCGTGCCACAGCTCCTCCGTGATGAAGGGCATGAACGGGTGCAGCAGCTTGAGCAGCGCCTCGAAGTAGGCCGTGGTGTGGCGCAGGGTTTCGGGGTCGATGGGCTGCTGGTAGGCGGGCTTCACCATCTCCAGGTACTGGGCGCAGAAGTCGTCCCACACCAGCTTATACACCGCCAGCAGCGCGTCGGAGATGCGGAACTTCTCGAAGTGGTCGTCGATGTCGGCCACCACCGCCGCCAGCCGGGCCCCGAACCAGGCCACCGGCTTGTCGTGCGCAAAGGGCAGGGCCGCGTCCACCTCCCAGCCTTTCACCAGGCGGAAGGCGTTCCAGAGCTTGTTGGCGAAGTTGCGGCCCTGCGCCACCAGCTTCTCGTCGTAAAGCAGGTCGTTGCCGGCGGGGGCCGAAAACAGCATGCCGGTGCGCACGGCGTCGGCCCCGAACTGCGCGATGAGGTCGAGCGGGTCGGGCGAGTTGCCGAGCTGCTTGCTCATCTTGCGGCCCTGGGTGTCGCGCACGATGCCGGTGAGGTACACGTTGCGGAACGGCACCTCCTGGCGGAATTCCAGCCCGGCCATGATCATCCGCGCCACCCAGAAAAACAGGATGTCGGGGCCCGTCACCAGGTCGTTGGTCGGGTAGAAATAGTTGACGTCGGCGTTGTCCGGGTCGGCAAAGCCGTCGAACACCGAGATGGGCCACAGCCACGAAGAAAACCAGGTATCGAGCACATCTTCGTCCTGGCGCAAGTCACTCATTTCCAACGCGGCATTTCCGCTCTGCTCACGCGCTAGTTCAAGTGCTTCCACGGCCGATAACGCCACCACGAACGAGCCGTCGGGCAGGTAATAAGCCGGGATTTGCTGGCCCCACCAGAGCTGCCGCGAGATGCACCAATCGCGCACGTTTTCCATCCACGCCCGGTAGGTATTCTTGAATTTGGCGGGGTGCAGGCGGATGGTGTCGTTCTCCACCACTTCGAGGGCCGGCTTGGCCAGGTGCTCCATTTTCATGAACCACTGCATGCTCAGCTTGGGCTCAATCACGGCCTTGGTGCGCTCCGAAGTTTGCACGATGCTGGCGTATTCCTCCGTTTTCACGAGCAGGCCGGCGGCGTCCAAATCCTTCACGATGTTGCGGCGGGCCGCGAACCGGTCCTGTCCCACGTACAGCTCGGCCCGTTCATTCAGCGTGCCGTTGTCGTTCAGAATGTCGATGATGGGCAGGTTGTGCTTCTGGCCCAGGTTGTAGTCGTTCAGGTCGTGGGCCGGCGTCACCTTCAGGGCCCCGGTGCCGAAATCCGTCAGCACGTACTCGTCCTGGATGACGGGCACGTCGCGGCCCAGCAGCGGGATGCGCACCCGCTGCCCGGCCAGGTCGTGGAACCGCTCGTCGGCGGGGTTCACGGCCACGGCCACGTCGGCCATGATGGTTTCGGGGCGCGAGGTGGCCACCACGATGTAGCTTTTAGCTGCTGGCTGCTGGCTGTTAGCTTCTTGTTCAAAGCTAACAGCTAACGGCTGTGAGCTATCAGCTACGATTTCGTACTTTAAGTAGTACATCTTGGCCGTCACGTCCTTCGGAATCACCTCCTCGTCCGAAATGGCGGTGCCGCCCAGCGGGTCCCAGTTCACCATGCGCACGCCGCGGTAAATCAGGCCCTTGCGGTACAAGTCCACGAACACGCGCAGCACGGCGTCGGTCAGGGCCGGCTCCATCGTGAAGCGGGTCCGGTCCCAGTCGCAGGAGGCCCCGAGCTGCTTGAGCTGCTCGAGGATGATGCCGCCGTACTTGTCCTTCCAAGCGAAGGCGTGCGCCAGGAACTGCTCGCGGGTGAGGTCCTTCTTCTCAATGCCCTGCTCCTTGAGCTGGGCCACCACCTTGGCCTCGGTGGCGATGCTGGCGTGGTCGGTGCCGGGCACCCAGCAGGCCTCCTGGCCCCGCATCCGGGCGCGGCGCACCAGCACGTCCTGGATGGTGTTGTTCAGCATGTGGCCCATGTGCAGCACCCCCGTCACGTTGGGCGGCGGGATGACCACGGTGTAGGGCGTCTTTTTAGGGTTCGGGCTGGCTTTAAAAAAGCCCTGCTCCTGCCAGCATTGGTACCATTTGGCTTCAACGTCGGCGGGCGAGTAAGTAGTGGCGAGGGACATGTTGGGAGGTAAGTATTTCGGCAAAGGTACGTTTTGGGGCCCCTGGACAGCCTTCGTGGGCCACCAGTTGCGCTTTTTCGCGCAAACTGCCTCAGCGGCCCCGGGGCCAAGCCAGGCCCGGCCGGGAGGTGCCGGCCGCACAAAAAAGGCCGCTCCCTGCTGGAAGCGGCCCGGTTCGCCGGCGGCAGCGGCCGCCTAAGCGGCCACCAGGTGCAGCCAGGTTTTCTTCTCGAGCAGCCGCTCGCGGGTTTCGCGCAGGTCGGGGTCGTCCACGCAGCAGTCGACGGGGCACACGGCGGCGCACTGGGGCTCTTCGTGGAAGCCCACGCACTCGGTGCACTTATCCGACACGATGTAGTAATATTCGTCCGACACCGGGGTTTGGGGGGCGGTGCCGGCCACGGTGGTGCCGTCGGCGGTTTGCACCTCCTTCAGGGTGGTGCCGTCGGCCCAGCGCCACTGCGCGCCGCCTTCGTAAATGGCGTTGTTGGGGCATTCCGGTTCGCAGGCACCGCAATTGATGCACTCGTCGGTTATCATGATGGCCATGGGGCGTCGCGGGGGGCAGGAGGTGGAAGAAGCCAAACGGTAACCGTTGGCCCTATTTACGTAAGAACCAACGGGCCAGCCGTTGGTTCGGAGCCGTAAAATTACGCACCCGGGGCCGTTTCTGCACAATATGCCGACTTTTGTCCCCGCTTTGCCCTTCCTTTTTCGCATGAATCATTCCGAACGCCTGGCCGCTTTCGTGGCCCTGGGCCAGCGCCTGGCCACCTTTCCCGCCGACGAGCTAACCGCCCTGGCCGCCCGCGCCCGCAACCAAAACGCCTGGTTCGACCGGCCCAGCGTGGCCGCCGCCGTGGCCGGCGTGGCCCACCTGCTGGCCCCCGAGGCCCTCGCCCGCTGGGCTGCCCGCTACCCGCCCGAGCCCACCGCCGCGCGCCGGGTGGGCGTGGTGATGGCCGGCAACATCCCGCTGGTGGGCTTCCACGACGCGCTGTGCGTGCTGCTGAGCGGCCATGTGCTGCTGGCCAAACTCAGCGCTTCCGACACGGTGCTGATGGAATGGGTGCTCGGCGAGCTTTCCCAAATTGAGACACGTTTTACCAAATTCGTCCAAATCGTGCCCCGCCTGAACGCGGCCGACGCCTTTATTGCCACCGGATCGGACAATACCGCGCGGTATTTTGAATTTTATTTTGGCAAAAAACCGCACCTCATCCGGCGCAACCGCACGGGCGTGGCCGTGCTCACGGGCCAGGAAACCGAGGCCGAGCTGGCGTATTTGGGCCCCGACATCTTCCAGTACTACGGCCTGGGCTGCCGCAACGTAAGCAAGCTTTACGTACCTGAAAACTACGACTTTATCCCCTTACTCGACGCCCTGCAAGTGTGTCAGGGTGTACTGAACCACCACAAGTATCAAAATAACTATGATTACAATAAAAGTATATTATTAGTTAACGCCGTGCCGCACCTCGACACTGGTTTTCTGCTGCTTACGCCCCAACCGGCGCTGGTTTCGCCCATCTCGGTGTTGCACTACGGCGCGTACGCGCAGGAAATCGACCTCGTGGACCAACTCACCGACGTGGCCCCCCGCATCCAGTGCGTGGTGGCGGCCGGCGGGCGCTGGGCCGGCAGCGTACCCTTCGGCCAGGCCCAGCAGCCGGGCGTGGCCGATTACGCCGACGGGGTGGACACGATGGCGTTTCTGGCGGCGGAATTGCTTTGATGGCCTGTACTACGGTCTAGGTTATTTACGCTACCGATTCCCCTACTCGTCCTGCCTTATTTCTACGTTACCATGACCCACGCTCCCGCCCTGTTCCCCGCCGTGGCCCCCGAACTGCTCGCCCGCATGCACTTCCCCGACGACGACGTGCTGGCCA
The DNA here is from genome assembly GCF_013294115.1 of Hymenobacter caeli. Classification (GTDB taxonomy): domain Bacteria; phylum Bacteroidota; class Bacteroidia; order Cytophagales; family Hymenobacteraceae; genus Hymenobacter; species Hymenobacter caeli. The sequence continues at coordinate 373,664 of NZ_JABSNP010000002.1, read as the reverse complement.
CCCCCGCCGAGCGCTACTGCCGGGCCATCGAAGCCGCCCACGCCGCCGTGCTCGGCAGCACCTACCGGGGCAAGCTCGCCCTGTACTTCCTCACCGCCGACGGGGCCCAGCACCGCCTGCAAGCCTGCGTGTGGGCCGTGGACGACGACGTGCTGGTGCTGCAAAAGGGCGCGGCCCTGCCCCTACGGGCCGTGCTGCGGCTGGAATTCAGCTAAAGCTTTAGTTGTCGGCTGCTTGCTATCAGTTGTCGGAATTGTTTCCAGCAAACCGACAAAAGCCTTACGCCAACCGCTGAAGGGTGCGCTCAATCATGGCATCGACCACGGCCCCGGCGTCGGCGGCAAACTCGCCGGTGGCGCGGTTGGCGACCACGGCGTTCAGGCTGAGCACCTGGTGGCCCAGCAGGCGGCCCAGGGCGTAGTAGCCGGCGGTTTCCATCTCAAAGTTATCGAGGCGAAACCCGCCCTCGGCGCTCTGGTGGCGGAAGCTGCGCAGGCGGTCGAGGTAGTCGGCGGGCGTCACGTCGAGGCGCAGGCGGCGGCCCTGGGGCCCGTAGAAGCCCGGGCACGTGAGGGTGTTGCCCATCAAGGCCCCGGCCCCGAGCTGCTCGCGGAGCAGGTCGTCGCCGCGCACCACGTAGGGCGTGAACGGCAGGCCCAGCGTCGCTTGGAGCGCGGTGCCCACCTGGGTTTCGAGGCCGGTTTCGACCAGCGGGTAGAAGTGCATCAGCGAATCGAGGCCCACGGCGTGCTCGGTGGCCAGCACCGCGCCCACGGGCACGTCGGGTTGCAGGCTGCCGCTGGTGCCCAGGCGCACGATGCGCAGGCGCAGCTGCTCGGCCACGGGCCGCACCGCCCGGGCCACGAAGTCGATGTTCACCAGCGCGTCCAGCTCGTTGAGCACGATGTCGATGTTGTCGGTGCCCATGCCGGTGCTGAGCACCGTGAGGCGCTTGCCCTTGTAGTACCCCACGTGGGTCACGAATTCGCGGTGGGCCCCTTCGAACTCAATCGAGTCGAAGTGCCGGCTCACCTGCGCCACCCGGCCGGGGTCGCCCACGGTGAGGATGGTGTCGGAAATGTGGTCGGGCAGCAGGTGCAGGTGGTAAATGCTGCCGTCGGGGTTCAGGATAAGCTCGGAAGAAGGAAGCATGTGCTTTTAAGTTATGGGTTTTGAGTTATGGGTTCTGAGCTGACAGTTGTCAGGGAATTCATGGCTAAAAAGCGTTGCATGCGCTCATAACCCGTAACGAAGCGGTTCATGACGTTCAGTTTTGGGTTTTTTAGACTTCCTGAACAGCTTCAACCCATAACTCCTAGCCCATGGCTCATAACCTGAAAGAAGCCAGGCCCTGGGCCGGGTGGTAGTGGTTACTGGCTTTGGGGTAGGCCCCGGTGCCGTCGTAGGGGCGTTTTTCGGGGTGGGCGAGGCAGGCGTCGGAGCAGGCCCCTTGCAGGGCCTGGCCGCAGGTTTCGCACTGGGCCACGTGGGCGTTGCAGTGCGGGTTGGCGCAGTTGATGAGCCGGGCCGAGGGCTCGCGGCAGGCGCAGCAGCGCGAAATCACGCGCGGGTTCACGCGGTTCACGTCCACGGCCACGCGGTTGTCGAACACGTAGCACTGGCCGTCGAAATCCTCACCCCCGGCCTCCAAACCGTACTTGATGATGCCGCCGTGCAGCTGGTACACGTTCTCGAAGCCCTGCTCCAGCAGGTAGGCGCTGGCTTTCTCGCACTTCACGCCGCCGGTGCAGTAGGTCAGGATTTTCTTGTCCTTGAACTGCTTGAGCTGCTCCACCCGGGCGGGGAAGTCGCGGAAGTTTTCCAGGTCCAGGGTCACGGCGTTGCGGAAGCGGCCCAGGTTGTACTCGTAGTCCGAGCGCACGTCCACCACCACCACGTCGTCGCGATCTTTTAAGGCCTTGAACTCCTGGGGCGACAGGTGCTGGCCGGTGCGCTCCTGGGGCCGCAGGTGGGCCAAGCTGCTGTGCACGATTTCGGGCTTCACGCGCACGTGCAGCTTCTGGAAAGCGTGCTGCTCGGCGGCATCCACTTTGAATTCCAGCGCCGCAAACCGCGGGTCGGCCTTCACCGCCGCCATGTAGGCCGCGCACTGGGCCGCCGTGCCCGACACCGTGCCGTTCAGCCCTTCGCCGGCCACAATGATGCGCCCCCGCAGGTCCAGCGCCACGCACAGCCGGTGGTGTTCGTCGCGGAATTGCTCGGGGTCGTCGAGGGGCGTGTAGCAGTAATAAAGCAGGACTTGGTACATATTTTTAGCTGTTAGCCGTTAGCTGTTAGCTTTGGGGTAGGTGCAGGCCATTGCTTCGTTGCACGGAAGCTAACGGCTAACAGCCACAAGCTAACAGCTAAGCAATCACACTTTCACCGCGGGGTTGCCGAACACAGTTTGGCCCTTGGGCACGTCGGCCACCACCACCGAGCCGGCCCCGATGCGGGCCTTCTCGCCGATGCTGACGCCGGCCACCACCACGGCCCCGGCCCCCACGAAGGCCAGCTCGCCCACCGTGGCCCCGGCCCCGAGCAGGGCCCCGCTGCCCAGCTGGGCGTAGTCGCCCACGGTGGCGCGGGCCTCCACCACGGCGTTGGCGTGGAGCAGGCAGCCGTTGCCCACGGTGGCGGTGGCGGCCACCACGGCGTTGGGCCCCACGTAGTTGCCGTGGCCCAGGGTGGCGTGCGCCGACACGCTGGCCCGCTGGTGGATGGCGTTCACGGGCACGGCTTCGTACTCCTGGCGCAGCATCTGGGTGAGGCTGCGGCGGCTGGCCGCGTCGTCGGTGGCCACGAACACTTCGCACTTCTTGCCCAGCAGCTTCAGCAGGTCGGGGTCGTCGGTGCCGCCCATCACGGGCACGTCGAGCAGCTCGGTTTTTTGCAGCTTCGGGTCGTCGTCGAGCAGGCAGTACACCACCAGGTCGTTGGAGAGAAAGGCGTCGAGGGCGGCCGTGCCCACGGCTTGGGCACCGAGGATGATAACGGGGTTTTCCATAGTTGTTGAGCTGCTGGCTATTAGCTGCTGGCTGTTAGCTTTTGGTAATGTTAGCAGGCTTGATTTGAAGCATTCACCCCGTTGTTGGGGCGCTGAATACGGCAAAGGAGTACGGCAAACGACGGCTGCCGCACCCGCCGGGCCGGTGCGCAAAGTTACGCCGGCGGGCCCGCCGGGGCCCCCAGCCCCAGGCGGCGCAGGGCGGCGGCGGCGTAGTCGTTTTGCAGCAGCAGCAGCACCCAGAACGGCAGCAGGATGCTGCGGTAGCGGCTGAGCGTGCCCAGGTTGGGGGTGCTCAGGCCCACGAGCACGGCCAGCAGCAGGCAGTAGCCCAGCAGCACCACGGCCAGCGCAAACGGCAGCCGCCCGCCGCGGCCCCGCGCCAGGGCCCCCAGGGCCAGGGCCCCCAGCGCCAGCAGCAAAGCATTTTCGAGGCCCGCCGCCACGTACTGCGGCTCGGCCGATTCGCCCAGCCAGGGCCGGGTGAAGGTGTTGAGCGCTGCCAGCGGGGCGTGGGCCAGGAAGCTTGCGGGCGTGGGCCGCAGGTCGGCGTACTCAAAGTGCGGCCGGCCGGCGGACATCAGCAAATCGTGGTCGTAAATGCGCAGCACCTGGCTCGTAAACTTGTTGAGCCGGAACACCACGCTGACCTCGGGGGCCACCGCCACGCCCGCCGCCAGCAGGGCCGCCAGCACCAGCGCCTGCGCGCCGCGCCCCCGCACCCAGCCGCGCCGCCGCAGCTTCTGCACCAATGCCAGCCCCAGCATCCCTTCCAAGAGTGGCACCGCGAAAAAGTAACGCATATTGAAGCACAGCAGCCCCAGCGCCAGCATGGCCAGGCCGCGGCCCAGGGGCAAGCGGCCGGGGCCCGCGGCGGCGGGCGCGTACAGCCAGTCCAGCGTGAGGGCCAGCAGCCACGCCCCGCTGCCCAGCAGGGCGGCTTCCTTGTTCAGGCCGGCCGCCCAGTAGGCCACCGAGGGCCACAGCACCAGCCCCACCAGCCCCGCCCCGGCCGGCGCGGCCGGGAAGCCCCGGGCCAGCGCCCGGGCCAGCTGCCAGCACCCCACGAAGCTGAACAGGCTCAGGTACCCCGCGTTCAGCCCGGCCACGCCCAGCGAGGCCAAGTTGAGCACGGCGAGCACCTTGGCCAGAAACAGCGTGTTCGACATGCCGTAATACACCACCCGTTCACCGGCAAACTGCACCGCGTCGCCGGCCAGCGACTGCCAGCCGGCGGCGGGGCTGGCCCACAGCTGGGCCGTGAGCAGCTGGCCCAGGTGCTGCACGTAGCCCGCGTCGCTCACGGGGTGGCCGTCGCGCAGGGCCCCCACCAGCAGGCGGGCCCCCAGGCCCGCGGCCAGCGCCGCCCGCCACGCGGAGCCGCTGCCGCGCCACTGCCGCCGCAGCCACGGCAGCAGCCCGGCCAGCAGGGCCACATTCAGGACCAGGGCCAGCGCGATTTTCACCGGACCACCCGCAACTGAGGGCCTTGCACTAAGCGGCTGCCGATAGCGCAGTGCAGGCAGCGGCGCGGGGTGCAGTAGGCCTTGTGCAGCGCCAGCAACCCCTGCGAATCGGCGGCGGTGCGGTGGCCGAAGCCCAGGGCCTCGAATGCATCGGTGAACTGGTTGTGCTCGGCGGGCAACTCGGCCAGCAGAGCCACGCTACTTTCCACCAGCGCGGGCTGGCCCACCGAGCGGGCATAGGCCACGCGCAGGGGCACCACCACGTTGGTAATCAGCAGCTCAATGCTGCTCTTCCCCAAATCGGGCACCTTGCCGGGCCGGCCGGGCCGGAAGTGCGCCCGCCAATACGCCGGGGCGGGGGCCCGGAAAAACTCCGTCAGGGCCCCCACGCTTTGGGCCGTGAGCAGGGCGTCGCACAGGGCCGGGCGGGCGTGCAGCAGGCCGGCCAGCTGGCCCAGGCGCACGGGCGGGAAATTGGCGGGCCGCAGGCGCAAGTAGTTCCACTCGTGCACAGCCAGGGCCGCGGGCCCCAGGCCGTACTTGTGGCGCAAAAACTCGTGCTCCCGGCGCAGCGCTTGGATGTAGGTGTCATCGGCCGTCTCGTCGTTGTCCACCAGAAAACCGGCCTGCCCAAACAGCAGGGCCTCCAACTGGTGCAGGTCGTGGCGGTGGCGACGCAGCACGGCCAGCGGCACGGCTTTGGCCAGGCGGGCCAGCGGCTCGCTGTTTTTCTGGAAGCCAAAAGCCGCCATCAGGGCGTGGTAGGCCGTGGCTTCCCAGTCGTGGTCCAGGCGCTCGTGCAAGGCGGCCACAGCGTCGGCCTTGGCCTCGACGCGCTCCAACAGGGCCCGCTCGGCCATCATAATTTTGGTGATTTCGGGCACCTGGCCCAGCAGCGGGGCGCAGGGCAGCGCGGCGGCGGGTGGCGCGGCGACCAGGGCCTGGTAGCGGGCCAGCAGCGCGGGAGCCAGCCGGGGGCCCAAGGCCAGCGCCGGAATGGCGCTGCCGTTGGTGCGGGCCACGTCGGCGTCGTAGGTGTACACTACGTGCAGCACCACTTGGTCGTATTTAGCGTCGGTCTGATGCTGGTGCCGGGCCCAGTCAGAGGCTTTCAAATGGATTTCCACCGCCCCGTTCCATTCCACGTCGCCCAGGCGCAGGCGGGCGTTCAAGAAATCAGGACCCGCGTCGGCGTTGCGGTGGCCGGGCCCCAGCACCTGTATTTCTTCGCCGCCCACCGTGCGTAAGTCGGCTTTGTCAAAGTATTGGTGCTGCCAAACGTAGTGGAGGAAATCTTCTTTCATAGACCTATTCAGCTGTTTGGAAAAGTTGGTCTCATTTCATGTTGCCCTGCACAATATCTTTAAATACAAATGTTTCCCCTGCTGCTATATGATTAATCAGCATGAGCCGTCCATTTATATTATGAGGGTATCGTTAAAATTCTAATGGCTTCAGTTTCCACGCAAACGGCCCACTTCTGGTGAAGTGGACCGTTTGCGTAACGTATCGAACACTGGTGAGCCTACCGCAGGTCCACCACTTTCACCCCTTTGTGGTCGGCCTTGTCGAAGGCAAACGTGGTGGCCGTAACGGGCGGGTTGGGCTTGAAGTTCTTAATGGTGAAGCTGTACTGGTTGCCATTTTTCTTGAACATCTGCCAGCTTTTCACCGTCTGGTCCTTCTTGCGCACCTTCAGGCGCACTTTGATTACCTCGTTGGTGCGGTCTTCGGGGGTCAGCTCAATCACGTCCAGGGCCTCGCCGCCTTCCTGCACCTGCTGCACGTAGGCGTACTTGTAGCCTTTTTTGTACATGGTGTAAATCTGCGAGGGCGACATGTCCTGGCTGTCGCCGTCGGCGTCGGCGATGTTCACCTCGTTCTCGTTCTTGAGGTACGTCCAGGTGGTTTTGCCGTCGTTGATGACTTCCTGGCCGTTCATCTTGAGGTGGAACTTCTTGCCGCTCACCACGATGTCGCCACTCATGTTTTGTTTCACCTTGGCCGAGGGGTTTTCCAGGGTTTGGGTAAAAGAAGCGCCAAAGGCGTTCAGGGCCTGGTACTTGGCGCTCATGGCATCGAGGATTTTGCCGGCTTTGGGGTCTTGCTGGGCCGCTGCGGACAGGGCCAGGGTGGCGGACAGGGCCAGCAGGGAAAACGATTTGGTTGTCATAATAATAGAAAAAGCGGGTACTTGGGGCCCCGCGCGGCTTGATACGCAAGCCCTCATCAAAAGGCCGGCCAGAATAGCTTTTCTGAAGAAAAACTGTGCTGGCCGGCCGTTACCAGCACCCCGGGGCCCTCTACTTGGGCATCGAGTTCAGCAGCTGCTCCAACTGGTACTCGTCGGGCACGAGCACGTCGCGGGCCTTGCTGCCCTCGAAGGGCCCTACGATGCCCGCGTGCTGGAGCTGGTCGATGAGGCGGCCGGCCCGGTTGTAGCCCAGCTTGAGCTTGCGCTGCAAAAGCGAAGTAGAACCTTGTTGGTGCAGCACGATGCAGCGGGCGGCCTCCTCGAACATGGCGTCGCGCTCGGCGGGGTCGCCCGCGTCTTGGCCGCTGCCCTCGTCGCCCTCGGCCCCGGCCACCTCGGGCAGCAGGTAGGCGTCGGAGTAGCCCTGCTGCTCGCTGATGAAGGCGCACACGCGGTCCACCTCCGGCGTGTCGATGAAGGCGCACTGCACCCGGATCAGGTCCGAGCCGGCCGAGAACAGCATGTCGCCCTGCCCGATGAGCTGGTCGGCCCCGCCGGTGTCGAGGATGGTGCGCGAGTCGATTTTGCTGGTCACCTTAAAGGAAATCCGGCAGGGGAAGTTGGCCTTGATGATGCCCGTAATCACGTTTACGCTGGGGCGCTGGGTGGCCACGATGAGGTGGATGCCGATGGCGCGGGCCAGCTGGGCGAGGCGGGCGATGGGGGTTTCTACTTCCTTGCCGGCCGTCATCATCAGGTCGGCCAGCTCGTCGATGACGAGCACGATGAAGGGCAGGTAGCGGTGGCCCTTCTTCGGGTTGAGCTTGCGCAGCACGAACTTGGCGTTGTACTCCTTCAGGTTGCGGCAGCCGGCTTCTTTGAGCAGGTCGTAGCGCCGGTCCATCTCCATGCACAGCGAATTGAGCGTGTGCACCACCTTCTTGGTGTCCGTGATGATGGGCTCGTCGGTATCCGGCAGCTTGGCCAGGTAGTGGCGCTCGATTTTGTTGAAGATGCTCAGCTCCACCTTCTTGGGGTCCACGAGCACGAACTTGAGCTGGGCCGGGTGGCGCTTGTAGAGCAGCGAGGCCAGAATCACGTTCAGCCCCACCGACTTGCCCTGGCCCGTGGCCCCGGCCATGAGCAGGTGCGGCATCTTGGCCAAATCGGCCACGAACACCTCGTTGGTAATCGTGCGCCCGAAGGCAATCGGCAGGTCCATCTCCGTGCGGGCGAACTTCTCTGAGCCCAGCACCGAGCGGATGCTCACCATCTCCTTCTTGGCATTCGGCACCTCGATGCCGATGGTGCCCTTGCCCGGAATCGGGGCGATGATGCGGATGCCGAGCGCGGCCAGGCTCAGGGCGATGTCGTCCTCCAGGCTCTTGATTTTGCTGATGCGCACGCCCGCCTCGGGCACAATCTCATACAAGGTCACGGTGGGCCCGATGGTGGCCTTGATGCTGGCGATGGCGATGCCGTAGTGGCCCAGCGTCTCGACGATGCGGTCCTTGTTGGCCTCCAGCTCCTCCTTGGTCACCTGCGCCTTGGGCGCGCCGTAGTCGTTGAGCAGCTCCAGCGTCGGGTACTGGTAGCGCGCCAGGTCCAGCGTCGGGTCGTAGTTCACGTCCGGCATCACGTCCGCGTCGGCGTCTTCGTCGGCCACCGCCGCGATGTCGGCCCCCGCGCTCGGGTCCAGGTCGGCGCGGCTCGGCACCGTAATTTCCAAGCTAGTGCCCGAGGCCGGGTGCTTGGTGCTCAGTGCGGGAGGGCCATCAGCTAGGTCAGCCAGCGAAAGCGGCGTGGGCACCGTGGCCACCGGCGCGGTAAACGCCACTTCCGGCTCCGCCACCGGTACCTCGACCGTGAACGCCGGGCCCGCCACCAGCAGCGGCACGGCTGCGGCTAGTCCCGGAGCGGCCGCTTGGGCCCCGGCCAGGGGCCCGGCCACGCTCAGCGCAAGGCCGGCCGCGGGCCTGGGCGCGGGCTCAAACTCTGCCGGGGCCGAAGCGTCTTCGGAGGCCTCCGTATCCTCGGCACTGGTTAGTTGCAGGGCCGGGCGGGCAGTCGCGGTTGGGGTAGTTTTGGGAACGGGTACCGGCTCGGGCGGGCGGGCCTGGGCAGCTTCCGCGGCTTCAATTTCGGCGGTAAGTTCGGCGTCCTCGGCGGCTTCGGCCTGGACGGCCCAGCGGCCAAAACCCAGGTTGAGGGTGGTGACGTTGAAGAAGAACACCACGAAGGAAATCAGCACGAAGGCCAGCAGCAGCACCGTGCCCCAGCCGATGAGGCTGCTCAGCCACGAAGCCGCCTCGAAGCCCACGCCGCCGCACAAAAAGTCGAGCCGGTGGGCCAGGGCCGGGTCGGTGCCCGGCGCGGGGGCCCCCAGCGCTACCACCACATAGCCGAGCAGCACGCTCAGCCAGGCCATCGTGAACAGGCCCAGGGCCAGCACGTAGCTCACCGAGCCGGCCGCCTTGCGGAACACGATTTTGTAGCCCAGAAAAAACACGATGGGGATGAGCGCAAACGCTGCCACCCCGAACAGCTTATAAATGAACACCTGCGCCGCCCAGGCCCCCAGCAGCCCCAGCCAGTTGCCCGACTCCTGCCCGGCCTCTTTGGTGGGGATGGTGCCCAGCGCGGCCACCACGCTCTGGTCGGCGTGGCCCGTGAACAGGAACGACGTGAAGGCGATGGTGAGGTAGAGGCTGCCCAGCAGCAGCCCAAACCCGATGAACAAGTGGAAGCGCCGGTCGCGCACCAGCCCTTTAAGGGCGGCCACGCCGGGCACAGGCCCCCGAGGGGCCCGCGGCGGCCGGACAGCCGCGGCTTTGGCGGCCCGGGGCTGGTTGGTGGCGGCGGGGCGCGGCGGGCGCGCGGCGGGCACGGGCTCGGCGGCGGGCCGGGGGGCGTTGGCGCGGGGCGCGGGGGCCGGCCGGCCTTCGGCGGGGCGGTTGGCGGAGGCGTCCGGCGGCGGGTTTTTATAGCGGTTATCGGCCATGCGGAAGGCAGCGGAAAAGCCAAATTTACGCACGGCGGGCCGCTATTCGTCCGGCCGCCGCCGGGGCCCTCAGCTGCGCGGGTGGAACTCGGTGATGACCTGGCGCAGGTAGTCGCGGTCGAGGTGGGTATAGATTTCGGTGGTCGTGATGCTGGCGTGGCCCAGCATCTCCTGCACGGCCCGCAGGTCGGCCCCGCCCTCGATGAGGTGGGTGGCGAAGGAGTGGCGCAGCGTGTGCGGGCTGATGGTTTTGCGCAAACCCGCCTGCGCGGCCAGTTTCTTGAGGGTGGTGAACACGGTGATGCGCGAAAGCGGCCGCCCGCGCTGGCTCAGGAACACGTGGTCCTCGGCCCCGGGCTTGACGTCGAGGTGGCCGCGCACCCCGCGCAGGTAGAAGTTGAGGTGCTTGAGGGCCTCGCGGCCCACCGGTACCAGCCGCTCCTTGTTGCCCTTGCCCAGCACCTTCACGAAGCCCTGCTCGGCGGCAATGTTGGAGAGCTTCAGCTCGCACAGCTCGCTCACCCGCAGGCCCGACGAGTACAACACCTCCAGCAGGGCCCGCGCCCGCAGGCCCTCGTCGGTGCTCAGGTCGACGGCCCCGAGCAGGGTTTCGACCTCGGGGTAGCTGAGGGTGTCGGGCAGGTGGCGGCCGGTTTTGGGGGCCTCCAGCGTGTCGGTGGGGTCGAGCGCAATCAGGTCTTCCATAATCATGAAGCTGAAAAACGCCTTGAGCCCCGACAGCGTGCGGGCCTGCGAGGTGGCCCCCAGCCCCAGGCCTTGCAGCGTGGCCAGGAAGTCGCGCAGCAGGCGGGTGGTCACCTGCTCGGGCCGGGCGGGCACCCCCTCCCCCAGCAGGAACTGGTGCAGCTTGGTGGCGTCGCGCACGTAGGCCTCCACCGAGTTGGGCGAGAGGGATTTTTCAAGCAGCAGGTAGCCCTGGAACTGCCGGATTGCCTGGGGCCAGGTCATCTTTTTGGTTATGAGTTATGAGTTATGGGTTATGAGTTGGGCACTTGCCCGGGCGGGGCCGCACTAGCTTGCGGCCCAAAGGTCGCAGAAATGGCCGCCCCGGGCCCTGCGGCCCAAAACCTCCCCGCTGAAACTCATAACTTATAACCCATAACTCCTAACTAAAAGAGATGGACCTCCTCATCCTCAACGGCCCCAACCTGAACCTGCTGGGGCGGCGCGAGCCCGGCATCTACGGCAGCCGCTCGTTCGACGACTTTTTTCCGGAGCTGGTGGACGCCTTTCCCGACCACGCCCTGACGCAGTTCCAGAGCAACCACGAGGGGGCCCTCATCGACAAGCTGCACGAGGTGGGCTTCACCCACCACGGCATCGTGCTGAACGCTGGCGGCTTCACCCACACCAGCGTGGCCCTGGGCGACGCTGTGGCCGGCATCGCCACGCCCGTGGTGGAGGTGCACTTGAGCAACCTCGCCGCCCGCGAGGAGTTCCGCCACAAAAGCCTCATCGCCAAGCACTGCGCGGGCAGCATCGCCGGCTTCGGGCTGGAAAGCTACCGGCTGGCCGTGCAGTGGTTTGCCAGCCAGCGGCCCAAGCGCGTGGGCTTCGGGCGGTAGGGCCCCGGGCAACATCCCCAAGAAATTCGGGTTGAATCAGGGGCCCGCGCCCGACCTTTGCGGGGCCAACGGCGCCGGGCGGCGCGCCGGGCTCCCTTCTTCCCCCGACTTTACCCAACCTTTCCGTGCCCCAGCAATTCACTTTCAACGTGGGCCCCGCGGCCGTGTACCCCGCCGTGCGCCAGTACCTGCAAGACGCCTACGACGAGGGCTGGCTCTCGGCTCCGCACCGCGGCGAGCGGTTCACGAGCCTGGTGCGCCAGACCGTGGCCGACCTCAAAACCAAGCTCAACATCCCCCAGGACTACACCGTGCTGTTCACCGGCTCGGCCACCGAGTGCTGGGAGATTTTGGCCCAGGGCCTCACCCCGCGCCGCAGCTTTCACTTGTATAACGGCGAGTTCGGCAAGAAGTGGTTCGACTACGCCCGCGCCCTGCGGCCCGAAACCACCGGCGTGCAGTTCGACATCAACGAGGTGCCCGACATGGGGGCCCTGCCCTTCGCGGGCGACGACACCGACCTGGTCTGCATCACCCAGAACGAGACCAGCACGGCCACCCAGCTGCGCGAAACCCACATCCTCACCCTCTACAACCGCCTCGGCGGGGCCCTGCTGGCCGTGGACGCCACCAGCTCGCTGGCCGGCCTCAACCTCAAGTTCATCAAGGCCGACGTGTGGTACGGCTCGGTGCAGAAGTGCTTCGGGCTGCCCGCCGGCCTGGGCGTGCTCGTCCTCTCGCCCCGCGCCGTGGCCCGGGCCAAGGAGGTGAACGACCGCGCCCACTACAACGGCCTGCCCGCCGCCCTGAGCAACATGCTCAACCACCAGACCAACTACACGCCCAACGTGCTGGGCATCTACCTGCTCGGCCGCGTGATGGCCGACCGCGAGCCCATTAAAGTGGTCGCGCAGCACCTGGCCGACCGCGCCCAGAAGCTCTACGACTTCTTCGAGCAGGCCACGCCCTTGCAGCCGCTCATTACCAACCCCGACGCCCGCTCCACCACCGTCATCGGCCTGCGGGGCGAGCCCGCGCTCATCGAGGAAGTCAAGCGCCGGGCCCTCGAAGCCGGCCTCACGCTGGGCAGCGGCTACGGCCCCCTGAAAAACACCAGCCTGCGCATCGCCAACTTCCCCGCCGTGTCCGACGCCGCGATGGAGGCCCTGGTGCAGTTTTTCGTGAAGGAATACGTGCCGGCGTAGGGCCCCCGGCCGGGCAGCCGGCGACACGGTAACCATGGCACGAGCTGGCTGCGTTTGGGCCCCGGTAATCTCGTCGTTGAATTGAACGAGTCAACAATTTAATCATGCAACCCCTGAGCAATTAAATCTGCGTGTTCAACCTCCAGCAAATCTTTTCCGTCACGCTCACGCTGTTCGCCATCATCGACATCGTGGGCTCGGTGCCGATTATCATCCAGATTCGGCAGCGCGAGGGCGAAATCAAGGCCGAGCTGGCCACGGTGGTGGCCGGCGGGCTGATGGTGGCGTTCCTGTTCCTGGGCCAGAGCATCTTGCGCCTGTTCGGGGTTGACAACGAGAGCTTTGCGCTGGCCGGGGCCGTCATCATCTTCCTCATCGGCATGGAGATGATTCTCGGCATCGAGCTGTTTAAATCGGACATGACGGCCCGCACGGGCTCCATTGTGCCGCTGGCGTTCCCCATCATTGTGGGGGCCGGCACCATGACCACGCTGCTCTCGCTGCGGGCCGCCTACGCCCTGCCCAACATCCTGGCCGGCATCGCCCTGAACCTGGTGTTCGTGTACGCGGTGCTCAAAACCAGCCCCTGGATCGAGCGCCAGCTCGGCAAGGCCGGCGAAGACGTGCTGCGCCGCGTGTTCGGCGTCATTCTACTGGCCATCGCCATCAAGCTGTTCAAGGCCAATTTTTAAATTTAGTTATTCGTTGCTAGTTGTCAGTTGCTAGATTATTTGCCTCGCTCCGTCTGACAACAAACAACTGACAACTAGCAACCAACAACTGATTTGATTACCCTTTTCACCGACGGCTCGGCCCGCGGCAACCCGGGGCCCGGCGGCTACGGGGCCATCCTGAGCTACGGCCCCCACGAAAAAGAGCTGAGCCAGGGCTACCGCCGCACCACCAACAACCGCATGGAGCTGCTGGCCGTGATTGTGGGCCTGGAGGCCGTGACGCGCCCCGACATCCCGGTGCTCGTCGTGTCCGACTCGAAGTACGTGGTGGACGCCGTGGAGAAGCGCTGGGTGTTCGGCTGGGAAAAGAAACCCGACTTCGGCAAGAAGGCCAACCCCGATTTGTGGCGGCGCTTCCTGGAAATCTACCGCCAGCGCAAAGTGTCTTTCAAGTGGATAAAGGGCCACGCCGGCCACGCCGAAAACGAGCGCTGCGACGTGCTGGCCGTGCAAAGCGCCCTGGGCAAGGGCCTGCTCGTGGACGAAGGCTACGAGAATCAGTAGCGTAAATCAATTCATATTTACTCATTAAGCTCAATCGGTAACCCGTTGCGGTAACACGCAATGCGTCTTTATTTAACTTGCCAAGCAGAACAGCATTAAGACGAAACGCCGCTTTAGAGATATAACTATTAACAATGTTATCATGAAATTGAAAAGTAATTTATTGGCAGTCGCGCTTTTATTTTTTGCATCAATTTCTTGCAAGACAGCACAGACAAATATGATCGTAGCAGACAGCTACGATCAAAATAAAAAACAAACAACTTTGATATTATTTCCTTATGGCAATATGGTACTTCCTGATAAATGGACTAAAATAAGTTTTAATCAGGTTAGTAGACAGCATTTTTTTAAAAATGCTGATTCGACAACGGTTGGTGTGGCTAAAAATCCGAAAAGCAAGTATCCTTTCTATGCAGCAAATCAGACCGAAGAAGAATTCACAACGGCATTTGTAAAATGGGACGCAAATTATTGGGCAAAAAAAGGATTAAAAACTGAAATCATTAATGACCAATCAAATAATGGTTTCATAATTTGGCGGGTAAGCGATGCAAATAAAAAAGAAGTAAATAATATTTTTCTGTTCGGCTCGAAGAACGGCTTGGCATACAATCTCTCAGGGACTTCTAAAGTTTGGACAGATGAAAAGATTCAGACGTTTTTAATTAAAATATTCAGTGATAATTAATCAAGAAGATAACGCATTATCCCTGGCGTAGCATTGGCAGTGCCTAACGACTACTTCCAGTTCCAGCAGTTCCGCGTCAACCAAAGCGACTGCGCCATGAAGGTGAGCACCGACGCCTGCGTGCTCGGCGCAGCCCTGGGCCTGGCCGGGGCCACCCGCCTGCTCGACGTGGGCACCGGCACCGGCCTGCTGGCCCTGATGGCCGCCCAGCGCCACCCCATGGTCACCATCGAAGCCGTGGAGCTTGACCCCGCCGCCGCGGACCAAGCCGCCGCCAACGCGGCCGCCAGCCCCTGGGGGCCGCGCATCCGGGTGCACGCGCAGAGCCTGGCGGCCTACGCCGCCGCGGGGCCCGCGCCATTTAGCCACATCGTGTGCAACCCGCCGTTTTTCGAGCGGGCCCTGCGCCCGCCCGACGCCGCCCGCGCCACCGCCCGCCACGCCGCGCCCGATACACTCACCTTTGCGGAGCTGGCCCGCTTCGCCGCCGATTTTCTGGCCGCCGACGGCCGCCTCACCGTGCTGCTGCCGGTGCCCGCAATGGCCAACTTCACCCATGAAGCCGCGGCGGCTGGCCTGCACCCGGCCACGCGGCTGGTGCTGCGCCACCGGCCCGGCAGCCGGGCGCTGCGGCACGTAGTGGCCTTCGGCCGGGCCCCGGGGCCCGTAGTGGAGCGCGAGCTGGCCGTCCGCACGGCCGACGACCGGGACTACTCCGCAGCGTTTCGGGCGCTGCTGGCGGGGTTTTACCTGGCGCTGTAGCCGGCCCGTTGAAGTAAGCCCACAGCGGCCCCAAGGCGGGCCGGGCGGGTTCTCATTCGTCGCAGGGCTACTGGCCGGTTTCTTCCTCGTGAAAGGCAATGCCGTACTCCGCCGCCAGTTCGTCCAATATGGGCTCGTACAGGCTGGCATCGACGGGGATGACCACGCCCCGCTGCTCCACCAGGCCCCGGGCCAGGCGGCGCACGGCCATGCCCAGGGGCAGGCCCACGGTCTGGCTCATGGCGGTGTGGGTGGCGTCGGTGCCCGTGACCACGAGCGAGGCCGTGCGGCGGTGGGCGCGGCCGGCCAGCTCGTAGTCGAACACGTGCTGCATCACCACCAGGTCGTGGTCGTGGGGCCCCAGCTGCCATTTTTCGGTCAGCAGGCGCTCCAGCAGCTGGGCGGGCGTGGCGTCGGCGTGGCCCACGGGGTGCTGGTCCGAAAACAGGCCCAGCCAGTTCAGGCGGCCCATTTCCTCGCCCTCGGGGGCCAGGCCCAGGTAGGCGGCCACGCGCACCGGCAGCGGCAGGCCGGGCACCAGGGAGGCCGGCAAAAAGGCTTCGAGCAGCGCCGCCCAGCTCACGGTTTCCGCGTTGCCGAGGCGGGTGCCGTCGTCGGTGAGGCCCAGCCGGACCAGGGCCTGCCAGGCGGCGCAGTAGCCCGGCCGCCGCAGGGTGCCCCGCAGGATGGTGGGCACGTCGGCCAGGCCGTAGGGCCCCTGGTAGCTGAGCGAGTCGCGGTTGGCGTAGCCTTCAAAGTCGCCGTGGCCGGGCACGGCCACGGCTTCGGTGCGGGCAAACAGGTGCTGGTACGGAATGAAGCGCAGCAGGCCCCGGTCGAGGTAGCGGGCGGGGCCGCCCTGTCCGGCCAGCACCACGTTGCGCGGGTTCCAGGTAAACTTGTACTTCCAGGGGTTGCCGGCTTCGGCGGCCGGGGCCAGCAGCCCGCCGCAGTACGAGCGGAACGCCGTGACGCGCCCGCCCCGCGCCCGGATGTCGGCCAGGGCCCGCACGGCCGACATGTGGTCGAGGCCGGGGTCGAGGCCGCACTCCATCAGGAACGTGAGGCCCGCCGCCGCCGCCGCCGCGTGCAGGGCCTGGATGTCGGGGCCCACGTAGCTGGCCGTGGCCAGGTGGCGGCGGTGGCGCAGGCAGGCCCGCGCCACCACGGGGTGCAGCAGGGCGGGCAGCATCGAAATCACCACGTCGGCCTCGGCCACGCGGGCCTCGAGCGCGTCGGCATCGGCGGCATCGAAGGGCACGGCGCGGGCGTAGGCCGAGTGGGCGGCCAGCACCGGGGCCAAGTGGGCGGGGTTGGCGTCGGCCACGGTCAGGTACCAGCCCTCGGCGGGGGCGTGGCGCAGCAGGTACTGGATGAGCGAGGCGGCCGAGCGGCCGGCCCCGAGCAGCAGCAGGCGGGGGTGGGTCATGCGGGCAAATGTACACGGAGCCCGCGCCCAACCGCCGGCCGCCGCCTACCTTCGTCGCCCCCGTTTATTTTCCACGTCTTTTTTGCATGGCCCGCACCCCCCGCCAGCTTGCCCTGGCCTACGACGAGCTGGATACGCCCGCCGACCTCTCCCCCGCCGAGCGGCTGGTGTGGGACGCCGCCCGCGCCGCCACCGGGCAGGCCTACGCGCCCTATTCGCGCTTTTTTGTGGGGGCCGCCCTGCTGCTGGCCGACGGCACCCTGTTCCAGGGCACCAACCAGGAAAACGCCGCCTACCCCTCGGGCCTGTGCGCCGAGCGCACGGCCCTGTTCGGGCTCGCCGCCGCCCGGCCCGGCCACGCGCCCATCGTGGGCATGGCCGTGGCCGCCCGCCCCGCCCACGGCGACTTCGGCCCCGCCATGCCCTGCGGGGCCTGCCGCCAGGTGATGCTGGAGTACGAAATCCGGCAGGGCCTGCCCATCCCCCTGCTGCTGCCCAGCCGCCACGGCACCATTCTCCGCTTCGCCGCCCTCACCGACTTAATGCCCTTCACCTTTCAGGCCAATGACTTGCCGTGAAGGGGATGAGCGCACAGCTGCATTGTTCGCGTGGTTTTTTACGGAAGCTGTCTTGGCAAATCGGTAAAGAGTCAATAAAAAGCGGTCATGCCTCGGCTGCGCTCGGCATGACCGTTTTTAAGGTGTTTTTAATTCCCGACGCAAGTTTCTTCCCAAATCTCCCCATTATATCCATGTCTGAGCATTACCTCACCGTGCCGCGCACCGCCCGCTACTCGTAGCTGGGCGTGCCCTCCAATGCTACGCGGCAGGTGTGGTTCGTGTGCCACGGCTACGGGCAGCTGGCGGCCTACTTCATCCGGCACTTCGCGGCCCTGGCCGCGGCCGACCCCGCCCTGGTGGTGGTCGCGCCCGAAGGCCTCTCCCGCTTCTATTTGCAGGGCAACGGGGGCCGCGTGGGGGCCAGCTGGATGACCCGCGAAGACCGCCTGCACGAAATTAACGACCAAATTTCCTTTCTCAACCAACTGGCTGGCAATATTTTATCGCAGTGCCCGGCCGGGGTGCGCGTCACCGTGCTGGGCTTCTCGCAGGGCACGGCCACGGCGGGGCGCTGGCTGGCGCAAGCCGCATTCCGGCCCACGCACCTGGTGCTGTGGGCCGGCGAATTCCCCCCCGACCTCGCGCCCGAAGCGGC
Source organism: Hymenobacter caeli (assembly GCF_013294115.1). Taxonomy (GTDB): domain Bacteria; phylum Bacteroidota; class Bacteroidia; order Cytophagales; family Hymenobacteraceae; genus Hymenobacter; species Hymenobacter caeli. The sequence continues at coordinate 355,870 of NZ_JABSNP010000002.1, read as the reverse complement.
TGCCCGGCTGCTGCGGAGCCTACCGCTCACCCTCGTAGTGGGCGACCACGACCAGTACCTCAGCGCCGACGCCGTGGCGCAGCAGCGGGCGGCCCTGCGGCGGCTCGGGGCCACGCCGGTCCTACGCACCTTCGCCGGTCGGCACGAACTGAACCAGGAAATCCTGGCCTGCCTGCACCGGCCCGGGGCAGAGCCGCCGGCCCCCGGGCCTTAGGCGGGCTGCCGGAAAATGGTGGCTGCCGCGCCCTGGGCGGCCGGCAAAATCAACACGTCGGCCACGTTCACGTGGGCCGGGCGCGTCACCATGAAGGCGATGACGTCGGCAATGTCTTCGGCCTTCAGGGGCTGAAACCCTTCGTACACCTTCGCCGCCCGCTCGGCATCGCCCTTAAAGCGCACCTCCGAAAACTCGGTTTCCACCGCCCCGGGGTCGATTTCCGCCACCCTGATGCCCAGGGGCAGCAAGTCGAGCCGCATGGTTTTGGTGAGCATGCCCACCGCGGCTTTGCTGGCGCAGTACACGTTGCCGTTGGCGTAGGCCTCGCGCCCGGCCACCGAGCCGATGTTGACAATGAAACCGGTCTGGCGGGCCGTCAGGCCCGGAAGCAGGGCGTGGGTCACGTTCAGCAGGCCGCGCACGTTGGCGTCGAGCATGGCGTCCCAGTCGGTGGGGTCGCCGGTTTGGATGGGGTTGAGGCCGTGGGCCCCGCCGGCGTTGTTCACCAGCACGTCCACCGCCGCAAATTCGAGCGGCAGACCGATAACGGCCGCCACCGTGGCGTCCCGGTCGCGCACGTCGAACACCAACACGTGCACCGGCACGGGGGCCAGCTCGGCGGCCAGCGCGTCCAGCCGCTCGCGCCGCCGGCCGGTTACCACCAGTTGGAAGCCCGCCCGGGCCAGCGCCACGGCCGTGGCCCGCCCGATGCCGGACGAAGCGCCCGTTACAAATGCCGTTTTCATACGCAGTAAGTTGGGGGCCGCCGCGCCGCGGGGCCGGTTAATTTTGGATGTTCAGGTACAGCGTCACCGTATTGGTGCTCAGGCTTTGCAGGCTCTGGCTGTACTTATCGGGCCGATTGACAAGCAGGTTCCGCAGGCCGTAAGAAAACCGCAGCTCCGGCGCAAACTTGAACAGCGGATAAAACAGGTCCAGCCCCACGCCGTACTCCAGGGTCAGGTCGTTGTCGCTCACCTGCAGCTGGTTGCGCAGCAAATCGGTGCGGCGGGTCGTCACGCTCACGCTGGGCTTCACGCCCGCCAGCATGTACACCCGGGTGTTGCCCCGCCGCTGCGACTGGTACTTGAGCAGCAGCGGAAAGTCCAGCACCGTCGAGCTGATTTCCTGCGTGAACACCGAGTCGGGCGCGGTGCCGTTGTGGGCCCCGAACTCCACCCGGCGGGTGCGGAAGCTCACGCCCGGCGCGAACCGCAGGATGAACGGCGACCCGGGCCCGCCCAACCGCGCGTCGCCGATGATGCCCACCCCAAAATCGGGGCTGATGACGGAGTTGGCCGTCAGGTTTTGCCGCTGGACGTACGCGGCCGACTGCTCAATGAAAAACCGTGAGTAGCCGGGGGCGAAAAATAGGCCGGGGTGAAACCAGCGGCCGTCGTAGTTCGACAGGTTGGGCACGGTAATGCCCTTCAGCTTGCCTTTGCGGGTCCGTTCGGCCTTGGCCGGACGCTTTTGCTGGGCGTGGCCGGCCAAGGGCAGGGCCAGCACCAGCGCCAGGGGCAGCAGCCGGCGCAGCGTTAGTTGTGGGCGGTGTAGATGGAGCTGATGCCGAAGGTAAGGGGTTGCCATGCAGGATTTTTGAAGCCGACCCGGGCCAGGATGGCCAGGAAGTCGGAGCCGTCGGGAAACGCTTGCACCGACTCGGGCAGGTACGTGTACGCGGCCCGGTCCTTGGAAATGAGTTTTCCGAACACGGGCAGCACCCGGCGAAAGTAAAAATTATAGGCTTGCTTAAGCGGAAACGCGGTGGGTTTGCTAAACTCCAGGATGACGAGCTTGCCGCCGGGGCGCAGCACCCGGCGCATCTCGGCCAGCCCTACCTCCAAGTGGGCAAAGTTGCGCACCCCGAACGAGGCCGTCACGGCGTCAAAAGTACCGTCGGCGAACGGCAGGTTTTCCGAATCGCCCAGCTCCAGCTGGATGCGGTGGCCGAGGCGCTTTTCGGCCAGCTTGCGGCGGCCCACGTCGAGCATCCCTTCCGAAATGTCCACGCCCGTCACTTGGGCGTCGGGCGCGGCGGCCCGCAGGGTTTCAATGGCAAAGTCGGCCGTGCCGGTGGCAATGTCGAGGATGCGGGCCGGGCGCAGGGCCTTCAGCTCGTCCACGGCTTTGCGCCGCCAGTAAATGTCGGTGCCCGCGCTCAGGAAGTGGTTGAGGAAGTCGTACTTGCCCGCGATGCTGTCGAACATCGTGGCTACCTGCGACTTCTTGTCGGCAGCGTCTTCTTTGTAGGGTACAACGGCCATAGGGGGATGCAAAGAACGGCGAAAATGCGGAAAATTGTGTTGCTGCAACGGCGCGGCCCCGGTTTTGTTTGCGCCCCGCGGGGCCCCGGCCCACAAAAAAGCGGGCCGGGCCTGGGGCCCGGCCCGCTCAGGGCACCGTTGGCGGCGGCTACTCCGGCTTGACTTTTATCTTGTCCTTGGCTCCGGAGGCGTCCTTGGCCTTCGAGTCCACTTCGCCGTCTTTCGACACGGTTTTGGATTTCTCGCCGGCCGCGCCCTTGGTTTTTACCTTCACTTTGTCCGAGTCTTCGTCCACCTTGGTCTTCACTTTGGTGCCGTCGGCCATCTTGGCCTTGCTCTTGCCGGGCAGCGGCAACGCCGGGGCCGACGGCGGAGCCATCGTACCCGCCCCGCCCATCGGGACCGCGCCCGCAGCCGGGGCTGCGCCCGGGGCCGGCGGCGTCATGGGCATTTTCTCGCCTTCCTTCAGCACCACCCGGAACTCGTCGCGGCGGTTGAGCTGCATGTTCTCGGGCGAGTCGTTCGGAGCGGCCGGGCGGCGCTCGCCGTAGCTCACCGTGGTCAGGCGCGTATCGGCCACGCCTTTGGTCACCAGGTACTTCTTAGCGGCATCGGCGCGGTTCTGGCCCAGCACCATGTTGTACTCGTCGGTGTTGCGCGAGTCGCAATGCCCCTCCACCTGGATGTTGAGGCCCGGCGTGGCGGTAAGCTTCTGGGCAATGTCGTTCAGCACGATAATCGACTCCGGCCGCAGCTTGTACTTGTCGGTGTCGAAGTAGATTTTCTTGAACGGGTACAGGCCTGCCGTCGACGTGTCGATGTAAGCGATGTAGAAGTTCTTGGTGATGGTGGTCGAGTCGTTGGTCGAAACCGGGATGGCAAACTCCTGGGTTTCCACGTTCTTGCCGTCTTTGCTCACCGCCACCTGGTAGGTGCGGCCCGAGAGCACGGCCACCTGGTACGAGCCGTCGGGCTTGCTCACGTCGCGGAAGCTGAGCGGGGTGTTGTCGGCCTGCTTGCCGCTGAACACCAGCTCCACGCCCGGAATTGCCGTGGTGCTGTCGCTCTTCGCAAACACCTTGCCTTTCACGGTGGCGTTCTTGATGTAGTTAATCGTATAGATGTCCTTCTCGCCGTAGCCGCCGATGCGGTAGCTGCTCAGGTAGGCATACGAGCCGTCGGGGCTCAGGCGGTAGTAGCTGTCGTCGTCGGGCGTGTTGATGGGGTAGCCCATGTTTTCGGGGGTGCCCCAGCGGTGCCCGATGCTGTCGTAGGCGCTCTTGAAAATGTCGTAGCCGCCCATCGTGTTGTGGCCGCGCGACGAGAAGTACAGCGTCTTGCCGTCCTTGCTCACGTAGGGGCTGTCGTCGTCGTACTTGGTGTTGATGGCCCCACCCAGCGACTTGGCCGGGCCCCAGTCGCCGTCCGAGCCGCGCTTGGACACGTACAGGTCGAGGGTACCGTCTTCCGAGTACTTGCCGGTCGAAAAATACAGGGTTTTGCCGTCGGGCGTGATGTAGGCGTCCGATTCGAACGCCTTCGAGTTGATGTTGCTGTTCAGGCGCACGGGCGACGACCACTCGCCGTTCGTTTTGTCGGACTGGTAGATGTCGCCGTTCTGGTCGTCGCGGTACATCAACAGCTTCGAGTCGTTGTCGAACACCTGAATCGAGGCGTCGTGGCCCTTGCTCACGAGGGCCTGCGACAGCGAGCGGGGCTTCTCCCAGTTCTCGTCGTCGATGCGCTTGGCCTCGTAAATTTCCTCGTAGTACTCGCCGTCGGCGGCCAGTTTGCCTTTGCCCTTCTCCTGCTTCTTGGCGGGGTCGTTGGGCGTGCCCGTGTACTGCCCGCGCGAAGTGAAGAGCAGCACTTTATCATCGGACGAAATTACCGGGCTGTGCTCGCCGTACTGCGTGTTGATGACGGGCCCCAGGTTCTTCACAAAGATGTCCTTGGGCGAGTTGAAAAGCACCTTGGCATTCTTGGAATGCTGGATGAGCTGGGCTACTTCCGAGCGGCGGTCTTCGTTGCTCTTCTTGGCTTTGAGCGTGGCGTTGTAGGCCTGGTAGTGCGCAATGGCCTCGTCGAAGTTGTAGTTGAGGTGGTCCACCCGGCCGAGCCAGTATTCCACGTCCTTCGATACCTTGGGCTTCAGGCGCTGCGCTTTGTAGATGTAGTCGCTGGCCTTTTCCTTGTCAAAACTTAGGTAGGAAATGCCGGCATTGAACAGCGCTTTCGCGTTGTTGGGGTCTTTGGCCAGCACTTGCTCGTAATAAGGAATAGAAGCACGGTAATTTTCCTGCCCGAAAAACTTGTTGCCAGTTTTGAGCAGTTTGCCCGTGCTTTGGGCCATGCCGGGATGGGCGGCGGCACCCAGGGCCACGGCGCAGGAAGCCTGCAACAACCGTTTGGATAAGTTATCCATTGGAAAAATAAAGGGTTGGAAAAAAAGGTTTCGTAATTAAGGCTGTGCAGAGCGCCGCATAAAAGAATAGGCCGCCGCGCGAGCGGCAACGGGTTCGGCTTATACTTAAAAAAATGCGCAGGGTTAAGAAGAGCAGTGGGAAACAATTAAACTTAGCGCGGCCCGAAAACAGGCCTTGGTGACAAAGATAGGGAATGCGGGCCCCGGCAAAAAGAAAATGCGCCGTAAAGCAACCCTTAACACCAGCGCTACGAACCAAAATGCGCCAAGCAACCGCGCAAATATAGACGAATACAATAGATTACAATTTCCGGCCACCCATTATTTTATGACGTTTTGGCCGCCGGAGGGCGTAATTTTGCGGATTGCTGCGCCGGTCGCCGGTCGCCGGTATTTGCACTTACCCTTTATTTGCCCCCATGCTGATTCGCGACGCCCGGTTTTTAACGAGCAACACCCGCGTGGACTTGTGCCCGCCCCCCGACCGGCCGGAGTACGCCTTCATCGGGCGTTCCAACGTGGGCAAGTCGTCGCTCATCAACATGCTCACCAGCCGGGCGGGCCTGGCCAAAACGTCGGCTTCGCCCGGCAAAACCCAGTTAATCAACCACTTCCTTGTCAACGAGCAGTGGTACCTGGTCGATTTGCCCGGTTACGGCTACGCCAAGGTGAGCAAAACGGCCCGCGCCGAGTGGCAGAAAATGCTGAACGCCTACTTGCAGCGCCGCGAAAACCTGGCCTGCGTGTGCGTGCTGCTCGACTCGCGCCTGCCCCCGCAGGCCAGCGACCTGGAATTCATGGAAAACCTGGGCGAGATGGGCGTGCCCTTCGTGATGGTGTTCACCAAAACCGACAAGCAGTCGGCGGCCCAAACGCGGACGCTGCTGGCCGCGTACCTGGCCAAAATGGCCGAGAGCTGGGACGAGCTGCCGCAGTATTTTGTTACGTCGGCCACCACTAAGGCGGGGCGCGACGAGCTACTGGGCTTTATCGACGGAGTGAACCAGCAGCTGGCGGCGGCCCCGGGTGCGTAAGTTTGGCCCCGCTTTTGCCCGGCCAGAGTCGCTGGCCGCGACCGCCGCTTCGTTCATTCCTTCCCCCCCTCAACCGGTTTTATGCTGAAACATTTGCTTTCGCCGCTGGCCCTGGGCCTGCTGCTGGCGGCCCCGGCGGCTGCCCAAACCACGCCCCCCAACACCCCGCCGCCCGCCCGGCCCGCCGGCGAAGCCGGGGCCGGCACGGGCCGCGTGGCCGGAGCCATTCCGGTGGCCGAGTACTACGAGGGCGGCCAAGCCGCCATGTACGCCTTCATTGCCCAGGAGCTGAAGTACCCGCTGCTGGCCAAGCGCAACCGCATCCAGGGCCGCTGCATCGTCAGCTTCACGCTGAACCCGGACGGCACCATGTCGGGCATTAAATTGGTGAAACAGGTGGGCGGCGGCACCGGCGACGAAGCCTTGCGCGTGGTGCGCCTGCTCAAATTTAAAAAACCGGCGTACCCTGTGCTTACCAGCTTGCCCATTGATTTCAAATTGGGCGCGACTGGCTCAAATGCCACGGAATAACGGCGAAGAATAATTAATAATTATTGGTGGTCATAAACAGCGCTGCGTCGTTGGACTCAATAATAATTATTAATTGCTACTTAATCATTGTTAATTAAAAGAAAAGAATGCCTTACGAATTGAAAGAAATTGCCGCCATCAGCGGCATGCCGGGCCTATACCGTTTGCTGAAAGCCGCCCGCCACGGCGTACTGGTGGAAAGCCTCGACGCCCGCGCGGCCCGCAGCATGGCCCCCGCCCGCAACAAAGTGTCGCTGCTGTCGGAAATTTCGATTTATACGACCGATTACGACGTGAACGTGCCGCTGGCCGACGTGTTCGAGCAGCTGCACGCCCACTACGGCCCCGCGGTGCCCGTGACCAGCAAATCGAGCGAAGCGGAACTGGCTGATTTTATGGCCCACGCCGTGCCCGATTACGACCGCGACCGGGTGTACACGTCCGACATCAAGAAGCTGGCCGCCTGGTACGGCATCGTGGCCCAGCACCTGCCCTACCAGGAAGCCGCTGCGGAAGAAACTGCCACGGAACAACCCGCCGCGGAGGGCCCTGCCCCCGGTGAACCCCTGAGCACGGGCGGCGTGATTAACGCCCCCGAGCCCCCGGCCACGGCCGAAGCCGCGGCCAACCCGGAAGCCGCCCCGGCCGCCGCGCCCAAGAAAAGCCGCAAAAAGGCCGAATAAGCACCGGACGCTCCGCCGCGGGCGGTTGAGTCACCCGCTGCCAGCATGGCAACCGTCTAGTCCACAAAAAAGCCCTGCCGGACGCTCCAGCAGGGCTTTTTTGTGGGACGGCGGCGGGCTACAGCAGGGTGGCAGCGGCGGCGCTTTCGCGGACGATGAATTGTTCCACTTGCTCGACCAGTTCCTTGCTGCCGATGAAGACGGGGCAGCGCTCGTGCAGCAACTTGGGCTCGATTTCCATGGTGCGGCGGCTGCCGTTGGAGCTTTTGCCGCCGGCCTGCTCCACGATGAACGCCAGGGGGTTGCACTCGTACATGAGGCGCAGCTTGCCGGTGGGGCTCTTGGCGGTGGCGGGGTAGAAATAAATGCCGCCCTTGAGCAGGTTGCGGTGGAAATCGGCCACCAGCGAGCCGATGTAGCGGGCCGAAAAATTCCGCTCTTTGCACTGGCGCACGAAGGCCGCCACACCGGGCTCGAACGACTCGGAGCTGCCCTCGTTGACGGAGTAGACCGTGCCAGTGGCGGGCGTTTGAATGCTGGGGTGCGAGAGGAAGAACTCGCCCAGCGAGGGCTCGTAGGTGAAGCCGTTCACGCCGTTGCCGGTCGTGTACACGAGCATGGTGCTGGAGCCGTAGATAACGTAGCCGGCGGCCACCTGGTGGGTGCCGGGCTGGAGGCAATCGGCGGCGGTGCCCTCGCGGCCGGTGGCCGACACGCGGCGGTAGATGCTGAAAATGGTGCCGATGCTCACGTTCACGTCGATGTTCGAGGAGCCGTCGAGCGGGTCGATGGCCACCACGTACTTGCCCTGCAAATTGCCGGTCTGAATCATGTCCTCGTCCTCTTCCGAGATGATGGTGCACACCTCGCCGCCGTTGCGCAGGGCCCGGATGAAGCGAATGTTGGCCACCACGTCGAGCTTCTGCTGGTCTTCGCCCTGCACGTTCTGGCCACCGAAGGCCCCGGCGATGTCGATGAGGCCCGAGCGGTTGATTTCGCGGTTCACGATTTTGGCGGCCAGCGCGATATCGCGCAGCAGCTGCGACAGCTCCCCGGTGGCGTAGGGGAAATCCTCCTGCTTGCGCATGATGAAGCGGTCGAGCGTAGCCCCAACGGGCAGGGCCAGTTTGTTGTGGTCCATAAAAATTCAGAGTGGGCGGATGAAGCGGGTGCGGTGTACAAAGCTAGTTTTTTTTCGCCCTACCTCGCACCACGTTCCTACTTTTGGGGCATATGACGGCAGCAAACCAACTCCAAGTGTACAAATTCGGCGGCGCATCGGTGAAAGACGCGGCGGCCATCCTCAACCTCAAGCGCATCGTGGAAACCACCGCCCAGGGCCGGCCGCTGCTCATCGTGGTGTCGGCAATGGGCAAAACAACCAACGCGCTGGAGGAGATTTTCGACTTGGCATATACTGAGCGGGACTATTCGACGCAACTAGCGGCGGTTGAGATGTACCACAATCAAGTGAGTACAGATTTAGGAAAAGCCCTGCCTCACCCTTACATAAACCCTAATGAGTTAGACCCAGAACTGGTCGCGCTGTTCAAGGAGCTTGCTTACCGGCTAGCAAATCTTTCACCTAGTAAAACTTACGATGAAGGATATGACCAAGTGGTAAGTTTTGGAGAAACCCTCTCTTCTTATTTAGTTTATTATGCTTTGACAAGTATCTCAAATGCAAATGTTTATCATCGCGGTTCGACGATTGTAACGGATGCCACTTGGCGCGAAGGGAAAGTACATTGGGAGGAAACAGAAAAGAAAATTCGAGCAGGGATACAAGATCTATTTCTCCCCAATGGAGACACACACATTATAGTAACCGAAGGGTTCGTGGGCAGTGTCAAAGACGACCATCGTACTACCACGCTGGGCCGCGAGGGCTCCGACTACTCAGCCGCCATTTTTGCTTATTGCCTGCGGGCCGAGTCGGTGACGATTTGGAAGGACGTGGCGGGCCTGCTCAGCGCCGACCCCAAGCTGTTTCCCGACGCGGTGCGCTACCCGGAAATCAGCTACCAGGAAACCATCGAGATGGCCTACTACGGGGCCAGCGTCATCCACCCCAAAACGCTGAAGCCGCTGGCCGAGCGCGGCATTCCGCTGCGCGTGCGCTCGTTTCTGGACCCCGGGGCCCCCGGCACGCTCATCCACAACTGCCAGCACCCGGCGCTGGCCCCGGCCTTCATTCGGAAAACGGAGCAGTGCCTGCTCTCGTTCGAGAGCAAGGATTTCGCGTTCATCTCGGAGGAAAACCTGGAAGTCATTTTCGGGGCCCTGGCGCAGGCGCGGCTCAAAATCAACCTGATGCAAAACTCGGCCATCAGCTTCTCGGTGTGCACCGATTTTTCGGAGCGGCGGGTGCAGCAGCTGCTGGCGCTGCTGGCGGGGCAGTTTCGCACCCACTACAACGCCGGCTTGCTGCTGTTCACCATCAAGAATTACGACGCGGCCAGCGTGGCCCGCCTCACCGCCGGGCGCGAGCTGCTGCTGGAGCAGCGCACGCGCAGCACGTTCCAGTTCGTGTGCCGGGGGTGAAGTGTTGAATAGTTGAAGGGCTACATTGTTGGCTCGTTCAAATCGATGAGAAGCCTGAAAGCCCCAACTCATAACTCATAATTTATAACTCATAATTCATTTCCCGGTGCCCGAATTTCTCCTCGTTACGCCCCAGGCCCGGCCGGGCGTGGCCCTGCTCCAGCTCAACCGCCCCCGGGAGCTGAACGCCCTGAACCTGGCGCTGATGCACGAAATCCGCGACGCGCTGCGGGCCCTCGACGCCGACGAGGCGGTGCGCGTGGTGGTCATCACCGGCAACGAGCGGGCCTTTGCCGCGGGGGCCGACATCCGGGCCATGAGCGGGCGCGGCCCCGTGGACATGCTGCTGGCCGACCACGCCAGCTTCTGGGACCAGCTGCGGCTAATGCGCAAGCCGCTGGTGGCGGCCGTGGCGGGCTTCGCGCTGGGCGGCGGCTGCGAGCTGGCCCTGGCCTGCGACCTGGTGGTGGCGGCCGAAACGGCGCAGTTCGGGCAGCCCGAAATCCGGCTGGGCACGCTGCCCGGCGGCGGCGGCACCCAGCGCCTGGCCCGCGCCGTGGGCAAGGCCAAGGCCATGGAAATGGTGCTCACCGGCGACTTTGTGCCGGCCGCCGAGGCCCTGCGCCGGGGCCTGGTGAACTGCGTGGTGCCCGCCGCCCAGTGCCTCGCAGAAGCCTTCCGGCTGGCGGCCCGCGTGGCGGCCCAGCCCCCGGTGGCCGTGCGCCTGGCCAAAGAGGCCGTGAATTATGCTTTTGAAAGCCCCCTCGCCGCGGGCCTGCAGTTCGAGCGCCGCAACTACTACCTCACCTTCGCCTCCGATGACCAAAAAGAAGGCATGGCGGCCTTTTTGGAGAAGCGCCCGCCGGAGTTTACGGGCAATTAAGCGGCCCGCGGGGCCAGGGAAAATGGGAAGGATTTAGGCACATGAAGAATTGGGGCAAGTTCTTGGCCTTGCCTACCCGCATTTTCGTAACCCCGGTTTCGCAGGCCTTCTCGTGGCCTGCACCCTGCGCATTTTTCCCGGAATCTTCTCGTTCTCACATCCTTCACGTCTTTCACATTCAATTACATGGCAGTTCTCGTGGGCAAGCGCGCCCCTTCTTTCCGGGCCACGGCCGTAATCGACGGGGAAATCGAAAACGATTTTTCACTCGACCGTTACCTAGGCAAGATGCACGTGCTCTTTTACTTCTACCCTTCCGATTTCTCGTTGCTGTGCCCCACCGAAATACTGGCGTTTCAGCACCTGCTGCCCAAGTTTGAAGCGCGCGACGTGGCCGTGGTGGCCTGCTCGACCGATAGCCACCAGAGCCACCGCGCCTGGCTGCGCCAGCCCCGCGAGCAGGGCGGCATCAAGGGCGTAACGTACCCGCTGGTGGCCGACGCCACCAAAACCATCGCGGCCAACTACGACATGCTGGCCGGGCACTTCGACTACAACGAGCAGGGCGAGATGACGTTTGTGGGCACGCCGACCAGCAACCGGGGCCTGTTTCTGATTGACCGCGACGGCATCGTGCGCCACCAATCGGTGAACGACGGGCCCCTGGGCCGCAGCACCCACGAGGCCCTGCGCATGGTGGACGCCCTCCAGCACTACGAGCAGCACGGGGCCCTGTGCCCCGCCGACTGGCGCACCGGCGAGGCCGACCTGAACCCGATACGCTAGGCCGGCCGCCGAAAACCGGGCGGACTGGCCCCGCTGGCCCCACCGGTTTTCGGCCGTAATTTCGCGGCCTTGACGCTGCTGTACGACCTCGCCCTTTTTTTTTACGCGCTGCTACTGCGCCTGGCCGCGCCCTTCGTGCCCAAGGCGGCGGCCTGGGTGGCCGGGCGGCGCGGGCTGCTGCCGCGCATTAGCGCGGCCCTGGCCACCGACCCGGCCCCGCGGGTGTGGTTTCACTGCGCCTCGCTGGGCGAGTTCGAGCAGGGCCGCCCGCTGATGGAGGCCTACCGCCGGGCCCACCCGGGCACCAAAATCGTGCTCACGTTTTTTTCGCCGTCGGGCTACGAAGTGCGCCGGAGCTGGCCGGGGGCCGACTACGTGTTTTACCTGCCGCTAGACACCCGTGCCCACGCCCGGGCGTTTCTGGCCGCGGTGCAGCCCCGGCTGGCCGTGTTCGTGAAATACGAGTTTTGGTACCACTTCCTGGCCGAAACCCGGCGCAGCGAGGCCCCGGCCGTGGTGGTGTCGGCCATCTTCCGGCCCGAGCAGGTTTTCTTTAAGCCTTGGGGCAATTTTTTCCGGGAAATTCTGGGCCAGTTCGCGCACATTTTCACCCAAAACGAGGCCTCGGCCGCGCTGCTGCGCCAGCATGGCCTGACCCGCGTGAGCGCGGCCGGCGACACGCGCTTCGACGCCGTGGCGGCCGCGGCCCTGGCCCCGCCGCGCCCGCTGCCCCTCGTGGAGGCCTTCGTGGCCGACGGGGCCCCGGTGCTGGTGGTGGGCAGCGCCTGGTCCGAAGACCTGCCCGCCCTGGGGCCCTTGCTGCGCCGCTACGCCGGCCAGATCCGGGTGCTGCTGGCCCCCCACGAAATCACGGAAGCCCACTTGCGGCAAATTGAGGCCCTGCTGCCCGGCCAGGTGCTGCGCTACTCGCAGGCGCAGGCCGGCACCGCGGCCGGGGCCCGGCTGCTGCTGTTCGACAACGTGGGCCTGCTCAGCCAGCTTTACCGCTTTGGGCAATTTGCCTACGTCGGCGGGGCGTTTGGCAAGGGCCTGCACAACACGCTGGAGGCCGCCGCCTTCGGCCTGCCGCTGTTTTTCGGGCCCGCTTACAGCAAGTTTCAGGAGGCCGTGGACCTGGTGGCCCTGGGCTGCGCGAAGCCCGTGCGCACCGCCGAGGAGCTGGAAAAGGCCTTCGCCCGCCTGCTCGGCAACGAAACCCTGCGCCTCAAAATGCAGGACCTGGCCCTGGATTACGTGCACCAGCAGGCCGGCGCCACGGCCCGCATTCTTTTAGAGTTGGAAGTTATGCGTTACGGGTTATGAGTTGGTAGGCACCAGGTTATAGCTTTTAAAACTGTTCATAACTCATAACTCATAACTCATAACTCATAACTCATAACTCAAAAAATGACTGGCACCGTCGTGAAATCCACCGGCTCGTGGTACGTGGTGCGCGAGGCGGCCACGGGGCAGCTGTACCGCTGCCGGCTGCGGGGCAAGTTCAAAATCCAGGGCCTGAAGGTGAGCAACCCGCTGGCCGTGGGCGATTCGGTCATGTTCGAGCCCGAGCAGCAGGCCGAGGGCGCGGCCGTGATTACGCACATCGCGCCGCGCCGCAACTACATCGTGCGGCGCTCGGTGCACACCACCGGGCACGCCCACATCGTGGGGGCCAACCTCGACCAGGCCCTGCTGGTGGTCACGCTGGCCTCGCCCACCACGTCGTTCGGGTTCATCGACCGCTTTTTGGTAACGGCCGAGGCCTACCACATTCCGGTCGTATTAATTTTCAACAAGGCCGATTTGCTCGACGCCGACGGGCTGGCCTACCAGGCCGAAATTGCCGGCATGTACCGCTCGCTGGGCTACGCAAGCTGCCGGTGCACGGCCAGCACCGGCACCGGCGTGGCGGCCGTGGACGCGCTGCTCGACGGCAAAACGTCGCTGCTCTCGGGCCACTCGGGCGTGGGCAAGAGCACGCTCATCAACGCCCTGGTGCCGGACCTGGACATCAAAACGGCCGAAATCAGCCAGTTTTCCGACAAAGGGGTGCACACCACCACCTTCGCGGAGATGCTGGAGGTGCGGCCCGGCACGTACCTCATCGACACGCCCGGCATCAAAGAGCTGGGCATCGTGGACATCCGGCCCGCCGAGCTGGCCGGCTACTTCCCCGAGATGCGGGCCCTGCTCAACCAGTGCCGCTACCACAACTGCCGCCACCTGCACGAGCCCGGCTGCGCCGTGCGCGAAGCCGTGGACGCCGGCCGCATCGCCCTGCCCCGCTACGACAGCTACCTGAGCATGCTGGCCGACGACGACAACCGGCACTAGCCAGCCCCGGCGCGGCGGCGGGCCGCCGCTCGGGCGGCCTTTGCGCCCGCCGCTACCCTGGCGTTGCTTGCTGGCGGCACCCGGCGTATTTTGCCTGGCTTTTGGGAAGGCCGGGCCGGGGTGGGCCGGCCGGGGCCCGGGCACCCGGCCATGATGCACCATTTTTTGTTGGCTCCTTTCGCAGATGCGGCCCGGCAGGCGCAGTACGAAGCCGTGCGCGCGGCCCTCGCCGCCGCCCCCGGCGGGGCCCCGGACACGCTGCTGCTGGGCAACCTGGCGGTGCTGCCCGAAGGCCTGGCGGTGGACGCCCTGGTGGTGCAGCCCCGGCAGGCCACGGCCTTGCTGCTGGTGCCCCGGGGCGGCTACCTGCGGGTGCCGGCCCTGGCGCACGGGGCCTGGCAGCTCGACGGCGAGCCGCTGGCCGGGCGCGGCGCGGCCCCCAATCCCTACGCGCAGTTCCAGGCGCAAAAAGCAGCGGTGGCCGCTTGGCTGGGGGCCCAGCTGGGCTGGCCGCCCGGTGCGCCGGTGCCCCTCGCCGGGGCCGCGGTGTTTATGCCCCCCGTCACGTTCGGCAACGAGGCCGAAGAGCACCTGCGCCACACGGCCGGCGACTTCCAGCTCGTGCGCGGGGCCCAGCAGCTGCCGCGGCGGCTACGGGCGGCGCGCGGCGGCAGCCATTTTCTCGGCCCCGAGGCGCTGCTGGCCCTGGCCCGGCACTGGCAGGCCGCGTGGGGGGCCCCCGAAGCGCCCGGGCCGGAGCTGGCGGCGGCGGGCCCGCTGGGCTTCTGGGGGCAGCAAGCCCGGCAGCTGTGGCAGTGGCTCGGCGCGGCCGACGTGCCCGTCGACCCGCCCTACGGCGACGCCGCCGCGGTGCTGGCCCAGCACGAGCAACTGCGCCGCGAGCTGCTGGCCGAGCTGCACCAGCACCGGCAGGCCGCCGCCCGCCACCAAGCCGCTCACGAGCAGGAGTTTGCCCAGTTGCGCGCCCAGCTGGCCCGGCCCGCCGCCCCCGCCGAGCTGCCCGACCAGGCCGTGCAAGCCGCCGCGTGGCGCGCCGAGGCCGCTGCCCGCAACCAGGCCCTCGACGTACGCATTCAGCAGCTGGGGCACCTCATCGAGCAGCTGCGGGCCCAGGCAGCGGCGCCTGCGGGCCACTCGGCCGCAGCGCGGGCCGCGCCCGCGGGGCCCCGGGCGCAGGCGGCCAGGGCCCCGGCGCGCCAGCCGGCTCGGGGGCCCTGGCAAGTGCCGGTGCCGCCCCGGGTGGCCGCCCGGGTCGCGGCGCGGCTGGCGGCCGGGCTGGCCGTGGCGGCGGGCCTGGGCCTCGGCGGGTGGAGCCTGCTGCACCCCTGGGGCCCCGTGCGCGCAGGGGCCCCGCAACTGGCCCAAATGGCCCCGGCGGTCCCCCTCACCGGCGCAACAAATGATTCGGACGAAGGCTTGGCTGACTCGGCGCAGGCCCGGGTGTTTTCGGCACCGGACATGGCCCCGGCTGCTGACGTTGACATTGACGTTGACACAACCGTGCCAAGTAAGGCCCCCGCGGCCAGCGAAGACGCCAGCGCAGTGCCTGCCCTGGCCGCGCCCGATTCGGTGCTGGACGCGCCGGCAGTGGTGCCGGAGGCCGATACGCTGGGCCCCCGATAGGGTCGGCGGTTAGCAGCCGGCGGCGACTTTTTTAACGCCTTTTCAACCGTTCGGGCCTGCAACGAAATGGGGAATTGGGGGCTCCTCAATGTACGTATTCCCCCTTTTTACTTGCCATCGATTATGAAAGCTTTCCTACTCGCCGGGGCCCTCGGGTGCGCCGCCCAGCTCACTACCGGCTGCAAGCACGACACCGACACAGCGCCTGTTGGCTACGACACCTTGGCCGGAGCCACTGGCCATTGGGAATGGGACCGTTCCATCTACGGCTTTGCCAGCCCCCGCACCCCGGCCAGCGTGGGCTTCACGCGGCAGCTGGTGTTCGCGGCGGACGGGCAGCTCGCGGTGAAGCGCAACGGCCAGAACTACTACCAAACGGGCTACCAGCGCTCGGTGGGTACCGGGGGCCCCTGCGCCAGTCCAAACGCGCCGGTGGTCACTTTCACCAGTGAAAATGGCCTGCCGAACAGCGACGCCAAGGCCTACGGCGTGGAGCAGCAAAACGGCCAGCGGACGCTGTACCTCAACGGCGCGGCCACGTGCCTCGACGGCGATGCTTATGAAACCTACCACTGGGTAGCCGAGTAAAGCGGGGCGTACCACTGGCCCCGGCCAACCCCCTTTTTTACATGGCAACACTCGCATTCATTGGCCTGGGCAGCATGGGCCTGGGCATGGCCGAAAACCTGCTCAAAGCCGGCCACACCCTCACTGTTTACAACCGCACCGCCGCCAAGGCCGCGCCGCTGCAAGCCCTGGGGGCCACCGTGGCCCCAACTCCCGCCGCCGCCGCCCGCGGGGCCGAGGGCGTGTTCACGATGGTGACCGACGACGCGGCCCTCACCGAACTCACCACCGGCCCCGACGGCCTGCTGGCGGGCCTGGCCCCCGGCGCGGTGCACGTATCGTGCAGCACCGTGGCCCCGGCCACCACCACCCGCCTGGCGGCGGCGCACGCCGCGCACGGCTCGCAGCTGGTGGCCGCGCCGGCCTTCGGCAAGCCCGACGCGGCGGCGGCGGCCAAGCTGTGGCTGGGCCTGGCGGGCCCCGCCGAGACACGGGCCAGGGCGAAGCCCTGGCTGGAACCGCTGGGCCAGGGCACCCACGAGTTCGGCGACGACCCCGCCATGGCCAGCGTGGTGAAGCTCTGCGGCAACTTCCTGCTCGGCGCGGCCATCGAGGCGATGGCGGAGGCCTACACGCTGGCCGAAAAAAGCGGCGTGGGCCGCCAGCCGCTGCACGATTTCCTGGTGGGCACCCTCTTCAACTGCCCGGTGTACCACAACTACGGGCGCATGATTGCCAGCAGGCACTACCTGCCCGTGGGGGCCCCGCCGCCCGTCATCCGCAAAGATTTTCGCCTCGTGCTCGACCACGCCCAGCAGCTGGCCGCGCCCATGCCCCTGGCCCAGCTCGTGCACAACCGCATGAGCACCACCGTGGCCCGCCACGAAAACGACGTGGACTGGACCGCCTTCGCCCGCCGCGTGTCGGAAGACGCCGGCCTCGAAGCGTAGGCCTCTGGAACGGCGTAGAGACGCATCCTTGCGTCTGGGGTTCGAACGGGGCCGCTGGACAGCAGCCCCGGCGCGGTTTCGGGGTCCGTAGGGGCGGGGCTTGCCCCCGCCCGTCGCCGCACGAATCCAGCTTCAACCGGGCAACGACGGGCGGGGGCAAGCCCCGCCCCTACGTCGCCCACCGGTACCGCTGGGGCCGTAGGCTGGCTCCGGGCAACGGGCCCGTTCAAACCTCAGACGCAAGGATGCGTCTCTACGCCAAAAAGGGCCCCTGGCATTGCGCCGGGGGCCCTTTTTAACCTTAAAAATCAGTTGAGCCTACTTCTTGGGCAGGGGCAGCAGCACGCCGTCGATGACGTGGGTTACGCCGTTTTTCGAAATCACGTCGGCAATCTGCACGGTGGCGGGGGCGTCTTTGCCGTTGCCCACCATTACTTTGCCGTCTTTCACCATCACTTTCAGCTTCTCGCCGTTCACGGTGGTCAGCTCCTGGCCGTCCTTCAGGTCGGCGGCCAGCAGGCGGCCGGCGATGACGTGGTAGGTGAGCACGGCTTTCAGCTTGGCCACGTTGGCGGGGGCCGTCAGCTCGGCCACGGCGGCCTTGGGCAGCTTGTCGAAGGCGGCATTGGTGGGGCCGAACACGGTGAAGGGGCCCGTGCCTTTCAGGGTTTCCACGAGGCCGGCGGCTTTCACCAGCGACACGAGCGTGCTCACGCTCTTGGCCGCGGCGGCGTTGTCCACGATGTCTTTGTCGGCCGTCATGGCCACGCCGTCCACCATCACCCCGCCGGGCTTGGCCATGCGCGACGAATCGCTGGCCATGGCGGCCGTCGAGTCAGCCGTCGTGGTTTTGGTGTCCGTGGTGGTGGTTTCGGCGGGCTTGTCGTTGCCGCAGCTGGCCAGGCCAAGGGTCAGGGCGAAGGCGCTGGCAACGGAGAAGAGGTGCTTTTTCATAAAAAGAAAACGTGAAAGAAGAAATTGGTGGGTTTATGGTGTTAGCACCCTACGAATCAATCTACGGTTCGGATTGTTTTGTACGGCGGCGCAATTTGCACCGGCTTACCTTCGCAGGGCCCATTCGGGGGCTATTTTTTACCTTTTTATTTTCTTTTTGATGAAAACCGCTGAGATTCACACCCCTAAAGGGGTCATGAAGGTCGAGTTTTACGAGCAGGACGCGCCCAACACCGTCAAGAACTTCACCGACCTGGCCAAAAAGGGCTTTTACGACGGCACCAAGTTCCACCGCGTCATCCCGAACTTCATGATTCAGGGCGGCGACCCCAACACCAAGCCCGGGGCCACGGGCCAGCCCGGCACCGGGGGCCCCGGCTACAAAATCGACTGCGAAACCGGCGGCGGCCACCAGCACCACGAGCGCGGCGTGCTGAGCATGGCCCACGCCGGCAAAAACACCGGCGGCTCGCAGTTCTTCATCGTGCACGACCGCCAGAACACCGCCCACCTCGACCGCGTGCACACCGTGTTCGGCAAAGTGGTGGAGGGCCTCGACGTGATTGACCAAATCAAAGGCAACGACGAGATTACCAAGATTGTGGTGACGGACGACGCCGCGTAAACACTGCCGCCACCCCTCCCAAAAAAGCCGTTCCAACGTACTGGAACGGCTTTTTTGCGTCCCCCCCCGCGTGTAGAGACGCATCCTTGCGTCTCAGGCGTGAACGGGGTGAGGTGCCCCCAGGTCGACGAAGCCCCGCCCCCATTCAAACCAAAAGCCCCGCGCACTCTACAGTGCGCGGGGCTTCTCTATCTGTGCGAAGCCCCTACCGCCGGCGGCGCGGCTTCTCTTCCTCCTCGTCCTCGTCCTCATCGTCCCCAAAGGTGGGCATGGTGAACATCGAGGCCAGCAGGTCCTTGAACTGGGCCCCGGCGGTGAGGCGGTTGCGCGAAATCAGGCTGTGCTCGGCCAGGCCGTGCAGCAGGAATTCCATCAGGAAATACGTCATGTCGGCGGTTTCCTTGGGGTGCAGCTCCGTCACGATGTCGCGCAGGCCGGGCACCTGGTCGAGGGCGGCGCGGTAGGCCGGCGTGGGCGTGTCGTAGAGCAGGTCCAGGGTGTTGCCGCTGCCGAACCACTCCTGCACCGTTTTGTAGGGCGACACGCGGTTTTTGAGCTTCTTGGACTTGTCGGGGTCGGGGAAGTAGTTCAGGAACAGGGTGCGGATGGCCTTGCCCATGAGCTTCTCGGCCACGATGCCGGCCCCCTCCTGCTCGCCTTCGTACACCAGCTCCACCTTGCCGGTGATGGCGGGCACGGCCGAGATGAAGTCGCCCACGCGCACGTAGGTGTGCTTTTCGCCGTTGATCAGGGCCCGGCGCTCGGCCCCGGCCACCACCTGCTCGTAGGCCGAGATGGTGAGGCGGGCCGACACGCCGCTCTTGGCGTCCACGAACTCGGAGCCGCGGGCCTCGATGGCCACCTGCTCCACCAGGTCGTGGGTGATTTCGTTGGTCGTCACCATCCCTTTCTGGTCCTCCTTGATGCGGGCTTCCTGCTTGGTGATGCGCTTGCCGATTTCGATGGACTTCGGGTAGTGGGTAATGATCTGGGCGTCAATCCGGTCCTTGAGCGGCGTCACGATGGAGCCCCGGTTGGTGTAGTCCTCTGGGTTGGCCGTAAACACGAACTGGATATCGAGCGGCAAGCGCACCTTGAAGCCGCGAATCTGGATGTCGCCTTCCTGCAAGATGTTGAACAACGACACCTGGATGCGGGCCTGCAAGTCGGGCAGCTCGTTGATGACGAAAATGCCGCGGTGGGCCCTGGGAATCAGGCCGAAGTGAATCACCCGCTCGTCGGAATACGGCAGCTTCAGCGTGGCGGCTTTGATGGGGTCGGCGTCGCCGATGAGGTCGGCCACGCTCACGTCGGGCGTCGCCAGCTTCTCGGTGTAGCGGTCGTTGCGGTGCATCCAAGCCACGGGGGTGGCGTCGCCGTGCTCGGCAATCAGGTTTTTGGCAAACACCGACAGCGGCTGCAGCGGGTCGTCGTTTAGCTCGGAGCCGGCCACGACGGGCATCCACTCGTCCAATAAGTTAATCAGCAGCCGCGCAATGCGGGTTTTGGCCTGGCCGCGCAGGCCCAGCAGGTTGATGTGGTGCCCGGCCAGGATGGCCCGCTGCAACTCGGGAATCACCGTTTCGTCGTAGCCAAAAATGCCGGGGAATACTTCTTCTTTGACGCGCAGCTTCCGAATCAGGTTCTCGCGCAACTCTTGCTTGACGGTGCGGGGCTTGTAACCACTGGCGCGGAGCTGGCCCAGGGTGCGGATGGTTTCGTGTTGCATAAGGGCGGCTTAAGGGAAAGGGGCTTCCCGGGGGCTTTAACCGGGAAAGCGGGGCGGAGGTTCACGGCTCGACCGGCGGGGCCCCGAAAGTGTGGAAGCAGAAACAAAAGAGGAAAAAATACCAACGATTCAAGTTAATATGCGTTAATTGCAATAAATAAATTATTATCAGCTTTTGACGGTGGTCTAAAACGGGGTGGTCCGGCGACTTTTCTGTCGTCGGGCCACTCTTACCCATAAACATCGGCTCCGGGTTATTGTCAGAGTGGCCCGACGACAGAAAAGTTGCCGGACCACCCCGTTCTAGACCACCATCCAACTTTTTCCGACGCTGGCTTATGAAACGTATCTTACGAACGCTGGGCTTGCTGCTGGGCTTGGCGGTGGTAGCCGTGGTGGGCTTCGGGTTGTTTGTGGCCGTGCGCGGCATTCCGCACTACGATGTGCCGGCCGTGGCTGCCCCACCCGCGATGCCCACCGGCACCCCGGCCCAACTGGCGCTGGGCGGCAGCATGGTACGGGCCAACTGCGCGGCTTGCCACCGCAACCCCAAGACCAACCGCCTCAGCGGCGCACCGCTGACGGACGTGTTTCCTGGCCTGGGGCACCTCTATTCGCCCAACATTACCCAGGACACCGCCCACGGCATTGCGGCCTGGACCGACAACGAGCTGGCCGCCGTCTTGCGCACAGGCATCGGGCGCGATGGCCGCTACCGCGTCATCATGCCCCACTTCGTGCACCTCTCGGACGCTGACTTGCAAGCCGTGCTGGCCTTTTTGCATTCGGCCGACCCTTCAGTGCAAGCCGATGCCACCCCCACGCCCGCGCAAGCGCCCTCTTTTTTATTGAAAATACTGACGCACACCGTGATGAAGCCTTCGCCGCTGCGGCCCGGTCCGCGGCCCACGCCGGCCCCCACCCCCGCCCTGGCCTACGGGCAGTACCTGGTAACGGGCCGCTACGTGTGCTTTCAGTGCCACTCCCAATCGCACGAGACCAACCAGGAACTGCACCCCGAGCAGTCGGCGGGCTACCTCGGGGGCGGCACCGCGTTCCACGACCGCCAGGGCCGGCTTATTCACTCGGCCAACATCACCGGCGACCAGGACACGGGCATCGGCGACTGGACGCCCGCGCAGCTGGCCGCCACCCTGCGCTTCGGGCAGAGCCCCCACGGCCCCACCCGTTCTCCCATGCCCGTGTTTTCGGCCATGACCGACGAGGAAGTGCAGGGCATTTATGCCTATTTACAGTCGGTGCCCAAAATTAAAAATGCCATTCCCAAGGACGGCCAGCCAGTGGCCGCGCGTTAGGGCCTATGGTTCCGGGCCTCGGGAAAAGTTTTTCGTGTGCGGCACGCGGGGGCCTTTCGATGCCCATAGCCCCATTGCGGCGTCTTGCGCCGGTTGGGCTTGTAGCCTTCGAACACCAGTAGCCCAGGCCTTTTAGGCCGCGGTAGCAGGCTTTGCTTTGGTTTACTTCCATAGATTCTTCCACGAACTGCTTCTGTCGGAAGCAGGTGGTGCCCATCCATTCGCCCACGCTCCGCTTACCTATGCACTCCACTTCTCCCTTATTACTGGTTGCTTGCAGCCTGTTAGCGCTGGCGGGGCAGGCCCAGACTTCCCTAACGCAATGGCACCACCTCGACCCGGCTGCCGACAAGGTGATGGGCATCAGCACGAACCGGGCCTATGAATGGCTGCGGGCGCAGGGCCTGCGCCCAACTGCCCGGCCGGTAATCGTGGCCGTTGTCGACGGCGGCACCGACACCACGCACGCCGATTTGCGCGCCGTGCTCTGGCACAATCCTGGCGAGGTGCCCGGCAACGGCCGCGACGACGACCACAACGGCTACGCCGACGACCTGTACGGCTGGAACTACCTGGGCGGTGCCGACGGGCGCAACGTGTTTTTCAACCAGGCCGAAGAAACCCGCCTCTACGCCCGGCTGCGGCCCCGCTACGAGGGCAAAACGCTGGCCACCGTGCCCCCGGCGCAACGGGCCGAGTTTCGGCTGTATGAGCGGGCCAAACGGAGCTATACCACCAAACGGGCCGAGCACGCGGAAACCTACGCGCAATTTGGTGCGGTACTGACCCAGGCGGAAGCCAGCACGGCCGCCCTCAAAAAGGCGCTGGGCGTGGCCGTGCTCGACTCGGCCCTGCTGCACCACCCGCCCACCGCCGACACGGCCCTGGTGCGGCAGGCCGCCGGGTACTACCAGGAACTGCGGCGGCCGGGCGTGCGCCAGCTACCCAATACCGACTCGCTGCTCAGTGGCCTGCGCCGGTATCTGGGGTCGCTGCAAGACCGCCTCGCCTACGGCTATAACCTCACCTACGACCCGCAACCGCTGGTGGGCGACCACCCGGCCGACCTCACCGAGCGGCACTACGGCAATGGCAACGTGGCCGGCGGCCTGGGCGTGCAGGGCATTGACCACGGCACCCACTGCGCGGGCATCATCGCCGCCGACCGCGGCAACAACCTCGGCGTGCAGGGTGTGGCCGGCCACGTGCGCATCCTGAGCGTGCGGGCCGTGCCCAACGGCGACGAGCGCGACAAAGACGTAGCCAACGCCATCCGCTACGCCGTGGACAACGGCGCGAAAATCATCAGCATGAGCTTCAGCAAATACTTTTCGCCCGAAAAAGCCACCGTGGACGAGGCCATGCGCTACGCCGATGCCCACGGTGTGCTACTGGTTCACGCGGCCGGCAACGACCAACTCAACACCGACAGTACGCTGCAATACCCCACCGGCCGCTACCTCAACGGCCAATTAATTCCGAACCTGCTGACCGTGGGGGCCAGTGCCCAGAGCAACGATGAGCACCTGCCCGCGTCGTTTTCCAACTACGGCCGCCAATCGGTAGACGTGTTCGCGCCAGGCCTCGGCATCGTATCCACCTACCCCGGCAATGGCTACCGCCCCATGAGCGGCACCAGCATGGCCACGCCGGTAGTGGCCGGCATCGCGGCCGTGCTCAAAACCTATTTCCCCCAGCTTACTCCGGCCGACCTCAAGCGCCTAATTATGGCTTCGGCCACGCCCGTTCACACGCAGGTGCTACGGCCCGGTACCAGGCAGCTAGTGGATTTCGCTACCCTCTCGCGGGCCGGCGGCGTGGTGAACCTTTACGAAGCCGTGCGACTGGCCAGCCTGGAACCAGCGGCAACAGCGACCAAGGCAATGACTGCGCCGCGCCATGAACAGCTGAAAAAACGGGCACTGCACTAGCAGTACAAGCAAAACGCCGGACCTAGGCGTTGCCTAAGTCCGGCGTTTTAGACATTCCATCGTCCTAATCTAGAGCGTCTTGCGGCGGTTCTTTTTGTAATCTTCAAACACCAGGTGGCCCAGGCCCTTCAGGCCGCTGTAGTAGGCCTTGCCCTGGTTCACCTCCGTGAACTCCTCCACGAACTGCTTGAGGTAAGGGTCGGAGGTAATCATGAACGTGGTGATGGGGATTTTCACGCGGCGGGCGGCGGCGGCGATGTTCAGCGTCTTGTTCACCACCTTGCGGTCGAGGCCGAAGCTGTTCTTGTAGTAGCCGTTGCCCTCTTTCAAGCACGTGGGCTTGCCGTCGGTGATCATGAAAATCTGCTTGTTGGGCGTTTTGCGCTTGCGCAGCAGGTCCATCGCCAGCTCCAGGCCGGCCACGGTGTTGGTGTGGTAGGGCCCCACTTGCAGGTAGGGCAGGTCCTTCACCTCAATCTGCCAGGCGTCGTTGCCGAACACAATCACGTCGAGGAAATCCTTGGGGTACTTCTGCTTCACCAGCTCGGCCAGGGCCATGGCCACTTTTTTGGCGGGCGTGATGCGGTCCTCTCCGTAAAGAATCATCGAGTGCGAGATGTCAATCATCAGCACCGTGCTGGTCTGGCTCTTGTGCTCGTTTTCGCGCACTTCCAGGTCGCCCTCGGTCAGCATGAAGTTGTCGTCGTCCATGCCGTGGTTGAGCTGGGCGTTGCGGATGGACTCGGTCATCTGAATCGATTCCAGCGAGTCGCCGAAACGGAACTCGCGCAGGTCGGTGCTCTGCTCGTCGCCCTGCCCGGTGTGGGGCGTGCGGTGGTTGCCGGTACTGCTCTTTTTGAGCTTGCCAAAAATCTCCTCCAGGGCCGACTTGCGGATTTTCTGCTCCGACTTGGCGGTGATTTTAAACTCGCCTTTTTTCTGCTCGTCCTCGTCGATGTAGCCTTTCTTTTTCAGGTCGTCGATGAAGTTGCCCATGCCGTAGCCGTCGTCGGTGAGGCCGTACTGCTTGTCCAGCTCGTTGAGCCAGGACAAGGCCTCGCCCACGTCGCCGCTGGTGATGGTGACGAGCTGCATGAACAGCTTAAACAACGATTCAAAGCCCTTTTCGGGCTGGTCTTCGGGTACAAAATCGCGGAAGCGGAAGCCAGTAGCCATATCATTTAACAGTTAGCAGTTATCATTTAACGCCCGGAGGGCGTAGGCGCTCAGGTGGCGGTTGGCAAACACCTGAGCGGGCGTGGATGTTCAATGCCAGCGCAGCCCGGCTGCTACCCATTCCAACAGCCTCTGCGTACCAAGGAAACGCCCGCGCCGTTTGGGTGTTAAATGACAACTGTTAACTGTTAAATGATATGAAAGCCGTTTGGAACAACACCGTCGTGGCCGAGAGCGACGCCACCGTAGTGGTCGAAAACAATCACTACTTCCCCGCCGATTCCCTCAAAAAAGAATTTTTTGAGGACAGCATCGCCCACACTTCCTGCCCCTGGAAGGGCCAGGCCAGCTACTACTCGCTGCGCGTGAACGGCGAGCAAAACAAGGACGCCGCTTGGTACTACCCCACGCCCAAAGACGCCGCCCAAAACATCAAGGGCTACGTCGCCTTCTGGAAAGGCGTGAAGGTCAGCTAGTAGAGTAAACAGGGCATTTGGCAGGTACCCGGTTTGTTCCTGCCAAGCAGCAAAACGACGGTCATGCCTCGGTTGCGCTCGGCATGACCGTCGTTTTGCTGCTTGGCAGGAACAAACCGGGTAATTTTAAACGAAAAAAGCCGTTTCCTACCCAGGAAACGGCTTTTCTGATGATAACTGAGGCCGGCAGCGCGGCGCTACGAAATCCACTTGAACTTGTATTCCAGCTTGGGCACTGCCATGCGGTCGCTCACGCGGCGCAGGCGGGCGGGCAGGGCCATCACGTAGTCGCGGGCCTTCTCGGCGGGGCCGGTGAGGCCGCCGATGCTGCCGATTTTCCAGTCGCTGAGCAGCGTGTCGAGGATGTCGGTGTAGTCGGCGCTGGTGTACACGCCCAAGCGCTGGGCGGCGTCGGTGAAATGGCCGTAGGTTTTGCCCATGTCGATGCCCAACTCGCGCATGTAGTGGGCGGGCATCACGATTTTCTTGCGCATCATGTCTTCGAAGGCCAGCATCATCTCCGAGGGGTCCACCTCAAAGATCTTCTCCACGAAGGTTTTGTAGGCGCGGGCGTGGCGGTTTTCGTCGCCGGCAATCATGCCGCAGATTTTGGAGAGGCCGTCGTCGCCGGCGGTGCGGGCGAGCTGGCCCACGCGGCGGTGCGAGATGTTGGTGGCCATTTCCTGGTAGCTCGTGTACACGAAGGCGCGGTACGGGTCGTGGGCCGTGCCCAGGTCGAAACCATCGTTGATGAGGTACTGGGTGCTCATCTCAAATTCGCGCATGTTCACGCGGCCGCTGAGGTAGAGGTAGCGGTTGAGCAGGTCGCCGTGGCGGTTTTCCTCGGCCGTCCAGCCCCGAATCCACTGGGCCCAGCCGTTGTTGTTGTCGCGGTTCAAGTCGTCCAGCTCGTGGAACCACGCCTCGTAGTTAGGCAAGGCCTCCTCGGTGATGGTGTCGCCGATGAGCACGGCCAGCAGGTCGTAGCTCAGGTTGCCGGCCTTCTCGCGCAAGTCGCGCACTTCGTCGAAAAACGTGTCACGGCGCGAATCGGGCAGGTAATCAGCGGGTTGCCAGCTGTCCTCCACTTTTTTGAGAAAGGTGTAGATGTTTTCCTTGAGGTAGCCTTCGAGGTGTTGCAAGACCTCGCCGCGCGAAATCATCGTGGTGCTAAGCATGGGGGGTGGAAGCGAAAACGTGTGATAATAATGAAGTAACTGTTTTCGGGACTGCAAAGGTCCACTGCTGGGCTATTCAGCGGGGTACAATATTATGGCTTATACGAGCCCAAGCTCCCTCTCGGATGAGCCAGGACCTCAAAACGACGGGCCGGGCCGGTAGAAGCGCAGGCTCGAATCGGTGGCCAGCGCGGGCCCGGGGCGCAGGGCCCACCGCTGGCCGGGCGGCCCCCGCCGCGCCGCCGCGTTCAGCCACGCCGCTTCGGGCGCGGCCAGCACCCACGCCGCGCCGGGGGGTGGCCGCCGGGCCAGGCGGCGCAGGGCCTCGGCCTGGCCCGGGGCCCCGGTGAGGGCCCGCCGCAGCGCCGGCTGCGAGGCGTCGTGCGCGGGCCAGCCGCTCAGGCCCAGCACGGCCCCGGGGCCCAGCGCGTAGCTGCGGAAGGGCGAGAGGCTTTTGAGCAACTCGGTGGTGCCGGCCAGCACGCGGGGGCGGCCGGCGGTGCGCCGGGCCAGCTCGGCCAGGGTGCGCTCGTGGCGGGCCCGCTCCAACCCCAGCACCAGGCAGCGGTGCGCGGTTTTGGCCGCGTAGGCCGCCAGCACCAGCGCCACGACCACGCCCAACGCGTAGCGCGGCCCCGGGAGCCCCCCACCTGGCAGCCCCAAAACAGGCGGCTCCGACGGGCTGGCCAGCAAAAATATCAGGTTGTTCAGCAGCCAGAAATCGAGCAGCGGCAGGGCCAGGCGGGGCGGCAGCTTCAGGGCCCCGGCCAGCAGCAGCAGGGCCCCGGCAAAGGCCGCTTGCACCCCCCAGAAGCCCCGGCCGCGGGCGGGGCCGCGCCGCCGCGCCAGCGCCCAGCTCGCGGCCAGGGCCAGCAGCAGCGGGAAGTAGTCGCGGGCCAGCAGCGGCAGGCGCTCGGCCAGCTTGGCCGGCACGGTGCGCCCAAAAAAGGTAGCCGCCTCGAAGCGGTAGGCGCGGCGGTAGAGGGCGGGGTTGGTGGCGGTGGAGTCGCCGAGCAGCCAGAGGCGCGTGGCGGCCACGCCGAGGCGGTCGGCGGCGGTGCGCGGCGCGGGTTGCAGCTGCTCGTAGTCGAGCACCTGGGCCAGCAGCGTATCATAGGCGCGGGTGCGGGCCCCGGCGGCCGACTGGCCCAGGGTTTCGAGGGCCGTGGCCCCGGCCAGCAACAGCCCGGCCCCCAGCAGCAGCGGCGCGGCCCGCCGCCAGCCGCCGGCCAGCAGCAGCACACCGGGCACCGCCGCCGCCGCGCCCAGCGCCGCCACGCCCGGCCGCAGCAGCCACGCGGCCAGCAGCGCGGCCAGCCCCAGCAGCAGCGGCCCGCGCCGCCCCGGCCGCCGCGCCGCCCACAGCAGGGCGGCCCCCGCCAGCAGCGCCGCCACCCGCACGTGGCTGAACCACAGCCAGTGCTCGAGCCAGCCCGCGCCAAAAAAAACCGCCAGCGCCCCCGCCCGGGGCCCCGGCCGCAGCCAGGGCCCGAGCAGCGCGTCCAGCACGTCAAACGCCCCCACCGTGGCCAGCGCCAGCAGCGCCGCCAGCAGCAGGCCCAGCCAGGGCCCGGCCGGGGCGGCCGCGTAGGCGGCGGCCAGCGCGTGGCCGTAGCCGTGGAAATAGAGGGCCACCGCCGGCACCGGCCCCGCCGCCGCCACGCCGCCGAACAGCCAGGCCAGGGCCCCTTCGTCGTTGGTTTCGTAGTAGCTGCCCAGGCCGGCCGCCACGGCCAGCGCCAGGCCCAGCGGCAGTGGTACTACGCGAACGGAACGACGGGCAAACACGGGGCGGGGGGACGGATTAGAATGGGGCGGCCAAAGCTACGCGCGGCCGCCGCGCAGGCGGCTCCAGGCGGCCAGGAGGCGGTCGGCCGGCGCGGGGGCGGCCACCTGCCGGAGCAGGGCGAACAGAGCCCGGGCCTCGGGGTGGCGGGCGCGGCGCACGGCCTGGCGCAGCTCCCAGCGCAGGCGCACGGCCAGGGCGGCCCGCTCGGGCGCGGTGCGGCACAGGGCCAGGGCCTTGGCGCACACGGCGATGGTGGAGGCCAGGTACGGGTCGCGGGGGCGGTAGGCGCGGGCCGACATGGCGCGGGGGTGCAGGCGCTTGCGGGTCGTCACGGCGTCGAGGTAGTCGAACTGCCAGTCGCGGCTGGCCCGCACCCAGAAATCAAAGTCCTCGTAGGCCAGGGCTTCGTCGTAGCCGCCCAGGCCGAGCAGGCAGGCGCGGCGCATGAGCATGGTGGGCGTGCTGATGAAGTAGCGGGCTAGCACGTCGGCCAACACCCAGCCGCTGGCCGGGCGCAGGCGGACGGGGGCCCCGGGGTAATGATGAAGGCCCAATGCGCGGCCCTGCTCGTCGATCAGCTCGGCGTTGGAATACACCACGCCGTAGCTCGCGTCGAGGGCCTGGAACTGGGCCACCTGCCGGGCCAGGCGGTCGGGCAGCAGCACGTCGTCGGTGGCAAAATCGAGCACGAACTCCCCGCGGCTCTGCCGAAACGCCTGGTTGAAGGCCCGGCAGTTGCCCACGTTGTCGGGCAGCAGCAGCAGGTGCCAGGCCGGGTGCGCGGCGGCGTACGCGCGCAGGATGGCCGGGCTGCCGTCGGTGCTGGCGTCGTCCACGAGCCACACCTCCAGGTGCGGGTAGGTTTGGGCCGCCACCGAGTCCAGCGCCTCGCGCAGGAACGGCGCGTGGTTGTGGCACAGGGCCACCACCGTCACGGCCGGGGGTTGGGAAGCAGGGCGGGCGGCGGGAGAGATGGCGGGGGGAGTGAGGGGGCGGGAAATGCTTTCAAAAATAGGCCTTCATGCTATTTGCCCGTCGTTGCCCACCCCTTGCGCCTCCCGCGCGCGCCCGGCCCGCAGCTGGAAAAACACGCACCCCAGCAGCAGCAGCCCGTAGCGCAGGGCGTGGGCCCACACGGCCCCGGCCAGGCCCAGCGCCGGCAGCAGCCCGGCCAGCAGCGCGGCGTAGAGCCCCGCCGAAACGGCCTGCACGGCCACGTAGCGCCCCGCGCGGGCCCGGGCCGTGAGCTGAAAGATGAACACCCAGCTCAGGAACTTGGCCCAGTCGCCCAGCATCTGGGGGGCCAGCAGGGCGCGGGCGGCCAGCAGGCGCGGGGCAAACAGCAGCGGCAGCAGCTGGTCGCGGGCCACGAACAGGGCCCCCAGCCCGAG
Organism: Hymenobacter caeli; assembly: GCF_013294115.1. Lineage (GTDB taxonomy): Bacteria > Bacteroidota > Bacteroidia > Cytophagales > Hymenobacteraceae > Hymenobacter > Hymenobacter caeli. The sequence continues at coordinate 326,440 of NZ_JABSNP010000002.1, read as the reverse complement.
CGCCAGCCCCGGGGCCAGCAGGGCCAGCACGCCGCGCAGGTAGCGGCGGGCCGCGGCCGGCTGCCCCGCCAGCGCCGCCAGCCGCGGGTAAAACACGCTGCTGAGCACGGCGGCCACCACCATCGAGTAGTTGTCGGAGAGCTTGGCGGCGGCCTGCCACACGTCGGCCCGGGCCGGGCCGAAGCGGGCCAGCAGCAGGGCCCGCACGGCCATGTCCACGGCCCGGCCGAAGAAGATGTTGCCCACGGCCATCAGCCCGAACCGGGCCAGGCCGCGCAGGGCCGCCCGGCTGGGCCGGGCCACCCACCGCCGGCCCAGGCCCCGGAGCACCCCGGCGCGGGCGGCCAGCGCCAGGGCCGGCACCACGGCCAGGCCCTGGCCCACCACGTAGGCCAGCAGCACCGTGGGCAGCGGCCAGCTGCGCCCCGGCCCCAGGCCCGCCGCCACGGCCCCGGTGCCCAGGGCGGCCACCGCCACCGCCAGTGCCACGAACGCGCGCAGCTCGCCGGCGGCCAGCAGCGCCGTGCCCAGCAGGGCCTGCGCCGTGCCCAGGGCCACGCCGCCCACCAGCACGGCCCGCTGCCCCTGGCCCGCGGCCAGCCCCGGCCACAGCGCCAGCCCGGCCGCGCCCAGCAGCAGGGCCCCCGCGTTCAGGGCAGCAGCCGCGCCCAGCCAGGCCCGGTAGCGGGGGCTGCCGGGGCGCAGCGGAGCGAGGTACTTCACCAGGCCCACGTGGGTGCCGTCCACGGCCAGGGTGGTGAGCAGGGCCATGATGCTCTGCACCTGCGAAAACGCCGTGAGCCCCCCCACCGGGGCGTAAGTGGCCACCAGCTTGCCCACCACCACCGCCCCCGCGGCCCGCGCGGCCAGGCCCACGGCGGTGGTCAGGGAGCCGCGCACGAAGCCCCGCCAGGGAGCGGCGGCGCGGCGCAGCAGCGGAGCAGGGCGAAGGGGCAAATCCGGGGGCATGAAAACGCGGGCCCGTAAAGAACGATACGGCCGGGGCTTCCCAACCGGCCGCAGCACCCAACCGTTTATCGATGCCCTCCGAACAGCCCCCGGCACTCGACCAAACGCGTGGCAGGAAAGCCACCGCCCCCCACAGGAAAACCTTTTCCCGTCAGCAGTCACGCAGCGCTCCGGCCAGGGCACGCCGCTCGCTCCGCACCAGGCGAGGCAAGCCCCTGCCCCGCCGCCTTACTTCACAGGTCCTTTTCCCAGCTCAGGCGCAGGCCGGCCGTGCCCCCGAGGTGGCGCTTGAAGCGCAGCAGCGAAGCGTTGGGGCCCGTGGGCAGCGTGGACGTGCCCAGGTCGAGCACCGCCATCCCGCTGGCCCGCCCGAAGGCGTGCAGGCCCTCGTTGAGGAGCACCACGGGGCTCAGCGCGTTCTGGCTGAGGGGGCTGGCGGGGTAGAAGTTGTAGAGCACCCGCTCGCTCACGCGCACGGCCACCGCGAGGGCCGCCCACTCGCCGCCGGGGCCCCGCACCGAAAACAGGAAGTGGTCGTCGGGGAACGCCTCGAACAGGGCCTCCAGCCGCGCCAGGGGCAGCGGCGGGGCCTGCCCCCGCTCCTGCCGGCACGCGCTGAGGAAGGCGTGGGCCCGGGGCAGAAACCAGCGGTGCTCCTGCTCCACCACCAGGCCGTGGCGGGCGCACTTGTGCAGGCGGCGGCGCTCCGAGGGGTGCAGGCCGGCGGCGTAGGCGCGGGCCAGGTCGAGGTGGTAGTTCTGCTCGGCCAGGGCCACCCGGTAGCCGCGCTGCGCCAGGGCCTCGGCCTGGGCGGCGGCCCCGGCGGGGCCGTAGCAAAACGGGTGGCCGCGCAGCGCCAGCCGCCGCTGGCCGAGGCCCCGCAAGGCCGCTTCGGCCGCTTCGAGCAGCGGGTGCACAGCCGCCGCGCCCAGGCCGGCCGCCAGCTGCACTGCCCCGAACGGGGCCTGCCCCGGGCTGCGGGCCCGGCCGGTGGCGGCGTCCAGCACCACAAACAGCTGGCCCACGGTGCGGCCCCGGGCGGCGTCTTCCAAGTAAAAGCTGAGCACGGGGCCCGCCGGGGGTTGCAGGGCCTGGTGCGCGGGCCGCAGGAACAGCAGCGGCTCGAAGGCCAGCGGGTGGCGCGGGGCGGCGGGCCCCGGCGCGGGCGCGGGGGCCCACACGGCCAGCCCCGCGCCGGCGGGCCCGGCAGCGGCAGCAGCAACGGAAAACGGCATGGAAGCGGACACGGCAGGCGGCGATGGGCCCGGCAAAGTACGGGCCCGCCGCGCCCCGGCCCAACCCGGCTGCCCGGCGGGCGTATTTTGCGGGCGCATTTCCCTCTTCCGTTTCGCATGGCCCCTTCCGCCCCGCCCCCCGCCGCCCCCGCCGCCGAACGCACCGACGCCCCCGCCGCCGAACGCGCCGCCGAACGCCAGGCCCGCACCCAACGGGTGGGCCAAAAGCCCGGCACCCTCACCGTGCGCCCCGACGCGCCGCCGCCCCGCCTGTTTCTGATGCTCTACGACGCCCAGGGCTGCGACGAGGCCGAGTACACGGGCCGCTACGACGAGCTGCTGGCCGCCGTGCGGGCCCAGCCCGAGCGCCGGTACTGGCTCGATGTGCGCGGCTACGGCGACCTGCCCCTCATCGAGCGGCTGATGGAAAACTTTAACCTGCACCCGCTGCAGATGGAAGACGTGCTCAACGACGACCAGCGGGCCAAGGTGGAGGTGTTCGACGACAACCGCCTGTTCCTGGTTTCGCGCATGGCCGAGTTCACCGCCGACCTGGAAATCGACGACGACCAGCTCTCCATCTTCACGGGGCCCAACTACGTACTCACGTTTCAGGACGACTACGAGGACTGCCTCGACGTGCTGCGCAACCGGCTGCGCGTGGCCAACAGCCAGCTGCGCCAGCGCCCCAGCGCTTACCTGGCCTACGCCCTCACCGACGTGGTGCTCGACCACTACTACCCCACGATGGCCGCCGTGGGCGACTACATCGAGGAGCTGGAAGACGGCATTTTCGGGGCCCGGCGCGAGCGGCGCCTGCTGGGCCGCATCCTGCGGGTGAAGAAGGACGTGGTGCGCCTGCGGCGGCTGGTGTACCCGGAGCGCGACAAAATCGCGGAAATCCTGCGCCTGCCCGACGAGGCCGTGCCCGAGGCCGTGAAGGTGTACTACCGCGACTGCTACGACCACGCCATCCAGGCCCTGGACCTGGCCGAGAGCTACCGCGACAACATCAGCAGCCTGGCCGACCTGTTCCTCTCCGACCAGAGCAACCGCATGAACGAGGTGATGAAGGTGCTGACCATCATCAGCTCCATCTTCATCCCGCTGAGCTTCATCGTGGGCCTCTACGGCATGAACTTCCAGCACGACGACGGCCACGGCCACCTGCTGCCCCTCAACATGCCCGAGCTGTACAAGCCCCTGGGCTACCCCATCCTACTCGTCATACTGGTGCTCATCGTGGCCGGCCAGCTCTATTATTTCTGGCGCAAAGGCTGGCTCTCGAGCGACGATTGACTTTAATTAAAAATAATGAATTAAAAATGGGGATGGAGCAGCATGTGTACTGTTCCATCCCCATTTTTAATTCCCCTCCTCACTTGCCCAGCACGGCCTTCACCTGGCGCACGCGCTCGGCCACCGTGCCCTCGACGCAGGTGTAGGGGATGCCGAGCAAATCGAGCTGCATGAGGGTGGCGCCCTGCTGCACGGTGCGCAGGGCCTCGGGCCCGCGCCAGCCGTCGGCCTCGAACGGGATGGACGGCTGGCACACGATGGTGTGGGCGTAGCGGGCGCGGCAGGCCCGCACCATTTCCAGCAGGCGCGGGTCGCAGGCCTGGTAGTAGAAGTACGAGTAGAGCGCCGTGGTGATGGCGCTGGTGTCGACGAAGAGGAACCGCCGGGCCTCGGCCATCACCTCGTCTTCGAGTTCCACGTGGCGCTGGGCAATGCGCAGGTGGTCGGAGTAGCTGATGTCGCCGTTTTTCTCTTCGGTGAGCTGGCGGCCGTACTCGGGCACCCACACGGTGCTGTAGGCGGCGGCCAGGGCGCGGCAGAGGGTGGTTTTGCCGGTGCTTTCGGCCCCCATGAGCACGATCCGCGCCGGGGCGTCGTCGGGGGGGTGAGCGGAAGAAACAGATGGATTCATATATCGGGTTGCTGATACGAAAATTACCGGCGGCCGGGGGTGCCAGCGGCGCAATTCGTCCAACGGACCGTTTTTCCCCGCCGGCTCCGGGCTGGGCCGGACGGGCGGCTCCACCCCCGGCTACGGCGGGGGGCGCAGCTCGGTGCGGCGCAGCTCGCGGCCCACCAGGTGCACCAGCTGGTAGGTGCCGGTGGGGGCGCTGTAGGCCAGGCCCACGCCGGTGCCGGTGCTGGCCAGGGGCTGCCCGCCCAGCAGTTGCCCCCGGGCGTCGAACACGTAGGCCAGCCCGGGGCCCGGCTCGCCCACGGCCACCAGCTGCCCGCCGGCCCCGAAGTCGAAAAACTGCGTCGGCTTGGGCCCCGACGTCACAAACGCCCGCGACACCACCGGGGCGGCGCGGGGGGGCAGGTAGAAATCGTAGCGGCCGCCGTCTTCGCGGGTGAGGCCGTAGGTGCGGCCGCCGCCCGCCGCCGGCACCAGCCGGAAAGTGGCCGTGCGGCTCCAGGTGGCCACCCGGCGGCGGGCCACCACGTCGCCCACCAGCGTGAAGGTGACCAGCTCGCCGTGCTGGTTGACGACCGTGAGGCGGGTGCGGCCCAGCGTGCTGCCCGCCGGCCCGGCCAGCCCGCCCGCCAGCCGGGCCCCCACGCTCAGCGGAAAGCCCGGCAGCAGGCCCCCGCGCTGGTCGTAGGCGTAGACGTAGCCGTTTTGCAGCGGGCACACCACCACGTCGCGCCCGCCCACGCTCAGCAGCGCGGCGGCCCCGGCCAGCGGAAAATCGAGCCGCTTGGGGGCCCAGCCCGGGTACTGCCGGCCCTGGGCGTCGAGCAGAAACAGGGCCCGGGGCCCGGCGGTGGCCAGCAGGCGCGGGGCCCCGGCCGCCGGGGCGCTGGCCTGCAGGGCGGTGGCCCGCACGGTGTCGGGCAGGTTGAGGGGAAAGGGCGGGGCCTCGCGGCCGTCGGCCAGGGCCAGGCGGTGCAGGCGCGGGCCGGCGGCCAGCGCCAGGCCCCCGGGCGCGCCCGGGCCGGCGGGCAGCGGCGCGGCCCCCGCCAGCGGGGCCCCCAGCGAGTCGGCCCACACCACGCCGTTGTCGGGGCTTACGAAGTAGGCCACCCCGGCCGAGTCCTGCACCAGGGCCGCCGGCGCGCGCGCGCCCGGCACGGCCAGCAGCAGCGGCGTGCCCACCAGCGGGGCCCCGAAGGCCAGGCCCCGGCCCGCGGCCGCCCCGGCCAGGGCGGCCGCGCCCTCGCCTTCGCCGGGCCGGTGCAGCAGCAGGCGGCCGTAGTACCGGGCCCCGGGGGCGGCCTCGTCGGGGGCGGGCACCAGCTGCCAGGCCAGCTGCGGGAAGCGCTGGAACAGGGCCTCGTTGCGCAGCAGCCCGGCGCGGCGGTCTTCGGTGAGGGCCCCGAGCAGGCCGTTCCAGGCGTTGCGGGTGTCGAGGTAGAGGCCCAGGCGGGCGCGGGGCAGCGTGCGGGCCAAAAAGGCGGCGTAGGCCGGCGAGCGGGCCCAGGTGCGGCCGGCGGCCACGTCGGCCAGGGCCCCGCCCAGGGTGGCGGCGTCGGCCAGCACCAGGTAGCCGTCCACCAGGGCCCCCACGGGGGCGGGCTCGGCCTCGCCGGGCGCGGCGGGGGCTAAAAGCGGCTTCACCAGCTGGCCGATGGCCACGCCCAGCGGGTGCATTTCGTAGCCCCCCACCCGCGTGAAGGCGGCCGACTGGCCCGTGCGGCGGCGCACCTCGCCCAGCCAGCGGGCGGTGCGGGCCGGGGCCGGGCAGCGCAGGTAGGCCAGCCGCCCCGACGCGGCCCCCGGCGCGGCGGCCGCCAGGTAAGCCACCGCCATTTCGGGGCCGAAGCTGGCCGCCAGGCTGTCGAGGGCCGTGCGCAGGCCCGCCGAGTCGGCCGCGGCCGGGCCCGCCGGGGCCCGCGGGCGCACGGCCAGCCGCAGCACCAGCGCCGTGCGCGTGGGCAGCACGCCCGCCAGCCCAAAGGGCTCGGCGGGCTGGCCGCGCACCTGGGCTTGCAGGGCCCCCCGGGCGGTTTCGGGGGTGGCGAAGCCGGCCAGCTCGGCCACGGGGCCGGCCAGCTTCAGGCCCAGCAGGCCGTCGGCGGCCAGGGTGGCCAGGGGGTCGAAGCGGGCGTGGGTTTCGGGCCGGAACAGCACGTCGAGCAGCTGCGGCAAGCGCCGGAAGTTGAGCCACAGCGCGGCGTCGGTGCCCGGCACGCGCAGCACGTCGGTGTCGGCGAAGCGGGCCAGCACGGTGGGGGCCCGGGGGTGGCGCAGGCGTTGCACCACGGCTTCCACCAGGGCGGCGTTGGTGCTCAACACCCAATGGTTGCGGTAGTTGAACACCGTCAGGCTGCTTTCGGTGCGCACCTCGGTCAGCACGCTCAGCGCCTGGCCGTCGAGCAGGCGCTGGCGCAGGCGGTAGCGCCGGTCGCGGCCCAGGGTTTCGAGCAGGCCCCGCGCCTGCCGGTATTCGCGCACCGAGGCCAGCGGCACCTGGTAGAGCACGTCGAACGCGCCCGGGCCCGTTACGTGCACGGAAGTCACGACCTGCTTGCGGCCCAGCAAGTCCAGCAGGCTGCCGGTGCGGCCGTGGCCGCCGGCCAGGCTGTCGGCCACGGCCAGGTGGCCGGCGGCCAGCTGCACGTAGCGCACGGCCGTGAGGTTGTCCCAGAGCTGGATTTCCTGCAAGTGGCGCACCAGGGCGGGGTGGTCGCGGGTGGTGAGCACGAGCACGGCGTCGTCGGGCACCAGGGCGTAGGCGTCCACCGGCTCGGCGGCCACGGTGCGGCGGTAGTACACGTAGGTGGCCAGCGCCAGCAGCAGCGCGAGGGCCACGAGCAGCGCCCAAAGCTTGCGGGACATTTAGGGGGGCGGGGAGCGGAAAGTGGGAGGCGAAAGTACGGCCCCGGGCCCCTACCCGGCCCCGGGGCGCTGGCGGCGGCGCGTTCAACAATATTATAGCGCTATTTTAGTTCTTCGCCAAAATCTTTCACGCCACCCCCCACGCCATGCTTTTCCCTCGTTTCCAACGGTTCCGCCGCGCCGCCCCCGCGCCCCGCCCGCCCAAAAGCACCGCCCGCCAGTGGGCCGATTCGCTGCTCTTTGCGGTGGTGGTGGCCTCGCTCTTTCGCTGGTCGGCCGTGGAGGCCTACGTCATCCCCTCCGAAAGCATGGAGCCCACGGTGCTGGTGGGCGAGTACATCGCCGTGAGCAAGCTGCACTACGGGCCCATTACCCCGCAAACGCCGTTGCAAATCCCCCTTACCCACCAGAAGGACCCGCTGTTCGGGCTGAAGTCGTACTCCGACTTGGTGCAGCTGCCCACCTACCGCTTTCCCGGTTTCAGCCGCATCCGGCGCAACGACGTGGTGGTGTTCCACCTGCCGCACGAGCCGCAGTACCCGGCCGACCTGCGCACCAACTACATCAAGCGCTGCGTGGCCGTGGCCGGCGACACCCTGGAGCTGCGCCGCGGCCGGGTGTTCATCAACGGCCGGCCCAGCCCGCTGGCGGCCCCGGCCCGCACCCAAACCACCTACTTCCTGGCCGTGCCCGCGCCCAACGACGACGTGCGCCGGGCCCTGCACGCCCGCGGCGTGGTCGACTACCAACGGCCCGGCGGCGTGCCCGCGGCCGAAACCGACCCCGCCACCGGCCGGCTGGGCTACTACATCAGCTGCCCGGCCGCGGTGGCCGCCGATTTGCGCCGGCAGCCCTTTGCCACGGCGCTCACGGAATTTGCGCCCGCGGCGGCGCTCTTCCCCGACGTGGCCGATTTCGGGGTTTCCGGGGCCCAGAGCGCCGGGGCGCACCGTTGGCAGCTCGGCAGCTACGGCCCGCTGCCGGTGCCCAAAAAGGGCCAGGTGGTGGCCCTCACGCCCGCCAACGCGGCGATTTATTACAAAATCGTGTCGCAGTACGAGCCCAACGAAAACATCAGCTGGCGCGACGGCATGATTCAGCAAAACGGCCGGCCGCTGACGCGCTACACCATCCGGCAAAACTACTACTTCATGATGGGCGACAACCGCCTCAACTCCGAGGATTCGCGCTTCTGGGGCTTCGTGCCCGAAGACCACGTGGTGGGCAAGGCCCTGTTCATCTGGCTCTCGCTCGACCCCAACGCCGACCTGCTGCACCGCGTGCGCTGGGACCGGCTGTTCCGGGCGGTGGTGTAGCAGCCAGACCTGTTCTGACAATCAGCAAAAAGAACGGTTCTGCCCAGCTGAGGCACTTTTTGGCGGCGGTCTAAAACGGGGTGGTCCGGCGACTTTTTCCGTCGTCGGACCACTCTTGATTTATAACCTGGCGCTGCTGTTTTTTGGTCAGAGTGGCCCGACGAAGCCCTTCGGGCAATTCGCCGGACCACCCCGTTTTAGACTATCGCCACTTTTTTATTAAGAGGTTAAGCCTGCTGCTTGCATCAACTTCGCCCCCGGCGCATTAACCGCCGTCCCACCGCGCTTGCCGCCAGGCGGCCTGCTGGGCGGGCGTGAGGAACGTCCAGGCCACGAGGCGGCTTTTTTTCTGGCCCTGGGCCATGTCGATGGTTTGCACCGCCAGGGCCCCGGCCCGGTGCAGGGCGCGGTGCAGGCCGGGCAGGGTTTCCTTTTTCGAAATCAGCGTGGTGTACCAAAAGCACGCGGCCGGGCGCTGCTGGCTTTCCCGCACCAAGTGGCCCACGAAGGCGGCCTCGCCGCCCGGGGCCCACAGCTCGGCGGGTTGCCCCCCGAAGTTCAGGACCGGCCGGGGGCCCCGGGCGGTGCCCAGGTTGGCCGTTTTGCGCCGGGTGCCGGCCGCCGCTTCGGCCGCCGAGGCGTGGAACGGCGGGTTGCAGAGCGTGGCGTCGAACACCTCGCCGGGCCGGACGATGCCGTCGAACACGCGGCGGGCGTCGGGCTGCCGCCGGCATTCGATGGCCTCGGCCAGGGCCCCGTTGGCGGCCACAATTTGCTGGGCGGCGCGCAGGGCCCCGGCGTCCACGTCCGAGCCCACGAAGCGCCAGCCGTACTCGTGGTGGCCGATGAGGGGGTAGATGCAGTTGGCCCCCACGCCCACGTCGAGCACCCGCACGCCGGGGCCCCGGGGCACCGCGCCGCCGTTGCGGGCGGCCAGCAAGTCGGCCACGTGGTGCACGTAATCGGCCCGGCCGGGAATGGGCGGGCACAGGTAGCCGGCCGGCAGGTCCCAGTAATCCACGCCGTAAAAATGCCGCAGCAGCGCCTGGTTCAGGGCCTTCACCGCGGCGGGGTCGGCAAAATCCACCGACTGGTCGCCGAACGGATTGGCCCGCACGAAGCCGGCCAGCGCCGGACTACTTTTTATTAGTTGTGGGAAATCGTAGCGGCCCCGGTGCCGGTTGCGCGGGTGCAGCGCGTCCTTGCTGGGGCGTTCGGGCGGCGGCATGAGCTAAGAGGGTTTGAACGGGGCTGCCCACGCGGGCGAGCCGCAAGGTAACGCCCTTGCCGCAGCGGTGGGCCCGCTTCCCGGCCCGGGCCCACTGCCCGGGCCCCGCCGCGCCGGCAGCCAACCGGCCCCCTGGGCCGGAAGGGCCCGGCGCAAAAAAATCAGGGCTCCGGGCCAGTTAAAAAAGCGGCTTAAACGACTGATTAGCATTTATTGCTTTTTCAATTATAATTATTACTTATTTTATTGAACACATTGTATCCCACTCATTGTTAAGCGCTTTACCTCGGCCTAATTGTCGGGGTTAGCCTACTCCATCGGGCTCAAAAGATGGCTGACCAACTAGTAATTGAGTGAACAGTATTAAACTATTAGGATGTAGCTTATTGACCGTAACGGGGCTTGGCGCGCATTTTTTCCGGACCTTGCCGCCCCGCCCGGGCCCCACGGCCGCACCGGTTTTGGTGCCGCACGCAGCCGTTCAGCCGGAGCGCCGGCCCCGCCCGGCGGGGTTGCAGGCGCTGGCGGCCCGCGGGCCCGTGTACACGGTGACGGCCACGGCCTACTCGGCTGTGGCGGGCCAGACCGACGACGAGCCGTTCGTGACGGCCGACAACTCCAATATTCCGGCGGGCTACAGCAGCCGCATCCGCTGGCTGGCCCTCTCGCACGACTTGTTGACGCGCTGGGGCGGCCCCTTTGAATACGGCGACACGGTGCGGGTGGCGGGCATTTCGCCCACCCTCGACGGCGTGTACACGGTGCACGACACCATGAACCGCCGCCACCACCACTGCCTGGACGTGCTCGCCTGCCCCCGCGAGCGGTTCGACGTGTTTCAGCCGGGGGTAAAAATCCGGCTGGTTTCGCTGTAGCCGGGCCGTAGCCAAGGCCACCCGGTGGCCACGTGATGGCCGCGTGCCGGGCGGCCCGGAGTCCAGTCAATATTGCCCTGACCGCCAATACTCTGGGGTGAGCTGTCCATTACTAGCCGACGAAAGCGTGGCCGGTACCGCTTTGGGACCACCCTCTGGCAATGACTGGCAGCAGCACTTGGTTTCCGTGGCGGCAGTTGTGGCTTCAGCAGCTTAGGGGCCCTAAAAAGGCCGTTTGGATAATATAGCACGGGGTAGAGACGCGTCCTTGCGTCTCAGGCTTGAACAACTTGCCCGGGTACTGCCCAATGGCTCCGTTCAACCCTGAGACGCAAAGATGCGTCTCTACATCGTTCTAAAGGCCAGGAAACCAAGCTAAACGAGGGCCCCGGCCAGCTGCCGCAGCACCTGCGCCGCGGCCCACTGGCCCGATTCCACGGCCCCGTCGAGCCGGCCCCACTCGCTGAGCGAGGTTTCGGCGCCGGCCCAGTGCAGGGCCCCGGCCCAGTGCGGCTGGCGCAGCAGCGCGGGGCCCCGGAGCGGCACTGCGGGCGGGGCGGGCGCGTCGCCGGGCACGCTGGTCAGGGGCTCCCGGGTCCAGTCCAGCTCGTGGTAGGCCAGCGGGGTGAGGGCCCCGGGGCCGAACACGCGGGCCAGCTGGGCCAGTACCACGGCTTGCCGCTCGGCCACCGGGGCGGCCCGCAACGGGTCTTCGGCGGCGAAAAACCCGAACAGCGCGCCTAGCGGGCCCGTGGCCGGCGAGGCGTCGTGGATTTCGACCAGGGGCCCCACCTGGCTCACCGCATACCCCGACCAGCCCTGCGCCCGCCAGAACGGCGCGGCGTACACCACCACACTTTTCATGGCGTGGCTCATCCAGGTGGGCACGGCCTGCATGGCCTGGCGCAGCGGCGCGGGCAGCGCGGGCACAAACCGGATGCTGTGGGCCACCAGGCGCGGCGGCAGCACCACGGCCGGGGCCCGGTGCTGCTCCGTGCGGCCGGCCTGCTCCACCGTCACCTCCACCCCGTCCGGGCCGGGCAGCTGGCGCAGCTGCGCCACCCGGGCCCCCAGGTGCAGGCAGCCCGCCGGCAGCTGCCGGGCCAGGGTGCGGCAGAGCGCCGCCGCCCCGCCCGCCACGCGCAAGTACCCCGCCGAGCCCGACGGGTTGGGCACGCGGTGCACGCCCTGGGCGGTTTCGTAGGCCGTGGCCCCGGCGCTGGGCTGCACGAAGGGCCGGGTGCCCAGCTCGGCCAGCAGCCGCATCAGGTACGGGTGGTGCGCCCAGCCCCAGGTGGCGCCCAGGTCGAGGTGCTCGTCGGCGGGGGCCCCGGGCAGCGCCGGTACGGCCAGGGTGCGGCCGCCCACCCGGTCACGGGCTTCGAGCACCCGCACCGACTGCCCAGCCGCCGTAAGGGCCCGGGCCGCCGTGAGGCCAGCTAGGCCGGCGCCAATAATGATAATTGGCGCTTGTGCTGCCGGATTAGAGGTGGAGGCCAATGGGGAATCTATCGGAGTTAATGACATGCTTCCGGGCAACCACGATTGGGCGACTTTTGATTAGCGGCGGGGCCCCAGGGCTGGTTGCGCGGGGTATTTGGGGGCGGGTCTGGTGGGCGACGAGGCGTATGATTGGCCTAATTATTCTGCGTGTTTCTGGGACCCATTTTCATTGGCTTTGGAGTCGTATTCAAAATTCCCACTTCCTAGCTGCCCAGCATTACCGACATGTGTAATCCAATAGTCGCCACCACTTTCGTAATACCAAGGTCCCCGCTCTCTTATCAAATCACCTTGATGAACTTCGTATTGATTATTAGGTTTTAAATGCAGTATGCAGTTAGGACACTGAGGATAAGCAGTTAGAGCATAAGTGCCGATAAATCTGTTTTCTTCCTTTTTATGGTTGTAAAAACGCAAACCTATCAAGAGTAATAACAGTCCTGCACTAACACTTATTTGCATAAGCGCAAGTAGCTTTTCCGAAGGGTATTTTACTTTAAACCAGCGTTTTATTCCGTACAATGCTGATAAGCACAGCACCGCATAAATGAAATAAACCATTACAATTCCAAGCGCTGCCATTTAGATTTTCTAATTGAATTACCATTAATTATACTTTACCCGCCTTTTATTTTCTACGTGCTCAGCTAAAATAAATTAATTCTGGACCTGTTTACTTCCCCTCACTCCCCGGTAATCTCCGCTACGTAGGCGGTGCCGCCCAGGCGGTGCATGTTGCGCAGCACCCTTAGTTGCTTGGCGCGGGCCACGGGGCCGGGGTCGGAGGCGCGGAAGCGGAGCGGGTTGGGCAGCACGCCGGCCAGCAGGGCGGCTTCGGGGGCCGTGAGGCGGTCGGCCGATTTGTGGAAGTACCGCTCGCTGGCGGCTTCCACGCCGAAGGTGCAGTCGCCCATTTCGGCCACGCTCAGGTACATTTCCATGATGCGGCGCTTGCTCCACAGCGTTTCGATGAGCACCGTGAAGTAGGCCTCGGCGGCCTTGCGCACATAGCTGCGGCCCTGCCAGAGGAACACGTTTTTGGCCACCTGCTGCGAGATGGTGCTGCCGCCCACGATGTGCTTGCCGTCGCCGTTCCAGTTGCGCTTGGCGGCGTGCACCAGGGCGTCCACGTCGAAGCCGTGGTGGATGAGAAAGCGCTGGTCCTCCGCCGCTACCAGGGCCAGGGGCACCGTGGGCGCTACCTCGTCGAGGGTGCGGAAGCGGTAGCGGATGTGGCGCGCGCCCTCCCCCTGGATGCCGTAGTAGCCCAGGCCCACCGGTGCGTGGGCCCGGCGGTCGAGCATGAGCCAGGTAGCCGGCGGGGCCACCCAGCGGTACACCAGCACCCACGCCACCGACGCCAGAAACAGCGCCGCCCCCACTTGCAAAGCCAGCCGGGTGGCCTGGCGGAGGTAATACACGGATTTCTGGCGGGCGGAGGAAACGGGCGGCATGCGGGCAAAAGTACGTCCAGGGCGCGGGCTGCCGGCTTTTCGCCGGCTGCCCGCTAATCGTTGCGGCGGGACAAAGGCGTTTGGGGCCCCGGGCAGCGGCTGCCAACCGGTGCAACGATTACCGGGCCGGGAGCATCTGGGGCCCCGGGCTTCTGCATCCTGGCTGGCCTGATGATTACCGGGCAGCCGGCGAAAAAGCCGGCCGCCTGGGTCGAGTCCATCCTGTAGAACCAGCCGCTTGGCTGGATGCGCATTTTGCCGCGAGCTTTGCCTCATGACGCTCTTCCGCTCCTGCGCTTTCCTTCTATTGCCCCTGGGGGCCCTGGCCCAGCGCCGCGCCGCGCCGGCCGTACCCGTGCAAACCGGCGTGTCGGCGGCGCTGGCGGCGCAGCGGGCCCAGGCCCTGCGCCGCGTGGCTTACACCTTGGACCTTGTGCTGCCCGGGGCCCCTACGCAGCCCGTGGTGGGCATCGAAACCGTGCGCTTCGAGCTGCGCAAGGCGCCTACCGATTCACTGTTGCTCGACTTTAAAGCCCCCGCTGGGGCAGTGCACCATTTAGCAGTAAACGGCCAAACGGTGGCGCCGGTGCAGCGGCGCGAGCACGTGCTCATTGCGCCGCGCTACCTGCGCCGGGGGCCCAACGCGGTGGCACTGGACTTCACGGCCGGCAGCCGCTCGCTGAACCGCAACCCCGAATTTGCCTACACGCTGCTCGTGCCCGACCGCGCCCGCACCGTGTTTCCGTGCTTCGACCAGCCCGATGTGAAAGCCACGTTTGCCCTCACCCTCACGGTGCCCGCCGCCTGGCAAGCCGTGGCCAACGGGCCCCTGGCCGATTCGGCCCGGGCCCCGGGCGGCACCAAAACGTACCGCTTTGCGCCGTCCGATACCCTCAGCACCTACCTGTTTGCCTTCGCGGCGGGCAGGTTTCGGCACCTCGAACGGCAGGCCGACGGGCGGCCAATGCACTTTTATTACCGCGAAACCGACACCGCCAAGCTCGGCCGTAGCCTGGGGCCCATCTTTGACATTCAGGCGAGGGCCCTGAAGTTTTTGCAGGACTACACGCAGCGGCCGTACCCGTTCCAGAAGTTCGATTTTGTGGGCATCCCCGATTTCCAGTACGGCGGCATGGAGCACCCGGGCACGATTGACTACAAGGCGGCGTCGCTGTTTCTGGACGGCGGGGCCACCCGCGAGCAGCTCAACGGCCGCGCCAACCTGCTGGCCCACGAAACGGCCCACATGTGGTTCGGCGACCTCGTGACCATGCGCTGGTTCGACGACGTGTGGACCAAGGAGGTGTTCGCCAACTTCATGGCCGACAAAATCAGCACCGTCACCCAGCCCGACGGCGACTTCGACCTCAAGTTCGTCACCGACCACTACCCCGCCGCCTACGCCGTAGACCGCACCGCCGGGGCCAACCCCATCCGCCAACCCCTTGACAACCTGCAAGCCGCGGGCTCACTCTACGGCAACATCATCTACCACAAAGCGCCCATCATGATGCGCCAGCTGGAGCTGCTGATGGGCCCCGACGCCTTCCGCGACGGCCTGCGCGCGTACCTGAAGCGCTACGCCTACGGCAACGCTACCTGGCCCGACCTCATCGCCATCCTCGACGCCCGCACCCCCGCCGACCTCCAGGCCTGGAACCGGGTGTGGGTGAACGAGCCCGGCCGGCCGGTGTTCGATTACGAGTTACGCACGGCCCGGGGCAAAATCAAGTCCCTCACCCTCAGCCAGAAAGGCGAGGATGGCAGCGCCCGCACCTGGCCCCAGGCCTTCGCCGTGGCCCTCGTGTACGCCGACCACGTGGACGAGCTGCCCGCCGACATGGCCGGGGCCCACCTGCGCCTGCGCGCCGCTGAAGGCCGCCCTGCCCCGCAGTACGTGCTGCTGAACTCGTCGGGCCTGGGCTACGGGCGCTTCCCCATCGACGCGCAGGGCCTCCCGTACCTGGGGGCCCTGGCCAGCCCACTGATGCGCGCCGCGGCCTATATTAACCTGAACGAGAATCTACTAGCGGGCCAGGCCGAGGCCCCGGCGCAGGTGCTGGCCCTGCTGCGCCCCCTGCTGGCCCACGAGCCCGAGGAGCTGAACCTGGCCCTGCTGCTCGACCAAGTATCCAGCTTGTTCTGGCGCTTCACCCCGCCCGCCGAACGCCCTGCCCTGGCCGCGTCGCTGGAGCCCGAACTGTGGGCCGCCGTGCAGCAAGTGGGGCCCCCAAACCTCAAGAAGCTGCTGCTCAAGGCCTACGCCGGCCTGGCCCTCAGCCGCGGGGCCCAGGACCGCCTCCACGAAATCTGGCAAACCAAGCAGCCGCCCGCCGGCGTCGTCCTCACCGAAGACGACTACACCGACCTGGCCGCCGCCCTGGCCGTGCGCGCCTACCCCGATTACGCGCAGATTTTGCAAACCCAGCTGGCCCGCATTCAAAACCCCGACCGCCGCCAGCGCCTGCAATACCTGCTGCCCTCGCTCTCGGACGACGTAGCGGTGCGCGACGCCTTTTTCGCCAGCTTATCCGACGCTAAAAACCGCGAAAAAGAAGCCTGGGTGGCCGCCGCCCTCGCCTACCTGCACCACCCGCTGCGGGTGGCGGCTTCCGAAAAATACTTGCCCCAAAGCCTGGCCTTAGTAGAAGAATTGCAGCGCACGGGCGATATTTTCTTCCCCCAAACCTGGCTGGCGGCCACGCTGCGCTGGTACCGCACGCCCACGGCGGCGGCCACAGTACGCAGCTTTTTGCAGGAAAGACCCAACTATCCCGCGCCGCTGCGGGCGAAGATTGAGCAGTCAGCCGATAACCTTTACCGCGCCGCCAAGCTGTAGCCTGGACGCTGCGAGTCCGCTCAGTTGAACGGACTCGGCGCGTGCAGCGCGGACTTTGTAGTCCGCGGCTCTCGCTTCGTCCTGCCGGTAATTGGGCATCGACCGTTCAGAGCCGCGGACTACAAAGTCCGCGCTACAACCGTGCTACCGGCCAACGCCCGGACTCGCAGCGTCCAGGCTACACCAGGGCCACCAAGGCTTGCAGCAGGGGCCCCGGGCGGGCCGCCAGGTAGGCCACGCACTGCGTGAGCACCACTTCGGCCGCGCCGGCGGGCACGCGCAGCGGCCGGGCCACCACGCCCGGCACCCGCTCCAAATCGAAGAACGAGGGCACAAAGGCGATGCCAATGCCCAGGCTGACGAGGTTGCTGAGCAGCTCCAGCGACGACACTTCCTGCACGATGGCCCCGCGCCGGCTGAAGCCCGCCTGCTGGCAGAGGTGCTCAATCTCGTCGTACACCGGGTGCAACGGGCGGCTGATTTCCACCCATTTCTCGTGCGCCAGGGCCCCCAGCGGCACCTCGGCCAGCCCCGCCAGCGGGTGGGCGGCGGGCAGGGCCACGGCCAGTCCGCCCTGGCCGAAGGGCCGGGCCGCCAGCTCGTCGTGCAGCAGCGGCAACAGCGTGAGGCCCAGGTCGATGGTTTCGGCCAGCAGCGCCTCCTGCACGGCCCGGAAGGTGGGCAGCTCGTGGAGGTGAAACTGCACGTCGGGGAAGTGTTGGGCGAAGCGCTGCACGATGCCCACCAGGCGGTCGGGGCGCAGCAGCTGGTAGTAGCCCAGCTCCACGGTTTTGTGGGGGGCCCCCACGCGGCGCACCGTTTCGATGGCCTCGCGGCTGAGGCGCAGCAGGCGCTGGGCATCGGCCAGAAACGCGGTGCCGGCCGCGGTGAGCACGACTTTGCGCTGGCGGGTGCGCTGCTGGTGGTCGAACAGCTCGACGCCCAGCTCGCGCTCCAGCAACTGAATCTGCTGGCTCAGGGCCGGCTGCGACACGCACAGCCGCTCGGCCGCCCGGCCGTAGTGCAGGGCAGTGGCCACCTCGGCGAAATAGCGCAGCTGGCGAAGTTCCATGTCCGCAAAGCTCGATAAGAATTTCTTATTGGCGTCATAAGGAACTGATATTGGACTTGGGGCCCTAACGGGCGTTAGTATTGCGAGTCGGCTGGTCTATTCAAGGCGGTTGAATTGTGCCTGCAAAAAGGCCGTCATGCTCATCTGGCGTCCGCGCAGCCGAAGCATATCTACCGCGTCAGTAATTCTGATTAGTGAAGCAATAGCGATGCTTCGGCTCCACTTCGTTTCGCTCAGCATGACGGCCTAATTAATACCAATAAGCCAGAACATCACCTGTAGATCCGCCTCCATCCCGCCCTTTTTATCCCACCCCCGCCCCATGGAACCCCAAGTAGCCCAAGCCCTTCAGCAGCGCGCCGCCGCCGATTTCCTGCCCCTGCTCGGCACCGACCACCTCGAATTTTACGTGGGCAACGCCAAGCAGGCGGCCTACTACTACAAGGCGGCCTTTGGGTTCCAGACGGTGGCCTACGCGGGGCCCGAAACGGGCGTGCGCGACCGCGCCAGCTACGTGGTGCAGCAGGGCAAAATCCGGCTGGTGCTGACCACGGCCATGCACTCGGGCCACGAAATTTCGGAGCACGTGCGCCAGCACGGCGACGGCGTTAAAATCCTGGCCCTGTGGGTGGACGATGCCTACGCCAGCTACGAGAAAACCATGAGCCGCGGCGCCCGCAGCTACCAGGAGCCCCGCACCCTCACCGACGCCCACGGCGAAGTGCGCACGGCCGGCATCTACACCTACGGCGAAACGGTGCACCTTTTCGTGGAGCGCCGCAACTACCGCGGCGCCTTCATGCCGGGCTACGTGGCCCAGGAATCGGGCTTCAACCCCGCCCCCGCCGGCCTGCTGCACGTGGACCACTGCGTGGGCAACGTGGGCTGGAACCGCATGAACGAAACCGTGAAGTGGTACGAGGACGTGATGGGTTTCGCCAACATCCTAAGCTTTGACGACAAGCAGATTACGACCGAATACTCGGCCCTGATGAGCAAGGTGATGAGCACCGGCAACGGCTACGTGAAGTTCCCCATCAACGAGCCCGCCGAGGGCAAAAAGAAGTCGCAGATTGAGGAATACCTGAATTTCTACGAGGGCGAGGGCGTGCAACACATCGCCGTGGCCACCGACGACATCATCGGCACGGTGCGCGAATTGAAAAGCCGCGGCGTGGAGTTCCTGAACACCCCCGACAGCTACTACGACAACCTGCGCGCCCACGTCGGCCAAATCGACGAGGACGTGGAGGCCCTGCGCCACCTGCGCATCATGGCCGACCGCGACGAGGAAGGCTATTTATTGCAAATCTTCACAAAGCCGGTGGAAGACCGCCCCACGGTGTTCTTCGAAATCATCCAGCGCAAAGGCGCCAAAAGCTTCGGCGCCGGCAACTTCAAGGCCCTGTTCGAGAGCCTGGAGCGCGAGCAGGACCGCCGGGGCAATTTATAGGCACTAATCGTCCAACGGGGCGCCTAACCCCCCGGCCCCTCTCCGTGGGAGAGGGGGGGGTGTAAGGAAGTTTTTGACTGATTTCATTCGCAAATCGTTCGGCTCCCCCTCTCCCACGGAGAGGGGGCCGGGGTGTGAGGCGCCCCGTTGAACAATAATCTTTTCCCACCCACCCAGATGCCCATTTACCACAAGCTTGGCCAACTGCCGCACACGCGCCACACGGTATTTGAGAAGCCTGGGGGCGGGCTGTACTACGAGCAGCTATTCGGCACCATCGGCTTCGAGGGCACATCGTCGCTGATGTATCACCTGCGCCGGCCCACGATGGTGAAAGAAGTGCTGGGCGAGACGGATTTAACTCCGAAAATTGCGGTGGAAAAGAACATTAAAGCGCGCTTGATCAAGGGGTTCCAGGTAGCGCCGCAGGACGATTATTTAGGGGCCCGGACGCCGGTGCTGGTGAACGGCGACGTGCACATTTCGCTGGCCGCGCCGCGCCACTCGCTGACGGAATATTTCTATAAAAACGCCGACGCCGACGAGCTGCTATTTATTCACCGGGGCCCCGGCACGCTGCGCACACAGCTGGGCAACATCCGTTTCGAGCCCGGCGACTATCTATTAATTCCGCGCGGAATTATTTATCAAATTGCATTTGATTCGGAGGACAACCGGCTATTAATTACCGAGTCGTTCCACCCCATTTATACACCCAAGCGCTACCGCAACCACTTCGGCCAGCTGCTGGAGCACGCGCCCTATTCGGAGCGCGATTACAAGCTGCCCACCGAGCTGGAAACGCACGACGAGCTGGGCGACTTTATCATTAAGATCAAGAAGCAGGGCGTGCTACACGAGCTGCTGTACCCGTCGCACCCGTTTGATGTGGTGGGCTGGGACGGGTATAATTACCCCTACGGAATTAATATCCGTGATTTCCAGCCCATTACCGGCAAGGTGCACCAGCCGCCGCCCGTGCACCAGCAGTTTGAGACGAAGGCGTTCGTGGTCTGCTCGTTCGTGCCGCGGCTGTTCGATTACCACCCGCAGGCCATTCCCGCGCCCTACCACCACTCCAACATCGACTCCGACGAGCTAATTTACTACGTGGACGGCGACTTTATGTCGCGCAACAACATCGCGCCGGGCCACCTCACGCTGCACCCCGGCGGCATTCCGCACGGCCCCGCGCCGGGGGCCTACGAGCGCAGCATCGGCAAAACCGGCACCGACGAGTGGGCCGTGATGATTGACACCTTCCGGCCCCTGATGCTGACCGAAGCCGCCATGGCCCTGGACGACGGCGCCTACTACAAATCGTGGCTGGAACCGCTTATTTAATTGAAAAACGGTCATGCTGAGCGCAGCCGAAGCATCTCTCCCGCGGCAATAATCATAATTAGCTACGCGGGAGAGATGCTTCGGCTGCGCTCAGCATGACGAATTTAAAGTCACTCATGAAAGAATTACTCGCTCAATTCGAGCAGAAGCGCCCCGAAATCGTTTTTGAATGGCAGGACCCCGAAACCGAAGCCGAGGGCTGGGTGGTGATTAACTCGCTCCGGGGCGGGGCGGCCGGCGGCGGCACCCGCATGCGCAAGGGCCTGGACCAGCGCGAAGTGGAGAGCCTGGCCAAGACGATGGAAGTGAAATTCACCGTGTCGGGGCCCGCCATCGGCGGGGCCAAGTCGGGCATCAACTTCGACCCCCAGGACCCCCGCAAGCGCGGCGTGCTGGAGCGCTGGTACAAGGCCGTAATTCCCTTACTAAAAGCTTACTACGGCACCGGCGGCGACCTGAACGTGGACGAAATCCACGAAGTCATCCCCCTCACCGAAGACTACGGCCTCTGGCACCCGCAGGAGGGCGTGGTGAACGGCCACTACCGCGCCACCGAGCCCCAGAAAATTCAGAAGCTCGGCCAGCTCCGCCAGGGCGTCGTAAAGGTGCTGGAGGACGCGGCCTACTCGCCCAGCCTGGCCCGCAAGTACACCGTGGCCGACCTCATCACCGGCTACGGCGTGGCCGAGGCCGTGCGCCACTACTACGCCCTGTGGCCCGGCGCGGCGGTGGCCGGCAAGCGCGTCATCATCCAGGGTTGGGGCAACGTGGGCGCGGCGGCGGCTTACTACCTGGCCAGCCAGGGGGCCCGCATCGTGGGCATTATCGACCGGGCCGGGGGCCTGCTGCGGCCCGCCGGGCTGCCGCTGGAAGAGGTCAGGGCCCTGTTTCTGGGCCGCGACGGCAACGCGCTGCACGCGCCCGATATGCTCTCGTTTGAGGAAGTGAACCGGCAAATCTGGGCAGCCGGGGCCGAGATTTTTGTGCCCGCCGCCGCCTCGCGGCTCGTCACGCAGGCGCAGGTAGGGGCCCTGGTGGCCAGCGGCCTGGAAGTAATTTCGTGCGGGGCCAACGTGCCGTTTGCCGACCCGGCCATCTTTTTCGGGCCCACCGGCGAGTGGGCCGACGCGCACTGCGCCGTCATCCCCGACTTCATCGCCAACTGCGGCATGGCCCGCGTGTTTGCCTACCTGATGGAAACCGGGGCCGAAATTACCGACCAGGCTATTTTCCAGGACGTGTCGCGCGTCATCGAAGCGGCCCTGGCCCGCACCCACCGGCAGAGCGCCGCGCCCACCGGCCTGGCCCAACGCTCGTTCGAGATGGCGCTGCGGCAGCTGGTATAGGGCCCCGGGGCCGAACAAAGCGCGGCGGTGCGGCGTTGTCGCCGGGCTGGCGTATCATTGGGCACCGCCCCCGCCGCCCTGGCTTACTTTCGTTTTATGCGCTTCATTCCACTCTTCCCCCTCAACCTCGTCGTCTTCCCGGGCGAAAAGCTCAACCTGCACATCTTCGAGCCCCGCTACCGCCAGCTGGTGCGCGACTGCCTGGAAAACGACATTTCCTTCGGCATCCCGCCGTTCCTCGACAACCAGCTCAGCGAGCTGGGCACCGAGATGCGCTTGGTAAATGTGGAGAAATCGTACGCCAACGGCGAGCTGGACATCCGCAGCCGCGCCGTGGGCGTGTTCCGGCTGCGCAAGTTTGAGCGGCAGGCCCCGGGCAAGCTCTACGCCGCCGGCCAAATCGAGGAAATCGTGCAGGACGAGGAATCCGACCCGCTGCTGCGCCAAATCATCACTGCCCAGGTGCGCCAGCTCTACGAGGCCCTGGGCCTGAAAAAGCTGCTCCTTGAGCTGGCCCCCGACTACCGCATCTTCGACATCGCCCACCACGTGGGCTTCAGCACCGAGCAGGAATACCAGCTCCTGGCCACCACCAGCGAAACCGAGCGCCAGCACCTGGTGCGCGAGCACCTCGACCGCACCCTGCCCGTAGTACTCGAAACCGAGCGCCTAAAGGAGCGCGTGCGCCTGAACGGCCACTTCAAGGAGCTGATTCCGCCTAATTTCTAGACCGCAGATTAAGTGGATTTAACGGATAAGAACGGATTTCTAAAGCCGCTTACTTGCAACCAAAAAGGCCACTCATCGAGTGGCCTTTTTAATTTGGTTTTATTGCCGTACTGGTGGAAATTGAGGTCTTGGACTACCCACTTACCGCCTAATTGAAGGCATCAGAAATCCGTTCTTATCCGTTAAATCCACGTAATCTGCGGTTCAGACTACTGTTTCAGTCCTGCCGGCACCCCCTGCGGGAATTCCTGGGCAATTTCCTGCTGCAAGTGGCCGATGCGGTTGCCGGGGTTGGGGTGGGTGCTGAGGAACTCGGGCTGGCCGCCGCTGCCGCCCTTGCTGTCGAGCATTTCCATCACCTTAACCATAGCGCGGGGGTCGTAGCCGGCTTTGGGCGTGAACTCCGTGGCCAGCTCGTCGGCCTGTAGTTCGTCGGCGCGGCTGAAGTTCAGGCTCACCACCTTCACGATGGCGGCGGCCACGGCCGCGCTGGCCACCGAGCGGCCGGGGTTGTTGGGGTCGTAGCTGGCGATGGTGGCGGCCCCGGCCAGGCCTTGCGTGAGGTTGGACTTGGCCACCTGCTGGGCCGAGTGGCGGGCCACCACGTGCCCGATTTCGTGGGCCAGCACGCCGGCCAGCTGGCCTTCCGAGGTCAGGTTTTTCAGCAGGCCCTGGGTGATGAACACCTGCCCGCCGGGCAGCGCAAAGGCGTTAATGGTCTGGTCGTCGGCCAGCAAGTGAAACTGAAACTTGTAGGGCGTTTGGCCGGCCTTGGTGTGGCTGATGATATTTTGGCCCACCTGCTGCACTGCTTGGGTGGCCTGCGCGTTGGTGCTTTCGCCGCCGTATTGCTGCTCCATGCTGGGGGCCGCTTGCACACCCAGGGCTATTTCCTGGTCGGGCGTCATGCTGCCCACGTGTTGTTTTTCGCCGGTTACCTCGTTGGTAGACGTGTTAAAGTAATAGCTAATCAGGGTGACGGCGGCCACAATGAGGCCGATAATGAAGCGTAAATTGAGGCGCATGGCCAAGGGAAATGAAGGGTGAACAACCAGCGACGAACTCCGCCGCCAAAGCTCCTCTAACGCACCGGTAGCACCGGGGTTATGGCCCCGGGGGGCGCGGGGCGAATTTCGGCGGGCCGGGGCCACCTTTGCGGCCGTGTTCACCCTTGCTTCGCCATGCCTTTCTTGCCCTTGTCTCTGAATTTTTGCCGGGCGCTGCGCCGGCCGGGCCCCGTGGCCGCGGCGGCGCTGCTGTCCCTGGGAAGCTGCGGCCACGCCATTCCGCCCCTGCCGGGCTTTGTGCCCGCGGCCTGGCGGGCCGACGCCTACGGCTGCCAGGGCCGCCGCGCCGCGCTGCTCCCCGCCCTGCTCAAGGCCCGCGACCGGCTCTACCTTACCCGCGCCGACGACATCACCGCCCTGCTCGGCCACCCCGACGAGGAAGAATTGCGCGAAGGCACCGAGAAAGTGTACATCTACTACCTCGTGCCGGGCCCCCAGTGCCAGCCCGGCCACCGCCGCTCGGCGGCCCCGTGCCTGCGCCTGCATTTCGGCCCGCTGGGCACCGTCACCGACATCCTGGCCGACCCGGCGGCCCCCGGGGCCGGGCAGTAACGGCCCAATGGCGACGCGGTGTTGGCGGGGTGCGCGCCCGCACGCTCAACGCCTGCTGCCGGACGAATGGCTAACCCAAAAAAGGCCCACCAAGTAGTTGGTGGGCCTTTTTGAAATAAATGAATCACGGGCTTTTTTAGCCGCGGCCGTTCCCCGTGTCGGCGGGCAGGTTGGGTGCGCCCTGCTCCTGGTGGAGCTGGCTGAGCTGCGAAGCCGACAGGATGCGGCTGCACTCCTGCTCGTACTGGGCGTCCAGTTCGGCGAGGCGGGCGGTGCGGCCGGTATCGTCGGCTTTGAAGTACGTGTTGATTTCGCCCAGCTGGGCCACGCGGGTGCGGTTGATGGCGTACAGCTTCACGTACTGCCCCTCGTTGAGGTGCAGGCGGTTCGACATTTGGCGGGTAAGGTCAGCGGCTTCCGCGCTGAACACCGGGCCGTTTTGCACGGGGCGCTCGATGGTGGTGCGGTCCTTAAACTGCGCGTGGGCAGGGACGTAGGCCAGGGCGAACAAAACGATGAGGGCGAAAAACTTGGCTTTCATAAAGACGTTGGTTGAAAAAGAAGCGCAAAAAGCGAAAATTGCAGCGGATTAATAAAAAATAGTCTTTCTAAAAAATACAATACTCAATAAGCCAGCTTGGGTACAGCTTACTCGCCGCAAACTACTGAATGGCCCTTATACGTTCCATTTTTTAATAGATTTTTACAAATATATTCAATAATACAAAAAAAAACCAGTTCCGTACAGAACTGGCTCTAAATCACTGAAAAATGCAACGCCAGGGCGGCGTTAATCCTCGTTCTTCATGGGGTCCGGCGCGTCTTTCTTGAAGTACTGCATGGCGATGAGCGAGGTGATAACGCCCGTCATGGAGCCCATCAGGATAATGGCCAGAAAAGCCAGCACCACCGACAAGTCGAAGCCGAAAAGGTCGCGCACCCGCGTCAAGTTCATTGCCTGCGGCAAAACAACGGAAAGCACCACGAAGCCCAGGCCCAGCACTACTGAGGCCACCAGCGCCGTGACGATGCCCGTACTGAAGCCCTCGAAATAGCCTAACTGGCCCTTGTTGTCCTTAAAGCGGCGGGCAATGGCCAACGTGGTGCCGCCCACCAGCATTAGCAGGTCGATGCTGCCCGCTTCGATGCGGTAAAAAAAACCGAGCAGTGCCGCCACGGCGGTGTACCCAACGAGCACGACCCCGGTGAATATGCCCATGCTAAAAGTACTTTTTTGGGTAATGGGTGGGGCCGTGGCCATAAGCAAGGAAGCGGGTAGGGTGAGAGAACAGTGACCGTTTATACTGCCTTTGCCGGCCGGATGTTCGGTTCCAGGCCCCGGAAAAAAGGCCGGGCACCATTCGCGGGGCCCGGCGGTTGGGGAACGGGCCAGCAGGCGCGGTTTTCGGGCCGGGCCCGCCGTGCGTAAATTTGGGGCCCGGCGCGGCGGCCCCTTGCCTTGTTTCTTCATTTTTTTGCGTTCGTTACATGATTTCCACCTCCAACGTGAGCCTGCGCTACGGCAAGCGCGTGCTGTTCGAAGACGTCACCGTTAAATTCCTGCCCGGCAACTGCTACGGCCTCATCGGGGCCAACGGGGCAGGCAAGTCCACGTTCCTTAAAATCCTCTCCGGCGAGCTGGAGCCCAACACCGGTGCGGTGGAAATGCCGGCCGGCCAGCGCCTAGCGGTGCTCAAGCAAAACCAGTTTGCCTACGACGACCAGCAGGTGCTGCCCACCGTGATTCAGGGCCACCAGCGCCTGTACGCGGTGATGAGCGAGAAGGACGCGCTCTACGCCAAGGCCGACTTTTCGGACGCCGACGGCGAGCGGGCCGCCGTGCTCGAAGGCGAGTTTGCCGACCTGGAAGGCTGGAACGCCGACTACGAAGCCGCCGAGCTGCTCAGCGGCCTGGGCATCACCGAAGACAAGCACTACAGCCTGATGTCGGACCTCGGGGCCTCCGAGAAAGTGCGCGTGCTGCTGGCCCAGGCCCTGTTCGGCAACCCCGACGTGCTGCTGCTCGACGAGCCCACCAACAACCTGGACGCGGAGAGCGTGCTGTGGCTGGAAAACTTCCTCGACGGCTTCCAGAACACGGTGATTGTGGTGAGCCACGACCGCCACTTCCTCGACGCCGTGTGCAACTACATGGCCGACCTGGACTTCTCCAAAATCACGATGTACCCCGGCAACTACACCTTCTGGTACGAGAGCAGCCAGCTGGCCCTGCGCCAGCGCCAGGACGTGAACAAGAAAACCGAGGACAAGCGCAAGGAGCTGGAAGAGTTCGTGCGCCGCTTCTCGGCCAACGCCAGCAAGAGCAAGCAGGCCACGAGCCGCCAGAAGCTGCTGCAAAAGCTGACGCTGGAGGAGATTAAGCCCAGCTCGCGCCGCTACCCGTACATCGCCTTTAAGAGCGAGCGGGAGCCGGGCAACCAGCTGCTGAGCGTGGAGAATGTGAGCGCCAAGGTGGACGGCAAGCATGTGTTTAAAAACGTGAGCTTCTCGCTCGACAAGGGCGACAAGGTGGCCATCGTGGGCCGCGACGACCGGGCCGCCTCCCTCCTGTTTGATATTTTGTTCGGCGAGGCCAAGGCGGCCACTGGCGAGTACAAATGGGGCACCACCATCACGCCCAGCTACTTTCCCAAGGAAAACAATGGTTTTTTCCAGTCGGGCGAAATGAACCTGGTGGACTGGCTGCGGCAGTATTCGGTGGAAAAGGACGAGAGCTTCGTGCGCGGCTGGCTGGGCCGGATGCTGTTTTCGGGCGAAGAATCGCAGAAGAAATCGAATGTGCTGAGCGGGGGCGAGAAAGTGCGCTGCATGCTGAGCAAGATGATGCTGGAAAGCGGCAACGTGCTGGTGCTCGACGACCCCACGAACCACCTGGACCTGGAGAGCATCCAGGCCCTGAACAACGCCCTGCGCGACTACCCGGGGGCCATGCTCTTCGCCTCGCACGACCTGCAGTTCATCGACACGGTAGCCAACCGCATCATCGAGCTGACGCCCGACGGCATCCTCGACCGGCGCATGAACTACGAGGAATACCTGGCCGACGACACGCTGAAAACCCAGCGCCAGAAAATGTACCAGCTGGCGTAGCTTTTGCGTTAAACGACCGGGCACGAAACCCGTCAAACAGGCGTTTACCGGCTTGATAAGCAAGTTTTTCTGCGCTTTACCCCTCATTTTTTCTTCATGAAGTATTCGTTGTTCGCGCTGCTGGCGCTGGGGATTTCGGTGGGCCGGGCCCAGGCCCAGGACAAGCCCGTGCTGGGGGCGCCCCCGGTGGTAATTCCCGCGCCCGCCCCGGCGCCGGCGCCCGTGCCGACCCAGCCGGCTACCGCTCCCGAGATTCCGGTGTACACCGCGCCGGCCCCCGCTACCACTCCGGCCCCCGCGCCCGCGCCCGGCCAGTACCAACCGCCGGGCCAGTACCAGCCCCCCGTTAGCAACGAGCCCAGTTCCACCAGCCCCTCGGGCCTGGAGCTGCCCGGCCGCGAGGTGGCCCGCCGCCAAGCTCGGGAACACGCCCAGGCCAACACCAAGTTCTTCATCTACAGCGGCTTCGGCCTGGGCTACAGCTCGTACGCCGGCTACAGCCAGTTTAGCGGCAGCATTTCGCCCGCGCTGGGCTACCGCGTCACCGACCGCCTCTCGGTGGGCCCCGGCCTCAGCTACGCCTACAACAACTACGGCTTCGGGGGCAACGGCTACGGCCCCACCACGCACATCGGGGCCAACAACATCGGGGTGAAGGTGTTCGGGCAATTCCGGGTCATCGACCAGTTCTTCATCCACGCCGAGTACGAGAGCACCCGCGCCCAGCTGCTGGAGGTGGACAACAACGGCTACCTGACCGGCCGCACGGTGTCGCGCACGGTGCAAACGCCGCTGGCCGGCGTCGGCTACCGCCAGAACTTCAGCCCCCGCGCGGCGGCCGACATCCTGCTGCTCTACAACTTCCAGGACGACTACAACAGCATTTACCCCAACCCGGTCATCCGGTTCAACTTCCTGTTCAACATCGGGAAGTAGGGCCCCGGGCCACGCACAAAAAAGCCCTCCTGCCGTAGCAGGGGGGCTTTTTTGTGCATTCAACTTAAACGATTCCGCCTTAGTTATACCGCGTTGCGGCCGCTGATGACGCGGAACAGGACGGCGATGATGGCAATTACCAGCAGAATGTGGATGAGGCCGTTGCTTTGAATGCCGGTGCCCATTACCCCAAAAAAGCCGAGGGCCCAGATGATGATGCAGATGACGGCGATGATGTACAAGAGATTGCCCATGATGAAAAGAGTTGTTTGGAAAGGTGAGAGTGTGTTGTGGGCTTTGTACGGCGAGGGTTTTAAAAAAGATATGGATAATTCCAAACATTTTTCGAAGCGGCCGGTTGGGCCGCCCGTAGCTTTGCGGATTCCCATTCCCACCACTCTTTTTTTTATAGTATGAACGTCGCCGTAATCGGTTCCGGCACCATGGGCAACGGCATCGCCCACGTGTTTGCGCAGCACGGCTTTGCCGTGGCCCTCGTGGACGTGCAAGCCCCGGCCCTGGACCGGGCCCTGGCCACCATCGCCCGGAACCTCGACCGCCAGGTGGCCAAGGGCACCCTGGCCGAGGCCGACAAAACCGCCACCCTGGGCCGCATCCGGCCCTGCACCACCATCGCCGAGGGCGTGGCCGACGCGGAGCTGGTGGTGGAAGCCGCCACCGAAAACGTGGACCTCAAGCTCCAGATTTTCCGCGAGCTGGACCGGCACGCGCCCGCCGGGGCCCTGCTGGCCAGCAACACGTCGTCCATCTCCATCACCCGAATCGCGGCCGCCACCCAGCGCCCGGCCCAGGTGATTGGCATGCACTTCATGAACCCCGTGCCCGTGATGCAGCTCGTGGAAGTGATTCGCGGCTACGCCACCTCCGACGAAACCACGGCCCGGGTAATGGACCTGGCCCGCCAGCTCGGCAAAACGCCCACCGCGGTGAACGACTACCCGGGCTTCGTGGCCAACCGCATCCTCATGCCGATGGTTAACGAGGCGATTATCAGCCTGTTCGAGGGCGTGGCCGGCGTGGCGGAAATCGACACGGTGATGAAGCTGGGCATGGCCCACCCGATGGGCCCCCTGCAACTGGCCGATTTCATCGGCCTCGACGTGTGCCTGGCCATCCTGCGGGTGCTGCACGAGGGCCTGGGCAACCCCAAGTACGCCCCCTGCCCCCTGCTGGTGAACATGGTGATGGCCGGCCGCCTGGGCGCGAAATCGGGCGAAGGCTTCTATAAATACACCGCGGGCTCGAAGGAGCTGGTGGTGGCCCCGTACTTCGCCAAGTAGCGGCTCCGCCGGCCCTAGGCCCCGGCCGAACCACGGCCCGGCTTTGCGCGTTATACCAGCGGCTTCCGGCACTCGCCGGGGGCCGTTTTTTCATTGACTTAATTCGCAATCCCGTGACTGAACATGCATTATTTGGGGCCGGCTGCTTTTGGTGCGTCGAGGCCGTTTTCCAAAACCTAAAGGGCGTGGAAAAAGTGGTGTCCGGCTATGCCGGGGGCCGCAACAAAAACCCCACCTACAAAGAAGTGTGCAGCGGCCTGACCGGCCACAACGAGGTGATTGACATCGCCTTCGACCCGGCCGTCATCAGCTACAAAGAGCTGCTCGAAATCTTCTGGAAAACCCACGACCCGACCACCCTTAACCGCCAGGGCAACGACGTGGGCACCCAGTACCGCTCGGCCGTGTACTACTTCAGCGACGAGCAAAAGCAGCTCGCCGAGGAATACAAGCAGAAGCTCAACGACGGCCACGCCTTCCCGAACCCCATCGTAACGGAAATCACCGCCGCCCCGGAGTTTTACCCCGCCGAAAACTACCACCAGAACTACTTCAACCTGCACGGCCACGAGCCCTACTGCCAGTTCGTAGCCAAGCCCAAAGTGGACAAGGTGAAGGCGCTGTTTGGGGAGAAGCTGAAGGAAGGCGTGGCGTAATTATCGTTGCGTTTCAAATAAAAAAGCCCGCTGGTTAGCGGGCTTTTTTGTTGTTATTTCTTTGATAAGTAAAGGTGCATCTTATCCAATTCTGCCTTCGTCCAACCTGTCATACCGGAAGTAAGAGTGAAAATAATTTGTTCATCAGCGTAACAAACAAGTTCCATCCAAGAGCTTCCTCGTGCTCCATAGCGCATTTTCCACTCGCTTCGTAATCGGATATAATTTATATTTTCAGCCTGATACCGAAATAACAAGCAATAACTCAATACCTGGGGGTTTTTATCTATCTGAATGTACTTAGGCGGCGGACTAATTATTAAGTAAACGAAAAATAACGCATCTATAATCAGCATAATGTAAGGCTCTTCGCCGTTCGACATTGGATGGTGACCCAAATGAGAAACTAGCGCCACAAAGGCAACTAATAAATCAATAAGTACCACATTCCAAATGATGGTTCGGTAGCTTATTTTGAATTTCATGTACTTAATCTATACGCTCACCCCAAAGTCCCGTAGCGCATCGTTCAGACTCGTTTTCAAGTCCGTGCTGGGCTTGCGCTGGCCGATGATTAAGGCACAGGGTACCTGGTATTCGCCGGCGGGGAACTGCTTGGGGATGGAGCCGGGGATGACGACCGAGCGCGGGGGCACGTAGCCTTTGTATTCTTTGGGCTCGGGGCCGGTCACGTCGATGATTTTGGTGCT
Organism: Hymenobacter caeli; assembly: GCF_013294115.1. Taxonomy (GTDB): domain Bacteria; phylum Bacteroidota; class Bacteroidia; order Cytophagales; family Hymenobacteraceae; genus Hymenobacter; species Hymenobacter caeli. The sequence goes on along the minus strand of NZ_JABSNP010000002.1, from coordinate 295,946 downwards.
GCCGGTGATGGTGACGCCCGCGCCAATCACGGCTTCCTTGCCGATGCGGCAGCCTTCGACCAGGATGCTGCGCGAGCCGATGAAGGCCCCGTCTTCGATGATGACGGGGGCCGCCTGCACGGGCTCCAGCACGCCACCGAGGCCCACGCCGCCGCTCAGGTGCACGCCCTTGCCCACCTGGGCGCAGCTGCCCACGGTGGCCCAGGTGTCCACCATCGTGCCCTCGCCCACGTAGGCCCCGATGTTGGTGTAGCTGGGCATGAGGATGACGCCGGGGGCCAGAAACGCGCCGTAGCGGGCCACGGCGGGCGGCACCACGCGCACCTGCTGGCCGGCGTAGTCGGTTTTGAGCCGCATTTTGTCGTGGTACTCGAAGGGGCCCACTTCCTGGGTGCTCATCTGGCGCAGGGGGAAGTAGAGGATGACGGCCTTCTTCACCCACTCGTTGATGGTCCACTCGCCGCCGTCGGCGGCCGGGGGCGTGGCCACGCGCAGGCGGCCCTTGTCCAGCTCTTCGATGACGGCCTCGATGGCGGCTTTCGTGGCGGCGTGGGGCAGCAGGGCGCGGTCGGCCCAGGCGGCTTCTATCGTGGTTTGCGCGGCGGCGGAATCAAAGGACATAAAAAACGGGAAAGCGGGAAAAATGAATCCGGGGCAAAACTAGCATCTTTGGCCGCCACCGCCGCCCGGCGGGCTCCTACTGCTATTCCCTGTGGCCGATCCGCGCCTCGTCGTCCTGCTCGCCTCCGTGCTCAAGCCCGTGGACGAGCCGCGGATGCGGGGCAAGTTCGCCGAAACGCTGCTGGAGCACCCCGGCGTGCAGGTGCACGTGGCCGGCCGGGGCCCCGGGACCGGTGGGGCCGAGGCAGGGGGCCGGCTGCATTCCCACGCCATTTTCCAGGGTTCGCGGCTGGGGCTGAGCCGCTTGGGGGCCCAGGGGCGCTACTGGCAGCTGCTGCGGCACCTGCGGCCCGAACTGGTCATCGTGCACGCCCCGGAGCTGCTGCCCCTTACGCTGCTGTGGCAGTGGCGGGGAGCCGGCCGGCGCTTTATCTACGACATCCAGGAGAATTTTGCCCTCAACGTCCGCACCCAGCGCATCTACGGGCCCTGGGTGGGCCGGGCGCTGGCCGGGGCCCTGCGGCGCGTGGAGGCCTGGGCCGCCCGCCGCGCCGCCGGCCTGGTGCTGGCCGAGGCCAGCTACGCCGCCGAGCTGCCGTTTCTGGCGCGGGCCACGGGCCCCGTGGTGGTGCTCGAAAACAAGTACCAGCCCGCCCCCGGCGAAACGCCGCCCGCCGCTGCCCGCCCGCTGCCCGGCCCCGGCGAGCCGCTGCAATTGCTGTTCTCGGGCACCTTATCGGAACTGAGCGGCGTGCGCGAGGCGGTGGCCCTGGCCGAGGCCCTGCACGCGGCCCGGCCGGGCGGGGCCCACCTAACCGTGGTGGGCTTCTGCCAGCAGCCGGCCTTGTTGCAATGGCTGACGGAACGGGCCGCGGCGCACCCGGCCCGGCTGACGCTGGCCGGCGGGGCCCGGCCCGTGCCCCACGCGGCCGTGGTGGCGGCCATCGGGCGGGCGCACCTGGGCCTGCTGGCCTACCGCCCCCACCCCAGCTCGGAACGATGCCAGCCCACCAAGCTGTTCGAGTACCTGGCCCTCGGCCTGCCGCTGCTGGTGCCGCCCAACCCGCGGTGGGCGGCGTCGGTGCGGGCCCACGGCGCGGGCCTGGTCGTCGATTTTGCTGACCCGGCCGGGGCGGCGGCGGCCGTGCTGGCGGGCCTGGCCACGGGGCCCGTTTTTTACCCGCAGGGGCCCCCGGCCGGGGCGCGGTGGGCCGCGGAGGGCAAAAAATTATTGGCCCTGCTGCATTTATCCTGAATAAGCTGCCAACTTTGCGGCCCTTTTTACCGGGCCGCTCCCCGTTCTTTTCCCCTCTGTCCCACCCTCTTCCCCTTGCTGCATGGCTACTTTGCGTCATTCCGAAATTGCCGGCGTCGGCCACTACGTGCCCAGCCGGGTGGTGAAAAACGCCGAGCTGGAGCCCCTGCTCAACACCTCCGACGCCTGGATTCAGGAGCGCACCGGCATCCAGGAGCGGCGCTGGTTCGAGCAAGGCACCGACACCACGGCCAACATGGGGGCCCGCGCCGCCCGCCGGGCCCTGGCCATGGCCGGCCTCCAGCCCGCCGACGTGCAGCTCATCGTGTTTGCCACGCTCTCGCCCGATTATTTCTTCCCCGGCTCGGGCGTGTTGCTCCAGCGCGAGCTGGGCATCACCAACAACTGCGCGGCCCTCGACGTGCGCAACCAGTGCTCGGGCTTCATTTACGCGCTGTCGGTGGCCGACCAGTTTGTGCGCACCGGCATGTACGACACGGTGCTGGTGGTGGGCTCGGAAATCCACTCTTCGGGCCTCGACAAAACGCCCAACGGCCGGGGCGTGGCCGTCATCTTCGGCGACGGCGCGGGGGCCGTGGTGCTGCGGCCCAGCACCCGCGACGGGGCCGGCATCCTCAGCACGCACCTGCATTCGCAGGGCGAGTTTGCCGAAGAATTGATCGTGAAAGAGCCCAGCTCGAACTACGAAGGCCGCGTGGCGCACGTGCTGGATAACGCCGCCGACCTCTACCCCTACATGAACGGCCAGAACGTGTTCAAGCACGCCGTGGTGCGCTTCCCGCAGGTCATCAAAGAGGCCCTGGACGCGAACGGCTACCAGCCCACCGACCTCGATTTATTCATTCCGCACCAGGCCAACCTGCGCATCACGCAGTATGTGCAGCAGAAAATGGGCCTGCCCGACGACAAGGTGTTCAGCAACATCCAGCGCTACGGCAACACCACCGCCGCCAGCATCCCGCTGGCCCTGAGCGAGGCCGTGGAGCAGGGCAAAATCCAGCGCGGCGACCTGCTGTGCCTGGCCGCCTTCGGTTCGGGCTTTACCTGGGCCTCGGCGCTGATTAAGTGGTGATTTTTTAGCTGATGGCTGTTAGCTATTGGCTTTTTTTACTTTCTCAAAAGCTAGCAGCTAACAGCCATCAGCTAAAAGCTAAAAAATGACCATCACCGAAGAAAACTACCTCAAGGCCATTTGCAAGCTTTCGGAGGCGGAGCCGGCGGCGGGCGTGAGCACCAACCGCATTGCGGGGGCCCTGGCCACGCGCCCGGCTTCGGTGACGGACATGCTGCGCCGCTTGTCCGACAAGGGCTTGCTCGACTACGAGAAGTACCGCGGCGTGCAGCTCACCGACGAAGGGCGGCGGCTGGCGCTGCTCACCATCCGGCGGCACCGGCTGTGGGAAGTGTTTTTGGTGCAGCAGCTGGGCTTCAACTGGGACGAGGTGCACGAAGTGGCCGAGGAGCTGGAGCACGTGCAGTCGCCGCTGCTGATGCGGCGGCTCGACGCCTTCCTGGGCCACCCCGCCCTCGACCCCCACGGCGACCCCATTCCGGCCGAGGACGGGGCCATGCGCCGCCCCGCCCACCGCCTGCTGGCCGACCTGGACGCCGGCGAGCGCGGCACCCTCACGGCGGTCAAAAACACGTCGGGGCCCTTCCTGCAATACCTCGACAAGGTGGGCCTGCAGCTGGGGGCCCTGGTGGAGGTGCTCGACAAAGTAGCCTTCGACCACTCGCTGGAGCTGCGCGTGAACCGGGAGCGCACCGCCCTGGTCTCGGCCGAAGTGAGCCGCAATCTGTTTGTGACGGCGTGACCCAGCTTTTTTCTGATACCATCGTGGCGCTGTCCACGCCGCCCGGCGCGGGGGCCCTGGCCGTGGTCCGCCTCTCGGGGCCCGACGCGGTGGGGCTGGTGGCAGGCGTGTTTTCCAAGCGAAACCTGGCGGCGCAGCCCGGCCACACGCTGCACTACGGCACCATCCGCGACCCGGAAGGCGGCGCGGTCATCGACGAAGTGGTGGTGGCGCTGTACCGGGCCCCGCGCTCGTTCACGCGGGAGGACGCGGTGGAAATCAGCACCCACGGCTCTGATTACGTGGTGCGGCAGCTGCTGGCGCTGCTGCTGCGCCGCGGGGCCCGCCTGGCCGAGGCCGGCGAGTTCACCAAGCGCGCCTTCCTCAACGGGGCCCTGGACCTGGCCCAGGCCGAGGCCGTGGCCGACCTCATCGCCGCCGACTCGGCCCTGAGCCACCGGGTGGCCCTGAACCAGCTGCGCGGCGGCTTCTCGCAGGAGCTGCGGGCGCTGCGCGGCCGGCTCGTCACGTTCGCCTCGCTGCTGGAGCTGGAGCTGGACTTTGGCGAGGAGGACGTGGAATTTGCCGACCGCACCGGCCTGCGGGCCCTGCTGGCCGAGGTGGCCGGGCGGGTGGCGGCGCTGCTGCGCTCGTTCGAGCTGGGCAACGTGATTAAGAACGGCATCACCGTCGTCATCGCCGGGCGGCCCAACGCGGGCAAGTCCACGCTGCTCAACGCGCTGCTGCGCGAGGAACGGGCCATTGTGTCGGCCGTTCCGGGCACCACGCGCGACTTCATCGAGGACGAGGTGAGCCTCGACGGCCTGCGCTTCCGCTTCGTGGACACGGCCGGCCTGCGCGACGACCCCGCCGACGAGGTGGAGGCCATCGGCGTGCAGCGCACCCGCCAGCGCATCGGCCAGGCCGCCCTGCTCCTCTACCTTTTCGACCTGACGGAGCTGACGCCCGCCCAGGTACAGGCCGAGATTGGGGCCCTGACGGCCGCGCACCCCGCCCTGCCGGTGCTGGCCGTGGGCAACAAGCTGGACCTGGCCGGCGCTGAGCAGTTGGCCCGCTTTGAAGATTTGGTAGTGGACGGCACCGCTGCCGTGCGGCTGGCCGCCGCGCGGGGCCAGGGCCTGGAGGCGCTGCAAGCTGCCCTGCTGGCCCGCGTGCGCGGCGCGGGCCTGGCCGGCCACGCCGGGGCTACTATTGTGACGAACGTGCGCCACGCCCGGGCCCTGGCCGTGGCCGCCGGGCACCTGGCGGCCGTGCAAGCGGGCCTCGACGCGGGCCAGGGCACGGAGCTGCTGGCCGCCGACCTGCGCCACGCGCTGGGGGCCCTGGGCGAAATCACGGGCGAGATTTCGTCGGACGATTTGCTGACCAGCATCTTCACCCAGTTCTGCATCGGCAAATAAGGAAGGTCGGCCCCGTTTGGGGCCCCGTGGCCGTATGGTTAGGCACCCCAATGGGACCGGCCAGCGCGAACCGGCCGTGACTATTTTTGTACGAATTGTATCATAAAGCCGGCGCGGGAAGTACAAGGCTTGCCGCCCAGGCCGTAGCTTCGCCCCCGGTACCCACCCTTATATTTTCCTTATCGCACATGGCAGAATCTGCTGAACTCATCCTCGACGGTAAATCCATTAGCCTCCCCGTCATCGAGGGCACCGAGCACGAAAAAGCTTTTGACATCGGCAAGCTGCGCGACCAGACCGGCTACGTCACCCTCGACTCGGGCTACAAGAACACCGGGGCCACCAAAAGCGCCATCACGTTCCTCGACGGCGAGGAGGGCATATTGCGCTACCGCGGCTACCCGATTGAGCAGCTGGCCGAAAAGTCGTCGTTTATCGAAGTGGCGTACCTGCTGATTTACGGGGCCCTGCCCACGGCGGCCCAGCTGGCCGACTTTGGCGGCCGCATCACCAAGCACACGCTGGTGCACGAGGACATGCGCAAGATTTTCGACGGCTTCCCGAGCAGCACGCACCCGATGGCCATCCTGAGCAGCCTCACCTGCGCCCTCACCGGCTTCTACCCCGAGAGCCTCAACCCCAACCAGACCGCCGAGGAGTTCGACCTGAACATCGTGCGCCTGCTGGCCAAAATCTCCACCATCGCCGCCTGGACCTACAAGAACTCGGTGGGCCACCCGCTCAACTACCCCCGCAACGACCTCGACTACACCTCCAACTTCCTGTACATGATGTTCAGCTTCCCCACGGAGAAGTACGAAATCAACCCGTTGGTGGTGAGTGCGTTGAACAAGCTGCTCATCCTGCACGCCGACCACGAGCAGAACTGCTCGACCAGCACGGTGCGCCTCGTGGGCTCGGCCAACGCCAGCCTCTACGGCTCGGTGTCGGCGGGCATCAACGCGCTGTGGGGCCCCTTGCACGGCGGGGCCAACCAGGAGGTAATTGAGATGCTGGAAGCCATCGAGAAAGACGGCGGCGACACCAGCAAGTTCATCAACAAGGCCAAGGACAAGAACGACTCGTTCCGCCTGATGGGCTTCGGCCACCGGGTGTACAAAAACTTCGACCCGCGTGCCAAAATCATCAAAAAGGCTGCCGACGAGGTGCTGCAAGCCCTGGGCATGCAGGACAGCCCGCTGCTGAAAATTGCGCAGGAGCTGGAGCAAGCCGCCCTCACCGACCCCTACTTCATCGAGCGCAAGCTCTACCCGAACGTGGACTTCTACTCGGGCATCATCTACAAGGCCCTGGGCATCCCCACCGAGATGTTCACGGTGATGTTCGCCGTGGGCCGCCTCCCCGGCTGGATTGCCCAGTGGAAGGAGATGCGCGAAAACAAGGAGCCTATTGGCCGTCCCCGCCAGATTTACGTGGGCGAGCTGGAGCGCGACTACGCCGCCATTGGCGAGCGGGCCTAGGTTTCAGGGCTCCGCGCCTGCTCAGAAATTGCCAGTCCGCTTCGGTAGGGCTGGCTTTTTTTTGCCCCTCGGCCGCGGCCTGGGCCAACCGTGGCGCGGCGTAAAGGCGCATCCGGATGTCCCTGCACCGTTTCGCCGGCCAAATATTCAACGCCCGGAGCGGTTCAAGCAATTTCGCGTTTGAGCGTGACGAGCAGGCCGCGGGCCTGGCTGCGGGTGAAATCCGTTTCGACCACTGCCACTACCTCCCAACCCTCGCGGCCCAGGGCGTTGAGGTGGTCGTTCAGGCCTTGGTAATCGAGGCCGCCGAAGAAGCCACCGTTGACGTCCAGCAGGCGGTATTCAAATTTTCGCATGGCTCAAAGAACGGCGGTTTTTAACGGCGCGGCCGGCAATCCCCGGGGCCAGCGGGGCCCCGGGCGCGCGCTACAGGCGGTGCGCAGTAAAGCTGTTGCGCAGGTTTTGGTAGGCCACCACCTGGGCGGGGCGCAGCAGGCCGGCCAGCGCGGCCTCGTAGCGCTGCTGGGCCGCAGCCAGGGCCTGGTCGCGGGTGGCGGGGGCGGCCCCGCTTAGGCTGATTTCCAGGGCCTGGCGCTCGGCCAGCATGCGCAGGTGCAGGGCCCGCACCTTGATGTACTGGGCTTCGTCGAGGGGCACGCGGCCGGCCAGGGCCCGGGTGAGGCCGTTGGCCCGCGCCACGGTGGCGGGGGCGTACGCGGTGGGGTCGTCGGGGCCGGCGGCCGGGGCGACCGGTTGGGCACCGAGGCCGGCAACCAAGCAGAACGTAGCGAAGAAGTTGTACATGGGGCGAGAGAAAAAGGTGGTGGAGAAAATTCTGGCTAGCGCCACCGCCCAACCCAGTGGGCCAGCGGCTTGGCTTCTCCAAACGTAATCCTGTTTTTCGTCCGGCCAAGAAGCGCCGTTTTGGGCCATTTTCTCACCCGCCCATTCCGCACATTCACAATAATCTGCTGATTATCACATTTTTATTTTTAATCGGAAAACTTGGCGTTTACGCTCGCACCGCGTCGCTCCGGCCGGCTTAGCCAAACGATTCTTCCCGGAATGCCAAACTATTTTTACTTACCTCAAGCCTTGCTTGAAGTGAAAGTACACGAGCGGGGCGGCTACAGGATGCGCAGCTCGATGCGGCGGTTCAGGCGGCGGTTGGCGTCGTTGTCGTTGGCCCCCAGCGGGCGGGTGGCCCCGTAGCCTTTGGCCCGCAGGCGCGCGGCTGGCACGCCGTGCGCCGTGAGGTAGGCGACCACCGCCTGGGCCCGGCGCTCGGACAGCTGCAGGTTGGCCGCGTCGGTGCCCACGTTGTCGGTGTGGCCCGACACTTCGATTTGCACGTCCTGGTACTGGCGCATGAACTCGATGAGGCGGTTCAACTCGGTGCGCGAGCGGGGCTCCAGCTCGTACTTGCTGGTGTCGAAGAACAGGTTGTTGAGCACCACGCTGCGGCCCGCCCGCACGGGGTCGAGGTAAATGTCGAGCGCGGACGGGTTGAACTGCTGCTTGCCGGCGTAGTCGAAGCTCAGGCTTTTGAGCAGGTACTTGTCGGCGGCGGCGTACATGGCGTAGCGGTGGCCGTCGTTGAGCACGGCGGTGTACTCGCCGGTCTCGGGGTCCGACACCACGAACTGCGTGAGGGCATCGGTGTCTACGTCGTAGATTTTCACCTCGGCCCCCAGCGGCTTTTTCGTGGCGGCGTCGAACACCCGGCCTTGGGCGTAGGTGCTCGTTTCCCGCGCCTTGGCCTCGGCCGGCACGTCGAAGCCGTAGAGCTGCACGCCCCGCTCGCGCGGGGGCCCACCGGGCGTGGCCGGCCGCTCGTCGGTCAGCTGGGTGCGCGAATAAAAGCCGCGCTGGTTGTCGGAGGAAATAAAGAGCGAAGCTTCGTCCTCGAATGTGTTGAGCGGGTAGCCCAGGTTGCGGGGCACGCCCCAGGCCCCAGGGGCAGTTTTTTCGCTCCGAAACACGTCGAGCCCACCCATGCCCACGAGTCCGTCGGTGACGTAGTACAGCGTAGTGCCGCTGGCGTGGATGAACGGGGCCATGTCCTTGCCGGGCGTGTTCACGGGGGTGCCCAGGTTTTGGGCGGGGGCCCAGGCCCCGTCGGCCTGCAAGGTGGTCACGTAGATGTCTTCCTGGCCCTGGCCGCCCCTGCGGGTCGAGGTGAAGTAGAGCGTGCGGCCGTCGGCCGACAGCGAAGGCTGCGAGTCCCACTCCGGCGAGTTCACGGCCACGCCCAGGTTCAGGGGCGGGCTCCAGGTGTTGCCGGTGCGCCGCGATATGTACAAGTCGCAGTTGCCGATGCTCTTGGGCCGGTCGCAGGAGGCAAACACCAGCGTTTTGCCGTCGCCCGAAATCGTGCCGGCCCCTTCGTTGTAGCTCGAATTAATGGCGGGCGCGATGCCCATGGGCGGGCTGAACGTGCCGTCGGCCGCCCGCCGGCTCACGAACAGGTCTTCGCCGCTGGCCGCCATGGGCCGCCCCGTGAACAGCAGGAACCGGTTGTCGGCCGTTAGGGTCGGGAAGTACTGAAACTTGAACGCATTGAGGGGCGCGGCCAGGGGCGCGGGGGCCGCGCCCACGGGGTGCTTCAGGGCCTCCTCGGCAAACTCGCAGGTGCGCAGGCCGCGCTCGGCCACGGTGCGGGCGCGGGCCACTTTGGTGCCTACTTTCAGCAGCTGGCGGTAGGCCACGGCGGCCGTGGCGTAGTCGCCGTATTGCAGGCCCAGGTCGCCGAGCAGCAGGTACTGGGGGGCCCGGGCGGCCTCGGGCGGCACCTTGGCCAGGCCCTCGCGGTAGGCAGCCAGGGCCCCCCGCGTGTCGCCCTCGGCTTTGAGCAGCGAACCTTTCAGGAGCCAGCCTTCGCCGAGCGACGGAAACTTTTGGGTTAACACGCCCAGCGTTTCCAAGGCCTTGCCGAATTCGCGGTTTTTGGTTTGCTCCTGGGCCTTTTCGTAGAGGCCCCGGGCCTTGTTGTTGCTGATGACCGGCGGCGCAACGCCCTGAGCCTGTACCCCTACCGCCCCGCCCAGGACCATCAAAAAAGCCAACCCTCCGGTCCGCGCATAGCGCCGACACCCACCCCAGAAAGCGACCATTTTCAGCATAGCCCGCAAACTACGGAATGTCGAGGTATTTATGCGTCTGCAACGATACTTGCCAGCGCGGATTTGCTTTGACGTACTCGATGATGGCCGGCGTGACGCCGGCGGCCCGGCTCCACTCGGGTTGCAGGTACAGGCGGGCGGTGGGCGGCACCTGGGCCGCGTGCGCCTCGGCCCAGGCGAAGTCCGACGCGTTGAACACCACCACCTTTAGCTCGTGGGCAGCGGCCAGCACCTCGGGCCGGGGGGCCTTGAACTTCTTCGGCGACACGCACACCCAGTCCCAAGTACCCGACAGCGGATGGGCCCCGGAAGTTTCGATCCAGGTTTGGCAGCCGGCGGCGCGCAGGGCGGCCGTCAGGGGCCCGCAGTCGTGCATCAGCGGCTCGCCGCCCGTCACGACCACGTTGCGGCCGGGGTGCGCCAGCACGGCGGCCACCAGGTCGGCCACGGCCTGCCGGGGGTGGGCGTCGGCGTCCCACGATTCTTTCACGTCGCACCACACGCAGCCCACGTCGCAACCGCCCAGGCGGATGAAGTAGGCCGCCCGCCCGGTGTTAAACCCTTCGCCCTGAATGGTGTAAAACTGCTCCATCACGGGCAGCACGGCCCCGGCGGTGGGCTGGGAGATGATGGGCAAGACGGCGAGCAAATCGGTAACGGCAGACATAAGCAAACAAAAAGGGGCGCGACTTGCGTCAACGCCCGGGGCGCGGCCGGGGGTTCCGGTCACCCAAATTTACGAGCAGTGAGTTGGTGAATGAATGGGTGAATGATTTTCCCCTGTATCATTCATTCACCCATTCACTAACTCACCCATTCACTCATTGCTACTTTTTAGGATAAACGGCCCCGGTGGCGGCCCGCAGCGTGTTCAGCAGCAGCATGGCGATGGTCATGGGCCCCACGCCGCCGGGCACGGGCGTGATGCGCGAAGCCAACGGGGCCACCTCGGCGAAATTCACGTCGCCTTTCAGGGTAAAACCGGACTTCTTGTTGGCGTCGGTCACGCGGGTCGTGCCCACGTCAATCACCACCGCGCCGGGCTTCACCATGTCGCCCGTCACGAACTCGGGCCGGCCGATGGCGGCCACGATGATGTCGGCCTGCCGGCAGATTTCGCGCAGGTTTTTGGTGCGCGAATGGCATAAAGTAACGGTGCAGTTGGCCGTATCCAAATTCTTGGCTAACAAGATACTAACTGGCGTTCCCACAATGTTGCTACGCCCGATGACTACGCAGTGCTGGCCGCTGGTTTTGATGCCCTGGCGGGCCATTAGCTCCACGATGCCGGAGGGCGTGGCGGGCAGCAGCGCGGGCAGCCCGGCCACCATGCGGCCCAGGTTCATGGGGTGGAAGCCGTCCACGTCCTTGTCGGGCCGGACGGCTTCGATGACCTTTTCGGCGTCGATGTGCTTGGGCAGCGGCAGCTGCACGATAAAGCCGTCGATGGCCGGGTCCTCGTTCAGGGCCGCCACCTGGGCCAGCAGGTCGGCCTCGGTAATGTCGTCTTCGAAGCGCAACAGGGTGCTGTCGTAGCCAACCCGCTCGCAGGCCAGCACTTTGTTGCGCACGTAGGTTTCGGAGCCGCCGTCGTGCCCCACCAGGATGGCGGCGAGGTGCGGGGCCCGCTGGCCGGTGGCGGTGAGTTGGGCCACGGCCGCGGCAATCTCAACTTTGATGTCCTCGGCGGTTTGCTTGCCGTCGATGAGGTGGGGAGCAGTGGGCGCGGGGGCAGTCGGGGTCATGTTGGAAACGGGAACGGGGGTATCAATTTATAAAAAGGTATATATTGGCGCACGAAAGTGTAACCCCAACCCTAAACCACCTTTTATTATGCACAGTCAATTGCTTGTACTTTTCGGCAGCTTCTTCGGGGCGCTGTTCGGGTTGGTTTTCGGCCTGCTGTACTTGGCTTTCATCGGGGCCGTGGTTTACGGCATGTGGAAGACGTATGAGAAAGCGGGCAAGCCCGGCTGGGCCTGCCTGATTCCCATTTACAACCTCGTGATATTGCACGAAATAGTGGGCCGGGAGACGGTAAAGCTGCTGTTTCTGTTCATTCCGTTCGTCAACCTGTACTTCATCATCACGCTCTACGTGAGTCTGGCCAAATCCTTCGGCAAACGCGAAACGGGCGAAATCATACTGTCTATTTTCTTCTGGCCGTTCTACCTCGGGCTGGGCGACGCCCGGTACGTGGGCCCCAGCGAGGGCCCCGGCACGGCGGCCAGCAGCTTTGGCACCGCGCCCACGTCGTATTAGCCGCCGCTTGCCGCCGCCACGAAAAGGCCGGCTTCCTCGCGGGAGCCGGCCTTTTCGTGCTCAGTCAATCTTCAACACCGCCAGGAAGGCCTCCTGCGGGATTTCCACCGAGCCCACGGTGCGCATCCGCTTCTTGCCTTCCTTCTGCTTTTCGAGCAGCTTGCGCTTGCGGCTGATGTCGCCGCCGTAGCACTTGGCAATGACGTTTTTGCGCAGGGCCTTGATGGTTTCGCGGGCGATGATTTTCTGGCCGATACTGGCCTGGATGGCGATGTCGAACATCTGGCGGGGCAGCAGCTCGCGCAGCTTTTCGCAGAGGCGGCGGCCCCACTCGTAGCTTTTCGAGCGGTGCACGATGGCCGAGAGGGCGTCCACCTTCTCGCCGTTCAGCATCACGTCCAGCTTCACCATGTCCGACTCGCGGAAGCCAATCAGCTCGTAATCGAGCGAGGCGTAGCCGCGGCTGATGGACTTGAGCTTGTCGAAGAAATCGAACACGATTTCCGAGAGCGGCAGCTCGAAGCTCATCTCCACCCGCTCCGAAGTCAGGTACGACTGGCCCTTGATGATGCCGCGCTTCTCCATGCACAGCGTGATGATGGGCCCCACGTACTCCGAAGCGGTGATAATCTGCGCCTTGATGTAAGGCTCCTCGATGGTTTTAATCAGGTTCGGCTCCGGCATTTCGGAGGGCGCGTTGATGGTCAGCAGCTGGTCTTTGGTGCCGGTGGCGTGGAACTGCACGCTGGGCACGGTGGTGATGACCGTCATGTTGAACTCGCGCTCCAGGCGCTCCTGCACGATTTCCATGTGCAGCATGCCCAAAAAGCCGCAGCGGAAGCCAAAGCCCAGCGCCACCGAGGTTTCGGGCTCCCAAACCAGCGAGGCGTCGTTGAGCTGGAGCTTTTCCATGCTGCTGCGCAGCTCCTCGTACTCCGTGGTATCCACCGGGTAGATGCCGGCGAACACCATCGGCTTCACGTCGGCGAAGCCCTGGATGGCGTCGGGCGTGGGGTTGTGGACGTGGGTAATCGTGTCGCCCACCTTCACCTCGCGGGCCTCCTTGATGCCCGAGATGAGGTAGCCCACGTTGCCGGCCTCCATCACCTGGCGCGGCTCCTGGTTGAGGCCCAGGATGCCGATTTCGTCGGCCCCGTACTCCTTGCCCGTGGCCATGAAGCGGAGCTTGTCGCCCTTCTTCATCACGCCGTTCTTGATGCGGAACAGCACCTCGATGCCGCGGTACGAGTTGAACACCGAGTCGAAAATCAGGGCCTGCAAGGGCGCGGCGGGGTCTCCCTTGGGGGCCGGCACGCGCTCCACAATGGCGTTCAGGATGGCCTCGATGCCGATGCCGGCCTTGCCCGAGGCGTGGATGATGTCCTCCGGCTTGCAGCCAATCAGGTCCACAATCTCGTCGGTTACCTCCTCCGGCATGGCGTGCGGCAGGTCGATTTTGTTGAGCACCGGAATGATTTCCAGGTCGGCCCCGATGGCGAGGTAGAGGTTGGAAATCGTCTGGGCTTCAATGCCTTGCGAGGCATCCACAATCAGCAGGGCCCCTTCGCAGGCGGCGATGCTGCGGCTCACTTCGTAGCTGAAATCGACGTGGCCGGGCGTGTCAATCAGGTTCAGCGTGTACACCTCCCCTTTGTAGGGAAACTGCATCTGGATGGCGTGGCTCTTGATGGTGATGCCCCGCTCGCGCTCCAGGTCCATGTTGTCGAGCAGCTGGGCCTGCATGTCGCGCTTGGCCACGGTGCTCGTGAATTCGAGCAGGCGGTCGGCCAGCGTGCTCTTGCCGTGGTCGATGTGGGCGATGATGCAGAAATTGCGGATATTCTTCACAGGAGGCGGTTTTTAAGACAACGAAGGTACGGCGAAAGCAGTGCCAATTGGCCGGTAGCGTGGACTTTGTAGTCCGCGTTGCTGCCCGGTAATCGATGGGCGGCAACCGTCAGGACGAAGCGAGAGCCGCGGACTACAAAGTCCGCGCTACAGCTCTACGCCACCAGCTGGTTGCAGCCGCGCACGTCGGAGTTGTCCATCCGGCCCAGCACCTCAAACGAGCCGTCGGGGTGCTGGCGGGCCAAATCTTTGGTTTCGATGAACGCGCACGAGTCGATGTTGGCCAGGTCGATAACGTTGATGGCCCCGTCGCCGCGCCGCTCGGATACGTCGAACGGGTCGGCGGGGTCGCGTAGCAGCACGCGCAGCGGCGGCGGGCAGTGGAAGCGGCCGTCGCCCAGCGAGTAGGCCTGGCTGAGCAGCTCCGTCATGCCGTACTCGGAGTGGATGCCGGCGGGCCCGAAGGCGCGTTGCAGCTCCTGGTGCAGCTCTTCGCGAATCAGCTCGCGGCGGCGGCCCTTCATGCCCCCGGTTTCGAGCACCGTCAGGCCTTGCAGCTCGGGCGCGGGGCCCGCCTCAGCAGCCAGGTCGAGCAAGGCGTAGCTCACGCCGAGCAGCAGCACGCGGCGGCCGGCGGCTTGCTTGGCTTCGGCCAGGGCCCGGCGCAGGGCCCCGTGATCATGCAGGAAAAACGCGGGCTGCGCCTGGCCCGAGCGCCGGGCAAAGTCGTCCACCATCGCCACCAGCGACGACTGCCCCTGCTCCAGGTAGGAAGGCAGCAGGGCCAGCAGCGTCCAGCCCAGGAGGGGCCCGTAGTACTGCTCGAAGATGCGGGCGGCATTGGCGCGGTACAGCGCGGGGTCGCGCAGCTGGTGGCGGCTGCGCTGCTGGCGGGTGGTGCCGCTGCTCAGGAATTCTTCCTGGGGGCCCCAGGCGGCGGGCTCGGTGCGCACGTCGTGGGTTTTGAAGAACTCGATGGGCAGGAACGGGATGTCGGCCAGGGTGCCCACGGCGGCGGGGGCCCGGCCCAGCTGGCGCAGGTAGGCGGCGTAGGGCGGGCAGTGGGCGGCCTGGTGGCGAAACAAGGCCAGGGCCGCCGCCTCGAAGGTGGCGGCGGATACTTCGGGCAGCTGGCGCAGGAACTCGGCGCGGAAACTCATTGGCGGGCGTAAGGGTTAGCAGGACACAACAAAAGCGGGCGGGCTTCGTTGCGAAAAACGTACATTCGGGCCGCTTTCGGGCGGATCCGGGGCCGGGTTTATTCTCGTAATTATTTAGCTTGTATGCGCACCCTCTTCTACTCGTCGCTCCGCTGGGCGGGCCTGTTGGCCATCGTGGGCGGGGCCCTCAGCGGCTGCCTCAACCCGCCCGACTATTCCGACACGCCCAGCATCGACAACGCGCGGGTCAGCTTCCAGCAACGCCTGACCGGCAACCTGGGCACGCGCGACTCGCTGGTGCTCACCGTTTCGTACCAGGACGGCACCGGCGACCTGGGCCTGTCGACGACCGATAACACCGGCGTCTACGATTACATGAACGGCACCAACCGCAACTACTTCAACTACTTCCTGCAACCCTACGTGAAGGATGCCCAAGGCAACTTTCAGCCCCGCTTCACCTCCGCACCCGGCGAGTACAACGGGCGTTTTCCGCGCATCACCGCCGACGGTACCAAGGAGGCCCCGGTGAAGGGCGACCTCAGATACAGCCAGTCGTTTGGCCTCGGCTCGCCCTTCCGCCCCGGCGACGTGGTGCACTTCGTCATCAGCATCCAGGACCGGGCCCTGCACGAGAGCAACCAGGTGACCACCAACGATATCACGATTCCGTAACTCCGTTTGATGTTGTCCAGGATAAAAAATGCTGCCGGGACCACCTGGCGGCATTTTTACATTTATCCCAAAATGGTTTGCGAAAACGCGGTAGGGTGCGGGGCTTGCCCCCGCCCGCCGTTCGCACCATTTCAACGATTCCGTTCAACGACGGGCGGGGGCAGCCCCGCACCCTACGCCGCGACGGACACAACGCCTCATTCGCCCACTCAATAAATGTCCGGGAACTGCTCGGGGTCGGACTCGCTGAGTAAGGCATAGGCAGCGTCGAACACGTCTTCCACACTGGGCTTGCTGAAGTAGTCGCCGTCGGAGCTGTAGGCCGGGCGGTGGGCCTGGGCGGAGAGGCAGCGCGGGGCGGCGTCGAGCAGCTGGTAGCCGTCCTGCTCGTCGAGCACGTGCTGCATCATGAAGGCCGAGGCCCCGCCGGGCACGTCCTCGTCGGCGAACAGCACCCGGCCGGTTTTGCGCAGGCTGTCGGCGATGAGGTGCTGGGTATCGAAGGGCAGCAGCGTTTGCACGTCCACCACTTCGGCCGAAATGCCGACTTCTGCCAGCTGCTTGGCGGCTTCCAGCACGATGCGGCACATCGAGCCGTAGGTGACGAGGGTGACGTCGGTGCCCTCGCGCAGCACCTCGGGGCGGCCCAGGGGCAGCGTGAACTCGCCCACATTGGCGGGCAGCTTTTCCTTGAGGCGGTAGCCGTTGAGGCACTCCACCACCACAGCGGGCTCGTCGCTGCGCAGCAGCGTGTTATAAAAACCGGCGGCCTGGGTCATGTCGCGGGGCACGCACACGTGGATGCCGCGCAGCGTGCTCAGCAGCAGGCCCATCGGCGAGCCCGAGTGCCAGATGCCCTCCAGGCGGTGGCCCCGGGTGCGCACGATGAGCGGGGCTTTCTGCCCACCCTTGGTACGGTACTGGAGGCAGGCCAGGTCGTCGCTCAGAATCTGCACCGCGTACAGCAAATAATCCAGGTACTGAATCTCGGTGATGGGCCGCAGCCCGCGCAGCGCCGCCCCGATGCCCTGGCCAATAATGGTGCACTCGCGGATGCCGGTGTCTGTCACGCGCAGCTCGCCGAACTGCTCCTGCAAGCCGGCAAAGGCCTGGTTCACGTCGCCAATCTGGCCCACGTCCTCGCCGATGGCGAAGATGCGCGGGTCGCGCCGGAAGTTGGCCGTGAAGCAGGCTTGCAGCACCTCGCGGCCGTCCACGAGCGGCGACTTGTCGGCGTAGGCCACGGGCACCTCGTCGATGTTGCCCACGGCTTCTTCGCTCTGGCTGAAAAGGTTGGCGTTGTAGCGGTCGGCGTTTTCGGCCTGCAATTGCTCCAGGTACTGCTGCACGGCGCGGCGGCCGGGGTGGCGGCCCAGGCCGCGCACCTGGCGCAGGGCCCGGCGCAGGGTGCGCACGCTGTCGGCGCGGATGGGCGCGGGGTTGGTGCGCAGCTGCTGCACGGTTTCGGCCAGGGCGTGCTCGGTGCCGGTGGCCTTCACCAGGCGGTCGAGCAGGGCCACGGTGGCGTCGCGCTCGGCCCGGATGGGGTCCATGAACGCGGCCCAGGCGGTGGTGCGGGCCTGCTTAATGGTGGCGGCGGCCTCTTTTTCGAGGGCGTCCAGCTCGTCGGCGCTGGCGTGGCCCTCGGCCAGCAGCCACTCGCGCATCTTCAGCAGGCAGTCGTGCTGCTCCTCCCAGTGCAGGCGGTCTTTCGACTTGTAGCGTTCGTGCGAGCCGCTGGTGCTGTGGCCCTGGGGCTGCGTGAGTTCGGTGACGTGGAAGAGCACCGGCACGTGCTGGGCCCGGCACACGGCGGCGGCCCGCTGGTAGGCGTCTACCAGGGCCAGGTAATCCCAGCCCTTCGCCACGAACAGCTCGAGGCCGGACTGGCCTTCGCCCTCGCGCTGCAAGCCGGCCATGATGGCCGAAATGCTCTGCTTGGTGGTCTGGTACTCGGCCGGCACCGAGATGCCGTAGTGGTCGTCCCACACGCTCACCAGCAGCGGAATCTGGAGCACGCCGGCCGCGTTCAGGGCCTCAAAAAACATGCCCTCCGAGGTGCTGGCGTTGCCGATGGTGCCGAACGCCACCTCGTTGCCGTTCACCGAAAAGTCCTCAAATTGGTGCAGCTCGGGGTTTTGGCGGTAGAGCTTGCTGGCGTAGGCCAGGCCCACGAGGCGCGGCATCTGGGCGGCGGTGGGCGAAATGTCGGCCGACGAGTTTTTGGTCGAAGTCTGGGGCTTAAAGTGGCCGTCGTCGTCGAGCAGGCGGGTGCCGAAATGGCCGTTCATGGCGCGGCCGGCGGTGGAGGGCTCGGCCTCCACGTCGGGGTTGGCGTAGAGCTGGGCGAAGTACTGCTGCCAGGTCAGCTCGCCGATGGCCACCATAAAGGTCTGGTCGCGGTAGTAGCCGGCCCGGAAATCACCGTTTCGGAACACCCGGGCCAGGGCCAGCTGGGGCAGCTCCTTGCCGTCGCCGAAGATGCCAAACTTGGCCTTGCCCATGAACACCTCCTTGCGGCCGGCCAGCGAAGCGTGCCGGCTTTCCCAGCCCAGGCGGTAGTCGTGCAAGAAATCGGCCGGGGCCAGGGCGGCCACGGGGGCCGGGGCGGTGAGTTCGGCGGTGGGCATGGGCAGAATATTTATAGCTGACGTGGGTGGGATGCGGAAGGACGGAATGGCCGGGGCCGCGGCAAAAATACAGCGCCGGGCGCGGGCGGCCCGCCGGGCCGGGGGCCGGTGTATATTTGCCGTAACCACCGGCGGGGGCGTTTCGTCGTGCCCGGCCGGGGGCTCACCCAGCCGCAACTCGCCATGAGATACCTTTTCGCCCTCGCTTTGTTGGCCGGCGCCCTCGGGGCCCGGGCCCAGGGCGTGCTCACCTTCGAGCAGGAGCTGCACGACTTCGGCTCCGTGCCCGAGGGCACCCAGGCGGCCCACGAGTTCCGCTTCAAGAACACGGGCAACCAGCCGGTGGTCATCGCCAACGTGCAGGCCAGCTGCGGCTGCACCACCCCCGACTGGACCAAAACGCCCGTGCTGCCCGGCAAGTCGGGCGTGGTACGGGCCGTGTACAGCAGCGCCGGCCGGCCCGGCGTGTTCAGCAAAACCGTGACCGTGAGCAGCAACGCCGCCATCGGCAGCCAGGTGCTCACCATCAAGGGCACGGTGCTGACGAAGGAGGAGCAGAAAAAAACCCTGACCCCCGCCGACCTGGCCCGCTCGCCGCGCCTGGTGCTCGATAAGCCCGACCACGACTTCGGCCGCCTCGAAGCCGGGCAGCAGCTCACGGCCCACTTCGTGGTGCGCAACGCCGGCAAGAGCCCGCTCGTGCTCGGGGCCCTCACCAGCGCCTGCTACTGCGTGGGCTACAAAACGCCGCCCGCCCCCATCGCCCCCGGCCAAAGCGCCGCCGTAGACCTCGTGTACGCCCCGCGCCAGCTCGGGGCCGCGGCCGACGCCGTGGTCCTGCACTCCAACGACGTGACCGCCACCGGCGACGCCAAGCTCACGCTGCGGGCCACCGTGGTGCGCACCCTGGCCCCCGAAAGCCTCGTAAAAGAGAGCGGCACCGCTGTGCCGTTTAAATAAAATGCTGCTTGAGTCAGTTAAAACGGTCGTGCTGAACGCAGTGAAGCATCTCTCCCGCGGCAGTAGCCTAGGACTAGTCAGCGGGAGAGATGCTTCACTGCGTTCAGCACGACAGCCTTTATATCAATCGGCTAATTGACTAACACCTGACAACGCGCAACGAACCACCCAATCCTTTCCTTTTTTCATGACGAATTACCTTCCTGCCGAGGACCGCTACCAGGCCATCCCTTACCGCCGCTGCGGCAAAAGCGGCCTGAAGCTGCCGGCGCTCTCGCTGGGCCTCTGGCAAAATTTCGGCGACGTGGACCTGCTGGCCACCGGCCGCGCCACCCTGCGCCTGGCCTTCGACCGCGGCGTGACGCACTTCGACCTGGCCAACAACTACGGCCCGCCCCCCGGCTCGGCCGAGCTGAACTTTGGCAAAATCATGCAGCAGGACTTCGCGCCGTACCGCGACGAGCTGATTATTTCCACCAAGGCCGGCTACGGCATGTGGGACGGGCCCTACGGCGAGTGGGGCTCGCGCAAGTACCTGCTGGCCAGCCTCGACCAGAGCCTCAAGCGCATGGGCCTGGAGTACGTGGACATCTTCTACCACCACCGGCCCGACCCCGACACGCCCCTGGAAGAAAGCATGGGGGCCCTGGCCCACGCCGTGCGCCAGGGCAAGGCCCTGTACGTGGGCCTGAGCAACTACCCGCCGGCGCTGGCCCAGGCGGCCATCCGGCTGCTGCGCGAAATGGGCACGCCCTGCCTCATCCACCAGCCCAAGTACTCGATGCTGGTGCGCGACCCCGAGGCCGGCCTGCTCGAAGTGCTGGCCGAGGAAGGCGTGGGCTGCATCCCGTTCTCGCCCCTGGCCCAGGGCCTGCTGTCGGGCAAGTACCTCAAGGGCATTCCCGACGGCTCGCGGGCCGCGCGGGACGGCGATTCGCTGCGGCCCGACCAGGTGACGCCCGCCCTGGTGGCCCAGCTGCAAAGCCTGAACGAAATAGCCCAGGCCCGCGGCCAGAGCCTGGCCCAGATGGCGCTGTCGTGGCTGCTGAAAGACGACCGGGTGACGTCGGTACTCGTGGGGGCCAGCCGCCCCGAGCAGCTGGCCGACTCCCTGGACTGCCTCAAGCACCTGGCGTTCAGCCCCGACGAGCTGGACCAGATTGAGCACATTTTGCAGAAGCCGGCAGAAAAGGCCACGGCCTAAACCGGCTTCATCGGGGCCCCCAGGCGTTGCCTGGGGGCCCATTTTTTTAATTCCCTAAACTATGCCCGACGCCCTCCCCGCTTACACCGCACCCGCCGGGGCCCGGGTGGGCCACGTGCACTTGCAAGTCACGGACCTGGAACGCTCCATTGCTTTTTATCGGGACTTGCTGGGCTTCGAGTTGCAGCTGCGCTACGGCGAGCAGGCCGCTTTTCTGGGGGCCGGGGGCTACCACCACCACATCGGCCTGAACACCTGGAACAGCCTAGGCGGGGCCCCGGCGCGCACCCAGGGCGCGGGCCTCTACCACGCTGCCTTGCTCTACCCCACCCGCGCCGATCTGGGCCGCGTGGTGGGCCGGCTGGTGGCGGCCGGCTACCCGCTCACGGGCGCGGCCGACCACGGCGTGTCGGAAGCCGTGTACCTCAACGACCCCGACGGCAACGGCCTGGAGCTGTACTGGGACCGGCCCCGCGCCGCGTGGCCCCGCGACGCGGCCGGCGGCGTGGCCATGTACACCCACCCGCTCGACCTGCCGGCCCTGGTGGCCGACGGCCAGGCGGCCGGGTAGCGAACTTTTGGCCCCGCCCGGGCCGTTGGGGCCCTATCTTTGCGCCGCGTTTCGGCGCGCTCCCGACTCCTCCACTCCTACCCTGCATCGTTATGATTATCGGCGTTCCCAAGGAAATTAAAAACAACGAAAACCGCGTGGGCCTCACGCCCGCCGGCGTGGCCGAACTGCGCAAGCACGGCCACTCGCTGCTGGTGCAGGCCGGGGCCGGCAGCGGCAGCGGCTTCGACGACGCCGAGTACGAGCAGGCGGGCGCGCAGTTGCTGTCCACCATCGCCGACGTGTACGGGCAGGCCGAGATGATTGTGAAGGTGAAGGAGCCGATTGCCGAGGAGTACCCCCTCATCAAGGAAAATCAGCTGCTGTTCACCTACTTCCACTTCGCCAGTGGCGAGGATTTGACCCATGCCATGATAGCGCGCAAGGCCATCTGCCTGGCGTATGAAACGGTGGAGCTGCCCAACCGGGCCCTGCCCCTGCTCATCCCGATGAGTGAAGTGGCCGGCCGCATGGCCCCCCAGGAAGGCGCCAAGTACCTGGAGAAACCCCTGAAAGGCCGCGGCATCCTGCTCGGCGGCGTGCCCGGCGTGAAGCCGGCGCACGTGCTGGTGCTCGGCGCGGGCATCGTGGGCACGCAGGCCGCCAAGGTAGCCGCGGGCCTCGGGGCCCAGGTCACCATCATGGACATCAACCTGAACCGCCTGCGCGAGCTGGACGACTTCATGCCCAAAAACGTGGTGACGCAGTACTCCAACGAGTACAACATCCGCGAAGCCATCAAAACCACCGACCTGATTGTGGGCGCGGTGCTGATACCGGGCGCGAAGGCCCCGCACCTCATCACGCGCGACATGCTCAAGACCATGCGCCCCGGCACGGTGGTCGTGGACGTGGCCGTGGACCAGGGCGGCTGCATCGAAACCTGCCGCCCCACCACCCACGAAGACCCGACCTTCATCATCGACGACGTGGTGCACTACTGCGTGGCCAACATGCCCGGCGCGGTGCCCTACACCTCCACCCTGGCCCTCACCAACGCCACGCTGCCCTACGCCGTGAAGCTGGCCAACCTGGGCTGGCAGGCCGCCTGCCGCCAGGACGCCGCCCTGCGCCTCGGCCTGAACGTGGTGCACGGCGAAGTGGTGTACAAAGGCGTAGCCGACGCCTGGGGCCTGCCCCTGGTGGACGTAGCCGAAGTATTGGAGCCGGTAGCAGCTTAATCTAAAGACTATTAGAGCAGTTTCGGCGGCCCCTAAAACATTAAAGACACCGGGCCCCGTTTGCCTGGCTGAAAAAATGGGGATTAGGCTCTTAAGAAGCTGTCTGCGTTGGCATCACCAGGCTGTAGAGACGCATCCTTGCGTCTTAGGAGTGACCGATCTTTGGACAAGTCGTTCACTCCTGAGACGCAAAGATGCGTCTCTACAGCGTTCGGAATAGCGGAAAAAAACCAAATCCAGCAGCCGCGCCGCAAGTTGCTTGTTGCCTGAAAAAGCAATTGGGGGCCCGGGTTGTTTAGCTACTCGCAGTTGCACGGAGCAACCGCGCCAAACCCTTACGCAGATGAACATTGGAATCATTGGGGCCGGCCACATCGGCAGCGCCCTCGCCATCCGGCTCAGCGGCCTTGGCCATTCGGTTTACATCGCCAACTCCCGGGGCCCCGAAACCCTGGCGGACGTGGCCCACCGGACGGGCGCAACGGCCGTTACCGCGCAGGAGGCGGCCCGCCACGGCGAAATCATCGTCGTGACCATCCCGCTGAAAAACATCCCCGACCTGCCCAAAGACCTGTTCGCCGGCGTGCCCGCCGACGTGCCCGTCATCGACACCAGCAACTACTACCCCTTGCTGCGCGACGGCCGGATACTGGAGCTGGACGGCGGCGACCTCACCGAGAGCGAATGGGTGCAGCAGCACCTGGGCCGGCCGGTCATTAAGGTGTTCAACAACATCTACTCGGAGCACCTGGAAAAATCGGGCACGCCCGTCGGCACCCCCGGCCGCATCGCCCTGCCCGTGGCCGGCGACGACGAAGCCGCCAAGCGGCGGGTGATGGCGCTGGTCGAGGAGTTGGGTTTCGACGCCGTGGAAGACGGCACCCTGCACGAGTCGTGGCGGCAGCAGCCCGGCACCCCGTCGTACGGGGCCGACATGCCCGCCCCCGAGCTGCGGGAGCACCTGCGCAGCCTGGGCCACGAGCGCACGGAGGCCCAGCGCGCGCAGTACACCGCCAACCACGCCGCGCAGGAACAGGAAATGAAAAAGCAGATGCAGCAAGCCTAGCCAGCCGCCGGGGCTTCGTCGGAAGCCGGCCGCCGGTGGACGAGACCGCGCGCTGGAGCCGGTAACGGCGGCGCAGTCAGCAGCGCAAACTTTGCCGTTCGCTTCGCTTCGTCCCGGCGAGTACCACTGGGCAACCAAGCCGCGCCGCGAACCACAAAATTCGCGCTACAAAAAAGCCTCTCCGATGCAGCATCGGGGAGGCTTTTTTTTAATCTGGGCCCCTTACTCCATTTTCCGGTCGCCGCCGGTGAGGTCCAGCATCCAGCCGGGGTACTCGGGGGCCAGCTGGCTGGCTTCGTCGAGTTGCTGCAACTCCTCGGGCGTGAACTTGACGTCCACCGCTTTCAGGTTGTCGTCGAGCTGCTCCATTTTTTTGGCCCCGATAATGACGGTGCTCACCACTTTCTGGTGCAGCAGCCAGGCCAGGGCCAGCGAGGCCACCGTGCTGCCCTTGGCCGCGGCCATCGGCTGGAGCTGGTCGATGATGTCAAAAGCCAGGTCTTTATTAACGGGCGGAAAGTCGAACGCGCCGCTGCGGCGGCCTTCGCCCTTTTGGTTTTCGCGGGTGTACTTGCCGCTGAGGAAGCCGCCGGCCAGCGGGCTCCACACCATGAGGCCCACTTTTTGGTCGAGCAGCAGGGGCACCAGCTCGCGCTCCAGGTCGCGCCCGGCCACGGTGTAGTAGGCTTGCAGCGACGCGTAGCGCTCCAGGTGCTGGTGGTGCGAGAGGCTCAGGGCCTTCATCAGCTGCCAGGCGGCCACGTTGCTGGCCCCGATGTAGCGCACCTTGCCGCTGCGCACGAGGTCGTCGAGGGCCCGCAGCGTCTCGTCGAGGGGCGTGAGCGGGTCGTAGCTGTGGGTTTGGTAGAGGTCGATGTAGTCGGTTTTCAGGCGCTTGAGGCTGGCCTCGGCCTGGGCGATGATGTGCTTGCGGGTGAGGCCCGCGTCGTTGGGCCCCGGGCCCATCGTGCCGCGCACCTTGGTGGCCAGCACCACGTCGTAGCGGTTCACGCCGAGGTTGTGCAGGGCCTGGCCCGTTATTTCCTCCGACTGGCCCTCGGTGTAGATGTTGGCCGTGTCGAGGAAATTGATGCCCGCGTCGAGCGAGCGTTTCACCAGGGCATCGGCCCCGGCCTGGTCCACGCCGTTGATGGCGGCAAAGCGGCCCCCGACGCTGCCAAACGTCATGGTGCCCAGGCACAGCTCGGATACTTTCAGGCCCGTATTGCCCAAGAGGTTGTACTTCATAAGTTTCTGGTGTTGGTAAATAAGGTGTGGCAGGCGGCGGCGAACCACCAACCGCATTGACGCACAACTACGCCGAATGCCTTAGCGGCGGCCATCAGGGGCCCCGGGCTGGCCGCCGCTACTGGCCCGGGAAGGCCGCTACCCGCTGGCGCTGCTCGCCCAGGCCCTCGATGCCCAGCGCCACGGCGTCGCCGGCGCGCAGGTACTGGGGCGGGTGCAGGCCCAGGCCGGTGCCGGCCGGGCTGCCGGTGGAGATGACGTCGCCGGGCAGCAGCGTCATGAATTCGCTCACGTAGCTGATAATTTTGGCGATGCCGAACACCAGGTCGTGGGTGCTGGCCTCTTGCTTTGCTCCGCCGTTGACCGTGAGCCAGATGCGCAGGTTTTCGGGGTCGGGCACGGCGGCGGCCGGCGTGAGGTAGGGCCCCAGGGGCGCGAACGTATCGGCGCTTTTGCCCTTGGTCCACTGCCCGCCGCGCTCCAGCTGGAAGGCCCGCTCGCTGTAATCGTTTAGGATGGTGTAGCCGGCCACGTGGCCCAGGGCATCCGCCTCCGGGACGTAACGGGCTTGTTTGCCGATAACAAAGGCCAGCTCGGCCTCCCAATCGAGCTTCTCGGCCCCGCGGGGCAACACCACGTCGTCGTGGGGCCCGCACAGGGCGGAGGTGGCTTTGAGGAAAAACACGGGCTCGGTGGGCAGGCCCAGGCCGGTTTCCGCGCCGTGGTCGCGGTAGTTGAGGCCGATGCACACGATTTTGGACGGCCGCGCCACGCAGCTGCCCAGGCGGGCGTCGGCGGGCACGGCGGGGCAGGTGGCTTCGTGCGCGGCCAGCCAGGCAGCGAGCCTGGCCAGGCCGTCGGTGGCAAAGAAGGCTTCGTTGTAGTCTTCGCCAAACGCCGACACATCGAGGTGCTGGCCGGCGGCGGTGCGCACGCCGGGCTGCTCGTGCCCCAGCGGGCCGAAGCGGAATAATTGCATGGGGTAAGTGGTAATTGTCAGTTTTTTGTCGTCAGTGGTCAGGGGGGCTTTGGGGGCAGCTGTTCGCGGGAAACCACTGATGAAATCCTCAGATACCCGACAACGAACAACCGACAACCAATCCCCTCTTACGGCCCGGCCAGCGCCACGGCTGCCGCGAAAGCCGGAATTTCGGCGAGCCGCTCGTTGGTGCGGGCCGCAAAATCGACGCGCCAGCAGTAGTGCACCAAGCCGTTGGTGAGCAGCAGCAGCGGGGCCCCGATGGTCTGGTTGTAGGTGGTGGCCTGGCGGGCCACGGCCCCGTCGATGGCCACGTGCGGGGCCTTGCATTCGACGAGCAGCAGGGGCTGGCCTTCGGGGCCCAGGGCCAGCAGGTCGGTGCGCTTTTGGCGCTGGTTGTAGCGCAGGCCGCGCTCCAGGGCCAGCAGGCCGCGCGGATAGGCCAGGTAATCAACCAGGTAGTGCACCACGTGCTGGCGCACCCACTCCTCGGGCGTCAGCACCACGTGCCTGCGCCGCAGCCCGTCCCAGATGAGCGGCTGGTTTGTGGCCGATTGCGTAAGTTTGGCCTCGAAAGGCGGCAGGTCCAGCACTTGCATCACCTCCAAAGGTACCCTTTTCAATGAGCGAATGAGTGAATGGGTGAATGAGAAAAAAGGGCATCCGCCCCCTTTACTCGCTCACCTGTTCACTCATTCTTTCATTCACCCATTCACTCATTGCCCCCATGAAGACCAAGGAAGACATCGTAAACAACTGGCTGCCCCGCTACACCGGCGTACCGCTCGGTGACTTCGGGCAGTACATCCTGCTCACCAATTTCAGCAACTACGTGCACATGTTCGCCGCGCAGTTCGGCGTGGAAGTGCAGGGCCTCGACAAGCCCATGCAGTCGGCCACGGCGGGCGGCATCACCATCATCAATTTCGGCATGGGCTCGCCGATGGCGGCCACGGTGATGGACCTGCTCTCGGCCATCAAGCCCAAGGCGGCGCTGTTCCTGGGCAAGTGCGGGGGCCTGAAAAAGACCAAGCTCGGCGATTTGGTGCTGCCCATCGCGGCCATCCGCGGCGACGGCACCTCCGACGACTACCTGCCCAAGGAAATTCCGGCCCTGCCCTCGTTCCGGCTGCAGCGCGCGGTTTCGTCGATGATTAAGAAGCACGAGCTGGACTACTACACCGGCACCGTGTACACCACCAACCGCCGGGTGTGGGAGCACGACCAGGAGTTCAAGGACTACCTGCGCCGGGTGCGGGCCCTGGCCGTGGACATGGAAACGGCCACCATTTTCGTGGTCGGCTTCATGAACGACATCCCCCACGGGGCCCTGCTGCTGGTGAGCGACAACCCGATGACGCCCGAGGGCGTGAAAACGTCGGAATCGGACTCGAAAGTGACCACCAACTTCGTGCAGCAGCACCTCATGATTGGCATCGAGTCGCTGCTGGAGCTGAAGAATTCGGGCGAGTCGGTGAAGCATTTGAAGTTCGAGTAAAGACCACAGATTTAACGGATTTTCAGCGGATTAAACGGATTTTTTGGGGTTCCGCCCGTGCTGGCTTATGAAGATATTTACCAGAGTTTTCGGGCGGCAATTGGTGGTGGGGCTGGCATTGGGCGGCGCGGGGCTGGGGGCCCTGGCCGGTTGCCAGCCGCGCCGCGAGGCCGTGGACTTGCTCGTGACCAACGCCACGGTGTACACGGTGGATTCGGCCTTCAGCAAGGCGCAGGCGTTTGCGGTGCGCGGCGGCAAGTTTGTGGCCGTGGGCACGTCGGCTGATTTGGCGGGCCGCTACCAGGCGGCGCAAACGATGAACATGCAAGGCCGGTTCATCTACCCCGGCTTTTACGACGCGCACTGCCACTTCTACCGCTACGCGCTGGGGTTGCAGTCGGCCAACCTGGTGGGGGCCGCGTCGTGGGCCGAAACGGTGGGCCGCCTCGTGCAACACCGCCGGCAGCAGCCGGGCGCGGCCTGGCTCACGGGCCGCGGCTGGGACCAGAACGACTGGCCCGGCCAGCGCTTTCCCACCAAAGACACGCTGGACCGGCTGTTTCCCGACGTGCCGGTACTCCTCGTCCGCATCGACGGGCACGCGGCGCTGGTGAACCAAAAGGCACTGGACCTGGCGGGCGTCACGGCCGCCACGCCCATCAGTGGCGGCGTGATTGGGCGCGACGCCCGGGGCCTCACCGGCCTGCTCGTGGACAATGCGGTGAAGCTGGTGGCCGCCAAAATCCCCGAGCCCAGCCCGGCCGAGGCGGCGCGCTTGCTGCTGCAAGGCCAGCAAAACTGCCTCGCCGTGGGCCTCACCAGCCTCGCCGACGCGGGCCTCGACAAGGCCAACATCGACCAAATGGCCGCGCTGCAGCGGGCCGGCCAGCTGCATTTGCGGCTCTACGCCATGCTCAACCCCACGCCTAAAAACAAGGCGTACTACCTGCCCCGGGGGCCCTACTTCAGCGACAACCTCACCATCTGCTCCTTCAAGGTGTACGCCGACGGGGCCCTGGGCTCGCGCGGGGCGGCGCTGCTGGCCCCCTACACCGACCGGCCCCACGAAACGGGCTTCCTGCTCCAAAACCCGGACTACTACCGCGCCCTGGCCCGGGAGCTGGCGGCCACCAGGTTCCAGATGAACACCCACGCCATCGGCGACTCCTCAAACCGGCTGCTGCTGGACATTTACGGGGCGGCGCTGCACGGGCAGCCCGACCGGCGCTGGCGCATCGAGCATGCCCAAGTGGTGAGCCCGCAAGACATGCCCAAGTTTGGCCGCTACCACATCGTGCCCTCCGTGCAGCCCACCCACGCCACGTCCGACATGTACTGGGCCGGCGAGCGGCTGGGGCCCCAGCGCCTCCAAACGGCCTACGCCTACCAGGAGCTGCTGCACCAGTACGGCCAGGTGGCGCTGGGCTCCGACTTCCCGGTGGAGGACATCAACCCGCTCTACGGCTTCCACGCCGCCGTAGCCCGGCAAGATGCCAAGAATTTCCCCGCCAACGGCTTCCAAATGGACAACGCCCTGAGCCGCCCCGACGCCCTGCGCGGCATGACCACCTGGGCCGCCCACGCCGGCTTCGAGGAGCGGCGCAAGGGCCAAATAAAGCCCGGCCTGCTGGCCGATTTTGTGGTGCTGAAAACCGACTTGTTGAACGCCCCCAAAGAGCAGCTGCACGACGCGAAAGTGCAGCAGACGTGGATTGGCGGGAAGCGGGTGTTTTGAGGCAATTAAAAATGGAGAATTAATAATTAAAAATGGGCCGTTCAACGATTCCACCGGGGGTTGTTGAACGGCCCATTTTTAATTATTAATTCTCCATTTTTAATTGCCTCAAAAGCCGCCCATCGCATCGGCGCTGGGGCCGTACACGCCGGGCACCGGAATGTCGAGCAGACGCAGGTACACCGTGAGCTGGCCGCGGTGGTGGATGCTGTGGTTGAGGCCCATGATGCGCAGCGCGGCACCCTTGGGGCGCTCCATCAGCACCTGCTCGCCACGGCGAAGCGTGAAGGTTTCACCCAGCTTTACGTCGCTCGAATCATGCAGGACTTGGCGCAGGTCGGCACTGAACTGGTCGAAGCGGGCCAGCAGCTCTTCGGACGACGTGGGGCTGGGCGGGGGCTTGGGGGCGCTGGTGTCGAGGAAGTCACGCTCGCTCCCCTCGATGAACAGCTGCTTGAACTTCAATAAATTGACGATGTGCGAGGCCAGCTGGCCCAACTTCATGGACTTGGGGTGCGGCTGGTAGTCGAAGTGGTCGGTGGGCACGCGTTCCAGGACCTGGCGCGTCACGGCCAGCTCGCGGTCCAGCTCTTCGAGAATGTTTTGTTGGAGGGAGGAAGTGTGCATGGGAAATTTGAGGTGGGGAAAATCTTGGGGCGAAGCGTCAGCGCTGGTAAGGCCCCTACCGGGCCTGGACGCGGGGCCAGCCGCGGTTTATTTTAACGTGCTGGGCGTGCTGGCGATGGACGAGGCAGCCGGGGGGCCCGGAAACGTGGCCGGGTTGGTGGCCGGTGTGTCGCGCAGCTTCTTGCCGCGCAGCGTCAGCAAAAAGCCCAGGCCGAGGATGAAGAACACGATGAGCGAGAGGATGCTGTTGCGCATCGAGCCCGTAATCTGCCCAATCAGGCCGAAGGAGAGCGTGCCGATGACGATGCCCAGCTTTTCCACCACGTCGAAAAAGCTGAAGTAGGCGGCGGCGTTGGGCGTGTTTTCGGGAATGATTTTGGAGTAGGTGCTGCGCGAGAGGCTTTGCACCGCGCCCATGGTGAGGCCGATGACGGCGGCCAGGGCGAAGAAGCTCCACCCCTTCTGCACGAAGTAGCCGGCCACGCAAATCAGCATCCAGATGAACACGGCCCAGCTCAGGGCCCGCGTGTTGCCGATGCGCTCCGAGAGCTTGGCGAACAGCCAGGCCCCCAGGATGCCCACGATTTGGAGCAGCAAAATGGTGACGATGAGCGAGGTGCTGTCGAGCTGCAACACCTTGTCGCCGAAGATGGTGGCCACGTACATCACCGTCTGCACGCCCATGTTGTAGGTGAAGTAGGCCAGCAGAAACCGCTTGAGGTTGGGCTGCTGCTTGAGCTGGTCCCACACCTTGCCCAGCTCGCGGAAGCCGTTGAGCAGCCAGCCATCCTTGGAAACCGGCGCATCGGCCGCGCGGCCCAGGTCGGGCGGCAGGGTGAAGAACGGAATCTGGGCGAAGCCCACCCACCACAGGCCCGTGAGCAGGAAGCTCAGCCGCGTGGCCTGCCCCGTGCTCATCCCAAACAGGGCCACGCCCTTGGGCCCGCCCATGATTTCGGGGCCCTGGATGATGCCCAGGCAGAGGACGAGCAGCAGCACCGAGCCCACGTAGCCCATCGAAAAGCCCCGCGCCGAGAGCGAGTCGAACTTCTCTTCGGAGCTGATTTCGGGCAGGTAGGAATTGTAGAACACGATGCTGCCGCTGAAGCCCACCGTGGCCGCGATGAACACGAACGTGGAGAGCGTGAGCGTGTCGCGGGTAAAGAAGTACAGCCCCGCGCAACTCGCCGCCCCGAGGTAGCAGAAGATTTGCAGGAACAGCTTCTTGCGCCCCGAGTAGTCGGCCAGCGAGGTCAGGAACGGGCTGACCAGCGCGATGATGAGAAACGAGGCCGAGATGGCGTAGGTGAGCAACGACGAGCCCGGCACTTTGAAGCCCAAGAAATCCACCACGTCGGTGGGGTTGATGGCCTTGGTGATGGCCCCCCAGTAGATGGGGAAAATGGAGCTGGTGATGACGAGCGGGTACACCGAGTTGGCCCAGTCGTAGAACGTCCAGCCGTTGGTAATGCGCTTGTTGTCTTTTTCGACGGCCGGCGCGGGGGCGGTGGGAGCCATGTGCTGCAGAGTGAGTGAGCGGCCAAGATACTAAGTTTTGGGGGTGGCCGCCCGCCCCATAACCTAACGGTAACGGCGCAGTGCAAACGCCCGCCGGCGGGGCCCCTACCCCGCCCAGGCCGGGCTTAGCTCGTCGTACAAAGTCTGCACCTCCCGGCGCTCGTAGTCGGTGCCGAGGCTGGCCTGGGCGCAGGCCAGCAGCAGGGCCGCCTGCTCGCGCAGCACGGGCCGGCGGGCCGGGTCGCGCACCTGGCTGGCCACCAGCGCCAGGGCCCGCAGCAGGCGGCGCTGCACGGCCGGGTTGCCCCGGGCGTTTTCGCGCACCAGGTCGAAGGCCAGCCGCACGTAGTCCTCGAACGAATACGCCCGCACCAGCACCCGCAGGTGCTGCCCGTCGCCGCGCAGGGCCCCCGGAAACTCGCGCCGGGCCAGGCGGCCCACCAGCTCGCCCAGGTAGTCGAGGGCCATGATGGCGGTGGTGGTGTCGTTCACGGCCGGCGAGAGGGCCTTGAGGGCAATGTCCACGAGCTGCTGCACGCCGAAGGCCGCGTCCTGCGCGGGGTTGCGGTGGGGCCCCAGGCCCACGTAGCGCAGCAGGTCGGCGGGCCAGTCGGCGCGGTCGGGGGCGGCGCGCTCCATGCCCGCCCGCACGCTGAACAGCCGCTGGCCCGTGCCCACGAAGTCGCCGGTGTGCACTTCCAGGCGCAGCACCGTGCCGTGGCGGACGGTCCAGGCCAACAGGCCCGGCCGGTCGAGGTATTGCAGGTAGCCGGCCCCGGTGGCCACCACCGGCTGCCAGCCCGCGGGCGCGGCCACGAAGGTTTCGGCGGCGGCGCGGGCCTCGGGGTGCAGCTCCTGCCCGAAGTGCAGGGGGAAAAGCTGGTCGATTTCGGCTTCCGTTTCGGCCATGATGCGGCGCACCAGCGTGCCCGTTTGCAGGGATTCGGCCACGTGGTGGATGAAGAAAATGAGGGCCCCCACGCCGCCCAGCGCCAGCAGCAGCCCCACCAGCACCGCCGTGGTGGGCACAAACTTATCGGCCCGCCCGCTCCGGATGGTGCCCTGCACCAGCAGCCCAAACGTGAACACGCTCACGAAGTAGCCCATCGTGAACTGGTTCACGCCGTCGCGCATGAAGTTGCGCAGCGCCCGGGGCGAGTACTGGTTGCTGACCTGCGCAATGGCCGCCAGCAGCAGCGAAAACGTGAGCGCCGCCACCGTCAGCATCGAGCCCGAAATGGCGTTCAGCATCCCGCCCGCCCCGCCCGCGTCGATGCCGAACAGCAGCGGCAGCGGCCGGGTGCCGCTGGCGCTGCTGGCCTGGTCGTAGCGCACCAGCCCGTAGGCCAGCCCCAGCGCGGCCAGCACCATCAGCAGCGGCACAAACCACAGCGACTCGCGGA
The DNA here is from genome assembly GCF_013294115.1 of Hymenobacter caeli. Lineage (GTDB taxonomy): Bacteria > Bacteroidota > Bacteroidia > Cytophagales > Hymenobacteraceae > Hymenobacter > Hymenobacter caeli. Next base: position 263,628 of record NZ_JABSNP010000002.1, on the reverse strand, counting down.
GCGGCTGCCACAATTGGCGCAGGCGGAAGTTCATGGCGGGGCGTTTATTGAGTGGGCAGGTGCGGGAAGTTGGCGCGCACCATACCGGCAAATTCGGCTCCACTCAGCGCAGCGGACTGGTAGACGGCGCCGGCTGACCACCGGGCCGCGCAAAGGAAATTGTCTGCTTTGTCCCGAAGCTGCGCACGTTTTCCAGGCTTAGGGAGGGGAAGTAGGCCGGGGGCGGCGGGGTGGGGTTGGCGGCCATACAAAGTGGGGCGGCGCAGAAATAAAAGGCGCACAGCGGCCAAGGTAGCGGGTTTTGGGCACTTGCGGGGCGGCGTAACGTGGCCGTAGCCGAGGGCCCGGGGGCCCCGCGCCCGCCGGTCGGGGCCGCCTCCCCCGGCGCGGGAAGCGGCAGCGCCAACTTTGCCCTACATTCGATCCGTCCTACCTTCCCATTCTTTCATTCAACCGCTCAATAATGCCACTATTCTCCTGCCCTACCCGCCCAGGATTCCTCAAATGGTTCGCGCTGCTGCTGCTCGGCCTGGCCCCGGCCGGCTTCGCCCAAGCCGCCGTCATCTCCTACGCCCAAGCCGGCGACAAAGTCACGTTTAAGCTCGACCAGGGCCTGATGAGCGTCCGCATCTGCCGGGCCGACATCGTGCAGGTGCAGTACACCGTCCTGCCCGCCTTCCCGGCCAAAACGTCGCTGGTCGTGAACAACCCCTGGACGGTGAAAACCCCGTTCACGGTGGCGGAGAAGAACGGGCAGGTGACCATCACCACCGCCAAGCTGAAAATTGTGGTCAACAAGGCCACCAACGCCGTGGCCTATTTCGACCTGGCCGGGGCTCCGGTGGCGGCGGAGGCCCCCAGCGGCAACAAGGCCATGCGCGCGGCCACCATCGCCGGCATCAGCACCTACAACTGCACCACCCGCTTTACCTCCCCGGCCACCGAGGGCCTGTTCGGGCTGGGTTGCCACCCCGAGGACACGCTCTCGATTAATTACAAGGGCCGCGACCAGCAAATGCTGATTAAGTACATGACCGGGGCCATTCCGGTGCTGCTCTCCACCCGGGGCTACGGCCTGCTGTGGGACAACTACGCGGCGTCGAACTTTTACGGCGCGGAGGCCAATAAAACGCAGTACAAGTACGTGTCGGAGAGCGGCCAGCAGGTGGATTATTACTTTTTCTACGGACCCGACTTCGACCGCATCATCGACCTCTACCGCACGGCCACGGGCCGGGCCCCGATGTTTCCGAAGTGGTCGTTCGGGCTGTTTCAGTCGCAGGACCGCTACAAAACGCAGGCCGAAGTGCTGTCGGTGAAGGACGGCTACCGCCAAAACCACCTGCCTGTGGACGCCATCGTGCAGGACTGGTACTACTGGGAGCCGCTGCCCATCGGCTCGCATGTCATGAACCCCACCCGTTACCCCGACCCCAAGGCGATGGTGAAGGAGCTGCACCAGGCCAACGTGCACGCCATGATTTCCATCTGGCCGGTGTTCGGCAGCAACACGCCCAACTTCGACGCCATGAAGAAAGCGGGCAACCTGACGAGCATCACCTGGGACAACTTCGTGACCAAAACCTTTGATACCTACTACGATGCCCACAGCTACAAGGCCCGCGACCTGTACTGGGAGCAGGCCCGCGACAGCCTCGTGAAGAAGTACGACTGGGACGCCTGGTGGGTGGACCAGTGCGAGCCCGACAACGGGGCCCTGCTCGACGAGCGCCGCAAGGCCACCTTCGCCACCGGCCGGGGCATCGACTACTTCAACACTTATTCGCTGGAGCACACCAAGGGCCTCTACAAGGGCTGGCGGGCCGACATGGGCCCCAAGCGGGCCATGTTTTTGGTGCGCCAGGCCTTTGCCGGGCAGCAGCGCAACGCCACTACCCTGTGGTCGTCGGATATCCTGACCACCTTCCGGGCCTTCAAGAGCCAGGTCCCGCAGGGCATCAACGCCTGCGCCTCGGGCATCCCGTACTGGACGTCCGACATCGGCGGCTACCGCTCGAACACGGCCCCCGAGGGCATCCCCAACTGGGCCGACCCGCAGGCGCGGGAGCTGTTCACGCGCTGGTTCCAGTTCGGGGCGTTCAGCCCGATTTTCCGCATCCACGGCAAGGGCGAGCGGGCCCTGTTTTCCAACAACTGGGACGCCGCCACCAAGGCCACGCTGCTGAAGTACGACCGGCTGCGCTACCGCCTGCTGCCCTACATCTACTCGCTGGCCGGCCGCGTGACGAGCAGCAACTACACCATCATGCGGGCCCTGCCCTTCGATTTCCGCCAGGACGCCAAGGTGTACAGCATCCCCGACCAGTACATGTTCGGCCCCGCCTTCCTGGTGAGCCCGGTCACGCAGCAGCTCTATTCGGGCCCCAAGGCCATTACCGGCGCGGGCACCCGCCAGGTGTACCTGCCGGCCGCCGCCCAGTGGTACGATTTCTGGACCGGCAAACTGCTGCCCGGCGGCCAGACCGTGGCCGCCGCCGCCCCCCTCGAAACCCTGCCGCTGTACGTACGCGCCGGCTCCATCGTGCCGATGGGCCCCGACGTGGAGTACGCCACCCAGCCCACCACCGCCCCTACCGAGCTGCGCATCTACCCCGGGGCCGACGGCGAGTTCACGTACTACGAGGACGAAAACGACACCTACAACTACGAAAAAGGCGCGTCGGCCACCTTCAAGTTCCGGTGGAACGACAAGCTGCGCCAGCTCACCATCACCGACCGCGCCGGCACCTTCCCCGGCATGGCGGCCAGCCGCGTCTTCAGCGTGGTGCTGGTGCAGCCCGGCCACGGCAGCAGCGGCGAGCCGACCAGCAAAGCCGACAAAACGGTCACCTACGCGGGCAAAGCGCTAAACGTAAAGCTATAACCCTGGCTTACCGGGCGCATTGCCACCAAAACGCTCGTTTCCGGCTCGGAAACGGGCGTTTTGGTTTTAGCAGCAGCCGAAGACGAAACGCAAGTCAGGCGTAGCCGAACTTGTTGTTTTCGCGGGCTTCGTCGTCGGCCGGCGTGGGGGCGGCCCCGGCGTGCAGCAGCGCGTGGGGGAAGGCCAGGGGCGTGGGGTAGCCCTGCAAAAGGCCCTCCCGGTCGAAATAGGTGCACAGCACCAGCTCGCCTTCCACCGCGACGACGGTCATGGCGGGCCCTCCCGAGGCCAAATGGACGACTTCTCCGGGCTTGAATGCTAGCATGGACTTGGGCTAAGTGAATGCCTGCTTACGCAGCTACCGGCCCCCGCGATGCCGGGGGCCCGGGGCAAGCGGGAAAGGTTCCGGGCCGGGCGCAGGCCCTCAGCGCCGGTCGCCGGGCGTCCAGCCTTCTCGATCCAAATCGGTGTGAAAAGCAGAAGCCCCCGTTTCCAGGTTGGAAACGGGGGCTTTGCGTGTAGAGGGGATGGGATTCGAACCCACGATGAGCTTTTGGCCCATACACACTTTCCAGGCGTGCTCCTTCGACCACTCGGACACCCCTCTGGGTGGCGGCCTGCCGGGGCAAAGGTACGGGGCCCCGGCCGGCCCGGCAAGCCTTTGCCGGGCCGGCGTACCTTTCGGCCCGATGATGACGCTTGGTTTCTGGGCCCGGCGGCGCACCCGGTGGGCCGTGGCGGGGGCCCTGGCGGCGCTGTGCGCCGCCCTGCCCACCCGCAACTCCACCGCCGACGCCTGGGCCTACGCCGCGCAGGTGCGCTACGGCCACGAGCTGCTGCTACCCCACCACCTCTGGCACAGCGCCGCGGGCTGGGCCTGGGTGCGCGGCCTGGGGGCCCTGGGCCGGCCCCCCGACGCCCTGGCCGCCCTGAAACTCCTCAACGCCCTGGCCGCCGGGGCCCTGCTGGCGGCCCTGGGGGGCCTGCTGCGCCGCGTGGGCGGCCGCGCCGCGCCCATAGCGGCGTGGCTGCTGGCGGTGGGCAGTAGCTTCGGCCTGCTCCGCTTCGCCACCGAAAACGAGACCTACGTGCTGCCGCTGCTGGCCTCGGTGCTGGCCTCGGCGGCGTGGGCGCGGGCGCTGGGGGCCCCGGCGGGCCGGGGCCGAATGCGCCTGCTGCTGCTGGCCGGCACATGGGCCGCCGTGGGAGCCCTGCTGCACCAGGTGCATTTCTGGTGGTGGCTGGGGCTGCTGGCGGGCAGCTGGTGGGGCCCGCCCACCGGCCCCGCAGCCGCTGCGGCGGCCCCGGTACCTGGCGAGGCCCCGTGGCGGCGGGCCCTGTGGTTTGGGCTGCCGGCGGCGCTGCTGTGGCCGCTGGCCTACGCCGCCGCCCTGCCGGCCTGGGGCCTGCCCCTCACGCCGGGGGCCCTGTGGCACTTCGGCCTGCACGACTACTACAGCGGCACCGCCGCCCACGGCACCCTCGCCCACGGCCTGCTGCTGACGGGCATCGGCCTGGTGCGCACCCTGGTGCAGGTGCACGGCTACCTGGGGCCGCTGCTGCGGCGCTGGCCCGCGCTGGGACTAGTGGCAGTGGGCTGCGTGGCGCTGGGCGGCTACGCGCTGGCGGCGGTTCGGCGCGCCCGGAAGCTCGAACCGCTGGGGCCCGCACCGGCCGCCGCAGGCCGCCGCGTGGCCGCCGTGCACGCCCTTATCTTTTCGCTGCAACTGGCTTTTGCAGCCGTGTCGGACGGCAACGCCGAGTTCATGGTGATGCTGCCCGCGCTGGCCGCCGTGGTAGCCGTGGGCGCGGCGGGGGCCCGGCTGCCGGGCCGGGCCGTGGCGGCGGGCGGCGGGGCCCTGCTGGCCTGGAACCTGGCCTTCGGGCTGCTGCCGCTGCACTTCCTCGTATTTCAAAACACGGCCCCGCTCCTGGCCTGCCTCCGCACCCGCCCCCGGGCCCGCCTGCTCCTCGCCGACCCCAACCTGCTGCTCAACCAGTGGTACTACCAAACCGGGCGGCCCGCCCCGCCGCCCCAGGTGCTGCCGGCCCCGGCGCGGCTGGTGCAGCGCCTCGGGGGCCTGGGCCCGGCCCGGGCCTGGCTGGGGGCCCAAGGGCGGGCCGGGCACCCGGTTTACACCGATTTGGTGGGCAATGACCGGCCTCTCAACCGGGCCCGCCTGTTGAGCGGCGCGGCCGATGCAGCGCTCGTGACGGGCTTTTCGGCGGGGAAGGTGGACTCGGCGGCCACGTTTTTTGGGCCGTATTACCTGTGCGAATTGCGCTAGCGCGGAGCTCGCGGCCGGGCCCGGTGATGCAGTGCCGGGGCCTCAGGGCGTAATTTCGCCCCGCAAGTCCTGGCCCAGCAGCTGGCGGATGCGGGCCTCGTCGAGGCCCAGGCCCAGCACAAACATGAGCTTGGTGACGGCTGCCTCGGTGGTGATGTCGTTGCCGCCCACCACGCCCAGGTCGGCGAGGGCGGCGCTGGTTTGGTACTTGCCCTGCACCACGCGGCCCTCCACGCACTGGCTCACGTTCAGGAGCCACACGCCGCGCTGGCGGGCCCGGGCCAGGCTGGCCAAAAACCACGCGGCGGTGGGCGCGTTGCCCGAGCCGTAGGTTTCGAGCACGCAGCCGCGCAGGCCCGGCACGCCCAGCACGGCGTCGACCACCGCCGCCGTGATGCCCGGGAACAGGCGCAGCACGGCCACCCCGGTTTCGAGGCGCTGGTGCACGCGCAGGCGGCCGGCGGGCAGCCGCCGGATGCTGGCGTCGCTGAATTCCAGCCCGATGCCGGCGCGGGCCAGCGGCGGGTAGTTCTCGCTTTTGAAGGCCGCGAACTGCTGGCTTTCCACCTTCTTGGCCCGGGTGCCCCGAATCAGCACGTCGTTGAAAAACACGCCCACCTCGGGCACCCGCACGGTGCTGGCGCAGGGATGGCGGGCGGCGGCAATTTCGAGGGCCGTCACGAGGTTGCGCTGGGCGTCGGAGCGGCTGGCCCCCACCGGCAGCTGGGCCCCGGTGAACACCACCGGCTTACCCAAATGCTCCAGCAAGTAGCTGAGCGCCGCCGCCGAGTAGGCCATGGTATCGGTGCCGTGCAGCACCACAAACCCGTCGAAATCGGCGTAGTGGTGGCCGATGAGCCGGGCCCAGAACAGCCAGTCGGCGGGGGCCACGTTGCTGCTGTCCATCGGCTCGGGCAGGCTCAGCAGCGACACCCGCAAGGGCAGGCGGGCCAGCTCGGGCATCTGGCGGTCGAGGCGTTGCAGCTCCATCGGGGCCAGCTCGCCGGCGGCGTTCACGGCCATGCCCACGGTGCCGCCGGTGTACACCAGCAGCACGCGCGGGGCGTCGGCGGCGGTGGCCTGGGTGGGCAGTGGGGCCAAGGGCAGGTCGGCGGGGTCGGGGGCCATCAGGGGGCAGTGGGCAATTAGCAATGAACGGTTGGCAGAAGGCCGAAAGGTAGGGCGGGGCCGGTAGTGGAGCGGCTGGGGCCGTAATTTTGTGTTTTCAACGGCCCCACGCGGCCGGGAGCCGTATTAAGCCCTCGGCCGCGGGCCACCCCGCCGGACGGCCGCAACCGAAAAAAGCCCGCGGACCCATTCGATGGCCGGCCGGCTTGTTATTAACTGTTCACTGCTAACTGCCACTGCTTTATTATGGCACCCGACTCCGCCGCTCCCTCTCCTCCTAAAGCCCTGACCGACGTCGTGCTCATCGGCGCCGGCATCATGAGCGCCACGCTGGGCACGTTGCTGAAACAGCTGCAACCCAACCTCACCGTCGAAATCATCGAGCGCCTCGACGAGGTGGCCGCCGAAAGCTCCGACGCCTGGAACAACGCCGGCACCGGCCACTCGGCCTTCTGCGAGTTGAACTACACCCCCGAGCGCCCCGACGGCAGCATCGACATTTCCAAGGCCGATAAAATCGCCGAGCAGTTCGAGCTGAGCAAGCAGTTCTGGGCCTCACTGGTGGAGAACGGTACCCTGCCCGACCCCGATGCGTTCATCCACGCCATTCCGCACATGAGCTTTGTGTGGGGCGCGGCCAACGTGGAGTACCTGCGCAAGCGCCACGCCGCGCTGCTGCACTCGCCCCTGTTCCAGGGCATGGAGTTCAGCACCGACCCGGCGAAAATCGCCGAGTGGATTCCGCTGGTGATGGACGGCCGCGACCCGGCCCAGCCCGTGGCCGCCACCCGCATGGCCATCGGCACCGACGTGAACTTCGGCTCCCTCACCCGCACGCTGTTCGAGCACCTGCAGGGCCTGCCGGGCGTGAAGTTTACCCCGGGCCAGGAGGTAAGCGGCATCAAGCGCCGCGACGACGGCCAGACGTGGCGCTTGAAGGTGAAGGACTTGAAAGCCGCCACCAAGCGCACGGTGCGGGCCCGGTTCGTGTTCATCGGGGCCGGCGGCGGCTCGCTGCCTTTGCTCGAAAAATCGGGCATCCCGGAGGCCAACGGCTACGGTGGCTTCCCCGTCAGCGGCCAGTGGCTCAAGTGCGTGAACCCCGAAGTGGTGGCCCGCCACGACGCCAAGGTGTACGGCAAGCCCGCCGTGGGCTCGCCGCCCATGAGCATGCCCCACCTCGACACCCGCCAAATCAACGGCCGCCAGGAGCTGCTGTTTGGGCCCTACGCCGGCTTCAGCACCAAGTTTCTCAAGAAAGGCTCCTACACCGACTTGTTCCGCTCCATTGAGCTGGGCAACATCCGGCCGCTGCTCTACGCCGGGGCCCGCAACCTGGGCCTCACCAAGTACCTCATCGGCCAGGTGCTGCTCACGCCCACCGAGCGCATCGCCGCCCTGCGCGAGTACTACCCCGAAGCCAACCCCGCCGACTGGCAGCTCGCCGTAGCCGGCCAGCGCGTACAGGTCATCAAAAAGGACAAGAAGCAAGGCGGCGTGCTGGAGTTCGGCACCGAAGTGGTGACGGCCGCCGACGGTTCCATCGCCGCCCTGCTGGGGGCCTCGCCCGGGGCCAGCACCGCCGTGGCCATCATGCTCGACCTCGTGCAGCGCTGCTTCCCCGAGCAGGCCGCCACGCCCGAATGGCAGGCCAAATTCCGCCAGCTCGTGCCTTCCTTCGGCCAGAAGCTGGCCGACAACCCCGCCCTGTGCGCCGCCGTCCGCCAGCGCAGCCAGAACGTGCTGCACGTGGTGCCAGTGTAGGGGTTGGTTGAATTTTCCGTCAGGCCGTCATGCTGAACGAAGTGAAGCATCTCTCCCGCTGGGTAACCCAATTGTTTGGTTCATTCGGCTGGAGAGATGTTTAATGCCACCACTTATCTACGAAGCACCTATAAATTTCCCAAATGAATCAAAATTGTACACAGGCAAAGAATATGGTCCTATTACACGCACCGGTTTAGTATCTAAACACCCAAACTCCGTCTCAACATCATCAGCTAAATAGCTCTGGCCATCCTGAAATACAATATTATAAAATGGGTTTGTCGGATTATCAGGATGCGTGAAAGTGACTAACACATTTATCTGGTATTTGCTCGACAGCATTTGTGCTAACCATAATTGCCGCTCGTCGCAATTTGCACTGGGTGTATTATACAGCCTTAAGCGGCTTGTAAACAGCGGGATACTATCTGATTCTGTTTCTATTTCATAAAGAATATGCGTATTGGAATCAATATCAAAGTGTGTTGGATAGTCTTCTCCTTTTGATATTTTACATTCAACTGCTTTCAAAGACGGCATCGCCAACTCTAAAGCTGCTTGAACTTCTTTTGATGTAATTATCTGGCTTAAAAAGAAATCTTCCATAGACAGAATAGCTTTAAGGTACTGTTGGTGAAACTAAGCTTCCCTACTTGGCCCCCAACTGGCTCTCCACTTCCCTGTCCAATTCATTATACCACGCCTCGCCGTACTTGCGAATCAGCGGGTCTTTCAGGAACTGGTACACCCGCACGCCCAGGTTAGCGCCGTACGAGCAGGCCGGTGAGCAGATGCTCCAGCGGTCGTAGTTCAGGGCCTCAAACTCTTCGTACTTCGTGATGCGGATTGGGTACAGGTGGCAGCTGATGGGCTTTTTGAAGGTGGTAGCCCCGGCCAGATAGGCTTCTTCGATGCCGCATTTCAGGATGCCTTTGCCGTCGTAGAGCGCGTAAGCGCACTCTCGGTCGCCAATCGTGGTTGTGCTGTAGTCGTCCTCCCAATCCTTGATGTACAGGCCCTGCTCGGCAATGGCCTGGCGGCCGGCATCGGTGAGAAAGGGCTTGATGTTTTCGTATTCCGTTTCCAGAATCTTTAGCTCGGCCTCCTCCAGAGGGGCCCCCAGGTCGCCTTCCACGCAGCAGGCGCCCTTGCACGCCTCCAGGTTGCAGACGAAAAAGTTGTCGGCGAGGTCGTCGGAAATGACCGTTTGCTGGATAATTATCATACTGCAAAGATACCGGCCGGCCAGCGGGGAACTTGGGGCCCGTGGGCGTGTTCACTTTTTGGTTACCTTTGGGTATGGTTAGGCAGATTGAATTCTTCGGCTCACATTTTCAGGAATTTTATCTTAAACAACCCGTCAATGTTCGCACCAAGATTCAGTACGTTTTCAACCTAGTGCGCACCGAGCCGCGGGTGCCCGAGAAGTTCTTCAAGCACCTGACCGGCACCGACGGGCTCTACGAAATACGGGTGGAGGTCAGCAACTCCATCTACCGAATTTTCTGTTTTTTCGATGCGGGCAGCTTGGTGGTGGTTGCCAACGCTTTTCAAAAAAAGACCCCCCAAACGCCCCGCACTGAATTGGAGCGGGCCTTGCGCTTGAAGGCTGAGTATTTCCAGCAAAAATCACGTTCGCACCCATGAGCCGACTACCTATCACTTCGTTCGAGAACATTCATAATTTCGATGACTTGCTGAACGCGGAGTATGGCCCCGTGGGCAGCCCCGTCCGCGAAGCGTTCGAGGCCAAGGCCGATGCCTTTCGCACCGGCGAAATGCTGAAGGAGGCCCGCCGCCAGGCCAAGCTGACCCAGCAGCAGCTGGCCGACAAGACCGGCACCAAGAAGAGCTATATCTCGCGCATCGAGAACGGCCATTCCGACATCAACCTGGCCACCCTGCGCCGCATTGTGCAGCAGGGCCTGGGGCGGCGCGTTACGCTGCACATCGAATAGGGCCCCGGCGGGCCCGGCCTTACCTTTGCGCCTCCTATTCTGACTTGATGGCACTAGATTATCTTTCCCTGCTCAACCCCTCCCAGGCCGGCGCGGTGATGCAAACCGAGGGCCCCTGCATGATCATCGCCGGGGCGGGCTCGGGCAAAACCCGGGTGCTCACCTACCGCATCGCCCACCTGCTCGAACAGGGCGTCAGCCCGTTCAACATCCTGGCCCTCACCTTCACCAACAAGGCCGCCAAGGAGATGCGCGCCCGCGTAGAAAAGGTGGTGGGCCCCAACGCCCGCAGCCTGTGGATGGGCACCTTCCACTCGGTGTTCGCCAAAATCCTGCGCTCGGAGGCCGACAAAATCGGCTACCCGCGCAGCTTCACCATCTACGACACCCAGGATACCAAAACCCTTATCGGCCAGATTATCAGGGAGCTGGAGCTGGACGACAAGCTGTATAAGCCGGGCCTGGTGCTGGGCCGCATCTCGGCGGCCAAGAACAAGCTGATTTCGGTGAACCAGTACCTGAGCGACGCCGCCATCAAGGCCGACGACGAGGCGGCGCTCCGGCCCAAAATCGGGGTGTTGTACCAACAGTACCAGCAGCGCTGCTTCAAGGCCGGCGCGATGGACTTCGACGACTTGCTTTTCAACACCAACGTGCTGTTCCGGGAGCACACCGACGTGCTGAACAAGTACCAGAACATGTTCCGGTTCGTGATGGTGGACGAGTACCAGGACACCAACTACTCGCAGTACCTCATCACGCGCAAACTGGCGGCTAAAGAGCGGAATATCTGCGTGGTAGGCGACGATGCGCAGAGCATCTACGCCTTCCGCGGGGCCGATATTACCAACATCCTCAACTTCGAGAAGGACTACCCGGAGCTGAAAGTCTTCAAGCTGGAGCAGAACTACCGCTCCACCCAGAACATCGTGAAGGCGGCCAACTCGGTCATCAAAAACAACCAGGCGCAGCTGCGCAAGGACGTTTTTTCGGAGAACGAGGAGGGTACGCTGATTGAAGTTATCAAGGCCGCTTCGGACAACGAGGAAGGCAAGTTGGTGGCCACCACCATCTTCGAGGACAAGATGAACGGGCACTTGTCGTACGACAATTTCGCCATCCTCTACCGTACCAACGCCCAGAGCCGGGCCATGGAAGAGGCCCTGCGCAAGCTCAACATCCGCTACAAAATTGTGGGGGGCCTGAGCTTCTACCAGCGCAAGGAAATCAAGGACCTGGTGGCCTACCTGCGCCTGACGGTGAACCAGAACGACGAGCAGGCCCTGCGCCGCGTCATCAACTACCCCAAGCGCGGCATCGGCGACACCACCGTCAGCAAGCTCGTGGCCACCGCCGAGGCGGCCAACCACAGCCTGTGGGAAGTGGTGAGCAACGCCGACCAGTTCGTGGCCGCCCGCATCTCGAACCCGGTCGTCACCTTCGCCGAAAACATCAAGGCCTACACCGCTTTAGCGGCCCGCGAGGATGCGTTTGAGTCCGCCAAGTTCATCGCCAAAAACTCGGGGATGATCGAGGAATTGTACGCCGACAAGAGCATCGAGGGCCTCTCGCGCTACGAGAACATCCAGGAGCTGCTCAACGGCATCAAGGAATACGTGGACGACCCCGAGCGGGAGGATAAGTCGCTGGGCGCCTTTTTGCAGGACATTGCGCTGGTGACGGACTCCGACCTGAAGGACGCCGCCCAGGACGGCGAGGCCGTGACGCTGATGACCATCCACTCGGCCAAGGGCCTGGAGTTTCGCAACGTGTTCATCGTGGGCATGGAGGAAAACCTGTTCCCGAGCCAGATGATGATCACCTCGCGGGCCGACCTGGAGGAGGAGCGGCGGCTGTTTTACGTGGCCATCACGCGGGCCGAGAAGAAGCTGACGCTGAGCTACGCCACCTCGCGCTACCAGTGGGGCAACCTGCGCAGCGCCGAGAAAAGCCGCTTCCTGGACGAAATCGACCCGGCCTTCGTGCACTTCAAGTTTGCGGCCGGCGGGGGCCCCGGCGCGGCCGAGCAGCCGTTCCAGCACGTGTTCGAGCGCCGCTCGAACCTGGTGCCGGTGCTGCCGCGCAAAGTGGCGGCTACCAAGTACGTGGCCCCGGCCGACTTCTCCCCTTCCGACACCAAAAACCTGGTGGCCGGCCAGCGCGTGGAGCACCCCAAGTTCGGCTTCGGCACGGTGCGCCTGCTGGAAAAGGAGCCCGCCGGCGCCAAGGCCACCATCGACTTCGAGGAGGTGGGCGAAAAGGTGCTGCTCCTAAGCTTCGCCAAGCTGCGCATCCACCCGTAAAACGGAGTGGCACTCCGTTGCGGTCAGAACGGGCCCCCAGCCAGCTTGGAACCGCCTTTCACCAGGGGATTTTATCCGAAAAGGAGCGCCACTCCGTTCTACAAAGCCGGCGCTTACCTTTAGGCCTGCTAGCCGTCAGCGGGGCCTGTTTCGCTGCTCGCCACCTGCTTCTCTTACACTAAACGGTCAAGCGAAATTGCATTGACGTTGCTTCCCCCAGCAACTTATTACATACCAAGACAAAAGCTAATGGCTAGCAGCTAATAGCTAACAGCTTATCCCTCATGAACGAGTTTCAATCCCTGCCCTTCCACTTGCAGCTGCTGGTGCGCGAGTACGGGCAAAGCACTTACCAACTCATCCAGGGCCTGCGCCAGGTAGAGGACGTGGCCGAGCGCACCCGCCGCGCCGCCCAAATCGTGCAGCTCATCCTGCGCCTCAAGCCCGCCCTGCGCGACCAGCCCGACATCCAAACCCGCCTCTGGAGCCACCTCTCGGCCCTGCTGGGCGAGGAAATGGAGCTGGAGGCCCCCGTGGCCCTGCGCCCGGTGAGCCTGCGCGTGACGCGCCCCAAGCCCGTGCCCTACCCGCGCCAGCCGCCGCGCCTGCGCGCCTACGGCCGCGCCATCGAGGCCCTCATCGCCAAGGCGCTGACGCTGGAAAGCCCCGCCGAGCGCGAGCAGGCCGCCATCCAGATTGGGCGCACAATGAAGTTCCTGTTCCGCCAGCACAACAAGGAGAACGCCAAGGACGCCACCATCATCCGCCACCTCAGCGAGCTGTCGAACGGCCAGCTGAAGCTGGACCCGGCCCTGGTGGACCAGGAAGACCTGTTTGAGATGGGGCCCGGCGTGGCCCCCGGCACCGGCGGCAATGCCAGTAATGGTCGCGCGCCTTTCGTGGCCCAACCCAACCAACCGCGCCGCACTGGCCCCCCCAGCGGCAACGGCTACGGCAACAGCAGCAATAGCTTCGGCAATGGCCAGAAACGCAATAAGAAGGGCGGCAAAAAAGGCCGCCAGGAGCCCCAACAGCCGCCCCAATAGTTTTTGGCGGTCGGCTAGTGGCTGATGGCTGTTAGCGTTTTGCCAAGCCCAACCGGGCATTTTCCTTCTATTTTCCCAAAGGCCAGTAGCCATCAGCTATTAGCCAACAGCTCAAAAATCAATGGCTGCATTTGAAGTGCGCGGTGGCCAGCCGCTCCGCGGCGAAATCACGCCCCAAGGGGCCAAAAACGAAGCCCTGCAAATCCTCTGCGCAGTGCTGCTCACCGATGAGCCGGTCACCATCAGCAACATCCCCGACATCCGCGACGTCAACAAGCTCATCGAGCTGCTGCGCGACATGGGCGTGAAAGTGGGCAAGCTGGCCACCGACACCTACCGCTTCCAGGCCGAAGACGTGCACTTGGATTACATGGATTCGCCCGAGTTTGTGAAGCAAGCCGGGGCCCTGCGCGGCTCGGTAATGATTCTGGGGCCCATGCTTGGGCGCTACGGCCGCTGCCAGCTACCCAAGCCCGGCGGCGACAAAATCGGCCGCCGGCCGATGGACACGCACTTTTTGGGCCTCGAAAAGCTCGGCGGCCAGCTCACCCTGGAGGGCACCGATTTCTACCGCATCAAGGCCGATGGCAAGCTCAAGGGCACCCACATGCTGCTCGACGAGGCCTCGGTAACGGGCACGGCCAACATCGTGATGGCCGCCGTGCTGGCCGAGGGCACCACCACCATCTACAACGCCGCCTGCGAACCCTACTTGCAGCAGCTGTGCCGCATGCTGGTGCGCATGGGCGCGAACATCCAAGGCATTGGCTCCAACCTGCTCACCATTGAAGGGGTGGACAGCCTGGGCGGCACCGAGCACCGCATGCTGCCCGACATGATTGAAATCGGCTCCTTCATTGGCCTGGCGGCCATGACGGGCTCCGAAATCACCATCAAGGACTGCCAGATTCCCGAGTTGGGCCTCATCCCGGACACGTTCCGCAAGCTGGGTATCCAAATCGAGTTCCGCGGCGACGACATCCACATCCCGGCCCAGCCGCACTACGAAATCAATACCTACCTCGACGGCTCCATCCTCACCGTCAGCGACCACACGTGGCCGGGCTTCACGCCCGACCTGCTCAGCATTGTGCTGGTGGTGGCCTGCCAGGCCAAGGGCACGGTGCTCATTCACCAAAAAATGTTCGAGAGCCGCCTGTTTTTCGTGGACAAGCTCATCGACATGGGGGCCCAAATCATCCTCTGCGACCCGCACCGCGCCACCGTTATCGGCCTCGACCAGCGCACGCGCCTGCGCGGCATCACCATGACCTCGCCCGACATCCGGGCCGGCGTGGCCCTGCTCATCGCCGCGCTCAGCGCCGAGGGCAGCAGCACCATCCTCAACGTGGAGCAAATTGACCGCGGCTACCAGTTCATCGACCAGCGCCTCAACGCGTTGGGGGCCGACATTCGGCGGATGTAGTCAACCCGGTTTAAAAAAGCGAAAACTTCCGGCCTTTCGGCCGGGAGTTTTTTTATGCGGCTATATGGGTTACCTCTAATGGTTCGTTGGCATAAAAGCCTGGCTGCGCAGCCTCCCATTTTCAGCTTCACCTTACAGTCGAACGAACATGAAAAACACCTTGGGGGCTGCCCTGGGGCTGGCCGCGCTGTTGTGCGGGTGCAGCCAGGAACGCAAGCCGGAAGAAAACCGCTTGGCCCGGGCCCCGGCCCCGCTGCTGCTGGCGGCCCCGCCGCTCCAAGAAACTAAAAATGAAGACCAGCAGGAAGTTATCGCCACCCCCGACCAGGGGGCCCTGCCTAAACCAGCGGTGGCCCGGGTGGCGGCCGTGCCCCGCCTGCTCATCTACCACGCCGCGCTGCGGCTGAAAGTGGCCAGTCTGCCCCGGGCCAGCGCCCGCCTCGACAGCCTGGTACGCCGCAGTGGGGGCTACACCAGCGCCGCCACCGAAGTGCGGGAAGACGGCCAGTGGCGGCAGGAAACCACCATCCGGGTGCGGCCCGGGGGGTTCGGGAGCCTCCTGGGGGCCCTGGCGCAGCTGGGCACGGTGGAAGAGAAAAAGCTGACCACCGACGACGTAACGGCCGAGCGCGCCGATGTGGCCGCCCGCCTGCGCACTAAGCGGGCCGTGGAGCAGCGCTGCCTGGCCCTGCTCGGCCAGGCCCGGAAGGTGAGCGACATGCTGGAAATCGAGGAGAAAATGGGCGGGGTACGCGAAGAAATCGAAAGCACCGAAAGCCGCCTGAAAACCCTCGACGATGAAGTGGGCTACTCCACCATCACCCTCACTTGCTACCAGCTGCTGCCCATCGCCACGCCCGACGCGCCGGTGGTGTCGCTGGGCAGCCGGCTCGTGGGGGCCCTGTACGGCGGCTGGGAGCTGACCACGGGCCTGCTCATCGGCGCGGTGAGCGTTTGGCCGCTGCTCGTGCTGGGCCTCGCCGGCTGGTGGGCGGCCCGGCGCTGGCGGCGGCGTGCGGCCGTTTAAGCTCCGTTCAACGCGAAAGGGCCCCACCACCGGCTACTTGCCAGCGGTGAGGCCCTTTTGGTGCCAGGGGGTGCTTAGTCCAGCACGGCGTCCACCACGGTGTTCACCACGGCCAGGCCCAGGCTGAACAGCAGGGCGTTGAGGAAGCCGTGCACGTCGAAGCTGCTCATCAGGTAATCGGCCAGCTTGATGATGATGACGTTGATAACCAATGAGAACAGGCCCAGCGTGAGAATATTAATGGGCAAACTCAGAAAGCTCAGCACCGGCTTGACGATGGCGTTGAGGACGCCCAGCACGATGACGAGCACGGCGGCCGCGCCCACGCCGTCGAGGGCCACGCCCGGCAGGATGCGGCTGAGGCCGTACACAAGCACGGCGGTGAGCAAAAACTTGAGGATGAAACCGAGCATGGAAAAGGGAAGGGTGATGAAAAGGGGAATGACGCGGCTTCTACGGCCGCCGCGCTACTCGTGTTTTCGGGCGGCCAGGCGGCCCTGCGACACGGCCATCCAGTTGGCCATCTGGTAGAGCAGGCGGGCCCCCACGATGCCGTTCCAGTCGGTGTCGCCGGGGGCCACCTCGTTGAGGTCGCAGCCGATGATGACGATGCCGGCCCGCACGATGCTGCGGATGAGGTAGGTGGCTTCTTCAAACTCCAGGCCGCCGGGCACGGGCGTGCCGGTGCCGGGGCACAGCTTGGGGTCGAGCCCGTCGATGTCGAAGCTGAGGTAGACCTTGGGCGGCAGCTGGGCGATGATTTTGCCGCACACCTTCTTCCACGACTTCTTGGCGAACCGCTCCTCGCTCAGGAACCGCTGGCTGAACAGCGCCACCCGGCCCTTGGACTGCTCAATGAAGTCGGCCTCCTGCTGGCACCAGTCGCGGATGCCCACCTGCACCAGCTTCGTTACCTGGGGCAGGGCCAGGGCGTTGTGCATGATGCTGGCGTGCGAGTACTTGAAGCCTTCGTAGGCGGGGCGCAGGTCGCAGTGCGCGTCGATTTGCAGGATGGCGAACTCCGGGTGGCGGGCGGCCAGCGCGTCGAGGTAGCCCAGCGGGGTGCTGTGGTCGCCGCCGAGCACCACCACGCCCTGCCCGCCGTCGAGCAGGGCCCCGGTTTTGGCGGCCAGCCAGGCCCGCAGCTGGTCGCCTTCGGCGTTTACGAGGGCAGGCACGGCCAGCATGGCCTTGGCCTGGGCCGCCGGCTCGCCGGCTTCGAGCCAGCCGATGTAGTCGGCGGCCAAAGGGCGCAGGCGGGCGCTGGTGGCGGCAATTTCGGCGTCTTCGGCTTCCAGGGCCAGGCCCAGCTGCCAGGCGTTGGGCAAATCTGGGTCGTACAGGTCCACTTGCAGGGAGGCTTCGTGCACGGCGGCGGGCCCCTGGGCGGTGCCGGCCCGGTAGCTCACGGTTACCTCCCAGGGCACGGGCACCACCACCACCTGGGCCTCGGCGGGCGTGAAGGGCAGGCCAAACAGCCCCGCGTCGGCGTCGCCGGGGGCATTGGGGTCGAACGCCGCTATTTTTTTGGCGCGGGCGGCGGAGCCAGAATCAGGCATCGGATAAACAATTAACAGTTATCAATTAACGGCCAACAACCAGGCGTTAACAGCGAAAAAATAAGGCGAAGCGGCCTCATTGATAACGGTTCACTGCCAACTGTTGGCCAATTTCAGGCCCCGGCCAGTTGCTTGCCGAGGAAGTCGTAGCCGCGGATGATGTCGAGGATTTTCCCGAACGTGATGCGGTCGAAGAACAGCATCAGCGGCAGTTCCACCGAGTTGCCGTGGTCGGAGAACTGGGTGATGATGGAAAAAATCAGCGGTTGCAGCGACTCGCTCGGCAGCAGGTGGGCCATCAGGGCGGCGGTATCGCCGTTGAAGTTGCAGGGCGGGGCCCCGTAAATGCGGGCTTTGAGGATGTTGGCCAGCTGCGTGACCAAGGCCCCGGTGATGATGTTGCTGATTTCGAGCAGCAGCGACTCCTGCAACTCGTTCACCTTGGTGGAGTCGTCCACCTGCATCCGCAGGCACACGCGCGAGAGCCGTTGCACGTGCTGGCCCGAAAAGAACATGAGCGTCGTGCCCGTGAAGTCGCCCCGAATGTCGGACTGGATGACCACGTGGTTGGTGCTGTAGTCCTGCACCCGTTGCAGGATGTCGTCGCTCATCAGCAAGTCCAGGCTGGGCACTTCGAGCAACACCTTTTCCTGCGCGACGATGGCGAACGAGTCGGCGGCCCGGGCCAGGCCGATGTTCAAAATCTCGCGGATGATGTCGCGTTCCAGCTCGGTCATGGATAAATTCATAATGATATTAAGCTAGGGCACCGTGGGCAGCGGGCGGAAAGGATGAGGGCAGCATGAGGCAGTACGGAAAACTACGCCCGGCGGGCAACAAACAAACGGGTGAGGGCGGGCACGTCGAGCACCAGGCACACCTGCCCGCTGCCGAGCAGCGTCACGCCCCCGAATAAATCAATGGCGTCCAGCGGCTTGCTCAAGGCCTTGACGACGATGTTCTGCTGGCGCAAAAACTGGTCGACGAGCAGGCCCAGGCGGCGGTGGTTGTAGTTGACGACCAGCACTTGCTGGGGGCCCTGGAGCAGGGTTTTGTCGGCGGCGGGCAGGGCCTCGGTGCCTTCGGCGTGCAGCAGCTCGCGCAGGGGCACCACCGGCACGGCCTGGCCCTGCACGTGGGCCAGCAGCAGGCCGCCCACCACCGAAAACTCGTCGGGGCGCAGCGCCAGCACGGTGTCGGTGTGCAGCAGGGGCACGGCGTAGGGCCGGCCGTCCAGCTCCACGAGCAGGGCCCCCTTCACGGCGATGGAGGTGGGCAGCACCAGCGTGAACGACGTGCCTTGCCCCAGTACTGAAGCAATGCGCAGCTGGCCCCCGAGCGAGTCCAGGGCCCGCTTCACCACGTCGAGGCCCACGCCACGGCCCGAAATGTCGGTCACCTGCGCGGCCGTCGAGAAGCCCGGCTCGAACAGAAAGGCCCACACGGCCTGCTCGTCGAGGGTAGCGGCCAGCTCGGCGGTGGCCAGGCCGCGCTCCACGGCCTTGCGGCGCACGGCCTCCGTGTCGATGCCGGGGCCGTCGTCGGCCACCTCAATCAGCACGTCGTCGCGCTCGGTGAGGGCCAACAGGCGCAGCTGGCCCACGCGGGGCTTGCCGGCCGCTTCGCGCTCGGCGGGGGCTTCGAGGCCGTGGCTCACGCCGTTGCGCACCAGGTGCAGCAGGGCATCGGTCATGATTTGCAGCACGTTGCGGTCAATCTGCACGTCCTGGCCGCCCAGGCTCAGCTCCACTTCCTTGCCCTCGGCGGTGGCCACGTCGCGCACCACCCGCGGAAACTTGTTCAGCAGCACCCCCACGCCTACCAGGCGCACGTCCATCACGCTGTACTGCAAGTCGTCGGAGATGCGGAACAGGTGGCGGGCGGTGGCTTGCAGGGCCGGGTGGCCAATTTCTTCGGCCAGGGTCAGAATCCGGTCGCGGTCAATCACCAGCTCGCCCACCAGGTTCAGCAGCTTGTCGAGCTTGCGCACCTGGATGTACACCAGGTCGGACAGCTCCAGCTTGCGGGCGTCCTCCTCGGCGGGGGCCTCGGCGTCGGCGGGGGCCGGGGCGGGCAGCACGGGCTCGTCGCCGCGAGCCACGCGGGCCAGGTTGTCGAGCAGCGCGGCCGCGTCGGGCAGGGGCTGGTCGGCCCCCACGGCCCGAATCATGGCCCCCAGTTCGTCGAGGCCGGTGAATACCACCGCCACCAGCGGGCCGGCAAAGGCCCGCTCCCGGTCGCGAATCAGGCCGAACACCGTTTCCAGGCTGTGGGCCACCTCGCCGATGGCGGTGTGGCCCATGGCGCGGGCGTTCGACTTCAGGTTGTGCATGAGCCGGAACAGCTCGTTGAGGGCCGGCACGTCGTCGGGGGTCCGCTCCAGCTCGCTCAGGTGGCGGCTCATGCTTTCGTAGTACTCCAGCGCCTCGGCCATGAACAGCTCGCGGTATTCCTGTTCGCGGGCGGTCATGGGCAGAAAATTGAAAGGTTTATGCCAGAAACTAACGGGTGCGGGCGCGAGCCGGACGTTGGCGCGTAAGCGGTGCCAAACCGGGCTGGCCGAGCCGCCGCAACCGGGCAGCCGATGCTACGCCGCATCGCCCCGCAGCGCCGAGCCCACAATTTCCAGCACCCGCTCCTCCGAAAACGGCTTCACGATGTAGGCCAGGGCCCCGTTCTCGATGGCCTCGTTCACGATGACCTCCTGGCCCACGGCGCTGCACATCACCACTTTGGCGTTGGGCGACTGCTGGCGCAGGCCGCGCAGCACGTCGAGGCCGGTGTTGTCGGGCAAAATCACGTCGAGGGTGATGAGGTCGGGCGCGGTCGAAGCGGCCATTTCCAGGGCCTGCTGGCCGTTGGCGGCCTCGCCCACCACTTCGTAGCCGGCATCGGTGAGCATATTCTTGAGCATCGTGCGCATATAAAAGGAGTCGTCGACGATGAGGATGCGCTTATTCATTATAAAAAGACCAAAAGGGTAAGCTGGGTGAAAATAGAAGCAGCCGGGCGCGGCCGCAGGCTATACGGGCAGGCGCGGCCAAAGGTGCTGATTAATTCGGCAGGCGCAGTATCTCAGTGGCCGTAAGCAACTTGCGCATGTCCAGCACGATGATAACGCTGCCGTCGGGCAGTTTGGCGATGCCCTCGAGGTAGCGCTCCCGCTGGCCGCTGTCCTGCAAAAACTCGGGGGCTGCCTCGATGGCGGCGGCCGGAATGCGCAGCGGGCGCGGCACCTCGCGCACGGCCAGGCCGATGGTGTAGTCGGCCGCTTCCACGGCCACGGTGTAGGAACGCTCGGGCAGCGGCCGGGCCGTTTTCACCAGCCCGAACCGCTCTTCCAGGTCGATGACGGCGATGATGTCGCCGCGCAGGTTGACGATGCCCTTGATGAAGGCCGGGGTTTTGGGCATCCGCGCCACTTCGGGCGTGATGGTGACCTCGCGCACCTGCTCGATGCGGATGCCGTAGTCTTCGCCCGCCAGCTGAAACACGATGAGCTGCACCGTGGCCTCGGGGGCCGGCGGCGCGGCCCGCCCCCCCAAGGGGCTCAAAACGGAATCGGCCATAGGTTGGTGCTTGGTGCTTGGTACCTAGATGATGGTGCTTGAATCGGGCCAAATCGGGTCAGCCGGCCCTATTTGGTGGCGGCTTTGGGTTTGATTCGCTGCGGCCGGGGCTTGGCGGCCGGCCGGCCGTTGGCCGCCGGGGCCGGCATTTCAGCCGGTGCGGGCTTGGCGGCTTGGCGCACGGGGCGGACCGGGCCGGCAGCGGGGGCCGGCGGTGCGGCGGCCGCGGCTGCGTGGCCGTTCTGGCTGGCGCGGGCCACCAGGCGGCGGCGCACCGGCGGGGCAGGCACCGGGACGGGCTCCGGCTCGGCTTCGATGTAGTCGCCCAGCTGGAAGGCCGAGAGGCCCAGCTGCAGGTCGTCGGCGATGTCGGTGAGGCGCTGGCTGCTGGCGGTCAGCTCCTGCATGGAGGCGCTGAGCTGCTGGGCCGTGCCGGCCACCTGTTGGGTGCCGGTGGCGGTTTGCTCGGCAATGGCCACCACTTCCTCCACGTACTTCACCACGTCGCCGATGGAGGTGCGCTGCACCTCGGTGGCCGTGAGGATGTCGCGCGAGGTGCGCAGGGTTTCGCCGCTGCTGGTGGCAATGTTCTTGAAGGCCGCGCTGGCCTCGAAGGTGGCGTTTTTGCCCTTCAGCACCCGCCCTTCCATCGTATTTATGGCGGTGGCGGCGCTGGTGGTGTCCTTGCGCACGTCGTCCACCAGCGTGGCAATCTCGCTGGCCGACTTGCGCGAGCCTTCGGCCAGCTTGCGGATTTCTTCGGCCACCACCGCGAAGCCCCGGCCCGCCTCGCCGGCCCGGGCCGCCTCGATGGCGGCGTTCAGGGCCAGCAGGTTGGTTTGGGAAGCAATGTCGGTAATCACGCTCAGGGCCTTGCTGATTTCCTGGGCCCGGGTGCTGAGCACTTCAATGGTGCGCGAGGTTTGGGAGGCGGCGCTGGAAATCTCTTCCATGTTTTTCACCACTTCGGCCACCGTTTTTAGGCCCAGTTGCGAGGTTTGCTCGCCCATGATGGCCGACTTGTTCACCACGTCGGCCTTGTCGGCCGTTTCCTTGGTGGCCTGCATAATTTCCTCGATCAGCTTGAAGGCCTGGTCGGTTTTGAGGGCCTGGTTCTGGGCCCCCTCGGCCATCTGCTGCATGGCCAGCGCCACGTTGGCCGTCACGCTGCTCATGGCCTGGCCCTTTTCCACCATCTCTTCCGACGAGGTGCCCACCACTTGGGCCGAGTCGTTGATTTCGCTCAGCAGGTCGTTCACGCTCACCACGGCCAGGCTCAGGGCGCTGCTCATGGCTTCGAGGTCGCCGGCGGCCTGCACCTCCACCTGCTGGGTGAAGTCGCCCTCCGAAATGGCCCGCACTACGCGGCTCACCTCCAGCACCGGCAGGGCAATGCTCTCAATCAGGGCGTTGAGGGTGTCCACCAGCTCTTTCCACGAGCCCGACACGTCGGTGACGGTGGCCCGCTCGGTGAGCTTGCCCTCGGCCCCGGCCACGCGGGCCACCCGGCTCACCTCCGAGGCCAGGCGGTTGAGGTCGTCCACCATGCGGTTGATGGTGGCGGCCAGGTCGGCCACCTCGCCGGCCGCTTCCAGCGTCAGCTTGCGGGTCAGGTCGCCCTGGCTCACGGCCGTGACCACC
Organism: Hymenobacter caeli; assembly: GCF_013294115.1. GTDB lineage: Bacteria > Bacteroidota > Bacteroidia > Cytophagales > Hymenobacteraceae > Hymenobacter > Hymenobacter caeli. The sequence goes on along the minus strand of NZ_JABSNP010000002.1, from coordinate 241,032 downwards.
GCCACGATGCCGCGCACCTGCGTGGTGAGGTTGGCGGCCATCGTGTTCACGTTGTCGGTCAGGTCTTTCCAAGTGCCGCTCACGTCGGGCACGTTGGCCTGGCCCCCGAGCTGCCCCTCGGTGCCGACCTCGCGGGCCACGCGGGTCACCTCGCCGGCGAAGATGTTGAGCGAGTCCACCATCTGGCTCAGGATGTTCTTCAGGTCGAGGATTTCGCCCTGCGCGTCCACCGTCATCTTCTGGCTCAAGTCGCCGCGGGCCACGGCCGTGGCCACGTTGGCGATGTCGCGCACCTGGCTCGTCAAATTCGCCGCCATCACGTTCACGTTGTCCGTCAAGGCCTTCCAGGTGCCGCGCACGCCGGGCACGTTGGCCTGGCCGCCGAGCTTGCCCTCGGTGCCCACCTCCCGCGCCACCCGCGTCACCTCGTCGCCGAAGGTGTTGAGCGAGTCCACCATCTGGTTGAGGTTTTCCTTGAGCTGCAACAACTCGCCCCGCACGTTGACGGTGATTTTCTGGCTGAGGTCGCCGCGGGCCACGGCCGTGGCCACGTTGGCGATGTCGCGCATCTGGCTCGTCAGGTTCGAGGCCATCACGTTCACGTTGTCGGTCAGGTCTTTCCAGGTGCCCGATACCCGGGGCACGTTGGCCTGGCCGCCCAGGATGCCCTCGGTGCCGACCTCGCGGGCCACGCGGGTCACCTCGCCGGCGAAGATGTTGAGCGAGTCCACCATCTGGCTCAGGATGTTCTTCAGGTCGAGGATTTCGCCCTGCGCGTCCACCGTCATCTTCTGGCTCAAGTCGCCGCGGGCCACGGCCGTGGCCACGTTGGCGATGTCGCGCACCTGGCTCGTCAAATTCGCCGCCATCACGTTCACGTTGTCCGTCAGCTCTTTCCAGGCCCCGGCCACGCGGGGCACGTTGGCCTGGCCGCCGAGCTTGCCCTCGGTGCCCACCTCCCGCGCCACCCGCGTCACCTCGTCGCTGAACACGTTCAGCGAGTCCACCATCTGGTTGAGGATGTTTTTCAGCTCCAGGATTTCGCCCTTCACCGACACCGTCATCTTCTGGCTGAGGTCGCCGCGGGCCACGGCCGTGGCCACGTTGGCGATGTCGCGCACCTGAGAAGTCAGGTTCGCCGCCATGTTGTTCACGTTGTCGGTCAGGTCTTTCCAGGTGCCCGATACGCCGGGTACTTGCGCCTGGCCCCCGAGCTGGCCCTCGGTGCCCACGTCCTGGGCCACCCGGCTCACCTCGCCCGCGAACAGGTTCAGCGAGTCCACCATCTGGTTGAGGTTCTGCTTGAGCTGGAGCAGCTCGCCCTTCAATTCCACGGTCACCTTCTGGCTGAGGTCGCCGCGGGCCACGGCGGTGGCCACGTTGGCAATGTCGCGCACCTGAGAAGTCAGGTTCGAGGCCATTACGTTCACGTTGTCCGTCAACTCTTTCCACACGCCGCCCACGTTGGGTACCACGGCCTGGCCGCCCAGGCGGCCCTCGGTGCCCACTTCCTGGGCCACCCGGCTTACTTCGCCGGCAAACACGTTCAGGTTGTCAATCGTCTTGTTGATGGTTTCGGCCATTACCTTGAAATCGCCCGATACCGGAATCTGAAACCGCTCGTCGAGGTTGCCGCGGCTGATGTTTTTGAGCACCTTACCCACTTCCAGCACCGGCACGGCGATGCTGTCCACCAGGCCGTTGATGTTGTTGATCATGTCGCGCCAGAAGCCCGACGAGCCGTCGACGGCGGCGCGGGCCTTGAGGTTGCCTTCCACGCCGGCCACCTTGCTGATGCGCGACACCTCGCCGCCCACCCCGCCGATCATGGCCACCATCGAGTTGTAGGCCTCGGCGATTTCGGCGAAGATGTCGTCGTTCTGCTTGGTCAGGCGCACGCTCACGTCGCCCTTCTTAAAGGCGTCGAGGGCGTAGAGCACCCGGTTGAGCTGGTCGTTCACGTAGCCCGGGTCCTGGGTATCGACGGAGCCGCGCGAGCTGCCGCGCTTACGGGTCAGGTCATTAGTGGTGCGCGTCATATCGGTGGAGACGCCGTGGGCGGGGGCCTCCGCGGGCGCGTCGGCCGGGGCAGCGGGGGCCCGCCGGGGCTTGGGTGGCGAGGTCTTCGGGGAGGCCATATATAAAGGAGTGCTGACGAGGGAGGGGAAGGGGACGGCGCGGCAGGGCCGGCGAAGGTCGCGCACGGGGGCCGCATTGGCAAAGATAGGCGGGCCGGCGGGGGCCGGAAACCGGGACGGGGGCGGGGCTGTTGCTAGGCCCGGGGGCCCCGGGCAGGATTATTCCGACATCTTTGCCCCCGCTTTTCAATCTCCGGTTGCAGTTATTGCGTTACATCTACCCTACCCGCTTGCTTGCTCGCTACTCCTTTCCCCTTTATGGTTAAGAATTTAATTATTGTCGAATCCCCGGCCAAGGCCAAAACCATCGAAGGCTACCTGGGCCCGGACTTCGTGGTGCGCTCCAGCTACGGCCACGTGCGCGACCTGCCGAAGGACAACAACGCCATCGACATCGCCAACGGCTTCAAGCCCACCTACGTGGTGTCGGCCGACAAAAAGGAGTTGATTGGCCAGTTGAAGAAGCTGGCCAAGGAGGCCGAGCTGGTGTGGCTGGCGAGTGACGACGACCGCGAGGGCGAGGCCATTTCCTGGCACCTGGCCGAGACGCTGAACCTGGCCCCGACCAAAACCCGGCGCATCGTGTTCCGCGAAATTACCAAAAACGCCATCCTGGGGGCCATTGCCAACCCCCGCGAGGTGGACCAGAACCTGGTGAACGCCCAGCAGGCGCGCCGCGTGCTCGACCGCCTCGTGGGCTTCGAGCTGAGCCCCGTGCTCTGGAAAAAGGTGAAGCCCGGCCTGAGCGCCGGCCGCGTGCAGAGCGTGGCCGTGCGCCTGGTGGTGGAGCGGGAGCGCGAAGTCAGCCACTTCCTGAGCGCCAGCGCCTACCGCGTGGTGGCCCGCTTCGACGCCGGCCGCGGGGCCGTGCTGGAGGCCGACCTGCCCACCCGCTTCAAAACCCGCGCCGAGGCCGAAGCCTTTTTGAACAGCTGCGTGGGGGCCACCTACCGGATTGAGAGCCTCGACAAAAAGCCCGGCAAGCGCAGCCCGGCCGCGCCCTTCACCACCAGCACGCTCCAGCAGGAGGCCTCGCGCAAGCTGGGCTACTCGGTGGCCCAGACCATGAGCGTGGCCCAGAAGCTGTACGAAGCCGGCAAAATCAGCTACATGCGGACGGACTCGGTGAACCTGTCGCAGGACGCGCAGGCGGGGGCCCAGGCGGCCATCACGGCGGCCTACGGGGCCGCGTACCACCACCAGCGCACCTTCAAAACCAAGTCGGCCTCGGCCCAGGAGGCCCACGAGGCCATCCGCCCCACCGACTTCGGGGCCGTGAAGGCCGGGGGCGACGCCTCGGAGCAGCGCCTCTACGACCTGATTCGCAAGCGGGCCATGGCCTCGCAGATGGCGGAGGCCGTGATTGAGCGCACCACGGCCGTTATCGGCATCAGCACGCTGCCGGGCACCACGTTCGGGGCCACCGGCGAGGTCATCACCTTCGAGGGCTTCCTGAAGGTGTACGCCGAGAGCAAGGACGACGAGGACGAAGACGAGGACGGCGCGGCCAAGGACAGCGAAAGCAGCTTCTCGCGCGGGCTGCCCCCGCTGAGCGTGGGCCAGGCCCTGCCCTTGCAGCGCCTGAGCGCCACGGAGCGGTTTTCGGCCCCGCCGGCCCGCTATACCGAGGCCTCGCTGGTGAAGAAGCTCGAGGAGCTGGGCATCGGCCGGCCCAGCACCTACGCCCCCACCATCAGCACGGTGCAGAAGCGCGGCTACGTGGAAAAAGATACCCGCGAGGGCAAGGAGCGCAAGTTCCACGTGCTGACGCTGGCGGATGCCGAGGTGCAGACGGAGGTGAAAACCGAGAACTACGGGGCCGAGAAAGCCAAGCTGTTCCCGACCGATACGGCGATGGTGGTCAACGACTTCCTAGTGGCGCACTTCCCCACGGTGGTGGACTTTCAGTTCACGGCCAAGGTGGAGGACGAGTTCGACCAGATTGCCAACGGCCACGAGGACTGGACGAAGATGCTGACCGGCTTCTACGGCAAGTTCCACGCGACGATTGAGGCCGGGCAGGACATCGAGCGCAGCACGCTGGGCGGCACCCGCGAGCTGGGCGTGCACCCCGACACGGGCGACAAAATAACGGCCCGCCTGGGCAAGTACGGACCCTACGTGGCCCTGGGCGACCCCGACGGCGAAGTGAAACCGGCCTACGCCAACCTGCGCAAGGGCCAGTTCATCGAGAGCCTGACGCTGGAAGAGGCCCTGGAATTGTTCAAGCTGCCGCGCATCGTGGGGCAGTTCGAGGACAAGGACATGACGGCGGCCCTGGGCCGCTTCGGGCCCTACGTGCGGCACGACGGCAAGTTTTTCTCCCTCACCAAGGAGCAGGACCCCCACACGATTACCGGCGACGAAGCAGTGCTGCTGATTGAGAACAAGCGCAAGACTGACGCCGAGCGCCTCATCAAGGCCTTTCCCGAAAACCCCGACATCCAGGTGCTCAACGGGCGCTTCGGGCCCTACATCGTGGCGGGCAAGAAGAACGTGAAAATCCCGAAGGGCGAGGAGCCCGCCGACCTCACCCTGGCCCGCTGCCAGGAGCTGGCCGACGCCACCCCCGACAAGCCCGCCAAGGGCGGCCGCTTCGCCAAAAAAGCCGCCCCGGCCGAGAAAGGAGCCGACGAGCCGGCCAAGAAGAAACCCGCCGCGGCCAAGAAGCCGGCTGCCAAAAAAGCCACCGCCGCGGCCAAGAAGCCGGCGGCCAAAGCGGCGGCTCCCAAAAAAGCGGCCCCCAGGAAGGCCGCCGCCGCCAAGTAGCCGGCCCGCGGCCAGCAATGGAAAAAGCCCGCCTTGCGCGGGCTTTTTTGTGCCTGCACGAGGCGTAGGAAAACAAATTCGACAAAAAGCCCGGCTATATAGAAATCCTTTGGGGTTGGCTTCTACCTTTGAACGGTTCAACCAACTCCTTCCTTTTTACCACAATGGCAAACGCTACCCCTGGCCTCCTTACCCCCGACGAGTTTGATCGGTACACCAAGCAGTGGCTGGCCGCCGCGGCCGACGCCAAAGCGCTGGCCGCCTGCTTCGCGGCCCCGGGCGGCAAAATGCCCAACGTGCAGTTTACGCTGCAACAGGTGGTGCAGCTGGTGTCAACCGTGGGGGGCCGCTTCGTGAAAGCGCGTTTCTTGGTGACGGACGACCACAAGTTCTCCGTGGCGCTGTTCGTGACCGATGCGGCCGACCAGCAGCTGTCGGCCTACTACGTGCCGCTGGCCGCCGCTAACGCGGGGGATGCGGCGCAGGAAGTAGTGGCGGCCCGCACGGCCGCGTCTCCCGCGCAGGTAGCCGTGCACGCCACGCAGGTGCCCCACAACCTGGTGCGCGAGTGGCTGCTCAACTGGGCCAAAGCGGGCCCGGCCACGCCGGCCATGTTCACCACGCCCGCCGGGGCCGCCGCGGGCCCTCTGCGCGGGTACAATTTCGACCTGTCCGACTTCATGACCCCGCTCTACAACGCCCAACCATTTGACCAACAGAACGTCTGTCTGAACTTCACCCTGCACGAGTTTTACGCGCCCGTTAGTGCGGCCCTGACACAAACCTTCGGGCTGGCGATGCGGCTTTACAACCCCACCGAGAAGGGTGCGGCAACAAGTAACATAGCGGCGAAGGACACGACAGCGGAGAGTGCGGCAACAGCTTCGGATGACCCATTCTTTGACATAGGCCAGCCCAGCCCGCCCGCTCCTAAATAGGTCCGAGGAAAGCGTAGCTATCTTTCATTGCTGGGCAATGGCAATCGATTTGACAGATGTCTGACACCAAACAACTTACGTTCGCATTGGTATCGGGGCGACTTACTTTGGTACCAGTCGTCCTGGCAGCCGTCATCGGTTTTGTGCGTTTTCGTCAACTTCCCAACAACCTACGCTACCTCGCTGGGCTTGCTTGGTTTGAACTACCCCTTGAGGTAGCGGGGTTATTAATTATTTTTCAGCACGGAAACAATTTATTCTTAATGCCCATCTATATAGTGGGCGAACTCGGGCTGCTTGTCCTAATTTATCAACACACTTTACACTCGGCCACTTTCACCAAAACCGCGCAATGGTTAATCGTAGGATTTGCGATTTACGTAGCGTTCGACAGCTTGGTATCAGCTCCTGGCCTTTCTTCGTACAGGCCTGGGCAACAGGTAGTTCAGAGCGTATTTATATTAGGATTAGTCGGGTTATATTTTCGTAAGTTGCTCAACGAGTTATGGGTAATGAGCCTGACGCGCGAACCAATGTTTTGGGTATCTGTTGGGCTGTCTATTTATTTTTTGGGCTACCTGCAAATTGCCCTTTTTAGCGATTACATGCTACGGCATTATTCTTTGCAGACCAACCGGAATATCTGGTCGGTTCAAAACGTACTCCATATCCTGCTCCACTCCTGCTACTGCCTGGCCCTATGGATGCGCCCAGCGAAGTAGCGTTCGGCCAGCTGCTCTTCGGGGGCATCGGGTTCATGCTGCTGGCGGCGGCGCTGCTGGTGGTGTTTTTGGTGACGTACCAGAAGCGCCTGCTGCAACAGCAGCTGCGGCTGCGGGCCGCCGAAGCCGAGTACCAGCAGCAGCTGCTCACGGCCGTGATTGAGGCCCAGGAGCGCGAGCGGGAGCGGATTGGCCGCGACCTGCACGACGGCATCGGCTCGACCATTGCCACGGCCAAGCTGCTCGTGAACCGCCTGGGCAGCGGCCCCCCGGCCGACGACGCGGGGCAGCTGCTCGGGCTGGTGCAGGAAATCATGGGCGCGGCCGTGCTCGACGTGCGCAGCATCTCGCACAGCCTCTACCCGGCCGTGCTGGCCCGCTTCGGCCTGGCCGAGGCCCTCCAGCACCTCGTGGACGTGAGCAACGAAACCGGGGCCCTCGCCATCGGGCTGGCCGTGGACTACCCCCGCCCCCTGCCCCTGGCCGAGGAGCTGGCCCTGTACCGCATCTGCCAGGAGCTGCTGCACAACGCCCTGAAGCACGCCCGGGGCGCCACCCGGCTCGACGTGCGCCTGCGCCAGCAGGGGCCCCGCCTGGTGCTGGAAGTGGAGGACGACGGCTGCGGCTTCGTGCCCCTGGCCCCCGGGGCCACCAAGGCGGCCAGCGGCGGGGCCGGCCTGCGCAGCATCGAGGTGCGGGTGCAGATGCTGCACGCCCACCTGCGCCAGCAGTCGGCCCCCGGCGCGGGCACCCGCATGGCGGTGGAAATGGACGCGCCCGAGCCCGCCGGCTAACATTATGGCGGGGTTTTGAATTGATGCTACCAGCGGCCGGTACGGACGAGGTACGCCGGCGGCCGCCCAATTTTATTTCTATGCCCGTCATCGATTACCCGGTTCGGATTGCGCTGCTCGACGACCACCCGCTGTTCCGGCAGGGGCTGCGGTACATCCTGCAAGCGCTGCCCTACGTGGAGGCCGTGGTGGAGGCGGGCGCGTTCGACGAGCTGCGGGGCCTCTGCCGCCAGCGCGTGCCCGACGTGCTGCTGCTCGACCTGCAAATGCCCGGCATGGACGGCCCCGAAGTGGCCCAGCGCCTGCTGGAAGAATTTCCGGACCTGAAAATCATCGTCCTGTCGATGTTTTCGGCCGACAAGTTCATCACCCAGATGATGAAGCTGGGGGCCCGCAGCTACCTGCCCAAAGACGCCGACCTGGACCAGCTGCGGGCGGCCATAGAGGACGTGCTCACCACGGGCCACCACTTCACGCCGGCCGTTTCGCGGGCCCTGGTGCGGGGCGTGCAGCAGCCCACCCGCCAGCCCGCCACCCGGCTGCCCGACCCGGTGCAGCTCACCCCCCGCGAGGAAGAAATCCTGCGCCTCATCTGCGAAGGCCGCACCGCGGCCGAAATCGCCGGGCAGCTCTTCATCAGCCGCCGCACCGTGGAAGGCCACCGGCAGAACCTGCTCGAAAAAACCAGCGCCCCCAACTCGGCCGGGCTGGTGGTGTACGCCGTGCGCCACGGCCTGCTCGACGCCTAGCGCGGGTCCGAAATCAGGGCACGTGGCGGCCAGTGGAAGCGCGAACGTTGTAGTTCGCGCTACGACGCACTGATTCTGAATACGTTCTAACTAGCGGATTGAAATTAATTTCCCAGCGTCTCCCCGCCGTTTCAGGGGCTACATAGCGTCTGCGGGTGCAGCGCTGCAGAGCCGCTTTGCACAGCCGGTGCGCTGGAGGGGTACCCCGCGCACGTAGGGTGAGGGGGGGCCAGATTTTTTGCTGAATTAGCAAAAAATCAGAACGTCATGCCGAGCGCAGCGAAGCATCTTTCCTGCCCCAATTGGCATATTAGCTACGCGGGAGAGATGCTTCTGGTGACGTTCTGTTGCGTGCCGTTTTTTATTCGAGAACAACCCTCCAAAAAAGCAGGAATGTCAGCCGTCGGATTTAAGCCAACCCTATAATTACCGGACGCACCCCGCTCTTTTAGGAAAGGGCCCGGCTGAGGTGCGCCGCCCATGTGGAAAGGCCAAACCGGCTGGGTAAAGCCGTGGCCAGTACCGGGGCTTGCCCCCGGAGTACCGCGTAGAAATACGGGGTTTTTAAAACGGGTGTTTCTACGCTGAAATCGGCGGCGGGAAGGGTGCTGTTTTGCGTGCGTAAACAGCCGGCACTTCCACACTTCCAGTCCTTTCACCGCTATGAAAACAGCTTGGTTTTCCTCGTTCGCTGGCCTCGCCCTGCCGGGGCCCGGGGCCACCGGCCCGAGGGCCCAGGACGGCCCGCTAGTCGGTGGGGGTTTCTACCCTGCTCCCTTCGCCGTCCTGGGTTTTCTGCCGGGGGCAGCCGCCCCTTTCGCGCTGGCTTTAATCTTTTTATGACGGGTTGCCCCGCCGGGCCTTCTTCTCCACGCGCCGTGTTCTCCCTTGCCTCCCTGCTCTCCCTGGTGGGGGCGCGCCTGCCCGGCGCGCCCGCCCTTGGGCCGGGCCCGGCCCACACTGCCGGGTCCAACCAGGCCCTGAACGTGTGCTTGCCGCACGCCTTCGTGGGGTACCCCGCGCACGAGCCGCTCCGGCCCGCAGCCGCGGCCAGCCGGGCGGTGGCCGTGCCGGAGGTGGCGGCAGCCGTCCCCGGCGCAGCAGCGCCCGGCAGGGCCGCTACGCCCGCGGTAGCGGCCCTGCCGCTCAAAACGGTGGTTGTGGACCTGGCCAACAACCGGATGCTAATTGCCACCACCCACCCCAACGGCCAAGCCATCCACGCCGTGAACCTTACCACCGGGGCCTCCAGCCTATTCTTCGTTCCCCCGGCCATTGCCGGGGCCCTTGCCACGCGGCTCGTTGGCCTAGCCCTCGACTGCGTGCACGACTGCCTGTACTATATGCTCAACGACTCCCCCGCCCCTTCCCCCACCAACCACCTGCGGCGCGTGCGGCTCGACGGCACCCACGACGCGCCGGTGCGCACGACCGACGCGTCCGCCCCGCCCGCGGTGGACCTGGCCGGCAACCACCAGCTGCTGGCCGCCGCCCGCGCCGACGGCAGCGGGCCCGCGGGCCCGCTGCCGGGGCCGGATGCGACCGGCCTGGGCAGCGGGCCCCTGCCCACCGTGGGCACCACGCTGGCCGACGCCATCACCGCTACGTCGGCCGTGCTGGGCGGCTTTGCAGCCCTGGACGGGGACGGAATCAGGCGCGGCATTGTGTACAGCGCCTTCGCGGCCCACCCCACCCTGGGCAACGGCACGCGGGTGGAAATCGGCAGCGGCCCGGGCGGCTTTTCGCGGTCCATCAACCTGTCCAGCGACACCACCTACTACGTGCGGGCCTACGCCACCGGCGCGGCGGGCACAGTGTACGGCAACACGGTGATGTTCAAAACCCTGGCCCCGCTGGCGGCGGCCATCGTTCCGCGGCCCGGCGGGAGCCGCCACGGGGGCACCGCCACGGTGGTGGCCACGGGCGGCTCGGCCCCCTACACCCACAGTTGGCGCAACACCACGGCCGGCGTAACCCTGGCCCAGGCCGGCGCCACGGTGCTGGGCCTGTCGGCTGGCTGCTACACCGTGACCGTGACCGATAGCACGGGGGCCACCACCACCGCCTCCACCGTCGTCCTCTAAGCCCGTGGTACCGATGAAAAACGCATCGCAACGCCCCGCCTCCCGCGCCAGCCGCGCCAACGAAGCCCGCCCCACCGCCGAGGCCCGCGCCTATGCCCGCAGCTGCACTCCGTACTACGACTGGTCGGGCAACTACAGCTGGACCAGCACCACCGAGTTGGCCACCGGCCTGCGGCTGCGCCCCTGCTCCTACCAGACCACTGCCACCGACGCGGACTGCTGCATCGCCACCTGCGTGTCGCTGGCCTGGTAATAGTAAACGGGCATTCCCCGCTTAGTGGTCGGCAGGCTAAATCAAGCGCTTGGCCGTTATGCTACCGGGCCCGCGCGCGGCGGGCTCCTTTTATTCGTATTGGCTTCGTGCACTTCGTTTGTTTCCTGTTGGCCGCGGCGCTAGTCGCGCCCGGCCCTGTACTGCGCCCGGCCGCGGTGGCCGACGCGGGCCCCTCCCGGCCGCCGCTGCCCCCACCGGGCCCGGCCTACGCTTGGCGGGACCGGCCCACCCGGGCCGGGAATACCTTGGCTACCCGGTTTCCGGCCCCGGCCGGGTGCCGGCGCGTGGCGGTGGTGGCCGGCGCATGGGGCGCGTGGCTGCGCGGGCTGCCCCTGCGCCCCGCCGGCACCCCCGCCCGCCTCTACAACGGTAAGTTGAAGGACCGCCAGGACGTGGTGGCCGCCGTGGTCGACATCGACGTGGGCCCCACCGACCTCCAGCAGTGCGCCGACGCGGTTATTCGCCTGCGGGCCGAGTACCTGTTCGGCCGCGACCCCAACCGGGTGCATTTCCACCTCACCACGGGCTACGATTTCTGGTTTTCCGACTACGTGGCCGGCCGCACCTTCCGGGTGGTGGGCGAGGAAGTGCGGCCCGCGCCCAAGGCCGCCGAAGCGCCCACCCACGCCGCCCTCGCCCGTTACCTCGTCCCCACGTTCGGCTACGCGGGCACCCGGTCGCTGCGCCGCGAGCTGGGCCCCGTGCCCCTGGCCGCAGTGCAACCCGGCGACGTGCTCGTCCACGGCGGGGCCCCCGGCCACGCGGTATTGGTGGTGGACGTGGCCGAAAACCCTGCCAGCGGCCAGCGGTTTATGCTGCTGGCCCAGAGCTACATGCCCGCCCAGAGCATCCACGTGCTGCGCAACGTGGACGAGCCCGCGCTCGGGGCTTGGTTCGCGGTGCGGCCAGCGGCGGCAGTCATGGCCACGCCAGAGTGGGACTTTGGGGCGGGCGAGCTGGGGCGGTTTTGAGGGCGGGGCGGCCGGCCCTCCTTTGATGTTGCGGCCTACAATATCATTTTTGTGTTATTAGGGTTTCCCTGGCCACATTTGCCGCGGCTTAACGTTTAGAATTGTCATGAAGCACCTCGTTGTCCTCACCGGAGCCGGCGTGTCGGCCGAGTCCGGCATCCGCACCTTCCGCGACACCAACGGCCTGTGGGAAGACCACCGCGTGGAAGACGTGGCCACGCCCGAAGCCTTCGCCCGCAACCCCGCCCTGGTGCTCGATTTTTATAACCAGCGCCGCGCCCAGGCCCGCACCGTGCAGCCCAACGCGGCCCACCTCGCCCTGGACGGCTTCGAAGCGCAGCCCGGCTGGCACGTGCGCATCATCACCCAAAACGTGGACGACCTGCACGAGCGGGCCGGCTCCAGCGACGTGCTGCACCTGCACGGCATGCTGCGCCAGATGCGCACCGTGGGCGACGAAACCGCGGTGTACGACTGCCCCGGCGACATCCAGCCCGGCGACCTGGGCCCCGACGGCACGCAGCTGCGGCCCCACATCGTGTGGTTTGGCGAGCAGGTGCCGGCCATCGAGGAAGCCGCCGAAACCGTGGCCACCGCCGACGCCGTGCTGGTGGTGGGCACCTCGCTGCAAGTGTACCCGGCGGCGGGCCTGCTGCACTACGCCCCGGCCGGCTGCCCGGTGTTCGTCATCGACCCGCACCAGCCCGCGGCCGGCCGGCGCGGCGTGCGCTACGTGGTGGCCCCGGCCAGCGTGGGCGTGCCCCAGGTGCTGGCCGAGCTGGCCGCCGGGAGCTAGCCCGGGCATTACCCGCTCCAGGCCCGCCGTTCGGCTCGGCTAGGCCCCGGCGCACGGCGGGCGGAACGATCCGGCCCGAAGGGGGAACCGGCGGCGGGCGGCCCTACCTTTGCCCGCTTACCCTCACCAACCGTTCGCCTGTGGAGTACCCGCTGTGTAAACTCGCCGCCATCGACATCGGCTCCAACGCGGTGCGCTGCCAGATTTCGGCCGTGCTGAGCTACAAAGACCAGTTTCGCCTCAAGCGCGTCGAGTACGTGCGCTACCCCATGCGCCTGGGCGAGGACGTGTTCGCCACCGGCGAGATTTCGCCCCGCAAAGCCGACAAGTTCGTCAAGTTCCTGCACTCGCTCAAGCTGCTGATGGAGGTGCACGAGGTGTCCCACCACCTCATCTGCGCCACCTCGGCCATGCGCGGGGCCACCAACGGCGCGGCCATTGCCGCCCGTGTGCGCGACGAGCTGGGCCTGCACATCAAAGTAATTGACGGCCAAGACGAAGCCTTCTACATCAACCGCGTCATCGAGCACCTGCTGGAAGACAACAAGCACTACCTGCACATCGACGTGGGCGGCGGCAGCACCGAGTTCAACATCTACCACGACCGCCGCAAAGTAGCGGCCCAGTCGTTCGAGGTCGGCTCCATCCGCCGGATGCAGCAGGAAGAGAGCGGGGCCCGCGACACCGACGCCCAGGCCGACCTCTGGGTGCGCATGGAGGCCTGGGTGCGCGACAACGCCCGCCGCTACCACGTCACGCGGGCCATCGGCACGGGCGGCAACATCAACAAGCTCTACAGCATGTCGCCGGCCGCGCCCCGCAAGCCCGTCGCCCGCCGCAGCCTCGAAACCCTCCTCGCCCGCCTCGCCGCCCTGACGATGGAAGAGCGCGTGAACGTGGCCATGCTCAACCCCGACCGCGCCGACGTCATCGTGCCCGCCGGCCACATCTACCTCTCGGCCATGCAATGGGCCAACGTGAGCAGCATGATCGTGCCCGACATCGGCCTGAAAGACGGCATGCTCCAGACCTTATTCGAAGAGCACTTCGACGAAATCAGCCCCGCCAGCGGCCACCCCGCCCACCCGCCCATCCCCGACGTGCGCAACGAGCCGGCCGACGTCGAGTAGAGAAATGGGCACCGAAGGATGCCCTTGCGTGGCCCCGGCGGCGTTCCTCGTCAAGCTTATTCTACCCCCCTACTCCAAATCTGCTTGCACAGCTTCGGCCTCCGTGTCCACGCCGGCCAGGTCTTCGTCGTCGCCGGGGCCCTCGCCGAACGCGGAATCGTCGCCCACGGCCGAGGCCGGGACCGTGCCTTCGGTGGCGGCCGCTTCGGCGGCCACCAGGGCGGCGGCCACCTCCCGGCGGCGGGCGGTTTGCTGGGCCAGCAGGTCGAGCAGCCCCTCGGGCGTGGCCAGGGCCAGTTGGGCCTCGTCGCGCCGGTAGAAGTCTTTGTGCACGTTCACCACCGGCTCGCCGGGGGCCGGGCGCTGGCGGATGTAGGCCCCGTCCTCGCGCATCACGTAGCTGTTCTGGTTATCCAGCAGGTTCAGCATCAGGATGCTGATGGCCTCGCGCCGCAGCTGCGGGTTCACAATCAGGAACAGCGCCTCGATGCGCCGGTCGAAGGAGCGCACCATGATGTCGGCCGAGCCGGCGTACAGGCGGGCGTCGCCGCCGTTGTGGAAGTAGAACAGCCGCGCGTGCTCCAGGTACTCGCCCACTATGCTGCGCACCTCGATGTTGTCGCTGAGCCCCGGCCGGCCCGGGCGCAGGCAGCAAATGCCCCGCACGATGAACCGGATGGGCACGCCGGCCTTCGCAGCTTTGTAAAACTCGTCAATCAACTCTTTGTCTTCCAAGGAGTTCATCTTCATCACGATGCCGCTGGGCTGGCCTTTCTTGGCGTGTTTTACCTCCTCGCGCACCAAGTGCACGAGCTGCTGGCGCATGTCCTTGGGGGCCGTGATGAGGTACTCGTAGTCGTCGGGCTGCGAGTGGCCGGTGATGACGTTGAAGAATTCCGACACGTCGTGGCCGTAGGTGTCGTTGGTCGTCAGCAGGCTCAGGTCGGTGTAGAGGCGCGAGGTTTGCTCGTTGTAGTTGCCCGAGCCGATGTGCACGTAGCGCGTCACCTTCTCCCCTTCCTTGCGGATGATCATCAGCAGCTTGGTGTGCGTCTTGTACTTGCTCACTCCGTAAATCACGAAGCAGCCGGCCTTTTCCAGCCGGGCCCCCTCGCGGATGTTTTTCTCTTCGTCAAACCGGGCCTTCACCTCGAACAGCACCGACACGTGCTTGCCGTTTTCGGCCGCTTTCAGCAGCGCCGCGCTCACCCGCGAGTCGTCGGCGAGCCGGTAAATGGTCTGCTTGATGCCCAGCACCTGCGGGTCTTCGGCGGCCTGCTCCAGCAGGCGCACCATCGGCTCGATGCTGTTGTAGGGGTGGTGCAGCAGCACGTCGTGGTGCTTGAGGTACTCGAACAGGTTGTCTTCGGCCCCCTCGGGCAGGCTCAGGGGCGCGACGGGGGCCGGCGACCTGGCCCCCTTGCCCCGGAAGTTGGGGTGGCGCACAATCTGCCACAATCCTTTCATGTCCAGCAAAGAATTGATGACGAACACGTTGCCGTTGTCGATGTTCCACCGCTCGCGCAGCACCTCCATCAGCAGCGGCGAGGCGTTGGGCTCCACCTCCACGCGCACCACGCGGCCGCGCTTGCGGGTTTTCAGGCCCACCTGAATCTCCTTGATGAAATCGTTGTCGATGTCGTCGGATTCTTCCAGCGTGAAATCGCCGTTGCGGGTGATGCGCAGCAGGTTGGCCGACAATATTTCGACGTTGCGGAACAGCCGGGGCAGGTACTCGCGCACGATTTCCTCGATGGGCACGAAGATGACCCGGTCCTTGCGTTGCAACTCAAAAAAGCGCGTCAGGTTCTGCGGAATCTGCACGAAGGTGAGCCGCTCCTGCCCTTTCTCGGCCTCCCCGTCGAGGCCCAGGCCCCCGGTGCCGGCCGCGTGCGTCACCACCCCGAAGATGAGCATCTGGTTCATCATCAGCGGGAAGCCGTGGTAGGCGTCGTACACCATCGGCGTGAGCAGCGGAAACACCGTGTTCTTGAAAAACCCGTCGGCCTTGCGGGCCTCAATCTCCGTCAGGTCGCTCACTTTCAGAATATTGAAGCCGTTCTTCTCAAACATGGGCTTCAGCTCGTTCACGTACGTCAGGCTCTGGTCGTTGACAAAACGGTGGGCAAAGTCCAGCAGCTTGCGCCGGAACGGCAGCTCCCGCAGCCCCGAGTAGTCCACCCGTTCTTTGCCGTAGTCGAGGTAGTTGTAGAGCGACCCCACCCGAATCATGAAAAATTCGTCGAGGTTGGAGCTGGTGATGGCCATGAATTTGAGCCGGTCGAACAACGTCTTGCCGGCGTCCTGGGCCTGGTCGAGCACCCGGTAGTTGAAACGCAGCCAGCTTAAATCGCGGCTGATATACTTGCTCTTGCGGATAAGGTCGGCGGACTTGAACAGTTTCATAAACCACGGATTTAACGGATTTTGACAGATTTAACGGATTTTTAAGGTTCCGCACCGGCCGTAGGCAAAGTAACGGCTTACGGCGTTTCTGGGGGCCAGGTGGCGGCCGGCCACATCACCGGGCCGGGAAGATTTATTTTATCGACTAAAAAATCTTTTTGGTCGAAAGTCTGTTTTCCTGTTGTCCGCTCAGTCGTGCTCCTACATGCCCACTGCCCCCCCCACCCGCACCAAAGAGGAAACCACCCGCGAGAACGTGGTGCAAGCGGCCCAGCGCCTGTTCCAGCAGCACGGGTTGCACAAGGTGACGATGGACGACGTAGCCAAGGCCATCGGCAAGGGCAAAAGCACGCTGTATTACTATTACAAAAACAAGGAGGAAATATTTTCGGCGGTGCTGGACCGCGAAACCGCCGACATGGTGCAGCGGGTGACCCGGGCCGTGGACGAGGCGGCCACGGCCGAGGGCAAGCTGTTCGCCTTTTCGGCCGGGAAGCTGCGGGAGCTGCGGGAAAAAGTTGCCCTCTACAACATCCTTAGTCAGGAAATCATGGCAGATGCCTGCTTTTTGCGCAGCATCCGCCAGCGCCACCTGAAGCAGGAAAGCACCCTGCTCAAAAGTATTTTGGTGTTCGGCGCGGCTTCCGGCGAACTGAAAACCCTTACCCCGCAGGAGCTGGATACCATGGCTTTTGTGTTTCTCAGCGGCCTGTACGGGCTGGAGCAGGAAATGGTGTTTGCGAACAATTTCGAGTTGATGGAGCCCGCCGTGACCTTCCTGAGCCGCACGGTAGTGCACGGACTGAAAGCCTGATTTTTTTGCCCAATTTTCGACCAAGACACTAAAATGGTCTGACGGTCGTCTACTCTTCAGACAGTTTAACCATGCTGCCATTCCTGTACTTGCTTTTAGACCAAAAAATGTTTTTGGTCTACTGGACGAAGGCTTTGTTTCGCTTAAAGGGGCTCCCGTTGGTACAAGTCGGCCGGGGGCCGAAGCGGCGGGGGCCCCGCAGACCAAAAAATCGTGGCCGCGGTGGAACCGGCCGGGGCCGGTTGCCGGCCCGCGTGGCCCCGGCCCCTCCCTTTTCAATTTTCGGCCTCTGAGCCCCACCGCCATGAAAAAGCTCTTAATTTTTTTGGTCGTTGCCGTGCCCGTAATAAGCGGGTTGTACCGGGCCGTGCGGCGGCGCGAAGCGGGCTCGCCGCCGGTGGCGCTGGTAGTGGTGGGGCAGCGCACCCCCGGCCGGCCCACCGGGCCGGCCCTGGCCGGCACCGTGCTGGCCGCCCCGCGCCAGGTGCTGCGCGTGCCCGGGGGAGGCCACGTAACGCAGGTATATTTCAGCGAGGACCAGCGGGTGGCAGCCGGCAGCCTGCTGCTGAAGCTGGCCGTGGGCCCCCTGAGCCGCGCCCGCATCGTCTTCGTTTCGGCCCCGGCCGCCGGCGAGGTCAGGAGTCTGCAAGTCAGCGCTGGCGACTACCTGGCGGCGGGTGCTCCCTACGCGTACCTCACGCAAAGCCGCCCGGTGCGGGTGCAGGTACCGGCCGCCGCCGCGCGGCTCTGCCCCGGCGATTCGCTGCAAATCCTGGCGGGGCCCCCTGGGTTGGCGGGGGAAGTGTCGGCCTTGGCGGCGGTAGTGCCGGCCACCGCGCCCGGCACCGCCGCCGTACTGGTACTGAAGGGCCTGCGCTGGCCCCGGCCGAGCCCCGCCCCGGTGGTTGTGGCCCCGTTGCGCGGGCCCCAGCCCCCCGTGGTGGCCTCGGATTGACCGGGGCGGCCGCCGGCCCGGGGCCCAAGGCCGCTTCGTTCGTGATACTTTTACTGTTTAATCTTTCTTTCGTAACGTCAAAGTAAAGTTGGGCGGCCAACGTGTACCGCCGGGCCCTTCCGTATAGCGACTAAAAAGAATTCATCCCCCATTGCAGAACTTTTGCACCTGGTCCGGTTACACCGTCCCCGGCGACCTTAAATACTGCCGGATTCATCTCGAAATTTTTGCCCTGCCCGAGGCCCGGCTGCACCAGACCAATTTAAACGGGCACCGAACACCAAAACCATATGAAAGAAAAGACAGGGCAGCTTGCCCCCGCTGACGGCAAATTGGGCATCTTACTGCCCGGCATGGGGGCCGTGGCCACCACCCTTATCGCCGGCGTGCTGGCCGTGCGCAAGGGCGGGGCCCAGCCCGTGGGCTCGCTCACCCAGATGGGCAACATCCGCACGGGCAAGCGCACGGCGAACAACTACCCCAAAATCAAGCACTACGTGCCGCTGGCCGACCTCGACGACATCGAGTTTGGCGGGTGGGATGTGTATGAAGACAACGTGTACCAGGCGGCCCTGAAAGCCGGCGTGCTGGACGCCCGCACGCTGGAAACCGTGCGCCCCGAGCTGGAGGCGCTGGTGCCCATGAAAGCGGCGTTCGACCGGCACTACGTGAAAAACCTGGACGGCACGCACATCAAGTCCTTCACCACGAAGCATGACTTGGCCGAGCAGGTCATCGACGACATCCGCACCTTTAAGGCTACGCGCGGCTGTAGCCGCCTGGTGATGGTGTGGTGCGGCTCCACGGAAATCTACCACGAGCCCTCCGAAACGCACCGCACCCTGGCGGCCTTCGAGGAAGGCCTGCACGCCAACGCGGCCAACATTGCGCCCAGCATGATTTACGCCTACGCGGCGCTGAAGGAGGGCGTGCCCTTTGTGAACGGGGCTCCCAACCTGACCGTGGACGTGCCCGCGCTGCTGGAGCTGGCCGCCATCACCGGCACGCCGGTGGCCGGCAAGGACTTCAAGACGGGGCAGACCCTGATGAAAACCATCGTGGCCCCGGGCCTCAGCGCCCGCGCCCTGGGCGTGCGGGGCTGGTTCTCGACCAACATCCTGGGCAACCGCGACGGGCTGGTGCTCGACGACCCCGACAACTTCCGCACCAAGGAGGTGTCGAAGCTGAGCGTGCTGGAGGACATCTTCCACCCCGAAGTCAACCCCGAGCTGTACGGCGACATGTACCACAAGGTGCGCATCAACTACTACCCGCCCGCCGGCGACAACAAGGAGAGCTGGGACAACATCGACATTTTCGGGTGGCTGGGCTACCCGATGCAGATTAAAATCAACTTCCTCTGCCGCGACTCCATCCTGGCGGCCCCCCTGGTGCTGGACCTGGCCCTGTTCATGGACCTGGCCAAGCGGGCGGGCATGAGCGGCGTGCAGGAGTGGCTCTCGTTCTACCTCAAATCGCCGCAAACCGTGGACGACCTGCGGCCCGAGCACGACATCTTCAAGCAGCTGGTGACGCTGCACAACACCCTGCGCCACATCATGGGCGAGGAGCCCGTGACGGACGCCGCGCCCGACGAGTACCAGGACGCGGCCGAAGCTTTTTAACCTCCCCCGCCGCGTGTTCAAAGCAATTGCCTCGGTGCTGGGCGTGGGCCACCTGAAAGGGGGCGGCACGGTGGCCGCCGCCGCCTGCTGCCTGGGCCTGTACCTGGCCCGGGGCCGGGGCCCCACCACGCGCCCCGGGCCGGCGGGCCTGCTCACGGCGGGCCTGCTGGCCCTGGGCACCTGGGCGGCCCAGCGCGTGGAGCCCGCGTGGGGCAAAGACAGCGCCCGGGTGGTCATCGACGAAGCGGCCGGCATGTGGGTGGCCATGCTGTGCGTGCCCGTCACGGGGCCCAACCTGCTGGCGGGGCTGGCGCTGTTCAGGTTTTTTGATATCGCCAAACCGTTGGGCATTAGAAAAATGGAGGACTTACCAGGCGGAGTGGGCGTGATGTTGGACGACGTACTGGCCGGCGTTTACAGCAACGCGCTGCTCCGGGCCGGGTTAAAACTCAGCAGTCGTTAAATGCGCTACCCCCGGCTGGTAAAGGCGCAGGCCGCGGCGGCGGCGGGCACCGCCGTCGATTTCCTGGTCACCATCGCCGGGGTGGAGGCGCTGCACGTCTGGTACCTGGCGGCCACCGCGGCGGGCAACGCCGCCGGGGGCCTCACCAACTTCTACCTGGGCAAGCATTTTGTGTTCGACGCCGCGCGGCAAAGCACGTCAACCCAGGGCCTCCGCTACTTCGTAGTATGGCTGGGCAGCCTGCTTTTGAACGCAACCGGCGTTTACCTGTTCACTCAGGTGCTGCACCTGAACTACGTGTACAGTAAAGTGGTGGTCTCCTTGCTGGTCGGGGTCGGATTCAACTACTTTTTGCAGCTGCATTTTGTCTTTAAGAAGCCATGAATAGTTTGTTTACCGCGCTCCGCTACCGAAGCGTGGCGTGCTTGCTACTGGCGCTGCTGGGCCTGCCGGCGGCCGTGGCCGCCCAAACCACCACCATTGAGGGCGTGGTGATGGACGCCAAAACCAAAGAAAAGCTTCCCTACGTCACGGTTGCGGTGCCCCAGGCCGGGGTGGGGGCCAATACCGACCTCGACGGGCACTACACCCTGCGGGTGCCCGCCCCGTACACGTCGGTGGTGTTCAACTACCTGGGCTACCGAACCGTGACGAAAACCATCGTGGCCGGGGTGCCCCAGGAGCTGAACGTGCAGCTCACCCCCACCGCGGCCCTGCTGAACGAAGTAGTGGTGAAAGGGCAAAAGCAGCCCCGCTACCGCAACAAAGAAAACCCCGCCGTCGCCCTCATCCGCCAGGTCATCGACAACAAGGAAAAGAACCGGCCGGAAAGCTACGACTACGTGGAGTACGACAAGTACGAGAAGATGACCTTCGCGTTCAGCAACTTATCGGAGAAATTCAAGAACAAAAAAATATTCCGCAACTACCAGTTTCTGTTTGAAAAGCAGGATTCTACCGCGGCGGGCGGCGTGAACATCCTGCCCGTGTACATGGAAGAAAAGCTGGCCAGAGAATACTACCGCAAAAACCCCGAGAAAAGAAAAACCGTCGCGCTGGGCACCAAGCAAGTGCAGTTCGACAAGCATTTTATTGACAACGAGGGCCTGAGCACCTATTTCAATCGGATGTACCAGGACATCGACATTTACGCCAACAACGTGTCCCTGCTGGGCAACCAGCTGCTGAGCCCGATTGCCAACAACTCGCCCACGTTTTACCAGTTTTACATCACCGATACCCTTAAGCAGCAAACCCCGCAGCTCATCGAGCTGAGCTTTACCCCGCGCGCCAAGGGCGACATGCTCTTCAACGGCAAGCTCTACGTCACCCTCGACGGCAACTACGCGGTGCAGCAAGCGGTGCTTTCGGTGGACAAGCGCATCAACCTCAACTTCGTCAAGAGCCTGAACGCCCGCCTGGATTTCGCCGAAAACCCCGACAAGCGCTACCATTTGAGCAAAAGCGCGTTGGCCATTGATTTCGGCGTTTCCCAAAACAAAGGCTCCGGCTTTTACGGCGAGCGCACGGTTTCGTACCAGCACTACGAAATTAACAAGCCCGAGGGCCCCGAAGTGTACGACGGCCCCGCGCAAATAGCTGCCGACAGCACCGACCACCGCCCCGACGCCTTTTGGCGGCGCAACCGGCCCGACAGCCTCACGCAGGTCGAGAAGGCCATTTACACCAACGTCGACACCCTGCAAACCATCAAGTCGTTCCGGCGCACGCTGGAGATTTTCACCTTCGTGCTGTCCGGCTACAAGTCGTTCGGGCCGTTTGAAATTGGGCCGTCCAACACGTTTTACAGCTTTAACCCCGTCGAAGGTTTCCGGCTGCGGCTGGGCGGCCGCACCACGCCGGAGCTGAGCAAGCGCATTTATTTCGAAACCTATTCGGCCTACGGTTTCAAAGACGAGCGGTGGAAATACTTTCTCAGCTCCACGTATTCGCTCAACAATAAATCGGTCTACACTTTCCCGCAAAACTTTATCCGCGCCAGCTTTCAGCGCGACACCAAGATTCCGGGCCAGGAGCTGGAATTTGTGCAGGAAGACAACTTTCTGCTTTCTTTCAAGCGCGGCGTCAACGACAAGTGGCTGTACAACGACGTGTACCGCCTCGACTACGTGCACGAGTTCAACAACCACTTCTCCTACACGCTGGGCGTCAAAAAATGGCAGCAGGCCCCGGCGGGCGGCTTGTATTTTCGCAACGTCGAAGACGACCGCCCCAACCCCGTTGCCAACCTGAGTACCACGGAGGCGATGCTGTCGCTGCGCTGGGCCCCCAAGGAAACGTTTTACCAGGGCAAGCTCTACCGCGTGCCCATCATCGGGCCCTACCCCGTTTTCACGGCCCGCCTCACCACGGGCCTCAAGGGCGTGCTCGGCGGCGAGTACAACTACAAAAACGTTGCGCTCAACGCCACCAAGCGGTTTTATTTGTCGCAGCTGGGCCACGCCGACGTGACGGTGGAGGGGGGCTACATTTTCGGGCAGGTGCCCTTCCCGCTGCTCGACATTCACCGGGCCAACCAGACGTACTCGTACCAGCTGAATTCGTATAACCTGATGAATTTCCTGGAGTTTTCCAGCGACCACTACGCCAGCTTCTTCATTGACCAAAACTTCAACGGATTCTTTTTCAACAAGCTGCCGCTGATAAAACAATTGAAGCTACGGGAAGTGGCCTCCCTCAAGCTGTTGTACGGCGGTATCCGGGACCAAAACAATCCTACCCTCCACCCGGAGCTATACCAGTTCCTGCAAGATGCCCAGGGCCAGCCCACTACGTTTGCACTGGGCCGGCAGCCCTACGCCGAAGCCAGCGTGGGCGTGGCCAACATCTTCAAGCTGTTCCGGCTGGACATCGTCAAGCGGCTCACTTACCTCGACAACCCCAACATCTCGGAATGGGGCCTGCGGGGGCGCTTTAAAGTTGATTTCTAACCGGCTGCTGCCGACCCTTCGCATGAATTTAATGACGCTGCGCAACGGCTTGCAGGCGGGGATTTATAAGATTATAAATCCCTTCGTGCGGTTGTTGATTAAAATTGGTTTCACGCCCAACGCGGTAACGCTCACCGGGCTACTGCTGAACATCGGGGTGGCCGTGGTCTTCATTGCCGGCGGCGAGGAAGGCCACCGGGGCGATTTGCGCTACGTGGGCTGGGGCGGGGCCCTCATCCTGTTTGCCGGCCTGTTCGACATGCTCGACGGGCAGGTGGCCCGCCTGGGCAACATGAAAAGCGAGTACGGGGCCCTGTTCGACTCCGTACTGGACCGCTACAGCGAGCTGTTCACGTTCCTGGGCATCTGCTATTACCTCGTGGCGCACCACTACTTTTTCAGCTCGCTCTTTGCCTTCATTGCCCTTATCGGCTCCATGATGGTGAGCTACACCCGGGCCCGGGCCGAGGGGCTGGGCATTGAGTGCAAAGGCGGCCTGATGCAGCGCCCCGAGCGCGTGGTACTGCTGGGCGTCAGCGCGTTGGCCTGCGGCCTGGCTTCGGCGTACCTGGGCGGCAATTACAAGCTGTACGTGCCGGGCGTGCCGTTCCACGTGTTCGAAACCATGTCGATTTTCACGTTTCCCATCACCGTGCTCGCCGTGTTGTCGAACATAACCGCGGTGTCGCGCCTGCTCGACGCCAAAAAATCGCTGCACCTGAAAATGCAGCCGGCCCGACCCGTTCCAACTGCCGCGAAAGTAGCCGCCGGCACGCTGTTGCTCCTCCTCGGCGGCTGGGTTGGCGGCTTGCAGCCGCTTCGGGCCGCGCCGTTGCCCAGCACCGATTTTCCCACGCCCGCCGGCATTGCCAACCAGCTGTTTTACTTGCAGCGCGACCCCAACAGCAACACCGTCATCTACCAGCTCAACGTGGACGGGAACGGGGCCCTGGACGAAGACGAGCCCGTGCACGTATTCTGGATTAGGTACGCCGAGCAGGGCCAGCGCAAAGAGCTGAATTTCATTCAGCGCAAATTCGCTTACGGCATTAGCACCAAGAAATTGGGGCCCGACAAATACGAGCTGAAGTTTGCCGCCTACGACAAGGTGCGTTTCTACCTGATGAAATCCAGTGCCGACAAAGCTTTTCACGTGTACACGACTTTGGCCAGCAAGCAAATCGTGCTGGACCGGGTTTTTTTGCGCATCGACGGCGGCACGTTCTGGGTGCCCAACGTTAAGTACATTGAGTTCCGGGGCCGCAACACGACCACCCGCGAACCGGTGGTCGAACGGGTGAACGTGTGAGTCAACCAGCCACAGGGCAGCCACTTCTGCTGCGCCAACCAATCCCGTAGCCACTCGCGAACAGTATGCGTGATTCACCCCCAAGGATAGGTACAAAGGGCTTGGTAGTGCCAGCGCTGTCGCTGGCTTACCTGCTCTTTTCCTATTTATTAATTGGTTTTCGGCCCGAGCAATTGGTGCTGCTTGCTATCTGCAACGCCTGCTATTACCTCTCGGCGACCACCCGCCGATTCATCACGGGTTTTTCTATCTTCGTCGTTTTCTGGATTCTTTACGACTACATGAAGGCGTTTCCGAACTATGCCTACCGGGCGGTGGACATCGCGCCGCTGTACCACGCGGAAAAAAGCTTGTTTGGCATTCACGCAGGCAACCAAACGCTGACACCCAACGAGTTTTGGCTACTGCACGGCAGCCCGTGGCTTGACGTAATGTGCGGCGTATTTTACCTGTGCTGGGTACCCATCCCGCTGGCTTTCGCGGGTTATTTATTCTTCAAGAACCGGCCGCTATTTTTTGAGTTTTCGCTAACGTTTCTATTAGTAAACCTGCTGGGGTTTGTAATTTATTACCTGCACCCGGCTGCCCCCCCGTGGTACGTGCAGCAACATGGCTTTCAATTCCAGCCCCTGCGGATGGGCAGCACGGCCGGGCTGGCAAGATTTGACGCATTTTTCGGCGTTAACATCTTTAAATCTATCTACGCGAAGAACTCCAACATCTTCGCTGCCATGCCTTCCCTGCATTCGGCCTACCCGGTCATTGTATTATTTTACGCCGTTAAAAACCGGTCGGGAATCTTTAATTATCTATTCCTCACCGTCATGGTGGGCATTTGGTTTTCCGCGGTTTACAATAGCCACCACTACGTATTGGACGTGCTGGCCGGCATCAGCGTTGCTTTAATCGGAATAATTATTTTCCGTTTACTCGCCGACAAAAGCCGGGCCTTTAAGCGTCTCATTAATTATTTTTTACTGGCCACCGCCCCGGTTTAGTTCGGCCGCCGTTACTGGTTCACTACCTGGGAATGCCGGCGGTTGCATCGGTTTTCACGAGCAGCCCGCAATAAATTTCCAGGGGCCCCGGACGAAACAAGTTGCCGCATCCTTTCACCGTACCTAAACACGACGCGCAAAAGAAAAGCCCGCTTTGCAGCGGGCTTTTCTTTTGCGCGTCGTTGGCATTAAATGTCCAGCTTGGCGTACTTGGCGTTTTGCTCGATGAAGTCGCGCCGGGGGGCCACTTCGTCGCCCATCAGCATCGAGAACAGGTGGTCGGCTTCCACGGCCGATTCCACGTTTACCTGCTTGAGCGAGCGGGTGGCGGGCTGCATGGTGGTGGTCCAGAGCTGCTCGGCGTTCATCTCGCCGAGGCCTTTGTAGCGCTGCACGTTCACGGTGTCGGGCTTGCCCCGGCCCAGGTCGCGCTGGGCCTGCTCCCGTTCTTCTTCGCTCCAGCAGTAGCGCTCTTCTTTGCCGCGCTTCACGAGGTAGAGCGGCGGCAGCGCGATGTAGATGTAGCCGCTGTCGACCAGGGCCCGCATGTAGCGGAAAAAGAAGGTTAGAATCAGGGTGCGGATGTGCGAGCCGTCGATGTCGGCGTCGGTCATGATAATGACCTTGTGGTAGCGCAGCTTGGCCAGGTTCAGGCCTTTAGCATCGGCCTCGATGCCCTTTTCCGGGTCGGCCGGCGTACCGAAGGTGACGCCCAGGGCCGTAATCATGTTGCGGATTTCCTCGTTTTCGAGGATGCGGTGCTCCTGGGCCTTCTCCACGTTGAGGATTTTGCCCCGCAGCGGCAGGATGGCCTGAAACGCCCGGTTGCGCCCCGCCTTGGCGGTGCCGCCGGCCGAGTCGCCCTCCACCAGGTACAGCTCGCAGATTTCAGGGTCCGACTCCGAGCAGTCGGCCAGCTTGCCGGGCAGCGAATTCGAGCCCAGCACGGTTTTGCGCTGCACCATTTCGCGGGCTTTGCGGGCGGCGATGCGGGCCTTGGCGGCCAGAATCACTTTCTCGACGATGATGCCCGCCTCGCGGGGGTTTTCCTCCAGGTACTGTTGCAGGATTTCGCCCACCACCGTGTTCACGGCCCCGCTCACGTCGGAGTTGCCGAGCTTGGTTTTGGTCTGCCCCTCAAACTGCGGCTCCTGCACCTTCACCGAAATCACGGCCGTGAGGCCCTCGCGGAAGTCCTCGCCCGAAATCTCCACCTTGGCCTTTTCGAGCTTGCCCGACTTATCGGCGTAGTTCTTCAGCGTGCGCGTAAGCGCGGCGCGGAAGCCGGCCACGTGCGTGCCGCCCTCGATGGTGTTGATGTTGTTGACGTAGGAGTAGATGTGCTCCTGGTAGTCGGAATTGTACTGCAAAGCCACTTCCACGGGCGTGCCGCCCTTCTCGCTCACCACGTGGATGGGCAGGGGCATGAGCACGGTGCGGGCGCTGTCGAGGTACTGCACGAACTCACTCAGGCCGCCCACCGAATAAAACTCCTCGTAGCGGAAGCCGGTGCCCGCGGCGTTCTGCTCGCGGCGGTCGGTGAGGGTAATGCGGATGCCCTTGTTGAGGTACGACAGCTCGCGCAGGCGGGTGGCGATGGTGTCGTACTTGTAAACGGTTTCGGTGAAGATGCTGTCGTCGGGCAGGAAGTCCACCTGCGTGCCGTGCTCGTCGGTGTCGCCGATTTCCTTCACGGCGTACTGCGGCACGCCAATCTTGTAGTCCTGCTCGTAAATGTGGCCCTTGCGGCGCACGGTCACTTTCAGGTCGGTGCTCAGCGCGTTCACGCAGCTCACGCCCACGCCGTGCAGGCCCCCGGAAACTTTGTAGGAATCTTTGTCAAACTTGCCGCCGGCGTGCAGCACGGTCATCACCACTTCGAGGGCCGAGCGGCCTTCTTTGGCGTGGAAATCGACGGGAATGCCGCGCCCGTTGTCGCGCACGGTCACGGAGTTGTTTTCGTTGATGGTGACCTCGATGCGGTCGCAGTGGCCGGCCAGGGCCTCGTCGATGGAGTTGTCGACCACTTCCCACACCAGGTGGTGCAGGCCTTTGACGCCCGTGTCGCCGATGTACATGCTGGGGCGCTTGCGCACGGCCTCCAGCCCTTCGAGCACCTGGATGCTATCGGCCGTGTATTCGGCGGGGGCTTTCTTTTCTGCTATTTCGCTCATGCAAAAGGGGGTTAAAGCGGCTGCAAAAACCAGCCACTAAGAGAACACTCAAAAGTACCCTTTTTATTCCATTTTGCCTATTTTTCGGCAAGTTTTCCCAGGACGTAAAAAGGCCCTTGCCAGGGCTGGCAAGGGCCTTTTTGCGCAGTGTCAGAACGGCCGAAGACCCCACTGACAATGAGCACGCTTTGATTTCAAACCGAGACTAGCTGTTTGGATTTGCTGCCCCAAAACAGGCTGTTTCCCCTTTAATTTGGTAGCCCTGCCAAGAATCGAACTTGGAACCACTGCTTAGAAGGCAATTGTTTTATCCATTAAACTACAAGGCCATGAAACAATGTATTGACTGCAAACAGTTTAAAGAAGTGGCTGATTTTTATAAATCTGCCACGCACTCGCAGGGGGTCATGGTTTATTGCCGCAAGTGTTTTAATACCCGCTGCCAGCAACGGTGGATAAAGCGCAAAATTGACGCAATCCAGCACTTAGGCAGCCAGTGCGAAGACTGCACCGTTCATATCCGCGACAGTCATTACGCCGTGTTTGAATTCCATCACCGCGACCCAGCCCAGAAGGACGTGGACTGGTCTAAGTTGAGGCTCAAGTCGCTGGCCGCAATTCACGGCGAACTGAAGAAATGTGCGTTACTGTGCGCGAATTGTCATCGCATCAGGCACGCAATTTCGCTGGGCAGTTAAGTCAGCGGGTTAGTGCTAAAAAATATGTCGGGGTGGCAGGATTCGAACCTACGACCTTCTGCTCCCAAAGCAGACGCGATACCGGGCTACGCTACACCCCGAAAATACCCGCAGCGCCAGTTAAAGAATAACTCTACCTGATGCCCCTGGCCCGGCAAAGGTACGGCGGAAAGCCGGATACGCAATGCCAGGGGCCAGCAGAGCAAAGAGGGGATACGGTAGGTGTTTACCCGGATGTTGGTTGTATTACTACTGATTTTCTGGTAATCAACCGAATGAGCGTGGGCAAAATGCGTATCGAGGGCACGTTTCACATTTTATTTTTCTTATGTCCTCCCATCTTTCTTCCCTTCCCAAAGTGCCCGAGACGGATGCTCCGGGCCTGTTGGCGCCGGTGCCCCGGCGGTCGTTTCTACGTTATTCCGGGGCCGGCCTGGCGCTGGGCGGCCTTTACCTGGCCGGCTGCTCAAAAGACGACACCAACTCGCCCAGCGGCGGCTTCATCGACGTGGGCAGCGGCGATACCGGCATCCTGAACTACGCTTACGCCCTGGAGCAGCTCGAGGCGGCGTTCTACACCCAAGTGGTGGCCAATTCCTACTACACCGGCACGGCGTCGGCCGCCGAGAAAGCCATTTTCTCGGACTTGAAGGACCACGAAATCATCCACCGCGAGTTTTTCAAGCAAGCCATCACCACGGGCCGCATCACTGACGCATTGGTGCCCGACTTTTCGGGCATCGACTTCATGCAACGCACCACGGCCTCGGGCTCGACCAAGCTGGGTGTGCTGAACGCGGCCATGGCTTTTGAGGACCTGGGCGTGGCGGCTTACAACGGGGCCGGCCGGTTTATTACCAGCGCAGACTACCTCACGCTGGCCGGCAAAATCGTGTCGGTGGAAGCCCGCCACGCGGCAGTCATTCGGGA
This sequence comes from Hymenobacter caeli, assembly GCF_013294115.1. Classification (GTDB taxonomy): domain Bacteria; phylum Bacteroidota; class Bacteroidia; order Cytophagales; family Hymenobacteraceae; genus Hymenobacter; species Hymenobacter caeli. The sequence continues at coordinate 212,344 of NZ_JABSNP010000002.1, read as the reverse complement.
GTTGATAACCACCAACACCTTCGTGGCCAATGACGTGGTGGACACGATGGGTACGGGCGAAGAACGCTCGAAGCGCCCGCAGGTGGTGCTGGCCACGGCCAACAACTTCTTGGCCGCCGGCTCCAAGCTCAGCGCTAACAGCTTCGCTTAGGACCCCGGCACCTCCCTCCCATTCTTTAAATTTTGCTTTCTCATGGACTTACTTCAAATTATTGATGACATCGCCAAGGCCGACGGCGGCGAGGTATACGACCGGTTCAATCCGCGCCGGGCGGCATTCCGCAATCTGGTGGGCTTCGGCAAAAAGGTATCGGCGGCGGCCCTGCCCCTGGCCGTAAGCACGCTTTTTACCAAAGCTTACGGCCAAACCAGCACATTGCCCCAAGTCGTAATCGACACCCTCAACCTGGCTTTGCAGCTGGAGTACTTGGAAAAATACTATTACCAAACGGCGCTAGCCTCGAACATTCTCAATACCGAGCAGTCGGGGGCCATCACCATCATCCTCAACGACGAGAACCTGCACATCAGCACGCTGCGCAGCGTACTGGGCACCGCAGCTATTGCCGACCCCACGCGGGCGGGCTACGACTACACGGGCTCGCAAAACCGGACCCGCACGGCGCTGTTCCCGACGCTGGGCGGCACGACGGCCCCCAACGCGGGCAATTTCACCAGCGTGTCGGACTTTCTGATGGTGGGCCAGCAGTTTGTAGATACCGGCGTGCGGGCCTACAAGGGCGGTGCGGCCAACCTCATTTCCCAGAAAGACATTCTGGAGGCGGCCCTCAACATCCACTCGGTGGAGGCCCGGCACTCGTCGCGCATCCGCTCGCTGCGGCGCGGCGGCATCCAAAGCCCCACTTCGGCCACGCCCAAGAGCTGGATTACGCCCGATGAAACGCCAGCCACCCCGCCGCTGCCCAACAACAACGTGAGCGGCGCCCCCAGCACCGTAGGGCCTTACAACGCGGGAGCCAGCGCCGCTTACCCAGCGGAAAGCAACACCACCCAGGCGGGCTTAAGCGTGCAGGCCATAACCGGTGTCACCTCTTCCACCGCCGGAGCCGAAGCCTTCGACGAGCCCCTGGACGCGGCCACGGTGAAGGCCATTGCCAAGAACTTCGCGGCCAACCCCGCCGCGCTGTTCAACTAACCGCCGCTACGCACAATTAAAAAAGCCCTGCTGGACCAGCAGGGCTTTTTTGGCTCTTTATTCCACCACCCAACGGGCCGTGCGGCTGCCGCTGCGGACCACGTACACCCCCGGCGGCAGGCCGGCGGCCAGTGCGGCCGTGCCGGTAGCATCGGCCATAGCTGCGGCCACGCGGCGGCCCCGGGCGTCGAACACCTGCACCGCCGCCCCGGACGGGGCCCCGGTGAGCGTGGCGGCGGCGCTGGCGGGGGTGGGATACACGCGCAGGCCAGTGGCCGCCGGCGCGATGGCCACCGGGCGCACGAGCGAGTAATGGCTCGTGCCGTCTTGGTCCACCTGCCGCAGGCGGTAGTAGAGCAGGGCGGCCCCGGCCGGCAGGGCGACGTCCGTCAGGCCGTAGGCGTGGGCCGTAGCCGAGGTACCCGCCGCCGCTACCTGCCCCACGGGGGCGTAACGCGTGCCGTCGGTGCTGCGCTCCACGGCAAAGTAAGCGCTGTGGGTCTCCGAAGCCGTGGCCCAGGCCAGGCGCACGGTGGCCGGCGCTTCGGCCACGGCCGTAAAGCTGACCAGTTCCACCGGCAAAGGCACGTTTACAGGTAACGACACCGCTAAGTCGCGGATTTCAAAGTTGAACGATGTGCTGGCGGGCACGGTGTTGCCGAGCCGCTTGGCCAGCCCGGTGGCCAGGTCCAAGCGGTACACGTTGCGGGCGCGGCTGCCGGCGGGTGGCAGGCGGGGCCCGGGCCACGGAGGCGCAACCTACCCTTGGCTTGGGCCGAAAACCACGCCCGGGGCCCCGTAAGACGCCCGTTTGCGTCGCCTGCCTTGCCCAGCCAGCGGGCAGCAACGGCCACAAAACCCGCGGCAGTCCGGCCCCTGAAAAGCAAAAGCCCCGCTTCCGGGGAGGAAACGGGGCTTTTCGGTGGAGAGAGGGGGATTCGAACCCCCGGTAACCTTTAGAGCTACGGCAGTTTAGCAAACTACTGGTTTCAGCCACTCACCCATCTCTCCAATTGGCTGGACGCTTCCGTCCGAAGCGGCTGCAAATATACGGGCCGGGCGGAAAAACCCGCGGGGCGGGGCCAAAAAAATTATCTTTGGCCTTGCGCCGGGCGGGGCCCGGGGCCGTTGTTTTTCGCTATTTCCTTCGCCACGACTTGCTTACCTGGGCATACCCCTATTTTGAGCTGCCGCTGGCCGCCGCCGCGCTGGCCCTACTGCTGGTGCTGGCCTACGTGCTGCGCACCGGGCGGCTGGCGCGGGCCCTGGGGCGGCGGGCGGGCCGCCTAGCCTGGAAGCTGCCGCTACGCCTGCCGGCCGGGGCGCTGCTGCTGCTGGCCTGGCTGGGCCCGGCGCGGGGCGTGAGCCCGCAGCCCGTGCGCACCGCCGGCAAGGACCTGTGGCTGGTGGTGGACGTGTCGCGCTCGATGGACGCGCCCGACGTGGCCCCCAGCCGCCTGCTGCGGGCCCAGGCCGAGCTGCAAACCCTGGTGGAGCACTTCCCCGCCGACCGGCTGGGGCTGGTGGTATTCGGCAGCCAGGCGGTGGTGCAGTGCCCGCTCACCTACGACCAGGAGGCCGTGCAGACGTTCCTGAACACGCTCAGCACCAGCCTGCTGCCGCCGGGCCCCACGGCTTTGCGCGTGCCCCTGGAGCTGGTGCTGGCGCGGCTGGCCCCGGCCCCCGGCGGGGCGGGCGGGCCCGGCCGCGCCACGGCCGTGGTGGTGGTGAGCGACGGCGAGGACTTCGGCGAAAACCTGGAGCCCCCGCTGCGGGCCCTGGCCCGCAGCGGGGCCCGGGTATTCGCGGTGGGCGTGGGCACGGCAGCCGGGGCCCGGCTGCCGTTGTCCGGCGGGCGGCTGGTGCGCGACGCCGCCGGCCGGCCCGTCACGAGCCGCTTGCGCGAAGCCCCGCTGCTCCAGCTCGCGGCCCAGACCGGCGGCCAGTACGTGGCCCTGAACGACCGCCAAAACGGCTTCCCGGCCCTGCTGGCCGATCTGCGGGCCGTGCAAGGCCCCACCGAGCAGGTGCGCACCGTGGCCGTGGCCGACAACCGCTACCGCCTGCCGCTGGGCGTGGCCCTGGTGCTGCTCGCGCTGGACGTGGCCCTTACGGTGGTCGTCATTCGGCCGTAAATTTGGCCGGTAGAAATGCCGCAGCAGGTACCGGGCATCAACAGTGAGCCGGCTTGACCTTATTCGTAGCTGCGAAATCATTGGTTGGTGGTTGTTATTTAAAACATAAATTATTGGTTATCAGGTGTCAACGAACGGTTGACATCTGATAACCCGTTTATTTTTACACGACTAATTTAGGAATGCCGTTCGGCAGGCCCGCCCCCGGGCGCCAGGCACTGAAACCCCATGACCAAGCCGCTGCTGCTTCTTTTGCTGCTGACGCCGCCCGCGTGGCGCGAGCTGACGTGGGTGCGCGACCGCAACGCCGCCGCCGCCGCCGGGCAGGCCGCCTACGCCCGGGGCGATGCCGACGGCGCAGCCCGGGCCTTTGCCACGGCGGCGGCCACCAACCGCGCGGCGGCCGGCGCGGCGGCCCTGCGCCTGAACCTGGGCCACGCCCAGCGCCGGGCCGGGCAATTGGCCGCCGCCCGCGCCACCTATGGGCTGCTGCTCGACGCCGGCGTGCCGCCGCCCATCGGCAGCGTGGCCCGGCAGCAGCTGGCGGTGCTGGCCGCCGGGGCCGGCGAGCTGGCCCCGGCGCTGGGCCTGCTGCGCCAGGCCCTGGTGCTGGACCCCGCCAACGCCGGGGCCCGCTACGACTACGAGGTGCTGAGCGCCTACCTGGCCCACCACCGCGCCACGCCCCAGCTGGGCCCGCCGTCCGCCGCCCCCGGCCCGCCACCCGCCGCCAAAAAGCCCGTCGCGGCCGGCCCCTCCCCCAACGGCCGGCCGGTGCCGACGGCCGGTAACCAGGCCGGCAACGCCCAACCCGGCCTGGCCCCCGACCCCAACCAGCCCGCGGCCGCGCCCGGCGGGCCGCCCCAGTCGCGGCCCGACGCGGCCGGGGCCCCCGATGCCCAGCGCCCCACCGCCCGGCCCGGCGCGGCCGCCACCGGCCGCCGCGCCCCCGCGACGGCCGGCGCCGCCGGCCCGGTACCCACCGGGGGCCAGCCCGGCGGCAGCCAGGGCCTGGGCGACGCGGCGGCCCCTGGGCCAGCCGACCCGGCGGGGCGCGGCGGGGGCCCCGGCACCGACACCGCCCGCGCCACCGATGCCCGGCTTCAGACGCAGCGCGAGCGGCTGAAGGCCATGAGCCTGTCGCCGGGCCAGGCCCAGCAGCTGCTCGACGCGCTGCAAGCCCAGGAGCAGCAGTACCTGCAACAGGTGCCGCGCCGCCCGGGGCCCGCCGCCCGCCGGGGCCAGCCCACCTGGTGAGGGCCGGAGGAGGCGTACTTTTACCGCAGTTTCTGATACTTTTTTCCCACCCCCGTTTGTTGTTGAAACCATGCAGATTAAGGAAGTTGTAATTGTGTCGGCGGTGCGCACCCCGATTGGCTCGTTTGGCGGGGCCCTGGCCTCGCTCACGGCCGTGGAACTGGGCGCCATTGCCCTGAAAGGCGCGTTGGACAAGGCCGGCGTGGCCGCTTCCGAAGTGGAGCAGGTGATTATGGGCAACGTCATCTCGGCCAACCTGGGCCAGGCCCCGGCCCGCCAGGCGGCCAAAAAAGCCGGCCTGCCCGACACCGTGGAGTGCACCACCGTGAACAAGGTGTGCGCCTCGGGCTCGAAGGCCATCATGTACGCGGCCCAGGCCATCATGCTGGGGCAGGCCGAAGTGGTGCTGGCCGGCGGCATGGAAAGCATGAGCAACGTGCCCTACTACCTCGACAAGGCCCGCTTCGGGGCCAAGTACGGCCACGGCCAAATGATTGACGGCCTGATGAAAGACGGCCTCTGGGACCCCTACCACGACTACGCCATGGGCGTGGCCGCCGACCACACGGCCCAGCACTACGGCATCACCCGCGCGCAGCAGGACGAGTTTGCCCGCGAGAGCTACACCCGCAGCGCCAACGCCGCCAAAGCCGGCAAAAAGAAAGACGAAATCGTGCCCGTCACCATCGAAAGCCGCGGCAAAACGACCGTGGTGGACGACGACGAGGAGTACACCAAGGTGCAGTTCGAAAAGCTGGCCGGCCTCAAGCCCGCCTTCGGCAAGGAGGGCACCGTGACGGCCGCCAACGCCTCGACCCTCAACGACGGCGCGGCCGCCGTGCTGCTGATGAGCCGCGAGAAAGCCGACGCGCTGGGCATCAAGCCCATTGCCATCGTGCGCGGCTTCGCCGACGCCGAGCAGGCCCCGGAGTGGTTCACGACCTCGCCCGCGCTGGCCATTCCGAAGGCCCTGAAGCACGCCGGTATCGACGCCAAGGACGTGGACTTCTATGAAATCAACGAGGCGTTCTCGGTCGTTTCGCTAGCCAACAACCAGCTGCTCAAGCTCGAAGGCACCAAGGTGAATGTGTACGGCGGGGCCGTGAGCCTGGGCCACCCGCTGGGGGCCTCGGGGGCCCGCATCGTGACGACGCTGCTGAACGTGATGCGCAACGAGGGCGGCAAAATCGGCGTCACGGGCATTTGCAACGGCGGCGGCGGGGCCTCGGCCATCGTGCTGGAGGCCGTGTAGCGCCAAGTTTCGCCAAGTTTAAAAAAGAAGTTTCGCAGAGGAAGCCCTATCTGGGGGCCCCTTTGCGAAACTTCTTTTTTTTAAAACTTAGCGAAACTTGGCGCGAAATTTAATAGCTACCCCGTCCGTTCTTTCGCCCATGAAATACCTGCTCATTGCCTTTGCCCTGCTTGCCCTACCTGCCCACGCCCAAAAACTCAAGCGGTTCGTGACCTATTACGACTCGACCAAAACCGCTAAGCGCGAGGTATATACGGCCGTGGTAGCCGGCGACACCGTGCCCCAGGGCACCTACCGGCGCTACTACCGCGGCGGCCAGCTGGAGCAGCAAACCAGCTTCCGGGCCGGCAAGCGCGACTCGGCCTACGTCGAGTTTCACCCCGGCGGCACCCGGCGGCTCGAAACCACCTACCGCGACGGCGTGCGCCAGGGCCCCTTCAAAACGTACTACGAAAACGGCAAGGTGGCCCAGGAAGGCAGCTTCGACAACGACGAGCCCAGCGGCGAGCTGACCTACTACCACCCCACCGGCGCGGTGAAGCTGAAAACCACCCTCGCCAAGGGCCAGCCCAACGGCACGATGCACGAGCTGTACGCCGACGGCAAGCCCCAGGCCGACATCACCTACCAGGACGGGCAGCCCGAGGGCGCGGTGAAATTCTACTACGCCAGCGGCCAGGTGCAGAGCGAGGGCACCCTGCACAAGGGCCTGCTCGCGGGGCCCTACAAAACGTATTACCCCACCGGCCAGCTCGAAACCGAGGTGCTGGCCGACGCCAGCGGCCGCGGCCGCTACCGCAGCTACTACCCCAGCGGCAAGCTCCAGACCGAGAGCACCTACGCCCCCGCCCCGGTGGCGCAGCGCCCCGTGCGCAACCCCCTCGGCGACGACCTGGCCAAGCGCGTGGCCCCCGCCACCAGCGGCACCGCCAACCTCGACGGCCCCGCCACGAGCTACTACGAAAACGGCCAAATCAAAAGCAAAACCACCTACCGCCTGGGCACCCCCACCGGCCGGGCCCAGGAGTTTTCCGACGCCGGCCAGCTGACCGAGGAAACCGACTACGCTAACGCCGGGCGCGACCGCAAAGTGACGCGCTACGGCCCCGGCGGCCCCCTGCCGCTGGCCGAGGAAACCTACAAGAACAACCGCCCCGCCGGCACCTGGCGCACGTTTTTTCCCGGCAGCAAGCAGGTGCAGCGCGTGGCGCTGTACAACCCGGCGGGCAAGCTGGCGGGCGAGCAGCTCACTTACTTTGCCGACGGCAAGGTGGCCAGCCGGCTGGTCTGCGAGAACGGCTTCATCACCGGGCTGGGCACCGAAAACTACCCCTCGGGCAAGCTACGGGCCGAAACCACGTATGCCCACGGTCTCAAGGCCGGGCCCTACCGCGAGCTGCGCGAAGACGGCACGCTGGCCGTACGCGGCACGTTTCGCAACGGCAAGGAAACCGGCGTGTGGTCGTATCTCGGGGCCGATGGCGTGAAGGTAGAGAGCCGCAAAACCTTCCAGAACGGCCTGGAAGTGGCCCCCGGCACCAAAGCCCCGGGGCGGCCCGCACCGCGCAAGAAGTAGGGGCCCCGCGCCGCCAGGGCACTTTGAACCGCCGGACTGTGCAGTCCGGCGGTTTTTTTATGCGCTTTGGGCGGGGGCTTTGTAACGAAACGCCGGGCCGGCGGGTACCCGCCGGCGAAATGCTTCCAGGTCACCCCCTGGCTGTGCTCGGCATGAAGGTCTAGTTTTTTTGGTTCAAGAACAAATTTACTGTGTGATTGTGACCGGCGCAAGCAGCCAAAAAAGGCCGAGTTCCGGGCAACCGCTGGTCGAATGCGTGCATCTAAGCGGTTGAAAATTCGGCAAATGAATATTCTGATAAAAATTTTATAGCTGATTATCAGCGCGTAAGAAGATTTTTATTCAAACTAACAGGCATTTATTACATTAGTACCTTGCATCACAAAGTACCTACCATACCTTTGTTCTGTCGATGGCCTAGTACCTGTTGACGCTGAGCAGCCAATCGGGCTGCCGACCGGGCGGCGGTTTGCCGCCCGCCTTTCTCCCTAACCCGGCGCCGCTACTGGCCCCGGCCCTCACCCCAGCGGAACCGCGGCCGCTGCCGGACCCAGGGCCACTTCGGTAGCGCGCCCGCCCCAACTCACTCACCATGAAATTCTTGCCTTGCCTCAGCCAGCCCTTGCGGGGCCTGGCCCTGCTCCTTACGGCCCTGCCCCTGGGCCTCCACGCCCAGCAAACGGGCCCGGCCCAGGTCAGCGGCACCGTGCAGGAAGCCGCCGGCGGCCAGCCCGTGCCGTTTGCCGACGTGCTGCTGCTGCGCGCCGCCGATTCGACGCTGGTGACCGGCACTCAAACGGGCCTGGACGGCACGTTCCGGGCCGAGCACCTGGCCCTGGGCCGCTACATTCTGCGGACGCAGGCCCTGAACTTCAAGCCCCAGCGCCGGGTGCTGGCCCTGACGGCCGAGGCCCCGAGCGTGGCCCTGGGGCCCCTGCGGCTGGCCGCCGCCGCCACCCAATTGGGCGAAGTGCGGGTAGTGGCCCAGAAAGCTATTGTGCAGCAGGAGCTGGGCAAAACGGTGATTAACGTGGAGAAAGACCTGAGCAGCGTGGGCGGCACGGCCGTGAACGTGCTGCAAAACGTGCCCTCCGTGGCCGTGGACGCCACCGGCACGGTAAGCCTGCGCGGCTCGAGCAACCTGACCATCCTGATTGACGGCAAGCCCGCCGGCACCGGCAACGGGGGCCCCGGCCCGCGCCTCGACCAGATTCCGGCTTCGCAGATTGCCCAGGTGGAGGTGATGACCAACCCGTCGGCCAAGTACGACGCCAGCGGGGCCGGCGTCATCAACATCATCACCAAGAAGGACAAAAAAGAGGGCTGGAACGGCCAGGCGGCCCTGAACGTGGCCAACGGCGACAAGTACGCCCCCAGCCTGAGCCTGAGCCGCCACCACGGCAAGGCCACCTGGAACCTGGGCTACGACGGCAACGACCAGGTGTACCGCACCCGCACCAGCAGCACCCAGACGGCCCGGCTGCCCGACGGCACCGGCCTGTTTACCACCCAGGCCGGCCAGGGCCGCCAGCGCAACCGCAACCACGGCCTCAGCCTGGGCCTGAGCTACGACCTGACCCCGGAGCAGACCCTGAGCGTGAGCGTGCAGCCGCACCTGGAGCACCAGACGGAAACCGACAACCAGGTGCTGACCCAGCAAACGGTGGGCGCGCCCGCCGTGACCACCCAGTACGGCCAGGAGCTGGCCGACGTGAACGTGAAGGTGCTGGAAACCTCGGCCGACTACCGCCGCACCTACGCCGCCCACAAGGGCCGCGAGCTGACGGCCAACGCTGGCGCGGTGCTCATCAGCGCCACCATTCCGGTGACGCAGACGCTGACCGGGGGCCCCGCGCCCGCCGGCTTCCGGCAGGACCAGCGGGTGGACGCCCAGATTTATTTCGGGCAGGCGGACTACACCCGGCCCACCGCCGGCGGCAAGGGCAAGCTCGAAACCGGCCTGAAGCTGGTGGGCAGCCGCAACAGCGGCAGCACCGCCATGCAAGTGCCGGGCACGGACGGCGAGCTTCTGCCCGACGCCGCCCACTCGTTCGACTACCGCTTCACGCAGGTGCTGCCGGCGGCCTACGCCACCTTCTCGCAGCAGCTCAGCCACGGCTGGAGCGCCCAGGGCGGCCTGCGCACCGAAGCTACCTTCCTGAACGGGGGCCTGACCGACGGCCGGGCCAGCGTGAACCGGAGCTACGTGAGCCTCTTCCCGAGCGCCACGGTGGCCCGCGAGTTGGGCAAAGAGCCCGGCCAGAACCGCCTGCAGTTCAGCTACGCCCGCCGCCTGAACCGGCCCGACTTCATGCAGCAGCTGCCCTTGCAGCTCTACCAGGACCCGCGCAACTACCGCCAAGGCAACCCCGCCCTGCTGCCCGAATTCAGCCACAACCTGGAGCTGGGCCACCAGCTGAACCTGGCGGGCGGGGCCAGCCTCACGAGCACCGTGTTTGCCCGCTTCACCCAAAACGCCATCCAGCGGGTGCGCAGCATCGACACGCTGGCCACCCGCACCGCCAACGTGGGCGTGGTGACCCAGGAAACGTACCTCAACTACGGCAACACCGCCAACCTGGGCCTGGAAATGACCTGGGCCCAGCCCCTGACGAAGTGGTGGCGCGTGTCGGCCAGCGGCTCCGTCTACCGCAGCCAGATTGCCACCAACGCGGCCGACGCCGCCAACCGCTCGGCCCTGGCCGGCACCGCCCGCCTGGCCAACAACTTCACGCCCCGCAAGGGCCTCGACGTGCAGCTCACGGGCAATGTCCGCTCCACGGTGCTCACCGCCCAGGGCCGCCAGCTGCCCACCGGCGGCCTCGACCTGGCCCTGCGCCAGCAGCTGTTTCAGGAACGCGCGGCCCTCACTTTCCGCGTGAGCGACCTGCTCAACACCCAGGTGCGCCGCACCGAGCTGGCCACGCCGGAGCTGCAAACCAGCCTCTACAACAAGTACGAAACGCGCGTGGCGTGGCTGGGCTTCACCTGGTACATCGGGGCCAGCAAGCCCGGCAAAAAGATTGACAACGCCCCCAGCGGCGGCGGCGGGTTTGGGGGCTAAGGGCCCGGCTGCCCAGCGCGGCTCCCGCTGCGTTTTGGCGGGCAGCAGTAATGAGTGCGAGTGGGCCGCTTTTACGGTTCCTGGGCCCGCGCCCGCCCTTCCGGCCCCCGTCTGCTTCGTCGTTCCGGGCCTGGCTTGTACTTTTCGCCGACGATAGCACCTTTTTTCTTTCACCCATGCTGAAACCCATTTACCTGGCCGCCGCCCTGGCCCTCACCGCCGGGGCCGTGGCCGCCCAGGTGCCCACCGGCAAAATCAAAGTGAAGGCCAAGCCCGGCCGGGCCAGCGCCGCGCCGCCCGCCGCGCCCGCGCCCCCGGCGGCCCCCACCGACTGGTCGCTGCCCTACGCCGCCGCCATCACGCCCGACGGGCTGAAGCAGGACCTCTCGGTGCTGGCCTCGGATGCCTACGAAGGCCGCGAAACCGGCCAGAAAGGCCAGAAAATGGCCGCCGACTACCTCGCCAAAGCCTTCGCGGCCGACGGCCTGGCGGGCCCCGTGCCCGGCTCCGACAACCCCTACATCCAGCACTTCCAGATGAACCGCGTGCGCGTGGACCCGGCCACGTCGGTGCAGGTGGGGGGCAAAACCTACGCGCTGGGCAAAGATTTTTACGCCATCGTGGACGGCACGTTCGCCACGGCCACGCCCGTGCAGCCCGTGTTTGCCGGCTACGGCATCCAAACCGCGGGCTACGCCGACTTCGCCGCGCTGGGCGACTTGAAGGGCAAGGACCTGGTGATGCTGCTCGGCGAGCCCCTCGGCCCGAAAGGCCAGCCCCTGCTGCCGGGCAAAGACGGCAAGCCCAGCCCGTACGGCACGCCCGGCTTCCCCGAGCTGATGGCCCGCACGCCGGCCATCCGGCCGCTCATGCCGCGCTCCACCTTCTTCGTCGAGCCCACGGCCGAGGCCTTCGCCGCGGCCCCCAAGCTGTACCAGGGCCTGCTGGGCCGCGAGCAGCTGGCCTTCGCCGACGCCGCGCCGCGCCGGGGCCAGAACCTGTTCATCGTGTCGCCCGAGATGGGCGCGGCCCTGCTCGGCACCAAGCCCGCCGGCCTGGCCAAGTACGCCAAGGCCGTGGCCCAGGCCGGCAAGCCGGTGGCCTCGCCTTTCAAGCCCGCCACCGCCACGGTGCAGGCGCCGCAGAAGAAGGAGCCGTTCACGACCGAAAACGTGCTGGGCTACCTCGAAGGCACCGACAAGAAGGACGAAATCGTGGTCGTGTCGGCCCACTACGACCACCTCGGCACCAAGGACGGCGTGGTGTACAACGGGGCCGACGACGACGGCTCGGGCACGGTGAGCGTGCTGGCGATGGCGCGGGCCTTCACCCAGGCCAAAAAAGATGGCCACGGGCCCCGACGCAGCGTTTTATTTCTGGCCAACACGGGCGAGGAAGAGGGCCTGCTGGGCTCGCAGTACTACACCGACCACCCGGTGTTTCCGCTGGAAAATACCGTCACCGACCTCAACATCGACATGGTGGGCCGCGTGGACAGCGTGCACCTGGGCAAGGGCGACTACGTGTACCTGGTGGGCGACGACAAGCTCAGCTCCGAGCTGCACACCCTGAGCGAGGCCACCAACCAGCAGTACAACCCCGTGGCCCTCGACTACAAGTACAACGACCCCGCCGACCCCGAGCGCATCTACTACCGCTCCGACCACTACAACTTTGCCAAGCACAAGGTGCCGGTCATTTTTTACACCAGCGGCCTGCACCCCGACTACCACAAGCCCACCGACGACGTGGACAAGATTGACTTCCCGGCCATGGCCCGCCGCGACCAGCTCATCTTCCACACCGCCTGGGCCCTGGCCAACCGCGACGCCCGCGTGGTGGTCGATTCGGCCAAGCCGTAGGGCGGTGAATAACCGCAATGCGCCGAATTGATGTAGCATTGGGCCGGAGAAACGAAGGGCGGCCGCTGGGCGCGTTCGTCGTTTCTTCGGCCCAATTTTGCATTAGGCCCCGCCCGTACCTTTGCGGCCGTAATGGAAAAACCCAGCATCCCGCAAGGCACCCGCGATTTTGGCCCGGCCCAGGTGGCCCGCCGCCAGCACATTTTCGGCGTCATCCGGCGCACGTTCGAGCAGTTCGGCTACGCGCCGATTGAAACCCCCACCCTGGAGAACCTCTCGGTGCTGACCGGCAAGTACGGCGACGAGGGCGACCAGCTGCTGTTTAAAGTGCTGAATTCGGGCAACTTCCTGGTGAAGGAGCGCCGCGGCGAAATCACCCCGAACGTGACCCCGGAGGACCTCGCCGCCGGGCCCCGCGCCGTGCTGCCCAAAATCGCCGAAAAAGGCCTGCGCTACGATCTCACGGTGCCCTTCGCCCGGTACGTGGCCATGAACCGAAACACGCTCGCCTTCCCCTTCAAGCGCTACCAGATGCAGCCCGTGTGGCGGGCCGACCGCCCCCAGCGCGGCCGCTACCGCGAGTTCTGGCAGTGCGACGCCGACGTGGTGGGCACCGACTCGCTGCTCTGCGAGGCCGAAATCGTGCTGATGATGGCCCAGGTGCTGAATGGATTAGGGTTGGTGGATTTTACGATTAAAATCAACCACCGCGGGGTGCTGCGCAACATTTACCAGGCCCTGGGCGGCGAGGGCAAAGAGACGGATTTGTTCGTGGCCATCGACAAGCTGGATAAAATCGGGCCCGATGGCGTGCGCAAGGAGCTGCTGGCCAAAGGCTTTCAGGACGCAACCGTCGACACGCTGTTTGCGCTGCTGGCGGTGGCGGGCAGCTACGAAGAAAAGCTGGAGCGCCTGCTGGTCGGCTTCGTGACGGCCGGCGTGGAGCCCGACGGCCAGCGCCCGGGCCCCGCCGAGCCCACCGACGACTTCGACGACTCGGCCGCGGCCTACTACCGGGGCCTGAACGAGCTGGCCGCGGTGCGCGACCTGCTCCAGGCCTCCGGCTTCGCGCAGTTCGACCGGCTCGAATTTGACCCTACCCTGGCCCGGGGCCTCAGCTACTACACGGGCTGCATTTTCGAGGTGAAAATCAACAACGTGGCGATGGGCAGCGTGAGCGGCGGCGGGCGCTACGACAACCTCACCGGGGCCTTTGGGCTGCCGGGCGTGTCGGGCGTGGGCTTTTCGTTCGGGGTCGATAGGCTCTACGACTGCCTCGAAGAGCTGGAGTTATTTCCTGAAACTACGGGCACCCTGACGCGGGTGCTGCTGGCGCAGTTCGACGCCGATTCGCTGGCGGCGGGCCTGCCCCTGCTGGCCCGGCTGCGGGCCGCCGGCGTGCCCGCCGAACTGTACCCCGACGCGGCGAAGCTCAAGAAGCAGTTCCAGTACGCCGACCAGAAGGGCATCCCCTACCTGCTGCTGGCGGGCCCCGACGAGCGGGCCGCCGGCCAGGTGAAGCTGCGCGACATGCGCTCCGGCCAGGAGCAGCTGCTTTCGGCCGAAGCGGCGGTGGCGGCCTTGGTTGGTGCGCAGTAACCGGAGCACGGCCCGCTTTTTACCGATGTTTCCATGCCCGCCCACTTGCTAGCGCCCGACGCGCCCCTTACCCTTACTACCCTGGCAGACTTGCTGGCCAGCGGCGAAACCGTAGCCCTGGCTCCCGGGGTGGCCGCCGGTTTCGCGCCCGCCGGGGCCCCTGCCCCCGCCGCCGAGCTGGATGCGCTGCGGGCCGGGGCCTGCGGCACGGGCCCTGAGGTGCCCCAGCCGTTGGTGCGCCTGATGCTGTTGTTGACCGCGCAGCAGCTGGTTAATCAGCCCGCTGGACTGGCAACGAGCACCGCCGAGCGTCTGCTGGCCCTCTACAACCGTGAGCTGCTGCCGGTGGTGTTTGAGCAGGGCGGCGACGCGGCCGCCCGGGCCCACCTGGCCCTGCCCCTGCTGGGCGAAGGCGAGGTCAACTACCAGGGTTACCGCCTGGCCACGGCCGACGCCCTGAGCCTGTTCAGCTGGGCCCCGCTGGCGCTGCGGGCCGGCGAGGCCGCCGCCCTGGGGCGCGGCGCGCCGCTCGCGCTGGCCTACGCCGTGGACGCCCTGCTGCGCACGCGGCGGCTGCTCGGGGCCGTCCCGGTGGTGCGGGCCTTGTCGCCGGACACTGCTGAAGATGCAATGGGCCCGGCAGTAGCGGCGCTGGCAGCCGCAGAGCCGGCTGTGGAGCAGGCTCTGGGGGCCGCATCGGTACCGCTGGCCCCGGCGCTGGGGCCGCTGGCGGAGGCCGTGGCCGCGCTGGGCCGGGCCTCGGCGGGCCGCACCGGGCAGTGGGCGGCGGCGCTGGGCGCTGGAGCGGCAGGGCTGGCGGCGCACAGCTTGGTGGCCAGCCAATCCATTAAAGCAGAAACAGATGTTTACGCGGCGCAGCGCACCCGCCAGCTGGTGGAAAACGCCGAGCAGCTGCTGGGTATGGAGCTGCTGGCCGCCGCCCAGGCGCGGGAAGCGGGGCCCGGGGCGGGCTCTTATACCGGGCTGCTGGCAGCGTTTCGGGCGGCGGTGCCCGCCACGGGCCCCGGCCAGGCCCCGTACCCGGCCCTGCGGCTGGCGGCGGCGTTCGTGCGCAGCCGCGCCTGGGAAGCTTGAGTAGTCCGGGTGGCCGGGCGGGGTATTGGGCCGGGCCGCACGTATTTTTGGGCATGAAGTTGACTTTCCCCAGTTCTTTTTTCCTGTTGCTTTTAGGCGCGGCCCTGGTCTTGGTCCCCGGCGGAGGTTTGGCCCAAAACTGCGCCCAGCCCCCGCCTCCCGGCTGCGGCGGCGTGCCGTTTGCCGTCGTGGACGCTGCCACCGGGCAGGAAGTGCAGGCCTTGTGCGTGGGCCGGGCGGTGCGCTTCGTGCCCTGCGCCAGCCGCAACGTGTCGGCCGACCTGACCTACTACACCGCCCTGCCGGGCACCGACGTCTACCCGCCCGGCTGCCTGATTTCGCCCACCGGGGCCAGCACCACCTACCGCTACACGCCCGCCGCCGCCGGCCCGGTCACCATCTCGGAAAACGCCAACACCGTGCTGCCCGGCGGGGGCGTGGTGGGCACCTTCTACACCCGCGTGCTCGTGGCCTCGGCCACCGTGCCGCCGCCGTTCCGCATCGACCCCTGCCCCGCCGGCTCGGCCCTGGTCACGGTGACCGACGCCGTGTACGACAGCTACACCGTGCAGGCGGGCCCCAACGGGCCCGCCGTGCCCATCCAGCGCAACCAGCCCCAAGTGGTGGCGCTGTCCTTCGGGGCCACCACCATCACCGTGACGGGCTCCTACAACCCGGCGGGCATCTGCCAGGGCACCAATACGCAGTCCATCCCCGTGCTGCCCCCCGCCCAGGTGCCGGCCCTCAACCGCCTCGCGCTGAGCGCCCCCCTGCCCGGCGGCGACGCCACCCTGGCCGTGGACCAGCTGCCGGCCGGCTACCGCTACACGTTGCAGCGGGCCCCGGCCGGCACCGCCGGGCCCTTCCAGGCCGTGGCCGACGTGCCGCCCGGCAGCACCGCCGCGGTGGTGCCCGGGGCCCTGGCCGGCGGCTACCAGCTGCTGCGCACCGACTACTGCCAGACGGGCACCGCTGTTTCGCCCGTCCGCTACACCCTGAGCCTAACCGTGGCCTCGGCCGGGGGCCGCAACCAGCTGCGGCTGGCCGACGCCAACCCCGCCCCGGGGCCCTACGCCGTGACCCGCAATGGCGTGGCCATCAGCAGCGCGGTGCCCGTAGCCGGCGGGCTCGAAGATGCCGACGTGGTGTGCGGCACCCGCTACACCTACCGCGTGAGCACCGACGGCGGGGCCGTGGTGTCCAACGAGGCCAGCCTCGTCACCAGCTCCGGCGTGGCCCCGGCCGCGCCGCTGCTCGTGGCCAGCTTCAACGCCCAGAACCTGGCGGTGCTCACGCCCGCATTGCCCGGGGGCCCCGTGCCGGCCGGCGGCAGCCTGCGCTACCGCCGCCAGCCCAGCGGCGGCCCGACTACCGATTTCCTCACCACTACCACCGGGCGGGCGGTGACGGACTCCACCGGCGGGGCCCCGGGCGCGGCGGTGGCGGCCGTGTGCTACTCGGTGCGCTTCACCGACGTGTGCGGCAATGCATCGGCCGAAAGCAACGCGGCCTGCCCGAGCATCCTCACCGCCCGGGCCCTCGACGACGACGCTAATACGGTGGGTTTGAGCTGGACGGCCTTCGCCGGGCCCGACCCGGGCCAGCCGGCCCGCTACGCGCTTCAAACTCTGGCCCCCGACGGCACGGTGCTGGCCACGGCGGCCCCCACCGCCGCGCTGAGTGCCACCGATGCCGCGCCGCCCGCCGACCGCCAGGTGCTGCGCTACCGCCTGCAAATCAGCGGGGCGGGCATTCCGGCGGGTACGTTCAGCTACTCCAGCGTGGCCCCGCTCACGCGCCGCACCCGCCTGCTGCTGCCCAACGCCTTCACGCCCAACGGCGACGGCCTGAACGACGTGTTCGAAATAAAAGGCCGGTTTTTGCAGAATTTCGTGCTGGTTATCGTGGACCGCAACGGCCAGCAGGTGTTCCGCGCCACCGACCGCGCCGCCACCTGGGACGGCACCATCAACGGCCACGCCCCCGTGAACGGCGTGTACGTGTGGCGCTTCGATCAAACCGACGAAACCGGCCAGGCCGTGCGCCAGACCGGCTCGGTCACCATATTGAAGTAGCGCCGCCGGGCCCCGGGCTGCCGGCTTTTCGCCGGCTGCCCGGTAATTGCTGCCCGGGGCCGCGAAAGTGCGCTACCGAAGCTTCCCATTATCTGAGGCCCGTTTGCAAGTCTTAGTCGTCCGACTAGCTGCAATGATTAGCGGTCAGCCGGCGGAAAAAGCCGGCAGCCCGTTCCGCTTGCCTTCCCCCTCGTCTTTTCCCAAAAACCGCCATGCACTTCTTCCGCCGCCGCCGCGCCGACCTGGGGCAGGGCTTGTTTCTGGCCGGGCTGGCCGTAGTGTTTTTCACCGACCTGAAAGCCCCGGTGGTGGGCACCTTGCAGCGCGGCCTGCTGGCCACCGGGTTTTGGCGGCCCGCGCTGCCTGCGCTACCCGGGCCGGGGCACCGCGTGGGGGCCGCCGGTGGCTTGCCCAGCGTGCCCCTGTACACCCTCGACGGCCGCCCCGCTAACCTGCGCCGCTTCGCTGGCAAAGTAGTGCTCCTCAACCTGTGGGCCAGCTGGTGCCCGCCCTGCCGCGCTGAAATGCCGGCCCTGCAACGCCTCTACGGACAGGTGGATACCGCCCGGGTGGCTTTCGTGCTGGTGTCGCTCGACGAGCAGCCCGCGCGGGCCCGCCGGGTGGTGGAGCAGGCGGGCTACACGTTCCCGGTGTTTTTTCCGGCCGCGCCGCTGCCCAAAGTATTTACCACGCGCTCCATTCCCACCACCTTCGTGCTGGCCCCCGACGGCACCGTGGCCGTCCGCACCGAAGGCATGGCCGACTACGGCACGGCCGAGTTCCGGGCGTATTTGCAGCGGCTATCCTCCGAGTAGCCCGGCCCCTTGAGCTTTTCGCGGCCACCGCGGGCAAATAGCTGCGGCTGCTTACCTTAGCCCCCACCCGTCGCTGGCTTTCGCGCTGCTGCAACCGGTCCGGCGGGCCTTCCTCGCACCTTCGCTCACTCAACCCACCCGCCCCATGCTTTCCCGCCGTTCTTTCCTGGCCTCGTCGGCCCTGCTCTCCGCCGGCCTGCTGGTCTCGCCTTCCCTGCTGGCTTACAACAAGCGCTACATCGGCCTGCAGCTGTACACCGTGCGCGAGGCGATGGCCAAAGACCCCGCCGGCACCCTGGCCCAGCTGGCCAAAATCGGCTACAACTCGGTGGAAGGCGCTACCTACACCGGCAGCCAGCAGTTCTACGGTATGACGCCCCAGGCCTTCGCCGCCCTGCTCAAGCAAAACGGGCTGATTATGCCCAGCAGCCACTACCGCCTGGGCGAAGAAATGGCCAACGGGGCCCCGGTGCCGGGCACCATGCTGCACGACTGGGACCGGGCCGTGGACGACGCGGCGGCGGCGGGCGTCAAGTACATGGTGTGCGCCTACTTGTCGGAAGCCGAGCGCGGCACCCTCGACCACTACAAGTACGTGGCCGACCAGCTCAACAAGGCCGGCGAGCGGTGCCAGAAGGCCGGCCTCCAGCTCTGCTACCACAACCACGACTTCGAGTTCAAGGCCCAGAACGGCCAGCTGCCCTACGACCTGCTGCTGGCCACCGATAAAAAGCTGGTGCAGATGGAGCTGGACCTGTACTGGGTAACCAAAGCCGGCCACGACCCGCTGGCCCTGTTCAAGCAGCACCCCGGCCGCTTCCCCCTCTGGCACGTGAAAGACATGGACAAAACGCTCCAGCAAGCCTTCACCGAAGTGGGCAACGGCAGCATTGATTTCAAAAAAATCTTCGCCCACGCCAAAGAAGCCGGCCTGCAATACTTCTTCGTGGAGCAAGACGCCACCCCCGGCTCGCCCTTCGACAGCGTCACTGAGAGCATCGATTACATCAAGAAAAACCTGGTGTAAGCGGCTTGCTTACACCCGTAATAAAACGGTCATGCTGAGCTTGCCGAAGCATCTCTCCCGCTGAGTATCCCAATCATTGGGTTACTCAACGGGAGAGATGCTTCGGCAAGCTCAGCATGACCGTTTTTATTATACGTCCCGGCGAACAACCACCCGGCCCTACTGGCCTGCGGCCGGTAATTCCCTCACCCAAATGTTGCGGTAGCTGAGGGGCTCGCTCTTGTCGCCGTGGGCTTGGAGCTTGATGGGGGCCGGGCCGTGGCGCTGGTAGCTCGGCTTGCCGATGTACTGCGTGGGGCCCAGCAGCACCGCGTTATTCTGGACCACCACGCCGTTGAAGAACACCGTAACCCGGGCCGGGGTGGCCACGGCGTCGCCCGCGCCGAACGTGGGCGCGGTCCAGATAACGTCGTAGGCCTGCCACTCGCCGGGCTTGCGGGCGGGGTTGGCCAGCGGCACGAGCTGCTTGTAAATGCTGCCCGCCATGCCGTTGACGTAGGTTTTGTTGTTGTAGGCGTCCAGAATCTGCAGCTCGTAGCCCGCGTCGCCCTTGCCCAGCGAGGCCAGGAACACGCCGCTGTTGCCCCGCGCCTGCCCGGTGCCGCTGATGTTTGCCGGCACGCGCCACTCCAGGTGCAGCTGGTAGTTGGTGAACGCCCGCTTGGTTTCGATGTTGCCCGTGCCTTTGTTCACGGTCAGGATGCCGCCGGCCACCGTCCACTTCGCCGGGGCGTTGCGGTCGTCGGCCGACACCCACTGGTCCAGGTTCTTGCCGTCGAACAGCACCAGGGCGTCGGAAGGCGCGGCGCTGGTGCCGGCCGGGGCCGGCGTCACCGCCTTGGGCACGGGCTCGTACACCTCCGTGTCTTCCGGTTTGGCGGTTTGCTGGGCGTGGGCGGCCCCGCAGCTGCCGGCCAGCAGGGCGGCCATCAGCAAGTGGCATTTCATAGGGCGGGAATTAAGTGTGGGTGGGAGTTGGAAGAGCCGGTTAGGAGAGCAGGTTTTTTTTGATGTAGGCCGCGCTTTGCGTGATGCTCTGGTAGGCGTCGATGGCAAAATATTCCTGCTCCATAAAAATGTGTTTCAGCCCGGCAGTCTTCGCGTGCTGGAAGATTTTTTTGAAGTCGATGGTACCCGCGCCAACCTCCGTATTGTGTTCGGGGTCAGCCTTTTCCATGTCCTTCACGTGCCACATGGGGAAGCGTCCGGGGTGGGCATCAATTAATTTAATCGGGTCCAGGCCGGCACGGACCACCCAGTACAAATCCATCTCGAAATCCACCAGGCCCGGGCTGGTTTCCTTGAGGAGCACCTCGTACAGCACGGCCCCGCCAATGGGCTTGAATTCGAAGTCGTGGTTGTGGTACCCCAGCTTCAGGCCCGCCGCTTTGCAGATTTCGCCCGCCTGGTTCAGCTTGGCCGCCACGGCTTTAAAATCGTCCGCCGTGGCCCGCAGCTTATCGCCCAGGTAAGGCACGACCACGTAGGTTTGGCCGCACCCTTTGGCCGCCTCAATGGCCATTTTCAACGCGTCCTGATTCCCGTCCCGAATGAAATCGTCCAGGCCGTAGTGGCCGCTGGACGTCGTCAGGCCGTGCGTTGCCAGCAGCGCCTTGAATTCTTTCGGTTTCAGGCCCCAGAAGCCGCCGTCCTTATAGCCGTAGGTTTCGACTTCCTGGTAGCCCGCTTTCGCAATCTTGGCCACCACGCCCTGCACGTCCTTGCCGATGTAGTCGCGCAGGGAGTAGAGCTGCAACCCCACTTTCAGGGCCCGGGGCGCGGCGAACAGGGCCCCCGGGTTCATCAAAGAAATGGCCGACAACAACCCGGCTTGCTTGAGGAAATCTCTTCTGTGCGTCATCGTTTTTTTTGGCGAGGTAAGCAATTAATTATTTTCTGGTAATTAAACGTCGCACAGCTGCACGGCTTTGCGCAATGAAGCCAGCTTGTCCGGCTGTTTGGGAATAAATTCCTGGGCCACGTAGCCCTTGAAGCCCGTAGCCGCAATGGCCCGCATAATGGCCGGGTAATACAGCTCCTGGGTGTCGTCGATTTCGTGGCGGCCGGGCACGCCCCCGGTGTGGTAGTGCGCGAGGTAGGGGTGGTAATCGGTGATGTTGCGGATGATGTCGCCCTCGTCAATCTGCATGTGGTAGATGTCGAAAAGCAGCTTGAAATGCTCGGAGCCCAGCTTTTTGGCCAGCGCCACGCCCCAGGCGGTGCGGTCGCACTGGTAGTCTTTGTGGTCAATTTTGCTGTTAAGCAGCTCCATCACCAGCACCACGTTGTGCTGGGCGGCCAGCTCCACCAGGGGGCGCAGGCCCTGCACGCAGTTGGCCCAGCCGGTCTCGTCGTCTTTGCCCCGGCGGCTGCCGCTGAAGCAAATTAAATTCTTGTAGCCCGCCTGCGCCACCAGCGGAATCATGGCCGAATAATTCTTTTGCAGCGTGGCGTGAAATTGCGGGTCGTTAAATCCGTCGGTCAAATTAATTTCGGCCCCGTTGCACATGGGCGAATCGAGCCCGTATTTTTTCAGCGTCGGCCACTCTTTGGGCCCCACCAAATCGATGCCTTTCAGGCCCATGCCTTTGGCGGCGGCGCACAACTGGTCGAGCGACAAATCGTTGTAGCACCAGCGGCACACCGAATGGTTGATGTTATTTTTCAAGGCGCCGGTTTCCAAGGGTTTAGCCAATGGCGCGAAAGCGCTGAGGGCCCCGGCGGCCCCGGCGGCGGCTGTGCCGGCCAGCACGTTTTTGAGGGCGGTGCGGCGGCTGTGGCGTTCGGTCATGGCGAATTAATTAGCAAGCATCTCAATAAATACGGCCGGCCCGAATTAATTATTTCAGGCTCAGGATATATTTCGTCATTTCCTTGGCGTCGCCCACCGACAAGCCGGGGTGCGGCGTCATGGGTATTTCGCCCCAGTGGCCTTTGCCGCCCGAAATTATTTTGCCCGCGAGCATGGCCACGTTGGCTTCGGTGGCCGGGTATTTCTGGGCGATGGCCACGTAGGCGGGGCCCACCAGTTTTTCACGCTCTTTGTGGCAGCCGACGCAATCGGAGGCCGCCATCAGCTTGGCCCCCACGGCCACGACGCCCCCGGTGTGCTCGGTGCCTATTTTGGAAACGCTGGTATCGGCCTGGAGCTGGTGGTCCACGGCGGAAACATTCGACGCCGTGGCACTGTCGCCAGTCAGCTCGGCCGAGGAGGCAGCTTTTACGCTGGCGTCGGTGGCCGCTTCTTTTTTAGCCCCCGATTCGCAGGCGGCGAGCAGGGCACAGAATCCGAGGAGCAAGGCAATTTTTCTCATGGGAGCGAGGCGGTTATAATCCGAGCAAGGTGCGGTTGAAATTGGCGTCCGGGGCGGTGGCGGCGAAGTCGTCGAAGGCCTTGTCGGTGACGCGGATGATGTGGTCCTGGATGAAGCGGGCCCCCTCGCGGGCCCCGTCTTCGGCGTTTTTCAGGGCGCACTCCCACTCCAGCACGGCCCAGCCGGGGAAGTCGTACTGGGCGAGCTTGCTGAAAATGGCCTTGAAATCGACCTGCCCGTCGCCGAGCGAGCGGAAGCGCCCGGCCCGGTTCAGCCAGCTCTGGTAGCCGCCGTACACGCCCTGGCGGCCCGTGGGGTTGAACTCGGCGTCCTTGACGTGGAACATCTTGACTCGCTCGTGGTAAATGTCGAGGTAGGCCAGGTAGTCCAGGCATTGCAGCACGAAGTGCGAGGGGTCGTAGAGCAGGCAGGCCCGCGGGTGCTGGTCCACCTGGTCCAGAAACATTTCATACGTCACGCCGTCGTGCAGGTCTTCGCCGGGGTGGATTTCGTAGCACAGGTCCACCCCGCAGCGGTCAAACTCGTCCAGAATGGGCCGCCAGCGGCGGCCCAGCTCCGCGAAACCTTCCTCAACCAGGCCCGTCGGGCGCTGGGGCCAGGGGTACACCATCGGCCAGAGCAGGGCCCCGCTGAAGGTGGCGTGCGCCGTTAGCCCCAGGTTTTGCGAGGCCCGCGCCGCGTACTTGAGCTGTTGCACGGCCCACTGCTGGCGGGCCCCCGGGTTGCGGCGGTAGGCCTCGGGCGCGAAGCCGTCGAACAGCTGGTCGTAGGCCGGGTTCACGGCCACCAGCTGGCCCTGCAAGTGCGTGGACAGCTCGGTGATTTGCAGGCCGGCCGCGTTCACAACGCCCTTAATCTCGTCGGCGTAGGTTTGGCTCTCGGCCGCTTTTTGCAGGTCGATGAAGCGCGGGTCGAGGGTCGGCAGCTGCACGCCCCGGTAGCCCAGGCCCTGGGCCCAGGCACAAATGGACGCCAAGCTGTTGAACGGGGCCTGGTCGCCGATGAACTGGGCGAGGAAGATGGCGGGCCCCTGGAGGGTGGTCATAAGCGAATCAGACGGTGAAATCGGTCCATTTTGTATCCGAGCGGCCCGAGGCGATGACGTTCTCAATAAAGGCCATGCCGCGCACGCCCTCCGCGATGCTCGGGAAGTCGAGGGCTTCGGGCGAAGCGGGGTGGCCGGCCAGGTCGGCTTGCAGGGCCAGGGCGAAGTTGCGGTAGAGGTTGGCAAAGGCCTCGAGGTAGCCTTCGGGGTGGCCGGCCGGGGTGCGGGCGTTGTGCCGGGCGAAGGAGCCGACGTAGCCGGTGCCAGTGCGCCGAATCTCGGCGGGCCGGTCCAGCCACTTCACCAGCAGCGTGTTGGCGTCGGCCTGCTGCCATTCCAGCCCCCCCCGGTCGCCGTACACCCGGATGCGGACGTTGTTTTCCTCGCCGGCGGCCACCTGCGTGGCCACCAGCACGCCGCTGGCCCCGTTGCCGAGCCTGAGCAGCACGGCCCCGTCGTCGTCGAGCCGGCGGCCGGCCACCACCGTGTTGATGTCGGCGCAGAGCTGCGTCACTTCCAGGCCCGCCACGTACTCCAGCAAGTTGAAGGCGTGGGTGCCGATGTCGCCCATCGCCCCGGCCGCGCCGCTCCGGGCGGGGTCGGTGCGCCAGGCCGCCTGCTTGTTGTCGCCGCCCTCCTCAAAGGCGCTGAGCCAGCCCTGCGGGTACTCGACGTACACTTTGCGGACGGCCCCGAGGGTGCCGGCGGCCACGAGCTGCCGGGCCTCCTTCACCATCGGGTAGCCGGTGTAGGTGTGCGTGAGGAGCAGCCGCCGGCCGCTGGCGGCGGCAATTTCCCGGAGCTGCCGGGCCTCGGCCAGCGAAAACGTCATCGGCTTGTCGAGGATGACGTGGAAGCCGGCTTCCAGGGCCCGCCGGGCCGGCGCAAAGTGCAGGTGGTTGGGCGTGACGATGGCCACGACCTGCACCCGCTCGGAGGCGGGCAATTGCAACTCCCCCGCAATCAGCGCTTCATAGGTGGCGTACACGCGGTCCGGCGCGAGGCCGAGGAGCACGCCCGTGGCCCGCGATTTTTCGGCGTCGCTGCTGAAGGCCCCGGCCGTCAGCTCGTACAGCCCGTCGAGGGCGGCGGCCATGCGGTGGATGCCCCCGATGAAGGCCCCCTGCCCGCCGCCAATCATGCCCAGTCGTAATTTCATGCGATAGTATTTTAGCTGTTAGCTATTGGCTGTTAGCTTTCATTATGTGAATTACCTGAACGAAAGCTAACAGCTAAGCAATCACACCTCCAGGCGGGCATTGGCTTCGGCGTAGCTGATTGTCTCGGCCGGCACGGGGGCGTTGTCGTCTTTGAACAGCAGCACGAACACGGCCAGCACGGCGGCGGCAATGCCGGCGGGGATGAGCCAGATGGCGTGCCAGTCGTGCAGGGCCCCGGCGGTCTGGTGGGCGTCCACGATGCGGCCCGACAGCAGCGAGCCGATGAGCATGCCCACGCCGTAGGTGGCCAGGGTGATGAAGCCCTGGGCCGCGCTTTTCGACTGCTCGCCGGCCAGGTTGTCGGTGTAAATCTGGCCCGTGACGAAGAAGAAATCGTAGCAGATGCCGTGCAGCACGATGCCCGCAATCAGCATCCAGTAGGCGCTGCC
Source organism: Hymenobacter caeli (assembly GCF_013294115.1). Classification (GTDB taxonomy): domain Bacteria; phylum Bacteroidota; class Bacteroidia; order Cytophagales; family Hymenobacteraceae; genus Hymenobacter; species Hymenobacter caeli. The sequence goes on along the minus strand of NZ_JABSNP010000002.1, from coordinate 187,442 downwards.
GTCGTTGCCAAAGGCAAAAAATACGTAGCGCACCACCCAGGCCAGCATCCCGATGGCCAGCATCTTCTTCACCCCCAACCGGCTGAAAAACACCGGAATCAGCAGCATGAACAGTACCTCCGACACCTGCCCCAGCGTTTGCACGCCCGCCGCCGACTTCATGCCCACCTCGTTCAGGAACACGTTGGTGAAGCCGTAGTAGAACGAGAGCGGCACGCAGATGGCCACCGAGGCCAGGAAGAAAATTAGGTACGAGCGGTTTTTCAGCAGGCCAATGGCTTGCAGGCCCAGCAGGTCGCCCACGGCGACGGGCCCTGCTTGCTGCACCGGGGGCGTGGGCGGCAGCAGGAAGCTAAAAGCCCCGAGCAGGGCCGACGCGCCCGCCGCCATTTTCAGGGTGAGGTCCAGCGAGGTCAGGCCCGCGCTGTTTTTATTTTCCCAGTGCAGCCAGCCAATCGTGAGGCCCGCCACAATCCACCCCAGCGTGCCCAGCACCCGGATGGAAGCAAATTCCTTCTGCGGGTTTTGCAGCTGCCGGAAGGAGATGGAGTTGACCAGCGCCAGCGTGGGCATGTACAAAATCATGTACAGCAGGATGATGGGGTAAAAGCCGTCGAAGCTGGTGGCCCCGGCGGCGTACCACAGCAGCGCGGCCCCCGCCAGGTGCAGCACGCCCAGTATTTTTTGGGCCGAAAAAAACCGGTCGGCGATGAGGCCGATGATGAACGGCGCGACGATGGCCCCGACGGACTGCGTGAGGAAGGCCACGCCCACCTGCACGCCGCTGGTGTGCAGGTTGCTGCCCAGGTACGTTCCCAGCGTCACGAACCAGGCCCCCCAGATGAAGAACTCCAGGAACATCATCAGGGACAGCTTAAAGCGGACGGTGGCGGTCATAAAAAAGAAATTTGGGGGGCAGCGGGAGATTTTTACCAAAGATTTTTCAGGAGGTGGCCCAGGCTTTGTCGCCTTTTTTGTAGGGCACGTTGCCGTCGTAGCGCCCGGGCACGGGCAGGTAGCGCAGGGCCTGCGTTGCGCCCACTTCCGACGTGAAGTAGCCCAGCAGCGTGAGTTCCTTCATCATGCGGAAGTAGTGAGCCGGGTCGTCGGCTTTCTTATTGGCGGTGTAGGCCTTCTGCTCTTTGTCAAGGGCCGTGAGGAAAGCCGTGCGCTCGGCGGGGGTGCAGGCCAGGAAGCTCTTGCTGTACTGCTTGTTGGCCGCCTCGCTGAGCTTCGTCATGCCGTCCATGAATATATTCTGGTCGGCGGGGGTGTAGCAGTCGCGCACCATCACGTTCATGAAGCGGCCGATGTGGGCGGCCTTGGCCCCAGGCGAGGCGGCGGTAGTGGGCAAGATGGTGTCGCCTACCTCGTCGAGCAGGCGAATCTGGTCCACGTCGAGCAGGGGCCCGGTGGCGGCCACGGGGGCGTCGGCGGCGGCAGCGGGCTTGCCCGGCGAGGAGCAGCCGCTTAGAAAGAAATCGGCCCCGATGACGGTGCCGCCCATCAGGAGGGCCACGCGGGCCAAAGCATCTCTACGATCCATAAAAGTGGGATTTAGACGTTAGCGGGGCTTAAACGTTCTGTTTTTTGAGTTCGCCCACGGCGTGGTCCACGGCGCGGGCCGTGAGGGCCATGTAGGTCAGCGAGGGGTTTTGGCAGGCGGCCGAGGTCATGGCGGCGCCGTCGGTCACGTACACGTTGGGGGCGTCCCACACCTGGTTGTACTTGTTGAGCACCGACGTTTTGGGGTCGCGCCCCATGCGGGCCGTGCCCATCTCGTGGATGCCGCCGCCCAGCACGTGCCGGTTGTCGTAGGTTTTCACGTTTTTCAGGCCCGCTTTTTCCAGCATCTCCTGGGCATCTGCCGCCATGTCCACGCGCATTTTCAGTTCGTTTTCGCGGATGGTGGCGTCGATGGCCAGCACGGGCAGGCCCCACTTGTCCTTCTTGGTTTTGTCGAGGTAGGCGCGGTTGTCGTGGTAGGGCAGCGTTTCGCCGAAGGCCGTCATGCCCATCGTCCACTTGCCGGGCTCGCTGAGGGCGTCCTTAAACTCGGCCCCGATGCCCATCTCCGGAATCTCGCGGGCCCAGCCTTCGCGGCCGGCGCTGCCCTGGTAGCCAAACCCGCGGATGTAGTCGCGCTTGTCGCCGAACAGGTTGCGGTAGCGCGGCACGTAGATGCCGTTGGCGCGGCGGCCAAACACGTACTTGTCGTCGTAGCCCACGGCGTCGCCGTGGGCCCCCGCCCGGAAGTGGTGGTCCATCAGGTTGTGGCCCAGCTCGCCGCTGCTGCTGCCCAGGCCCTCGGGCCACACGTCGGTGGCCGAGTTCATCAGCACCCACGCCGAATTCAGCGTGGAGGCGTTGAGGAAGATGATTTTCGCGTGGTACTCGTAGGTCTGGTTGGTTTCGGCGTCCAGCACTTCCACGCCCGTGGCCCGCTTGGTGTCCTTGTTGTAAAGGATTTTGGTGACGATGGAAAACGGCCGCAGCGTGAGGTTGCCAGTGGCCACGGCCGCGGGCAGCGTCGAGGACTGGGTGCTGAAATACGCCCCGAACGGGCAGCCCAGCCAGCATTTGTTGCGGTACTGGCAGTTGGTGCGGCCGGGCAGCGGCTGCGTGATGTTGGCCGTCCGGCCGATGACCATGCGCCGGTGCTCGTAATTGGCCTTCACGCGGGCCGCCACGTCTTTTTCCACCACGTTCATGAGCATGGGCGGCATGAAATCGCCGTCGGGCAGCTGGGGCAGCCCGTCGCGGTTGCCGCTGATGCCGGCGAATTTCTCCACGTGGCTGTACCAGGGGGCCATTTCCTGGTACCGGATGGGCCAGTCGACGGCGATGCCGTCCTTGGCGTTGGCCTCGAAGTCGTAGTCGCTCCAGCGGTACGACTGCCGGCCCCACATCAGCGAGCGGCCGCCCACGTGGTAGCCCCGGAACCAGTCGAAGGGCTTCACCTCCACGTAGGGGCTTTCCTTCTCGTTCACCCAGTAATCCAGGTTGGCTTCGTTCAGGGTGTAGTCGCGGCTCAGCACGGGGTAGTCGGCAATCATCTGCTGGGTTTTGCCGCCGCGGTGCGGCAGCTCCCAGGGGCCCTTGTTGGCGTTCACGTAGTCTTTTACGTGCTTGATGTCGCGCCCCCGCTCCAGCATAATGGTCTTCAACCCTTTTTGCGTCAACTCTTTAGCGGCCCAGCCGCCCGAAATGCCCGAACCGATGACGATGGCATCATACGTATTTTGCTCCATGATTTTTTGGTAGGCGATGGGTGGGACTAAGCAGATAGGTAGCGCATTGTGGGCCGGCAAACAGCCGGGCAACGGCCACACAAGCCGGCCGCCGCTGCCAGCAAATATAAAAGGAAGTATTTGGCATCAATCGATTGCGCATGGCCGCGCTCCGCCGCCCGCCCAATTGCGGTAAGCGGCTCCGTAAGGACACAAATAAATGCGCACGGTTGCCGCCCTTCCGCACGGAAGTTGCCCACCACCTACCCTGGCCGAACATTAGAGCCGCCCGCGGCGGCTAGCCCTGGAACTGGTCCAGTACTTCGTGCAGGTCCTCGAGCCGCCGGCTCACCTGGGCCAGGCTATCGGCCAGCACCGGCACCTGCACGCCTTGGCGGGCAAACAGGTAGCGCACCAGGGCCGTCAGCGACTGCGTCTCGCCTTGCAGGCGCTGGCGCAGGCCGTCCCACTCCCACTCGCCCCCGCCGGGCAGGCTCCGGCAGGCGCAGCGCACGGCCACCGTTTTGCTCACTACCCCGGCCAGCCGCTCGAGCAGGCGCTGCTCGTCGGGGCTGAAAACGCGGGGCTGGCGGTCGATGATGCACAGCGACCCGATGTTGCGGCGGTCGGGCATTCGCAGCGGGGCCGCCGCGTAAAAGCGGAGGCCGTTGACCTGAGCTGCCCGGGCCGCCCGCGCCGTAATCAACGGGCTTTTCTCAACCGTCAGGTCTTGGTATACTACCGCCGTATCCTTGAGAATGGCCGTGGCACACAGCGCTTCGCTGCGCGGCTGCACGTCGTTGCCCGGCATCCCGTAGTTGGCCTTGTAATGCACCTCCTCTTCGTCAACGAGGGCGATGAGGGAGATGGGCAGGCTGAAAACCCGGGCTGCCAGCGCAACGAACTCGTCAAACACGGGTTCATGGAAAGCAGGTAGGATGTCGTAGTACCGCAGGCTATCCAGCCGTGCGGCCTCGTCGGGGGGGAGCAGCGAGGCAGGAAGTGACGACATAAGCAATGTAAAATAATTTTATCTCGCAGAAAAGTATAATTGCTTCATCGGACTATCCCAGTTCAATAAAGCCGGATGCAGCAGTCTGATTAACAGGCTTTGACTGCCTACTATCCGAATTATTTCAAATATAGCAACCGGGCGAAACTTATGCTACTGTCTTTCAAGAGTAGAGCCAAAAGATGAATTATTTTATTGAAAATACATACAGAATCACAGTAAATTCATATTAACTGGTATTAACGTCAGCATGGGATTCACACCGCATTCATTAAATCGGGACGTTTAAGTTATTCTTTCGCACGTTAAAGCTGGTATTGTACCGGACGTACCAAAATGGCGGAGCCCTCGCCACCGCGCTACCACTCGAGGGCCCCGGGGCGGCATTTTCAGCGGGTTTACCCCCCCTTTGCGGCGGGCGGCGAGAACTTTTGCGCCCTTTCGACCGGAGAAAAGTGCAAAGGGGAAAATTATTTGCGGCCGTGGTGTGCGAATTTGCGCAAAACCAGTAGCTTGCGCCCTTCACTCCACGCAATTCCCATGGAAGTCCAGACGTTGAAGTACCCGGCCATCCAAAACTACGTGGCCGGCCAAGCCACCGCCACGGCCGGCGCGGCCACGCTCGACGTGTTCAGTCCCCTCGATGGGGCCCTGCTTTCCACGGTGCCCGTGAGCGACGCGGGGGCCCTCGACGCGGCCGTGGCAGCGGCCCAGGCGGCCTTCCCGGCGTGGTCGGCCGTGCCGATTAAAGAGCGGGTGCAGATTTTTTACCGCTACAAAACCTTACTGGAGCGCGACGTGCGGGCCCTGTCGGACTTGGTGCGCGAAGAGAACGGCAAGACCTACGACGAGGCCCGCGCCGAAGTTGAAAAGGCCATCGAGCTGACCGAGTTTGCCTGCTCCCTGCCACAGCTCATCGGCGGCGAAGTGCTGGAAGTGAGCAAGGGCGTGGAGTGCCGCAGCGAGCGCAAGCCGCTGGGCGTGGTGGCCAGCATCGCGCCGTTCAACTTCCCCAACATGGTGCCGCACTGGACCATCCCCAACGCGCTGGTACTGGGCAACTGCATGGTGCTGAAGCCCTCGGAGCAAGTGCCGCTGAGCGCCGTGAAGATTGCCGAGCTGCTCAAAGAAGCCGGCCTGCCCGACGGCGTGCTGAACATCGTGAACGGCGACCGGGAAATCGTGGAGGCCATCTGCGACCACCCCGGCATCAAAGCGGTGTCATTCGTGGGCTCCACCAAAATCGCCAAGGTCGTGTACATCCGCGCCACCGGTAACCTCAAGCGGTGCGTGGCCCTGGGCGGGGCCAAAAACCACCTGCTGGTGCTGCCCGACGCCAACCCCGACATGACGGCCGCCAACGTAGCGGCGAGCATGTCGGGCTGCGCGGGGCAGCGCTGCATGGCCGGTTCCACGATGGTGGGCGTGGGGGCCATCGACCACATCGTGCGCAAGTTGGTCGAGGAAGCCCGCAAAATCGTGCCCGGCCAGAACCTGGGCGCGGTCATCAGCCGCGCAGCCAAGGCGCGCATCGAGCAGCACATCGACGAAGCCGAAGCGGCGGGGGCCAAAATCCTGCTCGACGGCCGCCACGCCGTGGTGCCCGGCCACGAAGACGGCTACTACGTGGGCCCCACCGTGATTGACTACGTGACGCCCGACATGCGCATCGCCCGGGAAGAAGTGTTCGGCCCGGTGCTGGCCATCCTGCGCACCACCACCCTGGACGAGGCCCTGGCCCTGGAAAACGCCAGCCCCTACGGCAACGCCGCGGCCGTTTTCACGCAGAGCGGCAGCCACGCCCGCTACGTGATGGACCACGCCAGCGCCGGCATGATTGGCATCAACATCGGCGTGCCGGTGCCCCGCGAGCCGTTCTCGTTCGGCGGCTGGAACGAGTCGAAGTTCGGGGCCTGCGACATCACCGGCAAAAGCTCGATAGAATTCTGGACCCAGCTGAAGAAGACCACGACCAAGTGGAACCCCGAGTCGCGGGTGAATTGGATGAGCTAGGTAGCACAGCCTAACAAAAGAACGTCATGCCGAGCGCAGCCGAGGCATCTCGCGTGCAGCAGTAATCAAACCCCGTGCAACGACGCACGCGAGATGCCTCGGCTGCGCTCGGCATGACGGCCTATTAACGTGACGTTCTAAAGATACCAACCCCTTGGGTTTCCACGTGTACATTCTCACTAACCAAGTCCGCACCGTGCTCTACACGGGCGTAACCAACGACTTGACGCGCTGCCTGCACGAGCACAGCGCAGGCCTGGGCGAGGCCGGGAAATTCACGGGACGCTACCAATGCAACCTGCTTGTTTATTTCGAAATTAGTCCTGGAGCAAAACAAGCCATAGCAAGAGAAAAGCAAATCAAAAATTGGTCCCGGGTAAAAAAGGATTTTCTCATCAACACGCTTAATCCTGGCTGGGAACCAATAGATTTACAAACCTGGAGCGGCTAGTAGATGCTCCAAATGCCAGCACGCAAGATGCCTCGGCTGCGCTCGGCATGACGTTCTAAAAAATTAACGCCTTATGGAAACCACCCTCGCTCCCGACCCGACCCAAATCCTGCACGACAACCTGGACCACACGCTCTTCTCGTGGTCGAAGCAAACGGGCCTGAATCCCATCAGCGCCGAACGGGCCGAGGGCGTGTATTTGTACGACCGCGACGGCAAGCGCTACCTCGACTTTTCGTCGCAGCTGATGAACGTGAACATCGGCCACGGCGACCAGCGCGTGACCGAGGCCGTGGCCGCCCAAATGCGCGAGCTGAGCTACGTCTATCCGGGCATGATTACCAAGGCCCGGGGCGACTTGGGCCGGCGGCTGGCCGAAATAACGGCTCCCAACCTCACCAAGGCCTTTTTCACGCTGGGCGGGGCCGAGGCCATCGAAAACGCCATCAAGCTGGCGCGGGTGTACACCGGCCGCCACAAGATTGTGACGCTGTACCAGTCGTTTCACGGGGCCAGCTACGGGGCCATGAGCGCTGGCGGCGACCCCCGCAAGTTTGCCGTGGACAGCCAGGCCATGCCGGGCGTGGTCCACGTCGAAAACCCCTACGCCTACCGCTGCCCCTGGTACTCGGATTCGCCCGCGCAGTGCGCTCAGCGCGCCGCCGACGCGATGGAGCGCATCATCGGCTACGAAAACCCGGGCAGCGTGGCGGCCATTATTCTGGAGGGCGAGTCGGGCACGTCGGGCTGCATCAAGTACCCGCCCGGCTACTGGGCCCGCGTCCGCGAAATCTGCGACAAGCACGGCATTTTGCTGGTGGCCGACGAGGTGATGAGCGGCTTTGGCCGGACCGGTAAATGGTTCGGATCCGACCACCACGGCGTGAAAATCGACCTCATGTGCATGGCCAAGGGCATCACCGCCGGCTACCTGCCCCTGGGGGCCGTAATGGTGGACGACGCCATTGCCAAATCCTTTGACGACAAGCCTTTGCCGCTGGGCCTCACCTACTCGGCGCACCCCGTGAGCTGCGCCGCCGCGGTGGCCGTGCTTGACATTTACGAGGAGGACGGCCTGCTCGAAAACACGGTGCAAATGGGGCACTACCTCGACGAGCGGGTGGCCCAACTCATGCGCCACCACCCCAGCATCGGCGATTGGCGCAACACCGGCCTCTTCGGCTGCCTGGAATTGGTAAAAAACCGCGCCACCAAGGAGCCCATGGCCCCCTGGAACGCCACCAACGACCAGATGGCGGTGATGAACCAAGTGGCCGCCAAAATCCGCGAGCTGGGCATGTACACGTTCGTGCGCTGGAGCTACATTTTCATCTGCCCGCCGCTCACCATCACCAAAGAAGAAATTGACGAAGGGTTGTCTATCATTTCAGAGGCGCTGGATATTGCGGATAAGCACGTGAATTAGTCCAACTAGCGCTATTTGAATTCAATACATTTTGGTGTTTAGTTACATTGATAACACCTCAATTCAATGGCAAAACGAATAATCACACGTATCATAACCGTGGCTTTCTTGATTGTGGTCGATTTTATTATCTATGCTGCTCTTAGCATTGCGCTAATGAATTATGACGACAAACATGATGATTCAGAAGTTGGATACGGGAGTTGGAAAAGTATGACAACATTTGATAAAACCGCCTCCGCCCTTATGATAAGCTGGAATATTGTTAATTTAATTACAGCCGGTTTTGTAGTTTATGCGATATATAAAAAGCTAAACCCAAGTATTAAGAGCAGTATTAGCTGATTAACTTCATAAATTCCAATGCCCATCCTCCTGAAAAACGGCCGCGTGGTCACGGCCGATTCCGACGCGGTGTGCGATATTTTGGTGGAGGGCGAAATCATTGCCGCCCTTGGCCGCAACCTGCCGGCCAACGGTGCGGAGGTAATCGACTGCACCGGCAAAATCGTGGTACCCGGCGGTATCGACCCGCACGTGCATTTGGAAATGCCCTTTATGGGCACGTTCAGCAGCGACACCTACGAAACCGGCACCCGTGCCGCGCTGCACGGTGGCACCACTACAGTAATTGATTTCATTCTGCAAAAGCAGGGCCATTCGCTGCGCTCGGCGCTGGAGGAATGGCAGGGCCGCGCCACCGGCAACGCCGTGGGCGACTACGGCTTCCACATGGCGGTGACGAATTTTAACCCCGGCACGAAGGAGGAAATTAAGGAAATAATGGCTGAGGGAATTACGTCTTTCAAAACCTTCATGGCTTACAAGGGGGCCCTGATGATTGACGACGCGCAGATGGTGGGCCTGATGGCAGAAGTGAAAAAGCACGGCGGCCTCGTCACGGCCCACGCCACCAACGGCGACCTGATTGATACGCTCGTGGCCCAGCACCGGGCCCAGGGCCTGCTCACGCCGCTCTACCACTACCGCTCGCAGCCCGAAGTGACGGAGGCCGAAGCCTCCGGCCGCTTCGCCGACATCGCCAATTACACGGGCGTGCAGGCCTACATCGTGCACCTGACCTGCGAAGGGGCCCTCAACCAGGTGCGCCGCGCCACCGAGCGCAACCAGCGCGTACTGGTCGAAACCTGCATCCAGTATTTATTGCTGGACGCCTCGCGCTACGAAGACGCGGCCAAGGGGGCCCAGGTGGTGATGTCGCCGCCGCTGCGCGAGAAAAAGGACCAGGCCACACTCTGGGCCGGCATCAACCAGGGCCTGGTAAATGTGCTGGGCACCGACCACTGCCCGTTTATGTGGGAGCAGAAATTGCTGGGCAAGGAAGATTTTTCAAAGATTCCGAACGGCCACCCGGCGGTGGAGCACCGGGTGGAATTACTGTTTTCCGAAGGAGTGAACAAGGGCCGGATTACGCTGAATAAATTCGTGGAAATAACGTCCACCAACGCGGCAAAAATCTTCGGTATGTTTCCCCGTAAAGGCACCATCAGCATCGGGGCCGACGCGGATTTGGTAATTATTGACCCGAATAAAACGCATATAATTTCGGCCGCCACGCACCACATGAACTGCGACTACTCCGCCTACGAAGGTTGGGAGCTGACCGGTAAAGTTGACACCGTGCTGCTGCGCGGCAAAGTGGCCATCGACGCCGGCAAGGCCAAAGTTGGCAGGGGCTACGGACAGTTTATTAGGCGCGGCAAACCCAACTTTTAGCGCAAGGTTTCGCGAAGTTTAAGGTTAAGTTTCGCTAAGAAATAGTCGGTTAAAACTTTGCGAAACTTAACTTTAAACTTCGCGAAACCTTGCGCTAAACTGATTTCACTTACAACCATCCATCATGTCGAGAATCATCAAATCCGGCCTCATCCAGATGAGCTTGCCACTGACCGAAGGCGAAGGCACCATTGCCGAAATCAAGGAGGCGATGGTGCAGAAGCACCTGCCGCTGATTGATGAGGCCGGCCGCCAGGGCGTGCAGATTTTGTGCTTGCAGGAGATTTTCAACACGCCCTACTTCTGCCCCGGCCAGGATGCCAGCTGGTACGCCTCGGCCGAATCGGTGCCCGGGCCCACCACCGAGCGCATGGCCGAATACGCCAAGAAGTACAGCATGGTGATGATTGTACCCGTGTTTGAGCGCGAATCGGCCGGCTTCCTCTACAACACGGCCGCCGTGATTGACGCCGACGGCACCTACCTCGGCAAATACCGCAAAAACCACATCCCGCACACTTCCGGCTTCTGGGAAAAGTTTTTCTTCAAGCCCGGCAACCTGGGCTACCCGGTGTTTCAAACCAAGTACGCCAAGGTGGGCGTCTACATCTGCTACGACCGCCACTTCCCCGACGGGGCCCGCGTGCTGGGCCTCAACGGCGCGGAAATCGTGTACAACCCCTCCGCCACCGTGGCCGGCCTCTCGCAGTACCTCTGGAAGCTGGAGCAGCCCGCCCACGCCGCCGCCAACGGCTACTTCATGGGTTGCATCAACCGCGTCGGTACCGAGAAGCCCTGGAACCTGGGCAAGTTCTACGGCACGTCCTATTTCGTGGACCCGCGCGGCCAGATTTTCGCCCAGGCCAGCGAGGACAACGACGAACTGCTGGTCGCAGAATTCGACCTGGACATGATTGACGAGGTGCGCTCCACCTGGCAGTTTTTCCGCGACCGCCGGCCGGAGACGTACGAGAAGCTGGTGGAATTGTAGCGGGAATTGTGAGTTCTGAATTATGAGGTATGAGTTGGCTTTGCAGCCACTTTGGCTTGCGATTTTTAACTCAGAACTCATAATTCAGAACTCATAATTTAAAAAGCTATGGCCGAATTTTCTACCCCTACTACCGAGCAGCAATTCGCGGAGAATTTCGCGCAGCTCAAGCCGCTGATGAACCGGACGGAGGCGTTGTACGAAAGCTCGCGCTGCCTGTTTTGCTTCGATGCGCCGTGCATTCAGGCGTGTCCGTCGGGCATTGACATTCCGCAGTTTATCCGGCAGATTAATTCGGGCAACGACACGGGGGCGGCGCGCACGATTTACGAGGCCAACTACTTCGGCAACGCCTGCGGCAAGGTGTGCCCCACGGAAGTGCTGTGCGAAGGAGCCTGCGTGTACAACTTGCAGGAGGTGAAGCCGATTGAGATTGGCCGTTTGCAGAGTTTTGCGACCACAAAGGTGATTAAGAGCGGCGAAAAGCTGTTTGGGCCGGGCGTGGCCAATGGAAAAAGTGTAGCTGTAATCGGCGCGGGCCCCGCCGGTATTTCAGCGGCTTGCGAACTACGGGTCCTGGGCTACGCGGTGGACGTGTTCGAAGCCAAGGCCCAGCCCTCGGGCCTGACGGTATACGGCGTAGCACCCTACAAAATCACGAACGAAGAAACGCTGGCCGAAATGGCCTACTTACAAGCACAGTTTGGCTATGCTACCCATTTTAATTCGCCCATTAATTCGCGGGCAGAATTGGCAGCCTTAGAGAATAAATACGACGCTATTTTTCTCGGCATCGGCCTGGGTTCAACCAATGTGTTAGGCTTGCCCGGCGACGGCAAAATCAATTGCCTGGGGGCCGTGGAATTTATTGCGGAGTTGCGCCAGCACCACCACGCAATAAAAGTGGGCCGCCGGGTGGTGGTACTGGGCGGCGGCAACACGGCCATGGACGCGGCCTCCGAATCGGCGCGGATGGGCGCGGAAAACGTGGTGATGGCCTACCGCCGGGGCAACGCAGAAATGGGGGCCTACGCCTTTGAATACGACCTGGCCAAAAGCGTGGGCGTCAAAGGCTTGTTCAACGTGTCCCCGGTGGCAATACTGGGCGACGGCTACGTAACGGGGGTTCGCTTCGTACGCACGGCCACCGCGGGAGACCGAGTGCACGAAGTGGCCGGCTCGGAATTCGTGGAGCCGTGCGACATGGTCATCATGGCTACCGGCCAGGCTAAGAAAACCGGGTTTCTGGAGTTAATTCCGGGCTTACAGCTCGACGGGAAGGGCCGCATCGTGGCCGATGCGCAGACCGGGCAAACTACTAACCCCAAATATTTTGCCTCCGGCGACGCCCGCAACGGTGGTGCGGAGGTGGTGAATGCAACGGCCGAAGCGAAGGTAGCGGCGCGGGGAATTCATGCTTATTTGAGCAAATAATTCTACCGGCAGGAAATAGCGCGGTCATGCTCGTCTGGCGTCCGCGCAGCCGGAGCATCTTTCCCGTAGCAGTAATCAATTATTTAGTCAGTGATAGAGATGCTTCGGCTGCGCGGACGCCAGACGAGCATGACGTTCAATTGAGACCAAGATTCCCATGCCCGACCTCTCCATCAATTTCGCCGGCATCAAAGCGCCGAATCCGTTTTGGCTGGCTTCGGCCCCGCCCACCAACTCCGGCTACCAGGTGATGAAAGCCTTCGATGCGGGCTGGGGCGGCGCGGTGTGGAAAACGCTGGGGGTGCCGGTCGTGAACGTGTCGAGCCGCTACGGCGGGGTGAATTACCGCGACAAGCGGCTGGTGGGTTTCAACAACATCGAATTAATTTCCGACCGGCCCCTGGCCGACAACCTGCGCGAGATTGAGGAGGTGAAAAAGCGGTTTCCTAACCACGCCGTCATCGCCTCGCTGATGGTGCAGAGCCGGCAGGAGTGGCACGACATCGTGCGGCAAAGCCAGGACGCGGGGGCCGACGGCTTCGAGCTGAATTTCGGCTGCCCGCACGGCATGTGCGAGCGCGGCATGGGCTCGGCGGTGGGCCAGGAACCCAAGGTGTTGCAGATGATTGTGGAATGGGTGATGGAAGTGGCCACGAAGCCCGTCATCGTGAAGCTGACGCCCAACATTTCCGACATCACGGAGCCGGCCCTGGCGGCGCGGCGGGCGGGGGCCAACGCCATTTCGCTCATCAACACGATTCAGAGCATTGTGGGGGTCGATTTGGACCGCTTTGCCCCCTACCCCGTCGTGGACGGCAAGGGCACCAACGGCGGCTACTGCGGCCCGGCCGTGAAGCCCATTGCCCTGAACATGGTGAAGAACTGCGCCCAGCACCCGGGCATTAAATTACCCATCTCGGGCATCGGCGGCATCGAGAACTGGCGCGACGCGGTGGAGCACATCCTGCTGGGGGCCAGCTCGGTGCAGGTGTGCACGGCGGCCATGCACTTCGGCTTCGGCATCATCCGGGAAATGGCGGCGGGCCTGACCCAGTACATGACGGACAAGGGTTTCCAGACCATCGACGACATGGTGGGCCGGGCCCTGCCCAACGTGCTGCACTGGGAAGACCTGAACATGAAATATAAAGTGACGGCCAACATCCACGCCGAGAAATGCATCGGCTGCCAGCTGTGCTATACCGCCTGCGAGGACGGGGCCCACCAGGCCATCCGGCTCAACGCCGGCACGCGGGTGCCCGAAATCATCGAGGAAAACTGCGTGGGCTGCAACCTCTGCTCGCTGGTCTGCCCCGTGGAGGAGTGCATCACGATGGAGCGCACCGACGACGGCACGCAACGCCTTACTTGGAAGGAGCGCACGGCCGCCGGCACCATCCCTACCGAATTCAACGACGAGCGGGCCGGCGGCCGCCACCACTGGGTGCCCGCGCCGGCCGCCGCCCTGGGCAAGGAGCGCCACAAAACACTGCCCGGCAAGGCCCGCCTCATCAGCGGCGAAACGCAGGTGCCAGTGACGGGGGAATGAGCTATCTAGGAGTTTTTGAGAGCCTTTAGGCCGTCATGCTGAGCGCAGCCGAAGCATCTCTACCGCCGACTAATTCAATCGTTCAACGACGCGGTAGAGATGCCTCGGCTGCGCTCAGCATGACGGCCTAAATTTTTTTGTAATTTCCTAAATTGCCCTAGATGCCATTGCCCAGCCCCCGCTAATCTCACTCCTCATGATTAACGCCCCCGAACTGCTGGCCCCGCCCTACGCCGCCGGCCTCACCAGCCCCGACCTGGCCCCGGTGGGCCCCGCGGCCCGCACCTGGGGCACGGGCAACTACGCCGCGCTCTGGATTAGCATGAGCCTGTGCATCCCGACCTACATGCTGGCCAGCTCGCTCATCGAGGGCGGCATGAACTGGTGGGAGGCGGTGGGCACCATTTTTCTGGGCAACACGCTGGTGCTGGGGCCCATGCTGCTGAACGGCCGGGCGGGGGCCCGCTACGGCATCCCGTTTCCGGTGCTGGCCCGCGCCAGCTTCGGGGTGCGCGGGGCCAACGTGCCGGCCCTGCTGCGGGCCCTGATTGCCTGCGGCTGGTTCGGCATCCAAACCTGGATTGGCGGCTTCGCGCTTTACCAGATGGCGGTGCTGTGGGTGCCGGGGCTGGCCACGCTGCCGGCCGTGTTCCCGGCCGGCTGGGGCCTGGCCACGGGGCCAGCGCTGCTGTTTTTCCTGTTCTGGCTGGTGAACATGTACGTGGTGCACCGGGGCGTGGAAAGCATTCGCAAGCTGCTGGTGTTCAAGGCCTTTTTCCTGCCGCTGGCGGCGGGGGCCCTGCTGTGGTGGGCCGTGGCGGCCGGGCACGGGCTGGGGCCCATTTTGGCGCAGCCGAGCAAGTTTGCGACGCCGGCGGCGTTCTGGGCTTTCTTTTTTCCGTCGCTCACGGGCATGGTAGGCTTCTGGGCCACGCTCTCGCTCAACATCCCCGACTTCACGCGCTACGCCGTGAGCCAGCGGGCCCAGCAGGTGGGGCAGGCCCTGGGGCTGCCCGCGTCGATGACGCTGTTTTCGTTCGTGGGCGTGGTGGTCACGTCGGCCACGCTCGTCATCTACGGCCACACCATCTGGGACCCGGTGGTGCTGGCGGCCAAGTTCGAGAGCCGGCTGCTGGTGAGCGCGGCCATGCTGGCAGTGGCCCTCTCCACGCTGGCCACCAACATCGCGGCCAACATCGTGAGCCCGGCCAACGACTTCGCCAACGTGGCCCCCGCCCGCATCAGCTTCAAAACCGGGGGCTACCTCACCGGCGTGCTCGGCGTGCTCATCGCCCCCTGGAAGCTCATTGCCGACCCCTCGGGCTACATTTTCACCTGGCTCGTGGGCTACTCGGCGCTGCTGGGCCCCATCGGCGGCATCATGATTGCCGACTACTACGTGCTCCGCCGCCAGCAATTACACGTCGATGAGCTGTACCGCTACGACGGCCGCTACGGCTACCGCGGCGGCTTCAACCCGGCGGCGCTGCTGGCCCTGGCGGTGGGCATCGTGCCCAACGTGCCCGGCTTTCTGGCCAACATCGGCGCGCTGGACAAGGCCACGGTCTGGCCCGCGCTGCTCGGCGTGTACAATTACGCCTGGTTCGTGGGCTTCTTCGTGTCGGGCGCGGTGTATTTATTATTGATGCGGCCGGCAGCGGGGCGGCTGGCGGCGGCGTAGGTATGCGGGGGGGGAACCTTGCGAGCCCCCGGCGGGTCGCCCCGGGGGAACCTCACCCCCTAGCCCCCTCTCCAAAAAAGAGGGGGAATTAGTTTTTAGCCTTAGGCTCTAAGCATTAGTTTTTTAGAACTAGAGCTAGTTTCCCCTCTTTTTTGGAGAGGGGGCTAGGGGGTGAGGTTCCCCGAGGGCGACCCGCCAGAACTTGACGGCTCCGAGGGCCGGGGTGGGGCCTCCCAGCCGGCGCAAGCAGCCACCTATCAGTTCAAGTCACTTTCCCATTTGCTGGTCCAAGAATAAATAGCGGGCCCGGTGCTGCTCCTGCTCGGCCTGGGTTTTCACGTCCAGGCGCAGGAATTGCGCGTCGGTGCCGGGCTGCATCACGGGCCACTTGGGCAGGCCGGGGCCGTTGGGGTTGCCGGTTTTGATGAAGTTGGCGAAATACTTTTGCATGGTCTCCGACACCTGGAAGTCCTCCGGCGTCCAGGCATATACCTTGTTGGTGGGCAGGTTGCCCAGCGCATATTCAATTTCCGCCGAATGCACCGCGCCCTTGGCCGGCGGGGCTTTGGGGGCCCCCGCGGGCTGCTGCACCACGCCGCCCGCCAGGCCGGCGGTGGCGTTGCCCATTTCGGGCGTCATGGCCGGGCGGGGGCGGGCGAAAAGGTAGCGGTACACCGGCTGGCCGCCGGTTTGGGCGTGCACGTCGGCCCACTTCCAGGTGCCGTAGGCGATGAACCGGTCGCTGGCCAGGTCGGTGGCCGCCTGCTCGGCCTCGGCGGCCGTGGCGGCGGGGTACAGCTTCAGGACTTCCTCGGCGCGGGGGCCGTACAGCTTCTGCACCGCTTGGCGGAAGCCTTCCGGCGTGGGGGCCGCCGCGCCCAGCACGCCCTGGGGCCCCGATTCCTGCGAGTTCCAGCCCACCAGCAGCGGCACGTGCGCCTGCTGGCCCGCCGCGAAAATGGCCGCGGGCGACTGTGGGAAAAAGTACCCGTCGATAACCGCGCTAAAGCGCGGGGCCCCGGGCTGGCCCGTGGCCTCCAGCAGCTGCTGGGCCGGCAGGGCCCGCAGCGCCGCCAGCGACGGAGCCCCCAGGCCGGCGGCAAACGCCGCCCCGGTTTGCTCGGCCGTGGCCAGCGGCGCGGGCCCCGGGCCCGAGGTCAGCAGCGAGCCGCTTTCGCCAATGGCCCGCGCAAACAGCGTTTTCGACAAGGGCGAGGCCATTTGGGCGCTCACCGAGTACGAGCCGGCCGACTCGCCGGCAATCGTCACCTGCGCGGGGTCGCCGCCGAAGGCCGCGATGTTTTGCTGCACCCAGCGCAGGGCCGCGCTCTGGTCGAGCAGGCCGTAGTTGCCGGCGGCGTGGTTCGGCGATTCCTGGGCCAGCTCGGGGTGCGCGAAGAAGCCGAAGATGCCCAACCGGTAATTCACCGTGACGGCCACCACGCCCCGGCGGGCCAGGGCCTCGCCGTCGTAGCGCGGCTCGGAGCCGTCGCCGGCCACGAAGCCGCCGCCGTAGAAATACACCAGCACCGGCAGCTTCTGCCGGGCGGTTTGGGCGGGGGCCCACACGTTCAGGTAAAGGCAGTCCTCGCTCACCCCGTTCGAGCGAAAGTTCATGTCGCCGAACAGCGGCAGCTGCATGGCGCGGGGCCCGAACTGCGTGGCCGGGCGCGCGGTGGTCCACTTTTGCACGGGCTGGGGGGCCTGCCACCGCCGGGGCCCGACGGGGGCCGCCGCGTAGGGCACGCCCCGGAATTCGCGGATGCCGCTGGCGGCCGTCAGGCCTTCAATGGGGCCGGAAGCGGTTTGCACCCGGGTAGTGGCGGGGGTTTGCGCCTGGGCCCGGCCGGCCGGTAGCAGCGACGCACTCAGGAGCGCGAGAACAATCAGAAGTTTCATGGGCGTGACAAAGAGAGGTGGGAGGCGCGAAGGTAATCCGCTCGTTTGCGCAAATAGTACCTTTGTGCGCCCGCGGCCCGTACCACGGAACAAGGCGGTGGGCCGGGAGCGGGGGCCGAACCCCGATTTTAGTGGTTCGCCAAGAAACTTCGGGCGCGGCAAGTGGCTTGTACACGCGGGCGGCGGGCCGGGGCGCGGGCCCCGCTCCCGCACCAATTATTTTTTTCAAAACCGCATTTAATTCGCCCTCGGGGCACTTTTCAGTATGGCATTCGACATGATGGGCATGATGGGTAAGGTGAAGGAGCTGCAAGAGAAAATGCAGCAAGCCCAGCAGGAATTGCAGCACCTCACGGCTACCGGCGAGGCTGGCGGGGGCCTGGTGCGGGCCACCGCCAACGGCGAGCGCAAGCTGCTGAAAATTGAAATCGACGAGAGCCTGCTCACCGCTCAGGACCGCGACATGCTGGCCGACCTCGTGGTGGCCGCCGCCAACAAGGCCCTCGAAACCGCCGGCGAGCTGGCCCGCCAGGAGCTGCAACGCAAAACCAGCGGCCTGATGCCCAACATCCCCGGCCTCGACCTGGGCAACTTTGGCGTCTGAGCCGTTGGCGGTCAACCAACCGTTTCCCGGCCGGGCGGGCGCGTGCGCCGACGTGGCCATCGTCGTGCTCAACTGGAACGGGGCCGACTTTTTGCGGCAATTTCTGCCCGGCGTGGTGGCCCACGCCGACGGGGCCCGCGTGGTGGTGGCCGACAACGCCAGCACCGACGACTCGGTGGCGCTGCTGGCCCGCGACTTCCCCGCCGTGGAGCTGCTGCTGCTGGAGCGCAACTTCGGCTTCTGCGAGGGCTACAACCAGGCCCTGGCGCAGGTCGAGAGCCCGTATTTTGTGCTGCTGAACTCCGATGTGGCCGTGACGCCGGGCTGGCTGCGCCCGCTGCGGGCCCTGCTCGAAAGCCGCCCGCGCGCCGCCGCCGTGCAGCCCAAAATCCTGGCCCACGCCGACCCCACGCGCTTCGAGTACGCCGGGGCGGGCGGCGGCTACCTCGACCGCCTGGCCTACCCCTTTTGCCGGGGCCGGCTGTTCGACACCACCGAAGTGGACGCCGGCCAGTACGACGACCCGCGCCCCGTGGCCTGGGCCAGCGGGGCCTGCTGCCTGGTGCGGGCCAGCGCCTGGCGGGCCCTGGGCGGCCTGGAGCCGGCATTTTTTGCCCACATGGAGGAAATCGACTTCTGCTGGCGGCTCCAGAACGCCGGGCACGAGGTGTGGTACCACGGCGGCAGCGCGGTGCACCACGTGGGCGGCGGCACCCTGGCCAAAACCGACCCCCGCAAAACTTACCTCAACTTCCGCAACGGCCTGGCCCTGCTCTACAAAAACGCGGCCCCCGGCGAGCTGGCGGGCCCCCTGGCCCAGCGCATCGTGCTGGATTGGGTGGCCGGCCTGCGCTTTTTGCTGGGCGGCCAGGCGGCCGAGGCCCGCGCCGTGGCCCGCGCCCACTGGCACTTTTTCCAGAAGCGGGCCTACTGGCGGCAGCAGCGCCGCGCGGCGCGGCCGCACCTGCGCACGGCGGAGCGCCCCGGAAATCTAGCCATCAGCATAGTGTGGGCCTACTTTGGGCGAGGAAAACGTAAATTCTCGGAATTAAGCGGTAAATAGGACTGTTTTTGCATTCTGGCGCAGCTGTTGCAGTGCGGTCTGGCGTACCGGTGGGCCGCCCCCGGCCGTGGGCTCCAAACCCTTTTGGCGCTGCAATTCAAGAATACCCTCCCGGCCATCTGCCCGGCGGGGCCCGACCACACCCGCCTTCGGGGGTGCGGGGCCCGTTTCACTGCTTCCAACACGCTAACGCTAATTATCAAACCCACCCCGCTCATGATCTCAGCTCTCCGCTCCTGCTTTTTCGTGCTGCTGGCCACCATGGCTTTGAGCAAGCCGGCCCGTGCGCAGGTCCTACCGGCCCCTGCGCCCGCGCCGACCACCGCGCCAGCGCCGGACACCCCCCCCGCGGCCGACGCCCCGGTGACCCTTACCGGGCGCGTGGAAACCGTCAAAGGGCCCCTGGGCGGGGCCGTGGTGAAGCTGGTACGCGCCAAGAAGTCGTGCGTTACCAACGCCGAGGGCACCTTTGTTTTCATCGTGCCCGCCGACGCGGGCCCGTTTAACGCCGTAGCCACCTACACCGGCAGCCCCGACGTGCCCTTCACCCTCCAGCCCGGCGGGGCCCCGGCGGTGGTGAAGCTGGCCACGCCCAAGCTCGGCAAAGCCGCCCAGAAAGACCTCAATTCCTCCATCAAGCGGGCCAAGCGCGACAGCAAACGCTCGCTGCGCCAGCTCAAGTAGCAGCGGGCAGTGGACTGTCGACTGATATCTCCGCCGCGAAACGGTTTGCGGGACTGGGGTAGCGCCGCGACACTTCGCGTCTCAGCGTTCGCGCCGTTTGCCCTTCGTTCAACGGCGAGACGCGAAGTGTCGCGGCGCTACCCCTTTCCACTGCGCGACGAGGCCAACTACTTACCAGAGCCTACGCCCCACGCGGGATGACCGTGCCCAGCAGGCCGGCCAGTTGGTTATCGAGCTGCTTTAAGTCCTTGATGGCCCGCAGGTTCTCGAACAGTTCGGCGTCGTCGAGCATCGGTTGGCGCAGGGCTTCGAGGCGGCGGTTCAGCTCGCGCTGCACGTGGCACTTGTTGAGGCGCAGCACGGCGTTGTCGCAGGCCACCTTGGGCAAGTCCACTTCGTTGAACACGTAGATTTCCTTCACCCGCCAGTTGGGGCTAATGTCGTAGCGCTCGGTGGCCAGGTCCGACACCAGGCTGCGCAGGTCGGCCCGCTCGGTTTGACCCAGCTGCCGCGCCTCGGGGAAGCGGCCGGCCAGCAGCTCCTGGCGGCACAGGGCCCACAGCTCGGCGTAGAGGGGTGTTTTGAGCGGGGCTTCTTCCAGCTGGCCCAGCAGGTACTGGGCCACGCTCACGTCGGTGTCCACCGCGCGGGCGGCGTGCAGCACCAGCAGCCGCAGCACCTCCCGCTCGCAGAGCTGGAGCAAATCGACAGCTTCGGCATCTTCGGCTTCGGCCGGCGGCGCGGCCACGGCGGGGGCCCCCGGCTCGAAAGCGCCGTACATGGCGGCCTCGGCTTCTTCCTCGGGCGTGAGGGGGCGGGTGGCGGCCACGGGCGCGGCCGGGCGGGCGCTGCTGCCGGCCGGGGCCTCGGCGGGGCGCGGGGCCCCGGGGGCCGGCCGGGCCAGCTTGTTGTACTCGGTGATGAGCACCTGCTCGTCGATGCCGAACGCCACCGACGTCTGCTGCAAAAACACCTGCCGCTTGATGGCGTCGGGCACCTTGGCGATGCTGGTGAGCACCTGCCGGATGGCCTCGGCCTTCTTCACCGGGTCGCCGGCCGCGTCGCGGGCCACGAGGGTGGTTTTGAAAGTGATAAAGTCCTGGCTCTTCGTTTCGATGTACTCCGCAAACTGCTGGTCGCCCACCTTGCGGATGTAGCTGTCGGGGTCGTCGCCGTCCGGGAACAGCACCACGCGCACGTTCAGGCCCCCTTCGAGCAGCAAATCGGTGCCGCGCAGGCTGGCCTTGATGCCGGCCGCGTCGCCGTCGTAGAGCACCGTCACGTTGTCGGAATACCGCTTGATGAGCCGGATTTGGCCCTCCGTAAGCGACGTGCCCGACGAGGCCACCACGTTCTTGATGCCGCCCTGGTAGAGGCTCAGCACGTCCAGGTAGCCTTCCACGAGGTAACACACCTCCTGCGTGCGGATGGCCTGCCGGGCCTGGAACAGCCCGTAGAGCACGTCCGACTTGTGGTAAATCTCCGACTCGGGCGAGTTGAGGTACTTCGCCATCTTGTCGTCGCGCTTCAGGGTGCGGGCCCCGAAGCCCACCACGCGGCCCGAAATGTTGTGGATCGGGAACATCACGCGGCCCCGGAACCGGTCGTAGCGCCGGCCGGTGTCGTGCCCCTGGTCGTCCTCGCGCTTGACGACGAGGCCCGTTTTTTCGAGGTATTTCAGCTCGTAGCCGGCCGCGGTGGCACTCTTCAGCAGGTCGTCCCACTGGTCGAGCGAATAGCCCAGCTCGAATGTCTGGATGGTGGCCAGGTTCAAGCCACGCTCCTTGAGGTAGCCGTAGCCCACGCTCATGCCTTCCTCGGTGTTTTGCAGCAGGCGGTGGTAGTGGTCCTTGGCCCAGTTGGAGACGATGAACTGCGAGTCCCGCTCGTTCTGCGCCAGCTGCTCCTGAGGGGTTTTTTCCTCCTCCTGAACGGTGATGGCGTACTTCTTGGCTAGGTACTTCAGGGCCTCCACGTAGGACGTGCCCTCGATGTCCATCACGAACTGCACCACGCCGCCGGCCTTGCCGCAGCCGAAGCACTTGTACAATCCCTTGGCCGGGTTCACCGAAAACGACGGCGACTTCTCGTTGTGGAACGGGCAGGGGGCCCACAGGTTCTGGCCCTTGCGCTTGAGCTGCACAAAATCGCCGACGACCTCCACGATGTCGGCGGTTTGGATAATCTGGTCAACTAACTCTTTGGGAATACGGGCCACGGTACTGGATTAGGGTTCCCAAATTTACACCTGGGCGGTTCGGTTGGGTTTCTGGCCGCAAAACGGATGTAGAGACGCATCCTTGCGTCTCCGGCTTGAACATCAGGGATGAACGATGTTTGGGCAAGTCGTTCACGCCTGACGTTCAAGCCGGAGACGCAAGGATGCGTCTCTACACCGGGCCGCCCCCAACGTAACCCGCGGCTTGCATTTCAACCCCTAAGCGCAGGCGTTACCTTTGCCGGAAGTACCAACGCCAAGCCAATGCCCGCCTACCGCCCCGAAGAGATTGAGAAGAAGTGGCAAGCCCACTGGAAAACCCACCAGACCTTCAAGGCCGACAACCACTCCAGCAAGCCCAAGTACTACGTGCTGGATATGTTCCCCTACCCGTCCGGGGCGGGGCTGCACGTGGGGCACCCGCTGGGCTACATCGCCTCCGACATCGTGGCCCGCTACCAGCGCCTGCAAGGCCGCAACGTGCTGCACCCCATGGGGTTCGACTCGTTTGGCCTGCCCGCCGAGCAGTACGCCATCCAGACCGGCCAGCACCCGGCCGTGACCACGGACAAGAACATCGAAACCTACATCCGGCAGCTCCAGCAGCTGGGTTTCAGCTACGATTGGAGCCGCGAGGTGCGCACCTCCGACCCCGATTATTACAAGTGGACACAGTGGATTTTCCTCCAGCTGTTCAATAGCTGGTACAACCTCGATACCGATAAGGCCGAGCACATCCGCACCTTGCAGGCGAAGTTTGCCGAGCACGGCAGCGCGGGCATCCGCGCGGCGGGCGAGGCCGAGGACCGCCACGAGTTTTCGGCCGGCCAGTGGCAGCTGATGGGCGAGAAGCAGAAGCTGGCCGCCATCCTCCCCTACCGATTGGCCTACCAGCAGGATACCTACGTGAACTGGTGCCCGGCGCTGGGCACGGTGCTCAGCAACGACGAGGTGAAGGACGGCCTCTCGGAGCGCGGCGGCTACCCCGTCGAGCGCCGCCTCATGCCGCAGTGGAACCTGCGCATCACCGCCTACGCCGACCGCCTGCTCCAGGGCCTCAACACCCTGGACTGGCCCGACGCCGTGAAGGAGATGCAGCGCAACTGGATTGGCAAGAGCATCGGGGCCGAAGTCACCTTCCCGGTACAGGGCCACGAAGGCGCTGATATTAAGGTATATACCACGCGGGTTGACACCATTTACGGCGCCACATTCCTGGTGCTGGCCCCCGAGCACGAGCTGGTGGACACCCTCACCACGCCCGGCCAGCGCGCCGCCGTGGACGAGTACATTGCCGCCACCAAGCGCCGCTCGGAGCGCGACCGGATGTCGGACGTCAAGCACGTGTCGGGCGTTTTCACCGGGGCCTACGCCGCCAACCCCGTGGATGGGGCCCCCGTGCCCATCTGGCTCGCTGACTACGTGCTGGCCGGCTACGGCACCGGCGCCGTGATGGCCGTGCCCAGCGGCGACCAGCGCGACTACCTCTTCGCCCAGCACTTCGACCTGCCCATCCCGGCCATTTCGGACGCCCAAAAGGACCTCGAGCACCAGGCCGACCCCACCAAGGAAGGCCGCTACATCAACTCGGGCATCATCAACGGCCTCACTTACAAGGAGGCCACCACGAAGCTCATCGCCTTTTTGGAGGAAAAAGGCCTCGGCAAGGGCAAGACCAACTTCCGCCTGCGCGACGCCATTTTTGGCCGCCAGCGCTACTGGGGCGAGCCCATTCCAGTGTACTACAAGGACGGCACCGCCTACGGCGTGGCCGAAGCCGACCTGCCACTCGTGCTCCCCGAAATCGACGAGTACCGGCCCACCGAAACCGGCGAGCCGCCCCTGGGCCGCGCCGCCGGCTGGAAATACCGCGGCCAGCACGAGTTCGAGCTGAGCACCATGCCCGGCTGGGCCGGCTCCAGCTGGTACTACCTCCGCTACATGGACCCCGACAACGCCGACCGTTTCGTGGGCGCGGAAGCCGAGAAATACTGGGGCCAAGTGGACCTCTACATGGGCGGCGCCGAGCACGCCACCGGCCACCTATTGTATTCGCGTTTCTGGTATTTGTTCCTGAAAGATTTAGGGCTAGTAACCGGCACCGAGCCGTTCCAGAAACTGATCAACCAGGGGATGATTTTGGGCCGGTCGAATTTCGTATATCGTGTTAATGGTATTTGGGAACCCCATACTCCTTCAGAAAAAACAAATGAATCTGAACCACCAGTTTATGTCTCCGTTGCGCTTCTGAACCGCATCAATTCTAAAACTGCTTCGACAGAAGATAAAGCTTTTTTAAAAGCAAAGCTGGATGAAATCGCTGGTTTTTGGAACGTCAGAAACGAGCCAGTTACTGAATTAGCTTCTTCTGATAAACTTGATTTTCTTCACGTAACAGCTCTTCATGTTGATGTCTCTAAAGTAGATAATGACGTGCTTAACGTTGGTGCGGTCAACAAATGGGATGGCAGTAGCACACCTTTAATAGGCAATTACGTCAGTGAGCCAGACGGGCGCTTTCTGTGTGGTTGGGAAATCGAGAAAATGTCGAAGTCCAAGCACAACGTCATGAACCCCGACGATTTGATAAAGCAATATGGCGCGGATGCATTGCGGCTGTACGAAATGTTCCTGGGGCCCCTGGAGCAATTCAAGCCGTGGAATACCAACGGCATCACGGGCGTGGGCAGCTTCCTCAAGAAGTTCTGGCGCCTGTTCCATCCCGAGGACGGGACCCTGGCCGTGACCGATGAGCCCGCCGCGCCCGCCGAGCTGAAGGCCCTGCACAAGGTCATCCAAAAGGTGGCGCACGACATCGACAAGTTCAGCTTCAACACCTGCGTCAGCACCTTCATGATTGCCGTGAACGAGCTGACGGCCCTCGGCACCCGCAAGCGTGCCGTGCTGGAGCCGCTGGTCGTGCTGCTCTCCCCCTTTGCCCCCCACCTCGCCGAGGAGTTGTGGGAAGAGCTGGGCCACGCGCCCGGCAGCATCAGCCAGGCCCCCTACCCCGAGTTCCGCGAGGAACTCCTGGTGGAAGCCAACGTAACCTACCCCGTGGCCATCAACGGCAAGGTGCGCGACCAGCGCCAGTTCGCCGCCACCGCCACCGCCGCCGAAATCGAAACCGCCATCCGCGAATCCGACTTCCTCACCCGCTTCGGCGAGGGCAAGGCCGTGAAGAAAGTAGTAGTAGTACCCGGCCGCATGGTGAACGTGGTGGTGTAAGGCTATTTAATTAATTGGCCCGAAAAAGCCCGCGGCAACTGCCGCGGGCTTTTCGTTTTTTTTACAGTAGTCCGTTTTCGCGAAGCATATCGTCTCGCTCGTTGTCCGAAATACTTTCCTGTTCAGATTTATCATAAACAGTGAGTAAAAAAACTTGTTGACCAAGAATTTTTACGCAGGTAATAACCCGTGCTCCACCGCTCTTGCCTGCGTTTTTAGCAGCGATTTTCATACGCACTTTATAGCAGTCACGCCCCAGCGCCTGACCGGCTTTTGGGTTCGCTTTCAGTTCGGCAATAAGTTCGGCAAAATCGTTCAAGCTGCTAGCGTATTTTTTACGAAACCGCTTGAAACTTCGCTCGAACCTACTCGTCGTTACTATTGCGTAACTCATTAAGAAACTCTTCTGCGGTTTTCAACTTGATTTTTCCCTGCTGGTGCAATTCCACTTCGTGGAGCGCCTCGCGGAAATCATCGATCCATTCCTGTTGCTCAGGCGTGTATTTTTTAGTTTTTAGCGGGGCCGTGGCTTTGGTTTTAATAGCAAAAGGAAGGCTTTTGATAACCTTCATGAACGAGGCATACTGCTCGTCAGGAACCATGAAAGTAACTTGACGCATGAGACGAAACAATTAGTTCTGAAAATGGGAGTAGGTAGTAGCAGCACTGTTTAAGCTGTCAGCGGGGCTTGACGACTTTAACAACCTTGGGCTTCACCACTTCAAACGGCAGGTTCAGCTCGCGCAGCAGCTTTTTCACGAAGTTTACCCAGTCGTCGGGTACGGTTACTATCAGGTCCATAGCTTCAAAGTTACGGGGTGCTCCTAACTCAACAAACAGGGCCCCGGGCGAAGTTTCAACGGCGGCGCGGGCTACTCACCACCTTGCGCCCCAGCCGCGGCCGGGCCCTTGGGCATGAGGTACTTGTTGTACCAGCCCAGGTAGCGCACGTAGCGGTCCTTGACGTAGCTGGGCGTGGAGACGCCGTGGAACTGGCCGGGGTAAATAATTAATTGCGTGGGCACGTTCAGGCTTTTGAGGGCCTGGTACATCTGCTCGGTGTTGAGCAGGGGCACGTTAAAATCCTTCTCGCCGCACACGAAGAGGGTGGGCGTTTTGATTTGGTCGGCGTGGTAGAAGGGGTACGAGACGCGCAGGTACACGTCGGTGTTTTTCCAGGGCGTGCCCAGCTCGGTTTCGTAGTCGCGGATGTACTGGTCGGTGCCGTAGCCGGCCAGCACGTTGCCGATGCTGGCGCCGCTCACGGCGGCCTTGAAGCGCTGGTCGCGGGCAATTACCTGGTCGGTCATGATGCCGCCGTAGCTCCAGCCACCCACGCCGAGGCGCTCGGGGTCGGCCAGGCCTTGCGCGACGGCGTAATCCACCACGGCCAGCACGTCGTCGGTGTCCTTGTTGCCCCAATCAGCAAAAATGGCCTTGCTGTATTCGAGGCCCCGGCCCGAGCTGCCACGCGGGTTGGCCACCACCACGGCGTAGCCGTTGGCGGCAAAGTATTGCCACTCAAACGAGAAGCCGTAGCCAAACTGCGCCACGGGGCCCCCGTGGATGCGCAGAATGGCGGGGTACTTGCGGCCCGCCTGGTAGCCCACCGGCTTGATGGTGAAGCCGCTTACCAGCGTGCCGTCCTTGCTCTTGGCCTGGATGGGCTCGACAGCGCCGAGCGTGACGCCCTTCAGCCAGGCGTCGTTCTGCTTCGAGAGCGGCCGCAGGGCCCCCTTCTTATCCAGCGCAAACACTTCGGTGGGCTGCTGGGGCTGGCTGCTGAGCACCACGAGCTGACCCTTGGCGGCCATGGCAAAGTCGCCCACCTGGCGCGGGCCGGCCAGCACTTTCTCCGGCTTGCCGCCGGTGGCCGGCACGCGCATCAGCGATTCGGCGCGGTCGTCTTCGAGCAGGAAGTAGAGGCTTTTGCCGTCGGGGGCCCACTCGGGCTGGGTGGTGTTGCGGTCGAGGCCGGCGGTGAGGGCGCGGGCGGGGCCCCCGGCCACGTCCACCACCATCAGCTGGTGCAGGGCGTACACGAGCTGCTCCTTGGGCCCCCCTTGCACGAAGGCGATGCGGCGGCCGTCGGGGCTCCACACGGGGCGGCTGCCGTAGCCGGGGGCGCTTTCGGGCACGTCGGTGGCCAGCAGCGGCCGGGCCGGGGCCCCGGCCTTGGCGTCGATGAGGAACAGGTCGTAGTTGTCGTGGCGGTCGGGGTCGGGGCCCCGCTTGCTGCTGAAGGCCAGCTGCTTGCCGTCGGGGCTCCAGGCGGGCAGGTGCTCGTCGTAGGGCCCCGGGGTGAGGCACACGAGCCGGCGCGTGGCCACGTCGAACACGTAGAGGTGCTGGCGCTGCTGGTTGAGGTAGCCGTCCACGTCCTTTTTGAACTGGAACCTGTCAATGACGATGGGCGGCGCGGTTTTTTTCTTGGCCTTCTGGGCGGCGGTGAGCGAGTCGGGGTCGGCGTCCTTGAGGATCATGGCGATGCGCTGGCCGTCGGGGCTCCACACGTAGTCCGACACGCTGCCCTTGAGCTTGGTTACTTTCTCGGCCTCGCCGCCGGCGCGGTTCAGCAGCCAGAGCTGGGCGTTGCCGCCGTCGTCCTCGCCGCGGCTCGACACGAAGCTCAGGTACTTGCCGTCGGGGCTGAAGCGGGGCTTGCTTTCGCTGGCCGGGTTAGTGGTGATGCGCAGGTTCTGGCTGCCGTCGGTGCGGGCCATCCAGATGTCGGCGTCGCGCTTGTCGGTGGCCGTGTCCACGCGGGCCACGGTGTAGGCCACCCAGGCCCCGTCGGGCGACAGGTTGGGGTCGGCCACGTCGCGCAGCTGGGCCAGGTCGCGCAGGTTTAGGGGGCGCGGGGCGGGGGCCGTTTGGGCCCCGGCGGCCAGCGGCGGCAGGGCCAGGGCGGCCAGCAAGGGTAGCAGGTTTTTCATAGAAAGCAGGGTTACTCAAAGACGCAAAAGCCCGGTCCAGGATGCACCATAGCCGCCGCGCACGCAGCGGCACCCGGGTGGTTTGGGGCCCCAAGTTGCTAAAAATATAGCGTGCCGGCCAACCAGGCACCCCAAAATCAACCCTGCTTTCCAGAAATTGCCTTATTATTTCCACACAAAGCACCGAAAACAGTGGCCCGTGGCGGGGTTGCCTGCATCTTTGCCGCAAGGGGCCCCGTCCTTACGTTCTCCTCTTCTCCCGAAACCTTTTAAACTGCTTGATGGCATTCTCACTACGCTCCAAATTATTCGCCCGCGGGCAGGCGGCGGCGCAGGCCCTGGGCCGCACCGGCCTGACGCTGCTGCTGGGGCTGGCCCTGCCCCTGGCCAGCGCCGCCCAAACCGCCCCGGCCGATGCGGCGGGGCCCCTGCTCACCCCCGACCAGTTTCTGGGCTACGCGCTGGGCACGCAGTTCACGCCCCAGGCCGACGTGCTGCGCTACGCCGCCCACGTGGTGGCCCACACCCCCGCCCGCATGAAGGTGGTGCGCTACGGCAAAACCTACGAGAAGCGCACCCTGGAAGTAATTGAGGTGGCCAGCGCCGAAAACTTCGGCCAGCTCGACGCCATCCAGCACAACGGCCGCCGCCTGGCCAGCCTGGAAACCGGCGCGACCAGCCGCACCATGCCGGCCGTGTGCTGGCTGAGCTACAACGTGCACGGCAACGAGGCCGTGTCGTCGGAAGCCGTGATGCAGGTGCTCTACGACCTGGCCAACCCCCAGGACCAGCAGATGCAGGACTGGCTGAAGAACACGGTGGTCATCATCGACCCATGCGTGAACCCCGACGGCCACGACCGCTACGCCAACTGGTACAACCGCGTGCGCAACCAGGGCCCCAACGCCAGCCCCGACGCCTGGGAGCACCACGAGCCCTGGCCCGGCGGCCGCTACAACCACTACTACTTCGACCTGAACCGCGACTGGGCCTGGCAAACCCAGCAGGAAAGCCGCCAGCGCATCGTGCTCTATAACCAGTGGCTGCCGCAGGTGCACGCCGACTTCCACGAGATGGGGCCCAACAACTCGTACTACTTCTCGCCGGCCGCCAAGCCCTACCACGCCGACATCACGCCCTTCCAGCGCAAGTTCCAGGGCATCATCGGCGACTACAACCGGGCCGTGTTCGACAAGAACAACTGGCTGTACTTCACCCGCGAAACCTACGATTTGTTCGCTCCCACGTACGGCGATACCTGGCCCAGCTTCAACGGGGCCATCGGTATGACGTACGAGCAGGGCGGCGGCGGGGCGGGCGGCGTGCGCTTCGCCCGCCTCGACGGCGACACCCTCACGCTGGCCCAGCGCATTGCCCACCACCACGCCGCCAGCCGCGCCACCGTCCAGGCCACCGCCGAGCGGCACGACGACCTACTGCGCGAGTTCCAGGCCTACTTCACCGACGCCAGAACCAAGCCCGGCGGGGCCTACAAAACCTACGTGCTGGCCTCCGGCAACGACCCCGGCCAGCTGCGGATGCTGACCCAGTACCTCGACCGCCAGCAAATCAGCTACGGCTTCGCGCCCCGCAAAATCAAGGCCCGCGGCTTCAACTACGCCTCCGGCAAAACCGAGGACGTGGAAGTGGCCCCCCACGACGTGCTGGTGAGCATGTACCAGCCCAAATCGACGCTCGTGAAGGTGCTGTTCGAGCCCCGCCCGCAGCTGGAAGATTCGCTCACCTACGACATCACCTCCTGGGCCCTGCCCTACTCGTTTGGCGTTAAGGCCTACGCCCTGGCCCAGCGCCTCGACGCCTCGGGCCCTACCCCCACCCAGCCCGTGGTGAAGGGCAGCGCCGCCGCGCCCACCGACCGGCCCTACGCCTACCTCGCCCGCTGGAACAACCTCCAGGACGTGCGCTTCCTCAGCCGCCTGCTCCAGCAGCAGGTGAAGGTGCGCTTCGCCGAGCAGGCCTTCGAGGCGGAAGGGCAGAAATACGCGCCCGGCACGCTCATCATCACCCGCACCGGCAACGAGGCCCTGGGGCCCCGGTTCGACCAGCTCGTGCGGGCCCAGGCCGACTCGGCCGGCTCGGTGGTGCAGGCCGTCAAATCGGGCTTCTCGACCACCGGGCACGACCTGGGCTCGGGCTCGGTGCACTTCGTGAAACGGCCCACCGTGGCCGTGGTGGCGGGCCCCGGCATCGACGCCACCGCCTTTGGCGAGGTGTGGCACTTCTTCGAGCAGCAGCTCGGCTACCCCATCACCGTGCTCGGCACCGACTACCTGGGCCGGGTGAACATGGCCAAAATCGACGTGCTCATCCTGCCCGACGGCAACTACGGCGACATCTACTCCGAGCGGGCCCTCGAAAGCCTCAAGGCCTGGGTGCGCGGCGGCGGCAAGCTCATTGCCATGGAAGGGGCCGCCAAGTTCCTGGCCAACAAGCGCGACTTCCTGCTCAAAACCAAGGCCGACGACTCGGTGGCTACCAAGAAAACCGACCAGGCCCGCCCCTACCAGGCCCTGCGCCGCTACGGCGACGCCGACCGCGAAGGCACGGAAGACCAGGCCCTGGGCACCATCTACCGGGTGCAGCTCGACAACAGCCACCCGCTGGCCTTCGGCTACGGCGGCACCTACTCGGCCCTCATCCGCACGCCGCTCAGCTACCGGTTCTTGGGCAAGGGCGGCTGGAACGTGGGCGTCATCAAAAAGGACGGCTACTACGCGGGCTTCGCCGGCCGCAAGGCCCGCAAAGACCTAGTGGACACCCTCGTGCTGGGCGAGCAGGAGCTGGGCCGCGGCCAGGTCGTTTACCTGGCCGACAACCCCCTGTTCCGCGCCTTCTGGCAGGGCGGCAAGCTACTGTTTGGCAACGCCGTATTCCTGGTCGGCCAGTAGAGTTGCGGGTTATTTCAATTAAATTAGAGAAGGCCCCGCCGGTGCACCGGCGGGGCCTTCTCGTGCCGTACCTTAACAATTGCCGTTCAGCGGCCGAGGCGCGAAGTGTCGCGGCTCTACACCAGTCGCGCAAATCGTTTTGCGGCACGCGGGCACGGCGGAAGAGCGTTGCAGCCAGCGTCGTTGCAATGACGACACTTGGCAAGTCAGGCAGCTACCGCTGCGTCCAGGCTGGCCACTACCTGCGCCAGCGTCACGCCGGCCAGCTCGGCTTCCAGCGCTGCCTGGGCCCGGGCGAGGGTGGCCTCCAGGGCCCCCTGGATGTTTCGCCCCACCAGGCACTTCGGGCTGGGGTGGCCGTGCACGTGGAACAGCTTGCCCTCGGCCACCACCTCCACGGCCCGGTACACGTCGAGCAGCGAAACGCCGGCCGGCGCGGGCCGCAAAAACGTGCCCCCCGAGGCCGGGCGCACCTCCACCAGGCCCGCCCGCTTGAGCTGCCCCAGGATGCGCCGCACCACCACCGGGTTGGTGCCCACGCTGCCCGCCATGCGCTCCGAGGAAAGCAGCGCGGCCGGCTTCTGGCCCGCGAGCAGCGCGAGCACGTGCACGGCAACGGAAAAACGGCTGCTGATTTGCATGGGTTGGCGGGCCCCGGAAGGCTTATTCTTCGAGCGCACGGGCCAATTCGGCTCGTGCAGTTTTGGGCAGCGTCGCGGCCACCAGATCGTACGAATCGGCCGTCCACGCCCGCAGCTGGGCGTCGGCGGCCCCGGGGCCGACGAGCACCGTGTTCCAGTGCTTTTTGTTCATGTGAAAGCCGGGCCGCACGAAGTCGAACGCCTCGCGCAACTCCAGGGCCCGGGCGGGGTCGCACTTCAGGTTGACGCTGGCGAAGGTGTCGATGTCGGTGAGGGCGAAGATTTTGCCGCCCACCTTGAACACCAGCGTTTCCGGCCCGAAAGGCGTTTCCTCGGTGGCCCCGGGCAGGCCCAGGCAGTGGTCGCGGAAATCCTCGATGTGCACGGCAACGCTTTGTCTTACAGCACGTAGCGGAAGAACATCACCACCAGGCAGACCAGGAACATCGCCAGGCTGAGCTTGTTGATGAAGTGCATGGTTTTGAGGTTGAAGTTGCTCTGGCGGTCGGGGTTGTTCTTGCGGAAGAAGTACCCGAGGGCAGGGCCGAAATTAAACAGGTTTTTACCGTTCATGAGGGGGCAGTTAATGGTCTGGTAAAGTAACACCAAAGGCCCCGAAAAGATTGTCGGAAATCGGACTTATTGCGCGGCGCGGCAAGTATAATGAGTCCGGGGGCCCGGCGGCAAAAGGCCGTTTGGGAATAGCTTTACGACCATGAAAAAGCCGTTTTCCAACCTCACCGTGCAGGTGCTCGCGGCCATTGCGCTGGGCGTGCTGGTGGGGGCCCTGTTCCCCGCGTTCGGCGCGGCCCTCAAGCCGGTGGCCGACACGTTCATCAACCTCATCCGGATGCTGATTGCCCCCATCATCTTCCTGACGGTGGTGCTGGGCATCGCGGGCATGGGCAGCCTCCAAAAGGTGGGCCGCGTGGGCGGCAAGGCCCTGCTGTACTTTGAAGTGGTGACCACGCTGGCGCTGGCCATCGGCGTGGGGGTAGCCAACCTCACGCAGCCCGGCGCGGGCCTCCAGGCCACCGCCCGGGCCGTGCTGCGCGACGCCGGCAAGGTGGCCGAAGCGGCCAAGTACACCGCCCAGGCCGGCGGCATGCACTGGGTCGAATTCTTCACCCACATCGTGCCCACCAGCGTGGTGGAGGCCTTTGCCCAGGGCGACATCCTGCAAGTGCTGCTGTTCGCGGTGCTGTTCGGGCTGGCCGTGAACCGCCTGGGGTCCGTCGGCGAGCCGCTGACGCGGACCTTCGAGCGGCTCTCGCAGGCCATGTTCGGGGTGCTGGCGCTGGTGATGAAGCTGGCCCCGCTGGGCGCGTTCGGGGGCATGGCCTTCACCATCGGCAAGTACGGGCTGGCCGCGCTGCTGCCGCTGGGCAAGCTCATGCTGGTGGTGTACGCCACCATGTTCCTGTTCATCTTCGGGGTGCTGAACCTGATTTTGCGCTCCCAAAAGCTGCGCCTGGGCCCCTACCTGAACTTCATCAAGGAGGAAATCCTGCTCGTGCTGGGCACCTCGTCGTCCGAGTCGGCCCTGCCCCGCATGATCGACAAGCTGGAGCGCTACGGCTGCTCGCGCCCGGTGGCCGGCCTGGTCATTCCCACCGGCTACTCCTTCAACCTCGACGGCACGTCCATCTACCTGTCCATCGCGGTCATCTTCCTGGCCCAGGCCTTCAACATTCCGCTTTCGCTGGGCCAGCAGCTCTCGCTGATTACCATCCTGGTGGTCACGAGCAAGGGCGCGGCGGGCGTCACGGGCTCGGGCTTCATCGTGCTGGCTTCCACGCTGGCGGCCACCAAGGTAATTCCGGTGGAAAGCGTGGCCCTGCTGCTGGGCGTGGACCGCTTCATGAGCGAGGCCCGCGCCATCACCAACGTCATCGGCAACGGCGTGGCCGCGCTGGTCATCGCCAAGAGCGAAGGCGAGTTCGACGAGGCCCGCCACCAGCGGGCCCTGCAAGGCGGCAGCGGGCCCGAAGCCGAGCGGCCCGCGCCGGTGGTGCCCCTGCCGGTTGTGGGGGCGGACGGGCGCTAGCCCCGGCCCGCAAACCAGGGCGCAGGCACTCGCGGAACGTCCGGGAAATTGCCCGGAATTTCCGCAACAGCCCATCCAATTGCGGGTTGTTTGCGTTCAACTACCCAACAATGGCTTGATTGGGGTGAGTATGCAAAGAATATCTGTCTCGGTTACTTTCATTTATCGGGTCGTTATCACGGGGTTGGGCCTGCTCACGGCGGCGCTAACGGCCGAGGCGCAGAACAGCCCGTCGGGGCCCCCGGCCGTGAGTTCGCCGCCCGCCGGCAGCCAGGCCGGCATCGGCGGGCCGCCGGTGGGCCAGCAGCAACAGCAGGATTTGCAGCGCCGGCAGCAGCAGATGCAGCAAACCCAGCAGCAGCAGAGCGCTTCGCCGCCCGCCGCCGGTGCGCCGGGCGCAGCCAGTGCCGCGCCGGCGGCCCCGGCCGGCCAAGGGGCCCCGATGATGGCCCCGGGCGGCGGCGGCACCCTGGGCGAGCCCAGCGGCACCACCACGCCGCAAGCTTCGTTTGGCGGGGCCCCGCGCGGCGGCGGCATGATGGGCGCGGCCACCGGCGCGGCCCGCACGCTGGCCGTGGCCCCGGCGCAGCTCAGCCTGCCCCAGGCCATCGCCATCGGCCTGGACAACAACCTCACCACCCTGCTGGCCACCGAGCGGGCCGCGGAAGCAAGGGCCCTGCGCCAGCAGGTGCGCTCCTTCCTGCTGCCCAACCTCAGTGGCACGGCCTACCAGCAAAACCGCACCCTCAACCTGGTGGCGCAGGGCCTGGTGCCCGGCGGTGGCCAGGACATGATGAGCGGCGGCACGGGCGGGGGAACGGGCGGCGGCACCGGCGGCGCGGCCGCGGCCCCCACCATCCCGTCGTTCGTGGGGCCCTTCAACACGTTTGATGCCCGGCTCAACTTCTCGCAGGCCCTGCTGAACTTGGCCGCGATGCGCGAGTACAAGAGCAGCACCGCCGCCGTGCGCGTGGCCGACCTCACCGCCGAGCTGGCCCGCGAGCAGGTGGCCACGTTCGTGGCCCTGGCCTACCTCACCGCCCAGCGCGGCAACCTGGAAGTGCGGGCCGCCCGCGCCGACCTGGCCCTGGCCGAGGCCCTGCGCCAGCTGGCCCAGAAGCAGCGCGACGTAGGCGTGGCCAACGGCATCGACGTGGTGCGGGCCGAGGTGCGGGCCTCGCAGCAGCGCTTGCGCGTGGTGCAGGCCGAAGCCAACGCCGAGCAAAACCGCCTCGACCTGGAGCGGGCCGTGGGCCTGCCCCAGGGCAGCGCCACGGTGCTCACCGACACGCTGGTGGCCCGCACCGAGGCCGTGCCCACCGTGGACGCGGCCCTGGCCCCCGCCCAGGCCGCCCGCCTGGATGCCCGCATCGCCGAGCAAACCATTGAGCAGCGGGCCCTGGACCGCCGCTCCCGCGCCGCCGCCCGCTACCCCGTCATCAGCGCCGCCGGCGACTACGGCCAGTCGGCCGTGACGCCGTTCAAAGACGACCGCGCCACCCGCACCTACGGCGTGACGCTGAGCGTGCCCGTGTTCGACGGCGGCTACACCCGGGGCCGCGTGAACGCCGCCGTGAGCCAGCAGCGCCAGGCCGAGCTGGCGCTGGGCAACACCCGCGGCCAGGTGGAGCAGGACGTGCGCACGGCCCTGCTGGGCTGGCGCTTAGCCGCCGA
Source organism: Hymenobacter caeli (assembly GCF_013294115.1). GTDB lineage: Bacteria > Bacteroidota > Bacteroidia > Cytophagales > Hymenobacteraceae > Hymenobacter > Hymenobacter caeli. Next base: position 152,015 of record NZ_JABSNP010000002.1, on the reverse strand, counting down.
GCAGGTGCGGGCCGTGAACGAGCAATTTGACCTGGCCACCCGCGAGCTGGCGCTGGCCACTCAGCGCTTCCGGGCCGGCGTAGCCGACAACCTCGAAGTGCTGCAAGCCCAGGCCAGCCTGGCCGACGCCCGCGCCCTGCAGGTGCAGGCCCTGGCCCAGTACGGCGCGGCCCGGCTCAACTTCGCCGCCGCCACCGGCACGGCCCAGGCCTTCCGCCTGTAAGTAGCCGTGACAAAAAAACGAGTTGTCAGTTGCTCGTTGTCAGTTGTCAGTCAATCAATTGCCAACCAATTAAAAACTGACAACTAAGAACTAACAACTGACAGCCAACAACTGACAACTGACAACTAAGAACTAACGTGTGTTATGGCCGATAACGCTCCTTCTCCCGCCGCCCGCCCCGCCCGCGACCCGGCCCGGCGGCGCACCGCCGACCCTTCCGATGCCCCCGACCAGCGCCTGGGTGCCAACCCGCGCACGGTGCAAAAGCAAGCCAAGGACGCCCCCGACGAGGTGACCGAAAAGCCAATTTACCAACGCCCCTGGTTTCTCGTCCTGGCGGGGGTGGGGCTGCTGCTGCTGCTGATTTGGGGCGTGCGCTACTACCGGTACGCCAGCGACCACGAAACCACCGACGACGCCTTCGTGGAGGGCAACGCCGTGCGGGTGAGCCCGCGCGCGGCCGGCCAGGTGCTGAAAGTGTACGTGCGCGACAACCAGCTGGTGAAGAAGGGCACGCTGCTGCTGGAAATAGACCCGCGCGACTACCAGGCCCAGCTGACCCAGGCCGAGGCCCAGGTGACCAGCGCCCGCGCCCAGCGCAACACCGCCGAGCAGGCCAGCGCCTCGCGGCGCAGCGTCATTGCCCAGCAGCAGGCCCAGCTGGCCGCCGCCGAAGCCGGCGTGGCCCAGGCCCTGGCCCAGGCCCGCGCCGCCCACGCCCAGGCCGCCAACGACGCCCGCGACGAGCAGCGCTACGCCGAGCTCTACAAGACCGATGCCGTGTCGCGCCAGCGCTACGACCAGGCCGCCACCACTGCCCGCGCCAGCGCCGACCAGGCCGCCGCCGCCGACCAGCGCACCCAGGCCGCCCGCGCCCAGGCCGGCCAGGCCGCCGCCGTGGTGGCCCAGGCCCGCAACGACTACCGCCAGGCCACCGAGCAAATCAGCGTGTCCGACGCCCAGATTGCGCAGGCCCGGGCCGCCGCCGACCAGGCCCGCCTCCAGCTTTCCTACACCAAGCTCTACGCCACCGAAACCGGCCGCGTGACCGGCAAGGCCGTGGACGAGGGCCAGACCGTGGCCGTGGGCCAGCAGCTGCTGCTCATCACTTACGGGCAGCTGTGGGTAACCGCGAATTTCAAGGAAACGCAGCTGGCCCGCATGCGGGTGGGCCAGCCGGTGCTGATTGAGGTCGATGCCTACTCGGGCGAGCAGTTCCGGGGGTCGGTCGAGAGCTTCCAGCGGGGCACCGGGGCCCGTTTCAGCCTGCTGCCCGCCGAAAACGCCACCGGCAACTACGTGAAGGTGGTGCAGCGCATTCCGGTCAAAATCGTGTTCAACGGCCAGCCCGACCTGCACCTGCTGGCCCCCGGCATGTCGGTGACGCCCGAGGTGGACATCACCGTGGTGCCCACCCGGCAGGCCGCCGACACCACTCACATCGAGGCCAGCCCCCGCGTGGTGGACCACGCCGCCCGCCGCCGGGTGGGCCCCAAGCAGTAACCGTTTTACCGTTAAGCTCAACCGCCCTCCGCTCATGGAAGCCCCCACCCCCCCCGGCCGCTGGGAAGCCGACCTCAACGGCCTCTTTGCCACCCTCGCGCAGGAAGACCAGGCGTACCTCGACAACCTGAAGCGCCAGACCGATTTTTATACGAACACCGCGCTTCCGGCCCTCGAAACGGCCGCCGCCGCCCTGCGCCCCCACGCCCGCACCTGCGACACCGGCCTCGACGAGGGCCGCGCGTACCTCATCGTGCGGCACCTGGAGGGGCCCGTCGAGTTCCAGTACGCCGTGGTGGCCAAGGTGCGCATCGAGGCCGTGCTGCCCTACGTGCACTGCTGGTTTGAGGAAAACAAGCTCGCCGAGGCCATCATCGCCGAACAGGGCCAGCCCGAAGCGCCGCCCGGCGATGAGCAGGACGGCAAGGATGCGAAAAAAGACGATGACAAAGCCGACGACAAAGAGGACGGCGGCGAGGAGCAGCCCGCGGAAGGCGGCGACGACAAGAAAGACGACAAGGAACCTTCCCGCACCAAAACCATCGAGCTGCTGGCTTCGTGGCGCGACGACCGTCGGATTGAGAGCGTAACGCAGGAGGAAATTCTTACCGATTTCCTTAACCACTACCAGGAAGCCGTGGCGCAGGCGCGCACCCACCTGCACACCACGCCGCATTAACGCCGACAGTCCCATCTCTCCCGTTTCCTCGTTATGGCGCAAACGCAAACCTTGTCCAAGCCCGCCGGGGCCGGGCTGGCCGGCAACCTGAAGTGGGCCATCGCCATCACGGTGGCGCTGGGCACGTTCATGGACGTGCTGGACAACTCCAGCGTGTCGGTGGCTCTGCAAAACATCGGCGGCAGCCTGGGGGCCTCGCAGGACGACGTGACCTGGGTAATTACCGTGCTGCTGGTGGCCAAAGCCGTGATGCTGCCCACGGCGAGCTTTTTGTCCACGGCCATTGGGCGCTCGCGCCTGTTCATGCTGGCGCTGGTGGCCTACGGGGTGTCGTCGCTGCTGTGCGGGCTCTCGTCGTCGCTGGGCATGCTGCTGGTGATGCGGGCCTTGCAGGGCCTGTGCGGCGGCATCATCCCGCCCGTCGGTCAGGCCATCCTCAAAGATTCCTTTCCGCCCGCCGAGCAGGGGCAGGCATTTGCGCTGTTCGGCGTGGCCACGGTGGTGGCCCCCACGGTGGGGCCCCTGCTCTGCGGCTGGCTCGTGGACAGCTACAGCTGGCACTGGGTATTTTTCGTCAACGTGCCCATCGCCCTCCTCACCGCGTTTCTGGTGACGGCCCTGGTGAAAGACCCGCCGGAGCTGGTGAAGGAAAAAGCCAACGCCTGGGCCAAGGGCATCCGCGTGGACTACATCGGCCTCAGCCTGCTGGGCCTGGGCCTGAGCGCGTTGCAGTACGTACTGAGCCGGGGCGAGCGCGACGACTGGTTCAGCTCGCAGGCCATTATCCTGCTCAGCGTGGCGGCGGCGGCGCTGCTGGTGGGCGGCATCGTGTGGGAGATGCGCACCAAAAACCCGCTCCTCGACCTGAGCCTGTTCCGCAACCGCACGTTCACGGCCGCCATGCTGGTCATGTTCGTGGTGGGCGCGCTGCTTTATGGCAGCACCACGCAGCTGCCGCAGTTTTTGCAGTCGCTGCTGGGCTACCGGGCCGTCGACAGCGGCCTGGCCATCACGCCGGGCGGCCTGTCGCTCATCTTGCTGATGCCGATAGTGGGCTGGCTCACGGGTAAGGTGCAGGCCCGCTGGCTGATTGGCTTTGGCTTAGTAGTCAGCTCGCTGGCCTGCTTCAACTACGCGCACGTCCTCAGCACCAGCGTCGATTTCCGCACCGTGGCCACGGCGCGCATCTATCAGAGCCTGGGGCTGGGCTTCCTGTTCGTGCCCATCAGCGTGGCGTCCTACGTGGGCCTGGCCAAGTCCAAAACCAACCAGGTGGCCATGTTCACCAACCTGGTGCAAACCATCGGGGGCGGCTTCGGCATCGCGGCCATCGAAACCGTGATTGCCCGCCGCAGCCAGTTCCACCAGAGCCGCATCATCGACCACCTCTCCTTCACCAACCCCGACTACGCGGCGGGCCTGCGCCAGTTCGCCACCTCCGTGTTTGGCCGGGCCAACGCCAGCGGGGTCGATGCCATGCGGCAGGCCCAGGGGGCCCTCTACCGCATTGTGCAGCAGCAGGCCACCACCCTGGCCTACACCGACGCCTTCTACCTGCTGGGTTTCGCCTGCCTGTTTTCCATCGGGCTCGTTTTCCTGATGAAAGCCAACAAGCCCGGCGCGGGCGGCCAGTCCGCCGACGCGGCCGCGTAGGGCCGGCTACCAGTTGTAGCCCGCTGTATCTTCGGCCACCGCTACCGCCGCCCGTATGGAACCCAAACGCTACCCCCGGCAGCTTTCGCGCGGGGCCAACAACGCCGCCATTGCCCTTTCCTCAACGGAAGTTGGCAAGATTTTCAGCCAGGACACGCGCTCCGATATTGGCTCGGAGGCCGAAAAAATGCGCTTCGCCAACGAGGTCAACGACTTGGTAGTTAAGTTCCACCGCCTGGAGGTCAACGAGGCACTCGGCGTCGACATGCTCGTAATGGAGCGCCTTTACCCCCTCGATTTTCGCGCCCACGAAGTGGAGATGCGCGAAATACAGTTCGACGTGTTCGCCGACGAGCTGCGGGGCCTCCACGCCGCCGGCTTCGCGCACCACGACCTCCAGCGGCCCTCCAACCTACCCGGCGAGCGGTTCGATAATATCCTGCTCACCGCCCAGGGCCTGCGGCTGATTGACGTCGGCATTTCGGTGCTTCGCCGGCAGGTAGGCGAGGCGTTTTTCAACGCCTACGTGCAGCGGGAGTTAGCGGAACTGGCGCGGTTTCGGGCGTTTTTTTTGGGACGATAATAAACCCATGGGGCCCTAGCTGTTAGGCACGAAAAAGCCGCACCCTTGTTACTTTAGCCACTCGTTAACCAATCCGGTCGCTACCCATGAAATTCACACTTGTTATCCGCCAAGGCAAAACCCAGCTGATTGGCCAGTTAAAAGAAATTCCCGGGGTGCTCACGCAGGGCCTGACGATAGCCGAGGTAAAAGAGAATATTCAGGATGCGCTGGCGCTGTACTTAGAAGATATGCGCGAGGATGATGCCGAAGACAGCAATGCTATTATTGCTCAGGAGGAAGTAGAATTTGCTTAGTCAGGAATAAAATGCGGCAAATGCATCAAATACCTGGAAGCAAATAATTGCCCGCTGCACCGACGCAGCAGTCGGCACGACATCTACAAAAATACGCTGACTGGCAAGCGTACCAGCGTACCCCGGCATGGCGACATTGACGAAGACTTGTGCCGGGAGATTTGCAAGCAGCTCGAAATTCCCAAGGTATAGTTCAACCGCCCCAGGCCCGCCGCTCGCGCCAGGCCAGCCCCGCGGGCAGCTCCTCGGCCGAAAATTCCAGGTGAATCACCCGCCGCGGCCGGTCGCTGGTGCTGCGGTTGGAGGCGTGGAGCAGCAGCGGCTTCATCAGCATGGCCCCGCCGGCGGGCACGGCGCACACCGTGGCCGTGGCCGTGTGGCCGGCGATGGCTGCGGCCGGCACCACGCCGCGCCGGTGCGAGCCGGGCACCACCTTCAGGGCCCCGTTGGTGGCGTCGCAGGCGTCGAGGTGCAGGCGCACGGTGACGGTGTTTTCGAGCACGTCCACCGGCGGCTGCACGGCCACCCAGCCGGCCTTGGCCGTCCAGGGCCCGAAGCCGGGCACATCGGCCCGGTGCGCCACGTTAATCATCAAATCCTGGTGCCACGCCACCAGCCAGTTCGAGCCCGCTGGCTTGTCGAAATAAATAGCCTTGGTGAGGTGGCCGCCCGCCGGAAACAATTCGCCCAATAATTTCCGCAGCGCGGCCGTGTCCAACAGGGCCCCCAGCGCCGGTATTTCGCCCAGCAAATTGCGAATGGCAAACACGTCCTGGCTGCGGCGGAAATTAGCGCCCGCCGCCGGGGCGCTTTCGATACAGTGCAGCAGAGCGGCTATTTCGAGCTGGGTGTATAATTGCGGAAGGATTGCGAAGCCGTCGACTGTGAGTTGCGCAACAAAATAATTTACTGGAATCACTGCTTTCATATTTTTACATATGCTCTCACTCAATGATTCTTGCTGGGAGGATTTCACTAGCGGTTACCAAATTAAATACGACGTATCACAACCACTTCGGCGACTCGAAGCAGCCGTAGATTCTGAGGAAACTAATGAGATTCTGGATGAATTATGGGATGAATTACACCACCAAGGCGATGTTGGCACTGCTTCTTACTTAGCAGTACCCCAGCTTATTCGGATTGGAATTAAAAAGACGATAATTGACCGGCGGCTAATTGGCCTTGTTGCATTAATTGAGATTCAACGCCATGTAAGCAACATTTCAATCCCGCAGCAATATGAGGAAGAGTATCACCAAGGCTTGCAACAGATTGAAAACTTAATCGCCGCTAACAAAACCCTGCCTTGGAAAAAAGAATACACTTCTTGCGCTTTAGCAGCTTTGGCCGCGAGCAAGGGACAAATTGACATTGCTAGGATAATTCAAGAATTTGACGATCCTGATTTAACGGAGAAATTCGAAGAGTTTCTCAACGACTATTAAACCCCCACCGGCTCCCCCACCACTTCCTTCTCAATCCACTTCCCGTCTTCGCGCATCAGCTCGATTAATTCGTCCACGGCGCGCTCTTCGGGGACGGTTTTTTTGATGACGTCCTGGCCGCGGTAGAGGGCGATTTTGCCCTTGCCCACGCCCACGTAGCCGTAGTCGGCGTCGGCCATCTCGCCGGGGCCGTTCACGATGCAGCCCATGATGCCGATTTTGATGCCCTTGAGGTGGTCGGTGCGCTGGCGAATCATGGCCGTGGTTTCCTGCAAGTCGAACAGGGTGCGGCCGCAGCTGGGGCAGCTGATGTACTCGGTCTTGCTCATGCGGGTGCGGGCCGCCTGCAAGATGCCGAAGCTGAGCTGGTTGAGGCCGTCGAGCTGGGTTTGCCACTCCTCCTGCGGCATGTCGGGCAGCAGCTCGGTGCCCAGCACGATGCCGTCGCCGAGGCCGTCGATGAGCAGGCCCCCGACGTCGGTGGCGGCGTCGAGCTGGGTTTGGGCGGCCGGCTGGGGCCCGTAGGCCCGGCAGATGACGACCGGGCAGCTCACGCCGGCGTTGATTAGCTCGAAGAAGGCCCGGCGCATTTCGGGCATGGCGTGCGTGTTGGTGGTCACCAGCACCAGCACCACGGTGGGGTCGGTGCGCAGGCGGGCCAGCAGGGGCGCATCCAGGGCGTCCAGGCTCAGCATCAGGAAGTTGAGCTGCGGGTGGAAGCCCCGGGGCTCCTTAGTTTCCATGTAGCGGTCGGCCGTGAAGAGCGGGTAGTGGTCGGGGCGGCGGCCGCCGTCAATCCAGGCGGTGCCGGTCACGATTTCCTTCAGGCCGTTGGGCAGCATGAACGGCACCGGCCGCTCGCCGGTGTAGATATAGTCCGCGCCCTGGTCCGACATCTGGAACTTATCCAGAAACGGCGTGTACAGGTGCCCGGCAGCCCGCAGGTCGCCGTATTCCAGGCGCGGCAGGCGCGAAATGTCGGCGATGACGCGCGGCACGTTCAGGCCCCCAAAGTTGGCCACCTCGTGCGTGACGCGGCGCAGGTACTGGAACGGGTTGATGGGACTTTCTGAGCTGTTAGCCACTAGCTGCTGGCTGTTAGCTTTTTGCTCTTCTTGCCCGTGCCCGGGGCTAACGGCTAACGGCTGATAGCTAATAGCTCTGATTGGCCGGGCGGTGGCGGCGCGGCCCAGGTAGCGGTCAATCAGCATGCGGGCCACGGGGGCTTCGGCCTCGGGGGCCTCGGTGAGGCTCACGCGCACGGTGTCGCCCAGGCCGTCTTCGAGCAGTGTGCCGATGCCCACGGCGCTCTTGATGCGGCCGTCCTCGGCCTCGCCGGCCTCGGTCACGCCCAGGTGCAGCGGGTAGGGTTGCAGGCCCTCCACGTCCAGCTTCTGCACCAGCAGGCGGTAGGCCTGCACCATCACCTGGGTGTTGCTGGCCTTCATGCTCAGCACCACGTCGTAGTAATTCTCCTCTTCGCAGAGGCGCAGAAACTCCAGCGCCGACTCCACCATGCCCAGCGGCGTGTCGCCGTAGCGGCTCAGAATCCGGTCGCTCAGCGAGCCGTGGTTAGTACCGATGCGCATGGCCGTGCCATACTGCTTGCATATTTTCACCAGCGGCCGGAACCGCTCGCGGATGCGCTCCACCTCGGCCGCGTAGCTGGCATCGGTGTACTCGATTTCCTCGAACTTCTTTTTGTCGGCGTAGTTGCCGGGGTTCACGCGCACTTTCTCCACGATGCGGGCGGCCAGCTCGGCGGCGTTGGGCGTGAAGTGGATGTCGGCGATGAGGGGCACGTTGCAGCCGCGGGCCCGCAGCTCTTTCTTGATTTCCAGCAGGTTCTGGGCCTCCTTCACGCTGGGGGCCGTGATGCGCACGTACTCGCAGCCGGCGGCCACCATGCGCAGGGTTTGCTCCACCGAGCCCTGCGTGTCCATCGTGTCCACGGTGGTCATGCTTTGCACCCGGATGGGGTAGTCGCCGCCCATGGGCACGCCGCCGATGTTCACCACGCGGGCCACGCGGCGTTGGTAGGCGGTCAGGCTGGGGCAATAGGTCTTGTTCATAACCAAAAAACTACGGGCCGGCGGCGAAAGTTGCGCGGCCCCGCAAAGGTAACTTGGGGCCGCCGCGCAACTTCCGGGCCGGGCGTAGCCGGGCGCCGCGCCCGGCCTAGTCGTTGCCGACGGTGAGCACAATTTTGCCGATGTGGGCGCTGCTTTCCATGCGCTCGTGCGCGGCGCGGGCTTCGGCCAGCGGAAACGTGCAGTCGATGACCGGGCGGAAGCGGCCGGCCGCTACCAGGGGCCACACGTGCTGCTCCACGGCCGCCGCCAGCGCAGCCTTAAACTCGGCCGAGCGCGGGCGCAGTGTGCTGCCGGTGACGGTGAGGCGGCGGCGCATCAGGTCCTGGGCATCGAAGGTGACCTGGGGCCCCCGGGTGGCGTTGATGAACACGAGGCGGCCGTCGTCGTGCAGCAGGTGCAGGTTTTTGGGGGTGTAGTCGCCGCCCACCATGTCGAGCACCACGTCCACGCCCACGGCGGCCAGCACCTGGGCAAAGTCCTCGGTTTTGTAGTTGATGGCCCACTCGGCCCCCAGGTCGCGGCAGGCCTGGCACTTGGCGGCGCTGCCGGCCGTGGTGGCCACGCGGCTGCCTAGCGCCGTGGCCACCTGAATGGCCGTGGTGCCGATGCCGCTGCTGCCCCCGTGCACCAGCAAGGTTTCGCCGGGCCGCAAGCCGCCGCGCTCGAACACGTTGTGCCACACCGTGAACACGGTTTCGGGCAGGGCCGCGGCTTCCACCATCGACAGGCCAGCCGGCACCGGCAGGCAGTGGCGGGCGTCTACCGCGGCGTATTCGGCGTAGCCGCCGGCCGCCAGCAGGGCGCACACGGCGTCGCCGGGCTGCCAGCGGGCCACGCCGGGGCCGCACGCGGCCACCACGCCCGCTACTTCCAGGCCGGGCACCAGGCCCGCCACGTCGCCGCTGCCGGCGTAGGCTCCCTTGCGCATCCACACGTCGGGCCGGTTCACGCCGGCGGCCTGCACCCGGATGAGCACCTGGCCCGCCGCCGGCGCGGGCGTGGGCAGGGTGCGCGGCGCTAGTACTTCGGGGCCCCCGGGGCGGGCAATGGCAATGGCGTGCATGGGCGAAAAAGGGCGGGTCTATAAGGTAAGCAAGTAAGCCATGGCTTACCGAAGGCCCCGTACGCCGGGCCCATCAAAATGATTCCTTTTGGGTAAGCGCACCCCGTGGTTCTCATTGCAACGGGGCGGAAAATTGCGGCGAGGCACCCGCCAGCCGGCACGCCTCGCCGCCAACCGGTTGTTTCGCCGGGGGCCCTGCCGCCTCCCCTGGCTACAGCACGCTCACCAGGCCGCCGATGCTGAGCGCCACCACGGCCGTGTTGAAGGCAAACGCCAGCAGGCCGTGCACCAGGGCGGTAGCGCGCGGCACGGGGTCGTAGATGCCGACGTCGGCGGCCGGCGGTTGCCTTACAGCCCCTGGCTATTTTTTTGCAAGCGCGGCCCGGCCGCACCAGTCGTAGCCCATTTCGACCCAGTAGTTGGCGGGGCGGGTTTACCGGTGAAGCCAGCAAACAGCTAGGGGGTGCCTCTCAACGACGACTTTCTTGGGCAACTGGCAAAGGGGAAGCGCAGCTGCTTCGCGCACGGGACAGGTGAGGCGACAGCTGGGGTTTCGGCACAGTTCTCAACAGGGCAGCGGCTTTTTCCTGCGTCGTAGCTGTAAGGCCGCCGCCCGGCGGGCGTCGAACCCGGCGGGCCTGCCCGCTAGGTGACGGGCCCAACCGGCCACGTGTGCATGCCTCTGCGCAACGCGGCCGATGTGCCGGCGCTAACGCGGGGGGCCGACCGGCCCTGCTCCCAGCCCCACTGGACCAACCACTTGTCCGGCTCATCCGACCGCCTGGCGTTAAACTAGCTACGTATGAAACGCACCCTGCTACCCGCGTTGGCCCTGCTACTGGGGCTGCTCGCTTCACCTACCCAGGCGCAGCCCACCGGCCCCCGTTCGGCCACGGTATTTGACCTGACCAGCGCGGCGGGCCCGACGCTTGATTATGCCTCGGCGGCCGCTTGGCACCTGTGGGGCTTGGATGCGGCCGGCCGATATCAGGTGGGGCTGGGGGGCAGGGTATCGCATTTTTTTGGCGACGGCTACGCCCTGAATCCCCAAGCTGGCCCCGCCAACGCGGAAATCCGGGTGGCGCGGCCGGCCATTACGTCGTTCAATGCCGCTTTTCACCTGCGGGCGCGGGTGGCGGGTCCGCTGCGCGTGGGTTTCAACCTCGATGCCCTGGGCCTGAGCGCGGGGCCCGGCCGCGACCGCCAGGACCTGAGCGCCGCCGGGCTGCCCGGCCCCGCGGGCAGCCCGGTGCGGCCGGTTGCTGGCAACGTGCTGCTAGGGGGTCGCCCGGACCGGGGCTCGCTGAATTCGGAGCTGTACGCCGCCGTGCGCCTAAGCGGCGGCCTGAGCTTGCGCGTCGGCTACAGCCACCTCGTCACGGCCTACGAAGACGATGACAGCCGCTTCCACCGCTTCCATAACCTAGCCGCACTGGGCCTGAGCTACCAGCTGCCCCAAAGCGGGTTCCGAATCAGTGTATGGTAGCGCGAGCTTTGTAGCTCGCGTCCCTGCCCGGCAATCGCGGGGAGGAGGCGCGAACTACAAAGTTTGCGCTGCTGATTTGCGGTGGTACGCTAGCCCGGGAACTCAGCGGCTGAAAGCGGTTGAAAACAGATTCTCCCCGTGATACTCTCGTGATGATTACGCCCGAGCTTTGGCGTTTGCCACCGCCGCCAACCGAGGCGGGCGGCGGTGGCCGGGCAAATTGGCCGGCAAGGCGACTGTGGTGGTGTAAGCCAGCCCGGAAGGCCAGTACCCGATTTTTACCTTATCATTGCCGTAACTACCCATTTGACTGTTAGCCCGATGCATACTTCGCTGGCCGGTTTGGTACCCACGCAGTGGCCCGCCCGCTTCGGCGACGAGCTGTACCGTTACGCGCTGGGCCGCGTGGCCGAGGCGGCCACGGCCGAGGAGCTGGTACAAGACACTTTCTTGAGCGCCCTCGAAGCGCAGGCTACCTTCCGGGGGCAGGCCTCGGAGCGCACCTGGCTGTTCGTAATTTTGAAGCGCAAAATTGTTGACCACTACCGGCGGCAGGCCCGCTCGCCCTTCGTGCCCCTCGACCTCACGGCCGGGCAACAGCCCGAAGCCGACTTCTTTCGGCCCGCCGACGGGCACTGGCGCGCGGAGGAATTTCCGCAGCCCTGGGACGGGGTTGGCAACGAGGGCCGGGGCGACGTGGTGCTGGAACAAGTTGAATTTCAGCAGATACTGAAAAGCTGCCAGGAGCGGCTCTCGCCCCAGCACCTGGCCGTGTTCGTGCTGCGCTTCGTGGAGGAACTGCCGGCCGAGGACATTTGTCAGGAACTCGGCCTTTCGCCGTCTAATTACTGGGTCATCGTTCACCGGGCCAAGCTGCACCTGCGCCGCTGCCTCGAAAAGAACTGGTTCCAAGCCCCCGCCCCTGCATGAGCATTCCCTCGCCGCTTTTCAACTGCCAGCAAGCCACCCTGCTCCTCGAGCGCCGCGCCGACGAGCCGCTACCCGCCAAGACCAGCGCCCAGCTCTGGGCCCACCTGCGCCTGTGCCCCTACTGCCGCCGCTACTCGTTTCAGAGCCTTTTCATCGCCCGCCAGGCCAAAGCCGCCGCCGGGGCCACCGTACCCGCCGACTTGCCGCTGCCGGCCGCCCTGCGCGTCCGCTTGCAGCAGCTGATGGACGCGCACGGGGCCCGGCCGAAGGAAGAGTAACAATTCTGGTATGCCGTAAGGCCCGGCTGGCTGAATCGTCTGCCCGCCCGAAAATCAATTCATTACAGGCGACTTCCCTCGCCCGGCGGCCAAAGGCCAAATGCAAGACGGCAGGATGAGCCACGATAAAATGGCCGACAAATAAGACGACTTCCTGAGCTTGCACCTGGTCAGCAACTGCTATGAAGGCCCGTCCTCGTGCGAGGGCAGGTCCTTTTTGCATTCAACAAAACAAGTCGCCTCCTACGCTCGCCGCGACCAAGCAGGAAATTAATGGGCGCTGTTGGCCGGTGGGTAGCGCACTACTCACCGGCCTTCTTTGTGCCAACTCTGCCGGCCAAGCCGCTTTTTACTTTTCGCCCGCACCGTGCGTTTTTTCGCCGCGGCCGTGCCAGCCTCCCCCGGGGATGGGCAGGGGCCCCGGCTACTTGCCCACCTGCCGCCGCAGCGCCTGCACTTCGTGCTCCAGCTCCAGGTTGCGGAACGCGACCTTCGCTTCGAGGTCGTCGTAGGCGCTCTGGAGCTGGTCTTGCAGCTGGCGCATTTCCGTCACGTCGGTATTAGTGCCCAGCCAGCGGACGGTGTGGCCCTGCGCGTCGCGCACGGGCACGGCGCGGGTTAGGAACCAGCGGTACTGCCCGTCCTGGCCCCGCAGCGGAAACGTCAGCTCGAAGGGCTCGCCGGCTCCCCAGGCCTGGCGCACGAATTCCACCACCGGCTGGATGTAATCGGGGTGGTGCACCTTGTCCCAGCCCCAGCCCTCCATTTCGGCCAGGGTGGTGCCCGTGTAGTCGTACCAGCGCTTGTTGTACCAGTAGATGTGCCCGTCGGGCCGGGCCATCCACGAGAGCTGCGGCACGTTGTCGGCCAGCGTCGAAAATTCCGATTCCCGCTCGCGCAGCTGCTCGGCGGCCACTTTCTGGTCGTGGATGTCGGTGCACGTCCCAAACCACGCCACGATTTGGCCGGCGGCGTCGCGCCGGGGCCGGGCCTGCCCCAGGAACCAGCGGTAGTCGCCGGCCTGCGCTTCGAACCGGTACTCAATCTCGTAATCGGCCCCGGTGGCCAGCGAGTGGCCCCACACCTGGCGGGCCCGCGCCTGGTCGTCGGGGTGCAGCAGGTTGTTCCACATGTCGGGGCCCACGCTGTCGGCCAGGGTATAACCCGTGTAATCAACCCAGCGCTGGTTAAAGTAGGTGTGAAACCCCGTGGGGTCCGTCATCCACACCAATTGCGGAAGCATGTCGGCCAAGAACGTAAACTGCTCGGTTCCGGTAGCGGACACGGCGTCGGGGTGAGAAGGGGCGGAATTCACAAAACAGAGAATGGGTAAAACAATACTTGCCGAAGAAGCCCTTACAGCAGGCTAAGCTGCAGCTCCATGCCCGACGCAAAGTACAGGTTGAGCTGGCTGCGCAGGCCGTCGGCCGAGCGGCGCAGGCGCGTCACCAAGGCCCGGGCCTCTTCGGTGGGCAGTTCGAAGCGCAGGTAAGGCCGGTTCAGCAGCTCGTCGCGCATCACGTCCCAGCGGCCGGTTTGGGTGTCGGCGGCCGCGGGCGCGTGGGCCTCCACCTGCCCCGGCTTCAGCACCAGGCGGGTGGCCTGCGCCAGCGGGCTGCCCGGGTCGTTGCGGTTCAGCACGCGGTTGGCCACGGCCCACTCGCCGTCGAAGTACGCGTCTGGGATTTGTTGTAAATTGATATCCAGTAGCAAATCAGTCATGTAAGCGAATAAAACAACGGCAGGGCCCCCGCGGGGGCAAGGAAAAGCGGATCAGGGGCCCGGCCACAGCGGTACGTTTTACGTATCCGCTCGGCGTCGGGCCCCAGATTTCGAGCGTTAACTTAGGGCCTGGCGTACGCGTTCCATTACGCTCGCTTCCCTTGGGTTATTTATTTGTTTTACCGCGTCGCTGACGCATTCCCATGAAAAAATCCACCTTCTTCCCGCTCGTGGCCCGCGCTGCCCGCCGCACCGGCTTGGCCGCCTGGCAAACCGGGCGCCTGTTCCGCCAACTGGTGGCCCGCGCCCTCGACGCGGTGCAGGACGTGCTGCGGGCCGAGGTGGAAAAGGGCAACCTCAAGCTCGTCACCGACTTCCTGGCCAACCGGGCCCTGCCCGCCGCCCGGGTGGTGCTGCTCGAGCGCATGAGCGTGCGCCTGCTGGCCCGCCTGGGCCTGCGCGGCGTGCTGGCCTCCAACGTGGTGGGCTGGGTGCTGCCCTTCGTGCTGGAACGGCTGGTGGCCGTGGCCCTGAAAAGCGGGGCGTTCGACAAGCTGAAAGCCAACCCCACCGTGGGCGAGGCCGTCGGCCGCCTCGACGAGCTGCGCCACGCCACCTGGAAACTGCTCGTGCCCGACCCCGGCAGCCGCGCCGAGCTGGTGCCGGCGGGCCCCGGGCCGCCCCCGCGGCTGGCCCCCGCCCCGGACGCCGCTGCGTAGCCGCCGCCCGCGCCTGGGCCGTGGCCGCGCCCGGCCCCAATGCCCGCCCACAAAAAAAGGCAGCCCACGCAGGCTGCCTCTTTCAAAACCGGGGCGCGGCGAGAATTCCCACCCAACACCGGACCCGATTCTACCCCTTGAAGCCTAGTTCCGGAACAACAGTTCGCGGTACTTAACCAAGGGCCAGTCCTCGTCGGCCACCATTTGCTCGAGCTTGTCAACGGCCCGGCGAATGGGAGCAAACTTTGTTTTGATGTCGTCGCAGTACGCAACGGCCTGCTCGCGCACATCGGTTAGCTTGTTGGCTTCCCGGCGGGCGTCCACCATCGCGTCCACGGTGGTTTTAATGGTCGATACGTAACCCGAAATGGCCTTAATCATCTCCACCGTCACCTGCGTATGGTCGCCGTCGAGGCCCAATTCACGCAGGCCGCGCACGTTTTCGATGAGCTTGGTTTGGTAGGCGATGGCCGTGGGGATGATGTGGTTGATGGCCAAATCGCCCATCACGCGGCCTTCAATCTGAATCTTTTTCTGGTACTCTTCCAGCAAAATCTCGTGGCGGGCGTGCAGCTCCACTTCCGACAGGATGCCGTGGCGGGCAAACAGTTCGGCGGCTTCGGGCGTCACCAAGGCGTCGAGGGCCAGGGGCGTGGTCGGCACGTTGTTCAGGCCGCGGCGGGCCGCCTCCTCTTTCCACTCGTCGGAGTAGCCGTTGCCTTCGAAACGGATGCTTTTCGAGCTGATGACGTACTCGCGCAGCACCTCCACGATGGCCACTTCCTTCTTTTTGCCTTGCTCAATCAGCTCGTCCACCTGGGTTTTAAAGTCGATGAGCTGGTCGGCCACGATGGCGTTGAGCGTCGTCATGGCCGACGAGCAGTTGGCCGACGAGCCCACGGCCCGAAACTCGAACTTGTTGCCGGTGAAGGCGAAGGGCGAGGTACGGTTGCGGTCGGTGTTATCGAGCAGGATGGGCGGAATCTTGTCGATGCCCAGCTTGAGGTAGATGTTGTCGCCCTTGTCGAGCGGCACCTTGGCCGTACGCTCCAGCTCGTCGAGCACCGAGTCGAGCATCGAGCCCACGAACACCGACATGATGGCCGGCGGCGCTTCGTTGGCCCCCAGGCGGTGGTCGTTGCTGGCCGAGGCGATGCTGGCCCGCAGCAAGTCGCCGTAGCGGTGCACGGCCTTGATGGTGGTGATGAAAAAGGCGAGGAATTGCAGGTTCTCCTTGGGGCGGCGGCCGGGGGCGAGCAGGTTCACGCCGGTGTCGGTGCTCATCGCCCAGTTGTTGTGCTTGCCCGAGCCGTTCACGCCGGCAAACGGCTTCTCGTGCAGCAGCACCTTCAGGTCGTGGCGCTCGGCCACGCGCGACATCAGGTCCATCAGAAGCTGGTTGTGGTCCACGGCCAGGTTGGCGTCCTCAAAGGTGGGGGCGCACTCGAACTGGTTGGGGGCCACCTCGTTGTGGCGGGTGCGCAGCGGAATGCCGAGCTGGTTGGCTTCCTCCTCGAAGTCGAGCATAAAGCCGTGGGCCCGCGCCGGAATCGAGCCAAAGTAATGGTCGTCGAGCTGCTGGCCCTTGGCCGGGGCGTGGCCAAACAGCGTGCGGCCCGTCATCACCAGGTCGGGGCGGGCGTCGTACAGGGCCTTGTCCACCAGGAAATACTCCTGCTCGATGCCCAGGGTGGTGTGCACCCGGCTCACGTCCTTGTCAAAATACTGGCACACGTCGAGGGCGGCTTTTTCCAGCACGGCCAGCGACTTCAGCAGCGGGGCCTTGTAGTCGAGCGCCTCGCCGGTGTAGGCCACGAAAATCGTGGGGATGCACAGCGTTTTAGCGCCCACGGTTTCGATGATGAACGCGGGCGACGTCGGGTCCCAGGCGGTGTAACCACGGGCCTCGAAGGTGTTGCGGATGCCGCCGTTGGGAAACGACGAGGCGTCGGGCTCCTGCTGCACCAGCGCCGAGCCTTTGAAGCTCTCAATGGCGCGGCCTTCGGAGTTGAGGTCGAAGAACGAATCGTGCTTTTCGGCCGTCGCCCCGGTCAGGGGCTGGAACCAGTGCGTGTAGTGGGTAGCGCCCTTGGCCATGGCCCAGGTTTTCATGGCCGAAGCCACGGCGTCGGCCACGTTGCGTTCCACGGCTGCGCCCTGCTTCACGGCGGCTTGCAGCTTCTTGAAGTATTCGCCGGCCATTGTGGCCCGCATGGCTTCCAGATTAAACACGTTTTGCCCAAAACTGTCGGAGCGGCGGGCCGCGGCAGGCTTCACAGTAACGGCTTTGCGCTTGTTCACCAATTCAAGCGCTTTAAAACGGAGGATGGCCATACGGGTGGGTTGAAGAGAAAATCAGGATCGATGTTTTTGAGAAATTGGGGCGTTTTTACAACGGCAAATATATGGTTTGAATTAATTTCTCAACGAAAGACACTAAAAAAGGAGGTGTTTTCAAGAAAAAAGCAAGCTTTTATGAAGCAACGGTAAAAAATCAGTGGGGCTGCAAACGTTCCGGATGCCGCGCAAACGTTCCCACCAAATTTTACCCTTGTTATGAAAGATTTGAAGTTTTAGGCGGTGTCCCATTCTCAATTAGCCCGAGAACCGGCTCACGAATGCCCCGGCATTGTGTGCCGACAGTGCGTAGCGCGAATTTGATAGTTCAGGCTCCGCCGCACTGCTTAGGGGCGGCCGCACAACGCGGAACTTCGCATTACCAAGCCCGTGCTACTGATTCCTACATTCCGAACACCCCCTCAGCCGGGCGGTTCGCGTCCACTTCGGGGCAGCACCCTGCCCGACCGGGCCGTATCTTTGCAGGCTATGGCAACTCCCCAATCCGTCGCCTTCTACACGCTGGGCTGCAAGCTCAACTTCTCCGAAACGTCGGCCATCGGCCGGCAGTTTGAGGAAAAAGGCTTCCGGCCGGTGGCGTTCGAAGCCGGCGCCGACTACTACGTCATCAACACCTGCTCCGTCACGGACCACGCCGACCGCAAGTGCCGCAAAGTGGTGCAGCAGGCCCTGAAGCACAACCCCGCGGCATTTGTGGCCATCGTGGGCTGCTACGCCCAGCTCAAGCCCGAAGAAATTTCCAACATCCCCGGCGTGGCGGCGGTGCTCGGCGCGGCCGAGAAGTTCCAGCTCGCCGACACCATTGCGGGCCTGCCACGTCCGGCGGCCGGGCAGCCGGGCCACGTGCGGGCCTCGCCCATCGCGGCGGCCACGGAGTTCCACCCGGCCCACTCGTTTGGCGACCGCACCCGCACGTTTTTGAAGGTGCAGGACGGCTGCGACTATTCGTGCTCGTTTTGCACCATTCCGCTGGCGCGGGGCGGCAGCCGCTCGGGCAGCATCGCCAGCGTGGTGGCGCGGGTAGAAGACTTGGCTGCCCAGGGCGTGCCCGAAATCGTGCTCACCGGCGTAAACCTGGGCGATTTCGGCATCCAGGGCCCCGAGCGCGAGCGGCGCGAGGATTTCACCCAGTTGGTGGCGGCCTTGGACAAGATCGAAGGCATCCGCCGCTTCCGCATCAGCAGCTGCGAGCCCAACTTGCTGACGGACGAAATTCTGACCACGGTGGCGGCCTCGCGGCGCTTCATGCCTCACTTCCACATTCCGCTGCAAAGCGGGTCCGATAAAATCCTGGGCCTGATGCGCCGCCGCTACCGCCGCGACCTCTACGCCCAGCGCGTGGCCCGCATCAAGACCCTGATGCCGCACGCCTGCATCGGTGTGGACGTGATTGTGGGTTTTCCGGGCGAGACGGACGCGGACTTTCTGGACACCTACCAGTTCCTCAACGAGCTGCCCATCAGCTACCTCCACGTGTTCCCGTACTCGGAGCGGCCCGACACGCTGGCCCCCACCCTGCCCGGCCGCGTGCAGGACCGGGTGCGCCACGAGCGCACCACCCAACTCCGCAGCCTTTCCGAGAAGAAAAAGCGCGCCTTCTACGAAGAGCACCTGGGCCTGGAAACCGAAGTGCTCTTCGAGGACGACGTGAAAGATGGCCGCATGGAAGGCTTCACGCCCAACTATATCCGCGTAGTAGCCAAGTACGACCCGCTGCTAGTGGGCGAAACCAGGGCTCTCCGCCTGGGAGCCGTGAATGCGCAGGGACTGATGGAGGCGGAAGAAGTGGGGATTTTGGTGTAGGCGGCAGGAAGCTTTCACTCCTTATCTTTAACAAAAGCTAAACGCCACTCGCCATGACTAAAGAAACTGTAAAGGACACGATTGACCAGCTTCCAGACAAGTTTGAGTTGGAGGAATTAATTGACCGCTTAATTTACATCGAGAAAATAGAGGAGGGTTTCGCGGCTGCTGAGCGCGGCGAATCTAAAACCCACGAAGAAGTAAAAGCACTGGTTAGATCGCGGCGCAAATAATCTGGTCAACTCCGGCAATTGAAGACTTGAATCAATTGCGCGAATTCTACAGCCAGTTTTCTGAAGACTACGCTGAGCGATTGATTGATAAATTAATTACCCGGGTAGATATTATGATAAATTTTCCGCAAAGTGGGCGAATAGCTTCGCAGTTCAAAGACGGACTTACGCGGGAATTAGTAAGCGGTGGCCACAGCATTATCTACCGCGTCCAAAACGCGAATACAATTATTATTTCCCGGATTCAGAATAACGCTAAACCACTTTCAAGGTTAAATTAACGCGTTTATTGCACAAGAACGGCGCTTAACTAAAGCGCCGTTCTTGTGCAATAAACATTTCAAACGGCTTTCGTTTAGCACATTACGCCGCCGCAAAACTCGCGTACCGCCGCTTGCGCCGCCAGGCCCGCACGGCCCCGAACAGGCCCAGCAGCACCAGCGGGGCCCCCAGGTTGAGGAACTGCCAGCGGCGGCGCTCCTCGGCGAGGCGCACTTTGTCGAGGGGGCGCAGGGTAATTTGCTTGCCGCGCACGGAAATCAGGCCGGTGTCGTCGAGCAGGTAGTCGGTGGCGTTGAGCACCAGCTCGCGGTTGGCAAACTCGGTGTTGGCGAGGCGGTCGAAGCCCAGGCGGAAGGGGCGGCCGGTTTTCTGGTCGATTTCGCTGCGGATGAAGTCGCCGTCGGAAATAACCAGGATTTTGCTGGGCCGGGCCTGCGGGTTTTTCTCGGGCTGAAACTGCATGGTGCCCGGCCGGGTGCGGTTGGCAAACAGCGACTGAAACTGCCCTTCGAGCAAGTAGGCCACCGGCTGGAACCCCTTCTGGAACAGCTTGGGGTTGGGCTCCAGGCGGGCGTCGTTGAAATTGATGGGCACCGGCGCGGGCAGCACGCGGGTGTAGCGCGAGGTGGTCATGAGGGCCGTTTTGCGCACGCCCACGGCCTTCACCGTGTCCAGGTTGCCGGCAAACTTGAGGTACACCGCGTCGAGGTTGCGGGTGATGGGGTGCGGGCTAAACTTGTTGACCAGCGGGTAGAGCTGCCAGGGCATGGGCTCGATTTTGGGCTTGTTGCCCTCCATGCCCGTCACCAGCGGAATCTGGCCAGAGTTGAGGTCCAGCACCAGGTTTGGGTTCAGCCGCAGGCCGTATTTGAAGAACAAGTCGTCCAAGTTCAAATTATACGGCGTGGCCAGCGAGGCCCCGTTGCGGCTCACGCTGTCGAGGTCCACGCGCAGGGCATCGACGAAAAACAGCGCCCGCCCGCCTTGGGTGATGAACTGGTCGAGCTTGAACTTCTCGGTTTCGGAGTAGGGCTGCTTGGGCTGGGCCACCACGATGGCGTCGAGGGACCGCAAGTCGGGCACCTGGCCCAAGGTTACGCGGTACACGTCGTACTGCTGCTGCCAGGCCCCCAGCATGTCGCCGGCCTCGGTATTGGTCAGCTCGCCGTGGCCTTCCACCACGCCGATGCGCTTGCGGCGGCCGGGCGTAAGGTTGCGGATGGTGCTGGCCAGCTCGTACTCCAGGCCCTCCAGGCTTTGGTTGAGGCGCACCTCGGGCGAGGCGGTTTGGCTGCCGCGCAGCAGCAGCACGTTTTTGGTACGGCCGCCCACGTCCACCACGGCCCAGGGAAAGATGATTTTCTCCACCCGCTTGCCGTTTTCGGTGGCCCCCAGATTGGTGGGTTTCAGGCCTTTTTTGAAGAGCAGCTGGTAAAACTTGTTGCGGTTGGCCTCGGTGCTGGCCGCGCTGGGGTCGATGAAAATGTAGTTCAGGTTGGCACCACCGTACACTTTGAACTCGTTCAGGGTTTCGCGCACCCCCTGCTCAAGGCGGCGGAAGGCCGGCGGGAAGTCGCCGGTGAGGTACACGGTGATGGTGGCCGGCTGCTTCAAATCCGAGAGCAGCTGCTTGGTGGCCGGGGCCATCGTGTAGCGTTTTTCCTCGGTCAGGTCGAGGCGAAAAAACAGGCGCTGGCCGATGAAGTTGAGCAGCAGCAGGGCCCCCAGCACGGCGGCGAAGCGCAGCCAGTCGGCCCGTTTGCGCGAGGCGGCGGGCGTGGGCGCGGCGGGCGGGGTGTCGTGAATCGTCGTTTCCATTTACCAGGTGCGGCTGCGCAAAACCAACCGCGTGGCTTGCAGCGCCACGGCCACCACACTCAAGAAATACACCACGTCGCGCGAGTCCACCAGGCCCTTGCTCAGGTCGCGGTAGTGGGCCGCGATGCCGAGCTGACTCACATAATAGGCCGCGCTGCCGTCGAGCACCGAGGCCAGCGAATCGAAGCCCGAGTACAGCAGAAAGCACCCCACCACGGCCACCAGGAAGGCAATAATCTGGTCGCGCGTGAGCGCCGAAGCCAGAATGCCGATGGCCGCAAACACCGCCGCCAGCAGCGCCAGCCCCAGGTACGAGCCCACCGTGGCCGCCGAGTCGATGTTGCCGGGGGGGCTGCCCAGCCGGTACACCGAGAAGTAGTAGAGCAGCGTGGGCACCAGCGCCAGCAGCGCCAGCAGCAAGCAAGCCAGGTACTTACCACCGATAATCTGCCCATCCGTCAGCGGGCGCGTGAGCAGCAGCTCGATGGTGCCGGCCTTCTTCTCCTCCGCGAAGGTGCGCATGGTGATGGCCGGAATCAGGAATAGAAACAGCCAGGGGGCCAGCGAGAACAGCGTCTGCAAATCGGCAAACCCGTAATCTAGCACGCTGCTGTCGGGAAATACCCATACGAACAGGCCCGTTGCCACCAGAAACACCCCCAGCACCACGTAGGCGACGGCGGAGTTCAGGAAGGCGTTGAATTCTTTGTTAAGGATTGTTAGCATTTATTTTATTCAGAACGTCATGGCATTTAAGCCGTCATGCTGAGCGCAGCCGAAGCATCTCTCCCGCGGCAGTAAATAATTAGTCAGTGGGAGAGATGCTTCGGCTGCGCTCAGCATGACGACCTTGTATTTTTTAATTCGTTCTACTTTGTCAATTCCCCAAACACCGCCTCCAGCGACTGCTGCTCCTGGCGGAGCCCCAGCAGCACCCAGCCTTCCTGGGCAGCGAGGCGCGAAATAGCGCCGCGCAAATCGGTGCCGGGGGCGCTGCGCAGGCTGACGGTGCCGCCGGGGCCCGCTTCTACGCCGCGCACGCCGGGCAGCTGGGCCAGGCGGGCGGTGTCCACGGGGCCCTCGAACTCGGCGCGAACCACGGTTTCGCCGGCGGCGCGGGCGGCCAGCTCGGCCACCGGGCTGTCGGCCACCAGCTTGCCGCGGCTAATGATGATGACGCGCGAACACAGGGCCGTGACTTCGGGCAGGATGTGAGTGCTGAAAATCACCGTTTTGTCGTGGCCCACTTCCCGAATCAGCTCCCGGATTTCCTGAATCTGGTTGGGGTCGAGGCCGGTGGTGGGCTCGTCGAGGATGAGCACGCTGGGGTCGTGCAGCAGCGCCTGAGCGAGGCCCACACGCTGGCGGTACCCCTTGCTCAGGGCCCCGATTTGCTTGTTCTGCTCGCGGCTCAGGCCCACGCGGCGCACCAGCTCGGCCACGCGGTTGCGCAGGCCGGGGCCCCGCAGCCCGTGCACGGCCCCGATGAATTCGAGGTACTCGTGCACGTACATGTCGAGGTAGAGCGGGTTGTGCTCGGGCAGGTAGCCCACCTCACGGCGCACGGCCAGGCTCTCGGTTTGCACGTCGTGGCCGGCCACGCGCACGGTGCCGGCGCTGGGCGGCAGGTAGCCGGTGGCGATTTTCATGGTCGTACTCTTGCCCGCGCCGTTGGGCCCCAGGAAGCCCACGATTTCGCCCTTGCCCGCCGTAAAGCTGATGTCGTCCACGGCGTTTTGGGTGCCGTAGGTTTTGGTCAGGTGTTCAATTTCTACCATTTTAGTTGTCAGTTGTTCGTTGTCAGTTGTTCGTTCGCTTTAATTGCCGACAGCACATTCTGACAACCGACAACGAGCAACTGACAACTAACGTGGCGCCTACTTTTTCTTCACCTGTGCCGGCCGCAGCTGAATTTCCGACACCATGATGGCCGCGGAGGCTTCCAGGGCGTGCACAATGGCGGCGGCAATGTCGCCGGGCTGCATCTTGTGGGGGTTGGTCTGGGCCCCGGGCTGGCCGCCGTTGAAGTTAGTCTCGACCGAGCCGGGCAGGACGCAGGTCACGCGGATGCCGTCGGGCCGCAGCTCCTTAAATAGCGCGTCGGAGAAGCCCCGCAGCGCGTACTTGGTGGCGCAGTAGCCGGCCATGCCTTCGGTGCCCACCGTGCCGGCCAGCGAGGCCACGTTGACGATGTGGCCGGCCTGCTGCTTTTTCATTTGCGGCAGCACGGCCCGGGTGCAGAAAAACGGCCCGTTCACGTTCGTTTCGAACATCAACTGCCAGTCGGCGCTGTCGAAGCCGTCCACGTCGCCCATCACGCCCACGCCGGCGTTGTTCACCAACACGTGGATTTCGGGGCCCAGCTCGCGCTGGGTATTGGTGAAAGCCTCGGCCACGTCATGCTCGTCGCGCACGTCGCATTCAAAGAACTGAAACCGCTCGTGGTCCAGGCCTTCGGGCGCGGTGCGGCCCCAGCCGGCCACTACGGCCCCTTTTCGCAGCAGCGCCTCGGCGGTGGCGCGGCCAATACCTTTGGCGGGCCCCGTCACGATGGCCACTTTGCCGGTCAAATCCATTGTTTACCTTTGAAAGAAATGCAGCGGTTCCCGATGTTTACTAAGCGCACCGGCCCACAAAGTAACGGCACCGGCCGCTACGCGCGGGCCCGGGCGGCCGGGGCCGCCCTGCTGGCCGCCGCCCTGGCGGCCTGCAGCCCCGGCCACGGCACCGACTGCCTCAAGAGCACGGGCGCCATCGTGACGCAGCGGCGGGCCGTGGCCCGGGGCCTCGCCACGGTGAGGATGTACGACAACGTGGACCTGCGCCTGGTGCAGGACACGGCCACCTACGCCGAGGTCACGGCCGGTGCGCACCTCATCGACGACATCGACTTTACCCGCGTGGGTCCCACCCTCCAAATCTCCAACTCCAGCACCTGCAACTGGGTGCGCAGCTACGACACGCCCCGGGTGGTGACGCTGCACGTACCGCGCCTGCTCAACCTGTTCCTGACGGGCCCGGGCAACATCAGCACGGTGGGCGAGTTTCGGCAGGACACCGTTTTTTATCACCTCTCCGGGGCCGGCGACTACGACATGCAGCCGCGGGCCCGGCAGGTGTACGTGGAGCAATTCGGGCTGGGCGACGTGACGCTGCGCGGCACCACCGAGGAATTGAACTTCTCGCTGGGCGGCTCGGGGCGGATGTTTGCCCAGGGCCTCACCGCCCGGCGGGCGTACTTCACCACGGGGCCCCGCTCCCTCGGCGACGTGCACGTGCGGGCTTCCGACATCGTGGGGTGCGTCATCGGCGGCACGGGCAACGTGTATTACAGCGGCTCGCCCGCGGCCCTGGACATCAAGCGCACCGGCGCGGGCCAGGCCTACGCCGAGTAGCATTGCTAGGCGGGCAGCGAAAAGGGGGCACAGCCCATCCCCTAGCTTTGCGGCCATGATTGGCTCCCTCCTCGCCCGCTTCCGCCAGTTTCGCCGCCGCCGCCGGGACCAGCGCCGGCTGGAGGCCCTGAGCCGGGCCGACGCGGCGGCCATGGCCGGCCAGGCCCCGCCCGATACCGCCCGGGTGCTGGTGGTGCGCAACGACTCCATCGGCGATTACCTCCTGTACCGCCCCTGGCTGCGCCGCCTAAGCGAGGAGCTGGACCGCCGGGGGCAGCGCCTCACGCTCGTCGCCAATGCCCTGTGGGGCCCCCTGGCCCGGGCCTGGGATGCCGACCTTTTCGCGGAAATCGTACCCGTGGACTTTGGACGATTCACCCAGGACCTGGCCTACCGGGCGGAGGTGTTACGGGGCCTGGGCGGGCGGGGCTTCGGCGAAGTGGTTTACCCGCTGCACGTGCGCGAGCCGGCGGCCGAAAATTTCATCCGCTTCCTGCGGGCCCCGGTGCGCGTAGCCAGCCAGGGGGCGCACCAGGCCGGGCCCTGGTTTGCGGCGCTGAACGCGGGCTACACGCACCTGCTGCCCAGCACCCGCGCGGTGCTGTTCGAGTACGACCGCAACCAGGAGTTTTTTACGAATTGGCTGGCCGCCACTGCCCCGTCCGAATACCCCGGCCCGGCGCAGCCCCCCGGCGGGGCAGCGCCGCTGCGCTTGCCCGCCCCGGGGCCGGCCGCCGCGGCCCCGGCCCCGCCCTACATCGTGCTCTTCCCGGGGGCCAGCGCCCGGCAGAAGCGCTGGCCCGCCCGCGCGTTTGCCGAGCTGGCGCGGGAGCTGCATGCCCGCTACGGCCCCCACTACCGGCTGGTGCTGGCCGGCAGCCCCGCCGACGGCGCCCACGCCCGGCGCATCGCGCAGGCGGCCGGCCCGGCCGTGCCCCTCGACAACCGCTGCGGTCAAACCGATTTGCCGGGCCTGGCCGCGCTGGTGGCCGGGGCCCGGCTGCTGGTCAGCAACGACACGGTGGCCGCCCACCTCGCGGCGCAGGCCGGCACGCCCTGCCTGGTGCTGCTGATGGGCGAGAACTACGGCAAGTTTTTCCCCTACCCGCCGGCGCTGCTGCGGGCCCCCTGCCGCTGCCTGTTTCCGCCCAGCCAGGAGGCGCGGTTTGCCCGGGGCGACTTCACGCCCCCCGCCCACGACCCCGCCATCCAGCGGATTACGACGGCGCGGGTACTGGCCGCGACCGTCGAGCTGCTGGACGTTGGCTGAGACGGGGCGAGTTTACTAGCGGCGGCTTCACCAACGGGGTACGCCGCCCCCACTTCCGGCCCCCAGGGCTATTGAATTCTGGAGCTTGTCGCCCTCCGCGTGCGCCTCAGCCTCTAGCCCCTTCTCCGAAAAGGAGAAGGGGGATTAGCGCTAGCTGCTAGTTTTTTTAGGACTAAAAACTAGTTCCCCTTCTCCTTTTCGGAGAAGGGGCTAGGGGATGAGGCGCACGCGGAAGCGGCGTACCCCGCTCGTAAAACCGCTGCTAGATATCGCCCAGCTGGGGCCGAATCAGCAGCTCTTCCACCACGGCCTGGGGCGAAAGGCTGAAGGCCCCGAACACGGCCTCGGCCACGTCGGCGGGCCGGATGAAGCGCTCGGTGGGCAGGTCCACGCCCGCCCAGCTGGCGGTGAGGGTGGCCCCGGGCAGCACGGCCGTCACCCGGATGCCCTGGTCCTTCAGCTCCTCGCGCAGGTTGCGGGTGAAGCCGTACAGGGCGTGCTTGGCGATGCCGTAGGAGCCGCCCGTGGGGTAGGCCGTGACGCTGGCCGTGGAGCAAATGGTGAAAACGTGCCCGCTGCCCTGGCGCAGCAGCGTGGGCAGCAGCGCCCGCGTGAGGTCATAGGCGCTGAGCAGGTTCACGGCCAGCAGCTGGCGCAGCTGCGAGCCGTCGGCGGGCTCGTCTTGCAGGCGGCCGGGCAGGAAGGCCCCGGTGTTGTGCACCACGGCGGCCAGCGTGCCCTTTTGGGCCAGCACAAACGCGGCAAATTCGGCGCAGCCGGCAAAGTCGCCCAGGTCGGCGGCCAGCGTGTGCACCACGGCCCCGGGCACCTGGTGCGCCACGGTGGTGGCCAGCACGGCCAGCTCGGGGGCCGAGCGGGCGCAGGTGGCCACCGCGTAGCCGGCCCGGGCGAAGCGCAACACCAACGCCCGCCCAATACCTTTGCTGCCACCGGTTACCACGACTAAATTTTGGTTCGCCTCCACTCGTTTTTCTGATTTATACGTAAGCTGTCCGGCAGCGCTTCGCCGGCCCAATTTATCCCTCTTTTCTTCCCCTGCCTCGTTTCTACTGATTCTATGTTTACCATTTTCGGCAAGTTTGTCCTTTTCCTGCAAAGTATGCTCGTCCGGCGCGAACGGGTGGCCGTGCTCTGGCAGCGCACCGTCGACGAAGCCATCCTCATCGGCGTCGATTCGGTGTTCATCGTCGCCATCGTGTCGGCCTTCATCGGGGCCGTAACCTGCGTGCAGATTGCCTACAACCTCACCAATCCGCTCATTCCGAAGGCCACCATTGGCTACATGGTGCGCGAGATGACCATTCTCGAGCTGGCCCCCACCATCACCTGCATCGTGCTGGCGGGCAAGGTGGGCAGCAGCATCGCCGGGGGCCTGGGCACCATGCGCATCACCGAGCAGGTATCGGCCCTGGAGGTAATGGGCATCAACTCGACCTCCTACCTCGTATTTCCGCGCATGCTGGCGGCCATCCTCATGTTTCCGCTGCTCGTCATTCTGGCGATGGTGCTCTCCATTCTGGGCGGCTACCTGGCCGGCACCCTCACCGGGGCCATGGCTCCCCAGGACTTCATCGAAGGCATTCGCGAGGACTTTGTACCTTACAACATCGTGTTTGCGTTGATTAAATCGGTGGTGTTTGCGTTTCTGATTGCGGGCATTTCGTCGTTCAAAGGGTTTAATACCACGGGCGGGGCCCTGGAGGTGGGCGCGGCCAGCACCGGCGCCGTCACCAACTCCATCATCGCCATCCTCATCGCCGACTTCGTGCTGGCCGCCGTTTTACTTTAAGCCGTTTGCTATTAGCTTTTATTTGTTGAAAGCCAGCATTGTAACGGCCAAAAGCTAACAGCCAGCAGCTACAAGCTAACAGCTAAAAAAATGATTGAAGTATCCAATATCCAGAAATCGTTCGACGGCAACCCCGTGCTTAAAGGCATCGATTGCACCTTCGAGACGGGCAAGTGCAACCTGTTGCTGGGCGGCTCGGGCACGGGCAAGAGCGTGCTCTTGCAGTGCATCGTGGGGTTGATGAAGCCCGATATCGGCTCCATCACCTTCGACGGCACGGTGTACACCAACAACAAGGTGGCCATTCGCCAGGAAATCCGGCGCAAAATTGGGATGCTGTTCCAGGGTTCGGCCTTGTTCGACTCGATGACGGTGGCCCAAAACGTGGAATTTCCGCTGCAAATGCTGACGCCCGAAATGTCAAACGAAGAGCGGCGCGACCGGGTCGAATTTTGCCTCAAGCGCGTGGGCCTCGAAAACGCGGGCCCCAAGATGCCGGCTGAAATTTCGGGCGGCATGAAGAAGCGCGTGGGCATCGCCCGCGCCATTGCCCCGCAGTGTACCTACCTGTTTTGCGACGAGCCCAATTCGGGCCTCGACCCGGCCACGAGCATCAAGATTGACAACCTGATCCACGAAATCACCCACGAGTACGACATCACCACCGTCATCGTGACCCACGACATGAACTCGGTGATTGAAATCGGGGAGCACATCATCTTCCTGCACCAGGGCAAAAAGCTGTGGGACGGCACCAAAGACGAAATCCTGAACGTGGAAGTGCCCGAGCTAAAGGAGTTTATCTTCAGCAGCAGCTTGGTGCGGGCCGCCAAGCGGGTGGACGACGAGGGTGGCCTCGCGGCCATTACCGACGAGCACGGAGCCAACATATGAGCACTGGTTCGGTCACCCATTGTATTTGCCCAAGCCTAAGCCCCGCTCGTGAAACGAAGCGGGGCTTAGGCTTGAGTTGCGGAACCTAAGCGGGGGGCAACAGCAGTTCCAAGTGGCCCAGGTGATGCTGGCCGTGCCAAGCGTACAGCACCAGGGCCTGCTCTAAGGTTTGCTCCTTCAGTGTGCCGGGGTGGTAGAACGTGCGCTGCCACTGCGCGTCGTCCAGGTGCCGGAGCAGCACCACCCAGCGCGTGTGCAGGGCCTCCAGCAGCGCGAGCGACACGGTGACGGGCGTCGCGGCCACGTCGGGCAGCTCGGCCCAGGCTTGCTCGTCGTAAGGCCGAATGGTGGGGTTGTCTTCCGTAAGGGCCAGGCGGAACCGGAAGTAGCAGTTCATGTGCGAGTCGGCCACGTGGTGGACGACCTGCCGGCCGGTCCAGCCGCCGGGGCGGTACGGCTGCTCCAGCCGCACGCCGCCCACCGCCCGGGCCGCTGCGGCCAATTGAGCCGGCTGGTTGGCCAGCTGTTGCAGGTAGGGGGCCCGCCCGGCGGCCCCCAAGGGCGTAGTGGGCAGTTGGGGCCGGCCAATGGGGTAGCGCAAAGCATCGTCAGGAGCGTTCACGAATGAAAAGGGTAAGAAGGGTAAAAACAAAAGCGCCCTTCCGGTCCAGGAAAGGCGCTTTTGAACAATCAATCAAGCGTTTTGCGAAGCAGCGAAATCACAGTCAATCTGCATAATCTGCGATTCTCAGCCGTTGCGCTTGTTCAGCTCGTCCCGGATTTTGGCGGCTTTCTCGTAGTCTTCCTTGTCGAGGGCCTGGGCCAGCATCTTGGTCAACTCCTCGACCGGCACCTGGCCGCTGGGCTCGGACGGGGTGCGGGGAACCTTGGGGGTGGCCTCCGCTTCGCCGTCGGTATCGTCCTCGTCGTCCTCGTCGTCGGTTTCCTCGCTGCCTTCGTCGAGGTCGGAAAGGATGATGCCAGCCTCGCTCAGCACGCTTTCCACCGTGAAGATGGGCACGTCGAAGCGCAGGCCGATGGCAATGGCGTCGGAGGGCCGGGCATCGATTTCGAACGTGGTGGCCCCGTCCGAGCACACGATGCGCGAATAGAACACGCCCTCTTTGAGGTCGGAAATCACCACTTCGACGATGGCCACGTGCACGTGCTCGGCAAACGACTTGAACAGGTCGTGGGTCAGCGGCCGGGTGGGGCTGATTTTTTCAATCTGGATGGCAATGCTCTGGGCCTCAAACATCCCGATGATGATGGGCAAGCGGCGGTTGCCGTGTTTCTCGCCCAGAATCAGGGCAAACGAGCCCGACTGCGACTGGCTGGAGGAGAGACCTAAAATTTCTAGCTGAATTTTTTTCAAGGGAATTGGCTACCGCTAGCCTGCGGTTGGGGCCCCCAAGCGGGGCCTTATAAGGTAAGGTGAAGTTCTGATACGGCAAATAAAGAAGAACCGCCCGGAACAACCGCGCCACGGGCAAAAAAAGAACTTGGGGCCCCGGAGTATGTTCCGGGGCCCCAAGCCCTTACCGGCGCGTCCGGCTTAGTTTAATGCCTTGACGGCCGCCGTCAGCTTGGGCAGCACGTCGAACACGTCGCCCACGATGCCGTAGTCGGCCGCTTTGAAGAACGGGGCCTCGGGGTCTTTGTTGATGACCACGATGACCTTCGAGCTGTTCACGCCGGCCAGGTGCTGGATGGCCCCCGAAATGCCGCAGGCGATGTAGAGGTTGGGCGAGATGGTGATGCCCGTTTGGCCCACGTGCTCGTGGTGGGGGCGCCAGTCCACGTCGCTCACCGGCTTCGAGCAGGCGGTGCCGGCGTGCAGGGCCTGGGCCAGCTCCTCGATGAGGTGCCAGTTTTCGGGGCCCTTCATGCCGCGGCCGCCGGACACTACCAGCGCGGCTTCGGGCAGCAGCACGCCGCCGGTCTGCTCCTGCATCACCACCTGCTGGGGCGCGTCGGCAAAGTCGGCGTCGGCCAGTTGGGCGGCAAAGGCTGCTACTTCGGCGGTTTTGCCGGCCTCGTGGCTGGCCTCGATGGAATTCTTTTTCAGGGCGATGATTTTGCGCTCGCCGCTCAGCACCACGTCCGAAAACGCTTTGCCCGAGAAGGCCCCGCGCTTCACCGTGAACTGGCCGCCGTCGGTTTTGGGCAGCGCCACCACGTTGGTGGCCAGGCTGGCTTTGAGGCGCACCGAGAGGCGCGAGCCCACGGCGGCCCCGATGTTGGAGTTGGCCAGCACGATGATTTTGGCCTGCTCCTGCTCGGCCGCCGCGGCGATGAGCTTGGTGTAGGCGTTGTTCACAAAATCCTTGAGGCGGGGCTCGGCGTCGTAGAGCACCTTCGCGATGCCCTGCTCGCCGAGCTTGGCCAGGCCGGCCTCGGAGGCCTCGCCCACGGCGATGGCCGTGGCCGTGGTGCCCAGCATGGCGGCCACCCGGGCCCCGTACGTGGCCACTTCGAGCGAGGACTTTTTCACTTCGCCCTCGGCGCATTCAACAGCTACTAGAACGGACATTTTGAGAGAATTATGAATTATGAATTAGAAATTATGAATTGGGTAATTACGAACTAGGAGTTGAAGGCAAAAGCTCAAAAAGCAGCTGGCAAAAACTCATAATTCATAATTTTTAATTCATAATTCAATTAAATGACTTTGGCTTCGCTGCGCAGCAGCTGAATCAGCTCGCCGGCGTTGGCGGCGTCGATGAGCCTGACGCCCTGCTTCTTGGGGGGCAGCGCGAACTCGGCCACCTGGGTGCGGGCGGGCTCGCCCACGGCGGGCACCACTTTCAGGGGCTTGGTGCGGGCCGTCATGATGCCGCGCATGTTGGGGATGCGGGGCTCGCACATGGGCTGCTGGCAGGAGGCCACGAAGGGCGTGCTCACCTGCACGATTTCCTTGCCGCCCTCGATTTCGCGCTCCAGGGTGGCGGTGGTGCCGGCCAGGTCCAATTTCATGGCCGGGGCCACGGTGGGGATGCCGAGCATTTCGCCCACCATGCCGTGCACCTGGAAGCCGTTGTAATCGATGCTTTCCTTGCCCATCAGAATCACGTCGTAGGCCCCGTCCTTGGCCACGGCGGCAATCTGCTCGGCCACGAAGTAGGCGTCCTGCGGGGCGGCGTTCACGCGGATGGCGTCGTCGGCCCCGATGGCCAGGGCCTTGCGGATGTTGGGCTCGGTGTCGGCCTCGCCCACGTTGAGCACGGTCACGGTGCTGCCGGCGTTGGCCTCCTTCAGCTCGATGGCCCGGGTGAGGGCGTATTCGTCCCAGGGGTTGATGACGAACTGCACCCCGGCTTTGTTAAACTCCTTGTTATCGGGCGTAAAGCTGATTTTGGTGGTCGTGTCGGGCACGTTGGAAATGCAAACCAGAAACTTCATTTAGGCGGGATTTGGGTGGCGGAACAAGGCAAAAATAGGCGGCATGCATAACAACCGGCCGAACGGCCCCGGGGTTCACCGGCGGGCCCGCAACGGGTGTTACCATATTATCCGGCGCAAAAGCCGCACTTTTGCCGGCCCAAAGATAGCCAATTTCCCAGTCCCGATGAGCCCCGCCCCCACCCGCCTGCAACAGCTGCTGGCCTTTTACGCCGACGACCCGGCCGACCCGTTTACCATTTACGCGCTGGCCACCGAGTACCGCGCCGCCGAGCCCCTCGTGGCCTGGGAATACTACCAAAAGCTCCTGGCCGAGCACCCCGACTACGTGGGCACCTACTACCACGCCGGCAAGCTGCTCGAAGGCTTCGGGCGCAAAGACGAGGCCGAGCAAGTGTACCGCCAGGGCCTGGTGGTGAGCCGCCGGGCCGGCCAGCTGCACGCCGCCAGCGAGTTGCAGCAGGCCCTGAGCAGCTGCCTGGGCCTGGACTACGAGGACGAGTAGGTTCCGATGCGCGGCGTTCCCTTCCACGTGAAAACCCTCTGCCTGCTCGCCGGCCTCCTGGCTTTGGGCGGCGGCCCGGGGCGGGCCCAGGGCCTGCCGCCCGCCCCGCCGCCGCCCGTGCCCGACCCGCTGGGGGCCCCGGGCGGCGTCCACGCCGGGCGGCTGGTGGGCGTGGTGGCGGGCACGGCCGTGGTGTACGCCCTCACCTCGTACCTGCTGGGCAAAACCTGGTACACCAAGCGCGTGCCGTTCCACACCTTCGACGACAACGGCGAGTGGCTGCAGATGGACAAGGTGGGCCACGCCACCACGGCCTACGCCATCAGCCGGGGCGAGTACGAGCTGTTCCGCTGGAGCGGCGTGAACGAGCGGGCCTCGGTGCTCACTGGGGGCCTTATCGCGCTGCTCTACCAAAGCACGATTGAGGTGTTCGACGGCTACTCCGAGGGCTGGGGCTTCTCGAAGGGCGACATGGCGGCCAACGCGGCCGGCATTGCCTTGTTCGTGGGCCAGCAGTACGGCTACGGCGAGCAGCGGGCCAGCCTGCGCTACGGCTTCAGCCGCAGCCTGTACGCCCGGTACCGGCCCGAGCTGCTGGGCGGCACCCGCGGCACCCAGATGCTGAAGGACTACAACGGCCAGCAGTACTGGCTCTCGGTGAACGTGGCGGCGGTGCTGCCCGTGGGGCCCGCTTTTCCGAAGTGGCTGAACCTGGACCTGGGCTACAGCGGCAGCGGCCTCACCGGCGGCCACGCCAACCCGCCCCTGTACGGGGCCGACGGCCGGCCCGTGGTGTTCCGGCGCGTGCGGCAGTTTTACCTCTCGCCCGACGCCGATTTTGCCCGCCTCGTGCCGGCCGGCTCCACGGGCCGGATGCTGCTCGGGGCCACCCAATTCATTAAAATTCCTGCGCCCTCGCTGGAGTTCAACCCGCGCGACGGGTTCCGGTTCCACCCGCTGCTGCCCGCGGCCGACTGAATAATTCCGGCCGGGCAATGAGCAAAATCTACGGTTGGCAAACCAACTGGTGGCTAACTATTTTTGCTCAAAGCGGCGTGCGTTAAAAATGAATATCTATTTTTAACGTTTCAAATCTTCATGTTGGTATCATTGCGGCGGGCCCAACTTTAAGCTCCCGTACTGTGGAAACCGGACTTCCCGGGGCCTGCCCGCACTTTTTAACTATTTATGCTGCGTTCTTTTTTGCTGTTAGTTGGTTGGATTATCGTTAGTGGAGGGGGAATATCGGGGCCGGCCCTGGCCCAGCCGGGGGCCCTGGCCCCCGCCCCGGCCCCCCGGGCGGTGGTGCCCGGGCGGCCGGCCGTGGCCGTCGACACGGTGCGCCTCACCCTGGGCCAGGCCGAGCAGCGCTTTCTGGCCAGCAATTTTCAGCTCCTGGCCCAGCGCTACAACATCACGGCCGCCCAGGGCCAGATTTTGCAAGCCCGCCTGTGGGACAACCCCACGGTGAGCCTGGAAAAGAACATCGTTCGCCCGGCCGGCGACGCGCCCAACGTCACCAGCCCCAACGAAACCATCGTGCAGGTGCAGCAGCTCTTCGCCATTGCCGGCCGCCGCCGGGCCGCCGCCAACGTGGCGCAGGCCGCGGCCCTGGTGGAGCAGTACAACCTGCAGGACTTGCTGCGCACGCTGCGCTTCCAGTTGCGCTCGTCTTACTACGACCTGTACTATAAGCAGCGCACGCTGGCCGTGTACGACCAGGGAATTGCGTCTTTCCAACGCATCATTCCGGCCTACGAGCAGCAATACCAAAAGGGTAACATCGCCCAGAAAGAGGTGGTGCGCCTGAAGGCGTTCCTGTTCGTGCTGCAAAACCAGCGCCAGCAGCTGTTCGTGGACATGGCCCCCAACCTGAGCGACTTGCGGGTGCTGATGCGCGACACCACCGGGGCCTACCTGGTGCCCCAGGTGAGCCTGCCGCGCACCCGCGAGCTGAGCCTGGGGCCCTACTCGATGCAGCAGCTCGTGGACTCGGCCCAGCTGCTGCGCGGCGATTTGCTCTCGCGCAGCGCTTACTTGCGGCAACAGGGCCAGAACCTGCGCTACCAGCGCAAGCTGGCGGCCCCCGACCTGGTGGCCGGCTACGTGTACGACCGGGCGGGCAACGCCTTCCCCAACTACAACGCGGTGTCGGTGGGCGTGGCGGTGCCCATCTTCAACCGCAACCAGGGCAACATCCGCACGGCCCAGGCCCAGATTGAGGGCGGCAAGGCCCAGCTGGGCGAGGCCCGCCTGGTGGTGCAGAACGACGTGCAGCAGAACTACCAGCTCGTGGGCCTGATTGACGCCCAGTTCCAGGAGGCCGACCGCGACACCACGCCCTTCGACCGCATCATCGGCGGCATCGAGCAGGCGTACGCCCGGCGGCTCATCGGGCTGGTGGAGTTTCTGGACTACTACCAATCGTACAACGACAACCTGGTGCAGCTCAACCAGTTGCGCGCCAGCCGCATGCGGGCCTTCGAGCAATTGAACGCGGCGGTGGGCCGGCCGGTTTTCCGGGCGGAATAGCGGGGCGGCGGCCCGGCTCAATTTTTTTGTGGTTTCTTGCGGCAAGCGTTGCGCTTGCCTTCCCTTTCGATATGAATCGTCATTCCCTGCTGGCCTCGGCCCTGCTACTGAGCACGTTGAGCGCCTGTTCTCCGGCTGATAAAAAACCGGCGGCCGAAACGGCCGCCGCGCCCCACTTCCACATCACCGACGAGGTGATGAAAGAACTGCGCATCGACACCGTGAAGACCAAGCCCATGCTCGACGAGCTGAGCCTGACCGGACAAATCACCCCCGACGAGGACCACACGGCCAAAATTTTCCCGCTGGTGGGCGGCGTGGTGGAGAAGGTGAACGCCGAGCTGGGCGACCACGTGAACAAGGGCCAGCAGCTGGCCGTCATCCGCTCGGGCGAGATTGCTGATTTGCAAAACCAGGGCACCGCCGCCGGCTCCGACCTGGCCATTGCCCAGAAAAACGTGTCCGTGGCCCAGGACATGTTCAAGGCCGGCCTCAGCTCGGAGCGCGACGTGCTGCTGGCCCGCGGCGAGCTGAACAAGGCCCAGGGCACGGCCGGCAAAAGCCGCAAGCAGCTCGCCATCTACGGCGTGACGCCCGACGGCAAGTACTCGCTGAAGTCGCCCATCTCGGGCTTCATCACCGACAAAAACGTGACCACCTCGATGCAGTTCAACAGCAGCAACGTGGAGAACCTGTTCACGGTGAGCGACCTGGACGACGTCTGGATTCTGGCCAGCGTGTTCCAGTCCGACATTTCGAAGGTGCAGCCCGGCTACACCGCCGACGTAACGACCCTGGCCTACCCCGGCCGCCACTTCACCGGCCGCATCGACAAGGTGTTCAACATGCTCGACCCCGACAGCAAGGTGATGAAGGTGCGCGTGAAGCTGCCCAACCCCGGCTACCTGCTCAAGCCGGCCATGTACGCCCAGATTAAGGTGCAGAACGCGGCCGGCGGCACCATGCTGGCCGTGCCCGCCAGCGCCGTGGTGTTCGACAAGGACCGCACGTTCGTGATGGTGTACAAGGACCGCGACCACGTGGAAACCCGCCCCGTGAAAATCGCCAGCACCGTGGGCGACCTCAGCTACGTGGCCTCGGGCCTGAAGGCCGGCGAGCGGTTCATCGCCCAAAACCAGCTGCTGATTTACGACGAGCTGAACGACTGATTTCTCTTAGCCTTTAGCTGAAAGCTGTTAGCTACCAGCTTCAAAGGACCGGGTGAGGGGCCGAATGAACATGACGGCCTGCTTACCGATGAAAAAGGACGGCAAGCGGGCCCCTACCAAAAAAAGCTAACAGCTAAAAGCCAGCAGCTAAAAGCTAAAAAAATGAACAAGTTCATCCAGGGGATTATTTCCTTCTCGCTTAAAAACCCGGGGTTCATCTTTTTGATGACCATCGTGGCGGTGGTGGCGGGGGCCATCAGCTACCGGAACACGCCGATTGAGGCGTTCCCGGACGTGACGAATACCGAAATCACCATCATCACGCAGTGGCCCGGCCGCTCGGCGGAGGAGATTGAGAAGTTCGTGACCGTGCCGATTGAAATTGCGCTGAACCCGGTGCAGAAGAAGGCGTCGGTGCGCTCCACCACGCTCTTCGGGCTGTCGGTGGTGAAGGTGATTTTCGACGACGGCGTGGACGACGCCTTCGCCCGGCCGCAGGTGAACAACCTGCTGCGCGAGGTGGACCTGCCCGATGGCATCCAGCCCGACGTGCAGCCGCCCTACGGCCCCACGGGCGAGATTTTCCGCTACACGCTGGAAGGCAAGGACCAGACCATCCGCGAGCTGAAAACCTTGCAGGATTGGGTGCTCGACCGCCAGCTGAAATCGGTGGCCGGCGTGGCCGACGTGAACAGCTTCGGCGGCGAGGCCAAGGAGTACGAGGTGAGCGTGAACCCGGGCCAGCTCCAGGATTTCGGCATCACGCCGCTCGACGTGTACCAGGCCGTGCAGCGCTCGAACGTGAACGTGGGCGGCGACGTCATCAACTCGGGCCAGCAGAACTACGTGGTGCGCGGCATCGGGCTGCTGAATAACATCGACGACATCAACAACACGGTCATCAAGAACGTGAACGGGACGCCCATCCTCATCAAGGACGTGGCCATCGTGCACGAGTCGGCCCTGCCGCGCCTGGGCCAGGTGGGCCGCAACTACGAGAACGACAAGCTCGAAGGCATCGTGGTGATGCGCAAGGGCGAAAACCCTTCGGAAGTCATTGCCCGCCTCAAGGACAAGGTGGAGGAGCTGAACACCAAGATTTTGCCGCCCGGCGTGCAAATCAAGACCTTCTACGACCGCCAGCAGCTGATTGACTTCTCGACCGAGACCGTGATTCACAACCTCATGGAGGGCATCATCCTGGTGACGCTCATCGTGTTCGTGTTCATGGCCGACTGGCGCACCACGGTGATTGTGAGCGTGATTATTCCGCTGGCGCTGCTCTTTGCCTTCATCTGCCTGCGGCTGCGGGGCATGAGCGCCAACCTGCTCAGCATGGGGGCCATCGACTTCGGCATCATCATCGACGGCGCGGTAGTCATGGTGGAGGGGCTCTTCGTGGCCTTGGACCACAAGGCCCACGAGCTGGGCATGGAGCGCTTCAACAAGCTGGCCAAGCTGGGGCTGATTAAGAAGAGCGGGCGCGACATGGGCAAGTCCATCTTCTTCGCCAAGGCCATCATCATCACGGCGTTGCTGCCAATTTTCGCCTTCGAGAAAGTAGAAGGCAAGGTGTTCTCGCCCCTGGCCTGGACGCTGGGCTTCGCCCTGCTGGGGGCCCTCATTTTCACGCTCACGCTGGTGCCGGTGCTCACCTCCATCCTGCTGAACAAGAACGTGCGCGAGAAGGACAACTTCTTCGTGCGCGGCATCAACAACGGGGCCCAGCGCTTCCTGGCCTTCACTTACGCCCGCAAGACCCTCAGCCTGCTGGTGGCCGCGGTGGCGGTGGTGCTGGGCATCGGGGCGTTCCACTTCCTGGGCTCGGAGTTTCTGCCCGAGCTGAACGAAGGCTCGATTTACGTGCGGGCCCAGCTGCCGCTGAGCATCAACTTGCAGCAGTCGAACAAGCTGTGCAACGAGATGCGGCGCGTGTTTCTGAGCTTCCCCGAGGTGGGCGACGTGGTGAGCCAAACCGGCCGCCCCAACGACGGCACCGACCCCACGGGCTTCTACAACAACGAGTTCCTGGTGCAGCTCAAGCACACCGACGCGGTGAACAAAGAGATGAAAAGCAAGGCCAACCGCGAGGCCCTGATTGAGCACATGCAGGAGAAGCTGAACCGCTTCCCGGGCGTGGACTTCAACTTTTCGCAGCCCATTACCGACAACGTGGAGGAGGCCGCTTCGGGCGTGAAGGGCTCGATTGCAGTGAAGATTTACGGCCAGGACCTGAAAACCCTCGAAGCCAACGCCCGCCAGGTGTACGGCATCCTGAAAAAGGTGGACGGCATCGGCGACCTGGGCCTGCTGCGCAACATCGGCCAGCCCGAGCTGCACGTGGAGCTGAACGAGCAGCGCATGGCCGCCTACGGCGTGAGC
This sequence comes from Hymenobacter caeli, assembly GCF_013294115.1. GTDB lineage: Bacteria > Bacteroidota > Bacteroidia > Cytophagales > Hymenobacteraceae > Hymenobacter > Hymenobacter caeli. The sequence goes on along the minus strand of NZ_JABSNP010000002.1, from coordinate 113,486 downwards.
AAGGCCGACGCCCAGGCCGTGCTCGAAACCGCCATCGGCGGCAAGGAGGCCTCGCAGCTGTACGAGGGCGAGCGCAAGTTCCCGATTCGGGTGCGCTACGAGGAGCAGTTCCGCCAGACGCCCGAGGAAATTGCCCGCCTGATGGTGCCCACCCAGAGCGGCAAAACCATCCCGATTACCGAAATTGCCACCATCAGCAGCGTGACGGGCCCCAGCCTGATTTACCGCGACGACAACAAGCGCTTCGCGGCCGTGAAATTCAGCATCCGGGGCCGCGACATGGGCAGCACCATCGAGGAGGCCCAGCGCAAAGTAGACGCCGTGGTGCACCTGCCCAAGGGCTACAGCATGCGCTGGACCGGCGACTTCGAGAACCAGAAGCGGGCCCAGCAGCGCCTCACGCAGGTGGTGCCGGTGTCGCTGGCCCTCATCTTCTTCATCCTGTTCATCCTGTTCAGCAACTTGAAAGACGCCGGCCTGGTGCTGCTCAACGTGCCGTTTGCCATCATCGGCGGCATCGCGGCGCTGCTCATCACGCACACCAACTTCTCGATTTCGGCCGGCATTGGCTTCATCGCGCTGTTCGGCATCTGCATTCAGAACGGCGTGATTCTCATCTCCGTTTTCAAGGGCAACCTGGTACGGAAGATGACGCTCGACGACAGCATCCGCGAGGGCGTGGCCAGCCGCGTGCGCCCCGTGGTGATGACGGCCCTCATGGCCACCATCGGCCTGATGCCGGCCGCCATCAGCACCGGCATCGGCTCGGAAACCTCCAAGCCGCTGGCCATCGTCGTGATTGGGGGCCTCATCACGGGCACTGTCCTCACGCTGTTCATCTTCCCGCTGGTGTTCGAGCGCTTCTACCGCTCGGAGCACACCAAGTACGTGCCCCTGCCCGAAGACCCGGCCGTGCGGGTAGCCGTGCACTAGCATCTTGCCGGTTGCTCGGCGGAGTGTTCGTCGTTCTGCCTGACCCACAAAAGGTAGTTTACGCCGGAGTTTCGCGGCGTGAACTACCTTTTGCGTAAATCCTGGTTAAGTAGCGCGACGCCCAACCGGCCGGGCCCGCCCCAAAAGCGCCCTTTGTTCCATCAACTTTCCTGGCCCCGCGGCCGTAACGGAAATCGATGACCGTGTTCCAACTAATTTACCAGAGCCAGGCCCGGCACCCGTTCAGCACCGAACAGCTGGCGGCTTTGCTGCGCCGGGCCCGCCCCTATAACCACGCCGAGCGCATCACCGGCCTGCTGCTGTACACGTTCGACGGCCGTTTTTTGCAAGTAATTGAGGGCGACGAAACCACCGTGCGCCACCTGTACTACGACAAGATTGCCCGCGACCCCCGCCACCACCACTGCACCGTGCTGGGCGAGGGGCCCGTGGCGCACCGCGCTTTTCCCGATTGGGGCATGGGCTTCCGGGCCGCGCAGGCGGCCGACCTGGAGAAAATCGTGGGCTATTTCAACCTCACCGACGGCCGGTTTCTGCTGCCCCGGGCCCACAACATGCCCGCCGACATCCTGCTGCTGCTGCTGCGCTTCGTGGCCGAGTACAACGACGCGCCCTGGCAGGAAGAAACCAGCAGCTAGCCGCCGCGCGGCTACTTTTTGGGCGGGTCGAGGAAGTTCTGGAACGCGTAGGCCACGCCCAGCGTGAGGCCCTGGCTGTACTGGATGGCCGAGTCTTGATTATAGTAATAAAGCGCCGTGCCGTTGAGCGACACGTTCACGAAGCGGGCCACCTTGGCCGTCAGGGTCAGGTCGAGGCGCTGGTCGAGGCGGTTGAAGGCCAGGGTCTGGTAGTTGGCAAACAGCAGGTAGCGGGCCTTGAGGTTGAGGTTGGGGCTGAGGTTTTTATCGTAGTTGGCCAGCACCTGGGCGGCCAGTAGCTCCCAGTGGGTGCTGTGGCCGGGGTTCACGCCGTAGGGCGCGTCGCCGAGGGCCCCCACGAAGCGTTCCACGCGGCTCACCACCGTCAGGCGCGGGGCAAGGGGGGCCAGGCGCAGGCTAAAAGCCCCGTTGGGGTGGTACTCGAAGCCGTAGGCGGCCGTGAGGTAGGCGGGCGCAAACAGGCCCGATACCTGCTGGGGCAGCGGGTTGCCGCTGGCGTCGGTGTCGTAGCGGTAGCCGGGGGCAAACTGCGAGAGCAGGTTCAGCGACACGAACATGTCCCACTTTTCGCTGATGGCACGGCCGTACTTGGTGTCGAGGTAGAGGCGGTCCTGGGTTTTGCGGTAGCCCAGGCCCGCCGTTTGGGAGAAGGCAAACAGAAAATCGGCTTCGTTGTCGAAGCTGTGGAGGCCCTGTTTGCGGTTGGCCTTGGCGTTGGCCAGCACGCTCAGGCCGAGGGTGTTGGCCCCGCCGCCGCGCCAGTTGCTGCTCAGCGCGGCCTCGTTGAGGTTGAGGCCGCCCTTGCCCTGGACGAGCCACGGCGAAGCCGCGGGCAGCGAAGCCGCGGGCGGGGGCGCGGCAGGTGGCGGGGGGGTTGTTTGGGCCAGGGCCGGCGCGGCGGCCAAGGCCACGAGGGCCACTGAGTAACGAAAGCGCATGGGGCAGAGGAGTAAAGAAAGGCGCAAATAACGCTGGCATTTGCGTTGGCCAATGCTTCAGCTTTTACACCTCATCAAAACTGGATTTGTTTGCTTAATATATAATATTAATTTTACTTTATATTAATTCTTCTTACCCCTTGCCCATGGCTCCTACCTTCCTCTTCGCCACGCTGGTTTTCCTGGCGCTGGCGGCCGCATCGGCGCGGGCCCAGCAGCCCGCCGACGCCCCCAAGCTGAACCTGCCCCCCGTGCCGGGCCTGGGGCCCCAGCCCGTGCTGCGCCCCGGGGCCAGCGCCGCCGAAAAAGCCGACTACGACCGCCAGATGGCCGAGCGCACGCGCCAGCGCTGGAACTACCTGCTCACCGACTCGCTGGCCCGCGCCCAGGTGCTGAACCCGGCCCCCAACGCCCTGCTGGTGGAAACCGTGCGGGGCCGCCCGCCCGGCACCGCCCTCGACGCCGACATGGGCGAGGGCCGCAACGCCATTTACCTGGCGCAGCAGGGCTGGCGGGTGACGGGCGTGGACGTGGCCGAAAAAGCGCTGGCCTACGCCCAGCGCCGGGCCCAGCGGCTGGGCGTGCCGCTGACGACCGAGGTGCACGACATGGCCACCTACGACTGGGGCACCAGCAAATGGGACCTCATCGTGCTGAGCTACGCCGGGGGCCGTGACTACGCCGAGCGCGTGGCCCGGGCCCTGAAACCCGGCGGCCTGGTGGTTATCGAAGCGTTTCACATGGACGCTACCAGCCAGCTCCAGGTGGTGGGCGGCGACTACCGCGTGTTTTTCAACACCAACGAGCTACCCAAGCTCTACGGCGGGGCCGGCCTGAAAATTGTGCGCTACGAGGAACCCATGGGCGTGGCCGATTTCACCAAAAAGAACCTGCGCCTGGTGAAGCTGGTGGCCCAGCGCCCCTGAGCGGAGCCGGCCGCTGGCCAAAGCCGGGGCCGGGGCTAAGCAAACGGCCCCGTACTTTGCTTCATGTCCGATTTCCGCCTTCGCGTGTTCCAGGCCGTGGCCGGCCACCTCAGCTTCACCAAAGCGGCCCAGGAGCTGTTCGTTACGCAGCCGGCCGTCACCAAGCACATCCATGAGCTGGAGAAGCAGTACGGCCAGCGCCTGCTGGCGCGGCGCGGCAACCGCGTGGCCCTCACCGAGGCCGGCCGCCTGCTGCTGGCCCACGCCGGGGCCGTGGCTGCCGCCGAGCAGCAGCTCAACGACCAGCTCCTGGCCCTGCGCGACCCCGACGAGGCCGCGGGCCGCCTGCGCCTGGGGGCCAGCACCACCCTCAGCCAGTACGTGCTGCCGGGGCTGCTGCCCGCGTTTCAGGCCCGCTACCCGCAGGTGCAGCCCACGCTGCTGAACGCCAATTCCGAGCGCGTTGCCGAAGCGCTGCTGCGCGGCGAGCTGGATTTGGGCTTTGTGGAGGGCCGCTCCAAAAACCGCGACCTGCACTACGAGCTGCTGTTGCCCGACGAACTGGTGGCCGTGCGCCGCGCCACCCCCGCCGGGCCCCCGCCCGCGCCCCTGCCGCTGGCCGAGGCCCTGGCCCACCCGCTGGTGCTGCGCGAACGGGGCTCGGGCACGCTGGAAGTGTTGGAATTTGCGCTGCGCGAGCTGAAAATCAAGCTCGGGGGCCTGCCCGTGGCGTTTTACTTCGACAACACCGAGGCCATCAAGGGCTACCTGGAAGCGGCCCCCGAGGCGCTGGGCTTCGTGTCGCGGCGGGCCCTGGCGCGGGAACTGGCCGCCGGGCGGCTCGAAATTGTGCCCATCGAGGGCCTGCACCTGCCCCGGCAGTTCGAGGCGGTGTGGGTACAGGGACAGCCGCTGCCGCGCCCGGCGCAGCGGTTTCTGGCCTTCGGCCAAAGCCAATTCAGGGCCGCCGGGTAGCGGTACTTTGGGTGGTCAGCGCCTAGGATTATGGGCCTTCAAAATCCGTTGCATAACCTCAGGTAATTTGGAATAACTATTTTGGATTACCCCTGGGCTTACCCCTTCCGTACCTTTGACCAAGAAATAATCACTTGGTTAAATGGCCCTGCTCACCCATCCCGCCGCTCCCAAGCGCCCGACTGCGCCAGCGGCACCCGCCGCCAAAACCGGGCCGCTCCCGTCCCCCGAAACTTCGACCCGCCCAGTTGCTGATGCCGCCCCGGCAATGGACGGCACCGCCGGCTTCTTCCGGCTTCTGCACACCCCCCGCGTGGTTTTCGGACGGGATTTTACCCTGCGCCAGGTCGCGTTCGGGCTGTTGCTGGTGTTCTGCCTCACGCCCCGGGCCTCGCCGCCCATTGCCCTGGCCCTTGGGCTGGTATTGGCCCAGACGGTCGGCAACCCGTTTCCGGGCCAAACCAAAAACCTGACGGCCAAGCTGCTGCAATGCTCGGTCGTCGGCCTGGGCTTTGGCATGAACGCCCACGCCGCCGTGCAGGCCGGCAGGGAAGGCATTCTGTTCACGGTCGTGTCCATTTTTGGCACCCTCGTCCTGGGCTACTTCGCGGGCCGGTGGCTGGGCCTGGGCCGCCACGTGGTGCACCTGATTTCGTGCGGCACCGCCATCTGCGGCGGCTCGGCCATCGCGGCCATCGGGCCGGTGCTGCGGGCCAAAGACGAGGAGGTGTCGGCGGCCCTGGGCACGGTGTTCGTACTGAACGCCATTGCGCTGTTTGCCTTCCCGCCCATCGGCCACGCCCTGCACATGACGCAAAACCAGTTCGGGCTCTGGTGCGCCATTGCCATCCACGACACCTCGTCGGTGGTGGGCGCGGCGGCGGCCTACGGCAACCAGGCCCTGGAAGTGGCCACCACCGTGAAGCTGGCCCGGGCCCTGTGGATTATTCCGGTGGCCATCGGCACGGCCATGCTTTTCAAGCAGAAAGGCGTTAAAATCAAGATTCCGTACTTCATCTTCGGCTTCATCCTGGCCATGCTGGTCAACACCTTCGTGCCCGCCGCCCAGCCCCTGGGGCCCCTGCTAACGCACCTGGCCAAAATCGGCCTCACCGTGACGCTGTTTTTCATCGGGGCCGGGCTGTCGGCCCGCGTGGTGCGGTCGGTGGGCGCGAAGCCTTACGTGCTGGGCGTGCTGCTGTGGCTGGTGATTTCGACCGCTTCGCTCTGCGTGATTCTGCACGCGGTGTAGGGCCGGCCGGCGAGTTACCTTACCCATTGGCAGTACCGCCGCCGGGGGCCGGCCACCCGCTAGCCCGCGCCTGGCCCCCCGGCTCCGGCCGAAACGGGGGTTCCGGCGGGGTCCACGGCGGTGCGGAGCTGCAAGAGGCGGTCGGCCGCCACGGCCAGCAGCATCCCGGCCACGGGGCCCAGCACGTACAGCCACGCATCGGCCAGGTGCCCGGCCACCAGGGCGGGCCCCAGCGAGCGGGCCGGGTTCATGGACGCGCCGCAGAGGGGGCCGGCCACCAGGGCCTCCAGCCACACGGTGGCCCCGATGGTGAGGCCGGCCAGCAGGCCCTGTTCGTAGGCCCCCGCCGTCACGCGCAAGATTACCAGCATCAGCCAGAAGGAAAGAAACATTTCCAGGCCCAGGGCCTGGCCGGGGCCGTGCGCCGGCAGCGTGGCCCCCAGCAGCGAGCCCGGGGCGGCCACCAGCCGCACCAGGCCGCTGCCGAGCAGGGCTCCCGCCAGCTGGGCCGCCACGTAGGGCCCCACCCGCCGCCCCGGAAACCGCCCCGCCGCCCAGAAGGCGACGGTTACGGCCGGGTTCACGTGGGCGCCGCTCGTGGGCCCCAGGCCCTGGATGATAACGAGCACCACCAGCCCGAAGGCGGCGGCCACGCCGCCGTGGCCCAGGGCGTGGGTTTGCTCGTCGACCACGGCCGCGCCGGTGCCGAACGCCAGCAGCACGGCCGTGCCCAGGGCTTCGGCCAGCAGGCAGTGGCGGAGCCGGGTCGTCGTCACGCCGCCGCCGGGGCCGGGGCCGCGGGAACACGGGTGGCAGAAAGGGCAAAAGGCAGGGGCAGGGCCGTCATGGGATGGTAACGCCAGGACCGCCGCATTCGGGGCGGGCCGGCTGTGGGGCCCAATATACCCGGTTTGGCCGCCCCGCGCCCCCGAACGCCCGCGCCGGCCGCTGCCCCGCCCCCCCCGCCCCGGCCGTACCTTGCCGGCCCTTCCCAGCTGCCTTCCCGATGCCCGCCGCCGCGCCCGCCGCCCTACCTTCTTTCGCCCCGCCCGCCCACGCGCCCACGTTCCTGGCCGAAACGGCCCGCCACCTGCTGGACCGCTACGGGGCCGGCCCCACCGACGAGTTGCCCGACCTGGTGGTGGTGGTGCCCACCCGCCGGGCCGTGGTATACCTGAAAAACGAGCTGGCCCTGGCCCTGCCGCCCGGCCAGGCCCTGTGGGCCCCGCGCGTGGCGGCCATGGAAGACTACATGGTGGAGCTGGCCGGCGTGCAGGTCGAAGAGCCCATTGCTTTGCAGCTGCTGCTCTACGACATCCTGCGGGGCTACGACACCGGCCTGAACTTCGACCGGTTCGTGGGCTGGTCGAGCCTGCTGCTCAACGACTTCTCCAACCTCGACCAGAACCTGGCCCGGCCGCGCAAGGTGTTCGAGTACCTGAGCCAGGCCAAAGCCCTGGAGCGCTGGAACCTGGAGGCCCTGCCCGAGCGCAGCCGCCTGGCGGGCCGCGCGTTCAGCTTCTGGGACCAGCTCGAAAAGGTGTACCGCGAGCTGAAGCGCCGCATGCTGGCCCAGCACCTCGCCTACCCCGGCCTGGCCTACCGGCTGGCCGTGAAGAAGCTGCAAAAGCGGTTGGAGGCGCTGGACGCCGACCCGGGGGCCCCGGCCGTGGCCCGGCACGTGTTCGTGGGCCTGGGCAACTTGTCGAAGGCCGAGGAGAAGCTCATCCGCCTGCTCTACCGGGCCGGCCGCGCCGAGCTGCGCTTCGACGGCGACCCGTTTTACCTGGCCCCCGACTCGCCCAACCGCGCCGGCCAGCACCTGCGCCAGTACGCCAAGCGCTGGGACCTGCCGCTGGGGGCCCTGGGCGGCGGCACCGAGTGGCTGCGCGGCCAGGCCCACCACGTGCGCCTGCTGGGCGTGGCCAACCCCAGCATGCAGGGCAAGCTGGCCGGCCAGCTCCTGGCCGAGGCCCGCCGCGACTACCCCGCCGCCACCGTGGCCGTGGTGCTGCCCGACGAAACCCTGCTGCTGCCCGTGTTGCACGGCCTGCCGCCCGACGCCGTGCCCGCCTACAACGTGACGATGGGCCTGAGCTTCCAGGCCACGCCGCTCTTCAACCTGGTCGATTTGCTGTTCGAGGTGCACCTCACCGGCATCCGCGAGGGCAGCGCCGAAACCGGCTACGGCGTGCCCCGCTACCACCACCTGGCGGTGGGCAAGCTGCTGGCCCACCCCTTTTTGCGCCGCTACCAGCTCTGGCTGAACCGGCAGCCGGAGACGCAGTATCACGGCATCCTGGACCACGTGTGCCGCGAAATCGTGCGCCTGAACGCCGTGCTGCTCCCCGCCGCCGACCTGCTGGCCCTGGGCCAGCACCAGCCGCTGCTCACGGCCCTGTTTCAAACCTGGAACAACTGCGACGACATCATCCGGGCCTGCTACGCACTGATTGACCTGCTGCACCAAGTGTACGCGGCCGAAAAGCCCAGCCCCGACCACGAAACGCCCTTGGGCGCGGAGTACCTGTTCCTGTTTTACACGCTCGTCAAGCAGCTCGATTCGGCCTTCGATTGCCGCGAGCAGCGCCTGTCGGTGGCCTCGTTCCGGCGGTTTTTGTACGAGCAGATGGGCCGCACGCGCCTGCCCTTCGCCGGCGAGCCGCTGGCCGACGTGCAGGTGATGGGCCTGCTCGAAACCCGGGCCCTGGACTTCGACCACGTCATCATCCTGAGCTGCAACGAGGGCGTGCTGCCCGCGCCCAAGCGCCAGCAGTCGCTGTTTCCCTACGACGTGCTCCAGGAATTCGGCTTGCCCACCAACATCGACGCCGAGGCCGGCACGGCCTACAACTTCTGGCGCCTGCTGCAACGGGCCCGCCGCGTGGACCTGGTGCACGTGCTGCCCGGCGCCGAGGGCAGCAAAAGCGGCGAGCGCAGCCGCTTCCTGCTCCAGCTCGAAAACGACCTGCGCCCCCAAAACCCGCTGCTGACGGTGGAAAACCTGACCGTGGCGGTGCCCGACGCCACCGAAGCCGCGGCCAGCTACGCCGGCGACTTCGTGCTGGAAAAAGACGCCGAGCTGCTGGGGGCCCTGCGCGGCGTGCTGGAGCGCAACATCTCGCCCTCGCGCCTGAACGACTTCCTGGCCTGCTCGCTGCGGTTTTACTTTTCGAAAGTGGCCCGCTTCCACCAGAACGAGGAAGTGGAGGAAACGCTGGAAGCCAGCAGCTTCGGCACGATGGTGCACGCGGCGCTGGAGAACCTGCTCCGCCCCTTCGAGCAGGACGCCCGCCCCCTCACCGAGGCCGACCTGCCCGCCCTGCTCGCCCAGGTGCCCGCCGAGGTGGCCCGCGCCCTGCGCCAGGACGACACCGAGCGCTACGCCCGCCCCGACGAGGGCCTCAACCACGTGTACGGCCAGGTGGCCACCCGCCTCGTGGCCCGCTACCTCCAGGGCCTGCCCACCCGCGAGGGCCTGCCGCTGCGCCTCTTCAGCCTTGAAAAACCCCTGGCCGCCACCGTGTTCGTGGACGTGCCCGGCTCGGGGCCCCTGGCCGTGCGCCTCTTCGGCATGGCCGACCGCGTGGACCAGCTCCCCGACGGCCGCCTGCGGGTGGTGGACTACAAAACCGGCCTCGTCGAAGCCAACGACCTCAACCTGACCGGCTACCGCAACCGCCTCACCCCCGCCGAAGCCACCGAGCGCCTGCTCACCGAGGCCAGTAGCAGCGCCGACAAGGTGCGCCAGCTCTGGCTCTACCGCTTCATGCTGGCCAGCACCGAAAAGCGCGAAACCGCCAACACCGCCATCGCCTCGATGCGCAACCTCGACGCCGGCCTGCTCTCCGCCGATTTGTCGTTTCTGACGGCCGAGGGCCAGGATTTCGTGCAGGTGTCGCAGGAATTGATTACCAGGATTGTCCTCCGCATCCTCGACCCGGCCGAGCCCATCCGCAAAACCGACGACTTCAGCAAGTGCGAGTTTTGCGACTACCGGGGCATTTGCGCCCGCTGAGTTTTGAGTAATTGAGCCGAATTGGTTAGCCAGCAAGACGTTCTAAAACGGGCAGTGGTCCAAAACGGGGTGGTCCGGCGAATTGCCCGAAGGGCTTCGTCGGGCCACTCTGACGAAAGAACAGCGGCTCCGGGGTACTGGTCAGAGTGGCCCGACGACGGAAAAAGTCGCCGGACCACCCCGTTTTAGACCACCGCCCTCAAACGTTGAAGCCGTTTAGGAAGTAGAATGGAACGTCATGCTGAGCGCAGCCGAAGCACCTCTACCGCTTCGTTGAACGGCTCCTGCGAAGCGGTAGAGATGCTTCGGCTGCGCTCAGCATGACGTTCTCATTGGTTTTAGCGACTTCCTAAACAGCTTCGTTATATCAATTTCACCGAACTACTTATTTAGCCGGCACTCGGCTACTATTTCCCCGTCACGCCACGGCCCGCAGCAACTGCGCCCGCTACCGCCACCGGCCGGGGCGGCCCGTTGCGGCCCTGCACGAGCCGCTGGCCGCCCGCTGCCCTGCCCCACCGAGCAGTTGGGGCCCCGCAACGCCCCGCAAGCCCTGGCCGGCATCACCGGGCCCTTGAGCTACAGCCGTTGGGCAGAGCGCACCGGGCCGGGCAGCCGCCCAGCAACGCACCAACCGTAGCCGGCCCCTGGTGGACGGCGCGGGGTAGGCCGGGTTTTACCCAAGCCATCAGATGCCGTAGATTTTGCTAAATGCTAAAATTATTACCAATATTTTTAGTAAATACCGAATCAGCTGCGCATCTTTGCTAAACAAAAACCTCCTCCCCTCCGTTCGTCATGCCAGACCTTACCTACGCCTATGCCCAGCCATCGGCCCTGACGGCCACCCCGGAAGGCGCGGCGCTGCAACTCGCCGCCTACGCTGAATACGCGCCGGGCGCGGGCGCGGCCTGCTTCTTCCAGGGCCAGCTGCGCGACTCGTGGCTAACGGCGCGGGGGCTAACTACGTTAGCCAAAATAGTGGCCTCGCGCTTCGTGCCACAGAGCGCGGCCCTGCGCGACCCCATTGTGACGGCCGGGGCGGGGCTGCTGCGGTTCGAGGCGTTTTCGTCGTGCAACGGCGTGTACGGCCGCCTCGACCTGGGGCCGGCCGCCCTCGACGGCGAGTTCCTGAGCAGCGGCACCACCAACGTCGATTTCAACGAGCCGATGGTGAACGCCCTCAGCCGCATTGCCCGCAGCGAGCCGGTGCACCTGCGCGTGGGCCAGCAGGCCGTGACGCTGGAGCGCGCCGCCGGCCACGTCACCGAGCGCAAGGTGGCCCTGCCCGAACGCTGGGTCAAGGGCCTGACCGCCGTGCAGGGCTACCTGGCCGAGATGGAGGAAAAAATGGTCCTCACCCGCGTGCAGGCCGCGCAGCTGGTGCAGAGCATTCCGGCGGGCACGGCCCGGGGCGACTTTTTCCTGGTGCTGCGGGGGCCCCGGCCCAGCTTCGCGCCGGTGGGCAGCGCGGGCGCGGTGCGGGTGGGCGGCGTGCACCGCCTGCGCCTGCTCGACGGGCTGCTGCCGCTGTGCGAGGGCGTGCGCGTGTTTGCCACCCCCGACGGGCAGGCCAGCGCGTTTGTACTGGCCCTGGGCGGCGGGCAGCAGTTCGTGCTGGCGCTGTCGGCGGCGGTGAACCGGGGGTTTTCGGGCGAGGGCAACCAGCTCGACACGCTGCTGGAGGAGTTGCCCGCCGGGTGGCTGGCGGGGGCCAACCACCTGTTTCGGGGCAACGAAACCTTCAACCCGACCTTGTTTGGCCTGGCCCACGACCTGGCCCCCGCCACCGTGGCCCGGCTCTGCGCCAGCCTCTCGGCGATGGGCCTGCTGGGCTTCGACCTGGCCGAAAACCACTACTTCTACCGCCGCCTGCCCTTCAAAGCCGACCGCATCCTGAAGCTCAACCCGCGCCTCAAAAACGCCCGCGCCCTGCTCGACGCCGCCGACGACGTGCAGCTGGTGGGCCTCGGGGCCGGTGGGCGCACCGAGGCGCGGGTGCGCGGCACCGACGTGTGGCACACCGTGGTGGTGGGCGGAGCCGACGCGCCGCGCTGCACCTGCCCGTGGTTCACGGGCAACCAGGGGCAGCGCGGGCCGTGCAAGCACATCCTGGCCGTACAGCTGCGGTTTTTGTAGGCGGGTGCCTCGTCCTGATATTTAAACCAATCACTGAAATAAGTTGCCCCCTTTTCCTTATGAATGCAATTTCTGCCACTGACCATTTTGAGGACATTATTCGGCACCAGAGCGTGGTGGAGTTAATGCCGTTTTTACTAGGACTGACGGCAAAGGATGTTGTGGCAGTGCGCGAGAAAAGCAGGAAACTACATCGGGAGCTAACCGAACACCGGCAGCTAGGCATCGTCACTTGGGGGCGCACTGGCACCAATGCGCAGTTACAAATGCTGTTTTTGGCCGCTCTCAGAATCTATTCTAGTAAAGAAGCCCTAGCCGCACCGTTTGCTAACGAACTGTATATGTTGAACCCGACGTTATTTATTAATGGCGAAAGCGGGTTTTTATCGCACGACGAATTACTCGGACTGGTAAAGCAACTTCTGGCTTTACACAAGCCTAGCTGGCTGGCAAACTGGCTGGGGGACAATAATAGTAACGGATTTTCTGCTCCCATTGACTTTGAAGTTTTGCTTGACTTTGAAAGACTTGGATTTATTACTCCTACGCCACGGCTACTCGCACTATCAGCCATTAGCGAGCTAATTAAATACGGTGCGCAAGCTTCAACGCTCCGACAGCTTAACAACTATGAAAATACTCGGGTTACGCTTACCAAAACGCAGCAAGTTGGGCTCACTGAGCTACAACAGCGTTTTGAACAGCTAACGCCGCATGAGCAGCTGCCTTCTTTTGAAACGCTCATTTACGAAAAAATCAGCCACAACCCCGTATTCTTTGAACGCGCAGTTCCGCTGTTTTTTGACTTTGATATTAACCAGGATTCTATTTCGGCCCACTCGCAGGAGCACAAGCTCTGGCAACGAGTTACATGGCGCGAGATTATCCTGCGTCTCACCGCCTCGGGCCACCTCGACCGCGCCGACATCCTCACCCGCTGCCTGCTGGCGCTGCGGCGCGACTTCCGCCGGCCGCTGCTGACGTGGTTTAAGGAGCTGTTTCTGGCCCTGCGCCCCACCCCGGCCGAGCGCCTGGCCCGGCAAGCTGAGCTGACGGAGCTGCTGGCCCACCCGCTGCCGCTGGTGGTCAACTTTGCGCTCGACCAGCTGAAGGATCTGTGGACGGAGCCCGCTTTCCGGCTCGATGCGCTGCTGCTCTACGCCGAGGGACTGCTGACGCGGCAGGACCTCAAAACCGGGATTAAAACGCTGCTGGGCGGGTTTGGCAAGCTGCTGAAGCGGCATCCGGCCCAGGCCCCCACGCTGGCCCGCCTGTACGCCGCCGCCCTGGCCCACGCCGACGGGGCCGTGCAGGAACGCGCCGCCCGGGGCCTGGCCGACCTCCTCCAGGCCAAAAAGCCGCTCCTGACCCCGGCAGAGACCGCCGAAACCACCGACAGCCTGCGCCACTACGCCGACTTGCTGGGGCCAGCCGCCCGCGCCCTCGTGGCCCCCTGGCTGGCGGCTGCCGAGGAAACGGCCACCCCTACCGAACCCGGCGAAGCCTACGCGCCGCTGGCCGATTTCCAGCCCGAAATTTCGCCGGCCACGGCCATCGCGCCGGTGGCCGACTGGCACGAGCTGCTGTTTCTGACCGGGCAGGTACTAAAGCATGACGACCCCGGGGCCCTGGAACGGTGGGTGGACGGGCTGCTGCGCCTGCAAGGGCACTGGCCGGCCGACTACGCGGCGGCGCTCCAGCCCTACGTGCAGCGGATTTTGCCGTACCTGAAGGACAAAACCGCCACCGAGCAGGCGGCCATCCTCAAAAATCCGTCGCTGCCCGACGGCCACGCGGGGCTGGCGCAGGCGCTGGTGCTGAGCTGGGCCAATGGGTTTGCCGCGCCCCTGCTGCCCCGCGTGAGCCTGCGCGAAACGTACTCCGTGGCCGACCCGCTGGTGGCCGTGGAGCAGCAGCGCCTAGCCCATGCCGAGCGGCTGCTGCGCCAGCGCCAGCCCCTGCCCCTGCTGAGCACGCCCACCCACGCGCCGCACTGGCTGGCCCCCGAGGTGCTGGTGCAGCGCCTGCTGGCCTACCAGGCCGCCGGCGAAGAGCCCATGCCCGCCGATGTGGCCGTGGCCCTGGCCCGCTTGGCCTACGCCAGCCCCGGTGCGGACGCGGCCCGCCCGCTGCTGCCCACCCTGGACCACGAGGGCCTACGCGAACTGTTGGGCTGGCTGCTGGCTGCCGCGCCCGGGCCCTTGCCGGTGGCGGCCACGGGCCGTAAGTCGCTGCTGAAGCAGTTCACCGAGCGGCTGGGGCAGCTGCTGCCGCCCGCGGCGGCCCCTACGCCCGCCGCGCTGGCCGAGGCCCTGCCGTGGCTGTGGGCAGTGGCGGCGCGCACCCGGCAGCCGGCTGCCGAGTTCCCGGCGCTGGCCGCCCTCACGCCCGGCCCCTGCCCCGGCGTGGTGGGCCCCTGGCAGCCGCGCTGGGCGCTGGTGCGCGAGTCGAACACTTATGTGGAGAAGTGGAAACCCGGCAAGCCTGAGGTAACCAACCGCTGGACCGAGCTGCGCATCGAACCCGCCACCAGCGCCGGGGCCCCGGCCGGCGCGGCCCCCAGCGGCCTGCTGCTGTATTCGCTGCACGCGGCCCTCAAGCCTGGCCACGCGTACCACCGCTGGCACCACACCACGCCGCTGGTGGCCGATTTTCCGTTTTTAGAAGCGCTGGTGCCCCGGCTGCCCGCGCCGCTGCACTGGCACCTGCTGGGCCTGGTTGCCACCCGCGACGCCCCCGATTCTTCGGCCCGCGAGGGGCTGAGCCAGGCCCTGCGCGGCCTGCTGACTGTAGGGCCGGCTTTCGATGAGGCGGCCGCGCTGCTGCTGGCCGTCGGGCTCACCAACAACGCCCCGGTGTGCCGGGCGCTGGCCCTGGAAGTGCTGCTGGCGGCCGTGCCCACCCGCCGGCTGGACCCCACCCGCTTGGGCCAGGCCCTGGGGCAGCTGCTGGCGGCCGATTTCGTGCCCATCCCGCGCCTGAGCGACAATTTGGCCCAGGCCCGCGCCATCGACACGCCCACCGACGACGCCCTGCGCCAAACCCTGGAGGCCCTGCTGCCGGAGCTGCCCGCCGCGCCCCTGCGCAACACCCGCAAGCTGCTCGAGGCCTACGCCGACCTCGTGGGCCGCACCCGCCGGCCCGTGCCGCCCGCCGTGCAGGCCCGCCTGCGCGAGTGGCAGGCCACGCCCGCGCTTAAAAAAGTAGCCACCGGGCTACTGGCATAAGGCGGCCCCTCCCCAGCTCAATCCATAATTTTTAATCCATAATTTTTAATTCATAATTTTTAATTCACCCCCATGGCCCTCCTCACCATTCAGGACGAAACCGCGACCGGCGCGGTCCTCACCCGCCTTTCGCTGGAAATTGCCCAGGAGATGCTCACCGTGCGCGAGCTGATTGCCCGGCGCGTGCACGACGAGGTAGCCGCCTACAACGCCCGGCAGACCGGCACCTTCCACGGGCTGGTGCAGCCCACCGAGTCGGAGCGCGTGCTCAACGGCTTTCGCCTGCGCCCGGCCAAGGCCATCGACGCCGAAAAGCAGGTGTACCGGGCCCTCGAAGCGTTTCAGCAAAACGGGTTTTTCGTGCTCGTGAACGACCGGCAGGTCGAGAGCCTGGACGAGGAAATCTGGCTCGGCGCGGGGGCCACGGCCAGCTTCGTCAAGCTCACGCCGCTGGTGGGCGGTTGAAGCGCGGCTGTCAAACACTTTATTTCAAGCCATTTACCCTTGCCTGACCATGCCCACCAACACCGTTTTCACCTTGCCCGCCGGCCTGCTTGATGAAACCAGCGCCGAGGCCACTGAAATGAAGCCCGTACTGGAGAATCTTATCACAGCGGTTCTCAATAAGCCGTACAGCACCAAAATCACCGACCTGCCGGCCTACCAAGCGTTGCGCACCCAGGAGGCGGCTTACCAGGGCCGGCTGGCCATTGCCATTGCCCTTGCGATGCACCGCTGCGGCGATGACTACCGCGTGCGGTACAACCTCGGCGACCTGCTGGGGGCGCTCATGCGGGGCACCCTGGGCCTGGATGAAGCCGGCTACCTGCGGCTGTTCACGCTTTACGGGCTGGATTTTTCGCAGCCTGCTTCGGCTACGCCAAATTTTTGGCCGTTTCCGGTGGGCCTCACCCTGGCCCAGGTGGGCCGCCTGGCCAAAAAACAAGGGGCGCTTAGCCCCCCGATGCTGGACTTGCTGAACAACTTGCTGCTGCATACCACCGGACAATCCGGCGATGTGGGCAAGGTTTCGCTGAAGGTGCAGGAAATTCTGAGCCTGGTGGGCGGGGCCGGGAGCCTGCCCACCGTTCTGTTTGCCGACGGCGACCCGTTCGGCCAGCAGCTCAACCGGTTCGTGGCCGGCCTGGCCCCGGCCGCGCCCGCTACGGCCCGCTGGCTGCGCCTGCTCCAGCTCTGGCAAAAAGCCAACGCCGGCCAGCCCACCGCCAAGCTGCGCCAGGAGCTGGCCGCGGCCGTTGCCGCCGTGGGGCCAGAAGCTGTGCGCCAGCAAGCCCGCCAGTGGCTGGAGCTGCTGGCCGCCATGCCCGTGCTGGAAGAAACCAACACCGTGAACTACGAGAGCGGGCGCACCTACACCTACACGTCCTACGTTTACCTGGTCGAGGCCAATGCCGTGGTGGCCAAGGGCCTGGTGTGGACCGCGCAGCCCCTGGCCGATGCCGCCCTGCTGCACCTGCTGGGCAACCTGGCGGTGAAGTGCTACCGCAAAATTCCCGGCAAAGGGCCGCTGGCAATGGGCCTGGGCAATGCCGCGCTGCTGGTGCTTTCGCAATGCGGCCTGCCGGGCGTGTCGGCCCTGGCGCGGGTGCGGCCCAAAATCAAGCAGAGCAACACCCAGGAGCTGATTACCCGGCACATTGAGGCGGCCTCGCAGGAGCTGGGCGTGAGCCCGCTGGAAATCGAGGACATGGCCATGCCCGACTTTGGCCTGAAAGCCGGCCGGGCAGTCATTGATTTCCACGAGTACACCGCCACCCTGACGCTGGCCGACGGCAGGGCCGAAATGCACTGGGAAAAGGGCGGCAAAGCCCTAAAAACCGTTCCTACTGCCCTCAAAGCCAACCACGCGACGGCGCTCAAAGAGCTAAAAACCACCCTGGCCCAGGCCCAGCAAACGTACACCGCCCTCCGCGACCGCCTCGACCGCAGCTTTGTGGAGGAGCGCCGCATCGCGTGGCCGTGGTTCGAGCAATACTACTTTCAGCACGGCTTGATGGGCGAGCTGGCGCGCAACCTCGTCTGGCGGCTGCACCGGGCCGATGGCACGGCGCAGGACGCGCTGTGGCAGGCCGATGCCGGGCAGTGGCAGGATGCCCACGGCCAGCCCGTGCCCGCCCCCGCGGCCGGCACCGAGCTGCAGCTCTGGCACCCGGTGCTGGCCCCGGCGGCGGTGCTGGCCTGGCGCGGGCGGCTCGAAGCGGCCCAGCTGCGCCAGCCGCTCAAGCAGGCGTTTCGGGAGGTGTACCTGCTCACGCCGCCCGAGGAGCGCACCGCCACCTATTCCAACCGCATGGCGGCGCACGTGCTCAAGCAGCACCAGTTCAACTCGCTGGCCAAGCTGCGGGGCTGGAAATACAGCCTGATGGGGGCCTACGACAAGGGCTACGAGTCGGACCAGGCCACGCTGGCCCTGCCCGCCCACGGCCTGCGGGCCGAGTTCTGGGTGAGCGAGGTGAACGCCGATGGGGCCTGGAACGACACCGGCATCTGGCACTACGTGAGCACCGACCAGGTACGTTTTGTACGGAACGAGGAGCCCGTGCCGCTGCCGGATATCCCGCCCCTGGTGTTCTCCGAAGTGATGCGCGACGTGGACCTGTTCGTGGGCGTGGCCAGCGTGGGCAACGACCCGCAGTGGCGCGACAACGGCGGCCTGGCCCAGTTCCGCGGCTATTGGGAAAGCTACAGCTTCGGCGAGCTGGGCGAGGTGGCCAAAAACCGCCGGGGGGCCCTGGAGCGCCTCGTGCCCCGCCTGAAAATCGGCCGGGTGAGCGAAATCCGCGACCGGTTTCTGGTGGTGCGCGGCAAGCGGCGCACCTACAAGATTCACCTCGGCAGCGGCAACATCCTCATGGAGCCCAACGACCAGTACCTGTGCATCGTACCCGACCGCACGGCCCGGCTTCCGGCGGGCCCCGGGGCCCCGGACGTGTTCCTGCCCTTCGAGGGCGATGCCGTGCTGTCCATCATCCTCAGCAAAGCGCTGCTGCTGATGGACGACGACAAAATCACCGACGAGACAATTTTGCGGCAACTGCGCTGAGGACCGGGCAATGGGCTTTTTTCTTGCCTTAGCCGGGTGCGCGTTTCGCGGTGGCGGCCGCGTTGGGGGGGGGCGACGACCGATGGAACGGCGCGGCGGCGCATCTTTGCGGCCCCGCGCCGCTCAACCAATTGATTGCTAAAAAACACCCAACCCACATGGACGAATTCATGCAAGCCGCCATCGACGAGGCCCGGATGGGCCGGGCCCAGGGCGGCATCCCCATCGGCTCGGTGCTGGTGCGCGGCGGCCAGCTCGTGAGCCGAGGCCGCAACAAGCGCGTGCAGGAGGACAACGCCATCAAGCACGGCGAGATGGACGCGCTGATGAACGCCGGCCGCCAGCGCACCTACCGCGATACCGTGCTGTATACCACGCTGATGCCCTGCTACATGTGCGCCGGCACCATCGTGCAGTTCAAGATTCCCAAGGTCGTGGTGGGCGAGGCCCGCACGTTCGGCGAGTCGAAGGAATTTCTGGAAAGCCACGGCGTGGAGGTCGTCATCCTCGACTTGCCGGAGTGCGTGGAGATGATGCGCGAGTTCATCGCCGCCGAGCCCACGCTCTGGAACGAAGACATCATGGAACTGTAGCGGCCGCGGGGGCCCGCGCCGTTTTCGGCCCGGAGCCCCGCGCCTGCGCTACTCCTCCGCGTTGCGCGGGTCGGGCCGGGGCGACATCTGGTAGTTGGGCGGCGGGGTGGCCCCGGCCAGGTTTTGCACGAAGTAGTCCCAACGGCGGCGCATCATGTAGGGCGAGTAGGCCCCGTAGCCGTGGGCGGCGTTCGGAAACACCACCAGGTCGAAGCTCTTGTTGGCTTTAATCAATGCCTCGACCACCAGCATCGTGTTGGACGACGGCACGTTGTTGTCCATCAGGCCGTGGGCCAGCAGCAGCTTGCCTTTGAGGTTCTTGGCCAGGGGCGCGTTGGCCTGGGCGTCGTAGTTGGTGGTGCCGTCGGCGTTGGCCGTGAGCAGGCCGATGTAGCGCTCGCCCCAGTCGTCCTCGTAGTTGCGGTTCTCGTGGTTGCCCGACTCGGAGATACCGACCTTGAAGAAATCGGGGTAGCGGAACATGGCCGCCGCCGTGGCGTAGCCACCGCCCGAGTGCCCCCAGATGCCGGCCCGCTCCAGGTCGATGTACGGGTAGCGCTGGGCCAGCTGCCGCATGCCGGCCACCTGGTCGGCGAGGGTGTTGGCCTCCATGTGGCCGTAGCAGGCGTCGTGGAAGCTCTTGGAGCGCAGCGGGTTGCAGCTGCCCTCGATGACGACGACCACAAAGCCCAGCTCGGCCAGCGCCTGGTTGTCGCCCCGCGCCGCGGCAAACGACCAGCTGCCCACACCCCCGCCCTGGGGCCCCGGGTAGATGTAGTTGATGACCGGGTACTTCCGGGCCGGGTCCAGCGCCGTGGGCGTAAACATCAGGCCGTAGAGGTCATCCCGCCCGTCCTGGTCCTTCACGGTGATGGGCGTGGGGGCCCGCCAGCCGGTGGCGGCGAGGCGGGAAATGTCGGTTTTCTCCAGCGCCACCACCAGCTGGCCGTCCAGGTTGCGCAGCACGGTCGCGCCCGGGCGGTCGGGTTGCGAGTAATTATCGACGAAGTAGCGGCCCGAGGGCGACAGCTCGACCCGGTGGTTGCCGGCCTCGGGCGTAAGCAGCTTCAGCCCCTTGCCGTCCAGGCCGATGCGGTAGAGGTGGCTGAAGTAGGGGTTTCCCGGCTCGCGGCCGTCGGCCATGAAGTACAGCTGCCGGCGCTGCTCGTCCACGCGCAGCAGCTGCGTCACCACGAAATCACCCTTGGTAATCTGCTGCTTTACCTGGCCGCTGGCGGCGTCGTAGAGGTAAAGGTGGCCCCAGTTGTCGCGCTCCGAGTACCAGACGGCCTCCTTGGTTTTGGGCAGGTAGCACCAGTTGATGGCGTGCTGGCCGGATTCGTACTGCGTGGCCACGGTTTCCGTGAACACCTCGCGCACGGCCCCGGTCGCCGCGTCGGCCACCCGAAACTTCTCCTGCTTGTGGTCGCGCGAGGTGGACACGAACGCCAGCTGCGAGCCGTCGGGGCTCCAGTCCACGTCGTCGAACGTGCCGCTGCTGGAAACGTCGTCGGAGAGCGAGCCCCGGTGCGGGTCGGGGGCCATTTGCAGGCGCACCACCCGGGCCGGGCTCACCTCCACGATTACCCGCTCGATGGTGATGATGTCCGGGTCGCCGGGCAGCGGGTACTTCCACGTTTTCAGGGCCGGCCGGCCCACGGCGGTGGGCACCAGGTACATGTCGCTCACCCGGCGCTGGTCCTGCTGGAAAGTGGCGATTTTGCGCGAGTCCGGCGACCAGCGCAGCACGGGCGCGTCGCTGGTGCTCCAGCCGGCGTTGTCGGTGGCGTAGCCGTAGTTCGGGGCCCCGTCGGTGGTGAGCGGGGTTGGCTGGTTGGTTTTCGTGTCGCGCACCCACAGGTTGTAGTCCTTGATGTAGGCGGCCAGCCGACCGTCGGGCGACACGACTTCGTTGGCGGCGTTGGGGCTGGGGGCGGCCGCCGGCGCGGCGTCGGGCCGCACCTGCCCGCTGGCCAGGTCGTAGCGCCAAGCTTTGCCGTCCGCCCCGAAGGAAATCTCCTTCTCATCGGGCGAAAACGCGAAGCTGCGGAACGGCAGCCGGCCCGCCGCGTAGGCCTTGCCGCTGGCCGCCGACAGCGCCGCGGCCAGCCGGGCCTGGTCGAAGGCGGCGGTGCGGGTTTTGCGGGCCGGGTCCACGAGGACGAACGCGCCGCCCTGCGCCGTCGACACCCGGTACCAGAAGCGGTCGTAGGCCAGCCAGTGGGGCTCGCCGGCGGTGCCGTCCACCAGCGGCTGGGTGTTGTGGCCCAGGAAGCGCTCGGCCCGGGCGTAGTCCTGGGCCGTAAGGGCGGGCTGCGGCTGGGCCGAAGCCGCCGCCGCGAAAAAAACAGCCCCGGTGAGGGCCAGCAACTGCTTGTGCATGGGGTTAGCTAAAAACCAGAAGTTTGGAGGCACAAGTTATTAGTGAAATCCCGCGATTCGCGCCGCGCCGCGCACGTCGGCCCGAAATTGATTCAGCCGTTCGTCGCCAGCACGTTCCATTTGCCGTGCTGCTGCTCAATTTTGGTTACCGAAGCGTAGTCGATGCGCAGCTGGAAGGCGTTGCGCAGCGGCATTTCGAGGCAGTGGCAGAGCAGCGCCCGGATGGTGCCGCCGTGGGTGAACACCAGCACGGGGCCCCGGCCGGCGTGGCCGGCGTCGGCGGCCAGCTCGGCCAGGAAAGCGACGGCGCGGGCTTGCAGGGCCCCAAAGGTTTCGCCGGCGGGGGGGGCCAGGGCCACGTAATCGGTCATCCAGGGCTCGGTTTCGGTGCGCGGCAGGTCGGCCCAGGCGCGGTTTTCCCAGGTTCCGAAGTGCATTTCGCGCAGGCGCTCGTCCAGGGCGTAGTCGCCGGCCACGGCGTCGGCCAGGGCCCGGCAGCGGGCGGCGGGGCTGCTGAAGGCCCGGTAGCCGCCGGCCGGCGCGGGCGGCAGCTTGGCTTGCAGCGCCGCGGCTTCGGCCGCGAAGGTGGCGGCCAGGGGCACGTCGTGGTGGCCGTAGCAAATGCCGGGGGCCGCCACGGCGGTGTGGCGAATGAGGTGGATTATCATATCAGGTGAGCAGTCAAGAACAAGTAAATCAGGGCTTCGGCCAGCTGCTGGGCGGCCCCGAGGCAGTCGCCGGTGTAGCCGCCCAGCCATTTTTTAAACCAGCGGCCCAGCACCACTTGCAGCACCGCCAGGGGCCCCAGCACCGCCAGCAGCATCGGCCGCTGCTGCCACGCCGCCAGGGCCAGCAGCGGCAGCAGCCCCGGCAGCGCGGCCGCGGCCAGCCGGCCGGGGGGCAGGCTTTGGGCGATGGGTTTGGCCTTGCCGTCGGCCAGGTCGGCGCGGGCGTAGGGCAGGGTGCGCACGAAGGTGGCGGCCACCAGCCGGCTCAGCGGGTGCGCCACGAGCAGCAGCGCCGACACCGGCAGGGCCCCGGGGCCCCGGCCGGCGGCCCCGGCCAGCGCCGCCACTTTGGTGGCCAGCACCAGGCCCAGGCCCACCACGCCGTAGGTGCCCACGCGGCTGTCCTTCATGATGGCGAGGATGCGCTCCCGCGTCCAGCCCCCGCCGAAGCCGTCGCAGGTGTCGGCCAGCCCGTCTTCGTGGAAGGCCCCGGTGAGCAGTACGCCCGCGCCAGTGCTCAGCAGCACCGCTACCAGCGGCGGCCACAGCTGCGCCGCGCCCCAGTACACGCCCGCCGCCACCCCGCCCACCAGCCAGCCGATGAGCGGAAAATACACCGTGGCCCGGTTCAACTGCCCCTCGGTGTGCCCCACCCAGCGCGGCACGGGCAGCCGGGTGTAAAACATCACGGCCGTCAGCAGCAGGCGCAGCTGGCGGCGCGGCCAGGAATCGGGCATGGAGTTTTTGGATTAGGGATGAGGGATTGAGGATGAGGAATCTACTGTTAGATAATAATTTAAAAATCGTGTGAAATACCGTGCGGAGCGGAGCAAAGGCGAAGCAGGACCGTCAAAAAACCCTAAAAGGATTCATTGTTCCTAATCCATCATCCCTAATCCTTCTCCCCGCTCACGCCCGCGCTCTCGAACGAGGCCATCTCATTCAGGAAACCGACGGCGGCCTGCACCAGTGGGTAGGCCAGGGCGCAGCCCGTGCCCTCGCCCAGGCGCAGGCCCAGGCGCAGCAGCGGCCGGCCGCCCAGCTCGGCCAGCAGCAGGCGGTGCCCCTGCTCGTCCGATTCGTGGCAGAACACGCAGTACGCGAGGATTTCCGGGGCCAGCCGCGCCGCCACCAGCAGCGCCGCCGAGGCAATGAAGCCGTCGATGAGCAGCAGCATCCGGCGCTCGGCGGCCCGCAGCAGGGCCCCGGCCATCTGCGCAATTTCGAAGCCGCCGAACGTGGCCAGCACCGCCAGCGGGTCGGCCGCGTCGAGGCCCGGGTGGGCCCCCACGGCTTGCGTCAGCACGGCCAATTTGCGGGCCAGGCCGGTGGCGTCGAGGCCGGTGCCGCGGCCCACGCACGCGGCCAGCGGCCGGTTCGTGAGCACGTGCATCAGCACGGCCGCCGCCGACGTGTTGCCGATGCCCATCTCGCCCACGCCCAGCACGTTGCCACCGGCGGCGTGCCGCTCGTCGGCCAGGCGGGCGCCGCGGGCCAGGGCGTCGGCGCACTGCGCGGCAGTCATGGCGGGGCCCTCGGCGAAGTTTTGGGTGCCTTCGGCGATTTTCTCGTCGCGCACGGCGGGCAGGTCGGCGAAGGAGCCGCGCACCCCGGCGTCCACGATGGTCAGGCCCAGGCCGTTCTGGCGGCAAAACACGTTGATGGCGGCCCCGCCCTGCGCGAAGTTGCGCACCATCTGGTGCGTCACCTCGGGCGGGTACTGGCTCACGCCGGCCCGGGCAATGCCGTGGTCGGCGGCAAACACCAGCACGTGGGGCCGGTGCAGGGCCGGGGCCAGGGTTTGCTGCACCAGGGCCACTTGGCGGGCCAGTGCTTCGAGCTGGCCCAGGGCCCCCAGGGGCTTGGTTTTGGTGTCGATTTTACGGCCGATGGCGGCGGCCAGGGCCCCGTCGGGCGCGGCAATGTTCCAGTTCATTCGGCGGCGGGCGCTTCGGGTTGGGGCGCGGGGCTGCTGCCGAAGCGCTTGTAAATGAATAATTTCCATTTTTCCTCCACCACGCCGGCCTGGTCCATCTCGGCGCGGGCCAGGGTGAAGAACAGGTCCGACAGGCGGTTGACGTAGGCCGGGATGGCGGGGTGCACGGCGTCCTGGGCCATCAGGCTCACGAGGCGGCGCTCGCCGCGGCGCACCTGGGTGCGCACCACGTGGCACAGGGCCGAAATCTCGTTGCCGCCCGGCAGCAGGAAGTAGTCGGAGGGCGAGGTCATCCGGCTTTCCAGCTCGTCGATCCACGTTTCGCAAAGCTGTGCCCCGTCGGTCGGCATGGGGTTGGAGTTAATTTTTTGGACGGTGGAGGGCCGCGCCAGGTGCGACA
Source organism: Hymenobacter caeli (assembly GCF_013294115.1). Taxonomy (GTDB): domain Bacteria; phylum Bacteroidota; class Bacteroidia; order Cytophagales; family Hymenobacteraceae; genus Hymenobacter; species Hymenobacter caeli. The sequence continues at coordinate 89,295 of NZ_JABSNP010000002.1, read as the reverse complement.
TCATGTCCATCAAATCCTTCTGGATGCGGTGCAGATGGGCCTGCCAGGCGTGCTCGGGGCCCAGCTTCACGCGCAGCAGGCCCAGGGTCGAATTGGCCTCGTCGAGGTCGCCGAGGCACTCGATGCGCACGTCGTCCTTGGGCACGCGCTGGCCCCCGAAGAGGCCGGTGGTGCCCACGTCGCCGGTTTTGGTGTAGATTTTCATCGTTTATTTGGGGCGGGTTAATCAGTTTAGTTACTTCACCACCAGCGGCAGGCCCGACACCATGAAGATGGCGCGGTCGGCCCGCCGGGCAATGTGCTGGTTCAGCCAGCCTTGCAGGTCGGCAAACTTGCGGCCGGCTTCGGTGGCCGCGTGCAGGCCCATCCCGATTTCGTTGGAGACGACCAGCAAGGTGCAATCTCGTTGCATTAATTTATCAAACTCATCCCGGGCTTGTTGCAACGTTGTTTCAACATCGTATTTCGTGTCGGCGAAGAAGTTGGTGAGCCAGAGCGTCACGCAGTCCAGCACCACGGTGCGGCCGGTCAGGTCCAGGCGGCTCAGGTACTTTTCTTCCTCCAGGGTGGTCCAGCGGTCGTCGCGGTCGGCCACGTGGCGGGCGATGCGCTGGCGGTGGTCGTCGTCCCAGGCCCGCGAGGTGGCGAGGTACACGGGGCGCGGGCTGAGCTGCAAGGCCAGCTCCTGGGCGTAGCGGCTCTTGCCCGAGCGCTGCCCGCCGGAAATGTAGGTAAGCATAATAGAAGCGGGTTTTATTGAGTGTTTGTTACCTAATAATTAACACTTTACGAATGGCATTAACATTAAATCAGGCCGTCATGCTTCGGCAAGCTCAGCATGACGGCCTGGTTAAGACCAGGAGCAATTATCTCTCTTAAAACGCAACGGTGTAGCGGCCCGAGAAGCTGCGGCCGGGCAGGTTGTAGCCGCGCTTCTCGTAGTAGTTCTCGTTGGTCAGGTTGCTCACCAGCAGCGAGAAGGTGTGGTATTTGGCCACGGTGTAGCCAGCCGAGAAGTCGATAGTCATGTACTCCGGGGTTTCGATTTCGGGGTAGTTAAAGTCTGTATAATCAGTGTCTTTGCGGCGGCCCACGTAGCGGGCGGCGAGGCGGGCGCTGAGGCCCCGGTAGCTGTCGAAGGCCACGCCCAGGTTGCCGTTCAGCCGGGCCACGTTGTAGATGTCGCGCACAGTGCGCGTACCGTTCACATTATTGGTTACGTCCTGGGCCTTGTAAATGGTGGTGCCACCGGTGAATACACGCAGCAGGTAGCGGCGGTCGGCCAGCACACCAAAGTCGTACCCGAATTCAGACTCCAGGCCCCGGATTTGGCTGTTATCGGCGTTCACGTAGGTGGTGCGCGAGGCCACGACATAGCCTTCGGCAGTGGTTTCGCCCACCGGGTTGGCGGTGCGGGTGGTGATGCGGTCGTTCACCCGAGTGGCGAAAAACGTGACGTCGGCCGAGAAGCCGCTGGTGGGCTTATCGAAGCGCAGGCCGGCGTCGTAGGTCACGCTGTTCTCGTTTTTCAGGTTGGCGTTGCCCTGGCTGATGGCCACCGAGTCAGCGGTCGGGTTCAGGCTGCGCGAGAAGCCAGCCACGTTGAAAGCGTCGGGCGTCACGTAGGCGCGGCCGATGGTGGCGTGGGCCCGCAGGCCGTCCACCACCGCGAGCTGGGCCCCCAGGCTGGGGCTGAAGAACGGGTTGGTCTTTTTGCCCGGCGTGAAATCAGTGAGCAAATCGGTCTGCTTCACGTTATAGGTAACGAAGTCGTAGCGCAGGCCCGGCGTCAGCACCAGCTTGTCGCTCAGCAGGCTGAGTTGGCCCTGGGCGTAGAGGCCGGTGGTGGTCAGCGCGTAGTTGGGGCTGTAGGGCGGGCCGCTGGTGCCGTCGGGGTTGAACACCTGCGAGTTGCTGGTGGCCTCGTTGTGGTCGATGCCTACGGTAAGGCTCTGGCGGCCCAACTTGATGACGTCCTTGGCCTGCACCCCTTTCCATATGTATTCGCTTTGGTAGGAGCGGTAGGGCGGCACGGGGTTATAGTTGTAATCGGCCAGGGTGTTGATGTTGCTGGTTTCTTTGGACGTGTAACCGCGCACGAACAGCTGGTGGTACTTGTAATTGCCGGTGGCGCTCAAATCGAGGTTGCCGCGCTCAATGTCCTTGGTCGAAGGGCCCAGGTTGCCGTAAAACAAGTCGTTGGGGGCCTGCACGCTGGGCGCGTTGAACAGCTCGCCGCGCACGTCCACGCGCCATTTCGCGCTTAGCTGGTAGCCCAGGCGCAGGGCCCCGGAGTAGTATTTCATTTTGGTGTAGGCGCGGCGCTGGCCGTCGGAGCGGGCGTCGTCGGTGCGGGCCAGGCTGTCGGTGCCGGCCTGGGAAACGTAGGTCCTAGTGGCGCTGGTGGCCCCCAGCGCCCGGCGCAAGATGCCGTTGCCGCCCAGCTTATAGTCCTCTCCCCGATTGAAAAAGCCCCCCGACAAGTCAAAGTCGAGCTTTTTGGTAATATTACCGCCCGTGGCCCCGCCGAATTTCACGGTCTGGAAGCTCCCGTACTCGCCAAAGAGCGAGGTGCGGATTTTGCCGCGCGACTGCCGGGTAATCACGTTCACAACGCCGCCCATCGCCTGCGGGCCGTAGAGGGCGGAGGCGGGGCCCTTCAATATTTCCACCCGCTCCACGCCGCCCAGGTCGAGGGTGGCGAGGTTGCTGGTACCGGCCGGGCGGCCGTCCACCAGCAGCAGGGCCCGCTGGTTGAGGCCGTCGGTCTGGGGCCGGAAGCCGCGGATGCCCACGCCCGCCAGCAGGCCGGGGTACTGCACCACGTCCACCGAGGCGTTCTTTTTCAGCACGTCGGTAAACTCGTCGGCCGGCGTCTGCCGAATATCCTGCCGGCCGATGATCTGAATTTGCTGGGGCACCTGGCGGCGGGGCGTGGCGGCGCGGTTGGCCGTCACCACCACCTCGTTCAGGCGTTGGCGTTGCAGCGTATCGGCCGGGGCCGCCGCCTGGGCCCGGGCCGCGGAGGCCGCGCCGGCCAGCAGCGCTGCACCCAGCAGCAGGCGCCCAGCGGCGCGGTGGGGGGTGGCAGCGGGGGGCAGCATTTGTTTTTTCATCGATTCAAAAAGGCAGGCTCAGTAAATAATTAAAAAATTGAAAGCATAGTCAGCCGACTGGCAGGCCAACGGGTTGGTTCTCAGCAAGGCCGCGCAGCGCGTGCAGCAGCGCGGCCACGGTGGCGTGGGTTTGGGCGGGCTGGCCGAAGGCCTGGCTTTCCCAGGGCCCCAGGCCGGGGCCGGCGGGGACCCGCACGCGCAGGGCGGCGGGGCCGGCGGTGGGCACGAAGCCCGCGCGCTCCAGGGCCCGGCGCGTCCAGAACGCGGCGGCCCCCTCCCCCACCAGCTGCACCGCCGGGCCGGTGGGCGCGTGCAGGGCAAACGTGCCGGTGGCCGCGTCAAAAGCCAGCCCCTCCCGCGCGAATGCCGCCGCGAACGCGCCGCTCAGCACCAGGTCCTCGGGCGTGCCGGTGCGCAGGGCCCCGTCGGCGGGCAGCAGCCACACCCGGTCGGCGGCTTGCAGGGCCAGGTCCAGCTCGTGGGTCGAGAGCAGGATGGCCTTGCCGGTTTGGCGGGCCAGCCGGTGCAGCAGGCGCATGAGGGCCACGCGGTTGGGCAGGTCGAGGTGGGCGGTGGGCTCGTCGAGCAGCACCACGGGCGTGTCCTGGGCCAGGGCCCGGGCCAGCAGCACCTTCTGGCGCTCGCCGTCGCTCACCTCGCCCACCGGGCGGTCGGCAAAAGCTTCGGTGCCGGTGGCTTCCAGGGCGGCCTGCACCCGGGCTTCGTCGTGGGCCGTGAGGCCGCCCAGCCAGCCGGTGTGCGGGTGGCGGCCCAGGCGCACCAGCGCGCGCACGCCGAGGTTGCCGGCGTCCACGCGGTCGGTGAGCACGACGCTGAGCCGGCGGGCGCGTTCGGCGGCGCTCAGGCCGGCCAGCGGCCGGCCGCCCAGCTCGAGCCGGCCGGCTAGCGGGGGCTGCAAACCGGCCAGCGTGCGCAGCAAGGTGCTTTTGCCGGCCCCGTTGGGCCCCAGCAGGCACACCAGCTCGCCGGGCCGCAGGGCCAGGCGCAGGGGCCCGGCCACCCGGCGGGGCGTCTTCTTGGCCAGGGAATAGCCCACCACCAATTCCTCGGCGGTCAGCAGCGGCGCAGGGTGGGGCATTTGAGTAATGAGCTGTTAGCTAATAGCTATTGGCTGTTAGCTTATATTCTGGTTGATAGTACTTTGCCAGCCAACCAAGTAGTGTACGTTTACTTTTGGCTGCCTACTTGGTTGGCAATTGTTGGCCGTTGGAAGTCAGAAAGCAGCAAAAGGGGCGCCGTAGGAGAGAAAGGCGGTCAGGTGGTTGGTCAAATGCTCCATTTTTTACTTCCGGCTTTTTAGCGAAATGACGAGTAAATTTCGAGTGGTTGGTTGAAGTTAAATTAACATTTTCTTCACATAAAATTCTGTTTATCAAAATAATAGCTAACAGCCAGCAGCTAAAAGCTGACAGCTCATTACCTATTGCGGCGCAGCACCACCCACAGCACCACCGGGGCGCCCAGCAGGGCCGTGACGATGCTCAGCGGCAGGGCGGTATGGCTGCCGGGCAGCTGGGCCAGGCAGTCGCAGCCCAGCGTGAGGGCGGCCCCCACCAGGCAGGTACCGGGCAGCAGCACGCGGTGGTCGGCGGTGCGCAGCAGGCCCCGGGTGAGGTGCGGCACGGCGATGCCCACGAAGCCGATGGGCCCGCAAAACGCCGTGATGGCCCCCGCCAGCAGGCTCGTGCTGAGGATGATGCCGGTGCGCGCGCGGCCCACCGCCAGGCCCATGCTGCGGGCGTAGTTCTCGCCCAGCAGCAGGGCGTTGAGCGCTTTGGCCGAGGCGAAGGCCAGCCCCAGGCCCGCCGCCACCACGGCCGCCAGCACCGCCAGCTGGGCCCCCGTGACGCCGCCCAGCGAGCCGAACGTCCAGAGCAAATACTCCTGGAGCTGCTCGGGGGCGCTGAAGTACTGCCACAGGCCCACGACGGCGCTGGTCACGCTCCCCACCATCAGGCCCACGATGAGCAGCACCACGTTGTCGCGCACCCGGGCCGCGAGGGCCAGCACCAGGGCCATGACGAGGGCCGCGCCGGCGGTGGCGGCCAGCACCAGGCCCCAGCTGCCGCCCACGCCCAGCGCCCGGACGGCCAGGCCGCCCGCCGCGCCGCTGCCGCCGGCCAGCAGCACGGCGGCCACGCCCAGCCCCGCCCCCGCCGTGAGGCCCAGCACCGAGGGCCCCGCCAGCGGGTTGCGGAACAACGTCTGCATCTGCAAGCCGCTCACGGCCAGGCCGCTGCCCACGGCCAGGGCCGTGAGGGCCTTGGGCAGGCGGATTTCGCGCACGATGAAGGCCCAGGCCGGGTCGCCGGGGGCCTGGCCCAACAAAATCTTCACCACCGCCGCCAGCGGGATGCGCACCGGCCCGAGGGCGATGTCGAGCACGAAGCCCAGCGCCACCAGCCCCGCCAGGGCCGGCAGCCAGGCCGCGGCCCGCCGCGGGGCCACGGCCCGGGCCGGCGGGGGGCCCGCAAGTTGGGTCGTGCTCACGGCAGCAGCTGGTAGTAGTAGAGCCGCCAGGTGGGCAGCAGCCCGGGGTGCAGGATTTTGATTAAGTCGGCCAGCACCAGGTCGGGCCGCACCGCCCCCGATTCCCAGTAGTCGTTGGAGCCCTGGGCGTTGGTGCGGCGGTTGTTGTTGTACACGCGGCCGGCCTTGAAGGGCGCGAAGGCGGCGTAGCGGGCGTCCTGGGCCACGAGGCCGGCCCGGCGGGTGGCCGTGCCGGTTTGCAGCCAGTAATCGGCGGCCAGGGCCACCGGGGCCACGGCCTCGAACGACAGCGCCAGGCTGCCGGCCGCCGCTGTTGTGTGGTCCCAGGGGTAGGCGCAGCCCGCGTCGTACAGGAAATGCGCCAGGTAATTATTGGCCGCCGGCACGTACCACACGTCCTTGAAGGGCAGGCCCACCACTACTTTGGGCCGCCCGGGGGCCGCCCGGGCCACGGCGGCCAGGCGCTGGTAATCGCGGGCCACCTGGCCAAATTTGCGGTTCACCAGGTCTTCTTTGTTGAGCAATACGGCCAGCACTTTCACCCACTCGGCGCGGGCCAGGGGCGTGGTTTCCACCCATTCGGAATTGATGAGGACCGGGATGCCGGCGGCGGCCAGCGTCCGGAAGTGCCCCAGGCCCTCGCCGGGCCAGCCGCTGGCCATCACCAGGTCGGGGCGGCGGGCGATGAGCAGCTCGTTGTTGAGCCCCCCACTCTGGCCCACTTCGTACACCCGGCCGGCGGCGATGCGCTGCCGCACCCGCGGGGCCGACACGTACTTGAAGTCGCCCACGCCCACCAGCACGTCGGCGGCCCCCAGAAAATCGGCCAGCGCCACGTGCAGCGACGACAGCGCCACGAGGCTGCGCACCGGCGTTTCGATGAGCAGGGCGCCGGCGTAGCCGGCCGGGCGCGGGGCCCCGCGCGGCACCAGCAAGTAGCGCGTGGCCGCGGTTTTTGGCTCGAACGGGCTCCGGACGGTGATGAGCTTGTAATTGCCCGCGTAGCTGATGGCGAAGCCCTTGGCGAACTGCACCGCGGTGCGGCCCGGCCCCACGGCCACGGCTGCTTTGGGCGGGGCCTGGGCCGTAGCGGCCCGGGCCCCGCCCGCCCGGGGGCCCGCCAGCAGCAGGCCGAGCAGGGCGCAGGTGCGCCAAACAACAAAAAACGGGGGTGCGCCACCGGCACGGCCGGCGGGAAGCGGGGGGTTGGGCATGGTACGACGAGCCTTTCTGCCGAAAGCTGTGACTGTATGTAGCAAGCGGCAGGTCTTCTGACTTCCCCCGCCGGCCGATGGCCTTCCCATTCCCGGGGGAACAGTGGCGCCGTGTATCGGTCGGTTGGTGAGGGGGTTACAGCAGCGGAGACTGTCCCGGAATTACACCGGCTTCCCTTTTAAAACCGTCCCGCACCGCGGAAACGGTTACCATTTGCTGGGGCAAAGGTAGGCACAAGCGCCGGCCGCGGGCCCCGGCCGCCCCTACCGGCACGTGGGTGCGCCGGCGCGGCACGTCCGCGGCCCCGGCGGGTCGTGCGGGGCGCAGGGCCTCCGGCCGCGCAGTTTCGCGGCTTGCCTTTGGCGAATTCGCACTCCGGCTCCGAAGCGGCTGTTGAGAACCCACTCCGCAAGTCGTTTTAATCGCAGCAGCTCTTCTGCTTCGGTGGGCAGCCCCGGCGAAGTGGAACACCGGGTGGGCCGGCTCGCGGCGGGCAAATGTATTTTTGAATCGGCCGGCCGCCCGGCAACGCCGCGCCCAAATGCGCGTTGATAAAAACAAGCTCCGCTTACCGGCCCCAAATTTGCGCGGGGCCGGAGCGCGTCCACCAGTTCCGCCCGCCATGCCCGTTCTCAACGTCCACCGCCTGCTGCGCCCGCTGCTGGTGTGGCGGGCCCGCCACATCAGCGAGCGGATGTACATGCTCATCCTCAGCGTGCTGGTGGGGGCGGGCGCGGGCCTGGCGGCAGTGCTGCTCAAAACCAGCGTGCGCACCGTGGCCCGGCTGCTGCAAGAGGCCGTGCCGGAGCCCCAGCGGGTATTCGCGCTTTCGCTCTACCCCATCGTCGGCATCACGCTTACGGCACTGGTTACCAGGTATTTCCTGCACGGCAATTTGGGCCGTGGCATTGCGCCCATCATCTACAACACGGCCCGCGAGGGCAGCGTGGTGCCGCGCTCCAAGCTGTACTCGCAGCTGGTTACGGCTTTCCTCACGGTGAGCTTCGGCGGCTCGGCGGGCACCGAGGCCCCCATTTCGGTGACGGGCGCGGCCCTGGGCTCCAACGCCGGCCGGGTGCTGCACCTGGACCGGCGGCGGCGGCGCTTGCTGACGGGGTGCGGGGCGGCGGCGGGCATCGCGGCCATCTTCAACTCGCCCATCGCGGGGGTACTGTTCGCCGTCGAAACCATCCTGACTGAGCTGCCGGCGCAGTATTTCATTCCGCTGCTGCTCTCCTCGGCCACGGCCACCGTGGTGTCGAAGGCCCTGTACGCGGGCCAGCCCTTCGTGCTCATCACCACGAGCTGGCCGGTGAACGCGGTGCCGTTTTACATCCTGCTGGGGCTGTTCACGGCGTTTTTCTCGGTCTACATGATTCGGACTTACTACTGGTTCGACCATTTTTTTGCCCGCTGGCCCGGCCTCGACTGGCGCAAGGTGCTCGTCGGCGGGGCCGGGCTGGGGGCCCTCATCTTCCTGTTTCCCACCCTGTACGGCGAGGGCTACAACACGGTGGAGCTGCTGCTGGCCGGCAAGTCGGGCCACCTCACCGACGGCAGCATTTTCTCGGTGTACCAGGACCAAAACCCCTGGCTGCTGCTGGTGCTGGTGCTGTTCAGCATGATGCTGAAGGTGGTGGCCACCAGCGTCACGGTGGGCGCGGGCGGCAACGGCGGCATGTTCGGCTCGTCGCTGTTCTCGGGGGCCCTGGCGGGGTTTTTCTTCGCCCGGCTGCTGAACATGAGCGGTTTGGTGCACATTCCGGAGGTTCACTTCGTGGTGCTGGGCATGGCCGGCACGCTGGCGGGCGTGGTGCACGCGCCGCTCACGGCCATCTTCCTCATCGCCGAAATCACGGGCGGCTACGCGCTGTTCGTGCCGCTGATGGTGGTGAGCAGCTCGTCGTACTTGATTACCAAGTACTTCGAGCCGTACTCGGTGTACACCAAAAAGCTGGTGTACCAGGGCGTGGACGTGAACGCCAACCGCGACCAGGGCCTGCTGGCCCAGCTCGACCCGCGCCAGCTGCTCGAAACCGACTTCGTGGCCGTGCGCCCCACCACCACGCTGGGCGAGCTGGTGGACATTTTTCGCCACGCCTCGCGCAACCTGTTTCCGGTGGTGGCGGCCGGCGGGCGGCTGCTGGGCGTCATCAGCCTCGACACGGTGCGCGACGCCCTGTTCGACGAAAGCCACTACGCCACCATCCTGGCCCGCGAGCTGATGCAGCCGCCCCTGGCCGTGGTGGGCCCCGCCGACGACCTCGAGCACACCCTGGCCCTGCTCGACCGCTACGGGGCCTGGGCCCTGCCCGTGTGCGAGGAGGACGGCCGTTACCTGGGCTTCATCCTAAAATCGGCCATCCTGGCCCGTTACCGCCGGCAGCTCATTCAGGACAGCCAGGTTTAGCGCAATTAACTTCCGCCCCTGGCCGCAGTTTAGCGCGCAGCGCGGAACTGCTGGCCAGCGAGCGGGGTGGGTCTGCGACTCACGGCCGCGCAGCGGCCCGGCGGTTTGCGCCGTCTGGCCGTTCAACTTTGCGAGTGGTAAACTCGCCCCATTCGTCGGCCAGCAGTTGCGCGCTGCGCGCTAAACTGCGGCCAGGGGCTGGGGGGGGCAAATATTTATGCGAGAGAAGCGATGGTCATTGTAATTGGCGGGGGCCCCGCGGGGCTGATGGCCGCCCAGCGCCTGGCCGAGGCCGGCCACCGGGTGCGCCTGTACGAGGCCCAGGCCACGGTGGGGCGCAAATTTTTGGTGGCCGGGCACGGCGGCTTCAACCTGAGCAACGCCGCGCCCGACGCCGCCCAGTTTGCCGGCCAGTACGGGGCCGCGGCGGCGCGGTTCGGGGGCCTGCTGGCGCGGTTTTCGGCGGCCGACCTGCGGGCCTGGGCGGCGGCGCTGGGCATCGACACCTTCGTGGGCACCAGCGGGCGCATCTTTCCGGTGGCCGCCCACACGCCGGCCGCCGTGCTGGGGGCCTGGCGGCGGCGGCTGGACGGGCTGGGCGTAGAAATTAACGTGCGCCACCGCTGGCTGGGCTTCGCCGGGCCCCGGGGCCTGCGCCTGCGCGACGAGCGCACCGGCACCGCGTTCACCGCCGAGCCGGCGGCGGCGGTGCTGGCCCTGGGCGGGGCCAGTTGGGCCAAAACCGGCTCCGACGGGGCCTGGGCGCCTGTGCTGCGCGGAATCGGCGTGGCCGTGGCGCCCTTCGCCCCGGCCAACTGCGGGGCGGCGGTGGCGTGGTCGGCGTTTTTTCGGGAGCGGGTGGGCCGCCAGCCGCTCAAAAACATTGCCCTGGCCGTGAACGACGGCCCCGCCCAGCGCGGCGAGCTGCTGCTCACCGACTACGGCCTCGAAGGCACGCCGGTGTACGCCCTTACGCCTCAGGTGCGGGCGGCCCTGGCCGGCGGGGGCCCGGCGTTTTTTCATTTGCACCTGAAGCCCGACCTGCCCGCCGCCGCCCTGCTGCGCAAATTGCAAGGGCCGCGCGGCAAGGCATCGTTCGCCGAGTTCCTTAAAAAAACCCTGCACCTGGGGGGCCCCGTGCCCACGCTGCTGCGCGAAGCCCGCCCCGGCGCCGCCGCCCTGGGCCCGGAAGCCCTGGCCCAGCTAATCAGCCGTGTGCCGCTGCCCATTGCCGGCCTGCGCCCGCTCGACGAGGCCATTTCCACGGCCGGCGGGGTGGCCCTGGCCGAAGTGGACGAGCACCTGATGCTGCGCCGCCGGCCCGGCACCTACCTGGCCGGCGAGATGCTGGACTGGGAAGCGCCCACCGGCGGCTACCTCCTGCAAGGGTGCCTGGCCACCGGCGCGGCGGTGGCCGCGGGCATCGGGCCGGCCCCGCGCTAGGGGCCGCCGGCCCTACGCGAATTCCTTCGCCAGCCCGGCCATTACTTCGGCCGTCACGGCCCGCACCGCGGCCACGCACTCGGCGGCGCGGGCGGGCGCAGGCGGTTTTTTCTCGCTGGTTTCCAGCTCGCGGATGGCGTCGTAGAGGCGCACCACGCCCACGCCGTAGAGGGAGCTTTTGAGGTGATGGGCGGCGTCGGCCAGCGCGGGCCAGTCGTGGCGGGCGCTGGCCTGCTCCAGGGCCTCCAGGATGGGGGGCGTGGTGTCGCGGAACACGCCCACCAAGTGGCGCAGGAAGGCTTCGTTATCGCCCACCATCTGGCGCACGGCGCTCAGGTCGTAGAGCGGGGCAACGGGCGCGGCGGGCGCCGCGGGCGCGGCCTGGGTGTCGTGCCAGGCCGCGGCCAGGGCCTGGCGCAGGCCGGCTTCGTCGAAGGGCTTGGCCAGGTAGGCATCGAAGCCGGCGGCCCGCAGGTCCTGGGCCTCGAGCTGGGCGTGGGCCGTGACGGCCAGCACGGGCGTGGCGGCCCGGGCGGGGTCGGGGTGCTGGCGCAGGCGGGCGGTGGCCGACGTGCCGTCGAGGCCGGGCAGGCGCAGGTCCATCAGCACCACGTCGTAGCGGTGCGCTTCGAACAGGGCCACGGCGGTCAGGCCGTCGGCGGCGGCGTCCACGGCCCAGCCCCACTTGCGCAGCAGGGTTTCGGCCAGCAAGCTGCTCACGGGGTTGTCTTCGACCAGCAGGGCGCGGCCGGCGGGCATTTCCACCGGCCGCCCGGGCGCTTCGGGCGCGTCGGCGGTGGCCTCATCGGCCGGGGCCAGCGCGAAGTCGAGGGCGAAGTGAAACGTGCTGCCCACGCCCGGCTCGCTGGCGGCCCGCAGCGTGCCGCCGAGCATTTCCACCAGGCTGCGCGCGATGCTCAGGCCCAGGCCGGTGCCGCCGTACTCGCTGCCGATGCGGTCGGTGGCCTGCACGAAGGGCTCGAACACGGCGTCGAGCACGGCCGGGGCGATGCCGATGCCGGTATCGACCACGCTGAAAGCCACGCGCTGGCGGCCCGGCCCGGCCCCCGGCCGGAGCTGCACGCAGAGCTCCACCCGGCCGCCCTCCTCCGTGAATTTTACGGCGTTGCCGAGCAGGTTGAGCAGCACTTGGCGCAAGCGGTGGCTGTCGCCCACCACCCAGGGCAGGTCCGGGCTCGCCTTCACCTTCAGGGCCAGGCCTTGCGCCGCGGCTTCGGGCTGCAGCAGGGCCGCGCAGTCGCGCAGCAGCCCGCCGAGGTCGAACGCCACGGCGGCGGGCTCCAGACGGCCCGCTCCCAGGCGCACGGTTGTCAGCACGTCGTTCAGCACGGCCAGCAGGTGCCCGGCCGAGCCTTGCAGCAGGCGCACGTGCTCGGCCTGCGCGGAAGCCAGGGGCGAGGCGGCCAGCAGCTCGGCCAGGCCCAGGATGCCGTGCAGGGGCGTGCGGATTTCGTGGCTCATGTTGGCCAGGAATTCCTGCTTGGCCCGCACGTTGGCTTCGGCGGCCTCGGTGGCGGCCCGCAGGCTGGCTTCGAGCTGCTTGGCGGCCGTCACGTCCAGCAGCAAGCCGCTGTAGTTCAGCCCCGTGGCATCGCGGCTCGTGACCACGGCCGTGCCCCGGCACCAGCGCGTGGGCTGGTCCGGCACCACCAGCCGCCCGTCGAAGGCCCAGGGAATACCGGCCGGCACGGCCATCGTCGAAGCCCGCCAGGCCCGCACGTCGGCGGGGTGAATGAACGTGTCGATGCGGTTCACTTCGGCCGAGGCCACGCCGAACAGCTCGTGCATCCGGGGGCTCACGTACACGCAGTAGTTGGTGCCGTCGTGGTTGTAGCGCCACTCAAACACCACGCCCAGCACGTTTTCGGTCAGCATCCGAAAGCGGCCCTCGCTGGCCGCTAGGGCCGCGGCGGCGCGGTGCTGGTCGTTGGTGTTGAGCACGGCCAGGCGGTAGCGCGGGGCCGCCCCCGGGTGGGGCAACTCTTCGCGCTGGGCCTCCAATTGGGCATGGAACAGGGCATTGCCTTTGCCGTACAGCTCTATTTCGCGGTGCTGCGGGCCGGGCGTAGCCAGCACCTGGGCCAGGAACTCGTCGAACCCGGCCCGGTGCAGCGGGGCCACCACCTGCGCAAACGGCTGGCCGACCAACCCGGCCTGCGGGGCCCCCAGCAGCTGGCTGGCCGTGCGGTTGAGCTGCGCCACCGTGCCGTGGGCGTCCAGCGTGACGTAGCCCACGGGGGCGTGCTCGTACAAATCCACGTACTGGGCGCGGCTGGCGTCGGCGTCGGCCTGGGCCAGCAGCAGCGCTTCGTACTGCGTTTCCAGCTCTGCCTGGTACGTTTGCAGCTCCAGCACCGCGCGTTGGAGCTCGTCGTGGGTCTGGTTTTCAGTGGCTTGCGTGCCCTGCTGACGGCGCTGCTCGGCGCGCGTCCGTAGTTCATTGGAGAAATCAGCAGCAGACGAATCGGGGGTGTTCATGGCAGGCGCGGCTTGGGCATGGCCAATTTACTAGCCGCCGCCGGCACTTTCGTTGCGGCCCCGCCAAAAATGTGTTCGGGCCGGGCCGGCCTACTCTTCTTTGAGCACCTTTTTCTCGCCGGCTTCGCGCAAAATCAGGCGGGCTTCGGCCAGCAGGCGGCGGCCCGGGTCGAGCTGCTCGCGCAGGATGAGGGCCGTGAGCAGGAAAAACGAGGCCAGCGGCAGCAGCCACCCCAGCGCAAACCAGAGCCAGAACGAGCGCCCGTAGTTGTAGGCGCAGTACCCGGTGAGGATGGGGATGAACGAGATGGCCACCGCCACGGCCAGAATCATGTCGACGAAGAGCATAGGCGCGGGGGTGGACGGTGGGGGGTGCGAGCGGAGGGCCAACGGCTATCCGAAGATACAACGCGGCGGCCCGAATAAAAGGGCCGGCGCGGGTATTTTGTTTCGACTTACCACTATTGGGGGCCGTTTTACGTAAGTCCAGCCGGTACGAGGGCCCGCCGCGGCCGCCACTACTTTGATTTGCCTATGTGGGAACACCAGAGCCTGTTCCGGGTTTCGGCCCAGCTCTTTGCCGAAGGCGTTTTTAACTTGCTCGACCGCAGCCTGCGGCCCGAGGTTTTTTTGTTGGGCCTGGCCTCGGCCCGCGAAACCGATGAGCCCGCCGGCGTGGTGCTCGAGCCCAGCACCACCCGCTACGCGCCCCGCGACTTTGCCGGCATCAAGGACCGCGCCTCGGCCCTGGAGGCCGACGCCGGGCCGCGCGACGTGGTGTACCACCTGCACCCCAACGACCACGACCGCTACGAAAAGCAGCGCTGGTACGAGCTGGTGTGCCAGGCCACCGAAAGCACGTTGCAGGAGCTGGTGCGCGGGCGCGGCGAAAACCGCCGCTCGTTTTGCTCGGTGCCCGTGAACCTGCAGGGCTACCTCGTGACGGTGGTGCTGCAAGTGGGGGCCGACTGCTACGAGAGCTACTACGCCATGCCAAAATCGGGGGGCCCGCGCCCGGCCAACCTGCCCCACGCGGCGGTGCTGGAGTTTTTGCACGACTGCGCCCGGGCCCTGCGCGAGGCCGACACCGCCGACAACGAGCAGCCGGCCCTGGACCGCGACTACAACGAGGTGCTGCGCAGCGCCGGCCGCCGCCTGATGCTGCGGGCCGCCCCCGCCGGCACCCAGGGCCTCTACGACGCCTGCAACGGCGTGGCCGCCCTGCGCCACGAGGGCAGCGAGGGCGTGGGCACGCTGCTGGTGGCCCGCCGCCAGCACCCGGCCATCGTGCCGGTCCTCACCCTCGAAACGCCCGTGGCCCTGCGCGACCACCGCTCCATCCGCAAGCTGCTGGAGCTGAGCGAAGACGCCACGGCCCTGGTGTCGGACGCCTCGCACGTGTTCGGGCTGGGCCAGCTCGTGCCGGCCGCCGACCCGCGCTACGAGCCCCTGGTGGTGGTCAACTTCACCCACCACTACAGCTGGGAGATGAGCCACGCCGGCCACGTGCTGATGCGCGTGGTGAGCAACACGCCCCGCCTGCCCCAGGGCCGCGTGGCGGCCGACAACTTCGCCCGCGTGGTGCGCCGCGTGTTCCCCAAGCTCGACGCCGACAGCGTGGACTACCTCTGGGAGCTGACGAGCCGGGCCAGCACCCAGCCCACGGGCACCATCCTGGTGTTCAGCGCCGGGGCCGCGCTGGAAGCCCAGCGCCTGAGCCGCCAGAGCTTCCGGGTGGCCCCGCGCATCATCTCGCCCGCGGTGCTGCGCCTGGTCACCAACATCGACGGCGCGGTGTTCATCGAGCCCACCGGCGTGTGCTACTCCATCGGGGCCATCCTCGACGGCCTGGCCACGGAAAAAGGCGACCCCTCGCGCGGCTCGCGCTACAACTCGGCCGTGCGCTACGTCAACAGCAGCCAGTACCCCTGCCTGGCCGTGGTGGTCAGCGAAGACGGCTGGATTGACCTGCTGCCCAATCAGTAGGTCATTTAACAGTCATCAATTAACATTTAACAGCCGTTTCACTGGCCCAATTAGCTAGCGGAACGGCTGTTAAATGTTAATTGATGACTGTTAAATGTGTCAGCCGTTCACCGTGCCCATCATGGCGGCGGGGTAGCGCAGGCCGGCGGCCACGCCCTGGGGAGCAATGTCGTCGAGCTGGGCCAGTTCGTCTTGGGAGAGACTGATTTCCAGGGCCCCCAGGTTTTCTTCGAGGTAGGCCACGCGCTTGGTACCGGGGATGGGCACCACGTCGCCGCCCTGGGCCAGCACCCAGGCCAGGGCCAGCTGGCCGGCGGTGCAGCGCTTCTGCCGGGCCAGGTCGGTGATGCGGGCCACGAGGTCAAGGTTTTTCTGGAAGTTTTCGCCCTGGAACCGGGGCGAGAAGCGGCGGTAATCGTCGGCTTCGAGGTCGTCGAACTGCTTGATTTGGCCCGTGAGGAAGCCCCGGCCCAGCGGCGAATACGGCACGAACCCGATGCCCAACTCGCGGCAGGTGGGCAGGATTTCGTCCTCCGGCTCGCGGCTCCAGAGGCTGTACTCGGTTTGCAGGGCGGCGATGGGGTGGGTGGCCACGGCGCGGCGCAGGGTGGCGGGGGCGGCCTCGCTCAGGCCCAGGTAGCGCACCTTGCCCGCTTCCACGAGGCGGCTCATGGCCCCCACGGTTTCCTCAATGGGCGTGCTGGCGTCCACGCGGTGCTGGTAATACAGGTCAATGTGGTCGGTGCCGAGGCGCTTGAGGCTGGCTTCGCAGGCCGACTTCACGTACTCGGGCCGGCCGTTGATGCCGCGCTTGGTGGGGTCGTTGGGGTCGCGCACGATGCCGAACTTGGTGGCAATCAGCACGTCCTGGCGCTTGCCTTTGAAGGCCTGGGCCAGCAGCTCCTCGTTTTTGAAGGGCCCGTACATGTCGGCCGTGTCGAAGAAGGTGAGGCCCAGCTCCACGGCCCGGTGCAGGGTGCGGATGCTTTCGGCGTCGTTTTGCTGGCCATAAAAATCGGACATGCCCATGCAGCCGAGGCCGAGGGCAGAAACCGTGAGGCCGGAGCGGCCGAGGGTGCGGGTTTGCATAGCGCGTTAAAGGGAAAAGATGCGGTAGGGTTAACGGCTGGGGCCCCGCGGGGTTGGCCGGGGGCGCGGGCTTTGGTCTAGGCTGGCTATACACAGGCAATTAATATGAAGCAAACCCAGCTCTGTAGAAGGAGAAAAGAGAATTAGTGACTCTATCCCTAGTTTAGCAGCTATGACCACTATACAAACCATCGTTGCCATCGTCGTTGGCGGAGTTATCTACTTCCTACCAGCCATTATTGGAGCAAGCAAACGCAATGAGATGGCTATTTTCTGGCTAAACCTGCTACTTGGCTGGTCACTCATCGGGTGGGTAGTCGCCCTTGTTTGGGCAGTTTCTAAAGACACTCCCGTGCCAATTGCCGCAAGTCAAGTAATAGTGCCCATACCGACTCCTACACCGCTTGACTTAGCAGAGCGCACAGCCCAACTGAAGCAGTTGCGCGACCAAGGATTACTCACGCAGGAGGAGTTCATGCAGCAAATCAGTCGCTTAGCTTAGCGGTTAGTTCTGGCGTTGTTCGTGGGGTCTTTCGCCGACCGAATTCCTGCCCCGCACCGCCCGGCCTTACCTTTGCGCCATGAAGCTATTTGCCCCCCAAACGCTGGCGCTGGCCCTTGCCACTGCTGCCATCGGCCTGGCCGCCTGCTCGCCCACCACCGCGCCGGCCACCCCCGCCGCCCAGGCCAAGGCCGCCGAAGACAACCTGATGAACCGCCACGACTCGGTGATGGCCCAGGCCGGCCGCTTGTTCGAGCTGCGCGAGAAAATCGCCACCGCCAAGCCCGCCAACGCCGCCCCTTACCTGCGCAGCCTGCAAGCCGCCGACGGGGCCATGATGGCCTGGATGAACGCCTACCACGCCCCCGACAGCACGGCCGCCGCGCCCCAGCGCCTGGCCTACTTCCGCCAGGAGCAGGCCAAGCTCGACGCCGTGGAAAAGCGCCTGCGCGGCACCATCGATTCGGCCGCTGCGTTGTTGAAGCAAGCGCCGGGCACCGCTGCCCCGGCCACCAAGTAAGCTATGTCGATTCGTTTTTGGCTGGCCCCCGCGCTGGCCGCCGCCCTGCTCACGGCCTGCTCGGGCCCCGCCGACCACCAGGCCGCCCGCCTGCCCATCCTGGGCGAGCGCGACGTGCGCCCCAACCCCAACGGCGGGCCCGCCGACACGGTGTACGCCACCGCCCCGGCCTTTCGCGCCGTGGACCAGGCCGGGACCACCGTCACCAACCAGACCTTCGCGGGCCGGGCCTACGTCACCGATTTCTTCTTTGCCACCTGCCCCGGCATCTGCCCCAAGATGCAGGGCGAGCTGCTGAAGGTGTTCAAGCCTTACGCCGCCGACCCGCGCGTGGGCTTCGTGTCGTTCACCATCGACCCGGCCCACGACTCGCTGCCCGTGCTGCGCGACTACGCCCAGCGCCTGGGCGTGGCCGACCCCAACCGCTGGCACTTCGTGACCACCGGGCGCGCGGCCGCGGCCCGCGACTCGGTGTTTGGCCTGGCCAAGGGCTTTTTCACCGCTGCGCAGCCCGAAAAGGCGGCCCCCGGCGGCTTCGCCCACAACGGCACCTTCGCCCTGGTGGACGACCAGGGCCACGTGCGGGGCCTCTACGACAGCCTCAACCCCACCGAAGTGGCCCGCCTGCAAACGGAGCTGCCCGTGCTGCTGGCCGAAATCGCGGAGCGCCACCCCAAAGCCACCGCCGCCCAATGAGGGGGAAGGCGCTGGGCCTCGGCCTGGGGGCCCTGGGCGCGGTGGCGTGCCTGAGCCTGCCCGGCTGCTTCTCGAACAACCGCCACCAGGGGCCCCGCCTCTACGCCCAGGCCTGCGCCGGCTGCCACGGCGACGCCGGCCAGGGCCTGGCCCGCCTCATCCCGCCGCTGGCCGGGGCCGACTACCTCGCCGCCCACCGCGCCGAGCTGCCCTGCCTGCTGCGCCGCGGCGCGCACGGCCCCATGACGGTGAACGGCATCCTGTACAACCAGGTGATGCCCGCCGCCCGCGTCGACGACCGGGAGCTGAGCCCCGCCCGCCTCACCAACCTGCTGAACTACATCGAGAACAGCTGGGGCAACCACGCCCCGCCCCGCACCATCCAGGAGGTGGAGCGGGAGCTGGCCGGCTGCCCCTCGACGCTGGGCGCGGGGGCGTCTAATTAAATCGATTTTCTTAGTAAAGCCAGGCCGTCATGCTCATCTGGCGTCCGGCCTGGTTACCTTCTATGACGTAACAGCCACCCCGCCCGTTTCCCGCCTTGGCCGTACTTTGCGGCCCCATTCCACTGCTCCATTTCTTTGCCTTATGGGTCTGCTAGACTTTCTGAAAAATAAGCCCGCCGACGCGCCGGCCCCCACCCCTGCCGACCCCACCACCGGCCAGCCGGGCCCCGCGCCCGACGCGGCGGCCAAGCCCGCCGGCCCCCGCTACCAGGGCTCCAACTTCAAGGCCCCGGCCGCGCCGGTGCCCGCCTCTCCCCTGCCCTTCCCGGCCCCCGAGCCGCTGCCGTTTCCCTTCGAGCCCCAGAACGTGCTGGAGCAGCTGCTGCTGCTGGCCACCACCGACGAGCAGGCCCGCCCGGCCTTCTACCAGGCCCTGATGCAGGAGGAAATCCTGATGATTCTGGCTCCCGAGGAAGGCGTGGGCCCCGGCGACGTGGTGCCGGCCGAAGGGGCCCAAATCCAGCTCCAGGTGCTCAACGACGGCAAGCTGCCCATCTTCACCTCGCCCGCCCGCCTGGCCGACAGCGGCCAGGACGACAGCCAGGTGAGCTACGTGCGCATCCCCGGCCAGGCGTTTTTCAGCATGACCCAGGGCCAGGACTGCGTGCTGAACCCCTTCTCGCCCGCCGGCAAGCTGCTGCCCAAGGAGGAGCTGGAAGCGTTGCTCAACGGCCAGCTCACGGGGCCCCTGTCGCCGGCCGGCGGCGACGCCGAGGTGCTGCTGAGCCAGCCCGAGCCCTACCCCACCGCCGTGGCCGACGCCCTGCTGGCCTGGGCCGCCACCCAGCCCCAGCTGCGCACCGCCTACCTGGCCCAGATGCAGCTCGCCAACGCCCCCGACACGCCCCGCCTGCTGCTGGCCTTCGAGAGCGACGCCGCCGACCCCGCCTTTATGCAGGAGCTGGGCCCCGTGCTGGAAGGCAAAACCGACGCCTACCAGTTCGTCGATTTGATGCTGCTGGACCTGGCCTCCGACGAAGGCGTGAACCCGTATTTCAAGCAAGTCGAGCCCATTTATCAGCGCGGATAGCGCGGGGCTTTGCCCCCGTAGAGACGCGACACTTCGCGTCTCCACCGCTGAACGATAATTGTCGGGATGTGTCGGACAGCAAGAACCGGGCAGCGATTGAGACGCGAAGTGTCGCTCTGCGGGCCATGCCATTGGTTGGCAGCTTATGCAGCGTTTTTGAAAAGCCCGCGCCCTTGGGAGCGCGGGCTTTTTTGTGTTTAACCCAGGCCCCGTATGTTTACCCCCGTATGAAAACAATTCTCCTCCTGGCCCTGCTGCCGCTGGCCGCTGCCGCCCAAACGGCCCAGACTCCCGCCGCCCCGCTCCTGCCCAAGGCCGACCCGGCCATTGCGAAGCTGGTAAGCGAGATTTCGGCCAAAAACCTGCAAACCGACGTCGAGAAGCTCGTCGGCTTCGGCACCCGCCACACCCTGAGCGAGACCCAGAGCCCCACGCGCGGCATCGGGGCGGCCCGCCAGTGGGTGCGGGGCGAGTTTGAGAAGTACAGCCAGGCCAGCGGCGGCCGCCTGAAAGTGGAGCTGGACACCTTCACCGTCAAGCCCGACGGCCGCCGCATCAACAAGCCGGTGCTGATGGCCAACGTGCTGGCCACCCTGCCCGGCACCGACCCCACCGACACGCGCATCCTCCTCGTCAGCGGCCACATCGACTCGCGGGTGAGCGACGTGATGAACGCCACCGCCGACGCCCCCGGGGCCAACGACGACGGCTCGGGTACGGTGCTGGTGATGGAGCTGGCCCGCGTGCTGGCCGGCCAGAAATTCCCGTGCACCCTCAAATTTGTGGTGGTGCAGGGCGAAGAGCAGGGCCTCTACGGCTCCGGCCACCTGGCCGAGCGGGCCAAAAAAGAGGGCTGGAACCTGGTGGCCATGCTCAACAACGACATCGTGGGCAACTCGCACGGCCACGACCCTGACATCAGCGACGCCACCAAGCTGCGCGTGTTCAGCGAGGGCGTGCCGGCCACCGAAACGCCCGAGCAAGCCCGGCAGCGCCGCCAGCTCAGCTCCGAAAACGACGCGCCCAGCCGCCAGCTGGCCCGCGCCGCCCAACGCGCCGCCCTGCTCTATACCAAGGGCCAGGAGCTGGTCATGATCAACCGCCCCGACCGCTTCCTGCGCGGCGGCGACCACACGCCCTTCAACACCCAGGGCTTCGCCGCCGTGCGCTTCACGGAGATGAACGAGGACTACAGCCACCAGCACCAGGACCTGCGCACCGAAAACGGCCGCCCCTACGGCGACGTCATCGCGGGCATGGACTTCGCCTACCTGCGCCGCAACGCCGGCCTCAACCTGGCCACGATGGCCAGCCTGGCCCTGGCCCCCGCCGCCCCCGCCAAGGTCGAAGTCCTCACCGCCGACCTCACCAACCGCACCGTGCTGCGCTGGCAAGCGCCCGCCGGGGGCCCCAAGCCCGCCGCCTACGCCGTGCTCGTCCGCGCCAGCGACGCCCCCCAATGGCAGCAACGCTACCTCGTGACCGACACCAAAGCCGACCTGCCCATCAGCAAGGACAACTTCATCTTCGGCGTGGCCAGCGTGGATGCCGCCGGCCACGAGAGCGTGGCCGTGCTGCCAGTGGTGGGGCGGTAATTGCAATGTTTCCTTTAGCCCCATGCCTAAACTCTACGAGTACCTCGGTCTTATCATTTTCTTCTATTCCAACGAGCACGAGCCGATTCATGTGCATGGCCAATGTGACGGACGGGAAAGCAAGGCCGAGTTTTTCTTGGAGGAAGGCGAGATTGTTGAAATTCGCATTACCGAAGTCAAAGGCAGCCGCCCGCTGATGGGAAAGGACCTGCAAAACTTTAAAAAAGTGGTGGACGTTTACGCCGGCGATATCGTCCAGAAATGGGTGGATTACTTCGTTTACCACCGCAGCATTCGCCCCGAAACCATCACCCGCAAACTGCTATGATAACTACCGGAACCACCGTAGCCGAGGCTTCACCCGCCGTTTTAGCTGTAGTGGCCGCCCAGTTAGTTGGTCCTTACACCCTGGCCCTCACCTTCTCTACCGGTGAGCAACGGACGGTTGATTTCGGGCCGTTTCTGCGCCAGGCCAGGCACCCGGCCATCCGGGCATACCTGGATGAAACCTGCTTTCAGCAATTCAAGCTGGTACAAGGCAATGTCAATTGGAACGACTACGATTTGATTTTTCCGGTAGCCGATTTGTTCAGTGGCTCAGTACGTTGAGTGCGTTTTGTGTTAGTACCCGCTTGAATGGCTACACTTTCGGCGTGGCCAGCGTGGACGCCGCCGGGCACGAGAGTACGGCCGTGCTGCCAGTGGTGGGGCGGTAAACGGTTTTGTTTAAAAATTATGCATAAGAACGAGGGATTTGCTGTCGCCTGTGGCTTGCTCGTAATTAGTTTGTTTACCCCTGTTTTTGTCGATGAAGGCAATCCTATCTTATTGCTTCTTGTTCCTGGATTTCTTCTTGGCTGGCTCATCCTATTCCTAATCGCAGTTTTTAGGGTCTTTAACCGAGATTATTTATCGTGGAAAAAGCGCCTAATACCGTTTTACTTGTTAATCACACCCTTGGCTCTTATAGCGGTCGGGAGTATTTGTACATCGATAATAAATAGGGAACGAGACTGGCTAACTGTTGAAAGCTATGACTTTACCGGCTCGGATATTATACTCTTTAGAAAGGACGGCGAATATCAGCACCGCCGGGGCAGTCCGCTCGGTTCCTCAGGTCCGTCATTCGGGCGCTATGAGCGGCGCGACAGCTTACTTATTTTGCGACCTAACTCGGGAAAAAACCGACTGCCGACAGTCAGAATAGCCGGTCTGTCCCGATTAGTCATCCGTCCATATGGGGAGTTTGAAAAGCACCGAAATAATTCGTCTGTTCGACTAATTGCGCTTGATAGCGCGGGTAATAGCCTCGCGGTATTTCGAATAATAGAGCGCAATTAATAGAGCGTAATTATTAATTTGTCAGCTCAGGTGCTTCTCTTGGCGCGGCGCGGGTACGGTGCATCGTAATTCGTGTTAGCGGCGTAGGCCATGTGGCAAAAGTATAACTCAAGGCATCATGACCAACGAGTATAATTTAAAACGATTCCTCGACGCCCAGGCAGCATCCTACGAGCAGGCCCTCGCCGAAATAAAAGCCGGGCGCAAGCGCGGCCACTGGATGTGGTACATTTTTCCGCAAATCCAGGGCCTGGGGTTCAGCGAGATTTCCCAGCACTACGCCATTAGCGGCTTGGCCGAGGCGGCGGCGTACTTGCAACACCCGGTGCTGGGGGCCCGGCTGGTTGGTATTTGCGAGGCGCTGCTGGGCCTGGAAAGCAGCGACGCGAACCGGGTGTTTGGCAGCCCCGACGATTTGAAGCTCAAGTCGTCCATGACGTTGTTTGCCGCCCTGCCCGGCGCGCCGCCGGTTTTTGCGGCGGTGTTGGCGAAGTTTTTCAGGGGCGTGCGGGATGGCAAAACCCTGCAACTGCTGGACCGGTAGCCGCGGCCGGCCGGGTTCAGCATTCGCCGGTTGTAATGGATTGGCGCGGGCCGCGATACATTCGCCAATCCTTAACCCCCTTTAGCCATGCTACTCGTCCTGCTTGCCGCGGTCCTCGTTCTGCTCCTGCTCAGTTTGCGCATCGCGCAGGAGTACCAGCGGGCCATTGTGTTTCGGCTGGGGCGCTACACCGGCACCCGGGGCCCCGGGCTGTACTGGCTCATCCCGTTTCTGGAGCGCCAGCAAACCATCGACATGCGCACCAAAACGGTGGAGCTGGAGCAGCAGGAAACCATCACCAAAGACAGCGTGACCATCAAGGTGAACGCCGTGCTGTGGTTCAAGGTCGTGAACCCGGCCGACGCCGTGATTAAGGTGGCCGACTACAACAAGGCCGTGTACCAGCTCTCGGTGACGGCGCTGCGCAACATCATCGGCCAGAACCAGCTCGACGAAGTGCTGCGCGAGCGGGCCCACATCAACGGGGCGCTGCTGCAAATCGTGGACACCGCCACCGAGGCCTGGGGCGTCAAAATCGAGCTGGTCGAAATCAAGGACGTGGAGATTCCCGAGTCCATGCAACGGGCCATGGCCCGCGAGGCGGAGGCCATCCGCGAGAAGCGGGCCCGCATCATCAAGGCCGAGGCCGAGCTGGAAGCCTCCCTCAAGCTCACCCAAGGGGCCATCGAGATGGAGCGCAGCCCCATTGCCCTGGAGCTGCGCCGAATGCAGATGCTCTCAGAAATCGGCATCGACAACAACACAACGACGGTGATTCTGCTGCCCTCCGAGTTTTCCAACGCGGCCAAAAGCTTCACCCAGATGGTGAACCAGGGGGCCAAGCCGACCGAACAGCCCGGGGCCCCCGGCGCGGCGTAGCCACTGGCGTGGGTTGTTGGTTGTTGGTAAAAATTTAAATTATTGACTGACAACAAACAGCGGCGATGAGCTAAACCGGGGTGGTCCGGCGACTTTTTCCGTCGTCGGGCCACTCTTATTTCTAACCCGGGGCTGCTGTTTTTAGTCAGAGTGGCCCGACGAAGCCCTTCGGGCAATTCGCCGGACCACCCCGTTTTGGACCACTGCCCAAACAATCAGCCACTCGTTTACTGCACGGCCACAATTTTGTGCAGCAGCTCGTCGGCCTCGAACGGCTTGGCCAGGCAGTCGTTCATGCCGGCGGCGAGGTACTTGTCGTACTCGCTTTGGGCGGTGTTGGCCGTGAGGGCAATGATGGGCGTGCGGGCGCGGGCGCGGTCCGGGTCGCGGCGCATGCGGGTTGTCACTTCCACGCCGCTCATGTCGGGCATTTTGATGTCCATCAGCACCACGTCGTAGCGGGCCCGGGCAAACTGCGCCAGGGCCGTGGCCCCGTCGGTGGCGCTGTCCACGGCCAGGCCGTGGTGTTCCAGCACGTACTGCACCAGCTGCCGGTTCATCTCGTGGTCCTCGACCAGCAGCACCCGCAGGCCGCGGGCCCGCTCGGCGGCGGCGGCGGCGGGCTCCGGGGCGGCGGGGGCGGCGGCGGGGGCGGCCGTTTTGGCAAACGTGAGGGTGAAGCCGAACGTGCTGCCGTGGCCGGGCACGCTGCACACCAGCAGGCGGCCGCCGAGCCGCTCCACGAGGCCGCCGCTGATGGTGAGGCCGAGCCCGGTGCCCCCGAAGCGCCGCGTGGTGTCGCTCGACGCCTGCGCGAAGCTGTCAAAAATCGTTTCCTGCTTGTCCGGCGGAATGCCCATGCCGGTGTCGGCCACGGCGAAGCCGACGGTCAGGGCGGTGGCGGTTTCGGCCCGCCGCCAGGTGCGCAGGGCCACGCCGCCGCGCTCGGTGAACTTGAGGGCGTTGCCGAGCAGGTTGAGCAGCACCTGGCTCAGGCGCAGGGCGTCGCCGAGCACCCACGGCTGCGGCAGGCCGGGGGGGGCCAGCGTCAGGGCCAGGCCTTTTTCGGCCGCCGGGTGGGCCAGCATCTGCACGGCGGCCGCCAGGGTGGCCTCCAGGTCGAAGGGCGCGTGCTCCAGCTCCAGCCCGGCCGACGTAATCTTGGCCACGTCCAGCACGTTGTTGAGCACGCCCAGCAGGTGCTGGCCCGAGGTGCGGATGGCCGCCACGAACCCGTGCTGCTGGGCCGTGAGGGCGGTGTTGCGGGCCAGCAGGCCCGCCATGCCGAGCACCGCGTTCATGGGCGTGCGGATTTCGTGGCTCATGTTGGCCAGAAACGTCTCCCGGGCCCGGGTGGCCTGCTCAGCCGCCAGCTTGGCCCGGTACAGCTCCTGCTCGGCCAGGTAGCGCTCGGTGATGTCGATGCCCGAGCCCACCACCATGCGCAGGGCCCCGTCGGCCCCGAACACGGGCCGCAGGCGGCGCATTTTTTGCTGCACGCCGGCGAGGCCCTGCACCGTTTCCTCCCACACCACGTCGGCCCGCTGGCGCAGCACCTGGTCAAATACCTGCTCGCGCTGGAGGGCCAGCTCCGCGGGGCGCTGCCGGTAGGCAACGTACTCGCGGTCGGTCATGCCGATGATCTGTTCCCGCACCACGGGGTCCGCAAACGAGGCGGGGTTGGCGAACAGGTAGCGCTGCCCGGCGTCGAACACGGCGATATCGACCGGCAGCTCGTTGAGGATGGTTTCGTAGAATTCGCGCTGCTGCACCATCTTTTGCTCCACGCGCAAGCGGTCGGTGATGTCGACGCCCGAAATGACGACCACCCGCAGCGCCCCGTCCGGGCCGAACAAGGGCTGGGCGGCCCCCAGCCAGTGGCGTTCGCCGGTGGCGTAGGTTAGTTTTTCGTCCCACGTCACCTCGCGGCGCTGCCGCAGGGCCGCTTCTACCCGCTGTTGCCGCTGCTCGGCCAGCAGCGGGGAGCGGCCGCGAATCGTGTAGCCTTCCGGGATGGTACGGCCCAGCAGGGCGGCGCGCACCTCCGGGGTGGGCTCGGCCGCGGCGTTGATAAACCGGTACCGCAGGTCGGCGTCCAGCACGGACACGGCCATCGGCAAGCGCGTCAGCACGTCCTCGTAAAAAGCGCGTTGTTCGGCCAGCTGCCGGGCGGCGAGGCGCTGGTCCGTCACGTCGCGGCAGCACACCAAGCGGCCCGCGTCCGCGCCGGGCAGCACCAGGTAGTCGAACGAGAAGATGCGCCCGTCGACCAGGGCATAGTCGTCGTTGAACGTCGATTGATTGGCGTGGTCCCGGTCCTGGGCGTCGGCCATAAAAGCTTCCGGGTCGGCAAACAGGTGCTCGATGGGCACGATGCCCACCGCATTGGTCCGCGCGTCGGGGCTCGATGCATCCTTTGTCAGCCCAAACAGCTGTTGGTAATGCCGATTGATGAGCCGTACTTCCCGTTTATTGTCGAGCAGCAGCAGGCCCACCGGCAGGGTTTGCACCACCGCCAGCAGCTCGTCTTCGTGGCGCTGGGCGGTTTGCCGGGCTTCGGCCAGCAGCAGGTCCGCCGCGCGTAGCCGGGCCTCCGCCGCGGCGAGTCGGGCCTCGGTCGCCTTCAGCCGGGCCTCCGCCCGCCGGGCGCGGGCCCGTGCCACGGCCAACCGCGCCGCGCCGGTCAGCGCCGGGTTGGAAGAAGGGGATGGAACCATGACAAGAATGCAATTACCGCGGGGCCGCAACACTTATTTTGACCAGCCACCACATCCCAATAATATGCTATTTAAAATCTGTTTAAACCGATAGCCATCTGCTACGTTAACCACTGTCCGTCCGCGCCGGCAAGTTTAACTCATAAAACGGCGTAACCATTCCATGCAAAAACCGTGGGCACCCCTCACGGCAAAAAACTGTTTTTTAAATCAAATTTATTATTGTGATCATTATAAAAATCCGTAACTATTTTATTTTAACCGGCACGCTCGGCCATTGCTCCTTTGATTTCACTGAGCCAGCGGGCGGGGCGGCTTCCGGTCCCGCTCAGGCCCGCCGGGAACCGGCTTGCGCGGGGCCGGGGCACTTTACTTTTTCGCGCCGGCGGCGGCCAGCACCGCTTGGTTGAGCCGGGTGTACTCGGCTTTGGCCACCTCGTTTTTGTCGTCCTTCACCAGGGCCAGCGATTGGTTGGCGGCGGCGATGGCCTCGGCGTTTTTGCCCTGCTTCTGCAGCAGCTTGGCTTTCCAGTAGTAGCCCGAGTACTCGGCGGGGTGGGCTTTGATGTATTCGTCGAGCCAGCCGAGGGCGGGTGTGAGGTCCTGGCCGCTGTTGTAGTAGTATTGGGCGGCGGCCATGTAGGGCTTCTTTTCGCCTTTCATGGCGGCGGCAATCTGTTTCAGCACGAGGCGGTCAGGGTCGGCGGTGAGGGGCAGAGTTACCGCGGCATGGTCCCAGGCCAGGACGAGGTCGGCGGCGGCGGGGCGCAGGTTTTCGAGGGTGAGCGACATTGTTTCCTGCGGCGCGGCCAGCGGTGCGGCTTTGGCCGGCACGCGCAGCACGTCGAGGCCGGGCCGGTAGGCGTAGGCCCCCCACTGGGCCGTGTCGCGGTTGAGCACGAACGTCCAGTCCGTTTTGCCGGGAATGGCCAGCAGGGCGTAGGTGCCGGCCGGCACGGCCTGGCCCGCCACCTTCACTTCTTCGCCGAAGCGGATGGTGGTGACGGCGTTGGCCCCGGTGCGCCACACCTGCCCGTAGGGCACCAGCCCGCCGAAGGCCACGCGCCCGCG
Organism: Hymenobacter caeli; assembly: GCF_013294115.1. GTDB lineage: Bacteria > Bacteroidota > Bacteroidia > Cytophagales > Hymenobacteraceae > Hymenobacter > Hymenobacter caeli. The sequence continues at coordinate 61,625 of NZ_JABSNP010000002.1, read as the reverse complement.
CAGCGAGGGCCGCGAATAATTCAGCTCGATGAACGAGGTGGAAAACGCCTGCCGGACGCGCACCGCCGGGCTGGCCTGGGGAATGTTGAGCTTGGCTTGGGCGTGGGCGGCGGGGGCCAGCAGCAGGGCAGCGGCCGCAACGGCCAGCGGGTGAAGGTGTTTCATGGCGGCAAAGGTACTTTTTTCCGGCGATGAGGCGCGGGGCCCGGCGCGGCCTGGCGGGGCGGGCGGGTTCAAAACAAGTCGGTCATTCTTACGTTCTTAAATGCGGAGGCCCGGCCTCTGCCCGCGCAAGTTGCTTCCCGCTACCTGGTTTCCGCCCAGCCCATGAAAATCCTGCTCACCGGGGCCACCGGCTACATTGGCCAGCGCCTGCTGCCCGGGCTGGTGGCCGACGGCCACGAGGTGGTGTGCCTCGTGCGCGACCCGCGCCGCTTTGCCCTGCCCGACACGCTGCCCGAGGCCCTGCGCGCCCAGGTGAGCGTGGCCGCGGGCGACCTGCTGCGGCCCGAGTCGCTGGCCGACCTGCCCCTGGACATCGACGCGGCCTACTACCTGGTGCACTCGATGAGCGGGCACGGCCAGGACTTTTTTCAGCTGGAGCAGGACTCGGCCCGGCACTTCGCGCAGTACCTCGACCGCACCGGGGCCCGGCAGGTCATCTACCTCTCCGGCATCGCCAACGACCACGACCTGAGCGTGCACTTGCGCTCGCGCAGCGCCGTGGAAGACGTGCTGGGCCGGGCCGCCAAGGCGCAGCTCACGGTGCTGCGGGCCAGCATCATCATCGGGTCGGGCTCGGCGTCGTTCGAGATTATCCGCGACATCGTGGAGAAGCTGCCGGTGATGGTGACGCCGCGCTGGCTGAACTCGCGCTGCCAGCCGCTGGGCATTCGCGACGTGATGTTTTACCTCACCGCCGTGCTTGATAACCCCGCCTGCCTGGGCCAGAGCTTCGACCTGGGGGGCCCCGACATCCTGACCTACAAGGAGATGCTGCTGGGCCTGGCCGCCCAGCGCCGCTACAAGCGCTGGATTGTGACGGTGCCCGTGCTCACGCCGCGGCTCTCGTCGTGGTGGCTATATTTGGTCACCAGCACTTCGTTTTCCCTGGCCCAAAGCCTGGTCGAAAGCCTGAAGAACGACACCGTGGCCGACCCGGCGCGCAGCATTGCCCGCGTGGTGCCGCACCCGTGCATGAGCTACCGCGAGGCCCTGGCCCTGGCCTTTCAGCGCATCGAGCAGAACGAGGTGGTGAGCAGCTGGAGCGACGCCATGAGCAGCGGCACCCTGCGCCAGAACTACATGGACGCCATCCAAATCCCCAAAAACGGGATGTTTTTCGACCGGCAAATCCGCTCGTTCACGCGGCCCGTGGCCGAGGTGCTCGACAACATCTGGCGCATCGGCGGCGAGCGGGGCTGGTACAAAACCGACTGGCTCTGGCGCATCCGGGGCCTGATGGACAAGCTGGTAGGCGGCGTGGGCCTGCGCCGGGGCCGCCGCTCGCCCAGCCGCCTGCGGGCCGGCGACCCGCTCGACTTCTGGCGGGTGCTGGTGGCCGACCGCGCCACCCGGCGCCTGCTGCTCTACGCCGAGATGCGCCTGCCCGGCGAGGCCTGGCTCCAGTTCCGCATCGTGGACAACGCCGACGGCACCCACGCCCTGGAGCAGCTGGCCGCCTACCGCCCCCAGGGCCTGGCCGGCCGCCTGTACTGGTACTCGGTGCTGCCCTTCCACGGCATCATCTTCAAGGGCATGGTGAAGAACCTGCTGGAATTTGGGGAAGATGGGGCGACCCAAGAACTGGAAGCTGCTAAATGACCCGGGGGAGCGCCTCACCCCCCGGCCCCCTCTCCGAAAAGGAGAGGGGGAGACGGAACTGATAGCTGCTGGTTAACCGCTTATTGAACGCACCCCCTCTCCTTTTCGGAGAGGGGGCTGGGGGGTGAGGCGCTTTCCCATGTCCTTCTTTACAGCGACTGCAAAAACGCCAGCAGGGCGGTGCGGTCGGCGGTGCTCATTTTGGTGACGGCATCGGCCGATGGCTGGGCTTCGCCGCCGTGCCAGAGGATGGCCTCGGTGAGGGAGCGGGCGCGGCCGTCGTGCAGGAAGGTGGTGGTGCCGTTCACGGTGGCGCTCAGGCCCAGGCCCCAAAGCGGGGGCGTGCGCCACTCCTGGCCGGTGGCCCGGAAGTCGGAGCGGTTATCGGCCAGGCCGGGGCCCATGTCGTGGAGCAGCAGGTCGGTGTAGGGGTAGATGTTCTGGCCGGCCATTTCGGCGGGCAGGCCGGCCTGGGCGCTGGTGCGCAGCGTGGGCACGTGGCAGGCGGCGCACTTGGCGCTGACGAACAGCGTTTTGCCCAGCTTCACCTGGGTTTGGGCGACGTCGCGGCGGGCGGGCACGCCCAGCGTGCGCACGTAGAAGCTGGTGCTGGCCAGCTCGTCGTCGGGCAAATCGACCACTGCGCTGCTGCCGGGGGCCGCGTTGCCGGCCTGGGTCTGGCCGGCGGCGGGCTCCAGCGGAAACAGGCTGCTGGTGATGCCCATGTCGCCGTTGTAGGCGGCGGCCACCTGCTGGCGCAGGCTGGTCTGGTTGGCTTTCCAGCCGAAGCGGCCGAGCTTGGTGGTCTGGCTGGCCACGTCCCAGGCGTAGTTGGGGCGGCCCGAGATGCCGTCGCCGTTGGCGTCGTTCTCGTCGGCCAAGGCCAAAATATCGGCCTCGGCCACCGATTCCAGCAGGCCCAGGCCGAACACCGGCGGGGCCACCCGGGCCGAAATCAGCACCCCGGCCGGCAGCGGCATATACGGCTCGTCGATGCCGTAGGTGGGCTGGCGCAGCGCCACCGAGGTGCCGTCGGCCAGGGCCCGCAGCTGCTCTACGTACTTAATGCTGAGCTGGCCTTCGGGCGCGGTGCCCACGATGGCGCGGTTCTGGAGCTGGTCGCCGAAGCCGGGCACGGGCAGCGGGCCGCCGTGCGCGTCCTGGCCGGGCAGGCTGAGGCGGAAGAGCATCTGCACGGCGTCGGTGGGGCTGGCCGGGGCCATGCCGCGGCCGTCGCGCACGTGGCAAGCGGTGCAGTTGGCGTTGATGAACAGGGGCCCCAGGCCGCCGCCCACCGCCGCGCTGGTGCCCGTCACGAAGCGCCGCTCGAAATTCTGGTCGCCGGCCAGGTGCAGCTGCAACGAGGCCGCGCTTAGGTTGGGGGCGGGCAGCGAGTAGGCATTACTGGTGGCGCTGGCCACGGTGGCCGCGCCGCCGGCCGTGGTGGGGTCCGTGGCGGCGACGGTGGGCGCGGCGGCTTCGTCGGCCGATTTGGAGCAGCCGGTGAGGGCCAGGGTGGCGGCAGCGGCTGAGAATAACCAGAAACGCGGAGCAAGCATAATTGGTGGGTTTATCAGTTGGCAGGCGGGGCGGGCGGCCGGGGTTGTAGCCCGGCCGCCCGCTAATCGTTGCGGCGTTGTGTGGGCTTTCTGGGGCCCCTAATGGGTATTAATTAACCCAGGGGCCCTGGCGATTACCGGGCAGCCGGCTACAACGCCGGCAGCCCGGGTCGGCCTGGCGGCCAGCTTTACAGCGCGTTCACCAGTGGGGCGCAGTCGTTTTGCAGGGTGTTCAGCACGGTGCGCACTTTGGCTTGGGCGGCGCGCACGGCGGCGGGGTTTTGGATGATGGCCTGGTCGAAGCGGCCGGGCAGGGCGTTGATGGCCGCTTTGGCGTCGGCTACTTCCTGACGGAAGCGGGCGTCGAGCGTGGGGTTGCGGGCCACCACCAGGGCCCCAAAGCCCGCGCCGGTGCCGGCCGAGCCGTAGCGGCCGTTGTAGATGTTCTCGATGCCGGCGAGGTTGGCCGTGAACTCGGCCTTGGAGTTTTGGCTGTACTCGGCCTCCTCGTACTCAGTGCTTTGCTTGGCCAGTGGAGTTTCGATTTTGCTGTTCGTCAGCTCATCGGCGGGGCCCGTCAGGCCATCGAGCAGCTCCTGCACGGCCTGCTTCTGCTTGGGGTACACGGCGTTGCCGGGGCCGGCGGTGGCCAGCGTGGCGGCGAAGTTGCCGCCGCCCGGCACCCAGGCATTCAGCAGCCGGGCGGTGTTGGCCTTCAGGTTTTGGGCCGAAGCCGCCAGGAACTGGTACTCGCGGGGCGTAAAATCGGCCAGGGCCTTGCCGGCGTCTTTCCCAAAAAGCAGGAACTCGACGGGGTGGTAGCCCTGGAGGCCGCCGTCGAGCCGGGCCAGGCTGGCGGGGGTCAGCGGGTCGGCGCTGGCGAGCAGGGTGGCCAGGTCCACGCGGTTCAGGGGCCAGGTGTCCAGCACGGCGTCGAGGCCCAGGGTGCTGACGGGCCCGAAGGCGAAGGCCTCCGTGTTTTCCCAGGGCAGGCGGGCGTCGCGGTAGGCCTGGCGGGCGGCGTCGAGGGTGGCAGCCGTGGGCGCGGCGGCCAGGGCCCCCACGGCCGTTTGCAGGGCGGCGGCCTGCTGGTCGAGGTCGCGGTAGTTGGCCACCATCACGGTATTGGCCGTGTTGGCGAGCAGCCCGGCGGCGTTGTAGCCGGGCGAACCAATGGCGGTGTTCTGCGGGTCGATAATTTCCTTGTTGCAGCCGGCGAGCAGCAGGGCCCCCAGCGCGAGGATGGATAGTTTCATGGTGGTGCTTGGTGTTCGCTACTTTAATAAGCTAAAAGCGGTCATGCTGAGCGCAGTCGAAGCATCTCTACTGCTCAACTAATCCAATCGGTTTATTTACTGCTGCGGGAGAGATGCTTCGACAGGCTCAGCATGACGGCCCAGCAACCAGGCCCTAAAACCGGGCGGCCAGCGTGGCGTAGAACGAGCGGCCGATGCTGGGGATGATGCCGGGCCCGGGGTACTCGTCGGTGCGGCGGGTGAAGTAGCGGGCGTCGGTAAGGTTGTTCACGCCGGCCTTCAATTCGATGCGGTTGGGGAAGCGGTAGGTGCCCGACACGTCCCAGACCGAGTAGGCCGGCACGAGGCCCCGCAGCGGGTCGTCGTTGCTGGGCGCCACGAGGTTGTTGGCCTCCCCAAACGAGTCGCCGGTGCGGCTGAACTGGCCGGTGATGCTGGCCGGGCCGTAGCCGTAGGTAAGGCCCACGCGCTCGATGGTGCGGGGCGCGTACTCCACCCGGTTGCCCTTGAACTCGCTGCTCACGTAGCGGGCGTCCACGTAGGCAAACGAGTTGAAGAGGCTGAGGCGGTGGCGGCTGTCGGTTTGCAGCAGCTTCAAGGGGCTGATTTCCACGTAGGTTTCGGCCCCTTTGTGCTCCGAGTCGGCCACGTTGGTGCGCAGGGCGTAGTCGTTGCCGGTCACCGGGTCGGTCAGGCCGATGGTGCCAATGCGGCGGTTGTAGCGCAGGAAAAAGCCGCCCACGTCGAAGTTCAGCCACTGGCCCACGGTGCCGCGGTAGCCCAGGTCGGCGTTGTAGCCGTTGCTGTCCTTTAGCTTGGGGTCGATTTTGGAGGTGACGCCGAACGGCTGCAAGGCCGAGTAATCCACCGGCCGGTAGGCCTGCGACACGTTGGCGTAGAAAGCCGTGCTTTCGGTGGCCTGGTACTGGGCCCCCGCCCCAAAGAGCACGAACGAGCGGTAGCGCAGCTCGTTCGTGTACTGGGCCAGGCCGTCGTCCTGCACCTGGTAGCCGGTGGCTTTGGAGCTGATGAACTCGTAGCGCACGCCCGGCGTAACGGAGAATTTATCGGTGAAGCGCAGCACGGTTTCGGCAAAGGGCGCGAAGTTTTGGGTGCGGAACGCGAAGTCGTACTCGTAGCCGCCGCCGTACAGGCCCAGGTCGAAATCGGAGCCCGTCGAGCCGGGGCCCCCGCCCTGCCGGTGCATGCGCCCGGCAAAGTAGCGGGCCCCGTAGGCCACCGTGCTGGTGCGGCCCAAAAAGTTGTAGTCCGTGCGCACCCGCAGCTCGTTGGTAATGCTGCGGAACTGCTCGTTCTCCACCTCGCGCGGCACGTACTGGCCCGTGGCCCGGTCAATGGTATCCAGGGCGGCGGCCCCGCCGTCCTCGTTGCGCCAGACGAGGCGGCGGGCGCTTAGGTTGCCCGCGGCCTTGAAGGTCACCAGCGTACGGTCCGACAGGCGGTAATCGGCCGTGAGGGTCAGGATGTTCCAGGGGCTGTCGAGCCAGTTGCGGGCCCGGGTGCTCTGGCGCGGGTTGGCGTAGAAGAGCGAATCGGTGAGGCCCCCGGGCATCTGAATCTTGTTGCGCAGCAGCGAGTATTCGAGGCCGATTTTCAGCTTGCCGGTGGCCTGGTACTGCAAGCCACCGAAGGCCGACACCTGGCTCACGGCCGAGTTGGGCCGCCAGCCTTCCTGGCGGCGGTACTGGCCGTAGGCGTAGTAGTTGAGCTTACCGACTTGCCCGCCCACGCTCGTGAACGTGTTGGCCAGGCCAAACGAGCCGCCGGTCTGGCGCAGGTTCAGCTCGAATTTCTTGTCCTCGGGGCCCCGGCGCATCACGTAGTTCACCACCCCGCCAAACTGGGGCCCGAACTGGAGCGAGGCCGCGCCGCGCGTCACCTCCACCCGCTCCACGGCCTCCATGGCGGGCTGGTAGTAGGTTTCGGGGTAGCCGTAGAGGTCGGCCGTGATGTTGTAGCCGTTCTGGCGCACGTTCATCTCGATGCTCTGCACGGGGTTGAGGCCCCGCAGGCCGAAGCCGTTGGAGGGGAAGCCGGCGCCCTCGGTTTCGGAGAAGTTGGCCCCCGGGATGCGCCCCAGAATCTGGCGCGGGTTGTTCTGGGCCACGTTGGCGTCGAGGGAGTCGAGCACCAGCACCTCGGTTTTCTTGCCGGCGTAAATCACCGCCCCGTTCACCTGCCCGAGGTTGCCGAGGCCATTTTTGGAGTTCAGGCCCAGCACCCGCACCTCGTCGAGGCGCTGGGGGGCGGGGGCCGGCTGCTGGGCCAGCGCGGGGCCCGCTGCGGCGGTCAAAGCGAGGGCGAAGGGTAACGAAAGGCGCATGACTATTTATACTTGTTCTAAACAACCGCAAAAGTACGGGGAGGTATTCCAACCGGCAAGGTTTATTAAGAATAAATCTAAACAGACGTGTAAAGTAGGCCCCGGCAGCGCCGAAGGCATCCTTCACCGGGCCCTATCAGGGTCAGATTCATCAAATTTTAAAGTCTGATTTTTATCGTGCAATATTTTACTAGTCAGCATTTTGTTTACTGAAATCAGCCCATTATCGGGTCTGCTAATTGCACTTTTTGGGTTGACTTTGCGAAATGGTGGACGCTACCTTTCAGCGCCTTCCATTCCTCATTTTCGTCCCATGCCCGCTTTTACCTTCGAGCTGCCCGCCGTTTTTCGGCCCGGCCACTACACCGCCTGCTACCTGCTGGCCGTGGCCACGTACCAAGCACTGCTGCTGCTGGAAGGCCGGCGGCGCGGCTTCGCGCTGCGCCCCTGGCTGCTGATGCAGGCGGTCACGCTGCTGGCCTTTGTAGTAGGCTGCAAGCTGGTGGTGCTGCCGCTGGCCGACTGGCCGGCGCTGTGGCGGGGCGGGGCGGCGCTGGGGGCCTACCCGGTACGCTCGGCCCTGGGCGGCATTGCCGCCAGTAGCCTGACGCTGTGGGCGTTGCGGCGCTGGCTAGGCCTGGGCTGGGCGGCGTTCGACGCGTTTGTGGGGCCCCTGGCGGCGGGGCTGGCCGTGCAGTGCCTGGGCTGCCTGGCGGCGGGCTGCTGCTGGGGCGAGCGGGCGGGCGGCGGCGGCCTGGGTATCAGCTTCGGGCCCGGCACCGCGCCTTATGCCGCCCAGGTGGCGCGGGGCCTGCTGCCCGCCGGGGCCCCGCACGCGCTGCCGGTGGTGCCCACGCAGTTGTACGCCCTGCTCGTGTGCCTGGCGCTGGCCGGGGCCACGTGGGCCACGCGCCGCCGCCCCTGGCCGGCCGGCACGCGCTACTTACTGGGCACGGGGGCCCTGCTGCTGGCCTGGGGTGCACTGTGTCAGTGGCGCGACCCGGCCAGCCAAACCCTGGGGGCTCAGCCGCTGGTGCTGGCCGGGGTGCGGCTGCTGGCCCTCCAGTGGGGCGTGCTGGCGGCGGGGCTGCTGCACCTGGCCGGCGCGGCGCTGCTGTGCTGGTGGGGCACGGTTTTTCCGGTGGCCCGGGCGGCTGCGCCCGATGCGCCGCAGCCGGCGCGGCAGCTGGCCGGGGCCGCGGCCCTGTTGGTTCTCACGGCCGCCCTGGCCCCGCACGCCCTCACCGGGGCCGAGTTTCGGGTGCTGCAAGCGGCGCTGGGGGCCCTGCTGCTGGCCGAAGCGGCCGCCGGGTGGCCGGCCCTGGCCGCGGCCGGGTGGCGCGGGCAGCCCCGGCTGGCCTTCGCCGGGGCCCTGGCCCTGCTCGTGCTGATGAGCCAGGCCCCGGCCCCGCGCCAGGATTCGGCGCGGTTCATCGACTTTTCGGTGGGCGCGTCGCAAGGGACTTTTGACCAGGACTTTGACTACCCGTCTTACCCCAGCGGCGGGGGCTGCGGCGGGGGCGGGGGCGGCTCATCCACCGCCCAACGGACCGGTTACTTGCACAGCTACCGGGCCGTGGGTGGGCAAGTAGCCGTGCAGCTCAGGCCCGGGGGACGCGGCTTTGTGAGTACTGCGGGGCTTGGGGCCTGGACGGGCACCGACCACGTGGGGGCCGCCCCGCAAACACCCGGCGACGGGCCTTTACAAACCAGTTTTGTGCCCTACACCCACGACTACAATCTTTTCGACATAAACCCTTACGTGGAGGGCTCGACCGAACCGAGGGCGCGCATTGGCTTCGGCTATCACCTCGGCTTCCATGCGGGCAACTTGCTCAACAACCAGGCCCGGCGGGGCGACTCGGTGCTAACGGTCCAGCGGGCCTTGCCCGATGTGCAGGTGTGGATAGGCAACCGCCAGCGGCTGTTCGTCCAGGCCGATGCTGGGTACGGCGCGGGCGGGGTGGGCAACCTGCTCTACCGCGTGGGCCTGGGCACGGGGCTGGGGGCCAGCAGAGCGAGTACCGTGGTGGCCGGCCTGGCCTTCACCGACGCCACCAGCAACACCTTTGCCGGTCTTTATAGTCCCAATGACGAGCGCCCGGTCAATTCCACGCTGGGCTTCGCGGCGGCCAATATCCGCCTGGCCAACAGCAGTTTCATTCTGGAGCCCACCGCCGCTACCGACTTTGGCCGGCACCACCAAATCAGCCTGCGCCTGCACTACCGGCTGGGGCTAAAAAAGTAGCCCGGGGCCCTAAAACCAGCGCCCCACCCCTACCCAAACACCGGCACCACGCGGCCCTCGTCCACCTTCAGGGCCGCGTCGTATTTCTTGCCGGTTTTGGCCGACACGAAGCCCTTGATGACGCCCGTTTCGCCGCGGCGCAGCAGCTGCTTTAGCTGCGTGTCGGTCAGCTCCTTGCCGCCCCAGGCGAAGGGCACGCGGAACTGGCAATCCTCGCGGAAGCGCGAGCAGCCGTAGGCGCTGCTGCCGCGCAGCATGGTGCCGAGCTTGCACACCGGGCACGGAATCTGGCCGGGGTCGGTGGCGGTGGTAGGCTTGCTTTCGGCGGCGGGCAGCAGCACCGGCCGGTGCTGAGCATCAAGGCCCAGGGCGGCGTCGAACTTCTGCCCGTCGGGCCCCACGAAGCCCTTCATCAGCGGGGTGCGGCCCTTGGCCAGCAGCGCCTTGATTTGCGGGTCGCTGAACTTCTTGCCCTGCATTTCCGTGGGCAACCGGAAGACGCAGCCCTCGCGGAAGCGGGCGCAGCCGAAAGCGGTTTTGCCGCGCAGGACGTGGCCGGTTTGGCAGGCCGGACAATTTCCTAAGCTGTTAGCTACTAGCTGCTGGCTGTTAGCTTTTTGCTTTTCCTGGCCGGAGCTAACAGCTGACGATTTAGAGCCACCAGCCAACAGCTTGGAGCCAACAGCTAAATTCTCAGCGCTGCCACTGGTCACGGCGCGGCCGCTGCTGTCGGTTTTCACCTCCTGCACCATCTCGCGCACCAGGCCCGTGAGCTCGCCCAGGAACTGCTCGCTCGTCAGCTCGCCGCGCTCAATCTGGCGCAGCTTGTGCTCCCACTGCCCGGTCAGCTCCGCCGATTTCAGGGTCGGGTTGCGGATGAGGCCGATGAGCTCCACCCCGGTGGGCGTGGGCAGGAGGCGCTTTTTCTCGCGCCGGATGTAGTTGCGCTTGAACAGCGTTTCGATGATGGCGGCGCGGGTGCTGGGGCGGCCGATGCCGTTCTCCTTCATCGCCTGGCGCAGCTCCTCGTCGTCGATGTTGCGGCCGGCGGTTTCCATGCCGCGCAGCAGGCTGGCCTCGGTGTAGTCCTTGGGCGGCTGGGTGGTTTTGCTGTCGAGGCGCGGCGCGTGGGGCCCACTTTCGCCCTTCACGAAGGCCGGCAGCACGGTGCTCACCACATCGTCGTCGTCTGTTGTGCCCGGTGCTTGGGTGTTGGTGCTTGGGGCGGGCTTGGGGGCCGCCTGCTGGGCGGGGTCGCCGTACACCACGCGCCAGCCGGGGCTGAGGATCTGGCGGCCGCGCACCCGGAACGGGCGCTCGGCGGCCTCGGCCAGCACGGTGGTGTTGCTCACCTCGCAGTCGGGGTAGAAGGCGGCAATGAAGCGGCGGGCGATGATGTCGTACACGCTGCTCTCCAGCCCGCCGCCGGGGCCCGCCGCCCCGGTTGGGATGATGGCGTGGTGGTCGGTTACCTTGTTGTTGTTGAACACCTTGCCGGTCTTCGGAATCTTGCCCGCCAGCAGCGGGGCCGTGAGCGTGGGGTAGGCCAGGCCGCGCAGAATGCCCGGGATTTTCGGGTACTGGTCATCGGGCAGAAACGTGGTGTCCACCCGCGGGTAACTCACCGCTTTCTTCTCGTACAGGGCTTGCACCAGCTTCAGCGTGTCCTCGGCCGAAAGCCCTAACTGGTTATTGCACTGCACTTGCAGCGAGGTCAGGTCGAAGAGGCGCGGCGGCGACTCGCGGCCTTTTTTAATCTCCACGTCGGTAATCGTCAGCGGGGCGGGGCGCACGGCTTCCAGGGCCTCGTTGGCTTCCTTCTCGGTCACGAAGTAGCCCAGAGCCTTCAGGCGCTCCTTCTCATCGGGCGCGTCTTCGGCAGCCTTGGCCTGCTTGGGCGGGGCAATGTGGGCGAACATCGTGCCCCGGTACTCGGTCCGCAGCACCCAGTAGGGCTCGGGCTTGAAGTTCTGGATTTCGTGGTGGCGGGCCACCAGCAGGGCCAGCGTGGGCGTCTGCACCCGCCCGATGCTCAGCAGCTGCTTGTCCTGGTAAGTGGTGTATTTCAGCGTGAACAGGCGCGTGGCGTTCAGGCCCAGCAGCCAGTCGCCCACGGCGCGGCTCTTGCCGGCCTGGTACAGCTTATCGAACTCTTTGCCGTCACGCAAGTTGTTGAACCCCTGCCGAATGGCTTCCTCGGTGAGCGACGAAATCCAGAGCCGCTTCACCGGTTTGCGGCACTTGGCCTCCATCAGCACCCAGCGCTGAATCACCTCCCCTTCCTGCCCGGCATCGCCGCAGTTGATGACCTCCGTCGCCTCGTCAATTAGCCGCTTGATGGTGTGGAACTGCTTCACCACGCCCTCGTCGCGCCGCATGAGCTTGATGCCGAAGCTCTCCGGCACCATCGGCAGGCTGTGCAGGCTCCAGCGCTTCCACTGCGGGTCGTAGTCGTCGGGCTCCTTGAGCTGGCAGAAGTGGCCGAAGGTCCAGGTCACCTGGTAGCCGTTGCCTTCCATGTAGCCGTCCATGCGGCGGGTGGCACCCAGCACGGTGGCAATTTCGCGGGCCACGCTGGGCTTTTCGGCAATGCAGACTATCACGGATTTTCGGCGTTTTTCGTGGATTGCGCTAGGTTTTCGGCGCGAATAATCAACAAAGGTAACCGCGGAAAAGGTCGGCGTTTAGGGCCCCGTGCAGTTGCCCGCCGCCGCGGGGGCCCTACGCTGCCGCTGCTTCCCAAGCCGCCGGGGCTGCATCGGCGGCCACCGCGCTGGGGGCCCAAACCGGGGGCGCAGTTGTGCGCTGCACCCGCCACAGCACCACGGCCAGCACCAGCGCGGCCAGGACTACGGCCCCCACGTAAGCCCAGGCCGAACCGAACATTTCCAACGGTAAGTCCTTTTGCCAGGCCGTCGGGGCCCAGCGCACGATAACGAACGTTAAGGAATTGTTGAGCGCGTGCACCGCCATGCACACGCCCAGCGACTGGGTGCGGTAGTACAGCCAGCCCAGTAATAGGCCAAGCAGAAAGGCAAACACGCTTTGCGCCGGGTTGAAATGCACCAAGCCAAACAACAGGGCCGATTGCCCGATGGCCACCCAGGGCCGGCGGGTTCGCAACAAGCCTTGCAGTATTACGCCCCGGAACAACGCTTCTTCCAGCACGGGCGCGGCAACGGCCACCGCTACCAAGGCACTGGCCGGGTTTTTCATCATTTTTTGAAAAATGCTGTCCATCCAATTGGGCAGATGCAGGAAGCCCAGCAGCGAGAGCACCACGGCCGCAGCCAGTACCAGTACCGGCAGGGCGGCGTATAGGCCGGGCCGCGCCTGCCCTTTCAATTGCAGAGGCAGCCAGCGCTTACCGGCCCGCCACCGCAAAAACCCTAGCAGGGCCAGGTTGGTCCCTACTGTCAGCAAAATCGTTACGACGCCCAAAGGCCAGGCAAATGCTTTTTCTAGTATCAAGTAAAGCGGCACTCCCACCACCAGCGTAACCAGCAGGTACCACCCCAGAATGCCCCAGCTTTCGCCCAGCGTGGGGTAGGCCGGGGCGGGGCGGCTGGCCGCGGCCGGCGTTTCGGGTACGAGTAATTCCACGCGGGGCAGTGAATTGGGCAGAAAGAAGGGGCCCAAAGCTACCCAGCCGGCGCGCCAGGAACTACGGCTCGCGCCGCATTTATTTTGGCGGCCGGCTCCGCCCTCCCCTACCCGCGGGGCGGGGCCGCGTATGCCCACCCTCACCTCCACCGCTGCCCATGGTTGTTCAGAAACAGTTGCGGCTGCCGGCCCTGCGCCGGGGCTTCCACCTCATCACCGATTACGTGTTGGATGAACTGCCCGAGCTCCGGCAGGTGCGGGCCGGCCTGCTGCACGTGTTCATCCAACACACGTCGGCCAGCCTGTGCCTCAACGAAAACGCCGACCCCACGGTACGCCACGACTTCGAGCAATTCTTTAACCGCACGGCCCCCGAAAACGCGCCTTATTTCCGGCACAACGCGGAGGGCCCCGACGACATGCCGGCCCACCTGAAAGCCGCGCTGCTGGGCAGCAGCGTCAGCATCCCCGTCGCGAACGGGGCCCCGGCCCTGGGCACCTGGCAAGGCATTTACCTGGGCGAGCACCGCGACCACGGCGGCCGCCGCTCGTTGGTCCTCACGCTAATGGGCGAGTGAGCAACTGCCACCCCAGGATGCCCCAGCTCCCGCCCTAACGTGGGGCAGGCCGGGGCAGCGCGGTTGGCAGCGGCGGGCGTTTTGGGCACCGGCATTTCCATGCAGGACGGCGGAGAAAGGCGCAAGGAAGGGGCCTGAAGCACTGGCCCGCGCCCCACAGCACGTCACGGAACCTCGCATTTATTTCGGTGAGCCCCGCCCGCTGCGCTTCGCGGCTGGCCGACCAGAACCGCTACGCCCGCCGGGTTTTTGGGGGCGTTGGCGGGCCCCGCGTCACATTTTGGGCGGTGGGCCGTATGCGCCTTTGGGGTCTCTACGGCAGCATTTTTTGCCGATGGCCCGCCGCGGTTGCCCCCATGTCCGATGTCGTTCTCATTGCCGAGCCCTATGGCTCCATGCTGTTTGCCCCCGAAGTGCCCTGCCTGATTGTGCAGTGGCACAGCTTCGCCACCAGCGCCGAATTCCGCTCGTTGATGGACCGCGGCCTGGCCCTGTACCAGGCCAAAGCCCGCCAAATCAAGCCCCTGGGCTGGCTGGCCGACACCCGCCTGGTGGGCGCCGTGCGGGCCGAAACGCAGCAGTGGCTGAAGGACGACTGGAACCGGCGGGCCGCCGCCGCGGGCATCCACCACGTCAGCTTTGTGGTGCCCGAAACCGTGTTTGGGCAGATTTCAGTGGGCACGTACACCGAAAATGCGACCAAGGCCGACGCCTACGCCATCGACCCCAGCCAGCACCACACGCTGGCCACGGCCAAGGCGTGGCTGCGCGAGCAGCTGCAGCACCTCAAGTAAGCGGGCCGTTGCCGGGGCCCTGCGCGCGTTAAGCTGTGTCGGCGTCGCCGCGCGCCTGGGCCTGGCGCAGCTTGCTGTGTTTCTTGCCGTAGCCGTAGTAGATGGCCAGGCCGATGGCCAGCCACACGAACAGGCGCAGCCAGGTTTCCCAGGGCAGCGAGGCCATCATCACCAGGCACACCACGATGCCCAGGATGGGCACCACCGGCACCCACGGCGTGCGGAAGCTGCGGGGCGCGTCGGGGTTGGTGCGGCGCATGATCATCACGCCCAGGCACACCATCACGAAGGCCAGCAGCGTGCCGATGCTCGTCATTTCGCCCACCACGCTGATGGGCACGAAGCCCGCGAACACGGCAATGAACGAGCCCAGCAGCAGGCTCGACTGGAACGGGGTGTTGAAGGTGGGGTGCAGCCGGGAGAACACCGCTGGTAACAACCCGTCGCGCGACATCGAGAAAAACACCCGCGATTGCCCGAGCAAATCGACCAGAATAACCGACGTGTAGCCGATGAGGATGGCCAGGATCACGGCCGAGCTGAGCCAGGCGTAGGGCGTTTTTTCGATGGCGATGGCCACCGGGGCGGCGCTGTTCTTGAACTCGGTGTAATTAGCTAAGCCGGTGAGGACGTGGCCGAAGAGTACGAACAGCACCGTGCACACCGCCAGCGAGCCGAGGATACCGATGGGCATGTTGCGCTGCGGATTCTTGGTTTCCTGGGCCATGGTGGCCACGATATCGAAGCCGATGAAGACGAAGAAAATGACGCCCGCGCCGCGCAGAATGCCGCTCAGGCCGAACTCGCCAAACTTGCCGGTGTTGGCCGGGATGTAGGGCTGGTAGTTGGCGGGGTCGATGTAGCGCCAGCCCAGGGCGATGAATACCAGCACCACGGCCACCTTCAGGGCCACCACCAGGGCGTTGAACCAGGCGGAGCCTTTCGTGCCCCGCGTGACGATGGCCGTGATGGCCAGCACCACCAGCATGGCCGGCACGTTCACGTAGCCCGTCACCGAGGAGCCGTCGGCCAGCTTCGCCGACTCGAAGGGCGACATCACCAGCTGGGCCGGCAGGTGCAGGCCGTACTTGCCCAGGAACTTGATGAGGTACTGCGACCAGCTGATGGCCACCGTGGCGGCCCCCACCGAGTACTCCAGCACCAGGTCCCAGCCGATAATCCAGGCGAACAGCTCGCCCATGGTGGCGTAAGAGTAGGTGTAGGCCGAGCCCGACACGGGCACTAGGGCGGCAAACTCGGCGTAGCACAGCGCCGAGAAGGCGCAGCCCACGGCCGCCACCACGAAGGAGAGCGTGACGGCGGGCCCCGCGTTGTTGGCCGCGGCGATGCCGGTGAGCGAAAACAGGCCCGCCCCGATGATGACGCCGATGCCGATGGCAATGAGGCTGAAGCCGTTGAGGGTGCGCTTGAGGGTGTTGCCCCCGGTTTCGGCCGCTTCGCGCTGCAACAGGGCCAGTGATTTTTTCAGCATAACTACAACTCGGGGCCCGGCGCGGGCCGGGCGGTAAACAAGGTGGCCGCCGGGGCCCCGGGGGCCCGTTCCAACCACTCCCCATAAAAAAAGATTAATGCAAAGCCGGCCCGCCGCCGGCTGGGGCCCCTACCCGGCCCGGTGCCCAGCGCGACAACAGCGGCCGGTGGGCACGGGGCGGCGGCCGGCTACGGCCGGCAAAAGGGGCAACAAAAGGGAGGAGTACAGCACGGCAGCGCGTTTTTATCGAACCAGGCCTTGGCACCGGGCCCGCCAAGGGCGGGGGGTTGCCGGCGCGTCCACGAGCCTGTCTCTCGGCGCCTCTTTATAAAAACAACCCGCGGCGCACCGCGGCGTTGCCGGGCAAAGGTACGGCGGCGGGGGCCCCGGCGCTAGCGGGACAGGTCGGCCAGGGTTTGGCGCAGCTCGGTGTGCAGGCCGCGCACTACCTGGGTGGCCTCCTCGCGGCTGGAGCGGCGGTAGTCGAGGGCGGCCGCAGTGTCGGGCGCGCTTTCCCACTGCTGGAGCGAGGCCAGCGTGTCGATGCGGGTGAGCGACTGGCCGATGCGGGCGTCGACGCGCTGGCGCAGGGCGGCGGCCAGGCCGGGGTCGGTTTCCAGGGCCACGCGCAGGTCGAGCAGGGCCGTGGCCACGTCGCCGAGGCTGGCGAGCAGGACGCTTTCTTCGGCCGAAAACGTGCGCGGGGCGTGGTCCATCACGCACAGCGTGCCGATGGGGTAGCCGTCGGCCGAGCGCAGGGGCTGGCCGGCGTAGAACTGCAGGTTCAGCGCCGCCGCCGCGCCGGGGCTGGTGAGGTGGCAGGGGCGCGCCAGCAGGTTTTCGTACACCGTCACGCCGTCCTGCAAGATGGCCACCGAGCACAGGCTGTCGGGCCGCGCTACCCGCTCGAGGCCGGGCAGGCCCACGTTGCCGGCGAACACAACCTCCTCGGCCTCCACCAGCGACACCAGGGCAATGGGCACGCCGAAGAGCTTGGCCACGATGCCCACCAGGTCGTTGAAGAGCTGCTGGCCCGGCACGCTCAGCACCTGGTACCGGCGCAGGGCCTCGAGGCGGTGGGGCTCGTAAGCGGGAATCAGGTCGGGGTGCGCGGCGAGTTCGGTCATGTATTTTCTTGGCTAAGCACAAAGGCAATCCTATAAGTTCAGTTTATCGCCGGGCTTTAACGCGGCCGGGGGCCCGCCATTGGCGGCCGGTGCGTTCCTTTGGGGCCCCTACTGGCCGATGGTATGCGCATCTTATTAGTCGAAGACGAACCCGCCGTGGCGGCGTTCCTGCACCGGGGCCTCAGCGAGCAGGGCTACGCCGTGGACCTGGCCGCCGACGGCCTGCTGGGCCTGCACCGGGCCCAGTCGGTGCGCTACGACTGCCTGATTCTGGACCAGCTGCTGCCCGGCCTGAGCGGGCTGGAGGTGTGCCGCCAGGTGCGGGCCCTCGACGCGGGCGTGCCCATCCTGATGCTGACGGCGCTGGGCGAAACGGACGACAAAATCCGGGGCCTCGACGCCGGGGCCGACGACTACCTCGTGAAGCCCTTCGCCTTTGCCGAGCTGCTGGCCCGGCTGCGGGCCCTGGTGCGCCGCCGCGCCGAGGCCCCCGCGCCCGCCGCCGCCCCGCTGCGCCTGGCCGACCTCACCCTCGACCCCGCCGCCAAGCGCGTGGAGCGCGCCGGCCAGGCCGTGCAGCTCACCGCCCGCGAGTTTGCGCTGCTCGAATACCTGCTGCGCCACCAGGGCCGGGTGGTGAGCCGCGCCGACCTGCTGGAGCACGTCTGGGAGCTGAGCTTCGACACCGGCTCGAACGTCATCGACGTGTACATCAACTTCCTGCGCAAGAAAGTGGACAAGGACTTCGACCCCAAGCTCATCCACACGCTGGTGGGCATGGGCTACGTAATGAAAATCGAAAACTAAACGGGCCAGTTTGCTTGTACCGCCAAACCGTGCTCGGCCACGCACATACTGCCCCTGGGCAAGGCCACGCGCAGCTTGGCGGTGCCCCGTGCAACAAGCTCAACACTGCGCTAAACTGTATAGTCCCAAGGACTGCTGGCGCGGGAAAGAGACTTCGCTACGCTCGGCACGACGGCCCGTTAACCGGTTGGGGCCCTATACTTCACAAACCAGCCGCGCTCAAAACCCTTCACCTCCTCCCCCGCCGCCGTGTCCATTCGCCTGCGCCTGGCCCTGCAATTCGGCTCCATTCTGGTGGTGACGCTGCTGCTGTTTGCGTTGGCCATCTACTTCGTGACCCAGCAGGCGCGGCGTACCCTCTTCACCCAGAACCTGTTCCAGCGCACGCTGGTGGTGGGCCACGCCTACGCCGACGGCCAGGCCGACCGGTACGACACCAGCCGGCAGGCCTCGTACCGGCGCTACCTGCGGCAGCTCTACCGCACCCTGCCCGCCGAAGTGGGCCGGGTGTACGACGGGGGCGGGCGGCTGGTGTTCCGCGAGGGCCAGGGCCGGGCCCGGCCGGTGCCCGCCGCCTGGCTGGCCGCGGTGCGCCGCGCCGGCCGCGCCGTGCTCGAGCCCGAAACCGATTACCACGAAACCGTGGGCCTGCTCTACCGCGACGCCCGCCTGGGGCCCCTGGTGGTGGTGGCCTCGTCGGAGGACGAGGACGGCCGCCAGCAGCTCGGGCAGCTGCGGCGGCTGCTGGCGGCCGGCCTGCTGGCGGCCGTGGCGGCCCTGGGCGCGGGCAGCTGGGTGTTTGCCGGGCAGGCCCTGCGCCCGCTGCGGCGCATGGTGCGGGAAGTGGACGGCATCACGGCCACCGACCTGGGCCAGCGCCTGACCCCGGCCCCGGGGGCCGCCGACGAAATCGGCCGCCTGGCCCAGCGCTTCAACCGCCTGCTCGACCGGCTGGAGGCGGCCTTTGCCGGGCAGCGCACCTTCGTGCGCGACGCCTCGCACGAGCTGCGCACGCCCCTCACGGCCCTCATCGGCGAGCTGGAAGTGGCCCTGCTGCAAGCCGAGCGGCCCCCGGCCGCCTACCGCCGCGTGCTGCAACGCACCCTCGACTCGGCCCGGCAGCTCACCGACTTGACCAACGGCCTGCTGCAAATCGCCCGCGCCTCCGACGACCCGTCGCAGGTGCCGATGGGGCCCGTGCGGCTCGACGAGCTGCTGCTGCAAGCCCACGAGCAGCTGCTGCGCCGCTACCCCACCTGCCGCGTGGACCTGGACTTTGGCGACGAGGCCGACGCCGGGCCCTGGGCCGTGCGCGGCAACGAGGCCCTGCTGCTGGCCGCGGTGCTCAACGTGCTCGACAACGCGTGCAAGTTTTCGGGGCCCGGCGGCGGGGCCGTGACGGCCGCCCTGGCGCGGCTGCCCGCCCGGCTGGCCCTGCGCGTGGCCGACCAGGGCCCGGGCCTGAGCGCCGCCGATTTGCAGCAGGTGTTCGTGCCGTTTTTTCGGGGGGCGGCGGCGCGGGCGGTGCCGGGCCACGGCATCGGCCTGCCCCTGGCGGCCCGCATCATGGCGCTGCACGGGGGCACGGTGCGCGTGGAAAGCACCCCCGGCCAGGGCACCCAAGTGTGGCTCGAATGGCCCCCGGCGGCCCCGTAACGCAGGTTTTGGCGGTTTTAATTTCCTTTTAATTTGGCTTTAACCGGGTCTTAATAGCGGGGCCGTACCCTTGCGTTCCGATTTCCCGACCGGGAACCCGTTCGCTTGTCATCCCCGCGCCCCATGCCCCAGATTACCTCCTCCTCCGCCCGCACCGGAGCCCCAATTACCCAGCCTCCCGGCCCGGCCCCCGGGGGCCCCCGGCCGTCCTTGTTCAGCACCATCGGGCAGGACGCGCCGGCGGGGCTGGTGGTGTTTCTGGTGGCGCTGCCGCTGTGCCTGGGCATTTCGCTGGCCTCCGGGGCCCCGCTGCTGGCGGGCGTGGTGGCCGGCATCGTGGGCGGGGTGCTGGTGAGCTGGCTCAGCGGCTCGGCGGTGAGCGTGAGCGGGCCGGCGGCGGGCCTCACGGTGGTGATGCTCTCGGCCCTGGCCACGCTGGGCTCGTTTCCGGCGGTGCTGGCGGCCACGGTGGTGGCGGGCCTCCTGCAGCTGCTGCTGGGCGTGGCCCGGGCGGGCATCGTCGCGCTGTACTTCCCGGCGGCCGTCATCCGCGGGATGCTGGCGGCCATCGGCATCATCCTGGTCCTCAAGCAGCTGCCCCACTTCTTCGGGGCCGACGCGGATTTCTTCGAGGACATGAATTTTTCGCAGTTCGACGGGCAGAACACCTTTACGGAGCTGGCCGGCGCGGTGCGGGCCCTCAGCCCGGGCTCGGTGCTGGTGGGGGCCCTGGCGCTGGCCCTGCTGCTGCTTTGGAACACCGCGCCCGTGCGCCGGCAGCCCTGGGCCCGCCTGGTGCCGGGGGCCCTGGTGGCGGTGGTGGCCGCCGTGGCCCTCAACCAGCTCCTGAAAACCGTGGCCCCGGCCCTGCAGGTGCGCCCCGAGCACCTCGTGAAGCTGCCCGTGCTCACGTCGTGGGGCCAGCTGGCGGGCGCGATGACTTTCCCCGACTTCAGCGCCCTGCGCAACCCGGCCACCTACGGCGTGGCCTTCACCATCGCGGCGGTGGCCTCGCTCGAAACGCTGCTCAGCATCGAAGCCGTGGACAACCTCGACCCCCAAAAGCGCCACACGCCCCCCAACCGCGAGCTGCTGGCCCAGGGCGCGGGCAACCTGGTGAGCGGCCTGCTCGGGGGCCTGCCCCTCACGGCGGTCATCGTGCGCTCGTCGGCCAACGTGGCCGCCGGGGCCCAAACCCGGCTGGCGGCCTTCCTCCACGGCATTTTGCTGCTGGTGAGCCTATTGTTCCTGGGCTCCGTGCTGAACCTGATTCCGCTGTCGGCCCTGGCGGCGGTGCTGCTGGTGGTGGGCTTTCAGCTCACCCGGCCCGCGCTCTACCGCAAGCAGTGGGGGCTGGGCTGGGCGCAGTTCGGGCCCTTCATCATCACCATCGCGGCCGTGCTCTTCACCGATTTGCTCAAGGGCGTGGGCATCGGGCTGGTCCTCGGGTTCTTTTTCATCCTGAAAGACAACGCCAAGGCGGGCTCCTACCTGCGGCGCGACGACACCGCCAGCGGCGGCGCGGCGGACGCCGACGGCGACGAAGCCGCCCCGCTGCACCTGCGCCTGCCCGAGCACGTGTCCTTCCTCAACAAGGCCAGCATCGTGACGACGCTGGAGCAGCTGCCCACCGGCAGCCGCGTCATCCTCGACGGCACGCGCTCCGACGCCATCGACCACGACGTGCTCGAAGCCATCGAGGCGTTTCGGCAGGCGGCCCCGGCGCGGGGCATCGCCCTGGAGCTGCGCGGCATCCGCCGGGTGGCCGTGGGCAGCCACTAGCGCGGGGCCCGGCGCCTCGTTTTTTTCCGCTACATTTCATCAACACTCCGTTACTATGCGACCACAAATCGCGGCGCTGCGTAAAAAATCGTCCATTGCTTTGGCTTCGCGCCCCTCCCCCATGTCCAGCATCCAGGAAATTCTTGCCAACAACCGCCAGTGGGTGGCCGATAAAAACGCCCAGGACCCGGAGTACTTCCAGCGCATGGCCAACGGCCAGCAGCCCAAGTACTTGTTCATCGGCTGCTCCGATTCGCGGGTGCCGGCCTCGGGCATCACCGGCACGGGCCCCGGCGAGATGTTCGTGCACCGCAACATCGCCAACCTGGTGGTGCCCTCCGACCTGAACATGCTGAGCGTGCTGCAATACGCCGTGGAAGTGCTCGGCGTGCAGGACATCATGGTGTGTGGCCACTACGGCTGCGGCGGCGTGGCCGCGGCGGCCGCCAACAAGCAGTACGGCCTGATTGACAACTGGTTGGTGAACATCCGCGACGTGGTGCGGCTGCACGAAACCGAGCTGCTGCGCATCCCGGAGGGCCCCCAGCGCCTGCGCCGCATGGTGGAGCTGAACGTGGTGGAGCAGGTGCGCAACCTGGCCAAAACCAGCATCATCCAGAACGCCATGCGCTCGGAAAACCCGCCCCGCCTCCACGGCCTGGTGTACGACATCGCCGACGGCGTGCTCAAAGACCTGGACGTGAACGGCGAAGAGGTATTCGAGGACATGGAGCACATCTACGGCACCGAGGCCCCGGCCGACCCCGGCCAGGAAGCCCCCAAGGCGGTTAAGAAGGAAAAAGATTCCAGCCAGTACAACGGCGCGAACCACGCCCCGGGCACGGAGCCGGCGCTCAAGCTGGCCAAGGCCAAGTAACGGTTTGTTTAAACGCAAAAGAGGCCTTCCGCAACGTGCGGAAGGCCTTTTCTGCGTTTGAGCAAGCCCCTTATTTGGCCTGCTGAATCTCCTGCACGGCGCGTTCCAGCGTCTGGCGGTTGGCGGGCACGGCGGCACTGGCCGACTTCTGCACGGGCTCGCTTTGCAGCAGGCCGATGATGGCCTGGTCGGCCCCCTGCGCCTTGTACTGGATGCCGATGGCCTTGAGGCGGTCCACGTTTTCGGCGAACAGCTTGGGGTCGTCCAGGCGGGGCAGCATGGCGGCCATGCCGGGCAGCAGGCCGGCCTTGCCCGAGATGGGGGCCGCGTCGAATTTGTCGCGGATGTAGGGCCACTGGGCCGGGCCCCCGGCGGCGGCGTAGGTAGCGGCCACGGCCTGCACCACGGCGGCGTGGTCGTCGCCTTCCAGGGCCTGGGCTTTGGCTAGGGCCTGCGCGGGCGCTACTTCGGCCAGGGCCTGCAAGGCCGCGCCCTGCACGTTGTACGAGCGGCTCTCGGCCAGGTACTGCGTGAAGGTGGCCGCGTCGCGCTTGTCCTTCAGCTGGCCCAGGGCCCCCACGACGGCGGTTTGCACGTTGGGGTCCTTCTCGGTGGCCAGCCGCTTGCGCAGGGCGGGCGCGGCGGCCTTGGCCACGGTTTTGTTCTCCAAATCCAGGCTTTGCACGGCGGTCCGGCGCAGGCTGTAAAACTGGTCGTTGAGGGCGGCCAGCAGCAGGGCCCGGGCGGCGGGGTCGGTGGCCTGGGCGTCTTTGGCGGCGGCCACGGCCTCGCGGCGGTCCACGTACAGCGGGGCGTGGGCGTACTGGTAGGCGAAGGCGCTGAAGGGCTGGTTGTCCTTTTTCAGCCAGACCAGCTTCTTTTCGGCGTCCACGTTCACCAGGGCCGGCTGGCTCGCCAGCGGCATTTCAAACGTCTGGCTGGCCTGCGTCATCAGCACGCGTTGGCGCTGGGCCTTGCCGCCCACGTAGTAGTCGATGGCGAACGGCAGGCGGAACGGGGCCCCGTCCTGGGTTTGCTTCACGGTGACCAGCTCGGTTTTGCGGGCCGCGTCCCAGGCGTAGTCGATGGTCACGACCGGGTGGCCGGCCCCGAAGTACCACTGGTTGTAAAACCAGTTCAGGTCCTGGCCCGACACGGCTTCCATGGCCAGGCGCATCTGGTGGGCTTCGCCGTTGCCCAGGGCGTTGTCTTTCAGGTATTTCTGCAAGCCAGCGAAGAATACGTCGTCGCCCAGGTAGGTGCGCAGCATGTCCACCACGGCCCCGCCCTTCTGGTAGGTCACCAGGTCGAACACCTCTTCCCGGTCGCCGTAGTGGAAGCGCACGAGGTCCTTGGCGGCGTCGGCGGGGTTGGCGAGGTAGCGGCGCAGGTTGCCGTAGGTGTGGTAGTCGGCGGCCTCGCGGCCGTACTTGTGCTCGGCGTAGAGGCCTTCGGAGAAGTCGGCCATCGACTCGTTCACGGTCAGGTTGCTCCAGCTCTCGCAGGTCACGTAGTCGCCGAACCACTGGTGGAACAGCTCGTGGGCAATCACCGATTCTTCCTGGTACTCGCGGTCAATCAGCTCGCGGTCACTCATCTGCACCTGCTCGCCGTGCAGCGTGGCGGTGGTGTTTTCCATGGCCCCGCTCACGTAGTCGCGGCACACAATCTGGGCGTACTTGTTCCACGGAAACTCCACGCCCAGGCGGGTCGAGAAGAACTCCAGCATGTCGGGCGTGTTGCCAAAAATCTGCTTAGCGTAGGGCGCATACTTGGGTTCGAGGTAGTAGTTCACCTCCTTGCCGCGCCAGGTGTCCTTGTAGATTTTGAAGTCGCCGACCGCCATCATGAACAGATAAGGCGCGTGCGGCAGGTCCATTTTCCAGGTGTCGGTGCGCAGGCCGGGGCCGGCGGGCGTGCTGCCCACCATGCGGCCATTGCTGAGCGTCACGTACTTAGCGGGCACGGTCAGGGCAATTTCCTCGGTCGTTTTCTGGTTGGGCCGGTCGATGGTGGGGAACCAGGCCGACGAGCTTTCCGTCTCGCCCTGGGTCCAGATTTGCACCGGCTTGCCCTTGGTG
Organism: Hymenobacter caeli; assembly: GCF_013294115.1. Classification (GTDB taxonomy): domain Bacteria; phylum Bacteroidota; class Bacteroidia; order Cytophagales; family Hymenobacteraceae; genus Hymenobacter; species Hymenobacter caeli. The sequence continues at coordinate 37,597 of NZ_JABSNP010000002.1, read as the reverse complement.
GTGCTGTCGGGGTTGATGAAGTACAGGCCTTTGGCGTCGGTGATGGCGGCCGAGCCCTTCACCTTCAGCTCGTTGGGCTTGGCCGTGTACTCCAGGTACACGGTGTACTCCTCGCCGGGCTTGAAGCTGCGGCCCAGGCTGACATACAGGTTGTTCTGGTCGGTGTAGGTGTGCTGGAGGGGCGTTTGCTGGGTGCCGCTCATCAGGGCCACCGTCTTGATGTCCATGCCCTTGGCATCGAGCCGCAGCGAGTCGGTGGCGTAGCCGTGGGGCCGCAGCGTGACCCATTCCTGGCCGTAGAGGTAGCGCTTGGCGTAGTCGAACTTCACGGCCAATTTGGTGTGCACCAGGTCGTTGATTTTGGTGGCCGAGGCGCGGTAGGGCCCCACGGGGTCGGGGGCCGCGTCGCGCAGCGGCAGGGCGGGCGGGGCGGCCGGAGCCGGCGGCGGGGTGGGCGTTTGGCCCAGGGCGGGGCCGGCCAGCAGGCCCAGCAGGCCCAGCGCGGTAGAAATTTTCATAAAAGGAAGCGGGGGAAACGGGTCAGGGCCCAAAGATGCAGGATTTGGGCCGGGCGATGCAATCCCTCCCCCGGCCCCTCCCCAAAAGGGAGGGGTGTCAGTACCTGAATCGTTGAACGCACCCCTCCCCACCGGGGAGGGGCCGGGGGTGGGGTTGCGCCCCTAGCTTTGCGGAACCATCTCACGCCCAACCATGCCCGCTATACGCACCACCGCTACCCTGATCGGCAGTTTTTTCACCCTGGGGGCCCTGGCCCAGACGGCCCCGGCCGACAGCGCCCGCACCCTGCGCGAGGTGACGGTGTACGCCTCGCGCCTGGGCCAGGCGGCGGGCCAGACGGGCCGGGCCGTGACGGTTATCCCCGGCAGCCGGCTGAACGAGTACCCGGTGCTCTCGCTCGATGATTTGCTGCGCGTGCTGCCGGCGCTGGAAGTGCAGAGCCGCGGCAGCTTCGGGGCCCAGGCCGACGTGACGCTGCGCGGCTCGACCTTCACGCAGGTGCTGCTGCTGCTGGACGGCATGCGGCTGAACGACCCGCTCACGGGGCACTTCGCGGGCTACCTGCCCATCAGCCCGGCCGAGATTGAGCAGATTGAGATTGTGCGGGGCCCCGGCGCGGCCCTGTACGGGCCCGACGCGGTGGGCGGCTTCATCAACATCGTCACCAAAACCTTCGCCGCCACCCACCGGCCCGACGGCACCGCGCTGGCCGCCACGTTTTTGTCGGGCGAGTACGGGCTGAAGAGCACCAACCTGGGCTTCTATGGCCAGGACCACGGCCTGCGCCTGGCCGGGGGCCTGCTCAACAACACGGCCAGCGGCCAGCTGCTCGACGCGCCCGGCGGGGGCCGCAACGACATCAAGCTCAACACCTACTCGCTGTCGGGGGCCTACGACATCAGCCCGAAGTTCAGTGCCGCCGCCCGGGTCAGCTTCGACCGGCGCGACTTCAACGCCCAGAACTTCTACACTACCAACCTCGGCGACCGGGCCCGCGAAACCTTCACCCGCGACTGGTACCAGGGCCAGCTGCGCTACGAGTGGAGCGCCAAGGCCCGCACCGAGCTGCAAATCGTGGGCACGGCGAGCACTGACTATTACGTCTATACGCCCACGTCGGTGCCCAGCGACCACCTCATGCACTACCTCAACGTGCAGGGCCAGCACCAGCTGCAACTCAGCCCCAAGCTGCGGGCCACGCTGGGCGGCCAGGCCGACCGCCGCGCCGTGCTGAGCAACGACCGCGGCGACCACGCCGTGTGGCACACGGGGGCCTTCGCCGTGGCCGCCTTCGCCCCCACCCCCGGCCTGAGCGTGACGGGGGCCCTGCGCCTGGACCACGACCAGGCCTACGGCACCGAGCTGGTGCCGCAGCTCAACGCCAGCCAGCAGCTGGGCGAGCACCTGACCGTGCGCGGGGCCCTGGGCAAGGCCATCCGGGCGGCCAATTTCACGGAGCAGTACACCTCCAACGTGCGGCCGGGCATCACGCCCGCCGGCTTCAACGTGGGCGACCCGAACCTGGCCGCCGAGCGCACTTTCAACTACGAGGGCGGCGTGGACTACCAGCCCACGCCGGCGCTGCTGGCGCGGGCCACCTACTTCCACCGCGACGGCCGCAACCTGATTGACTACGTGGCCCAGTCCGGGGCCCAGGTGATTGCCGCCACCGGCCTCACGAACATCAACCCCGCCAGCAGCTACCGCTTCGCCCAAAACCTGTTCGACGTAACCACCCAGGGCGTGGAAACCGAGGTGCAGGCGCAGGCCCAGCTGGCCCCCGGCCTGCGCCTGAACGGCTCGCTGGGCTACACCTACGTGAACCTCGACAACCGGAGCGGCGTGGAGTCGCAATACCTCTCGAACGTGGCGCGGCACCTGCTCACGGGCAGCGCCAGCTTCACGCACCGCCGGGCCAACCTGGCGGTGAGCGGCGTGTTCAAGCAGCGCGCCGCCCAGCAAACCGACCCGGCCAGCGCCACGGCCCTGCCCAGCGTGCTCACCCCCACCTACGCCGTATTTAATATCCGCGCCGAAGTGGCCCTGCTGCCCGGCCGCCTCTGGGTGCTGGGCCAGGTCCAGAACCTGTTCGACGCCCGCTACGCCGACCTGCTGGGGGCCCAGATGCCCCGCCGCTGGGCCATGCTGGGGGCCCGGCTGGCGCTGGCACGTTGAGTTTGCGGCACACCAGGGCAGGCCTCCTCAACTATAAATTTGGCTCTGGAGGACACCGGCAAATCAACTTATTTGATTTTTTACTGATGACTGTTAAGTATTTAGGTAAATATCTAGGGACTTTTAGCTATTTTATACTGGCATTGTAGTCAGGCTTTGGGCAGCGTATTTCGTGGCGTCAATACTTTCGCCCGGCCCATGCGACCCTCCTTGCTTCTCGCGGTACTACTCCTTGCCAACGGCGTGGCTTTTGCCCAGGCCCGCCCGCCCGTTTCCCGGCCTGACTCTGTGGCTACCGGGGCCCCCGCGCCGGCCGCACCCGATACGCTGGCAGCCCTGCACCGGCTCTTTGCCACGCGGCGGCAGCGGCGCAACTATGTAGCCGGCGGCACGGCCCTGGTTGCGGTGGGCGGCCTGGTAATTGGCAGTTCGGGTGCCCGGCCGTCCGGTAGCGGCGGTGGCGGCAGCTACGGCATAGGTGGTGGCGCGGGCCTCGACGGCATGGCCATTGGCACTTTTTTCACCGGCGTAGTGGGGGCCCTGGCGCTCGGAGGCGAGCTGATTTATTACGTCCAGTACAGCGAAAAGAATGAGCGCCGGGCCGTGGCCGCCTTCGAGGCGCACCGACTGCCCCGGGGCCTCAGGCGGGAATTAAAGCCTAAGTTTTTCCGCTGAAGCGTGCTCGGCATCGCTACTGGAGCATAGCCGGGCCAGCACTAATCCTGACGAATCCACCAACGTGAGGCTGTTTCACACCGCATCACTATGCGCTTCCACCCGTTTTTCGCGCTGTTCGCGCTGGCCGCCCACGCAGCGTCTGCCCAGGTTCCGCTACCCGTTCCCCGCCCCGATTCGCTGGCCACCGTGATACCGGCGCAGCCAGCAGCTGACACGCTGGCGGCCATCCACAAGCTGTTTGCCAAGCGACGGCGGCAACAAACGGCTGGGGGCCTGGGCATTGTGGCGGCGGCTGCGGTAGGCATTGCGCTGGCACAAGCTACTTCTCCGGCTAGCGAAAAAAACAGCAATTCCCTGGGACTTGGCCTCCTGGCCATTCCGGTACTGGCAATCGAACTGTTTGCTTTTGACTCATTTAACCTCAAAAACGAGCGGCTGGAAACAAAAGATTTTAAAGCCCACAAGTCATCCAAGTGGTTAAAGGGCAAGCTAAAACACGTGTTTTCCCAGTAGCCTTACCCCGTCAAAAACCGCCGCAGGTACGGCGCAATGCGGTGGGCTGGGGCCCGCGCCACGCCGGCCGGGGCCTCAAGCAGGAACGAAAGCCCGGGTTCTTCCATGAGCCGTACCCGTCCCCAGCTCCAGCGCATGGCCGGTGTGCGCCTGGCGCTGGCGTGGAAGGCCGGTTGGGCTCGAACCCAAAAACCTGGGTGACAGTGTTTCTGGTGGCTTTGGCGGCATGAAACAAGCCCAATACTGCTGTACTTTGCGGCAGCTCAATTCCTCCTTCTCAATGCGCTTCTATCTGGTTTTCGCGTTTTTTCTGTTGGCCACTGGGGCGGTATCTGCCCAAACCGCCCCGCCCATTTCCCGCCTCGATTCGGCCCTGGCCATTTCGCAGGCGCAGGTCCAGGCCTTGCAAGCGCAAGCGCAGGCCCAAGTTTTGCAGGCCCAGGCGCAAGCGGCTACCGACACCGCGGCGGCCCTGCACCGCTTGTTTATGCGGCGGCGGCAGCGCGGCCACCTGCTGGCCGCCGGCCTCGTGGGCTTCACCGCCCTCAGCGTAGGTGTTGTGAACAACACCAGCCGCCCCTACGAGTTTCAGGGCCTGTTTCAGGCCGCTTTTGTCGTGGTAGTGGTAGTACCCTTGCTCATAGGCAGCTTTGCTTACCACGCGCAGTACAACCACCGAAGAGAACGCCGGGCCGTGGAGGCTTTCGAGCGCCACCAGCTGCCCGCCGCCGTCAAATCGCAGCTGCAAAGGCAATTTTTCGAGCTGCCGACCAAAGCCATGGGCCGCTGATAGGCACGCCCCGACCCTGGCCGTTCCGGGCGGGCCCCTACCCCGCCAGAAACCGCGCCAGGTACGGCGCAATGCGGCTCGCCGGGGCCCCCGCCACCTCCGCCGGGGGCGCGGCGATGACCACGCGGCCGCCCTCGTCGCCGGCCCCGGGGCCGATGTCGATGAGCCAGTCGGCGGCGGCGATGACGCGCATTTCGTGCTCCACCACCACGACCGTGTTACCGGCTTCCACCAAGGCGTTTAGCTGCGTCAGCAGCCGCTCTACGTCGGCGGGGTGCAGGCCGGTGGTGGGCTCGTCGAGCACGTAGAGGGTGTGGCCGCGGGCGGGGCGCTGAAACTCGGTGGCCAGTTTCACGCGCTGGGCCTCGCCGCCCGATAGCTCGGTGGCGGGCTGGCCCAGGCGCAGGTAGCCCAGGCCCACGTCGCGCAGCACGGTGAGGGGCCGGCGCACGGTGGCGTCGGCGGCGAAGAAGGCCCAGGCGTCGTCCACGGTCAGGCCCAGCACGTCGGCAATGCTTTTGTCCTGGTACTTGATTTCCAGGGTCTTCTCGTTGTAGCGGGCCCCGTGGCACACCGGGCAGGGCGCGTACACGCTGGGCAGAAACAGCAGCTCCACCATCACGAAGCCTTCGCCCTGGCAGTTTTCGCAGCGCCCCTTGGCCACGTTGAACGAGAACCGGCCGGCGTCGTAGCGCCGCTTTTTAGCCTCGGGGGTGTTGGCAAACAGCTGCCGCACGGCGTCGAACAGGCCCGTGTAGGTGGCCAGGTTCGAGCGCGGCGTGCGGCCAATGGGGCGCTGGTCGACCTGCACCAGGCGGCGGATGCCGGCCAGGCCGCTGGCCAGGTGGCCGCCGGTGGCCGCGGGCGCGGCGCGCTCCAGCGGGTCGCCTTCCTCGTCTTCGGCGGGCAGGGCCTGGCCGAGCTGGGCGGCCACCAGCTCCACCAGCACCTGGCTCACAAGGCTGGATTTGCCCGAGCCCGACACGCCCGTGACGGCCGTGAACACGCCGAGCGGGAAATCAACGTCTAGGTTAGTAAGGTTGTGGCGCGTCACGCCGCGCAGCTGGAGCCAGCCGGCGGCCGGGCGCGGCACGGGCAGCGCGGGCTTCGCGGCGTCGAAGAGGTAGCGGCGGGTTTGCGACTCGGCCACGGCGGCCAGGCCGGCGGGCGGGCCGCTGTAGAGGATGCGCCCGCCCAGAGCCCCGGCCTGGGGCCCCACGTCCACGAGCCAGTCGGCCTGGCGCACCACGTCGAGGTTGTGCTCGACCACGAACAGCGAGTTGCCCGCGCGTTTCAGGCCGGCCAGGGCCGCGAGCAGGGCCTCGGTATCGGCGGGGTGCAGGCCGGCGGAGGGCTCGTCGAGCACGTACACCACCCCGAACAGGTTGGAATACAGCTGGGTGGCCAGCCGCAGCCGCTGCAGCTCGCCGGGCGAGAGCGTGGGCGTGCCGCGCTCCAACGACAGGTAGCCCAGGCCCAGATCGAGCAGCACGGCCAGGCGGGCCCCCAGGTCGGCGGCAATGCGCTGGGTGACGATGGCCTTCTCCGGCGCGGCGGCTTCGGCCTGCTTGCTCAGCGCCTTATCCTCGGCGTAGGGCCCCAGCACCTCGGCCAGGCGCTGGAGGGGCAGGCGCGAAAAGTCGGCGATGTCGAGCCCGGCGAAGGTGACGGCCAGGGCCTCCCGGCGCAGGCGCTTGCCGTGGCAGGTGGGGCACTCCTGGCTGCGCATGTACTGGGCCACGCGCTTCTTCATCAGGGCGCTTTGGGTGGTGGCGAAGGTGTGCAGCACGTGCCGCTTTACGCCCGTGAAGGTGCCCATGTAGTTGGGCGGCTCCTGCCGTTTCAGGGCCCGCTGGGTTTGCTCGGGCGAGTAGCCGGGGTACACGGGCACCACGGGCTGCTCGTCGGTGAACAGGATCCAGTCGCGGTCCTTCTGGGGCAAGTCCTGCCAGGGCGTGTCCACGTCGTAGCCCAGCGTCACCAGAATGTCGCGCTGGTTTTGGCCGCCCCAGGCCTGGGGCCAGGCCGCCAGGGCCCGCTCGCGGATGGTGAGCGTGGGGTCGGGCACCATCGTCTGCTCCGTCACTTCGTACACGCGGCCCAGGCCGTGGCAGGTGGGGCAGGCGCCCTCGGGCGTGTTGGGCGAAAAGCCTTCGGCGTACACAATGCCCTGGCCCTTGGGATAGTCGCCGGCCCGCGAGTACAGCATCCGCAGCAGGTTGGCGAGCGTCGTAACCGAGCCCACCGACGAGCGGGTGCTCGGGGCCCCGCGCTGCTGCTGCAACGCCACGGCCGGCGGCAACCCGTCGATGCGGTCCACCTCGGGCACCGCCATTTGGTGGAACAGCCGCCGCGCGTAGGGCGACACCGACTCCAGGTAGCGCCGCTGGGCCTCGGCGTAGAGCGTGCCGAACGCCAGGCTCGATTTGCCCGAGCCCGACACGCCGGTGAACACCACCAGCGCGTCGCGCGGAATGTCCACGTCCACGTTTTGCAGGTTGTGCTCGCGGGCGCCGCGCACGGTCACGTAGCCGGCAAGCGGCTCATTGGTAGTTTTTTGGGAAGCGTCGGCCATGAAATCGGGGCAAGAGAGTGCCGCCGGGTAGCGGCGGCACGGCTTCCTCATACGCAGCCGGGGCCCCGGCATCTGGGCTTGGGGCCCGTTTGCGGGCAAGGATTATGCGCCGGCAACGGGCTACTGCCAGCCTGTGCGCAGCTAAGGGGCTGGGCGCGAAACCCGCTAACTTACCTTTGCTGCGCACGGGAGGTTACGGCCCCCGACCTGGCGTTTCTTAAAAATGAAGCCCCGACTGGTGGAACAGTCGAGGCTTCGGAAGTGGGGGCTGATTAGCAACCCTCAACTTCATCTGGAAATGAAAAAGGGACGTGCAAAACAACTGTGGCAAGAATGGGGCAAACCTGTTCTGCTAGAGCTTTTGAAAGGAGCAGCGAAGGCCATCGGCCTGTTGTTGCTCACTCATCTACTCGGCTAGTTGGGGAGAGGTGGTCGGCCGGGCGCTGGCCACCTCTTTTTGTTTTGTACGCTACAAAGGTAGTGGCAGTTGGGGAAACGTTGTCAATAATTTCTGACAAGAGAATGCGCCTACTCCACTAGCTGCGAAGCCGGGAGCAAGCGCGGAATCTTTGGAAAGTTGCAGGCCAGGCAAAAGCGCAGTGAGCACGTCATTCAACCCCGCTCAGCGGGACTCATTCGCTGCCTTTACGCAGCCAGTAACCACTCGCCACGCCGGGGCCCCACGCAAGCGGCCGCGGCGGGAATTGCTCCCGCCGCGGCCGCTTGGTTTTGTTGCGTCAGGCGCAGGGGCCCGCGCTACCGGTGGCCCCGGCCGCCGTGCCCGCCACTGCCGTAGCTGTGCACGCCGCCGTAGCCGCGTCCGCCCCGGCCACCGTAGTAGCCGCCGCCGCGACGGTAGGGCGTTTCAACGATGACGTTGGTGCGCGGACCGTAGCCGTAGTATGGCCGCGGGCCATAATAGCCACCACCGTAGCCGTAGCCCCCGCCGCCGTAGTAGCCACCGGCCCCGATGGAGGCGGTGCAGCCGCTGAGCAGCACGACGAACAACCCTAGAGCGAACAACATGGATTTAATTTTCATAACGCAAAGCGCCGGAACGCGTCGATTAAAAGCAAGATGCTAACCGCCTGCTATTAAGACAAAATACAGGCCAGAATGATTGCCTGAAGCCCGTGGATACGGCGGACCTCGAGCCGGGCGCGAGGCGAGCCGGGCGCGAGGCCCCGAATTAAGCGGCGCGGCGGCGCAAATTGGGGGTTGGGAGCAGGCCGGTTCCCGGTATTCTTCTCTCACGAACACGGGGCCGCACGGGCCGCGCGGCAGCTTTTGAGGGCCCACCGGTGAGAGACCGGCCCCAAAAGATGAGCAAAGAATGAGTAAAAAGGGCTGTTTTTGGTGTTCCCCACGTACACCAACGGGTTCTACCATCCGAAAAAGCTGCATGCCGAAAACCATTATCGTCTCTAACCGCCTCCCCACCAAAGTACAACGCACCGAAAACGGCCTCACCTTCCAGCCCAGCGAGGGCGGCCTGGCCACGGGCCTGGGCTCCATCTACCGCCAGGACGGCAACGCCTGGGTGGGCTGGCCGGGCCTGTTTTTAGAAGACGCCGCCGAGGAAGACTTCATCGCCGAAGCCTTGCGCACCGACAGCATGGCCCCGGTGTTCCTGACGGAGGCCGAAATTCAGGAGTATTACGAGGGATTCAGCAACTCCACGCTCTGGCCCACCTTCCACTACTTCCCCCAGTTTGCCACCTACGAGCCCGCCCACTGGGCCGCCTACGTGGCCGTGAACGAGAAATTTTGCCGCGCCGTGCTGGCCCTGGCGGGCCCCGAGGACACGATTTGGGTGCACGACTACCAGCTGCTGCTGCTGCCGGCCCTGCTGCGCCGCGAGCGGCCCGGCTGCACCATCGGCTTTTTCCTGCACATCCCCTTCCCGTCCTACGAGCTGCTGCGGGTGCTGCCCTGGCGCGCCGAGCTGCTGCACGGGCTGCTCGGGGCCGACCTCATCGGCTTCCACACCTTCGGCTACATGCGCCACTTCCTCAGCGCCGTGAGCCACCTGCTGGGCCTGCCCACCCAGAACGGGCTGATTGAAACGCCCACCCGCACGGTGCTCGTCGACGCCTTCCCGATGGGCATCGACTACGAGCGCTACGCCGAAGCCGCGGCCTCGGACGCGGCCCGGGCCCACGAGCGCACCTACCGCCAGGCCCTGGGCACGGGCCGCGTGGTGCTCTCCATCGACCGGCTCGACTACACCAAGGGCATTGCCCAGCGCCTGCTGGCCTTCGGGCAGCTGCTGGGGCGCTACCCCGAGTGGGTGGGGCAGGTGAGCCTGCTGATGGTGGTGGTGCCCTCGCGCGACCAGGTGCCGCAGTACGCGGCCCTCAAGCAGGAAATCGACGAGCTGGTGGGCCGCCTGAACGCGCAGTACCGCACCATCGACTGGAACCCAATTCATTACTTCTACCGCTCGTTTCCGCCCGACGAGCTGGCGGCGCTGTACCGGCTGGCCGAAGTGGCCCTCGTGACGCCCATGCGCGACGGCATGAACCTGGTGGCCAAGGAGTTCGTGGCCAGCAAGGCCGACGGGCGCGGGGTGCTCATCCTCAGCGAGCGGGCCGGGGCGGCCCGCGAGCTGTCCGACGCCTTGGTCATCAACCCCACCGACATCAACGGCCTCGCCGAGGCCCTGCACCAGGCCCTGGTGATGCCCGCCGACGAGCAGGCCCAGCGCCTGGACACGATGCGGGCCCTGGTGAAGCGCTACAACGTGTTTTCGTGGGCCAAGCTGTTCATGAACCAGCTGGCCTACAGCAAGATGAAGCAGCACACGCTGGCCCCCGACATGCTCGACGCCGGCACCACCGACGGCCTGGTGGGGGCCTACCGCGCCGCGCCCCGGCGCCTGCTGCTGCTCGACTACGACGGCACGCTGGCCCCCTTCCACCCCAACCCCCAGCGCGCCGAGCCCGACCAGGAGCTGCGCCTGCTGCTGCGGGCCCTCACCGACAACCCCCAGAACCGGGTGGTGGTCATCAGCGGGCGCGACCGGGCCACGCTGGAGCGCTGGCTGGGCCACCTGCCGCTCGATTTCATCGCCGAGCACGGCGTGTGGCTGCGCCCGGCCGGCGCGGAGTGGGCGCTGTTCCAGACCCTGCGCAACGATTGGATGCGCGAGATGCGCCCGGTGCTGGAGCTGTACGTGGCCCGCACCGCCGGCTCGTTCATCGAGGAGAAGGACTACTCGCTGGTGTGGCACTTCCGCCGCGCCGACGCCGAGCTGGGGGCCGTGCGCGCCCGCGAGTTGCTCGCCCACCTCACCTTCATGACGTCGAACACCGGCTTGCAGGTGCTGGAAGGCAACAAAGTCATCGAAATCAAAATCGCCGGCATCAACAAAGGGGCCGCCGCCAGCCGCTGGCTGGCCCAGTACCCGGCCGAATTCGTGCTGGCCCTCGGCGACGACCGCACCGACGAGGACACCTTCCGGGCCCTGCCGCCGCCGGCCTACACCGTCCGGGTGGGGACGGGGGCCCGCTCGCTGGCCCGCTTCCACCTGCCCGACGTGGCCGGCGTGCGGGCCCTGCTGCGCCGGCTGATTTAGCAACTGGTGCCATTTCTAACTGAAAAGGCCCGCTGGTTAATCCAGCGGGCCTTTTGCATAGGCTTGGGGGCGGGGCTCACCGCCGAAGAAGCGGTTGTTATTCCTCGATAAACTTCGGCAGGTCCAGCTTATTGGCGATGCGGTAGGCGGCGTTTACCAGGCCCACGTGGCTGTAAGCTTGGGGAAAGTTGCCCCACTGCGAGCCGGTTTTGGCGTCTACGTCCTCGCTGAGCAGGCCCAGGTGGTTGGTGTACCCGGCCAGCTTGTCGAACTCCACAATGGCCTCGTCCACGCGGCCCACGCAGGCCAGCGCGTCCACGTACCAGAACGAGCAGATGAGGAACGTCGTCTCGGGCGTGCCGAAGTCGTCGGCGTGGCGGTAGCGGTAGAAAAGGCCCTCGGGCGTTTTCAGCTCCTTTTCCAGGGCCTCCAGGTGGCGGTGGGCCCGGTCGGAAGCCGGGTCGAGGTAGCCCATCATGATGAGCTGGATGGTGCTGGCGTCGAGGTTGTCGGAGCCGATGGCGTTGGTGTAGGCCTGCTGCTCGGGGCTGAAGCACTCCTCGATGTGGGCGGCGGCCACGTCGCGCAGCCGCTCGGCCTGGGCCGCCAGGTCGGGGCGGCCCAGGCGGCGGGCCACCCGGGCGGCGGCGTGGCTGCCGGCCCAGTGGAACAGGTAGGTGTAGCAGTGCCGCTGCGCGATGTGGCGGAACTCCCAGAGGCCGGCGTCGGGCTCGTCCATCGTGCGGGCAATCATGTCCAGCGCGTCGGTCACCAGCTGCTCGGCGTTGCGGCGGGTGGGGTCCTGGAAGCGGGCGTCCACGTAGAGCGGCAGCAGGGCCACCAGCACCTGCCCGTACACGTCGTTCTGGACGTGGGTGTAGGCGTCGTTGCCGATGCGCACCGGCTGGTTGCCCAGGTAGCCGGCCAGGTCCAGCTCCTGCTCCACCAGCTTGGCCTCGCCGGTGATGCCGTAGAGCGGCTGGTAGCGGGCCTGCCGGGGGCGCGGCAGGTTGGCGATGTACTGGAAGTAGCGGTCCATTTCCTCGTAGTGGCCGATGTTGTTGAAGGCCGTGAGGATGTAGTAGGTGTCGCGCATCCAGCAGTAGCGGTAGTCCCAGTTGCGGGTGCTGCCGGGGGCCTCGGGCAGGCTGGTGGTGGTGGCCGCGATGATGGCCCCCGTGTCTTCGTACTGGTGGATTTTCAGGGCCAGGGCGGAGCGAATCACCTGCTCCTGGCGGAAATTGCCGATGCTGGTGCTCTTCACCCAGCCGCGCCAGTAGGCCAGCGTGCCGCGCAAAAACTGCTCGGCCGTGTTCTCCAGCGGCGCTTCCAGCGGGGCCCCGTAGGTGAGCACCAGGTACTTGGTTTCGTTGAGCAGGAAGTCCTGCTCCTCCAGCACGTAGGTGAGCGGCAGGTTGGTGGTGAGGCGAATTTCCTCCTCCAGGCCCAGGTAAGCCACGTGGTTGGAGCTGCGGCGGCGCGTGAGGGCCAGCCGGCCGTAGTCGCCCACGGGGCGGCAGGCCACCCGCACGCGGGGCGAGCCGGCCAGCGGCTCCACCTTGCGCACCAGCATCAGGGGCTTGTAGTAGCGCTCGTACTGCGCGAAGCGGGGCGCGAAGTCCGTGACGCGGTAGCTGCCCTCCGCCGTGGTAATCTCGGTGCACAACACGTTGGTGTTCACCTCGTAGTACTGGTGCGCGGTGAAGGCGGCCCCGCCGGCGGGCCGCACGCTGTACTCGCCGCCCTTGGCGTCGTCGAGCAGGCTGCCGAACACGAAGCTGCTGTCGAAGCGCGGCCAGCAGAGCCAGCGCACGGCGGTGTCGGTGCCAACGAGGCCCAGAAAGGCGCAGTTGCCGATCAGGCCCATCTCATAGGTATGTTTGCTCATCAAAATCGGGGTTTTAGGGAAGCAGGGCCCCGGTGGGCCCGCGCCTTAGTACCCCGTTCGGGGCCTTGTAGTTGCCCGGGGCCCGCGCCCGGCCCGGCTTGCCCGTGCCTCGCCCAGCTTTTTAAGCGCCCCGGCTGCCGGCAATCCGGCTGTAAAAGCGCCCCGGGCCGGGGCCCCGGCCGGCCCTAAAAAAAGCGGCCGCAGCGGGAGATTGTCCCGCTGCGGCCGCTGGCTTTTTACAATTTCGAGGGCTGCCTACCGGTAGTGGCGGCCGTAGCCACCGCGGTACCCGCCGTGGTGGTAGCCGCCGCGGTAGGCGGGGGCCACAATTACTTCGGTGCGCGGGCCGTAGCCGTAGTACGGGCGGGGCGGGTAGTAGCGGGGGCCGTAGCCGTAACCGGCCGAGGCCACGCAACCGCTCAGCATCAGCATTCCCAAACCCAGGGCGGCAATTATTGACTTAGCTTTCATAAGGGCAGCGCGCCGAAGCGCGTCGGTTACAAGTGAGTGGCGCTGGTACCGTACCGGTGCCGTACTTGTACTTATACAAAAGGTGGGCCAAAGTAACTGCCCTACGCCCCCGCCGCTACACCGGCCGCCGGGCCGGCGGCCGGTGTAGCGGCGGGGGCCAGCGGGGCCGCCTGCAAGCGCGCGCCCACGGCCAACAGGGCCATCAGCAGCAGGGCGAGGTAGTAGCGAAAGTAGCGCTGTAGATTTTCAATCATGGGGGTAGAATTGAAACGGAAAGGATTGGTTTGCAGCGCGGAAGCCACGCTATGGTTCGGTAAAGCTACTGCCCCGGCCCGCCACCGGCCAATTGTTTTGGTCGAATTGTGTTATAAATAGGTTGAACCCGCACAATTACTATGTGAACGCGGAATGGTCACGCGTTTTCTCTGCTGAGTACTAACCCCGGAGTTGAATTATTCAGCTTTTCGCCCGGACGGCGGGGAAGCCGGCCGCTCCGGTGGGCAGCGTTCACTGGGCCCCGGCGGGGCGGGTTGATTTGTAGGCTACCGTTCAGGTAACAGAGTTCCCGGGCCAGCGTATAGTGGGTAGTCTTTTCTTCCACAAACGATTGTTCCACCTTTCCAGCCCGTTCCGTATGATCCGTACTTCTGTAACAGCTTTTTTTTCAAAATTCGCTCCCGGTCAACGCGCCCGGCTGGCGTGGAGCGCGTGCTGGCTGCTGCTGGCCGCCCCCGCCCGGGCCCAGACCGCCGAGCCCTACACCTTTAGCAACGTGGCCATCGGCGGCGGCGGGTTCGTGTCGGGCATCCTGGCCAGCAAAGCCCAGCCGGGGCTGCTCTACGTCCGCACCGACGTGGGCGGGGCCTACCGCTTCGACGCCGCCACCGGCCGCTGGGTGGCGCTGCTGGACTGGGCCTCGGAAAACGAGCAGGGCCTGCAGGGCGTGGAGTCGCTGGCCCTGGACCCGCAGCAGCCCGGTGTGCTGTACGCGCAGTGCGGCATCTCCTACTTCAACAACGGCCGCAGCTACATCCTGCGCTCCGCCGACTACGGGGCCACGTTTACCTACGTGGACGTGACGGCCCAGTTCCGGGTGAACGGCAACGGCATGGGCCGCAACAACGGCGAAAAACTGCAGGTAGACCCCGTGAACAGCGCCGTGCTTTACACCGGCACCCGCGCCAGCGGGATGTTCAAAAGCACCGATTCGGGCAGCACCTGGGCGCACCTCGACGGGCTGAACGTGACGACGACGCCTAATAGCAACGGCGTGAGCTTCGTGGTGCTCGACAAGGGCAGCGCGGCGGGCGGCGCCACCCGGCGCATCTTCGCCGGCATCTCCCGCACCGGCAACGACCAGAACTTTTACCGCAGCGACGACGCCGGGGCCACCTTCGCGGCCGTGGTGAACCCGAACCTGGCGGCGGGCATGATGCCGCAGCGGGCCACCTTCGCGGGTCCCGACAACCTGTACATCAGCTACGGCAACGGAGCCGGGCCCTACGGCACCACCGCCGAGCCCTACAACGCGGGGCAAATCTGGAAGTACACCGTCTCGACCGGCACCTGGGCCGACGTGACGCCCAAGGACGCCGCCACGGGCATGGCCATCAGCAACCACGCCTTCGGGGCCATCGGCGTGGACCCCACCAACCCCAGCCGCCTGGTGGCCTCCACCACCAACACCTACGTGCTGCAAGGCACCGTGTACGGCGACCGGTTTTACTACAGCACCGACGGCGGCACCACCTGGACGGACATCATCGGCACCCGCGGCTTTTCCATCAACCCCGACGGCGTGACGTGGGTCGGCAACCAGTCGATTCACTGGGCCGGCTGCATCGAGTTCGACCCCGCCAACCTCAACCACGTGCTGGTGGTGTCGGGCAACGGCATTTACGTGAACGAGGACATCACCGCGTCCAGCGTGTGGAAGTTCCTGGGCAAGGGCCTGGAAGAAACCGTGGCCCAGAACGCGGTGAGCATCCCGGGCGGGCCGTTCATCTCGGTAATTAGCGACTACGACGGCTTCCGGCAGGCCGACGTGACGCAGTACGGGCCCATCCACACGCCGCGCATCGGCTCGACGCAGGGCCTCGACTACGCCCCGCTGGCCCCCGGCAAGGTGGTGCGCGTGGGCAGCGCCCTCTACTACTCCACCGACCAGGGCCTGACCTGGACCAAAACGCCCGTCATCAACGGGGCCGCGGGCCAGGTGGCCCTCTCGGCCGACGGCAACGTGCTGCTGCACTGCCCCAACTCGAACACCACCACGACCACCTACCGCTCGACCGACAACGGCACTACCTGGACGGCGGTGACCGGGCTGGCCTACCCCAACGTGCGGCCCATCGGCGACCCCGTGAACCCCAACAAGTTCTACGCCTACAACCCCGGGGCCGGCACCTTTTTCGTGAGCACCGACGGCGGGGTGTCGTTTGCCCCGGCCGGGGCCGGCCCCGGCACGGGGGGCTCAGCGGTGGTGCGGCGGGTGCCCGGCCGCGAGGGCCACTTGTGGGTGGCGCTCTACGGCGGGGGCCTCGCCCGCTCGGTGAACGCGGGCGCGGTGTTCACCAAACTCGCCAACGTGACGTACTGCGGCGCGGTGGGCATCGGCAAGGCGGCCCCGGGCAGCACCTACGAAACCCTCTACATCTGGGGCACCGTGGGCGGCGTGCTGGGCATGCACCGCTCGACCGACGAAGGCGCGAGCTGGGTGCGGGTGAACGACGACGCCCACGAGTACGGCGGCCCCGCCAACGGCCAGTTCATCATGGGCGACATGAACGTGTACGGCCGCGTGTACATGAGCACCGCCGGCCGCGGCATCCCCTACGGCACGCCCGCCGCCACGGCCCTGGCCACGGCCCCGGCCGCGCTGCTGGACGGCAAGAACGCGCTGGTGGCCTACCCCAACCCGGTGGAGAACACCCTGACCGTGAAGCTGCCCAAAACCCTGGCGGGGGCCTCCATTGCGGTGGTCAATGCCCTGGGCCAGGTGGTGCGCACCGCCCGGGCCCCGCAGGCCGACTACACCCTCGACCTAAGCCAGCTGGCCCCCGGCCTGTACGTCGTCACGGCCACCAACGGCGGCAAAAGCGGCTCGGTACGGTTCGTGAAAAAATAGCCCGGCAACACCCCGGCGGGCCGGTGCCGTGCACAAAAAAGCACCCCCAGCGAGCTGCCGGGGGTGCTTTTTTGTGCACGGCACCGGTGGCGCTGGCTCAGAATAAAACCGCCGCAAATCACCGCGGGCGGGCGTTTTGCGGCGCTGTATTGCCGGTAATACAACCCAAAATAATGGCCGCCGCGGATGATTATTTTGGCGGCCCCCGGGAAATTATTTTCTTTAAAGCAAAGGGGTTATGAAATGCAGTGCCGGGGTTGGGGCGCGGCGTTGGCCGGGCGGGGCAAATGGGGCCCTAACCACCGCCGCCGTCGGCGCGTAGGCCCGCCACGCACCCACCACGAGAGCCGATACCTATGAGCACCTCCTACGCCCAAGGGCCGCTGGCCCCGCCCGCAGGGGCCCTGGCCCCCACCCAACCCGTTACGCTGCGCATCAACGGCGAGGACCACACCCTCCAAATTGCGCCCTGGACCACCCTGCTCGACGCCCTGCGCGAATACCTGGACCTGACGGGGACCAAGAAAGGCTGCGACCACGGCCAGTGCGGCTCCTGCACGGTGCTGGCCGACGGCAAGCGCATCAACGCCTGCCTGGCCCTGGCCACTGTGTACCAGGGCCGGCAGATTACCACCATCGAGGGCCTGGGCGGCGAGGACAACCTCTCGCCCTTGCAGCAGGCGTTCATCGACCACGACGCTTTCCAGTGCGGCTACTGCACGCCGGGCCAGATTTGCTCGGCCCAGGGCCTCCTCAACGAGGGCCGCGCCAAAACCGCCGACGAGGTGCGCGAGCTGATGAGCGGCAACCTCTGCCGCTGCGGGGCCTACACCAACATCCTGTCGGCGGTGATGGAAGTGCTGCACGACGGGCAGGTAGTGGTCGACAACGGCACACTGGTGACCATCCCGATGCAGCCCATCTCTGCTAACTCCGCAGCGTAATCCGCTTATCATGAACAGCTTCACCCTAACCCAAGCAGCGGCCGTCGACGAGGCCGTGCGCGACTTTGCCGGCCACGCTGGCGCGGCCTACCTGGGCGGCGGCACCAACCTCATCGACCTGATGAAAGAAAACGTGAGCCGCCCCGCCCACCTCACCAGCCTGGGCCACCTGCCGCTGAGCGACATCACGGGCCTGCCCGACGGCGGCCTGCGCCTGGGGGCCCTGGCCACCAACGCCGACACGGCCTGGCACCCCGAGGTGGAGGCGCGCTACCCGCTGCTGAGCCAGACCATCCTGGCCGGGGCCACGCCGCAGCTGCGCAACATGGCCACCAACGGCGGCAACCTGCTCCAGCGCACCCGCTGCTACTATTTCTACGACCTGGCCACGCCCTGCAACAAGCGCGAGCCGGGCAGCGGCTGCTCGGCCATCGGCGGCCAGAACCGCGTGTGCGGCGTGCTGGGCACCAGCGCGAGCTGCATTGCCACCCACCCCTCCGACCTGTGCGTGGCCCTGGCCGCCCTCGAAGCCGTGGTGCGCGTGCAGGGCCCCCGCGGCGAGCGCACCATCAAGTTTGCGGATTTCCACCGCCTGCCGGGCAACCAGCCGGAGCTGGACAACACCTTGCAGCCCGGCGAGCTGGTAACGGCCATCGACCTGCCGGCCCAGGGCTACGCGAAAAATTTCACCTACCTCAAGCTGCGCGACCGGGCCAGCTACGCCTTTGCGCTGGTGAGCGTGGCGGTGGGCCTGGAAATGGACGGCAACACCATCAAAACGGCTCGCTTTGCCCTGGGCGGCGTGGCCCACAAGCCCTGGCGCGACCCGGCGGCCGAAAAGATGCTCGAAGGCCAAACGGCTTCGCCCGACTTGTTCCGCCAAGTGGCGACCAAGGTGTTTGCCGAAGCCAAAGGCTACGGCGTCAATTCCTTCAAAATCGAGTTGGGCAAACGCGCCATCGTGCGCGCCCTTGAGCAGGCCAGCGAGATGGACCAAGCGATTGACTCTAACGCATTTCTGAATTCTAATCCGTAATTTCTATGAGCCAGACTATCGCCACCCCGCCCACCGTGCGCCTGGATTCCGACGTGATTGGCAAGCCCATCAGCCGCCCCGAGGGCCCGGCCAAAGTATCGGGCGCGGCCAAGTACGCGGCCGAGTACAACGTGCCCAACCTGTGGTACGGCTACATCGTGGACAGCCCCATTGTGAAGGGCAAAATCACGAAAATCGACGCCTCCGCCGTGCTCGCCCTACCCGGTGTGCAGCAGGTTTTCTCGCACGAAAACGTGCCCAGTTTCGCGTGGTTCGACCGTAGCTACAAGGACGATGTGGCCCCCGGTGGCTCGCCCTTCCGCCCGCTGCACGAGCCCGAAATCCTGTTCAGCCAGCAGCCGGTGGCGCTGGTGGTGGCCGAAACGTTTGAGCTGGCCCGCTACGCGGCGTCCATCCTCAGAATTGAGTACGCAGTGGATGAAGACTTTAACACGGACCTTGACAAAGCCCGCGCCGCTGGCAAAGGCTTTGATGCGCCCAAGGGCAAAACCGGTTTCTTACCCCCCCCCAAGCCCAAGGGCGATGCAGAAAAGGCCTTCCAAGCGGCGGCGCACAAAATAGAAGGTGAGTATGTGCACCACGCGCAGCACCACAACCCGATGGAGATGTTTGCGACCACCGTGGAGTGGCTGGGCGATGGCAAGAAGCTGAAAATCTACGACAAGACGCAGGGCGCGCCCAACGTGCAGCAGTACATCAGCAAGATTTTTGGCCTGGGCAAAGACGAGGCGCGGGTTATTTCCAAGTACACCGGCGGCGGTTTTGGCTCGGGCCTCCGGCCGCAGCACCAGGTATTTCTGGCCGTCATGGCATCCCTGGAGCTGGAGCATTCGGTGCGCGTGTCGCTGACGCGCCAGCAGATGTTTAGCCTGGGGCACCGGCCGCACACCATTCAGGACGTTAAGCTGTCCTCCGACGACCAGGGCTGCCTGCAATCCATTGAGCATAATGCCTTTGCCGAAACGTCGCAGTACGAGAACGAAACCGAAACGGTGGTGAACTGGTCGGGCATTCTTTACAAAAGCGACAATTCCAAGTTTGCGTATGAGCTGGCCAAAATCGACGTGGACACCCCGGCCGATATGCGCGCGCCCGGCGCGGCCACCGGCTCGTTTGCCATCGAAAGCGCCATCGACGAGCTATCGTACAAAGCGGGGGTGGACCCGCTGGAATTCCGCCTGCTCAACTACACCTACACCGACCCCACCGAAGACAAACCCTTCAGCAGCAAGCGCCTCATCGACTGCTACCACGAGGGGGCCAAGCGCTTTGGCTGGGACCAGCGCAACCCCGAGCCCCGCTCGACGCGCGAGGGCAACCTGCTGGTGGGCTGGGGCATGGGCTCCGGCTGCTGGGATGCCTCCATGCAGAAAGCCGCCGCCAAAGCCAGCCTCTCGGCCGATGGCCAGCTGACCGTGAGCAGCGCCACCAACGACCAGGGCGCCGGCACCTACGTGATTATGACCCAGGTAGCCGCCCAAACCCTGGGCCTACCCATTGAGCAGGTCAAATTCAACCTCGGCGACACCGACTTCCCCGTTGCGCCCATCCAGGGCGGCTCCTGGACCGCTGCTTCGGTGGGTTCGGCCGTGCAGGCCGTGTGCCAGGAAATTGGCAAGAAGCTGCTCAAGCTGGCCCAGAGAATGGAAAACTCGCCCCTCGAAGGCATTGACTTCGAAGACGTACAGTTTGCCGACGGCCACATCCGCGCCAACGAGGACATCACCCGGACGGTGGCCATCGCGGAGGTGCTGGCCGCCAGCGGCGAGGCCAAAGTGGAGGCCGAGTCGAGCGCCCAGCCCAACCCGATTAACACGATGAAGTACTCCATGCACTCGCACAACGCGGCGTTTGTGGAGGTGAAAGTGGACGAAGACCTGGGCACCATCCACGTGACCCGCGTGGTGAATGCCGTGGCCGCCGGCCGCATCCTCAACCCCAAAACTGCCCGTAGCCAGGTGCTCGGCGGCACGGTATGGGGCATCAGCATGGCCCTGATGGAAGAGGCGTACCTCGACAACAACCTCGGCCGCTACATGAACCACAACTACAGCGAGTACCACATCCCGGTAAACGCCGACATCCACAAAATCGACGTGATTTTCGTGGAGGAGGAAGACGACCTCGTCAACCCCCTCGGCGTAAAAGGCGTAGGAGAAATCGGGATGCTCGGCGTTGCCGCCGCCATTGCCAACGCCGTGTACCACGCTACCGGCAAGCGCGTGCGCGACTTGCCGCTGACGATTGACAAGCTGCTGTAAGGTTGGAATAGGTTAAATAAAAAAGCGCCCCGTAGCCAATTGGCTGCGGGGCGCTTTTTGTTTATAATTACTCAGTCCTGGTTTTCGTTGACAGCTATTTCTCCCTCCCAAAAACAAGCCACTAAATAGTCGCTATATGGGATGCTACCAGTTTTATTCAAACACCATTGCCAATCAACAATAGCTGCACTAGTTAAAAGAACCAGTTCGGCTCCTCCTTCAAATTCGAGTGTCAGATTGCATAATTCATCTAGCTTTAAATCAGTTATTTCTCTTCTTAAAATAGAGGCAACAATAGCACTTTTGCTAATATCCTCTTTATCGACAGTACTATCATACAGGTGGTAATCATTCTGCAACCACATATTAAATAATGTTTCGTCTTTTGAGAATATTTCTTGAGCCATTAACCAGTATCCATCGATACTTAGGTCCCATGTGTCGCCTGCGCTAAACCTTGAAATGAATTGACCCACTAATTTATCTTTCAATATTTCGATTGCCTCCATTTTTTAACAGGTAATTATAGCCGTTGCTTTTTCTCAGGCAGCTTCGGGAAGCTAGCTTCTTCAACTGTCTTCTTTATGGCCCCCTCTGAGATTTTCAATGTCATTAAAGTCTTTAGGTCGGGCAGTCGCCTCCTTATCGGCAAGCAAATCCTCAAAATCAATAAACGAAATAGCAGCGCCGCCTATTTCAATAACTTCTCGTCGGGAAAAGGCTGTGCCAAAACTTAGCGCTGATTTGATTGACGGCAGCAAGTCAAGGGTAAACAGGTCGAATTCGTACCTAAAAAACGATTTTTTAGGGTCAGGGGCTTGTTCATTTCTATGCTTCGCCGTGTCTTGTCCCAACGCAACGAGCGCATCTAGCAGCTTGAAATAATTTACGTAAGTAGGGTTGTACCAAATATCTACGTCTGGCCTATCAGCAGGCACACCAGCCATCGTAATGGAATGTCTGAAATAACCGTAGTACGCAACCGCACTGCCACCAACGACCATATAGTCAAGGCCGTGGTTGTTCAATACTTGGCAAACTTTTACTATGCTTTCGAGCAGCTGGTTATTTGCGAGTATTGCCATGCTGTTTATTCGCCCGAAGCGCCTGAAATATTTCAGCCATTTGCTTAGCTTCGGCATCAAGCCTTTCTTTTTCCGCAGCAGACAGGGTAGCTGGGGGTATATCCCGCTTCATTGCCTCAAAGCTCCCGTACTTGGTGAGTCTGTTGTTCATGGGCCGCGTTCCTAATCAGGCTTGTCTCTTTGACAACAGCCATTATTTAGTAGCAGCAAGATACTGAGCGCTGCGCACATAACTACAACGCCCCGAAACCGCAGAGTTCCGGGGCATTTCGCTTTTCACTGGCAACGGCTACCATCGAAGTCGACCAAACGGTCAAAAGACGGGCAGCCCCCGTGATTTTAGGTACGAAAACCCTGTTGGTGCGCGGAGGGTTAGCCGGGCTGGAACCTGTATTTTTCAGGGTTCGCCCCGAATTTTGGGCTACCGCTTAGGCTGCCACAGTAAATTTGTGGCCGTGATGACGTTTTCCGAGCAAATGCCCGTTTCACTGGCGGGACAACGCGCAGCCCAGTAGCCGGCTGTCCGGCTGCGGGGGCTGGCCCGCGCTTACGTCCAACATCCTGTTTTTTCGACCACCCAGGGCGGCCCCGCCCTTTTACGATAAGGCTCGCCTATGAGTACCCTTCCTACCCCCGACGCCCCTAGCCCCAGCGCTACCCCCGGCAAGCCAGTGGTTGGCGTGGTCATGGGCTCCAGCAGCGACTGGGACACCATGCAGCATGCCGTGCAGATTCTCGCAGACTTTGGCGTGGCCCACGAAGCGCGCGTGGTATCGGCCCACCGCATGCCCGACGACTTGTTTGCCTACGCCGAACAAGCCGGCCCGCGCGGCTTGCAGGCCATCATTGCCGGCGCGGGGGGGGCCGCCCACTTGCCGGGCATGCTGGCCGCCAAAACCACGCTGCCCGTGCTGGGGGTGCCGGTGGCCAGCCGCCATTTGCAGGGGGTAGACTCGTTGCACAGCATCGTGCAGATGCCCAAGGGGATACCGGTGGCCACGTTTGCGATTGGCACCGCCGGGGCGGCCAATGCCGCGCTGTTCGCCATCAGCCTGCTAGCCCTGCACGACCCGGACCTGGCGACCAAGCTGCTGGCGTTTCGCGCGGCCCAAACCGAAGCCGCCCGCAACATGACGCTGCCCGTATGAGCGCCGCTAGTCACGTTGCAGCTATGACTCCGATTTTCCCCGGCAGTGTGGACGCTGCTGGCCAGCGGGCCACGCTGGGCGTAGTGGGAGGCGGCCAGCTGGGCCGGATGTTTGTGCACGCCGCTCAGCGCCTGGGGTACTCCACGGCCGTGCTGGAGCCCGACGCGCAAAGCCCGGCCGGGCTGGTGAGCCACCACCACATCCAGACCGGCTACGACGACCCGGCCGGGCTGGCGCAGCTAGCGCACTTGTGCCAGGCCATCACCACCGAGTTTGAAAACGTGCCGGCCCAGGCCCTGCAAACGCTGGCGCTGACCCGGCCCGTGGCACCGAGCGCCGCCGTGGTGGGCATTGCCCAAAACCGCATCGAGGAAAAAGCGCACTTCGCGGCTTGCGCTGATGTGTCGGGGGTGACCTGCGCGCCCTATGCGGTGCTCGAAACGCCGGCCCAGCTCCAGGCCGTACTGGCTGAGCGGGCGGATTTGCTGCCCGGCATCCTGAAAACCGCGCGCATGGGCTACGACGGCAAGGGCCAGGTCCGCGTCAAGACCGCCGCTCAGCTCGCCGCCGCCTGGGCCGAGCTGGGCGGCGTGGCCTGCGTGCTGGAAAAGATGCTACCGCTCACCGCCGAGTGCTCGGTGCTGGTGGCGCGCGGCTGGGACGGGCAAGTCGTCAGCTTCGCCCCGCAGCGCAACGTGCACGTCGGGGGCATTTTGGCCGTGACCCACGCCTACGCAGGCAATATGCCCGCAGCCCTGGCCGCCAGGGCCCGCGAGGCGGCCGTGGCCATCGCGCAGCACCTCGGCTACGTCGGGGTGCTGTGCGTCGAGTTTTTTGTGGTGGACGACGGCAGCGCGCACGGCGGCCTGGTAGTCAACGAGATGGCCCCGCGCCCGCACAACAGCGGCCACTACACCATAGACGCCTGCGACGCGTCGCAGTTTGACCTCCAGGTGCATGCCATGGCGGGCTTGCCCTTGCCGCAGCCGCGCCAGCACTCCCCGGCCATCATGCTCAACCTGCTGGGCGACGTGTGGTTTGACGCCGACGGCCAACCGCAGGAGCCGGACTGGTACGCCGTGCTGAGCCTGCCGGGCACGCACCTGCACCTATACGGCAAGCTGGACGCGCGCGCCGGCCGCAAGATGGGCCACCTGACCGTCACCGGCCCGGATATCGCCGGTATCAAAACCGTGGCGCGTCGCGCCGCGGAGTTGCTCAGCTTGCCGGGGCTGGACGCCATCTAGGTGCTATTTCCTGGTTTTGAACAAGATGGCCCGACGCCAACGGTCCTCTTCTGTCCACATTTACCCGGCCACCTCAGGACGCCCTTCCAACTTGGCACCGATTAGCAAGCCTAAGCGGCTAAAGTAGTTGCGTTACGCCAGCGCACCTAGCGCCCACAAAAACGCCCCGTACCTGGTAGGTACGGGGCGTTTTTGGCTTACTAACCCGCTACTTGGTATTTCAAAAAGCCGCGGCGAACTCCCGGGCAAAATCTTCCAGCTTCACCTGGCCCAGGGGGGGCTTGTGCTGCTCGTAGTCCGCGCCCAGGGCCCCGGTGCGGGTGCTGGCGTAGATGGCCACGATTTCGGCGGCGCGGGCGGCGGGCAGGCCGTGGCTGGTTAGGTTGTGCTGCATTTGGGCATCGGTGAGGGCCACCCAGGGCAGGTTGGGCTGGCCGATGGCGGCGCCCAGCACCTGGGCTACTTCGTCGGCGGTGCGCTCGTCGCTGGCCACGTAGCGCACGTGGCGGCCGGGGGCGGCGGGCGTGGTCAGCTCTGCGGCGGCGGCGGCGGCAATGTCGAGCGGGTGCACGAAGGCCACGCGGGTACTGCCCGGGTAATTAACACCTACAGTGCCCACCGCTTTTATCATCCCGATAAAGCTGAACATGTTGGTGTAGAACGAAGTAGGGCGCAAGTGCGTGAGCGCCAGGCCCGGCACCGCGGCCAAGATTTCCTCCACATCGTGCGAGCCGAGGATGCCGCCCGTGCCCGCCGCCAGGTGAGCCCCCCAGCTGCTGAGCTGCACCACCCGCCGCACGCCCGCCTGCCCAATGGCCCGGACGTAGCTGCCACCCACGCGGCGGTGGTACGCCCGCGAGTCGGCCACGGCAAAGTTGGGCGGCACCATGAGGTACAGCGCCTCGGCCCCGGCGAAGGTGGCGGCCAGGAAGTCCGCATCTTCGACCGAGCCGATGGCGGCGAGGGCCCCCAGCGCTTCAATGGCGGCTTGCCGGGCCGGCTGGCTGCTGATGACCGTGACGGCGTGGCCCTGCTGCACCAGCGCGGTGGCCAGGGGCTGGCCGATGTTCCCGAGGGAACCGGTGAGGATAATTTTCATGGGCTTTTCAGCGGGCTCAGTGAAAGCACCTAATTGATAAACGGGGATGGCAGCGCTCATAACGGGCAAAGTACGCGCCGTGGGGGTACCGGGCCCCGGCCCAGAACCATGCCTCCCGGTAGGTAGTTCTCACAACTCCGCTCCGCCGCCGGGCGTACTGCCAACGCGCACCCCTTTTCGATAATGACTGAATTACAACGACTGTTCCTGGCCTACGACCAGCACCGCACCGCTAGCCGCCCCTGCGCGCTGGCCACGGTAGTGGAGGTGCTGGGCTCGGCCTACCGCCGCCCGGGGGCCCGGATGCTCGTAACGGAAGACGGCGAGCTGACCGGGGCCATCAGCGGCGGCTGCCTGGAGGGCGATGCCCGGCAACGGGCCCGGCGGGCCATTTTCCAGGGCGAGCCGGCCCTCGTCACCTACGACACCCGCGACGAAGACGACCCGCGCCACGGCCTGGGCCCCGGCTGCCAGGGCGTGGTGCGCATTCTGCTGGAGCCGCTGAATTTCACCGACGACCACAACCCGCTGGAGCTGCTGCGCGGCTTTGCCCAGCACCCCGCGCCGGCCGTGCTGGCCACCGTGTTCGCAACCGACGCCACCGGCCTGAAAGCGGCCGTGGGGCAGCGCGTGCTGCTGTCGGCCGCCGGGGCCCTGCGCGGCACGCCGCTGCTGGCCGCCCCACTGGCCGAGGCCGCCCGCGCCACGCTGGCCCGGGGCAAGTCGCAGGTGCTGGACGTGGAAACCGCCGGGGGCCCCGTGCGGGCCCTGCTGGAGGTGCTGGAGCCACCGCTGCGCCTGGTGGTGTACGGCGCCGGCAACGACGCCCAGCCGCTGGTGCGCCTGGCCGGCTCGCTGGGCTGGCACATCACGGTGGTGGACGGCCGCCCCCACCTGGCCACCGCCGCCCGCTTCCCCGAGGCCGCCGCCGTGCACGTTGTGCCCGTGGCCGCGCTGGAAACGCAAGTGCCCGACCCGGGCGCCTACCACGTGCTGCTCAGCCACAACTACGCCTACGACCTGGCCGCGCTGCAAACCCTGCTGCCCGCGCCCGCGCCCTACATTGGCCTGCTGGGGCCCCGCCTGAAAGCCGCCCGGCTGCTGGACGAGCTGGACCTGAGCGAGGCCGAACGGACGCAGTTGCTGCGCGAACGCCTGCACAGCCCCATCGGCCTCGACCTGGGCAGCGAAACGCCGGAGGAAATTGCCCTGGCCATCGTGGCCGAGATTCAGGCGCAGCGCAGCGGGCGGCAGGGCCGGCCCCTGCGCGAGCGGGCCGGCACGGTGCACGTTCCGGCGGCCGTTGACGCAGGCGCAGCCATTGCTTAATCATTGTTACGGGCAACAATGAGCACAGGCGCACCCATCGCGCACCTGCGCTAGATTCATAAATCTTCCGAAAAAACGCGTCGGGCGGCCAGGAGCAACGGCGCTTACTTTAGATGCCCGCCCGGCGAGTGTCAAAAGCTGTGCTTGTGTTGGCACGGGAAGTGGCGGCGGCCCAGCCAAGCAGTGGCGCGCCGGCTAAACCGGCCAGTGCCGAAGCAATGCGAAAGCAGCGGCGGGTAATTTTTAGCCGCGCACGGCGCGGGAATGGGGCCTCAGGCGGTTTGTAACCGAACCAATTACAATACAGCTGATTACCAGACGAAAGGCTTACCGACAGCCGCTCAGAAAGGCAGGCTAATGTGCTTGCAGGCAACCAGATTGCGCCGCAATTATTGGCCCGGGGCCCAAACAAAACGGGCCTACGGGTACTTATGGGGCGCTTCCGACCGGAAGCTTTTCCCGCAATCATTCACCCCCCGCATCGAACCGACAATGGCTGAGCAACCGCTTCTGACCCCTTTCCACTCCGATAAACTCAATTTGAGAAACCGCGTCGTCATGGCCCCCATGACGCGCAGCCGCGCCGACAACCCCGGGGCCGTCCCCAACGACCTGATGGTGACCTACTACGACCAGCGCGCCTCGGCGGGCCTCATCGTCACGGAGGGCACTTATGTGAACCGCGAGGCGGCCGGCTACATCAACGTGCCCGGCATCTACACCCCCGAGCAGGTGGCGGGCTGGCAGAAAATTACCAGCGCCCAGCACCAGCTGGGCGGCAAAATGTTCGTGCAGCTGTGGCACGTGGGCCGCATGTCGCACCCCGACCTGCTCGATGGGGCCCTGCCCCTGGCCCCCTCGGCCCTCAACCCCCACGAGAAAGTGTACACGCCCACCGGCTTTAAAGACACGGTGACGCCCCGGGCCATGACCCTAGAAGAGATTAAGTACACCGTGGCCGACTTCGCCACCGCCGCCAAAAACGCGCTGGCCGCCGGCTTCGACGGCATGGAGGTGCACGCCGCCAACGGCTACCTGTTCCAGCAGTTTTTCAACGGCACCAGCAACCACCGCACCGACGCGTACGGCGGCTCGATTGAAAACCACGCCCGGATTTTGTTCGACGTGCTCGACGCCATCAAAGCGGCGGGCGTGGACCTGGGCAAAGTGGGCGTGCGCCTCAACCCCTCGCTCGAGGGCCCCTTCGGCACGAAGATGGACGAACAAACCATTCCCACGTTCGACTACATCGTGAAGCGCCTCAACGACTACAACCTGGCCTACCTGCACCTCTGCGAGCCGTTCACGGACGTGAGCAAGGTTCCGTTTGCCGAGCCGCACATCGCCAAGCACTACCGCCCCATGTACCAGGGCACGCTCATCATCAACGCCGGCATGACGCAGGAAAAAGGTAACCAGGTCATTGCCGACGGCGATGCCGACCTCGTGGCCTTCGGCACGCTCTTCATCTCCAACCCCGATTTGGTGGAGCGCTTCGCCCAAAACGCCCCCCTCGCCCCCAGCGACAAGGACACGTACTACGTACCCGGCGCGAAAGGCTACACCGATTACCCCAAGCTGAACGCCTAACCGGCTGCGGCTGATTTTGGGCCGGTGGCTGAGTGGTTGCGCATTGCCAGGCAATGCGCAACCACTCAGCCACCGGCTTTTTTTGTGTCAATTCCTCACGCTATGCCTCCGCTAACGCCGCCGCTTATCCCATCAGCCGCCGCCCTGGTTTTGGCCGCCGGCAATTCCAGCCGCCTGGGCCAGCCCAAGCAACTACTTGTTTACCAAGGCGAAACCCTGCTGCACCGGGCCGTGCGCACGGCCCTGGCCGCCGGCTACGCCCCCGTGGTCGTCGTCACGGGGGCCCTGGATGCCGAGCTGCGCCACGCCGTGGCCGGCCTGCCCTGCCAGGCCGTGCACAACCCCGACTGGGCCGCCGGCATGGGGGCCTCCATCCGGGCGGGCCTGGCCGCGCTGGGCCCCGCGGCCACCGCCGTGCTCGTCATGAGTTCCGACCAGCCGCTGATCACCGCCGGGCAGCTGGCGGAGCTGGCCCGGCACCAGCAAGCCACCGGGGCCCCAGCCGTGGCCGCCGCCTACGCCGATGCGTTCGGCATCCCGGCCCTGTTCACCGCCAGCGCGTTAGCCGATTTACACAACATTCGCCCCGAGCAGGGCGCCAAGCCCCTGCTGGCCCGCTACGGCCCCGCGCTGGCCCTGGTGCCCCTGCCGGATGCCGCGTTTGATGTGGACACGCCCGCCGCCTACCAGGCCCTGCTGGACCGCTAGGGCCCCGGGCCTTAGGCAGGGGCCCTAGAGCAGTTTTCGAGTCCGTGTACCTAGTTAAAAGTTGAGAGTTAAAAGTTGAGAGTTAAAAGTTAAAATTCTGTAAAACCGCGTTTTAACTCTCAACTTTTAACTATTTTCAAAAATGAACAACAACCCCGAAACCGCTTTAGGCCGGGGCCCCGCCCAGCACCCGGCTGTGCACTTTCAGCTGTTGGATTTTAGCTTCGATTTCGGCCAGCCCGGGGTTGTGCACGCTCCCCAGGTGCGTGGTGCGGAACTCCCGGTGGGCCTGGTAGCTGCCGTCCTCCACCGACTGGCCCACCTGGCGGTAGGCCTCGCGGAACGGCACGCCGCTTTGGATGAGCTGGTTGATGTTTTCCACCGAGAAAATCGGGTCGTATTTCGGCTGGTCGATGGTGCCGGGCACCACCTGAATTTCGGGCACGGCGAAGAGCAGCATGTCCAGCAAATCGAGGAACTGGCGCAGGGGCCCGAACAGGATTTCCTTGAGAATCTGAAAGTCGCGGTGGTAGCCGCTGGGCAGGTTGCTGGTGGCCAGAATCAGGTCGGTGGGCAGGGCCTGGAGGCGGTTGGCGTGGGCCCGCACCAGCTCGAACACGTCGGGGTTTTTCTTGTGCGGCATGATGCTGGAGCCCGTCGTGAACTCCTTGGGCAGCTGCACAAACCCCATGTCCTGACCGTTGTAGAGCACCAAATCATAGGCCATTTTGGCCAGCGTGGCGGCGGCCCCGGCGATGGCAAAGGCCACGGTGCGCTCGGTTTTGCCGCGCAGCATCTGGGCCCCCACGGCGCTCACGGCCACGCCACTGAAACCCAGCGCCGCCGTGGTCTGCTCGCGGCTGATGGGGAAGCTGCTGCCGAAGCCCGCGCCCGAGCCCAGCGGGTTCTGGTCGGCCACGGTGTGGGCCGCCTCAAACAGGGCCACGTCGAGCAGCAAGTGCTCGGCGTAGGCCCCAAACCACAGCCCAAAGCTGCTCGGCATGGCCGCCTGGAAGTGCGTGTAGCCGGGCAGCAAATCCTCGCGGTGCACGGCGGCTTTTTGCAGCAGCACTTCGGCCAGGGCCACCAGCTTGGTGGCGGCCTGCTCCGTATAATCTTTGATGAATAGCTGGATAGCCGTCAGCACCTGGTCGTTGCGCGAGCGGGCGGTGTGGATTTTCTTGCCCGCATCGCCAAACTTCTCTGTTAAGTACGACTCAATTTTGGAGTGTACGTCCTCAAATTCGGCTTCAATCACGAACGTGCCGGCCTCAATCTGCTGCCGCAGCTCATCTAGCCCCTGGGCCAGCTGCTGCTGCTCGGCGGCGGTAATCAGCCCGGCCCCGGCCAGCATATCGGCGTGGGCCCGGGAGGCCAGCACGTCGTAATACGCCAGGTACATGTCTAATTCCCTGTCGCGGCCCACGGTGAATTTTTCAATTTTCTCGTTGACCGAAAAGCCTTTTTCCCAGATTTTCATCCTTGCTTCTTGTAATTAATTAAATCACCAAATCCGTCAGCAGCGCCACGTAATCGCGCACGCCGCTAATTATTTCGCTGCGCAAAATAAATTCGTCCGGCGTATGCGAGCGGGCACTGTCACCGGGGCCTATTTTCACCGTTGCAAACGGCATCAGGGCCTGGTCGGACAGGGTGGGCGAGCCGTAGGTTTCTTTGCCCAAGGCTTGGCCACGTTGTACAATGGGGTGGTCGGCCGCGATGCGCGACGAGTTCAGACGCAGCGAGCGGGGCGTAATTTCCGACCGCAAGTTTTGTTGCAGAATCTCTACCACCTCGGCGTTCGAATACAGCTCATTGGTGCGCACGTCCACCACGAAGCGGCACTCGTCGGGCACCACGTTGTGCTGCTGCCCGGCACTGATTTGCGTGGCCGTGGTTTTTACGGCCCCCAGCAGCGGCGACACGCGCGGCAGCTGGTTATTGCGCAGCCAGGCAATGTCGTCCAGGGCCCTATACAAGGCGTTTTCACCCTCGTCGCGGGCCGCGTGGCCGGTTTTGCCACGGGCCAGGCAGTCGAGCACCAACAGGCCTTTTTCGGCAATTGCCAGCTGCATCTGCGTGGGCTCGCCCACAATGCCGAGGGCAATGGGGCCCAGCTCGGGCAGCAATTTGGCAATGCCGTTGGCCCCTGAAATTTCTTCCTCGGCCGTGATGGCGCAAATTAAATTATACGCTCGCGGCTGGTCTTGCAAATACAGAAACGTCGCCAGCAAACTCACTGCCGAAGCCCCCGCGTCGTTGCTGCCCAAACCGGTCAATTTATCGCCCTCCCAGGTAACCACAAACGGCGGATATGCCCAGGCCGCGCCCGGTTTCACGGTGTCGTGGTGCGAGTTGAGGAGCACCGTGGGCCGGGCGGGCACGTAGCCCGGGGCCACGGCCCACACGTTGTTGCCCTGGCGCTGCGGCCGGGCCCCGTGCGCCGTCAGGAAATCAAAAATCAACGCCGCAGTTGCTGTTTCTTCCCGCGAAAACGAGGGCGTCGCAATTAATTGCTCCAGCAGCGCCACGGCCGCCTCCGTAAGCGCGGCTAATTCAGGCATAGCACCGTTTTGAGCGAATCGTTAATTTTCAGCGCGTGGCCAATAATTACTTTGCTTACGCCTTGGCTCAGCGCATCAAATGAATTATCTAATTTCGGAATCATTCCATCGGCAATAATTCCGGCTTCTTTTAATTCCGCGTAGCTTGTCAGGTTTATTTTCTCAATAACCGAATTGTCATCATTCACATCGAGCAGTACCCCGTTCTTCTCGAAACAATAATGCAGCTCAACCACGAATTTTTCGCTCAGTGCCACGGCCACCGTGGCGGCGATGGTGTCGGCATTGGTATTTAATAATTGGCCCTGGCCGTCGTGCGTGATGGCGCAAATCACCGGGGTAAGGCCCAGCCCGAGCAGGGCCCCCAGCAGCGCCGCATCCACGCCGGCGGGCGTGAGGTCACCCACGAAGCCGTAGTCAATCTCGCGCACCGGCCGCTTCACTGCCCGAATCACATTGCCATCCGCTCCGCTGAGGCCCAAGGCATTGACGCGGTTTTGCTGCAAGCCGGCCACGATGGCTTTGTTGGTTTTGCCGGCGTAAAACATGGTTACGGTATCGAGCGTGGCGGCGTCGGTGATGCGGCGGCCGTTCACCAGCTGCGGCGCGATGCCCAGGGCCCGCAGCATTTCGCTGGCCCCTTTGCCGCCGCCGTGCACCAAAATCTTGGGGCCATCCACCTGGGCAAATAAGTGCAGAAATTGTGCTAAGCTCGCCGCGTCATCGATGATGCCGCCGCCAATCTTAATTATTTTCAATTGCTTCATTTACCCTTAATAATTAATTAACCGCGCTTCCCTTGGCGTAAAATTCGGGGTAATTATCGCCCTTGTGCCCCATCTTTCTCCTCAGCAACTTAAGCGGCTTGCCAAAAAACTTCCCCAAAAGGTTGCGGGCAAAAGTAGGAGGTTTTACTTTTGCAGCAGAATTGAACCCTGCGCCTCGATGGCTCGTTTAGCTGCCGATTTCTCGCTCCTGCCATGACCGCATCCTTACCCACTACCACGTTGTTTGCCGCCGCCGCGATGGCCGGGGGCTCGACGGTGTGCGTTCGGGCATCATGGGTACGACGACCCTAGCGGCTACCGCAGCCGCTTGGTGCGCCCGCTGGGGCCACCTCTCCTTGGCACCGGGCCGGGCCCCGCGCCGCTTACCGACAGATTTTGGGTTTCCTGGCAATCATCAAACGTGGCCTGCGTTTGCCCGGAACCCGCGCATCTCTCCCTAAGTTTTTCTCAATTCACAGAATGGAAATTCGGGTTGCAACGGCAGAAGATGCCATTTACGCCGACGCGCTGTGCCAGTGGTACATTGCGTCGGCCAAACAGCGCGGGACGGGCATTGCTAAACGCGAGCCGGCCTACGTGTCCCAAAAAATGGCCAGCGGCGACGGCATCATTGCCTTCGTCGACGGCGAATTGGCCGGGTTCTGCTACATCGAAACGTTTGATGACAAGTCGTTCGTCGTCAACTCGGGCCTTGTGGTGAATGTCGACATCCGCAAGCACGGCGTGGGCCGGGCCATCAAGCAAGCGGTGTTCAACCTCTCGCGCACCAAGTACCCGCAGGCCAAAATCTTCGGCATCACGACCAGCCTGGCCGTGATGAAAATCAACACTGACCTAGGCTACGAGCCGGTTACGTTCTCCGAGCTTACCCAGAGCGAAGACTTCTGGAAGGGCTGCAAAAGCTGCAAGAACTACGGCATTCTGATGGAGAACGAGCGCAAAATGTGCCTCTGCACCGGCATGCTCTTCGAGGCGGCCGACAAGCTCGTGCAGGTGCAAGTGCCCGACTTTGCCGCCCTGGGGGCCCCCGCCGCGCCCGTTGCTCACGACCACGCTTCTGACCCTGAAACCGATTCTGCCTCCTAACTGATGAAGAAAAAAGCCATTCTCGCCTACAGCGGCGGCCTCGATACGTCGTACTGCGCCGTGTATTTGTCGCGCGAACTCGACTTGGAAGTTCACACGGTCATCGTTAACTCCGGCGGCTTCACGGCCGACGAGCTGGTGGCCATCGAAAAGCGCGCCTACGAGCTGGGCTCGGTGAAGCACGAGGTAATCGACGTGACGCAGCGCTTCTACCACGATTGCCTGCGCTATTTGCTGTTCGGCAACGTGCTGAAGAACGATACCTACCCGCTGAGCGTCAGCGCCGAGCGTATGTTCCAGTCGCTGGCCATTGCCGAGTACGCCCGCCAGAACAAGGCCGATTACATTGTGCACGGCAGCACCGGCGCCGGCAACGACCAGGTGCGCTTCGACGTGGCCTTCGCCGTGATTGCGCCCGATACCGAGATTATTGCCCCCATCCGCGACAAGAAACTCTCGCGCCAGGAGGAAATCGCCTACTTGCAGCAGCAGGGCTTCGAGATGAGCTGGGAGAAGGCGAAGTATTCCATCAACGTGGGCATTTGGGGCACGAGCGTGGGCGGCGTGGAAACCCTGACCTCGCACTTGGCCCTACCCGACAGCGCTTACCCGTCGCAACCCACCGCCACCGGGGCCCGGCAAATCGAAATCACCTTCGAGAAGGGCGAGCCCGTGGCCCTGGACGGCGAGAAAATGGATTCGGTAACGCTGATTCAGCACCTCAACGTGCTGGGGGCCAGCTACGCCATCGGCCGCGACACGCACGTGGGCGACACGATTCTGGGCATCAAGGGCCGCGTGGGGTTTGAGGCCCCGGCGGCGCTCATGCTCATAAAGGCCCACCACCTGCTGGAAAAGCACACCTGCTCGCGCTGGCAGCTGCTGCACAAAGACAACCTGGCCAACTGGTACGGCACGCTGCTGCACGAGGCCCAGTACCTCGACCCGGTGATGCGCGACATGGAGGCCTTCCTGGCCTCGTCGCAGGGCCGCGTGTCAGGCAAAGTAACGGTGCGCTTGCAGCCCTACCGCTTCGACCTGCTGGGCGTGGTTTCGCCCTACGACATGATGCAGTCGAAGGCCGCCACCTACGGCGAAACCAACGACGCCTGGGACGCCCGCGACGCCAAGGGCTTCATCAAAATCTTCGGCAACCAGCTGAAAATTCACGCCAGCTTGCAGGACGGCAATGTTTAGGGCCGGCATCGTGGGCGGGGCCGGCTACACGGCCGGCGAATTATTGCGCATTTTGCTGCCCCACCCCCACGTGGAAATCGCGGCCGTGGTGAGCAGCTCCCACGCCGGGGCCCCCGTGGCCCAGGTGCACGACGACCTGCTGGGCGACACCGATTTGGTGTTTGTCAGCGCGTTGTCGGGCACGGAAGACGTGGTGTTCCTCTGCCTGGGCCACGGCAACTCGCGGGCCTTTCTGGAAAAAAACCCGTTGCCCGCCGCCACCCGCGTCATCGACCTGAGCAACGATTTCCGCTTGCACGCCGATGCCGAATTTGCCGGCCACGAGTTCATCTACGGCCTGCCGGAGCTGAACAAAACCCGCATCCAGCAGGCCCGGCGCATCGCCAACCCCGGCTGCTTTGCCACGGCCATCCAGCTGGCGCTGCTGCCGCTGGCCGCCGCCGGGGCCCTAACCGACGACATCCACGTGTCGGCCATCACCGGCTCGACCGGCGCGGGCCAGGGCCTGTCGGAAACGGTGCATTTCTCGTGGCGCAGCAACAACGTGTCCATCTACAAGCCCTTCACGCACCAGCACCTCGGCGAAATCGGCGAGAGCCTGGCGCAGCTCCAGCCGCAATCCGCGGCGGAAATTCACTTCATCCCCTACCGCGGTAATTTCGCGCGGGGCATTTTCGCCAGCGTCTATACGCCCTCGGATATGACGCAGGACGAGGCACGGGAGCTGTATAAGCAGTTTTATTCCGAAGCGCCGTTCACCACGGTTTCAGACAAGGAAATTCACTTGAAGCAGGTAGTAAACACCAACAAGTGCCTGCTGCACGTGCAGAAACAAGGAAAGCAATTATTAATCACCTCAGTAATTGACAACCTGGTGAAAGGCGCGTCGGGCCAGGCAGTGCAGAACATGAATTTGCTGTTTGGCCTATCGGAAACGACGGGGTTGATGAGCAAGGCTTCGTTTTTTTAAGCTAATCGAACGTCATGCTGAATCTATGAAATTCTCCTTATTAGTTCATAGTTATCTGTTTATAAGCTTCATAAATGTCGAATTACCCAACTGCCGAAGACCCAAACAAAGTAGGCAACTATCCAGCAGCTGTGGGAGCTGGTGGTGGGTATGTTTGGGATGCTGTTTTAGAATATCGGGTTTGGTGTCACCCACATGACGGTGCACCAGACACAGAAAATGGAGATGATTATTATTACGTTTTTGAGACTTATGAAGAAGCTCAGAAATTTTCAATAGAAACTACCGGAGCAGAAGAACCATTAGCCCTTGTTCTTCAAAAGGAACACATAGAGGAGCCGAAACCTGGCGAATTTGTTCACATAACAGAAGAGCGTTTGACTGAATGGCCAACCGAATTTCTAAGTCGCCCGAGAAGAACCGAGAAAACAATTCCTGATTTTTTTTCTCCAAATGCGCCGAGTAATCGGGTTGATATATTAAGAGGTTCTGTTTGAATACTTCAACAAATTCGATAAATCACTTCGGCAAACTCAGTGTTCAGTCAAACAATAAATACGCCCATAAAGCTAACAGCCAAAAGCTATTAGCTAACAGCCAAATAAAATGGACCTCTTCAACGTTTACCCGCTCGTCAACATCACGCCCGTGCGTGCCCTCGGCGCGAAACTCTGGGACGACCAGGGCCAGGAGTACCTGGATTTCTACGGTGGACACGCCGTGATTTCCATCGGCCACAGCCACCCGCACTACGTGCAGCGCCTGACGGAGCAGCTGCATAACATCGGCTTTTACTCCAACTCGGTGCAGATTCCGATTCAGATGCAGCTGGCGCACAAGCTGGGCCAGGTGTCCGGCTACGACGATTACACGCTGTTTCTGTGCAACTCGGGGGCCGAGGCCAACGAGAACGCGCTGAAGCTGGCCTCGTTCCACACCGGCAAAAAGCGGGTGGTGGCGTTTCGAGGCGCGTTTCACGGCCGCACCTCGGGCACCGTGGCCGCCACGGACAACCCCAAAATCGTGGCCCCCTTCAACGCGGGCCACGCCATTTCCTTCGTCGATTACGACCTGAAGGCGGTGGCCGACGTGCTGCGCGGCGGCGACGTGTGCGCCGTTATCATCGAGCCCATCCAGGGCGTGGGCGGCATCATCATGCCCTCCGATGACTTCCTGCAAGGCCTGTCGCTGCTCTGCGGGGCCCACAACGTCCTCCTGATTGCCGACGAGGTGCAAAGCGGCTACGGCCGCAGCGGCAAGTTTTTCGCGCACCAGCACGCCGGCATCCGGCCCGATATTATTTCGGTGGCCAAGGGCATGGGCAACGGCTTCCCCATCGGCGGCATCCTCATTGCGCCCCAGTACAAGGCCTCCTACGGCCTGCTGGGCACCACCTTCGGCGGCAACCACCTGGCCTGCGCCGCCGCCCTGGCCGTGCTCGAAGTCATCGAAAACGAAGACCTGCTGGCCCACGCCACCGCCATGGGCGACCACCTGCGCACGGAGCTGCTGGCCCACGCCGGGGCCCTGGAAATCCGCGGCCGGGGCCTGATGGTGGGCATTAAATACGACTTCCCCATCAAGGAAATCCGCGACAAGCTGCTGGCGGAATTCCATATCTTCGTGGGCAACGCTTCGGACCCGACGGTGCTCCGGCTGCTGCCGCCGCTGAACATCACAAAGGCCGAGGTTGACCGGTTTTTGGGGGCCCTGTTTGCTTTGGTGGGTGTGACGGCCTGACGTTGCGCCTCACCCCCTAGCCCCCTCTCCGAAAAGGAGAGGGGGGACTAGCTTCTAGTTTTTAGTTTTAGCTTTTCACATACTAACGCCGTGGCTCCCCCCTTCTTTTCGGAGAGGGGCCGGGAGTGAGGCGCAACGTTGAACGATATGGAACCCGCTGATTCTTACCTGCCCCAAGACCACATCTTTACGGCCAACAAGAAGCAGTACGCCAAGCTAGACCTAAAAGAACGCGCCCGAGGCATGCGCCACGGGCCCACCCCGGCCGAAGCTCAACTGTGGCAACTCCTACGCGGCAACCAACTCGGCGTAAAATTCCGCCGCCAGCACAGCATCGACCACTACATCGCAGACTTCGTCTGTCTCTCGCACAAACTAGGAAGTGTTAACAGTCACGCAGCCAGAGGACGGTTGCGGCCAGGTGAATAAAAGCCAGAAAATGCGCATCCAGCTTATCGTACCGGGTGGCCA
>NZ_JABSNP010000001.1 GCF_013294115.1 Hymenobacter caeli | reverse complement strand
AGCGGCTTTTTTTCATGAATAGTTAAAAATAGAAGAAGTGAAAAGTTACTACTTCTCTCTATTTTTGACTGGCTCACTTTTAGGGGAAGCTTATAGAATGTGAAGGTGCGCAGATCGGCTGAAGCTTCTATTCGAGCCCTAATGGGGAAGTGAACGTCGAATTAATTTTGCATAGCGTAAGTAGTGCGGTTTATTATATTATACTATACCATCGAGATAGAGATGCTTTAACTACGCGGATGCCAGATGGGCATGACTTTCTAATCGTTGTGGGCCCTCTCCTACCCTATTTCCCATAGCTCGTCCCAGGAGGTGGTGCGGGCGGGGGTGCGGTGCTGGTGCTGGCCTTGCCAGGGCGGGGCGGGCTGGTTTTTGGCGGGGAGGGCGGCGGCTAGCTGGACGGTGGCCGCGCCGTAGCGGGCGTTTAGGCGGTCGAGCTGCTGCATGAGGGCGGCGGCTTGGAGGCGGGGAGTCGCGGCGGGTGGGGCGAACAGGTGGAGCTGGGCCGGGCCGGGGCGCTCGAAGCCGTCGAGGATGACGCCGGCTTTGGTGTAGGTGCGGCCGGCTTGCCAGAGGCGGGCGAGCACGGCGTGGGCGTGGCCGGCCAGCTCGGGGGTGTGGCTGGTGCCGGTGGGCAGGGTGAGCTGGGCGGAGCGGGTGTGCGGGGGCGGGTTGGGGCCAAAGCGGTTTTGGCTGATGAAGACGGTGAGCACGTGCGCTACGGAGCCCTGGGCGCGGAGCTTTTCGGCGGCGCGGGACGTGAAGGCGGCCACGGCCCCGCGCAGGTCGTCGAGGCGGGACAGGGGGCGGCCGAAGGTGCGGGTGTGGGCCAGGCTCTGGCGGGCCAGGGTGCCGTCCTCGCTGGAGGCCAGCTGGTGGCAGGGGAAGCCCTGCAGCTCGCGCACGAGGCGGGCCCCGACCACGCCGCCCAGGTGCTGGCGGGCCCAGGCATCGGAGCAACGGGCCAGGTCGGCGGCGGTGGCCAGGCCGAGGCCCTGGAGCTTGGCGGCGTACTGGCGGCCGACGCCCCACACGTCGGCGACGGGCACCTGGGCGAGGGCCCGGCGGATGCGGGCGGGGGAATCGAGCACCAGCACGCCGTCGAGGGACGGGTATTTCTTGGCGAGGCGGTTGGCGAGCTTGGCGAGGGTTTTGGTGGGGGCGACGCCGATGCAGGTCGGGATGTGGGTGCGGCGCTGCACCTCGGCGCGAAGGCCCTGGGCGTAGGCGGCCAGCGGGCTGAAGAAGCGGGCCAGGCCGTGGAGGTTGAGGAAGGCCTCGTCAATGGAATAGATTTCGACCTCGGGGGCCGCGGACGCCAGGTAGGCCATGACGCGGCGGCTCATGTCGCCGTAGAGGGCGTAGTTGCTGGAGAGCACCCGCACGGGGTGCTGCTCGAGGAGCGGGCGGAGTTGGAACATGGGGGCCCCCATTGCGATGCCCAGGGCCTTGGCCTCGGCGGAGCGAGAAATGACGCAGCCGTCGTTGTTGCTGAGCACCACCACGGGCAGGCCTTCGAGCCGGGGCTGGAAGGCCCGCTCGCACGAAACGTAGAAGTTATTGCAATCGACGAGTGCGTACATGCTCGTGCAGCTTGCCGTTAATCAATTCGATAACCGCGTGGGTGGCGACGCCCCAGACCTCGAAGTGGCCGAGCAAGCCCAGGTCGACGGGCTGGTGGGCGGGGTTGTCGGGCACCAGCCAGAAATCCTTGCCGCGCTTTTCCAGGCGTTTGAGGGTGAACTCGCCGTCGACCGCGGCGACGACGACGTGGCCGTGCTCGGGCTTGAGGGAGCAATCGACGGCTAACAGCGCCCCATCGGGGATGTGCGAGGGGGGGCCGTCCATGCTGGTGCCGTTGACGCGGGCCAGGTAGGTGCAATCCGGGTGGGGCAGCAGGATTTGGTTGAGGTCGATTTTGGGGCCGTGGTGGTCCTGGGCGGGGCTGGGAAAGCCGGCGGGGACGGGGGTTTCGCACTCGATGATCCACACGGGGTGGCGGGCGACTTGCAGGATGTCAACGGTGGCCATAAGTAGAAAGTGAGAATGAATACGCGGTAGAAACGAAACAACTACTAATTATGTTGGTAAATCTGCAACTAATTGAATTAGTTTGCAAGACTTTAGTAGTTGTATCGATTCCCCTTTTCTACAAATACCAGATAGTCAAGGTGTAATTTATTAAAATCTCGATTACGGCTTGTGCTAAGGCATATCTGGTTTATTGGTGCAGTCCATACGTTCAGGTAGGGCCGGCATTTTCTCCGAACTTCTTAATTTCTTCTTCTATGCCAGCTCCTACCCCTCCTTCTCATCTACCTGGCGCGCAGGCACAGTACACTAGGCGGCGCGGGGCCACGCGGCGCTTGCACAACCGGCGGATTGGCGTGGTGGTGCTGCCCAGCGGCGATTACCAACTGCACATCGCCAAGGCCCTGGCACCGGGGGAGGCCGCGGAGCTGCGGCGGCAAGGACACCGAGACACGTTGACGGACTACATTCTGCGGGGCGCTGGCGCGTATTGTACCACTTGGCGGTGGTCGTGCTCACGGAGCTGCTGAATAAGAAAAATCGCGCTGGTGAGTTGCGGAAGCAGGGCTAATCTGGTGCAATGCCGTACATCTTACTGCACCAAAAAGGGCCTTCCCGTTCCTGGTAAGGCCCTTTTTGTTATATAGCAAATGTATAACTAGGCCAAAGCAGCATCGAGCGAAATATTGCTCAAGCTGAACTCGCGGCGGCGCAGGGCCTTAATTTTTTCTTGTTGGTGCCGCAGGAGTTGCGCCATGTTCGGGTGGGTATTGAGGGACGGGACGGGTTGGGGTTGGCCGGGCTGCCATTCGGTGCGAAAGAGATCTTCGGGTAGGACTGGCTCGCCACCAGGCAGGGTGACGAAAGCGCAAACCGGATACTGCTCAGCCCGCTCTGATGAACCAGTGGCCAGAACAGTAGATACTTGCGCCGTGAGCAGGGCCAGGACCTGAGTGTGCGGGCCAGTGAAGCCAATGGGTAGGGGTGACGCAAAGCCGCTTTGGCCACCAAACTGAGCTTTACG
Source organism: Hymenobacter caeli (assembly GCF_013294115.1). Taxonomy (GTDB): domain Bacteria; phylum Bacteroidota; class Bacteroidia; order Cytophagales; family Hymenobacteraceae; genus Hymenobacter; species Hymenobacter caeli. The sequence continues at coordinate 409,855 of NZ_JABSNP010000001.1, read as the reverse complement.
GCACAATTCAATCAACTCGTTGAAGAAGGTATTGCCAAAACCAAAATACTCAAATTGTTCGCCGAGCTTAGCATCAGCTACGCGGCCCTGGTCGAAGGTGAAGGCGCGGTTAGCATAGAGGGCGGAATTAATACCGAACTCACGGAGCTTATCGGCAGGCAGGTCGAAGGTATAGGTCTTTTGAGTTTCGTTATGCAGCATACCACCCTCAAACGCCTCAGCGATAGTGGTGGCGAACAGGCGCAGGTATGGTATATCGGGCGAAGCATAGAAGCCGGCGAGGTCGGTGCGCAGGTCGCGCACTTCGGTGCCGACGCTACGCGTCAGGTAGTCGTTTTCGGCCGTCACCATTGCTAGGGCTTCCTGGATGCGGTCGAGGGCCTGTTGGAGGCGGTCCTCGCGCAGCTTATCATTCAGCTCGCTGATTATGTTCTCGAACTCAGCTCCCTTTTCTTCTTGCACGGCCCCAAGCACCCGCATCTTGAGGTCATAGACCAAGGCATCCCGTAACTGGGAGGGCACATTAGCAAACGTGACGTTTACCAAGTATTCGCGCACCATTTCGTCCACCTTTTCATCGAGGCGCTGCATGACGCGCTGGTCGGAAATGGCATTGAGGACATAGAAGTTAATAACGGACACGTCCTGCTCCTGGCCGTAGCGCCAGACGCGACCAATGCGTTGCTGGATGCGCGAGGGATTCCAAGGCATATCGAAGTTGATAATTTTGCTGGCAAATTGTAAGTTGATACCTTCCCCACCGGCCTCGGTAGAAATCATAAACCGCACTTTGTTGCGGAACTTGCTAACCTCGCGCTGGCGATCATCAATAGAAATAGCGCCCTGAATCTCGGCCGTATGGTCGCGGCCCCCCAAAGCATCGCGCAGCACCTCTAAGGTTTTGACAAACTGGGTGAAGATGATGAACTTGCTATCGCGGTGCTCGGGCAAATTGACGAGTTGCGTAAGCCGGTCAACTTTGGTATCGATTTTCTGGCGTTCGAGTTCGGCCCCGGCCTTAACAATGTGCTGGAGCATTTCGGCCTCGCCCTTAAAATACTCAGCAGAACTCATCTGCTTAATAAGCTTCTGAATATCGCGCTCCTCGCGCTCGTCGCGGAGGGTATCGTCGTCGTCGTCGTAAAAGGCATCGACGGGTGGGATGTCGCCGGCTTCGGAAGCAGCCTGCTGCATTCGGTACTGAAGGCGTGCGCGCATGGAGCGCAGTACGTTTTTCCAACTGGAAGCCAGCATCTTACGGTATATGCTGGACACGAAGCCGATTTGAACGGCCAGCTTGCCCTGAGCTTTTTGCTGGGCCTGGTAAAGTTTGGCGATGTAGGCCACGACCTGCTCGCAGAAATCCACCTCGGGTGCGGACAGCTCTACCTTTTCGGCCAAGGCCATGACATCGCGGAACAGCGGGCGGCCCTTGAAATCGGTGACACTGAGCTTGTCGTTGCGGTACACGTACTCCTGAAGCGTGGCGGGTTGGCTGATGCGCTCGTGGGCCAGGGCGCGGTCGGAGGTGGGAAAGCGGTTTTGGTCGAGCAGGTGCAGCAGGTTGATAAACTTGTTGCGGTCGCCGCTGTGGGGAGTGGCCGAGAGCAGCAGCAGGCGGCCAATCTTGGCATCGCGGCGCATATCGCGCAGCAGCTTCCAGAGCTGCACCGCATCGTTGGAAGCACGGTGGCACTCATCGACAATAACCAAGTCATAGGCGGCCATGTGGCGCAGGATGGCTTCCTCCATATCACCAACGACAGCCGCGAAGTAGGAGGCGATGAGTAGGTTGCAGCCCTGTGAGCCGTTGCTGAAGGCTTCGGCGCCGGCAATGGTATCGTGCTTCCAGACGCGGAAATTGAGGCCAAACTTCTCTCGCAGCTCCAGCAGCCACTGGGCTTTGAGGCTGGCCGGCACCAGGATAAGCACGCGGGCCTTGTCGCCGAGGCGGCGCACTACGTCCTTAATAATGAGGCCGGCCTCGATGGTTTTGCCGAGGCCTACATCGTCGGCCAGCAGCAGGTTGCCGTCACTTTCGGAGCTAACGAATTTTTTAAGAGCCAGCAGTTGATGAGGGACGGGGCGGATGCGATAGTCCTCGAACTCGCCGGTGAGACTATTTTGGGCATACAGGTAGCTGCCGAGGAAGCGGGCCTTGACGCGGGCCAGGGCCGCGCCCTGGCCGGTAGCCAGCAGCGTGAGCGGGTCCACAACGCGGGTGAGGTCGGCGAGCTTTACCACCTGGATGGCATCGCCGAAGACGACGCGGGCGTTTTCGCCGTCAAGGCGGAAGATTTCGCCTTGGCCGAGGTCGGGGTGGGTTACTAAGTCACCGGGCTGCAGGTTTTCCATGTTGCGATAAGGTTGAGCTTGTTGCCAGTTGTTTTCAGCGGCGTTAATCATGAGGGCCAGGTGGGGGTCGTCGGGGACGCCGGACTGGATGACCAGGGGGGACTCGGTGTTGCGGTGCAGCCAGGCATTAGCGGTGAGGTTGGCGCTACCGGAGAAAACGACGACGGACTGGTCGCGCAGCCGGAACACGTAGAGCTTGGTGTGCATGATACCCTCGCCGTCGGGGCCGGTACTGGTACGGAACTGACCCACCGCCTCAATTTTGGCCCGGATGCGGCCCCGCGTGTAGATATTACCATTGAAAGCGTAGTCGGACACGACGCGCACGCCGAAGCCGTAGGTGCGACTAAGCTGCTGGAGGTGGTCGCTCATGTGCTCATCGACGTAGGCCACGCTTAGCAGGACTTCGGTGCTCTGGCTGGCGTACTTATTGAACAGGGCCAGGCTTGGGGCGGGCTCATTGACGGTCTGCATCTTGTAGTGGCGGGTAGTGGCGGCGGTGGGGGAATGGTCTAGCTCGAAAATCAGCACGTCGGTCTTGGCCAGCGTGGGCCACTGCCAATCATCGGGGTGCTGGCGGGTACGCACACGGATGCCGCGGGCAAAGAGCAGCTCGTCGAGCTGGCGCAGCAGTGAGGTACTACGGTTGCGGTAGCCAAAGTGAGCCAGTAGGGTATTAAGCTGCATCCGCTGGCCGCGGGCGGGCTCGGCCAGCAGTTTTTGGTGTAGCTCGTCGGCGAAAGCTTCGGGGGCGCTCATGGGTCGTAGGGTTGCTTGGCTAATGACCGGATGTAGCACCTAGGCCGGTGGGGTGTCGCGGCGGGTGATAGCCTGCTGCAAATTTTGGGGCACAGTGGCGTCGTACAGCTCGCTGATGGCTTTGGGCTGGGTAATCTGGTTATCGACAATGATGTTGAGCAGGCCGAAGAGACGGGTGGCGATTTCCGGCGTGTCGTAGATATCGAGCTGACCGGGGTGAACGGCGTTGTTACCGGCTACGCGGAGACTGTCAAGGGCTTTTTGCAACTGGACAGGCAGACCCTGGCGAACGAGGGCGGCAACATCGGCATTGATATTTTCGCCTGGCTGACCAAGGTGCTTACACAAACGCTGCACGGCTAGGCGCAGCAGGGCGGCGGAACCACGGGGCGAGATGCTGAGGATGCTGCGGGCCTCTTCGTAGTCCTGGCGCACGTCGGCGGGCATATCGGGATTGGGCAGGGGAGCCGCGCCGCCGGCGGGATAAATCATAGAACCACTGAGCCAAATGGAATGCTCTTGACAACGAGCGCATTGAGCGGTACCAAAATTTGGAATATCGCCTACATAATTAGATGCATGATGTATTGTAGGTCGCCAGTTCTTGGCAACCAGAAACCATTTTTGATTGGCATAAGCTCCACAAAATGGACAGTTGAAGGCAGCGGCTTGAGAAGTGGGCGGGGCGTACGGTGCAGACATCAAGTAACGAGTTGAGGGTAAGCCAACGAAGTTAGTAAACTAAACCAACTCGCGTAGTAGATAGCTGCGGGTAATGCGGGATTCACTACTTTTAGTGCTACGCTGGGCAACCCGAAGAATATTCTTCAAGGGTTCGAATCCCATCCCCTCTCGAATAGAAATGGCTGTTAAGAAAAGTGAGCTGTATAGCTCGTTGTGGAAAAGCTGCGACCAGCTGCGGGGCGGCATGGATGCCTCGCAGTACAAGGACTACGTGCTGGTGCTGCTGTTCGTGAAGTACGTGAGCGACAAGTATGCGGGGCGCGACGACTCGGTGATTGTGATACCGGCGGGCGGCGGCTTTCAGGACATGGTGGCGCTGAAGGGCAGCAAGCACATTGGGGAGGGCATGGACATTGTGATTGCTGAGCTGGCTAAGGCCAACGAGTTGACGGGCATCATCGACGTGGCCAGCTTTAATGACCCGGAGAAGCTGGGCAGCAGCCCCAAGGACCGGGTGGACCGGCTGACGGCGCTGGTGGGCATATTTGAGGAGCCGGGGCTGGATTTTAGCCGGAACCGGGCGGATGGGGACGATATTCTGGGGGATGCCTATGAGTACCTGATGCAGCACTTTGCCACGGAGAGCGGCAAGAGCAAGGGGCAGTTTTACACGCCGTCGGAGGTGAGCCGGGTGATGGCGAAGGTGATTGGCATTGAGCACGCCACGAAATCGACGCAGACGGTGTACGACCCGACTTGCGGGTCGGGGTCGCTGCTGCTGAAGGCGGCGGATGAGGCCCCGGTGGAGCTGAGCATATACGGGCAGGAGATGGATAACGCGACCTACGCCCTGGCTCGCATGAACATGATACTGCACGGCTACAACACGGCGGAGGTGCAGAAGGGCAACACGCTGGCCGACCCGAAGTATCTGAGCGAGCTGGGCGGGCTGAAAACGCACGACTACGTGGTGGCCAACCCGCCCTTCTCGGTGAAGGCGTGGAGCAACGGGGTAGACACGGCGCACGACCCGTTTGACCGCTTCACGGGGTACGGGGTGCCGCCGGTGAAGAATGGCGACTACGCTTTTCTGCTGCACATTGTGCGGAGCCTGAACGGGACGGGCAAGGGGGCGGTGGTGCTGCCGCACGGGGTGCTGTTTCGGGGCAACGCGGAGGCCGACATTCGGCGGAGCCTGGTGCAGCGGGGGTACTTGAAGGCGGTGGTGGGGCTGCCGCCCAACCTATTTTACGGCACGGGCATACCGGCGTGCTTGCTGGTGCTGGACAAGGCGGGGGCGGCCGACCGGGCGGGCATCTTTATGATGGATGCCAGCAAGGGCTACCTGAAGGACGGGGCGAAGAACCGGCTGCGCGAGCAGGACATTCACCGCATCGTGGACGTGTTTGGGGCGCAGCGCGACGAGCCGGGCTACGCGCGGATGGTGCCCTACGCCGAGATTGAGCGCAACGGCTACAACCTGAACATACCGCGCTACGTGGAGGCGCTGGGTGGCGAGGAGCAGCAGGACCTGGACGCGCACCTGCGCGGGGGCATTCCGGTGGCGGACGCGGCGGCGCTGGCCCCCTACTGGGCGGTGTGCCCGGCGCTGCACGACGCGCTGCTGGGGCCGGGCGACCGGGCGGGCTACCTGAGCCTGCGGGTGGCGCCGGACGCGGTGCGCGGCACGGTGTACGAGCACCCGGAGTTTCAGGCGTTTCAGCGGAGCATTGAGGCGACGTATGGCGCGTGGGCGGTGCGGGCCAGGGCTACCCTGCTGGCGCTGAGCGCCGACACCAAGCCCAAGCAGCTGCTGCCGGGGCTGGCCGAAGACCTGCTGCACACGCTGGCCGAGCTGCCGCTGCTGGACCGCTACGACGTGTACCAGAACCTGATGGACTACTGGGCCAGCACCATGCAGGACGACGTGTACGAGGTGGTGGCCGAGGGCTGGCTGGCCCGGCCCACCAAGAGCAAAAAAGGCCACTACACCAGCGAGCTGGTGCCCCGCGAGCTGGTGATAGCCCGCTACCTGGCCCCCGCGCAGGCGGCCGTGGACGAGGCCGCGGCGGCGCTGGAAGAAGCCACGCGGGCGCGGGAGGAGCTGGAGGAAGAATATGCGGGCGAGGAGGGCGTGCTGAGCGACTACGCTACGGCGGGCAAGCTGGACCGCAAAGCGGTGGCGAAGCGGCTGAAAGCCGCCGGGCCGGCCAGCGGCAGCGCCCCCGCCAAGCGCGGGCGCAAAGCCCAGGCCACCACGGGGACGATGTTTGCGGCGCAGGAAGCGGCTGAGGCCCCTACCCCACCGGATACCGATGCGGACGAGCTGGCGGCGGTGCGGGCCGTGGGTGCAGCCTTTGAGGCGGAAGAGGAAGCCAAGGCGGCCGTGGACAAGGCCAAGAATACCCTGGAAGCAGGCCTGGCCAAGCGCTACCTGGCCCCCCTGACCGCCGACGAGGTGCGCACGCTGGTGGTGGACGACAAATGGCTGGCGACCCTGCACCAGGGCCTGAGCCACGAGCTGGCCCGCCTGAGCGGCACGCTGGCCCGCCGCCTGACTGAGTTGGCCCAACGCTACGCCGAGCCGCTGCCGGCGCTGGAAGCGGAGGTAGCCACGCGCCAGGCGCAGGTAAACAGCTACCTCGCTACCCTGGGATTTTCTGCCAACTAACTTGCCCCGCTGAACACATGGATACTACGCAAGTGCCCGCTGGGTATAAGTTGACAGATTTGGGCGTGCTGCCGGAGGAGTGGGAAGTGAAGACGCTGGGCGAAATAGCTTTTATAGGCTCTGGCGGAACACCCAACAGGAAGATGTTAGAATATTGGGACGGGACAATACCCTGGGTTACAACAGCCCAAATTAACTCCAACATTATTGAGAAAGCCGAGGAATTTATAACTGATGCAGGCTTGCAAAACTCGGCCGCAAAGATGTTTAAAAAGGGAGCCCTGCTTATGGCAATGTATGGCCAAGGTAAGACCAGAGGCAAAGTAGCAGTATTGGGAATTGATGCTACAACTAATCAAGCGTGTGCAGTAATCGAATTAAAAGACAACGCGCAGTCAAATTATATCTTTTATAACTTGACTGCGCGTTATGAAGAGCTTAGACAACTAAGTAATAGTGGCGGGCAAGAGAACCTAAGCGGTGGTATAATCAAAAGGTTGTCTGTCGCCCTACCCCCCCTAGCCGAGCAGCAAGCCATTGCCGAAGCGCTGGGGGAAATGGATGCGCTGCTGGCGGCGCAACGGGCGCGGCTGGCGAAACAGCGGGCCGTGAAGCAGGGGCTGCTCCAGGGGCTGCTGAGTGGCCAGCAGCGGCTGCCGGGGTTTGCGGGGGAGTGGGAGGTGAAGACCTTATCCCAAGTAGCCACTATTGGAATTGGCCGAACACCTAGCCGAAGTGTAAAGAGTTTTTGGGGCAGGGGCTACCCTTGGATTTCCATTGCTGATTTGCAAACGAAATTCATTGACAGCACGAAGGAAGAAATAACAGAAGCTGGTGCAGCATCGGGAATGACGATAATTCCGGCTGGTACATTAGTAATGAGCTTTAAGTTAAGCTTAGGCAGAATGGCCATTTTACAACGGCCAATGTATTCAAACGAAGCAATTTGTAGCCTACAAAATTTGTCGGCAGATAGAGATTACTTGCATTACGTTCTTGGACGAACTGATTTTAGTCTATATGGTAAGCAGGCAGTTAAAGGCTTCACGCTCAACAAGCAATCGTTGGCACAAATAGAGATTCCTTTTCCCTCACCTGAAGAACAGCGCGCCATTGCCGCCGTGCTCAGCGAGGCCGACGCCTACCTGGCCGCCCTGGAAGCCGAGCACGCTAAAACGCAGTTACTCAAGCAGGGCATGATGCAGAACTTATTAACTGGCAAACTCCGCTTGGTATGAAAATCGGCGACAAGGAATGGGCCACCCAGCAGCGGGTGGTGAAACTGCTGCGCGACCTGCCGGGCTACACCTACCTGGGCAACTGGGAAGACAAACCCCGGACCTCGCCCATTGAGGACGAGCGGCTGCGCCAGTACCTGCTGCGGCAGGGCTACGGCCCGGTGCTGGTGACGGGGGCCCTGCTGAAGCTGCACCAGGCGGCCGACAACGTGACGGTGAGCCTGTACGAGCGCAACAAAGCCGTGTACCAGCTGCTGCGCTACGGCATCCCGGTGAAGCCCGAAGCAGGCAAGCCCGAGGTGACGGTGAAGCTGGTGCGCTGGGACGCGCCGCTGGCCAACGACTACGGCGTGGCCCAGGAGGTGACGGTGCCGGGGGGGCCGGGGGGGCACGAGAAGCGGCCCGACGTGGTGCTGTATTTGAACGGCATCGCGGTGGGGGTGCTGGAGCTGAAGCGCAGCACGGTGTCGGTGCAGGAGGGCATCCGGCAGAACCTGGACAACCAGAAGAAGCTGTTTATCGAGCATTTCTTTTCGACCGTGCAGCTGGTGATGGCCGGCAGCGACACCGAAGGGCTGCGCTACGGCACCACCGGCACCGAAGCCACCTACTACCTGGAATGGCTGGAAGACGGCGAGGAGCCCGCCCACGACCTGGACCGCCACCTGACGCAGCTGTGCAGCCCCGCGCGGCTGCTGAGCTTGCTGCACGACTTCGTGATATACGACCGGGGCACCAAGAAGCTGTGCCGGCCCAACCAGTACTTCGGGGTGCTGGCGGCGCGGGAGTACGTGGCGCGGAAAGAGGGCGGGGTGGTGTGGCACACGCAGGGCTCGGGCAAGAGCCTGACGATGGTGTGGCTGGCCAAGTGGCTGCTGGAAACCCGGCCCCAGGCGCGGGTGCTGCTGCTGACCGACCGCGACGAGCTGGACGAGCAGATTGAGAAGGTTTTTAGGGGGGTGAACGAAACGATATACCGCACCAAAAACGGCCGCGACCTGGTGACGCAGCTGCACAAGGCCGAGCCCCGGCTGCTGTGCTCGCTGATTCACAAGTTTGGCCGGCGCAAGGACGACGCGGGGTACGAGGAATACCTGCGCGAGCTGGCGGCGGGGCTGGGCGGCGGCGAGTTTCGGGCGAAGGGCGAGCTGTGGGTGCTGGTGGACGAGTGCCACCGCACGCAGTCGGGGAAATTGCACGAGGCCATGAAGAAGCTGCTGGGCGCGGGCGCGACGCTGATTGGCTTCACGGGCACACCGCTGCTGAAAACCGACAAGAAGAACACCCTGGAAACGTTCGGGCCGTTCATCCACACCTACAAGATGGACGCGGCCGTGCGCGACGGCGTGGTGCTGGAGCTGCGCTACGAGGCGCGCGACATAGAGCAGTACATCGGCTCGCCAAAGAAGATAGATGCGTGGTTTGAGGCCAAAACGGCGGGGCTGAACGACTATACCAAGGCGGCGCTGAAACGGCGCTGGGGCACGATGCAGCAGGTGCTGAGCGCCAAGGGCCGGCTGGAAATTATTGCCCAGGACATTATCGAGGACATGACGCTACGGCCGCGGCTGCACAGCGGGCGCGGCAACGCGCTGCTGGTGGCGGGCAGCATCGAAGAGGCGTGTAAATACTACGAGCTATTTCTGAGCAAAGGCTTCACGAAGTGCGCCATCGTGACGAGCTACGAGCCGCACATCAGCCAGGCAAAGGGGCAGGGCTTGGGCACGGGCGCGGCCACGGCCGACCTGTTCAAGTACGATACGTACCAGAAGATGCTGGGCGGCAAAACGGCCGAGGACTTTGAGCAGGACGTGAAAAACCAGTTTGTGGACCACCCGGCGCAGATGAAGCTGCTGATTGTGGTAGACAAGCTGCTGACGGGCTTCGACGCGCCCAGCGCTTCGTACCTCTACATCGACAAGCAGATGCGGGACCACGGGCTGTTTCAGGCCATTTGTAGGGTGAACCGGCTGGATGGCGAGGACAAGGAATACGGCTACGTGGTGGATTACAAAGACTTGTTTAAGTCGTTGGCGGCGGCCATCAAGGACTACACTCAGGAAGCCTTCGACGGCTACGACAAGAAAGACGTGGAGGGCCTGCTGAGCAACCGCCTGACGGCGGGCCGCAAGCGCCTGGACGAAGTGCGCGAGCAGCTGCGGGCCCTGTGCGAGCCCGCGGGCACCAGTCCCACGCAGGAGCAGTATATCGCCTACTTCTGCGGCAACCCCGCCAAGGCCGACGACCTGAAAGCCACCGAGGGCCGGCGGCGCGACCTGTACAAGTACACGATGGCGCTGCTGCGGGCCTACGCCGACCTAGCCGCCGAGCTGCCCGCCGCGGGCTACACGGCGGCCGAAGCGGTAGCGGTGAAGCACGAAGTGACTCACTACGAGGCCCTGCGCGAGACGGTGAAAATAGCCAGCGGCGAGGCCCCCGACCTGAAGGCCTACGAGCCGGATATGCGGCAGCTGCTGGATATGTACGTGAAGGCCGAGGATAGCGAGAAGCTGGCCGAGATGGAAGACCTGGGGCTGATTGAGCTAATCGTGCAGCGCGGGGCCGACGTGGCGGCCAATGGGCTACCCAAGCAGATACGGGCCAGCAAGGAAGCGGTGGCGGAAACCATTGCCAACAACGTGCGGCGGCTGATTATCGAGGAGACGGCCACTAACCCGAAGTACTACGGCACGATGTCGAAGCTACTGGAGGGCCTGGTGGAGGAGCGGCGTAAGGGGGCCCTGGAATACGCGGCGTACCTGGCCCAGATTACGGAGCTGTGCCGGCAGATGAAAGCCAAGGAGGCGGCCAGTGGGCCGGCCTACCCGGCCGCGCTAGACTCGGCGGGCAAGAAGGCACTGTATGACCAGCTGGAGAACAATGAAACGCTGTCGCTGGCGGCCGATGCGGCCATTCAGTACGTGAAGAAGGACAACTGGATAGGCAACCGGGGCAAGGAGATTGAGGTGCGCAACGCCCTGGTGGGGTGCGGGCTGAGCAAGGAGGAAGCCGAGAAGCTGCTGGAGGTGGTGCGGGCGCAGCGGGAGTATCGGTAGGGGGTATCTAATGAAACTGGTTTTCGCTTTAAAAGAGCGGGGAAGCCAGCCGGCAGTACCCATTCCCAGCCCCCTTGCCGCGACTGGGCTAGCTAGAAGGTAATTAAAACCAATTAGTTAGCAAAAGACAAAAACCGTTAGCTTTACGGCCCCGTAAGAAACAAAGCTGGGAATTAAATGCGTCAGAACTATTGTTATTAGCTTCCTATTCGTAGATTTGCCATGAAGCTGCTAAATAAAATAGAATTGTTCGACAACGAGAAAGCCGTGAACGCGCTGCTCTACGTAGCGCGGGCGTTGCCTGACGGGGGCACGCACAAGGTATTTAAGGTGCTTTACTTTGCCGAACGGCAGCATTTGGCTACGTATGGCGCATCGATACTGTCGGACAACTTTGTGCGGATGGCCAACGGACCGGTGCCGTCGAGTGTGTACTACCTGGTGAAAGCGGTGCGGGGGCAGTTTTCGCTGCCGCTGGAGCCCACGTTCGCGGCTTCCTTGCACGCGCGTTTATCGGCGTCGAGCCCAAAAGAATTACGGGCGTTGGCAGAGCCTGATGAGGACTACTTGGCCGAGACGGAGCGGGAGTGCCTGGACGAGGCCATTGCGTACTGCCGGCCGTTTGGGTTTGGGAAGCTGAGCGACGTATCGCACGATTCGGCCTGGCAGGCCGTGCCCGAAGGGCATGAGATGTCGATGCTGGACATTGCAACAGCGGGGGGCGCAACCGGGGAGATGCTCCAGTACATTCAAACGGTGATGGAGAACCGTACCCAGCTGCTGGCTTAGGGATGGCGGGACTGGGGGACTTATTTCCGCCAGAATGGCGAGCGGAGCGGGCAAGCCAACAACTACAGCCGGGGGCGGTGCTGCGGACGCTGGTAACGGACACTACGCCTCCCAAGATTAAGCGGTGGATAGTGATAGCGGCCACGGCCGACACATTACTGCTAGGGCTGGTTTATATCAACTCGGAAATAAATCCCAACATCTTTCCGGCCCGGGACCGGCACCTGCACGTGCGGATGGAGCCAGACGCGCGAAGGCTGGTGGAAAAACCGTGTTTTGCCGACTGCTCCACCCTGCACGCGATGCCATTGGCCAAAGCGCAGGCACTGCTGACAGAGGATGCGGGCTGTTTGTTGGGGCATTTGGCCGGGCACGAGTTGGGCCATTTTCAGCAGACTGTAGCGGGTTCGCGTCGGATGAGTACGGTGGAGAAACGGCGCTTTGGGTTAATTTAAGGCTTATGGCAGAGCGGATGCAGGTGGGCGAGCTGCTGATTGACGTGGTGCGCAAGAAGATTCGCAACGTGCATTTAGCGGTGCTGCCGCCGGACGGGCAAGTACGCGTGGCTACCCCGCTGGCGGTGGATAACGACGCGGTACGGCGGCTGATTATTGGGCGGCTAAGCTGGATACACGCGCAGCAGGCCAAATTTGCGGGGCAGGCGCGGCAAACGCGGCGGGAGTACGTGGCGGGGGAAACGCATTATTTCCAGGGGCGGGGCTACCGGTTGGAAATCCAGGAAATTACGACGGGAGCCAACCGGATAGCGCTGCGGGGTAATGCATTCATGACGTTGCACGTGCGGCCGGGTAGCGACGTGGCGGCGCGGGCGCGGGTGGTGCAGGGGTGGTACCGGGAGCAGTTGAAAGAGCAAATACCGGTATTGGCGGCCAAATGGCAGGCGCGGATTGGGGTGCAGGCGCGGGAGTGGCAGGTGAAGCTGATGAAGACCAAGTGGGGCACCTGCAACGCGGAGGCCGGGCGCATCTGGCTGAACTTGGAGCTGGCGAAGGTGGCCCCGGCGCTGCTGGAATACGTGGTGGTACACGAGCTTATCCACTTGCTGGAGCGTGCCCACAATGAGCGGTTCCGGGGGCTGCTGGACCAATACCTGCCGGCGTGGCGGCGGTGCCGGGATGAGTTGAACGGGGGGGCGCTGGCGGCTTATGAGGAGTTTGGAGTTGTGTGAAAACACGAAATATGGCGGTTGGCCAAAGCGAGATGAAAACTGAAATTTAATCAATCGGTTGGAAGCCGAAAGAAGCTCTTGATTGGCCCTGGGCGCTACCTTGTCCGCTGGCTGCTCCCGTAGCACTTGGCCACGGCGAAGGGTCGTCAGATATGGCGACATTTGCCAGTGGTCGGCAGCAGTCAAATTATGCAAGCGCTGCTTGCACCATTCGACTGTGACTTGCTAGCGTAATTCAATGGCAGCTGATGAACTCGTATAATTACTATGCGGTGCCGATTCCGAGCCGGGACTTGGTGTATAGTCTTAGTTTGATGCAACCGGCATTGATTCGGCTACGGCCGGCTGCGAAGAAATACACTCCGCTGCTCGATGTATTGGCGGAGATGCCCGATGTATGGCCGCGGCCGACTTGTAAGAGCATCCAGGAGAATCTGGGTATCAATGCATCCGTTTTCCGGCGCTGGCTGGATGCGATTTACTACGATGTATGGGAGCTGGTCGGGTCGGATGCGTCGGTACTGGATTTCACAAATGTGGAGTACGAGGTAGAAGTACCCTACAAGAAAGACTATATGCGCTTTAAGTGCCGCTTACCCGTGCCGCCCCGCGTGGGTGAGTCCTTCGATGTGGATTTTCTTGGTCACATCGCTGGCCAATACAGCTTGTATGTAGATAAGATTCTGCACAAACTAGAAGGCAGCAAAATGACTACTATCGTGACGCTTCGGGACGGTTACTTCGACCAGTATCTGCATCATCTTCGCTATCGGGCACGTTTCGAGCACCGCCTTACTTTCGAACAGGAGCACAGCATGGATGATTGGGCATTAGCAAAACACTTGCGCCAATTCTACGAAGTACCTCCTACGCCAGCACCGGCCCCAATTCAGGCAACACAGGAAGGACGTAGAGGCCGCTACGGTCAGTGACACTGATTTTAGTCTAGTGCAAAGGGGTAGTTAGGGCCGTCTTAGCGGCAGAGGTAGCAGCGGTAGCCTGGGTAATCTACCAGCAACGGGCGGCAGCTGGAAAAGGCGGCAGCTTCGTAGTAGGGCCAACTAGTAGTAGGGCCAACTAATTGATGGTTACCTAGGTAGCCACGTAGTTAGCCTCAAATACGGCGCGGGCGAAGCCGGCGGGTGTGACGGAACGCAGGTTGGCGCGGTTCTTTGAATCGGGCAGGTTGTACATTTTGGACCCGAGGATGGGCACCACGGCCTTGGGCTCGGGCAGTTGGAAGCCGCCGCCCGTCCACAGGCAGGTGCGCTTGGTGTAAGCTTCGCTGAGCTGGCGCTCGGCGGGCAGGTAGCCGGCGTAGTCGCAGGGGTCGAAGCGGAAGTCCGGGGGCCGCCAGTAGGTGCTGACGGTGCTCACCGGGTTTTCGATGAAGTAGGGGCACTGGCACCAGGCGGCGAGGCGGGCGGACCACTCGAACAGTTGCAGGGCCTTGATGACGCTGCCGAGGCCCTTGCGGCGGAAGTGGGCGCGGCCGGAAATGGCGGTGTCGGTGCAGGGCGGGAAGAAGGCGGCGAAGGCCACGGGGCCGTAGGGCGGCAGCCATTCGCGCACGTCGGCCCCCACGCGGATGATGTTTCCGTCGCGGGTTTCGCCGGGCGGGTGCTGCAGGTCGACGCAGTAGCAGAGGTAGCCGGCCTCGGCCCACGGCTGCACCAACGTGGTGGTGAGGTCGAAGCAGCTGATGACGATGGGGATAGGCATAATGATTGGCGGGAATGGCTATCGGAATCACTCACTAAAATCATGTTATACACCATTGATTCAGTGGCAATTGGATTGCGGAATGGGTTTCGGAGTTTCTTACTGTTTTAGGGGCATTCAAAAGCCGGCGGATGTTGTCGCCAGGTCCTGGAAGGTGCCGCGGCGCATGGAACAGGCGGCAATCACTTCGTCGGTGGCCCCGTTGCGGTGCTTGGCGATGTCGAAGAGGACGGTGTCGGCGGTGGGGGTGCCGTCCTCGTATTCAGCGATTTTGTAGTATTCGCCGCGCCACATGAACACGATGCAGTCGGCGTCCTGCTCCAGACTGCCCGACTCGCGCAAGTCGCTCAGGAGCGGGCGCTTCTCCCCGCCCCTTTTTTCCACGTCGCGCGAAAGTTGGGAGAGGGCGATGACGGGGGCGTTGAGTTCCTTGGCTAACTCTTTGAGGCCCCGGCTGAGGCTGCCCACCTCCTGCTCGCGGTTGCCTTTTTGGTCGCCGCGCATGAGCTGGAGGTAGTCGACCAGGACCAGGCCCAGCGGGTGCTGGGCGTGGAGGCGGGCGCACTTGGCGCGCAGCTGCTGGAGGCTCAGGCCGGGCGTGTCGTCGAGGTGCAGGCGGTGGCCGTGGGTGCGCAGGCGCTGGGCCTGCTGCTGGACGTAGGCCACCTGCTCCAGACCCCCGGGGAGGTTACCGCGGCGCAGGTCGGAATTGCTGTAGCCGGGGACTTCGCTGGCCACCAGGCGTTGCATGAGTTGCAGGGTGGGCATTTCGAGGCTGAAGACGGCCGTGTGGTGGCCGTGGTCGAGGGCGGCGGTGCGGGCGAAGTGCAGCAGGGCGGCCGTTTTGCCCATCGCGGGGCGGGCGGCCAGGATGACGAGGTCGCCAGGCTGCCAGCCGCCGGTGAGGCCGTCGAGGGCCGCGAGGCCGGTGGGGATACCGGTGAGGCCCTGCTGCTGCACGGCCTGGGCGAGGCGCTCGAAGGTGGGGGTGAACGCGGCGGCGGCGGTTTGGCCGGGCTTGGTTTCGAGGGTGCGGTGGAGGGCGGTGAGGTGGGCCTGGGCATCGGCCAGCAGTTCCAGCGGGTCGCGGGTGTCGTCGTAGCCGTGGGCGGCCAGCTCGGTGCCGGCGCGGATGACGACGCGGCGGGCGTGCTGCTCCTGGAGCAGGCGGCAGTGGGTTTCGAGGTGGGCGGCGGAGTTGATGCGCTGGGTGAGGCCGGCCACGAAGGCGGGGCCCCCGACGCGCAGCAGCGTGCCGCGGTGGCGCAGCTGGGCCACGACGGTGAGCAGGTCGGCGTGGTCGCCGGCTTGCACCAGGTCGCGCAGGGCCAGGTACACCTGCTGGTGAGCCGGGCAGTAGAACACTTCTTCGGTGGACAGCGTAGCCAGCAGGGTGCGCTGGGCGTCGGCTTCGAGCAGGGCGGCCCCGAGCACGGCGGCTTCGAGGTCGAGGGCCTGGGGCGGCAGGTGGCCCCCGGCGGGGGCGGAAACGGCGGCCCGGCGGGTAGCCGCGGGGGGGCGGGGGGGTTGGTTTTGGGACATGACGGGTGAGGGTTAGCTCCAGCGGGTGGGGTCAAGGGGTTTGGGGGCGGTGCGGGCGCGGGCGGGCGGCGCGGCTTGGCCGGGGCCGTGGGGTCCCAGAGCCTGGAATTGGGTGCGGCGGCGCATCCAGCCGCGGAAGGCGGCGCGCCAGTCGGCCATCGGGGTTTTGCCGCTCACGCGCCAGCCGTTGCTTTCGTAGTGGTCGCAGAAGGCGGTGGCCTCGGCCTGGGCCTCGGCGCTGCCGGGGTATTGGCTGGTGGCGTAGGCCTGCACGTCGGCCAGCGTGGGCACGGGGTTCTTTTTCTTTCCAGACGAAAACGCGGGGGTGGGCCCCTCTCCTTCTACTTCGTTAGAAGTAGTGAAACTGAAATTGAAAGCCTTTTCAATTGCTTTGACTTTCGGGGGCAATTGCTTTTTGCCGGAAAGCTTTTGCTTGGCGGGGGAAAGCAATTGCTTGGCGGGTGGTTTTTCGGGCGTAGCGGGCGAATTTTCGGTAACCAGTTGGTTATTTTCCGCAAGCAATTGCTTTTCGGGCCGGCCGCCCTTGCGGCCGTTGGCAGCCAGGCGTTCGCGCTTAATGGATTGCTTGACGGCCTCTTGCGCCAGGCGCGGGTTGTGGCGGTGGGTGGGGTCGTCGGGGGCCGGGGGAAACTTGCTGAGCAGCAATTCGCGGCTCACGGCCCACTGCTCGGTGGTGAGGCGGGCGGTGCGGCGCAGGCGGCTTTCGTCGTTGGGCAGGTAGCCGGGGCGGTCGGACTGCCAGGAATTGAACAGCAACAGGCAATAGGCCCCGACCTCCTGCACCTCCATGAGCTGCACATCGGGCGAGCTGAGGAAGTCGCCGGTGTAGAACATAAACGCGGGGGCCTTCATTTTCAATGAGGAATTAAGAATGAGGAATGGGGAATTGAGAAGCGCCGGCTATTGGCGATTTAGCGGGTGTAATTCCTCATTCTTCATTTCTAATTCCTCATTGAAAAGACTGAGCTGGCGGTAGTCGGTGCATTTGCCGCGCAGGGCGGCTTCTACTTCGGCCAGGGCTTCGAGCAGCTGGGCTTCGAGCAAGGGCGCGAAGGCGTAGCCGTCGGGCTCGTCGTGGAAGGACTGGTAGGGCGTGGTCAGGTTCAGGACGCGGCCCCCGGCAAGGGTGCGTTGGCCGAGGAGCGTGACGCCGGCCTGGTTGCGCCCCAGCGAGAAGCCCGTGACGGCAAACGCCGCGAACAGCGCGGGTAGTTCTTCGGCCTCGTCGGGCCAGAAATCGGGCGTTTCGGTCAGTTGCTCGGTGAGCAGGCACAGGTGAGGCACCAGGCGGCCGAGGCGGTGCGCCAGGTCGGGGTGGGCTTGCTCGGCACACGTGAGGGCGAAGCTGCGCGGGGGCGCGTCCGGGGCGTGCTGCTCGGTGAACTCGCACGTCAGGTGCTGGTCTTTAAGCTTGGCCTTTTGGATGGTGATGACGGAGTTGGTGGCGGGGCTGTGGGGGCCGACAACGGACAACTGGAGCATGGGCAGGGGGAGTAAGCCGGCTTCGCAGGCGGCGATGGAGGGGAATGGGTGGGCGGGGCACCGCCGCTCAGGCGGCGCGGTGGTAGCGGCGCGGGTACTGCTCGACGACGGAGCGGTGGAAGCCCCACTCCTTTTCGTTGCGGCGCACGCCTTTGAGGCGGCCCTCGCGGCGGGCGCGGCGCACGGCTTCGGTGGTGAGGCCCAGCGCGGCGGCGGCCTGGGGGACCGTGAGGATGTCGTCGGGGCCGGGGGCCGCGGCGGCGGCTTCCGCGTGGGCGGCGTTGAGCTTATGCACGGTGGCCAGTAGGGTCTGCCACTCGGTTTCGGGGACGAGAAGGGCGACTTGCATCGGACTAGACGGATAGGGCCCGGGTGCGGGCGGCGACGTCGGCCCGGCGTTCCTGCTCGGCGGCCACGACCGTCAGGAAGGCATCGGTGATGGCGGCGTGGTTGGAGCGACCGTAGATGACGTTGAATACGGTGCTGACGGCCACGGTGGTCCCGGCGGCGGCCAGGTGCTCCACTACGCGGGCGGCCAGGCCGTTGCGGGGGCCCATGCGGTCGTAGAGCGTGCGCAAGGTGGGGGCCGGTTCGGGGTCCTCGGAAATTCTTTTCGTAAGGTCTTGCATTGTCTTAGTAATTTATTACATTTGTTTGTAACAAGTGAACTTGTTCGTACAAACAAACGAATAAATGCCGCATTTTGCAATCATAAATTACGAGTGCAATGGAAACACCGACTGGCGTTAGCGACAGAATTAAGGCTATTCTGACTCACTACCAACTGAATGCGAACCAGGCCAGCCAAAAACTTGGGCACACCAACGCCTCTAAAGTTTATAAGTTCTTGGCAGGTGACTTCAAGCCCGGGTACGATTCGCTGGTCGAGCTGCTGACCACCTGGCCCGAGATTTCGGGGGATTGGCTGCTGATGGGCCGCGGCCCGATGCTC
This sequence comes from Hymenobacter caeli, assembly GCF_013294115.1. Lineage (GTDB taxonomy): Bacteria > Bacteroidota > Bacteroidia > Cytophagales > Hymenobacteraceae > Hymenobacter > Hymenobacter caeli. The sequence goes on along the minus strand of NZ_JABSNP010000001.1, from coordinate 391,395 downwards.
CGGCCGGGCGTGGAGATGCCTTTGATGTCGGGCAATATCATGGCTCCCCAGCCGAAAGCACTCTTCCGGGGCGTGGGCAGCGACCAACCGCACATGGTGACGGTAAACCAATTGGGCAAGCCCAATACCGTGATGGTGTCGGTGACGGCCCAGGCCGGCTACAGCCGCGCCTACAACCAAGAGCAGTTCTTGCAGGACATGAAGCCCTACCACGTGCCGGGCTTCTCGGGCAAGAGCCGCGCCTTTGAAGTGGCGGGCGACAGCATGTACCCGACCTACAAGCACCACGACATCGTGATTTGCACGCGCGTGGACCGCTGGGACCTGCTCAAGCCCGACGAGAGCTACGTGCTGGTGACGGCCGAGAACGTGCTACTGAAGCGGCTGGTGGCCCCCATCACCGACCGGGATGGCACCATCGAGCTGCATTCGGACAACACCGGGCAGTACCGGGTACACACCATGCCGGTGGCCGACTTGCTGGAGCTGTGGATGGTGCGGGGCTTCGTCTCCACCAGCGCCCCCGGGCGGCCGGATTCGGCGAGCGAACGGCTGCGGGAAGTCATCGAGGAGCTGGGCCACAACTACCACGAAGTGATGCGGTTTTTGAGCCACAGCGCCCGGGGAACCCCGGAGCTGCGGGGGCCGCTGCTGGAGGTTTCATGAGGGTGCCCGAAGCACCGGCCACAGGTAGCACAAGTTCCTAACTCCCAAGTACGCCCCCACCCCTAACCAAAATTTTTCATCCTCCTTAATAACACACAAGCTTTCAACACCTTGTGCGGCAATTTAGCTAGAAAGTGTTACCCCGGCTCCGGGTACACTTACTTGCTACGGGAACCCCCGAAAAGCCGCCTTTCGCGTTGTAGAAGGCACTTTTCGGGGGTTTTTGCGTTTGGTCCGCTACGGGTCGTAAACCGATTTACTAAGGTATTTATGCCCCCACTGGCGCCCCTACTTCTCTCCTTATCATGACGATTAAATTCGAACGGCGTTTCGAACAGCCCGACGAAGTGGGCCGTTCCCGTTTCTTATTTTTACGGGACCGCCCTGCGACACATTCACTGCGGCATAAAGTGCCCCCGTTTAGTCAAGACCTCGCGCCTTCTTGCCATTCGCGCGACGCGTACCAGTCGCCCACGGCAGTGGCGGCGTAGGTGCTGGGGCCCACCTCCGCGCGGGTGCCATCGTCGGCCACCAGGTAATACAGCGGATTGTCGAGGCCAGGGGCGCCACCCGTTTTCAGGGGCAATGGCTTGCCGGCCACACGCTTGCTGAGCAGTGGGGGCACCGGCGTGACTTCGCGCCGGTAAATAAAATAGCTGATGAGCGTGCAGCACAGCAGGAAAAGCAGCAGAATCTTCATGGAAAAAAATCGCAGCAACAACCCCTTCCAACGGTTTGAGTGCTCCGCAATATGCAGCCGAACTCTTTCTTTTTCCACCGGTGAGCAGCACCTGCCGGCGGGCCGGGGGTGCTGCATATGGTGCGGCAGCCGCGGCAGCAGGGCAACCGGGCGGGCACAACAGATAATAAAAACTGGGCCCGCCGTTATTTCGTTTCTGTCCGCGGCCCGCGGCTGGCCCAGTGTAATGTTGCGGCCCCGGTGGGCAAAACAATTCGCCCGTTGCGGCCCTTTGGCTGGGGCACGCGCCCGGGGCCATGGCAAGACCGAAGCACTTTCCGGCCGGCCCAGGCGTTGGTGCAGCCAGTTGAGATCCGCCTAGCACTTTTTTTGCAACCATTTCTTCTTCACCACCCCGGCCGGTGCGCGTTGCCCCTAGCACTTTGCCCGGTTTTCTCTTCCAATGGCCACCCTTCCCAAATTTGCCCCCCCGCGCTCCTTCCACGCCGAACTGAAACGCCGCACGGCCCTCTACTTCCAAACCGCGGGCAAGGCGCAAACGGGCAACGGCCAGCTGTTCGGCAAGGCGGCCCTGCTGCTGGCGGGCCTGGTGGGCCTGTACGTGCACCTCATTTTTTTCACGCCGCCGGTGGGCTGGGCCGTGCTCGAGTGCGTGGCGATGGGTACCGTGGCCGCCTGCATTGGCTTCAACGTGATGCACGACGGGGCCCACGGCAGCTTCAGCAAGCACCCCTGGCTCAACCGGTTCGCGGCGTTTACGCTGAACGTGATGGGCGGCAGCAGCTTCATGTGGGACGCCAAGCACAACCAGGTGCACCACATGTACACCAACATTGAAGGCGTGGACGACGACCTCGACATCCAACCCTGGATGCGCATGACGCCCGACCAGAAGCGCTACCGGGCCCACCGCTTCCAGCACCTCTATTTCTGGGCCTTGTACTGCTTGCTGTACATCTCCTGGATTTTCGTGACAGATTACCAGAAGTACTTCACCGGCAAAATCGGCCCCGTGCCCCTGAAAAAAATGACCTGGGGCGACCAGTTGGTGTTCTGGGGCTTCAAGGCCCTGAACTTGGTACTATTCGTGGCGCTGCCCATTTACGAGGTGGGCGTGGCGGGCTGGGCCCTGGGCTTTCTGGTCAGCGCGGGCGTCACGGGCTTTGTGCTGAGCATCGTGTTTCAACTGGCGCACACCGTGGAGCACGCCGCGTTTCCGGTGCCCCAGGCGGCCACCGGCAAACTCGAGGACGAGTGGGCCATCCACCAGATTAAAACGACGGCCAACTTTGCCACCGACAACCGAATCATTAGCTGGCTCGTGGGGGGCCTCAACTTCCAGGTCGAGCACCACCTGTTCCCTAAAATATCGCACGTGCACTACCCAGGCCTGAGCAAAGTCATCAAAGCCACTTGCCAGGAATTCGGCGTGCCCTACAACGAGTACCCCAAAATGTGGTACGCGGTAGTATCGCACGTGGCCTTCCTGCGGCAGATGGGCCGGGCGTAGGCGCCTCGGGTCGAGGCGCCTACGCTATCGGCGTCTCGGGGCTCAGCACCTTACTTGGCTTATTTTCCGGGATGTATTGAGCAATCAAGGATTGCAAACGAGGGGTTAAGAATCCTGTTATGGGGTTTGCAACCCCTCGTTTGCAATCCTTGAATCCACTAAGGGTGTACCCTAACTAATAAAACCGCTGCAGTTCGGTTTCTGGGCCATTGCATCGCCGCGCGTTCGCAACCCAATTGTTACGCGCACGGCAGCGTTCGCGCCATTTTGGTTTAACCCAGAAGCCGCACAGGGTTACTTTCGCCGCGCAGAAGGTCAGGTGTTCTTCAACCTGGGCGAAGCATTTCAGGCCGGCCACGTGGCTTGAGACAACAATGGCCGCCTACCCACCGCCGCCACCCGGCACGTGGGGGCCAAGAGTAGCCACGTCGGGGGGTAAAAAAACGGGGCATTGCCGGCAATAATGTAAGACGTGGGGCCTACAACTTCCACCCCCGAGGCCGCGGGCAGCAGGGTTTTGGACGGGATAATAGTCCACCGTGCGGAGCGGGGAGGGGGGAGCGCCGGAGCAAAAGAGAAGCCGCGATTTTAATCTTTAAGCGCTAAACTTTTGGCTTTCCCCGGCCCGGTTTTCAACCCCTCGCCGCCGGAGGCCGTACACGCGCCATCCCACCGCCGGCCTTTTTCTTGCCCCCATGCCCGACCTCGACTCCTCCGAACTCAAGTTTCCGCTCTATGTTAAGGCCCCGCTGGTGATGCTGGGGCTGGCCCTGGCGGTGTTCACGCTGCACATTGCCTCGGACCTGATTTTTCCGCTGTTCTTCGCGGCCATCTTCGCCGTCATGCTCCACCCCGTCGAGCAGTGGCTGCTGCGGCACAAGGTGCCGCCGCTGCTGGCCATTGCCCTCACGGTGGTGCTGGGCGTGGCGGCGCTGCTGGCCCTGCTCTACTTTGTGTACTCCGAGGTGGTGCAGTTGTCGAGCCAGCTGCCGGTGTTCAAGGCCAAGCTGCTGCAAACGGCCACCGTGACGGAGCAGTGGCTCGACGCCCGCTTCGGCCTTACCGACCAAAAGCTGCGGGGCTACCTCAACGAGGCCGGCAGCAAGGCCGCGGGCCTGGCCGGGGGCACCCTCACGGCCGTGTCGGGGCTGCTGGTGGTGGCCACGCTGCTGCCGGTGTACATCTTTTTGCTGCTCCTGTACCAGCAGCGGCTGGTGGCCTTCCTCACCCAGGTATTTTCGGGCCGGCGCACCGACAACAACGTGGGCGAAGTGCTGCACGAAAGCAAAGCCGCCATCCAGAGCTACATGGTGGGCTTGCTGATTGAGGGCGGCATCGTGGCCGTGCTCAACGTGGCGGGGCTGCTGGCGCTGGGCATTCCATACGCGCTGCTGCTGGGCGTCCTGGGGGCCTTGCTCAACTTTATTCCCTACATCGGGGGGCTCACGGCCATCCTGCTACCGGTGCTCATGGCGTTCGTTACGAAGGACGGCCTCGGCTACCCGGCGGCCGTGGTGGCGGTGTACATCGTCATCCAATTCATCGACAACCACTTCCTCATCCCGCGCATCGTCGCTTCTAAAATTAAGGTCAACGCGCTGGTGGCCATCGTGGGGGTGCTGGTGGGCAACGCCATCGGCGGGGTGGCGGGCATGTTCCTGGCCCTGCCCATCATCGCCATTCTTAAAATCATTTTCGACCGCATCGACGGCCTCCGGCCCTGGGGCTTGCTGCTCGGCGACGAGGAAGCCACCGCCCAGCCCGGCCGTCAGCGAGCCACGCTGCTCAAAAGCGCCCCGGCCACAAACTCGGCCCGGGTTTCCCGCTAGCGCTAACGCTTGAGGCCGGCCAGCCAGGCCTCGGCCTCGGCCCGGGCGGCAAAGCGTTTGAATTCGAACCCGCCGGGGGCCCCCGCTACCACCGTTTCGGTGGCCAGGCGGTGCACCGGGTCGGCCCCTTCCACGATGGCGCAGTGGCGGGCATTGGCCTGGGCCACGGCCCGCGGAATCCAATTTTGGGTGAGCCACTGCTGCGCCGCCGGCAGCAGCGGGGCCCGTTGCCCATGCTCGGACAGGATTTTGCGGGCCCCGGTGGTAAGTAGCACGGCCAGCACTTTTTCGTAGTAGTCCTGCACCGCTTCGAGCGGCACGCGGCCCGGGGCCCAGGCCAGGCGCACGTGGCCCGCCGGGTGATAATACAGCTGCCCCGCGGCGTTTGTAAATGATATTATTTCGTTAGCTTTCGTCAATAATTCCATAATGATAGCTGCGGAATATAATAAAACTTCGTAGCCGGCTAAAGGTAGCGAAAACGGTTTCGGTTTGCCAAACGGCGTATAAAAAAAGGGCGCGGGATAACTGCGAGGAAACACCCAATCGATTATTGTTTCGGTCGGGCCCCCATGCCAGGCCCCGGTTGGCGACTTCCCGCAACGCCTGCCCTCAAACTGAACGAAGGGCTTAAAAGCTACCCGTCTTACACAGCGGATGCAGACTCGAGTTTCCCTACAGGTGGTGCCTGGCCGGCCCTGAAACTGCGCCGGACCAATAAAGAAAACTGCCATACTGGGTCTGCCAAAGCATGGCTGCCGCTGTGATGAACTGGTCGAAACACCTGGGCTGCCGGGTCTTCTGGGCAAGCAACCGCTGGCCGTTTGTTGCATTCAGGGATAAACCCATCTATTAAATGCCAATAAAAAATCTTGTTTAAATCTTATAAATATTTAAAATGTGCAAATAGATAATCGTCCTTACCTTCGCGGCGTAGTTAACGCTTCCTTTTATCCTATTCCTACCCGGTATGCCGCACTATTCTGCTTTAATCGTTTGGGGCCTCTGCGCGGGGCTGCTGGCCGCCGCCCCCGCCCGGGCCCAAGTAGACAGCGTGCGGGCCAGCACGTTGCCCGGCCGGCAAGTGGCCGAAAAAGCCTATAATGCCGGCCTGGCCAGCTACACGGCCCAAAACTACCCCGCCGCGCTGGCGAGTTTTAACCAGGCGGTGGCGGCCAAGCCCGACTTTGCGCCCGCCTACGCCAACCGCGCCGCTACCCGCCTGGCCCTCAAAAACTACCCCGCCGCCGTGGCCGACTACGACCAGGCCCTGAAGCTGGAGCCGGGGGCCTACGCCCACTACTTTGGCCGGGGCCAGGCCCACGAAGCGGCCGGCCAGGGCCCCGAAGCGGCGGCCGACTACGGCGCGGCCCTCCAGGCCAACCCCGCCTACGCCCCGGCGTGGTACAACCGCGGCGTGCTGCGCTTCGAGCAGGGCGAATACCAGGCCGCCCGCGACGACTTCGACGGCGCGGTGAAGGCCGACCCCAACTACGCCTACGCCTACCACGACCGCGCCAGCACCAACCTGCGCCTGGGCAACTACGCCGCCGCCGTGCCCGACTACACGAAGGCCCTGGCCCTGCAGCCGGCCCTGCTGCCCGCGCTGCTGAACCGCGCCGCCGCCGAGCGCCGCACCGACCACCTGCCCGACGCCCTGCGCGACTACGACGCCTACCTGGCCCAGAAAACCGACAACCCCCTGGCCTACACCAACCGCGGCAACGCCCGCTTCGAAAACAAGGACTACGCCGGGGCCGTGGCCGACTTCGACCGCGCCGTGGCCCTCGACGCCCGGTACGCCTACGCCTGGAACAACCGCGCCGCCGCCGAGCTGAAGCTGGAACAGTACGACAAGGCCGCCGCCGACGCCACCGAGGCCCTGCGTCTCGACCCGAAGTACGCCGAGGCCTACCTCAACCGGGGCCACGCACGCGAGATGCTGCGCCAGGCCGACGAGGCCTGCCAGGACTGGCGACAAGCCGCCGCGCTGGGCCTGGCCGTGGGCAACGACTACGCCGCCGCCGCTGGCTGCGCGGGCGACGCCGCGGAAGCCCCCGCCGACAAAGCCCCTGCCGAAGCGCCCGCCGACAAAACTCCCGCCGACAAGTAGCCGACAACTGGCAGTGGGCGCAGGAGCGGGCGCGATTTCTAGCCTAGCGCATCTCGTCGGCCCTCCCGGGGCGCTTCACGTACCCCCAACGGGACGGACCCCGGGGTATTGCCTGCACCTGCACCTGCACCTGCACTGCATGCTAATTAAATGGACTTCATTATCAAATAATTGACTGATTATATGCTACGCGCTTTTACCCGGTCCGTACTACTGGCGGGCACCCTGGCCACGGCGGCCCACGCCCAAAGCGTGGAGTTCACCAAAGACAAGTTCGGCAGCGACAAAGAAGCGCTAAAAGAGGCGTTGCGCGAGCTGAAAGCCGGCGACGACGCTTACCAGTCGGACCCGCCGCGCTACGGCGCCGCCCTGCCCCACTACCTGGCCGCCCAGCAGCGCAACCCCGACAACGCCGCCCTCAACACGAAAATCGGCGACTGCTACCTGCACTCGGGCACCAAGGCCCTGGCCCTACCCTACTTGCAGCACGCCCTGGCCCTGGCCCCCACCGCCGACCCCCGCGCCCATTACCTGCTGGCCCGCGCGCTGCACCTGAACGCCAAGTGGGCCGAGGCCATTAAAGAATACCAGAGCAGCGCCCCGGTGGGCGGCGGCAAGCGGGCCGCCGACGGCGACCTCACCGTGACGGCCGCCGACATCCAGCGGCGCGTGCAGGAATGCCGCAACGGCCAGGAGCTGCAAAAGCACCCCGTGCGCGTGTTCGTGGACAACGCCGGGCCGGAAGTGAACTCGGCCTACGCCGACTACGGGCCCGTGGTGGCGGCCGACGAGGCCACCATGCTCTTCACCTCGCGCCGCCCCAGCGGCCCTAACGCCCCCAAAGACCCCAACGGCGACGGCTACTTCGAAGACATTTACCAGACCACCTGGCAGGGCAAAAGCTGGCGGCCGGCCGCCGACCTGGGCCCACCCGTGAACTCGGCGGGCCACGACGCCACCGTGGGCCTGGCCCCCGACGGCCAGCGCCTGCTGGTGTACGCCGACGAAAACGGCGGCGACTTGCTGGAATCCAACCTCAAGGGCACGGCCTGGGGCAAGCCCCAGCGCCTGGGCAGCCGCATCAACACGCACGCCCACGAGTCGTCGGCCACGTACTCGCCCGACGGGCGCTACCTGTACTTCGTGAGCGACAAGCCCGAGGGCGGGCGCGGCGGCCCCGACATCTACCGCGTCGAGATAGAAGGCAAAGGGCCGGCCGAAAACCTGGGGTCCGTCATCAACACGCCCTACGGCGAGGAAGCCGTGTTCATGATGCCCGACGGCCAGACGATGTACTTCTCGTCGGAAGGCCACAACTCGATGGGCGGCTACGACATCTTCAAGTCGACGCTGGTGAACGGGCGCTGGGGCCCGCCCGAAAACCTGGGCTGGCCCATCAACACGCCCGACGACGACGTATTTTTCGTGACCTCGGCCTCGGGTCGGCACGGGTACTATTCGTCGGACCGGCCCGGCGGGCAGGGCGGCAAAGACGTGTACCGCGTCACGTTCCTGGGCCCCGCAAAGGCCCCGGCGCTGAGCGAGGAAAGCCAGCTGCTGGCCTCGCGCCTGGCGCCGGTGGCCCAAACCCTGCTGGCCCCGCCGGTGGCCGTGGCCACGGCCCGCGTCACCATCCTCAAGGGCACCGTGACCGACGCCGCCACCCGGCAGCCCATCGAGTCGAGCATTGACCTGATTGACAATAAATTGAATCAGGTCATTGCCACATTTCACAGCAACGCCACCTCGGGCAAGTACCTCGTGAGCCTGCCCTCGGGCACCAACTACGGCATCGTGGTGCGCCAGGACGGCTACCTGTTCCACTCCGAGAACTTCGACCTGCCCACCGACGCCACCTACGCGGAAGTGGTCAAAGACATCCCGCTGAAAAAACTGGAAATCGGCGTCGTCATCGTCCTGAACAACATCTTCTTCGACACCGGCAAGGCCATTTTGCGGTCCGAAAGCACCGCCGAACTGGAGCGCCTGCGCAAGCTGTTGGCCGAGCAGCCCACCGTGAAGCTCGAAATGGCCGGCCACACCGACAACGTAGGCAAGCCCGCCGCCAACCGCGACCTGAGCCAGCGCCGCGCCCAGGCCGTGGTGGCCTACCTCACCCAGCACGGCATCGCCGCCGACCGCCTGGCCGCCGCCGGCTACGGCGATACCAAGCCCGTGGCCCCTAATACCACCAAGGCCGGCCGCCAGCTCAACCGCCGCACCGAGTTCAAGGTAACGGGCAAGTAACTTTATAAGCTGTTAGCTACCAGCTATTAGTCGTTAGCTCTCGTTTGGCACTTTGAACGCCTTCTTAACAAGAGCTAACAGCTTAGGGACCTACTTCACAATTACCAACTCCACGCGGCGGTTCAGGCGGCGGGTTTCTTCGCGGTCGTTGGCAAAGCGGGGGCGCGAGCCGCCGTAGCCCACGGTGCTGATGCGCTGCTCGTCGACGCCGCGCTTCACGAGGTAGCGCTTCACTTCGGCCACCCGGTCTTCGGAGAGCTGCTGGTTTTTGTCGGCGGGGCCCACGTTATCGGTGTGGCCTTCGAGGCGGATTTTGATGCCTGACTCGGCTTGCAGGGCGATGGCCAGGCGGTTCAATTCGGTGTAGGAAGTACCCAGCAGCACCGCCTGGCCCTGGGCGAAGATGATGGTGGGCAAGTCCACCTTGGTGCCCACGGCGGCGGGGCGCAGCAGCAGGTCGTGGCCCGAATTGCCGGCCAGGGCCAGCGTGTCGAGGCTGGTGAGCAGGCCGCTGGCCCCCGCCACGTGGTAGCGCCCGGCCAGCACGCTCAGCGTGTAGCTGCCCGCCGCATCGGTGCGGGCGGTGGCTTCGAACTGCACGCCCTCGGCGTTGGGCAGCAGCACCGCCCGCACGGTGGCCCCCGGCACGGGCTGGCGGCTGCGGGCGTCGAGCACCCGCCCGCTCACGAAGGCCCGGTTGGCTTCCGACACCGGCGGGGGCCCGGCGGCCACCCGGGCCGTGTCAGGGGCCGCGCGGCCGGCCCGGAAAAGGTCGGCTGCCGCGTTGGCCGTGGCCGAGGCGGCGAAGTAGGCCGTCTGGCCGTCGGGCGCGAGGCTGAAGTAGGCGTCGAAGCCGGGGCCGTTCAGGGCGGGGCCCAGGTTCTGGGGCGTGCTCCAACGCGTCCAGGAATCGTCGAGGCGCTGGCTCACGAACACGTCGGCCCCGCCGTAGCCCATGTGGCCGTACGAGCTGAAGTACAGCGTTTTGCCGTCCGGGGACAGCCACGGGGCAAAGTCGAAGCCCGGTGAATTCAGCACGGGGCCCAGGCTTTGGGGGGCGGTGTAGCCGCCCGCGCCGTTGGGCCGGCTCAGGTACAGGTCGTTGCCGCCTTCCGAGTCGCCGCGCTCGAGCGAAAGCAGCAGGATTTTTTCGTCGGCCGTCATGAAAAAGCCCGTGGCGGGCACGGCGGCGTAGTAGTTGGCCACGTCCACGTCTTCGGTGCGCACGGTTTTGGGGGTGGCCCCGGGGGCCCCGGCGGCGGCGCGGCTCACCCGGCTCACGCCCTCGTCGCGGAAACCTTCGCGGTCGTAGGTGCCGCGCACCAGCAGCGTTTGGCCCTGGGCCCCCACCACGGCCAGCACGCCGTTGTTTTGGGGCGTGTTCACCGCGTCGAGGCGCTGGGGCGGGCCCCAGGTTTTGCCCTGGTCGGCGCTTTGGGCCACCCAGGCGTCGCCGGTGTCGGTGTTGCCTTCGGTGTTACCGGCGAAGCGGGTGCGGCCGAAGTACAGCGTTTTGCCGTCGGGCGTCAGCACCGGGCCGATTTCGTTGCCGCTCGAATTCAGCGCGGCCAGGGGCTCGCGGGTACCGAAGCCCGGGCCCGGGGCCACGTTCAGGCGCAGTTGGAACAGGTGCCACTGCTGGCTGGCCCGGCCCGAATACTTCTGGGCCTGCATGGGCGTGCCGTTGAACTTGTCGGCGGCGGCCAGGGCGGCCACGCGGCCTTCGAGGTGGTTTTCGAGCTGGTAGGTGCCCACGGGGCCTGCCGGCACCAGCCGCCACTGCTGCCCCAGCCCGCCCTGAAACGGCCGCTGCACCAGCGGCACGGCCTCGCCGGGCTTGTCCACGGTGAGGCACAAGCCGCTGTGCTTGGCCTCGATGCGGTAGTATTCGCTGCCCGCGCTCACCGGCACGAAGCGCCACTGCTGGCTGCTGGCGTGCGTGAATTCCCACTGCACGGCCGCGTCGCCGGCGCTCAGCCCGGCCCCGGCTACATCGAGGCAACGCCCGCTGCCCCGGTCAATCAGGCCGTAGTAGGCCCGCTCATCGGGCGCAAACGCGCCCTGGGCCAGGGCGTTCAACGAACAAAACAGCAGCAGCAGCGGCAGCAATCGGGGCATGGGCGGGGGCCCGCCGGCGGGCGGCGGGCGTTGGTAATACGTTCACAAAAGACGCTATGAACGATTGAAACGCCCACCGGGCAGCATTTCGCGCGGTTGCACCTGCTTTATTTGAAGAAAAGTAGGCAGTACGGCCCACCCCTGGAGCGTGGCCACTGCGGGTCCGCAGCGCGGCGCAGTCGCCCAACGAGCCGCACCGGGACAAGGGCGAGCGGCGCGAACGCCAGAAGCCCACGCCGCCGGCTAGTTCAAGCCGTACTTGGTTAAAAACTTACGGTTGAGGGCCGTTTGCTTGGTTTCGAGGCTGATGCGGCGGCCGTCGATGAAGGCACAGGTGACGTTGTTGGTGCGCATGTCGAGCAGGTCGCCTTTGCTGAGCACGAGGGTGGCGCTCTTGCCGGTTTCGAGCGAGCCGTAGGCCTTGTCGATGCCCATGAGCTGGGCCGGGGCCAGGGTCACGGCCGTAAGGGCCTGCTCTTTGGTGAGGCCGAACGCGGCGGCCGTGCCGGCGATGAAGGCCAGGTTGCGGCCCCCGGGGGCCTCCTGGCTGCCCTCGTAATCGAGGCAGTAGCGGATGCCGGCGGCCTGCAGCTGGGCGGGCAGCTTGTAGGGCTGGTCGTAGTCGTCGGCGTCGCGGCGGGGCAGCGCGTGCAGGCGGCTTACCACCACGGCCACGTCGTTTTGCTTGAGGAAGTCGAGCACCATCCAGGCGTCGCGCCCGCCCACCACGGCCACCTTCTGCACGCCCAGGCGCTTGGCGAAGCGCACCGATTCGATGATTTCCTTGCCGTAGTCGGCGTGCAGGTACAGCGTTTTGCTACCGTCGAACAGGCCGGCCAGGGCCGTCAGGCGCAGGTTTTCGCGGCGGCCGGCGGGCAGCTGGCGGTAGGCGGCCGCCTCGCCGAAGAGCTGCTCCAGGTCGCGCAGGTTCGTTTCGCGGGCCTTCTGGCGGCGCTCCAGGGCGGCGGCGTCCTCGGCCGGGTTGGTGCGGATGACGAGCGGGGGCCAGCTCAGGTGCTGGCCTTCGTCGGCGCGCACCACGGCGTCCTGCCAGTTCCAAGCGTCGAGCTGCACCACACTGCTCTGGCCGGTCAGCAGGCCACCGCGGGGTGTGGGCTGGGCCAGCAGCACGCCGTTCACGCGCAGCGTGGGCAGCACATCCGAGTCGGTATTGTAGGCGATGAGGCTGCGTACGTTGGGGTTGAGGATGCCCACTTCCTGCTCGTCCACGGTGGCCCGCACGGCCTCAATATCGGTGAGGCCCAGCGTGGTATTGGGCAAAATCAGGCCCGGGTACAGGTCCTGGCCGGTGCCGTCCACGGTGTCGTAGCCGGCCTTGTCGGCCGTGAAGCCGCTGGCCGGGCCGGCGTAGGTCAGCTTGCCCTGGGCAAAGGCCACGGTGGCGTTGGGCACCACCGTGCCGTTGCCCACGTGCAGCGTGGCCCCGGTGATGAGTACTGGCTTGGCCTGGGGCCCCGCGGGGGCGGGTACCTGGGCCAGCGCTGGCAGGGCCCCCAGCAGGGCAAGGGCAAAAGTAAATTGAAAACGCATAGCGTTGATTTTTATAATGTTGATGTTTAATTCCTCCCTCAGCTCCGTTCTGGCGGGTCGCCTTAAGGAACCTCACCCCCTAGCCCCCTCTCCAAAAAAGAGGGGGAACTAGTTTTTAGTCTTAGTTTCTAGAACTAGAATTAGTCCCCCCTCTTTTTTGGAGAGGGGGCTAGGGGGCGAGGTTTCCCAGAACGGGGCCCCTGAACGGGGGTCCCGCTACTCCGCCAAGTCCTTCTCCTCGCCCAAGGTGTCGCAGTGCCAGGCACCGTTGGCCTTGGCTACGGGCGGGCGGGTGGGGGCCCCGGCCTTCTTCTCGGTCAGCATGCGCTGCACGAGGCGCTCCCGCTCGCGGGCGATGTCGGCGCGCAGGGCCAGGTCGCTTTCGAGGCTGAACAGCTCGCGGCCGTCCACGAAGGTGTAGGCGGGCTTGGCGTAGATGCTCAGCGGGTTATCGGTCCAGAGCACCACGTCGGCGTCCTTGCCTTCTTTGATGGAGCCCATGTGCTGGTCGAGGTGCAGCATTTTGGCGGGGTTGATGGTGACCAGGCGCAGGGCCTGCTCCTCGCTCAGGCCGCCGTATTTCACCGATTTGGCGGCTTCCTGGTTGAGGCGGCGGCTCATCTCGGCGTCGTCCGAGTTGATGGCCACGTTCAGGCCCTCCTTGGTCATGATGGCCGCGTTGAAGGGAATGGCGTCCTTCACCTCGTTTTTGTAGGCCCACCAGTCCGAAAACGTGCTGGCGTTGACGCCGCGGGCCTTCATCTTGTCGGCCACCTTGTAGCCCTCCAAAATGTGGGTGAAGGTGTTGACCTTGAAGTTCATGCGGTCGGCTACGTTCAGCAGCATGTTAATTTCCGACTGCACGTAGCTGTGGCAGGTGATGTGGCGCGTGTCGTGCAGGATTTCCACCAGTGCCTCCAGCTCCAGGTCGCGGCGCGGGGCCTCGGTGGCGGCCTGCGCTTTCTTCGACAACTTGCTGTAGGCCAGCATTTCCTGCTCGTATTCCTTGGCCCGCGTGAAGGCGTCCACGAACACCTGCTCGGTGCCCATGCGCGTTTGCGGGAAACGCAGGATGTTCTGTTCGCCCCAGTTGCTCTGCTTCACGTTTTCGCCCAGCGCAAACTTGATGAAGCCCGGGGCCCCCGCGATTTTCATGGCTTCGGCGCTCGCACCCCAGCGCATCTTTATCAGCGCCGACTGCCCGCCGATGGGGTTGGCCGAGCCGTGCAGCAGCTGGGCCGCCACCACGCCGCCCGCCAGGTCGCGGTAAATCCCAACGTCCTCCGGGTCAATGACATCCCCAATCCGCACCTCGCTCGTCACCGACTGCGTGCCCTCGTTCACGCCCTCCGAAATGGCCAGGTGCGAGTGCTCGTCGATGATGCCCGGCGCCAGGTGCTTGCCCGTACCGTCGATGCTGCGCCCGCCTTTCGGCAGCGCCAGATTCTTGCCCACGCGGCTGATTTTGCCGTTTTCGAGCAGCACGTCGGTGTTTTCGAGCTTGCCGGCTGTCTCGCTGGTCCACACCGTGGCGTTTTTGATGAGTGTGGTAGTTTGGGCCGGCAGGGCGGCGCGGCCGTAGGCGGCGAAGGGGTACATGAGGGCCCCCAGCGCGGGCGCCGGCTTGGCCTTGGCCGTGTCGAGGCGGGCGGCGCGGGTGGCTTCCTCCTGGCGGCGGGCGGTCCACTTCACCGGCGTGCCATCGGCCAGCAGCCCCTGGCCCTGGAAGGTGCGGCCCTCCTGAGTGTAGTAGCCGCTCAGGCGCGTGGCGCCTTCGCCGGGCGCGGGGGCCCCGGGCGCGGTGCTGGGCTTCTTACCCTTGCCGATTTTATCCTTCGGGTTGAAGACAATGGTGGTCAGGTCGCTGGTCACGGCCAGCGTGGCGCGGATGGTATCGCCGGCGGCGGGCACCACCTTCAGCTCCGGCGCCTCGGGCTTGCCCTGGATGAGGAAACTGCCCGCAGGCTGCTGCCCGATTTGCAGCGTGTACACGCCGCGGTAGTCAGCCGGCACGGTGCTGAGCTGGTACCGTTCGCCCTGCACCCAATTGTCGAGCAGCACGTTATCGTCGGCCAGCAGGTGGGCCGAGCATACTACGAAGTTGGCCACCAGGCCCGGGCGCAGGGCCCCTACCTGGTCCTGGGCGCGCAGCAGGCGGGCGGGGGTGTCGGTGAGGGCGCGCAGGGCGGCGGTTTCGCTCAGGCCGTACTGGGCGGCTTTGCGCAGGTTAGGCAGGAATTTCTTCTTGTCCTTGAGGTCGGCCGCCGTGAGGGCGAAGGGTACGCCGGCCTGGGCCAGGCGGGCGGCGTTGGCGGGGGCCAACTCCCAGTGCTTCAGGTCTTCGAGCGGAATGCGGCGGGCGTCGTACACGTCCTCCACGTTGTAGGCCTCGGGGAAATCGAGCGGCACCACGAAGGTGGCCCCCGTGGCCTTCAGCTCGTCGAGGCGCTGGTACTCGTCGCCGCGGCCCTTGATGATGTACTGCACGCCGGCCTCGTCGCCCACCCGATCCGCCCGCAGCGCCGAGAGCTTGTCACGCACCTGGAAGATGGCGGGCAGGCTTTTCTGGGCCTTAAGGGCTTGCAGCGACAAGTTTTGCTCGCGGCGCGGGTTGCGCTGGTTCCAGGCGGCGTCGAGGTAGGTTTGGCGCAGCAGCGCGATGCTGCCCATCAGCGAGCCGGGGTAATCCTGCGTCGAGCTGCCCTTGTCGAACGAGAGCGCCGCGGCGGCCTTGTCCAGCAAAATCACCTCGTTCTCCTTGCGGTCGGTGTTGAGACTCACCAGGGCCCCGGTGCCGCGCATGATGCCGTCGGCCTGCTGCGTGAGCACCGCCCCGAAGCCCAGGGCCCGGTAGGCAGCCGCCGCCTCAGCGTTCACTTTGAACAGGTCGGCAGCGTTCACCTCCGGGTGCACGGCCTGGTTCCAGTCGTAGGCGCCGGCCTTTTGCGAGTCGAACTGGGGCCCCGCGTCGCGGCGGCCGCGGCGCTCGGGGGCCTTGGTTTCGGGCACGCCGTAGGCCGTGTACACGTCCACGAAGCCGGGGTACACGAACTTGCCCTTGAGGTCCTGCACCACGGCGCCGGCCGGGATTTTCACCTTCGCCCCGGTCCCCACGGCCTCGATTTTGCCGTCGCGGATGACGAGCGTGGCGTCCTCCAGGCGGGTTTGGTAATCGGCGTAGAGCGTGGCGTGGGTGAAGGCGTACAGGCCGGGGCGCTGGTCGTACACGCCGTTGCGGGGGTAGGTGCTGGGCTGGGCCAGGGCGGTGCCGCCGGCCAGCAGCAACCCGGCCAGCACGGGCAAGGAAGTAGTGGTTTTTTTCATGCAGTGCGGAAAAAGGAAAACGCCCGGCGGGGGCCCCGGAGGCCCGGGGCGCGCCGGGGCCCGGCCTAAAAGTAACCGCCCGGGGCCCCGGATTGCAACGGTCGGGCCGCATTGGCAGTAAGTAATTATTCAATTGTTTCCTTTCTCCCTCCTACCCCATGCGCAAAGGCACCCAAGTATCCTGGAAATACGGCACCGGCACGGCCACCGGCAAAATCGAATCGGTCCACAAAGAGCCCATCAAACGCACCCTCAAAGGCAGCGAAATCCACCGCAACGGCTCGGCCGACGACCCGGCCCTGGTCATCGTGCAGGAAAACGGCGACCGGGTGCTCAAGCTCCAAAGCGAGGTGAAGGAAACAAAGTAGCCCGGCACTGACGGCTCCGGCTACAGTTCCAGCTTCCGGATTTTTGGCAGCCGCCGGACTTCCACCGCCGCTGAATCGAGGCCATTGTAGCGCAGATTCAGTTCCTCCAGCTTGGGCAGCTTATAGATTGCGGCCGGCAGCTTTTTCAGGGCATTGTCCTGCAAGCTTAGTCGCCGCAACAGAGGCAGGGCCTCCAGCGCGTCGAGGTCAGTAAGTTGGTTGCGGCGCTTGCTGTTCCAAAAGCCGTTTAGCTCCAACGTTTGCAATTGCCGCAACCGGCCGATGCCGGCGGGCAACCGGCGCAGGTTGGCATTGCCCAGGTAGAGGCTGTCCAGCCCGCCGAGCTCGTTTACCGCCTCGGGATAACGAACCAGGTGATTGTCGTTCAGATTCAGTACCCGCAGGCTTCGCAGCCGGGCGATGGCGGGTGGAATGCTGTCGAGGCGGTTCCATTCCAGGTTCAGCTCCCGTAAGCTGTCCAACTCGCTTAGCCCGGTTGGAAAGTCGGCTAAATGGTTATAGCTCAGGTCCAGTTTTTTCAGGCGCTTCAGCTTGTTCAGCTTCGGCGGCAGCGCTTGAAGGTTGCTATACCGCAAGGTCAGCTCCTCCAGGTTGTACAGCTTGCCCAAGTGCCGGTACAGCGTGTCGGGGCCGCTTTCCTGGCCGTTGCGCTTCTGGTAATCAATGGCCCAGGTTGCCAGGTCCAGGGTACGCACCTTGCCCGGCTCTTTGAGCGCCAGGCGCAGGTCGTCGTACTGGCCGTGGTAGTCGCGGCGGGTTCGCTGCAAATAGGTTGGGTCAAGCGGAAAATCCAGGGTGCGGCGCACCAGGGTTTTCACCTGCTGCTTGTCGGTAGTATAATGCAAGTCGAGGCGCAGGCGTAGCACGGTCGGCGGGGCGGGCAGGCGCGTAAGCTTGCCGCCGATTGCCTGAAACTGCTCGAAATACCAAGTGGCCTGCCCGTAGCTCTGCACCGTAAAAAGCGCGTTGGGCACTGTCAGCTCCGCCCCCACTGGCAGGGCCTCCAATTGCCGGGCTTTCACAAATACTTCCTGTCGGTACCAGTTGTCCGTAACGTGCGGCACGTCGGAAAAATACGTGTATTGTGCTACCTCAAAACGGCCAGTATCCAGCTCGGTACCGCCCACCACATCCGCCGACCGCAGGTAGCGCGTGGTATGCTTACGCACCGGCGTATGCCGCAGCGGGTGCCACGCCCGGCACCCGCTGCCGAGCAGCCCCAGGCATAGCAGCCCGTACCACGCCCAATTCAATAAAAAATTACTTGCCATCGGTTTCACAAACACCCCGCAATAAAGTGCCCCCGCCCCGAACACAAAAAAACCGCTCCAAAAGAGCGGTTTTTTTGTGTGCTGTTGCCAGCGCAGATTTTTTTGGTTGAAACCGGGAGCGAAGCATAAATAATCCGATTCATCCGACGAATCCGATAAATCCGTGGTTCGGACTTACCGGTTGTTGGCGTCGGGCTTGATGAAGGCTTCCTTCTCCATCTCCTCCGGCACCACCACGATGCCCTGCTGGAGCTTGGAGTTGCGCTTGCCGTAGAGGAAGTACACCACGAAGCCGAGCAGCATCCAGCCCACGGCCACTTCCAGCGTGAAAAGGTCGAGGCCCACGATCAGCAGCGTGCACACCACGGCGCCCATGATGGGCACCAGCGGGAAGCTGGGCGTGGAGAGCGGGGCCCGGAACGGCCGGGGCTGCGCGGGGTCGGAGCGGCGCATAATCCACACGCCCAGGCTCACGAGCACGAAGGCCAGCAGGGTGCCAAACGAGGTGAGGTCGCCGGCCAGCGAGCCGGGCACGAAGGCCGCGAACAGGCCCACGAACACCATCAGCATCAGGTTGGACTTGTAGGGCGTGTTGAACCGGGGGTGCAGCTCGGAGAAGGCCTTGGGCATGAGGCCGTCCTTGGCCATCGAGAAAAACACCCGGCTCTGGCCCATGAGCATCACCAGGATAACCGAGGTGAAGCCCAGCAGAATGCCCACCGTGACGGCCGTGGCCAGCCAGCTGTAGCCGGGCATGTGGGCCCGGATGGCGTAGGCCACCGAGGCCTCGCCGCCCAGGGCCGGGTCGGCAAATTCGCGCCAGTTGGCCACGCCCGTCAGCACGTGCCCGAACATGATGTACAAAATAGTGCAAATGGCCAGCGAGCCCAGAATGCCGATGGGCATGTCGCGCTTGGGGTTTTTGGCTTCCTGCGCGGCCGTGCTCACGGCGTCGAAGCCGATGAAGGCGAAGAACACGATGCCCGCGCCGCCGATGATGCCGCCCAGGCCGTGCTTAAAGAACCCTTCGTAGGTCCGCACCACTTCGCCGGCCGAGTTTTTCACCACGGCATCGGCCGGAATGAGGTAGGGCGTGTGGTTGGCGGGGTTGATGAACTGCCAGCCGATGGCAATGAACACGATGACGATCAGCACCTTCAGCACCACTACCACGGCGTTGAACAGCGCCGACTCCTGGGTGCCCTTCACCAGCAGCAGGCTCAGGGCCACGATGACGAGCAGGGCCGGCAGGTTGATGAGGCCGTGCTGGGCGACGCCGTTCACCACGGCGTGCTCGAAGGGCGAATGGCTTAAATTGTACGGAATACTGGTGCCGAAGACCTCCAGGAGCTTGTTCAAATACTCGCTCCAGGCAATGCTGACGGTGGCCGCGCCCAGGGCGTACTCCATGATGAGGGCCCAGCCGATGACCCAGGCCACGAACTCGCCCATCGTGGTGTAGGCGTAAGTGTAGGCCGAGCCGGCAATGGGAATCATGGCCGCGAACTCGGCGTAGCACAGGCCCGCGAACACGCACCCGAAGGCCGCCAGCGTGAAGGCCAGCGTGACGCCGGGCCCCGACGCCTGGGCAGCGGCGGCGGCGGTGCGCACGAACAGGCCCGCCCCGATGATGGCCCCCACGCCCAGCGCCACGAGGTTGCCCGCGCCCAACGTCCGTTGCAGGGTGCCGTGCCCGGTGGAGTTGGCCTCGCCCAGGAGCACGGCCAGCGGTTTTTTGGCGAAAATATTGGCCATATTTTAGAAAAGAAGTGAAAAAGAGAGGAAAGACACGCGCCAAACCGCCGCGCCTACGCACGACCCAGAGCCCGAAATATAGGCAGCATTTCCGGGCCTGCCCCTAATTTCTGGCACCTTGCTTGCAAAGTATTGGACGCCGCCGCTTAAACCGGACGCGCCGGACGCGCTCCAACCCACTCGCATTCATTCCGCTACCAACCGCCATGAAAAAGTCCCTCGCCCTGTTCACCGCCCTGGCCCTGGCCGCCACCGGCGCGCTTGCCCAAACCACCCCGCCTCCGGCGGCTGCGGCCGACCCGGCCCCCGCCGGCCCGCCCACGGCCCTGCAAAGCCCCCGCCGGATGGTGCCGCCGGAACAAATGGCCGGCCGCCGTTCCCAAAAGCTGGCCCGGCAGCTCGGCCTCAGCGCCGACCAGCAGAGCCGCCTCCAGGCCGCCCTGCTCGCCGAGCGCCAGGCCATGACCAGCACCGCCCCCGGGGGCCCCGCCGACCGCCGGACCATGCACCGGGCCATGCAAGCTAACCACGCCCAGTACGAAGCCCAGGTGCGGACCATCCTTACCCCCGACCAGTACAGTCAGTTCACCGCCCTGGAGCAGCAGCACCGCGCCGACGCGCAGGCCAAGCGCCAGCAGCGCGTGGGCATGGCCCCCAGCAACTAGTGCCGAC
This sequence comes from Hymenobacter caeli, assembly GCF_013294115.1. Taxonomy (GTDB): domain Bacteria; phylum Bacteroidota; class Bacteroidia; order Cytophagales; family Hymenobacteraceae; genus Hymenobacter; species Hymenobacter caeli. The sequence goes on along the minus strand of NZ_JABSNP010000001.1, from coordinate 371,250 downwards.
GTTATTCCACCGCGCATTAGGTAAAAGCCCTGGCCCCCTGGCCGGGGCTTTTTTGCGTTGGGGCCAGCCGGGGCCCCGGTCGCCGGCCGGTTTAGGGCAAGGCACTTTATATTTGGCTAACTTGATGGAGTCTAAATTGAGCAGCCGGATTCTTCCCCAAGCGCTCAAAATTCAGCCCTCAACACCCCAAAACATTCCCCAAATGCCTCCCTTGCCCAGTAGCGGCGCGGCCCCGGCCGTGCAAATTCAGCAGTTTTACGACAAGGGCCTGGCCCACGCCAGCTACGCCGTGCGCAGCGGCCGCCAAGTGGCCCTCATCGACCCCGGCCGCGACCCCCAGCCCTACTACGACTTCGCCGACGAGCACGAGGCCACCATCATCGCCGTGATTGAGACCCACCCGCACGCCGATTTCATCTCGTCGCACCTGGAAATTGCCGAGGAAACCGGGGCCGCCATCTACTGTAGCAAGCTGCTGGGGGCCCAGTACCCGCACCGGAATTTCGACGACGGCGACCGGCTGAAAGTGGGCACCGTGGAGCTGCACGCCCTCAACACCCCTGGCCACTCGCCCGACAGCATCAGCGTGCTGCTGCTGGACGACTTGGCCCAGACCCGCGCCGTGTTCACCGGCGACACCCTGTTTGTGGGCGACGTGGGCCGGCCCGACCTGCGCGAGGACGCCGCCGTGGGCGGCCACACCCGCGAGGGCCTCGCCGCCCAGCTCTACCACAGCACCCGCCGCAAGCTGATGACGCTGCCCGGCGCCACCCGGGTGTATCCGGCCCACGGCCCCGGCAGCCTCTGCGGCAAAACCACCAGCCCCGACCTCGACAGCACCATCGCCAAGGAACTGGCCACCAACTACGCCCTCCAGCCCATGTCGGAGCCCGAGTTTGTGCGGGCCCTGCTCGCCGACCAGCCTTTCGCGCCCAAGTACTTCGGCCACGGCGTGCGGCTCAACAAGCTGGGGGCCAAAGGCTACGAAGACAGCGTGCGCGCCGTGCCGCACCTGGCCCCCGGCGCGGCCCTGGCCCCCGGCGTGCTGCTGATTGACACGCGCCCCGCCGCCCAGTTCCGCGCCGGCCACCTGGCGGGCTCCCTCAACCTGCAGGACGGCGGCAAGTTCGAAACCTGGCTGGGCTCCGTCGTGGGGCCCCAGGAGCCGTTTTACCTGCTGGCCGACTCCAAAATCGCACTAGACGCCGTGGTGCGCAAAGCCGCTAAAATCGGCTACGAGGGCAACATCAAAGGCACCCTGCTGGCCCCCGCCGCCCTGCCCGCCACCGCCCCCGAAGTGGACGTGGCCGCCGTGCGCCAGCACCCCGACCGGTTCACCATCGTCGACATCCGCAACTACGCCGAAGCCAAAACGCCCGTCTTTCCCAACGCCCTCAACATCCCGCTGCCCGAGCTGCGCGAACGGGCCCACGAAGTGCCCACCGACAAGCCCGTGCTGGTGCACTGCGCCGGCGGCTACCGCTCGGCCGCCGGGGCCAGCATTCTGGCCGCCGCCCTGCCGGGCGTGGAGGTGCTGGATTTAGGCGAGGCGGTGGAGGGGTTTTAGGGTATTTAGTGGCAATACGTTTATTGATATATCATATGTATAAAAACAGACTTATTTTTTTATCATTAATAATCAGCTTATCAATAGCAGGTTTTTTTGCGTTTGCAAGTAAAAATTCAGATGATGATAAATTTATCAGCTACGAAGTAGATTTAAAAACACAAAATGTTAGACTGTACTGGAAAGATGACAAGAATCAAATTTTTGGTAGTTTGGGAAATTTAAAAACTTGGCTTGGGAACAGGAAGCAAAAACTTGTTTTCGCAACTAATGCAGGCATGTTTAATACCAATCATACTGCTGTAGGGCTTTTTGTTCAAAACCAAGTGACTAACGTTCCTCTGGACACAGCAAGCGGCAATGGAAATTTTTACTTAAAGCCCAACGGAGTCTTTTATATTACAACCGGTAATAAGGGTGTCATCTGCAAAACGGAAGATTTTAATAGCGACGAAAAAATTGAATACGCAACACAATCAGGGCCTATGTTAATTATTAACGGACAGATTCATCCGAGATTTATGCATGGTTCAAAAAATATTAATATCAGAAATGGTGTTGGTATTCTAGACGATGGTAATATTATTTTTGTAATGTCAAAAAAGGAAATAAATTTTTATGATTTTGCTAATTATTTTAAAATAATGGGCTGTAACAATGCGCTATATCTCGATGGATTTGTTTCACGGACATATCTACCAGAAAAAGAGTGGATGCAAACTGATGGGGATTTTGGAGTTATCGTTGGTGTTACACTAAGAGCTAAGTAATTAACTAGATGCGCGTACTGCACACCGCCGACTGGCACCTGGGCCAGCATTTCCTCACCGGGCAGGAGCGCCTGAGCGAGCAGCGGGCGTTTCTGGCCTGGCTGCTGGGGGCCGTGCGGGAACACGGCGTAGATGCGCTGGTGGTGGCCGGCGACGTGTTCGACACCACCACGCCCTCGCACGCGGCCCAGGAGCTGTACTACAACTTCCTGGTGCAGATGCAGGGCACCGGCTGCCGCGACATCGTGGTGGTGGGCGGCAACCACGACTCGCCCACCCTGCTCAACGCCTCGCGGCAGCTGCTGCGGCGGCTGCGCATCCACGTGGTGGGCGGCGTGCCCGCCGACCCCGCCGAGCAGGTGGTGGCCCTGGCCGCAACCGGCGGCCGGCCCGCGCTGGTGGTGGTGGCCGTGCCGTTTCTGCGCGACCGGGACCTGCGCCTGGCCGTGGCCGGCGAAACGCCCGACGAGCGGCAAGTCCGCATCCGCCAGAGCATTGCCGGGCACTACACGGCCCTGGCCGAGAGTGTCGCGGTGCAGCGGCTGCGCGAGCAGGACGTGCCCGTGCTGGCCACCGGCCACCTGTACGCGGCCGGCGGCGAGGCGCGCGAAGGAGCCGAGCGCGACGTGCACATCGGCGGGCTGGGGCTGGTGGGGGCCGAGCACTTCCCGGCGGCGTTCGACTACGTGGCCCTGGGGCACCTGCACCGGCCGCAGGTGGTGGGCGGGCGGGCACACATCCGCTACGCGGGCTCGCCGGTGCCGCTCTCCTTCACCGAGGCCGACGACCGCCAGCAGGTGCTGCTGCTCGACTTCGCCGCCGGGGCCGGGGCCCCGCAAATCACGGCGCTGCCCGTACCGGTGGCGCGGCGGTTGCAGCGCTTTATTGGCACGCTGGAAGAGGTGGAGGCCGGCCTGTTGGCCTACGACAACGCCGCCTTCGAGTTGGTGGCCTGGGCCGACGTGCAGGTGCGCTCCGACGAGGCTCCCGCCGAAGTGCAGCGCCGCGTGCAGGCCGTGCTAAAGGAGCGCGCCGCCCACGTGCAGGCCCCCCGCGGGGCCCGCCACCAGCGGGCCACCGAGGCCCCCAACGCCGCCAGCCCCGCCCCCGGCCCGCTGGAATTCTTGCACGACCTGAGCGTGAGCGAGGTATTCGGCCGGCGTGTGGCGGGCCTGCCGCCCGAGCGGGCCGCCGCCCTCACCGCCACGTTTGGCGAGCTGCGGCAGCTATTGGCAGAAGCCGACCCCCAAGCCTGGGGCGGCGAGGAATCCGCCTGAGAAGAAAGCGTTGGCGAACCCAAGTGCCCACAAATTACCCGTGGCCCCACGGCGGGCGAAGGCCCACCCGTGAACCGTTGCTACCGAAGCACCGGATTGATTTACTTTCGGGTAAAGGCCATGTAACTTGCTGCTCCTCACCTATTATTTTGTCCAAAATGAAAAAATTCTTACTTCCTTTTGCCTTATTCGTTGGTTTTGGCGCAGTACAAACGGCCCAGGCCCAGGCTGGCTTGGTCAACCTTTTCACCGCGGGTACCACCCTGGGGGTTCGCGCCATCCGAAACCATAAAAAAACGGTTGTGGCCACGCCCGCCGACCAGGCCACGCTCGACAAAGCCGCCGCGGCGAATGCCGCCGCGACCGTTGCGGGCGCCCCCAAGGAGTTGGTCCAGCAGCGCACCCCTGCCGATAAGCTACCTAAAAAAGGGGCCGCGCAAATCACCGCCCTTGAGGCCCAGCTCGACCTTTGCCACGCCGCCATGCTGGCCAATCCCACCGGCATCATCTGCACGGCCGAGCAGCGCACGGCCATCCAAAGCGCGGCCGTAAGCGTGGCCCGGGCCCAGTCGAGTTGGAACTTGCAGCCTTACCAGCAGGAACTAGCGTTCTACCAGGCCGAAGATGTGCGCCGCCAGCAGCTCGCCGCGCCCGCCAACGAGCCCGTTAAGTAGCGCCCTTCCGAAGCTGCGGCGCGACGGCAGCCGCTTTGAGCCCCCATAAAAAAGCCCCTGCCGTACCGCATTCAGCGGCCCGGCAGGGGTTCTTTTTAGGTCAATGAACTTGTTTCTAGATAAAAAAAGGCCGTCATGCTGAGCCTGTCGAAGCATCTCTCCCGCGACAGTAATCAGAATTAATCAGCGGGAGAGACGCTTCGGCAGGCTCAGCATGACCGTCTTTGATTAGCTTAAATAGCCACTAAGTCAATTCTTTACCGGCGTTTCCTCCGGGCCCACAGCCAGACGCTGCCGGCCACCAGGGCCGCCACGCCGGCCACCACGGCGGCTTTGGGCACCTTGGGCTGGGCCACGGCGTAGGCGGGGGCGCGCTGGGCGATGTCGGCGTCGCGGAAGCGCTGACCGCCGGTGGCCGCTAGGATGAGGCGGGTAGCCTCGGCGGGCTGGTCCCACTGCGGGAAGTGGCCGCAGTTCTCGAACCAGTACAGGCGGGCGTCGGGGAATTTTTCGAGCGCGAGCTTCGATTGGTTGGGCAGGCACACGTAGTCCTGCCGGCCCCAGCCGATGACCAGCGGGCCGAGAATGCTGCCCTTGGAGGCCCCCTGCTGCTCCTCGCCTTCAACCAGGTTTTTCAGTAATTCGTCGAACGACGGGGCACTGGCGAAGGTGCGCATCTCGTCCAGGGCCACGTGGGGGGCGAGTTTCCAGGGGTGGTGCGAGAACTGCGCGAACAGGGCCGTGCGCCCCACCGCGCTGCCGGTAATGGCGGGCATCACGGGTTGCAAGGCCCGCACCAACTTGGTGGACAGGGCCACGCTGTGATAAAACACCGGTTTCTCCCAGCCCTGCCAGAACCCGCCGGGGTCGAGCGAGACCACAGCGCCCAGCACGCCGCCGCGCCGGGCCAACTCCAGCACCAGCCGGGCCCCCATCGAGCTGCCCACGGCGTCGATGCCCAGCAGGTCGTGGTCCTTTAGGAAAGCCGTCACGGCATCGGCCAGCGTGGCAATGGTCACGGGGCCCGCTAGCGGCGGGGTTTCGCCGAAGCCGGGCAAGTCCACGGCGACGACGTCGCGCTCGACGGCCAAATCGTCGAGGATGGTTTGCCAGGATCGCCAGCTGCCGCCGAGGCCGTGCAGCAGCAAAAGAGGTTTGCCGGCCCCGCGCCGGATGTAGTGCATATCCATGGTTTGCAAGGAATTGTGGTGAAGCCAACCGCCCAACCGGCCCCCAGGGCCCGCCCGGCCGGGCGGGCCCTGGGGGCCGGCTTCGTCAACGGCCCCCGCGCCGACGGGGTTGCCGCCACCGCCCGCCACGGCTAGGCATCCGCCGCATTCCCGGCCGGAACCTAACGCGGGCTTTTCGCCATTTTAGCCCGCAGGGGCCCCGGGGCGGCCGTACCTTCGGGGAGTATTGCTGGGAAATTGATTCGAATGAAAATTATTAGCGTTCACTTCGCCAACCTCAACTCGCTGCCGGGCCCGTTCCTGATTCGCTTCGACGCCACGCCGCTGGCCGACACGGGCCTGTTTGCCATCACGGGGCCCACCGGGGCGGGCAAAAGCACGCTGCTCGACGCCATTGCCGTGGGCCTCTACGGCCGGGTGCCGCGCCACGACCGCCAGGTGGGCGAGATGGTGAGCCGCCACGCGGGCTTCGCGTTTTCGGAGGTCGAGTTTGAGGTGCACGAAACCAACGCCGATACCGGCACCGTGGCCCGGGTGCGCTACCGCTCGCGCTGGGAAGTGAAGCGCAAAACCCGCGGCGACGACAAAGGCGGCCTCGGCCAGGACGCCATGACGCTGGTGCTCAGCCCTTCGGGGGCGGCCGTTGCCAGCGGCAAGGAAACGGTGCCGGCCCGGGTGAGCGAGCTGTCGGGCCTCGACTTTGGGCAGTTCGAGCAGTCGGTGCTGCTGAGCCAGGGCAAGTTTGCCCGCTTCCTGCACGCCCCGGAAAAGGAGCGCAGCGCCCTGCTGGAGAAGATGACCAACGTGGGCATCTACTCGCGGCTGTCGGTGGCCGCGTTCGAGAAAGCCAAGGCCGAAGAGCTGGCGACCAAGCTGCTGCGGGCCCAGCTCGACGCCACCCGCCTGCTGGCCGACGACGAGCGCGGGGCCCTGGAAGCGCGGCTCGACGCGCTGCACGAAGAAGCCGAAGGGCACTACGAACAGCAGCAGGAGCTGCACGTGTTCCAGACCTGGCGCACCATTCTCGACCAGCTCGAACGCCAAGCCGCCGACGCCGACCGCCAGGCCGGGGCCCTGCACCGGGCCGACGCCGCCCTGCAACCCGAGTTTGCCCGCCTGGCCGGCCACCTGCGCGCCAAGGACTTGGCCGCGCCGTTGGCCCTGGCCGCCGAGGCCGAAAAAGCCTTGGGCGGCGACGCCGCGCAGCACCAGCAGCAGGAGGAAACTTTGCCCCGCCTCGCCCAGGCCGTGGCCGCCGCCGCCGAGCGTGTGGCCGCCGACGCCGCCGCCCACGCCGCCGCGCTGGCCGAAGAAAGCCGCCTGCGCCCCCAGCTGGAGGAAGCCGGCAAGCAGGACGCCGCCATTGCCGTGGCGCAGCAGGAGCTGGCCAAGAAAAGCGCCGCCCACGCCCAGGCCCAGTGCGCCCACGAGCAAGCGCGCACCGACCTGGCCCGCCAGGCGCAGGAAATTGAGGCCTTGGCAACCGAAACCGCTGCCCTCGACCGCTGGCTCATCGACCACAGCCCCGAGGCCGACCTGAAGAACCAGCTCCTCGCCCTCGACCGCGAAATCATCGACTTGCAGGGCGCGCAGAAGGAAACGGCCGTGCGCGAGGCCCGGCGCGACGAGCTGCGCATCGCCCAGCGCACCACCGGGGCCGACCTTTTCCGCCAGCACAGCCTCGAAACCGAAGCCCTGGACCGCCAGCGGGCCATCAAGGAAGAAGGCCAGCCGTGCCGCACCGAGCGCGACGCGCTGCTGGCGGGCACCACCGCCCCCGCCCTGGCCCAGCGCGCCGACGACCTTACCGCCCACTGGCAGGGTTTGCAGCAGTTGCTGCCCAAGGCCGAGGCCGCCCACGAGCACCACGCCCGCGCCGGGGCCCTGGCCGCCCAGGCCGCCGAAGAAGCGCCCATTTTGGCCGCGGCCGAAGCAGCCCTGGGCCACCTCGAAACCCGCCGCGCCGACGGCCTGCGCCTGCTCGACAGCTACCGCCGCGAGCTGCGGGCCCAGCAGGCCCTGGCCGACCTCAACGCCCACCGCCAGCACTTGCGGCCCGGCCAGCCTTGCGCCCTGTGCGGGGCCCGGGAGCACGTGTTTGCGCCCGATTTCAGCGCGGAGGCCGACGAGCAGGAATTGCGCGTGACGCAGCAGCAGCAGGCCCTGGCCGCGCTGGACGACGACTTGCGCCGCGCCGCCCACGACCTGGCCCGCCGCCAGGCCGCCCAGCAGCAGCGCCAGCAGTTGCGCCAAGAAGCCGCCGCCGCCGCCGAAGTAGCCCGCCAGCAGGCCGCGGACCTGGCGGGGGCCCTGACCCCGCCCCCCGCCCAGCCCGCCGACCCAGCCGCCGTGCGCGCCTTGCTGGGTGCCGCCGCCACGGCGCAAGGCACCGCCGTAGCCGACCGCCGCCGCCTCGCCGTGCTGGACGACAAGCTGGCCGCGCTGCGCGAGAAGTACCTGAAAGCCGGCGAGGCCGCCACCGCCGCCCAGCGGGAGATTCCGCGGCTGCTGGACCGGCAGACTGCCACCGGGGCCGAATTGGTGAAGCTTGAAGACGAGCTGGTTGACTGGTACGAGCAGGCCGACGTTTTCCAAAACGCTATTCGCGAACTGCTGCGGCCGCACCGGCTGACGCTGCCCGCCCGGCCGCCCTACGACGGCGTGCTGGCCACGCTGGCCGAGCGGGCGGGCTTCTACGAAACGCAGGTGGGGAACCTGGAAAAAGTAGGCGGCGGGTTACTGGAGCTTAAAATTCAGTACAGGGTCCACGCGGAAAAGCTGGCCGGCCGGGCCGGCGAGCTGTCCGCGGAGGCCGCCGCGCTGGCCGCCGACCAGCTCGCCATCGAGCAGCGCCAGGCCACGCGCCAGGCCCACTACGCCGGCCCCGACCCGACCGCCGCCGCCGGCCAGCTGCGGCGCGCCACCCAGCAGCTCGCCGATGCGCTGCAACAGGCGCAACACCAGCTGACTAGCCACGAGCAAGCGCTGGCCGTCGAGCAAAGCGCGCACGCCACGCTGCAAGTCCGGCTGGCCGAGCACCGCGTGGCCCTGGCGACGCGGCGGGCCGAGCTGGCCACGGCCCTGGCCGCCGCCGGCTTCGCCGATGCGGCCGAAGCCCGGGCCCTGCTGTTGCCCGCCGCCGAAGCTGACCGGCTGGCCCAGCGCCGGCAAGACCACCTCACGGCCCGGGCGGCCACGCGCACGCTGCAAGCCCGGCTCGGGGCAGAACTGGCCCAGCACCAGGCCGATGCGCTGACGCCGCTTTCGGCCGGGGCCCTGGCGGGGCAGCTGGCGGAGCTGCACAAGGCCGACGATATTTTGCAGCAGCAGCTGGGGGCCATCAGCAACCAGCTGGCCCAGGACGATGCCGCCCGCCGGCTGCTGGCCGACGGCCTGCGCCAGCTCACGCTGCGCCAGCAGGAGGAGCAGCGCTGGCAGGACCTGAGCGAGCAAATTGGCTCGGCCAAGGGCGACAAGTTCAGCCAGTTTGCCCAGGGCCTCACCCTGAGCCACCTGGCCCGGCTGGCCAACCTGCGGCTGCGCCAGCTCACGGGCCGCTACACCATCCTCAAAACGCCGAACCGAAATTTGGAGCTGCAAATCATCGACCACGACCAGGCCGACACGGTGCGCCCGATGGCCTCGCTCTCGGGCGGCGAGAGCTTCCTCGTCAGCCTGGCCCTGGCCCTGGGCCTGAGCGAGCTGGCCGGCCACCGGGCCCGCATCGAGTCGCTGTTCATCGACGAAGGCTTCGGCAGCCTCGACCCCGACGCCCTCAACACGGCCCTCGACGCGCTGGAACGCCTCCAGCACTCGGGCAAGATGATTGGCATCATCTCCCACGTGGCCGACCTCAAGGACCGCATCGGCACCCAGATTCGCGTGCAGCCCGGGGCCGGGGGCACCAGCACGGTGCACGTGGTGGGCGTGCGGGGCGAGGCCGCCTCGTGCGCGGTGGATTAATAATGAGCGGTGAACAGTTTATCCAAAGGCGGTCATGCTTCGGCTGCGCTCAGCATGACCGCCTTTTTTTGACCACTCGCATTTTGCGACTCTACCCGTTTGCATTCTGCAACGCTACTCAGCCAAGTGGTTGCCTTACGGCCTTCACCTCGGCCCAGGTCCAGTACTTTTTGGGCTGCACCCCCGCGTAGCCTTCCCGAAAAAACGCCACCACTGCCCGCTCCAGCGCCTCCGGCGTGATGGATGAGGCGTAAATCGGCCGGCCGTCGGGGTCGGCGTAGCGCTGGGCTTTGCTGAGCTTGCGGGGGCCGGCCAGGCGCAGCAGGGGCCCGGTGTCGGTGGGCCCGTCGGCGGCCCAGGCGCGGCCGCTGGTTTCCAGGGCGTTGAGGCGGGCGGCCAGGGGCCCCAGGGCCAGGCGGGGCAGCGTGGGGCGGCTTTCCAGGTCAATCCAGGTAGTGTACTTGCACTCCAGCTCGTAGCGCTGGCCCTCGTACAGGCTCAGCACCCAGTCGAAGCCCGCGGTGGGACCGAACAGCGCGTAGTACGGCAGCGGCCCCGGCGTGCGGATGATGGCCAGGCCCACGTCCGGGTAGTCGGTGCGGCGCGTGGCGGGGCCCTGGGCCACGGCCGTGGCCCGGCGCACCCGCGCGTACTCCGGCTCCCAGGCGGCGCGGCCGGCTTCGGGGTTTTCCAGGATATCGGCGAAGCGCGGCAGGAACCAGGCAAATTTTTCGGCCGAAGCCTCGTCTTCGCGCCGCCGCCGGGCGGGGGCCCCGAAGGGCTCGTAGAAGCGGGCTTTTTCCTCGGCGTTCAGCCAGCAGACCAGCTTTAGCGCCGCGTCGGCCAGCGGGTGGGCGAGGTCGGTTTCGCGGAAGTCGCCCAGCGTGGCTACCAGGCGCAGCAGTGGCTCGTGGCGCAGGGCCAGCACCGGATTTAGCAAGCTCCACACGCCCACGAAGCCGTCGATGTCGAAGTGATTGGCCGTTACGGCTTGCGCCTCCAGGCCCGGGGTTTCGGGCTCGCGCAGGGCCCGCAGGGCCGAGCCGGCGCTGGTGTCGTCGCGCAGGGGCCCGGGCGTGGCGGCCCCGCGCCAGTGGGCCAGGGTGAGGGCCGCGCCCAGGCCCACGCTGTCCACCACGATGGTGGGCTGCCGGCGCAGGGCGGCGAAGGGCACGAAGTAGCGGGCGGGGTTGGGCATAAGTGGGCCCAAAGAAACGGCTCAGCCCCGGCCCCGGCGGTTGGTGATGCGCTCCACGCGCTGCTTCTTCACCCAGCGCAAGTAGGTTTGCAGCTCCTCGGCGGTGCGCAGGGCCTCTACCGTGGCGTAGGTGCGGGCCAGGGCGCGGTTGCTGAGGAAGCGGTGGACGCTGCTGTGGCAGGGCTGGCACAAATCGACGACGGGGCCGTGGCGGCCGCCTTCCTCGCGGGGCACCAGATGGTGGCGCGAGGTGGCCTGCACCTCGCGCTCGCACAGGCCGCAGCGCGGGCCGGCGGGCGCGGGGGCCGGGGGCCAGGAGGCGGGCGGCGAAGCGGGGCGACGGGGCATGGGCACGGGCCGGCGGCGGGGTTGCCGGCAGGAAATAAACCCCGGCGGCCGCAGCCAAGTTGCCCGGGGCGCCACATTTTTCAACAAAATCCTTACCTTGGACCTGAACTGCTAATCCTGTTTTTTTAGCGCAAACGCCTATCCTTTGTTTCTACTACTTTTTCTTATTTAACCGCTATGAGTCTATTAACCCTCATTAAACCAGTTGTTTCCCTGGCCCGCGGCGGCCGGCTGCTCGGGGCCCTGGCCCTGCTGTGGCTGGCCGCTCCGGCTCCGGCCCGCGCCCAAACCTGGATGGTGAGCACCACGGCCCACGTCACGCTCGGGGTGCTGGACAAGTACGGCCAGCTGGGGGCCTACACGGCCACGTTCGTGGTGCGCAGCGAGCGCACCGGCAAGGAATACCAGCTGGTGAAGTCCATTGAAAAAGGCCAGAACGGGGCCGACGTGCTGTTTCCGAGCGAGGCCACCACGTCGGATTACTTCAAGGCCAGCACCGGCGAGGCGCCCCCCGCCGCCCCCGGCCGCTACACCTGGGAGTGCCGGGTGAACGGCAAAAAAGCCGTGGGCGGCCACTTCGCCCTGCCCGAAGTGGGCAACGACGTAACGGTGATTGAAAAAGACAAGCCGTAGCGGTTGCCAGTGCCCGTGGCTGCGGCACCAGCCTGCACCACCAAGCTGCGCTTAGTCTCGCATGAGGGCCCCTGGGGCGAGACCAAGCACAGCTTGGTGGTACGGGCCGGTACCGCGCCGCCCGTCGGTTACGAAGCCGCTGTAACGAAGCGTTTAATAAGTCCGGCCGAAACCGGGCTTTTTTCGTTTACCAGCCCAAGCCACGCGCCGGGCCCCGGGCCCTGGTGCTGCCACCATTTACCGTAAGCCGACCCCATATGCCCCGCAAGTCCTTCGCCGAACTCATCGACAGCCCCGGCATGCCCGTGCTGGTCGACTTTTTTGCCGACTGGTGCGGCCCGTGCAAAGCCATGGCCCCCATTCTGCAACAGTTTGCGGCCCAGCACCAGGGCAAGCTGCGCGTCATCAAAATCGACGTGGACAAAAACCCCGCCGTGGCCCAGCAGTACCGCGTGCAGAGCATCCCCACGCTGATTTTGTTCCGGCAGGGGCAGCCGGTGTGGCGGCAGGCCGGGGCCGTGCCCGCCGCCGAGCTGGCCCGCGCCGTGGGGCCCTTCATGAACGCCGGTTAAATTACCGCTGGGGCTCGAAAACCGCGTACTGGTTGCAGCCGGCTGGCGTTGGGAGCGGCGTATCTTTGGCTACGCTTTGCCCGACGTTTATGCAATTGATTATTTTGGATTTACGCCGTCTGCTGGCACTGTTATTACTAGTTGGTTTGCTGCTGGTTACCGCCCGGCCGGCGGCCTGGGCCCAGGCCCGTTACACGCTCAGCGGCACGGTGCGGGCGGCCGGCGGCGAGGTGCTGCCCGGGGCCAGCGTGGCGGTGCCCGCCCTGAACACGGGCACCGCCACCGACTCGGTGGGCCATTTTTCCCTCACGCTACCGGCCGGGCGCTACCAGGTGGTGGTGGCCTTCGTGGGCTTCGAGTCGCTGACGAGCGACGTGAACCTGACCCGCAACCAGCGCTTCGTGTACCCGCTCACGGCCAGCGAGAACGCCCTCGATGAAGTAGTGGTGCAGGGCACCCAGACGCTGGAGCAGAAACTCAAAACCCCGCAGATGGGCGTCGAGCACATCAGCATCCGCGAGGCCAAGCTGCTGCCGGCCCTGTTCGGGGAGGTGGACATCCTCAAAACCTTGCAGCTCAAGCCCGGCGTGCAGCCCGGCGGCGAGGGCAGCAGCGGCCTGTTCGTGCGCGGCGGCTCGGCCGACCAGAACCTGTTCCTGCTCGACAACGCCGTGGTGTACAACCCCAGCCACTTGTTCGGGCTGTTTTCGGTGTTCAACTCCGACGCCGTGCAGAGCGTGGACCTGTACAAGGCCGGTTTCCCGGCGCAGTTCGGGGGCCGGCTCTCGTCGGTGGTGGACGTGAAGCTGCGCGAGGGCGACCGGCAGCACTTCCACGTGGAGGGCGGCCTGGGGCTGATTTCCTCGCGCCTCACCCTGGAAGGGCCCCTCAACAAGGGCAAGGGCTCGTTCATCCTGTCGGGGCGGCGCACGTACTTCGACGTGTTCACCCGGGCCTACAACCGGGCCAACGTGAACAAGCTGGACTTCACGCCCATCCCCGACTACTACTTCTACGACCTCAACTTCAAGGCCAACTATACGCTGGGGGCCCACGACAACCTCTACCTGAGTGCCTACCTGGGGCGCGACAAATTTGGCTATTCCAGCAATGCCAGCGGCTTCGATTTTAACTTCAACTGGGGCAATACCCTGGCCACGCTGCGCTGGAGCCACGTGTTCAACCCCCAATTGCTGGTGAACACCACGGCCACCGTGACCGACTACCAGTACAATTTGACCAACAAGCTCGACCAGTTCACCTTCAACCTGGGCTCGTCCATCCGCGACTACGCCCTGCGCACCGACTTCGAGTACACGCCCAACGACCGCCACGCCATCAAGTTCGGGGCGGCGGCCACGGCGCACCGCTTCGGCGTGGGCCGCCTGCAGGCCGGCTCCGGCGACGGCTCGGTGAACTTCGGGGCCGACGTGGGCTACACCGCCAACGAGGGGGCCTTGTACGTGGGCGACAACTTCCGGGCCACCGACAAGCTGCAAATCGACGCCGGCCTGCGCCTCTCGGCCTGGCACAGCGGCACCAACAACTACGCCGGCCTGGAGCCGCGCCTCTCCACCCGCTACTCCCTGAGCGACAACGTCTCGCTGAAAGCCAGCTACGCGCTGATGTACCAGTACGTGCACCTGGTGACGAACTCGGGGGCCACCCTGCCCACCGACATCTGGTACCCGTCGCGCCTCTCGGTGATGCCGCAACGCTCGCAGCAGGTGAGCACGGGGATGAGCTTTTTATTGGGCGGCGGCAAGTACTTGCTGACCGATGAAGTGTACTACAAGTGGGGCAAAAACCAGATTGACTTCAAGGACGGGGCCCAGCTGTTCGTGAACCCCGAGCTGGACACCGAGTTCCTGTTCGGCAAGAGCTGGAGCTACGGCAACGAGCTGTATTTGGAAAAGAAAACCGGCAAAACCACCGGCTGGGTGGGCTACACCCTGGCCTGGGCCTGGCTGAACATCGGGCCCCAGCGCGGCACCACCGGCGTGAACAACGGCCAGGACTACCACCCCAACTACGACCGCCGCCACAACCTGACGGTGGTGGTATTGCACCAGCTCAACACGCGCATCAGCCTCACGGCCAGCTACATCTTCACCAGCGGCAACCTCACCACGCTGCCCGCGGGCCGCTTCGGCTTCCAGGACATCAGCGGCGCGAACATCAACACCAACACGGGCAACACCACCGGCGGCACCGACCCGCGCCCCATCCCCGTCTACCCCGACCGCAACTCCTACCGCCTCATCCCCTACTCCCGCCTCGACCTGGGCCTGGTGTACAAGCTGCGCCCCACCCAGCGCGGCGGCGAGCGGGACTTCACCTTCAGCATCTACAACGCCACCAACCGCCGCAACGCCTACTTCGACTACTTCGAAACCGTGCGCGATAAAACCACTGACCGCATCACCGGCTTCCGGGCCCAGCAGGTATCGCTGTTCCCGTTCATCCCGTCGGTGACATACAACTTCAAGTTTTAACCACGGACTTATCGGATTGCGCGGATTTTGGGGACGGCCCCGGGCTGCCGGCTTTTCGCCGGCTACCCGGTAATCGCTGGGGCCCCTTAGCGCAACTAGCACGATTCAGCGATTCCAACGATTCAACGATTAGCGGGCAGCCGGTGAAAAGCCGGCAGCCCGCGCCGCATTAGCCAATTACCTATCTGTTATGAAGCTGCTTCCTTTTCGTTATTTCGCCGCCGTGGGGGCCCTGGTCCTGGCCGGCTGCGGCAAGTTCTCGAACGACCTCAACGTGCCGCTGCCCGCCTACGATTCGCAGCTGGTGGTGGAGTGCTACCTCGAGCCCGGCGTGGTGCCCAGCCTCGCCGTCACGGAGTCGCAGACCTACCTCTCGGCGGTGGCCCCCACCGTGCCCACCGACGTAACGGTGAACCTCTCGATGCCCGACGGCACGCTGGTGCCGCTGTACTACAAGCCGGGCCAGGATCCCCTCACCCAAAAGTTTTACACCCACATCGGCCGCGCCCCGCTGGTGGCCAAGCCCGGCGATACCTTCGGCCTCGACGCCCTGGACACCAAGGGCCGCCACGTGACCGGCACGGCCACCATGCCCGCCACGGTGCCCATCGACTCGACGGCCTACAAGTTCAACGACGCGCCCAACGCCACCCGCAAAGCCTACTTCCTCACCTACTTCAAAGACCCGGCCACGGCCGACGACGACTACCGCCTGCAACTGCACAAAGGCCTGCGCATCTACAGCAGCCCCGAAGTGGACCTGACCATCCAGGACCGCCTGCTCAACGGGCAGCCCGTGACGCTGGGCACCAGCTACCGCTTCCTGCCCGGCGACACCGTCACGGCCACCCTCTACCACCTCGACCCCGCCTTTTACCGCTTCCGCCAGTCCGTCACCGACGCCCGCAACGCCAACGGCAACCCGTTCGGCCAGCCCTCGGCCATCTACAGCACCGTGCAGGGCGGCATCGGCGTGTTCACGGTGCTGAACTACACCCGCAAAACGGTGTTTTTGTCGAAGTAACCAATTCCAAAATATACCAGAAAAGGCGGCCCTGCTTAGCAGGGCCGCCTTTTTATTTGTTTTTCCAAGAAACCCTAAAGCCCATATTTACAGCCCCGCTACCACGGCCTTTAGCAGGGCCGTGAGGCGCGGTTCGGCCTGGGCGGCGGCGGCGAAGATGTCGGCCAGCACCACCGGCTTGAGGTGGCCGGGGGCGCACAGGTCGGTGATGACCGAGGCGGCCAGCACCGGCAGGCCCAGGTGGCGGGCGGCGATGACTTCGGGCACCGTGCTCATGCCCACGGCATCGGCCCCGATGGTGCGCAGGTAGCGGTACTCGGCGGGGGTTTCGAGCATGGGCCCCGGCAAGGCCGCGTACACGCCGCGGCGGGTGGTGGGGCCCTGGCCGAGGGCCTGGGCCGCCGCCTCGGCCCGGGCCAGCAGGCCGGCGTCGTAGGGCGCGAACATGTCGGGGAAGCGGGGCCCCAGCTCGTCCAGGTTGGGGCCCACCAGCGGGTTGGTGGGCTGGAGGTTGATGTGGTCGTCAATCAGCATGATGTCGGCCAGCTGAAAATCCGGGTGCAGGCCGCCCGCCGCGTTGCTCACCAGCAGCTGCCCGATGCCCAGCAGCTTCAGCACCCGCACCGGAAACACCACCTGGGCCATGCTGTAGCCCTCGTAGTAGTGGAACCGGCCTTGCAGCACGGCCACGCGCTTGCCGCCCAGCGTGCCCAGCACCAGCCGCCCGGCGTGGCTCTCGACGGTGGAAAGCGGGAAGTGCGGAATGTCGGCATAGTCAAGGCTGTGCTCGATTGCCACGTCGTTCACCAGGGCCCCCAGGCCGGTGCCGAGGATGATGCCGGTTTCGGGTTGAAAATTGCCGCTGTGCTGACGGATGTAATCGGCGGCTTCGTGCAGGGCCCGCAGCGCGGTACCCGAATCAATGAAATTCATACTATAATTATTTGGCGGTGGTCTGAAACGAGGTGGTCCGGCGAATTGCCACTCTGACGAAAGAACAGTGGCTTCGGGGTATTGTCAGAGTGGCCCGACGACAAAAAAAGTCGCCGGACCACCCCGTAGTAGACCACCGCCAATTATTTTACCGTCAGGCGGTCGTTCGACTCGTCGGCGTCCATGTAGATGCCGTTCACCAATTCCACCGTTTTGATGGCTTTCGCACCGGGCAGGGCAATAGTGGCCCGCTGCTCGTTGGCCTGCCACACGGCCGGCGACTGGTGCACGGCGGCCGTGGTGCCGTCGGCGTAGGTCACCTTCAGGTTCACGGGCACGGCGAAGCCGCCCACGTTGCGCACCGCCACGGCGGGGCCCTGGGCGGTGGCCGTCACCGGGTCGAGGGCCAGGTCGATGTAGTTGTTGGTGAAGAACCAGTTGTTGAAAAACCAGTTCAAATCCTGGCCCGCGGCGCTGCTCATCGAGTTGAAGTAGTCCCACGGAATGGGGTGCTTGCCGTGCCAGCGGGCCATGTACTCGTGCAGGCTTTTCTTGAACAATTCCTCGCCCAGCATGTCCTGCAGAGCCAGGTAGCTCAGTGACGCCTTGCCGTAGGAATTATTGCCGTAGCCGGCCCGCAGCTCGCTGCTGGGCGTGATGATGGGCAAGTCCTCGGCCGTGGCCGGGTCGTGAATCCAGCGGTTCACCCGGAATTTCTTGTAAAACTCGTCGGCCTTGGCGGCCCCGTTTTCCACGCGCCCAATCAGCAGCTCAAACGTGGTGGCCCAGCCCTCGTCCATGAAGGCGTAGCGGCTCTCGTTGATGCCCATGTAGAACGGGAAGTACGTGTGGGCAATTTCGTGGTCCTCCACCAGCTGCGCAAACGTCAGGTCCTTCTCGGGGCTGTCGTTCACCATCATCGGGTACTCCATGTCGGCAAAGCCCTGAAACACCGTCATTTTCGGGAACGGGTACGGCACGCCGGGCAAGTTGCGCGAAAACCAGCCGAGCGAATTCTGCCCGTTTTTCACCGCCGCGTGAAAGTCGGCCGTCGAGTCGGCAAAGGCGGCCTGCACGCTGGCGCGGCGCTTGGTGGCGGGGTCCACCACCACGCTGGCGGCGTCCCACACGTAGTGGTCGCTCAGGCCCACGGTCACATCCGAAATGTCCTTGGCCGTCCACACCCAGGTATTCTGGGGGCCCGGGGCGGTGATGTTTTTCTTGGTCAAATCGGCGGCCGTGGCCACGTGCAGCACCGCGTCGCTGGTCATGGACTTGGCCAGCTGCTTGGCGTAGGCGGGCTGGAGCACCTGCCGGGGGTTTTGCAGCGTGCCGGTGGCCCACACGAGGTAGTTGGCCGGCACCTGCACCCGTAAGGTGTAGTCGTTGAAATCGTTGTAGAACTCCTTGCTGTCCACGAAGTTCAGCCGGTCCCAGCCGTTGTAGTCGTCGTACACCGAGATGCGCGGGTAGAAGTAGGCCAGGAAAAACGTGGTTTTGTCGATCATCCCCTCCCGGCCGCTTTCCAGCGAAATCGGGAAGTGCCAGGCAAAGGCCAGCCGCACCGAATCGTGCGGGGCCAGCGGCTTGGCCAGGCGCACGGTTTTCCAGGTGGCGGGGCCCTGGCCGGTGAAGAGCCGCGCCTGCCCCGCCACGGCGAACGAGTCAATCGTCACGCCTTCGGTAAGGTAGGCGGGCGCGGCGTCGCCCTCGCGCGATGCGCCGGGCTGGTGAATGTTCTGAATCAGCCGGATGACGAGGCTCTTGAGCGTGTCGGGGCTGTGGTTAAAATAGGTAATTTTCTCGCGGCCCCGGATGTCGCGCGCCGGCGGCGCGGCCTGCACCGTAATGTCGTAGCGGGCCGTATTCTGCCAGTACTTGGGCCCCGGACGGCCGTCGGCGGCCCGGGTGCCTTTTTGAAACGCCTGCTTGATGTCGCGCGGCTGGTACAGGGCCTGGGCGCGGGCGGCCAGCGAGCAGAAGGCCATTAGCAAGCCGGAAACGAGGAAACGACGCATTGGTAATTCGATGGTTTACGTGAAACGTTGGTCATTCCGACCGCAGGGAGGAATCTGGGCGAACGGCTGGTTAACCGTTCGCCCAGATTCCTCCCTGCGGTCGGAATGACCAACAAAAGCTACTTAATCTCAATCTCGTACGGCAGCCGCGCCTGCACGCCGCGCATCGTCAGTAGCCGCTGGTACTGGGCATAGGCGGGGTACAGGGGCCCCAGCTTGGTTTTGAGGGCCGCCTGCACCTTGGCTTCGTCGTCGTCGTCGCTGATAAAGCGGGCCAGAAACGCCTCCACGCCCGACTTGCGGCGCGGCAGGCGCTGCACGTTGTAGTCGTCGGCTTTGAGGTGGGCGCGGGCGGCGGCGATTTTCAGGGCGTCGTCGTACGAGCCGAGCACGTCCACGAGGCCGTTGGCTTTGGCTTCGGCGCCGCTCCACACGCGGCCCGAGGCCAGGCGGCGCAGGCGCTCCACGGGCATGTGGCGGCCCAGGGCGGCCTTGCTCGTGAAGTCGGCGTAAATCAGGTCCACGCTGTGCTGCAAGGTTTTTTTCTCGTAGTCCGACAGGGCCCGGGTGATGGTGGGCAGGTCCGAGAACTTGCCCGTCGTCACGCGGTCCACCGTGATGCCGAGCTTGTCGGCCAGCAGCGGCTGGATGTTGGGCAGCACCCCAAACACGCCGATGGAGCCCGTAATCGAGTTCGGGTGGGCCACAATGGTGTCGCAGGCCATGGCGATGTAGTAGCCGCCCGACGCCGCCACGTCGCTCATGCTGGCGATAATCGGCTTCACCTTTTTGGTCAGCAGCACCTCGCGGTAAATTACGTCCGAGGCCAGCGACGAGCCGCCCGGCGAGTTCACGCGCAGCACCACGGCCTTCACCTTGTCGTCGAGCCGGGCCTTGCGGATGGCTTCGGCAAACTTGGTGCTGCCGATGTTGTCGTCCGAGCCCTTGCCGGTCACGATGTCGCCCTCGGCGTAGATAACGGCGATGCGGTTGCCGCTGGTTTTGCCCTCTTTCTCGTCGGCCTGGTCGTTGTCAGTGTAGTCGCCCAAGCTCACCAGGTTGGGCTTTTTATCCTTGGCCACGCCCAACTTGCCGCGCAGGTAATCCTGCACTTCGTCGAAGTAGCCCAGCCGGGTCACCAGCTTCAGGCGCAGGGCGTCGGCGGCGTCGTGCACCAGCATCGAGTCGGAGATGACGTGCAGCCGGGCCGGCGCAATGCCCCGCGCCGCGGCCACCTGGTCAATCATGTGGTCGTTGAGCGAGCGCAGGTACGAAACCGTCTGCAAGCGGGCCGAGTCGGAGAAGTTCTCGCGGAAAAACGGCTCCACGGCGCTCTTGAACGAGCCCACCCGGAAGATGTAGGGCTGGATGCCCGCCTTCTCGAACAGCCGCTTGTAGAACATCACTTCCGAACTCAACCCGTTGAATTCCAGCAGGCCCTGCGGGTGCAGGTAAATCTCGTCGGCCACCGACGCCAGGTAGTAGCTCTTCTCGGAGGCCGTTTCGTGGTAGGCCACCACGAATTTGCCCGACTTCTTGAAGTCGAGCAGCCCGTCGCGCACTTCTTCCAACGAGGCCATGCCGCCCTGCACCACGTCCAGGTTCAGCAGGATGCCCTTGATGTCGCCGTCGGTTTTGGCCCGGCCAATGGCCTCCTTCAGCGCCACCAGGCCCGTGGACGACTGCCGGCCGCCCAGCGGGTTGAAGTCGGTGGCCTGGCCGCGCTCGGTCAGGGGCTCGTTCAGCTTCAGCTCCAGCACCGAGTTGGCGGCAACGTTTTTGTGTTGGCCGCCGTCGCTGGCCGCCGTCGCAACGATGGCCAGCACCGCGAGGCTCAGGCCGAAAAACAATACCAGCCCCACCAAAGTGGCCAAGGTAAATTTGAGAAACTGCCGCATACGGGTAAGATGGTTTTTAAACAAAGTAAAAGTAGGCCGGTCCTGCCAAAGCCAACGCGCGGCCCCAAATGGGTGGTTCGATTTGGTTTATAGCCGCCGCCGCCGTTGCGTTACAAGCGCGCGTCAGTAGCCGTACTTCTCGCCCCACCAGCCGCGCAGCTTCTCGCGGAGGCGCTGCTCGGCGGCGTTCTGGCCCGGCTCGTAGTAGGCGGTGCCGCGGAGGGCGTCGGGCAGAAACTCCTGGGCCGCGAAGTTGCCCGCGCCGTTGTGCGAGTACTCGTATTCCTGGCCGTAGCCGAGCTGCTTGAGCAGGCGCGTGGGCGCGTTGCGCAGCGGCACCGGCACGGGGTGCACGCCCCGGGCCCGCACCTCGGCCTGCGCCGCCCGGATGGCCGTGTAGGCGGCGTTGCTCTTCTCCGACGTGGCCAGGTAGATAACCGTTTGGCTGAGAATCAGGTCCGACTCGGGCAGGCCGATGACGGTGCAGGCCTGGAAGCAGCTCGTGGCCAGCAACAGGGCGTTGGGGTTGGCGTTGCCGATGTCTTCGGAGGCCAGAATGAGCATCCGCCGGGCAATGAACTTCACGTCCTCGCCGCCCTCCAGCATCACGGCCAGGTAGTAGAGCGCGGCGTTGGGGTCGGAGCCGCGGATGCTTTTGATGAAGGCCGAAATCACGTCGTAGTGCATTTCGCCGCCCTTGTCGTAGCGGGCCAGGGGCCGCTGGGCCACCTGCTGCACCCCGGCATCGGTGACGGTGACGAGGCCCTTTTTGTCGGGCGGCGTGCTTTGCACCACTATTTCGAGCAGGTTGAGCAGCTTGCGGGCGTCGCCGCCGCTCAGGGCCAGCAGGGCGTGGTCTTCCTTCAGCCTGACCTTGATTTGGCTGAGCGCCGGGTCTTCGGCCAGGGCCTTGGCCACGATGCCGCGCAGCGTATCGGGCCCCAGCGGCTCCAGCACGTACACCTGGCAGCGCGAGAGCAGGGCCGGAATCACCTCGAACGACGGGTTTTCGGTGGTGGCTCCAATCAGGGTAATCGTGCCGTTTTCCACGGCCCCCAGCAGCGCGTCCTGCTGCGCCTTGCTGAAGCGGTGAATCTCGTCGATGAACAGCACCGTACCGCGCTGCCGCTTGGCCCGCTCGATGACCTCGCGCACGTCTTTCACCCCGGCGTTGATGGCGCTGAGGGCCGCGAAGGGCTGCTTCAACGCGCTGGCCAGCAGCAGGGCCAGGGTGGTTTTGCCCACGCCCGGGGGGCCCCACAGCAGCAGGCTGGGCAGGCGGCCACTGGCCAGGTAGCGCGTGAGCACGCCCTGGGGCCCCAGCAGGTGGGGCTGGCCGGCGTAGTCGGCCAGGCGGTGGGGGCGGCGGCGCTCGGCCAGGGGCGCGTCGGGGTCGTACCCGGTGGGGCCGGGCGGCGGGGCGAAGGCGGCGGGCTCGTCGTCGGGAAAGAGGGAGGACATGAGGGCGTTTGTAGCGCGAACTTTGTAGTTCGCGTTTTTGCGCCGCCGAACCGCTGCCGGAGCGTCCGGTTCAGGCACCGCAAAAACGCGAACTACAAAGTTCGCGCTACCACCCGCTTCCCCCATGAAAAACCAATACCGCGTCCACGCGGCCCTGTTCCTGGTCACGCTCATCTACGCGGGCACCTACAGCCTGGCCAAAGACCTGATGCCCATCTACATGAAGCCCTTCGGCATCGTGACGCTGCGGGTGCTGGGGGCCTCGCTGTTTTTCGCCGTGGCCAAGCAGCTGGCCGCGCCCCACGATAAAATCCGGGGCCGGGCCGACAACCTCCGGGCGGTGCTCTGCGGCCTGATTGGCATCGGCATGAACCAGCTGCTGTTTTTTTCGGGCCTGAACTACACCTCGCCCATCTCGGCCTCGCTGCTCCAAACCATCTCGCCCATCGTGGTGGTGCTGGCCTCGGCGGTGCTGCTGAGCGAGAAGATTACGGTGCCGCGGCTGCTGGGCATCGGGGTGGGGGCGGCCGGCGCGGCCACGCTCATCCTCAGCCGGCCGGCGCAGGCGGCCCTGTACCCCCACGCCACGCTGGGCAACGTCTGCATCCTGCTCAACGCCACGTTTTTTGGGCTGTACCTGGTCCTCGTGGCCCCGCTCATGCGCAAGTACCACCCGTTCACGGTGCTGGGGCGGATTTTCCTGGTGGGGGCCCTGCTGGTGGTGCCCTTCGGCTGGCGCGAGGCCCTGGCCACCGACTACGCCCACTTCCCGCCCAAAATCTGGGCCGAGCTGTTCTACATGGTGTTCTTCCTCACCATCCTGGCGTATTTGCTGAACAACTGGGCCCTGAAGTACGCCTCCCCTGCCCTGCTCGGCGTCTACATCTACCTTCAGCCGGTGCTGGCCGTGCTCATCGCCGTGGCCCTGGGCAAGGACGTCTTCACCTGGGACAAGGCCGGGCAGGCCGCGCTCATCTTCGTGGGCGTGTGGCTGGTGAGCAAAAAGCCCAAAGCCGGGGACCCGGCCCCGGCCGGGGTGCTGGAAGCGCAGGACTGAGGCTGCGTCTGCGCCGTAATTTAGGAACTGTTATGCCGCATCAATTCATTCTTTTGGGGTGCCTGCTGTTGCTACTGGCGGGCCGTGCCCACGGGCAAGTCCCGGCCGCCGATACTACCGGCAGCCAATTGCCCGCCCACGCGTACACGGAGATTTTACCCGTTTTTCCGGGGTTGGAGCCCGGCGATAGCGCCCTTTCGCCCAACCAACGGGTCATCAAATTCCTTAACGACGGCCTGAAGCCCGCGCAACGCGTGGCGCGGGGCGACGTGCGGGGGCGAGTATTTTTCTCGTTCACCGTCGATGCCCAAGGCCACACCGTCGATATCAAGCTGGTGCAAGGCCTGCGCCCCGATGTCGACGCCGAAGTATTGATTAACGCCCACCGGCTCGACAACATCCAGTGGCGGCCCGGCATCCAGAACGGGCGGCCCGTCAGCGTTTCCTTCACCGTTCCCATCAGCTTTAACCTGCCGGCCGGGGCCGCGCGGTCCAACCTGGCCGCCGGCGATTCGCTCGACCAGGGCCCCTACCAAAAGCTGGTATTGCCACTGCCCAGCTGGACCGGTAAGCGGCCCCAGGTACCCGCCGGCAAGGGCTTGGTGTACGGCAGCTGCCTGCAACGATTCGCCGACGGGGGCCTCGGCCAGGGCCAGTACGTGCGCCTGGTGAACCTGACCACCCACAAGTCTTTGCGAATCAACGTAAAGCCCATTTTGAACACCGTGCGGGAAAGTGCTTTTTGCTACGCGCTGCCGGCCGGCCGCTACGCTCTGTTCATCTACGAGTTTCCCGACCCCGCACGGGGCGGCCTGCGCATTCACCTCGAAAGCATCCGCAAGCCCACCAATGGCCCCTCGGCCCGCAACCTGAGCGCCACCCGCTACCAGTTCACCGTGGTGCCCGGTAAGCTGCACTACCTGGGCACTTGGAATTTAGCCAACCAAAACGAGCCGAAATTCCTTAACGAGAAAGCCCTCCTCGACGGCCGCCTGCAACCCGATTACGAGTCTTTACATTTTGCCGATGCTGAAGTGGCAATTCCCCAATAGCTCAGTCGGCTAATTATCCTGGTTAATCAAATTCACCACCAGCGTTACCATGGTGGCTTTGTCTTCGGGCTTGCTCTCGGCGATGAGCAGCGTGAGGGCCACCAGGGCGTTATCGGCCAGGCGGCGGGTGCCGTCGGGGTGGTAGAGGCAGCGGTTGCGGTCGAGAAACCACACGAACAGGAAGGCCGCAATGCGCTTGTTGCCGTCGGAGAACGAGTGGTTTTTCACCACGAAATACAGCAGGTTGGCCGCCTTTTCTTCCACGCTCGGGTACAGGTCCTCGCCGCCGAAGCTCTGGTAGATGGTGCGCACCGAGCTTTGGAAGGACGCATCCTTCTCGCGCCCAAACAACGCGCTGCCGCCGAATTGCCTGCGCAGCCCTTCCACGGCCTCCAGGCCGGCTTCGTAAGTTAGCTCGAACGGCTCGTCGGTGGCCGTGCCGCGCATTTGCAGGCGCTGGTGGTCGTACTGGTCGAGCACGTCGAGGGCCCGGGCGTAGTCGCCCAGCACCCGCAGCAGCGCGGCCGACTGGTCCGTGGTCAGCTCCTGGTTGGCCGCCACTTCGCCCTGCAATTGCACCAGCCGCTTGAGGTCGGCCAGCTGGCGGGCGCTTTCGCGCAGGCGCTTGTCATTCAGGGCGTAGCCCTGCACCAGGTATTGGCGCAGCACCCCCGTGGCCCACTGGCGGAAATGCGTCCCGCGCAACGACTTCACCCGATAGCCGACGGAGATGATAACGTCCAGGTTGTAGTGCTGAACCGAATAGCTTTTACCGTCCGAGGCAGTTGTCCGGGATTTCCGGACAACTGCCTCGGACGGTAATTCTCCTTCGCGAAAAATATTCTGAATATGCTCGCTGACTGTTTTCTTGGAGACGTCGAAAAGCATTATCATCTGCGCTTGCGTCAGCCACACGGTTTCGTGGTCGAGCTGCACTTCCAGTTGGGTTTGCCCGTCGGGCGCTTGGTAGAGGAGAACGTTTTCAGCGGTCGTCGTCGGGGCGTCTTGATTCATCCCGGCAAGTAGTAAAATGTATTCTGATTAAACAAAAGGGCCCGGCTTATTCAGCCGGGCCTTTGCATTTCACAGGGCGAAAACCTACAGGTGAATCACCTCGCCATACGCGGCGGCCGTGGCTTCCATGATGGCCTCGCTCATGGTGGGGTGCGGGTGCACCGACTTGATAATTTCGTGGCCCGTGGTTTCGAGCTTGCGGGCCACTACCACTTCGGCGATTAGCTCGGTTACGTTGGCCCCGATCATGTGGGCCCCCAGCCACTCGCCGTATTTCTTGTCGAAGATGACCTTCACGAAGCCGTCCTTGGCCCCGGCGGCGCTGGCCTTGCCCGAGGCCGAAAAGGGGAACTTGCCCACCAGGATGTCGTAGCCCTTGGCCTTGGCTTCGGCTTCGGTGTAGCCCACGCTGGCAATTTCGGGCGAGGCGTAGGTGCAGCCGGGGATATTCTGGTAGTTGAGCGGCTCGGGGTGGTGGCCGGCGATTTTCTCGACGCAGATGATGCCCTCGGCCGAGGCCACGTGGGCCAGCGCGGGGCCCGGCACGATGTCGCCGATGGCGTACACGCCGGGCACGTTGGTCTGGTAGAAATCGTCCACCACCACGCGGCCGCGCTCGGTTTTGATGCCCAGCTCTTCGAGGCCGATGTTCTCGATATTGGTCTGGATGCCCACGGCGCTGAGCACGACGTCGCAGCTGATTTGCTCCTCGCCCTTGGCCGTTTTCACGGTCACCACGCAGCCGGGGCCGCTGGTGTCCACTTTGGTTACCTCGGCGCTGGTGAGCACGTTGACGCCGATTTTGCGGTAGGATTTCTCCATCTGGCGCGAAATCTCTTCGTCCTCCACCGGCACGATGCGGGGCATGAACTCCACGATGGTGACCTCCGCACCCATGGTGCGGTAGAAATAGGCGAACTCGACGCCGATGGCCCCCGAGCCCACCACCACCATCCGCTTGGGCATCTGCTCCAGGGTCATGGCTTTGCGGTAGCCGATGATTTTTTTGTCGTCAATTGGCAGGTTGGGCAGCTGGCGGGCGCGGGTGCCGGTGGCCAGGATGATGCTCTTGGCCTCCACCGTCTCCTTGGTGCCGTCGGCCTTGGTCACTTCTACTTTGCCGGGGGCCACCAGCTTGCCGGTGCCCAGCACGGTTTCAATCTTGTTCTTTTTAAACAGGAAGCTGATGCCCTTGCTCATGCCGTCGGCCACGCCGCGGCTGCGCTGCACCACTTTCCCGAAATCGAAGGCCACGTTGTCGGCGCTCAGGCCGTAGTCGGCGGCGTGGTGGAAGTACTCGAACACCTGCGCCGACTTGAGCAGCGCCTTGGTGGGGATGCAGCCCCAGTTGAGGCAGATACCGCCGAGGCTTTCGCGCTCGACCACGCCCACTTTCAGCCCCAACTGCGACGCCCGGATGGCCGCCACGTAGCCGCCCGGGCCGCTGCCCACCACCACCAAATCAAATTGCAATGCCATAAATTCTTAGGAAAGAAAGAGAAAAAAGGTCGCCAGCCGGTCCGCACGCCGGCCGGGCCGCAAAGATAGCCGCACGCCCCGGCACTGCCCTAAACCCCGCCGGGGCCCCAAACGTGCCCGCGCAGCCTTTGCCGGGGCCGCTCCGTACAAGGGCCCGGCTGTGAGTTGTCAGTTGCTCGTTGCCAGTTATTAATAAACGCATAACCTGCTGACTACTAAACAACAATGGGCAACCGACGCGCGTTTGTTTTTGCACAGCCATCCATCCTTTGGTTTATGCCTGCCTCGTTCCGATTCCCGTTGTCCGCCCTGGGGCTGCTGGCGGCCCTCACCAACTGCGCCACTACCACCGAAACCGACCGGCCCGCCGGCAGCGCCAGCGTGCTCCTTGCCGCACCGGGGGCCGCCGCGCCGCGCGTCGATTCGGCCGGGGCCGCCCGCTCGGCCCCCGACGCCCGCGCCGGGGTGCTGGCCACCGAAGGGCCCAGCGCCGGGGCCCCGTCGGCCCGGGCGGCGTCGGCCGAGCGCACCCGCGAGAAAAAGATGACCAGGGACGAGTACCACCAGATGCTGGCCACCGCCGGCCTCGCCCTCAAGCGCAACCCCAAAGACCCCGCTGCCCTACTGCAACGCGCCAAAGCCAAGAGCTACCTCCGCGACTACCCCGCCGCCCAGCTCGACTACACCGCTGCCCTGCGCTACCAGCGCAACAACCCCGACGCCTACTACAACCGCGGCGTGAACCACCTGATGCTGAAAGAGTACAAAGCGGCGTCGGCTGATTTCGCGGGGGCCCTCAAGTACCGGCCCGACGACAAAGAGGCGTTCTTCGGGCGCGGCGTGGCCAAGATGCAGCTCTACCAGTACAAGCCCGCCGTGGCCGACTTCACCCGCGCCATCCAGCTCGACTCGACTTACGCCGACGCCTGGGAGTACCGCGGCATCAGCTTCGCCTCGTTCGACAAGCTGCCGGAGGCCCGGCGCGACTTGGAGCGCGCCACCGCCCTCAACCCCGAAGCGGCCAAAAGCCTGCGCCGCTACGTGGGCAGCCCCGGCCAGGAACCCATCAAAATACCGGCCACCCGGGCCCCGCGGCCCGCGGCTGTTGGGCGCTAGCGCGGATTTTGGGTCCGTGCCCATCCCAATAGGCCGTCATGCCCATTTAGCGTCCGCGCAGCCGAGGCATCTCGCGTGCAGCAGTAATTCGATCGATTGGGTTGGT
This sequence comes from Hymenobacter caeli, assembly GCF_013294115.1. Lineage (GTDB taxonomy): Bacteria > Bacteroidota > Bacteroidia > Cytophagales > Hymenobacteraceae > Hymenobacter > Hymenobacter caeli. The sequence goes on along the minus strand of NZ_JABSNP010000001.1, from coordinate 343,405 downwards.
TCAGCAAGCGAGATGCTTCGGCTCCGCTCGGCATGACCGTTTCTTTTTGCACCTGTATTCTGTGAGTTCTCATTACCAAAGCGTGGCCAAGTGGCCCGGGGGCCCTGGTATTCACTTCCCCCCAAACAACAGCTTGAAGTAGAAGCTCGGCTGCCGCAGCCGCTCGCGCAGGTCCAGGTCGAGGAACATGGCGGAGAGGGTTTCGGCCAGCGTGGGGTTGCGGGCAGCGCGGTTGGCCACGATGTTGAACAGGCTGGGGAAGTTGAGCAGCCGCTGCATGGCCCGGCTCAGGCGCAGCTCCTGCCAGAGGCGGTTGTACACGGCCTGGTCGTAGTTTTTGAGGAACGCGGGGCTGAAATCGGCCTTGGCCACCGCCTGGGCCGCCCAAATGGCGGCGTGCCGCCCGCTCACCATGGCGTGCGAGATGCCTTCGCCCGAAAACGGGTCGATGAGCGAGCCGGCGTCGCCGAGCAGCAGGTAGCCGGGGCCCGACAGCGGCCGGCGCTTCGAGCCCAGCGGCAGGCCGAAGCCGCGCACGGGCCCCAGCCGCTCGGCCTGCGCGAAGCGCGGGGCCAGCGCCGGGTGCGTGGCCAGGATTTCGTCGAGCCGCTGGCGCAAATTAATTTTTTTGGCCGCCACCGTTTTCGAGAGCATCCCCACGCCCACGTTGGCCTGACCGTTGGGCAGCGGAAACACCCACAGGTAGCCCGGCAGAAAGTCCTTGAGGAAGTGCAGCTCGATGAAATTGTCGGGGCTGAGGCCCGTTACGCCCCGGTAGTAGGTGCGCAGGCCGGCGCAGTGGTGGTCGGGCTCCAGGGCGTGGCCGGCCACCCGGCGCGCAAACGCCGACTGGGCCCCGTTGGCCACCAGCAGCAGCCGGCACTCGGCCAGCAGCTGGCCGGCTTTGTCGAACAGCTGCCAGCCGCCGGCGGCCGTGCGCTCGGTGCGGGCCACGTCCACGTTTTCGCGGAAGTCGATTTCGGGCCGCTGGCGCACTTCTTCCACCAGGAAGTTGTCGAAATCGAGGCGCTTGGCCACGTGGCCGGCGGGCCGGTCGGCGGCCTTGTCGAACTTCGGCTTGAAGGGAATGGCGAGGCGGCGGCCGTTGGGCGCGAAGAAATCGATGCCCCAGCTCGGCACCTGGATGGGCGCGGCGGCCAGCCGCCCCGGCAGCGCCTCGTCGATGCGTTTCAGCTCCATCAACACCTTGCCGCTCAGGGCATCGCCGCAAATTTTGTCGCGCGGAAACGCGGCGCGGTCCAGCAGCAGGCAGCGGTGGCCGGCGTTGGCCAGGTGCAGGGCCGCCGTGGCCCCGCCGGGCCCCGCGCCCAGGATGCAGATATCCATTTTTCTTTAAGCTGTTAGCCAGTAGCCGTTAGCTGTTAGCTTTTTGCTAAACCAGCTTTTTGGCCCCGCAAGCTACCTTCAAAAGCTAACAGCTAGCAGCTAATAGCCAACAGCCCAAAAAAGCTACCTTCGCCCCATGACTCAAACGCTTGCCGGAAAAGTGGCCCTCGTCACGGGCGCTTCCAAAGGAATTGGCCGCGCCATCGCGGCGCATTTTGCCCAGTTGGGGGCCCAGGTGGCCTTCACGTACTTGTCGTCCGTCGAAAAAGGCGAGGCCCTGGAGGCCGAGCTCTCGGCCCACGGCACCAAGGCCAAGGGCTACCGCTCCGACGCCTCGGACTACGCCCAGGCCGAAAAGCTGGTGGACGATGTGCTGGCCGATTTCGGCAAGCTCGACATCCTCGTCAACAACGCCGGCATCACCCAGGACGGCCTGCTGATGCGCATGAGCGAGCAACAGTGGGACAACGTACTGACCGTGAACCTCAAGTCGGTCTTCAACCTCACCAAGGCCGCCACCAAGCCCATGATGCGCGCCAAAACCGGCTCCATCATCAACATGACCTCCGTGGTGGGCATCAAGGGCAACGCCGGGCAGGCCAACTACGCCGCCAGCAAGGCCGGCATCATCGGCTTCACCAAATCGGTGGCCCTGGAGCTGGGCTCGCGCAACATCCGCTGCAACGCCGTGGCCCCGGGCTTCATCGAAACCGAGATGACCGAGGCACTCGACGCCAAGCAAGTGGACGAGTGGCGCAAGGCCATCCCGCTTAAGCGCGGCGGCTCGCCGGAGGACGTGGCCAAAGCCACCGCTTTTTTAGCCTCGGACGATTCGAGCTACATCACCGGCCAGGTGCTGCAAGTGGACGGCGGGATGCTGACGTAGGGGGCAATGGCTATGAAATTAGCTAACGAACATGACCCACTAGGAACATCGGCCATCCAAAGCCGCCAGGGTTTTGCACACTTCTTAAATCATTTGCTCGTTGCTTATCAAAGCAATGGCAAAGATTGGGAGAACCAGAAGCTTGGCGATTTTTTAGAAGCTTTGGCAGCTTATGCAACTGATATTGACGGTTACTACCGCAATATTTCATCGGCTGATGAATTAGTAGTAAATGCGGATGTCGCCAGTTGGCGCGTTTTTGCCGACATGCTACGCGGTGCTACGATCTACGAGTAATCGAATAGAATAATGGTCACTCCCGAAGAGCACACAGCGCATAATTCTGAGGCAGAGAAGAAAATCATCAGCGATGTAGCGCAATATGGTTTCCATGTCGCGCAGTTTCACGGTGATGGCTATTCGCCCAGTTTTGCTTATACCATTGGGCTATTTAAAACATACGGCTACCCGGAGCTTATTTGTTTTGGGCTAAACATCGATCTGCTGCATTCGGTGCTTTGGTCGGGTAAAGAGCTGTTGGACAAACAGCCTATACCTGACCAAAGCATTGGTTACCCCGATTTTTTGGGAGACTACGACGTGCGTTTTCTAACCGTTGACAAGCGTTGGTACAAAGACTATTTTGGCTATGGCTTTTGGTTCAATGAAACCTGGGATTTTCCGGCGTTGCAAATTGTGTGGCCTGATAAGCAGGCACTTTTTCCTTGGGACGAAAGCTTCAATCCTAACTGGAAATGGGGCCAACCGTTGCTTGACCGCTCATTGAATTTTAAATTCCGGGAAGAGCGGAACGTAGCGGTATTTACTACCCAGCAGGTTTTAGAGGGCTTGCCAATCCTGCGCGTAGTTCACGATGCTAATGGCGATTGGGAATTTCTATGCGACACGACTTATGACGTGGCAGATTTGAAAGTTGTGTGCCTAGAAGAAATTATAGAGCGTGACCCAACAGTTAATGAGTTGTTTCAACTGAATTATGGTTGGCAAGCGCACAGGGAAATGATTGGCGGGAAGTGGCAAAAGGAAGAGGCTGAAGAGGACGAGGGAGAGGAAACTGAGGCATGAAAAGTTGGCTCTCCTTTCTCCTCTTAGCAGCCTTCACGGTGTTCGCCTACCCACGCCTGCTTCGCCAGCTACTCCGCTACCAGAGCCACCACGCGGCGGAAGCGACAACCGCGGCGCTGGGCCCCCAACTGCGCGACGGCGACCTGATTTTCCATACCTCCCAATCAGCGCAGAGCCAAGCCATCCAGCTGGCTACGCACTCGCCCTACAGCCACTGCGGCATCCTGTACAAAAACGCCGGCCAGTGGCAGGTATTCGAAGCCGTGCAGCCGGTGAAGCTGACGCCGCTGGCCGATTGGGTAGCGCGGGGCCAGGGCGGGCACTTCGTCACGAAGCGGCTGCGCGACGCGGCTACCGCGCTGACGCCCAGGGCCCTGGCGCGGCTGAAAGCGGCCGGACAGCCCCTGTTGGGCCGCAGCTACGATTTGTATTTCGGCTGGTCCGATGACCGGATTTATTGCTCCGAGCTTATCTGGAAAGTGTACGACCGGGGCTTGCACCGGCAGCTGGGGGTTTTGCAACACCTGCGCGATTTCGACCTGCACAACCCCGCGGTGCAGGCCAAGCTGCGCGAGCGGTACGGCCGCCGCTTGCCGCTGGACGAGCCAGTGATTTCGCCGGTCAGCATTTTCAACAGCCCGGAGCTGGTGACGGTGACGCGGCGCTAACCTCTACCCCACCCGGATGGCCCGAATCTTCTCCGCCGACAGCTCGGAGAAGTGATTGATAACCAAGTCGGCCTGCCGCAAATCCTGCCCGGCCGAGTGCGGGCTGGCGTAGCCGATGCAGTAGATGCCGGCCGCCTTGGCCGCCGCCACGCCGTTGGCCGAGTCTTCGATGACCACGCACGCCGATACCGGCGTTTGGGCCAGGGCCGCGGCGTGGATGAAAATAGCGGGGTCGGGCTTGGACTGCGCGAAGTCTTCGCCGCTGACGACGTGCCCGAAGTAGGGCCCCAAATCGAACCGCGCGAACACCCGGCCGATGGTGGCCTTCGAGGCCGACGAGGCCAGCACCAGCGGCACCTGGTGGGCCCGCAGGTCATCGAGTAGGACGCGCACGTTGTCGAGCAAATCCAGGTCGGCGTCGGTGTCGAAAATCTGGTTGAACAGCGCCCGCTTGCGCTGGAGCAGCGTTTCCACATCCTGCGGCAGGCCGTGCTCTTGCTGGAGGCGCTGATAGACGTTGCGGGTTGAGGAGCCCAGGAAGGTGGCGTACTCCGCGGCCGAAACGGTGATGCCCAGCTCGGCAAACTGCGCGTAAAACGCCTGGTGGTGGATGGGCTCGGTGTCGATGATGACGCCGTCCATGTCGAAAATCACGGTTTGAATCATAACGCCGCTTACGAAGGGTGCGGGCAAAGGTATCGGGCCGCCGGGGCCCGGGCGGGCGGCGGGCGGGGCGGGGCGGCGGGCGCGGGGGCCGGCGGCGGCCGGCTCCGGGGCGGCGGCGGGACTATTTTTGCCCCGGGCCGCGTTTCGGGGCCCCGGGGCCCTATTTCCATTCGCCGCTTTTGCTCACGACCCAATATTCCGCCTGGTTCCTCCCGCTGTGCCTGCTGGTGGGCGCGGGCTACGCCGCCCTGCAATACTCGGCCCAGGCCCCCTGGGGCCCCCGCCTGAACTACGCGCTGGCCGCGCTGCGCTTTGCCGTGGTGAGCTTCCTGTGCTTCCTGCTGCTCGCCCCGTTCGTGCAGTCCACCACCACGCGCACCGAAAAGCCCACCGTGGTGCTGGCCGTTGATAACTCGCAGTCGGTGGAATTATTCACGCCCAAGGCCACGCTGGCCCAGGCCACCGCCGGCCTGGCCCGGCTGGCCGCCACGCTGCGCGGCCGGGGCTTCGCCGTGGCCACGCGCAGCCTGACGCCGGGCCGGGCCCCGGGGCCCGATTCGCTGCGCTTCACCGCCGCCGGCACCGACCTCGACCAGCTCCTCACCGGCACCCGCGACGCCTACGACGGCCGCAACCTGGCCGCCGTGGTGCTGCTCAGCGACGGCATTGCCAACCAGGGGCGCAGCCCGGCCAGCGCCGACTACAGCTTCCCGGTTTACGCCGTGGCCGTGGGCGACACCGTGCCCAAGAAAGACCTGCGCCTGACCGATTTGGCCTACAACCGGGTGGCCTTCAGCGGCAACAAGTTTCCCATCGAAGCCGAGCTGGCCTTCGAGGGCTACGCCGGCGGCACCGCCACCGTGGAGCTGCGCGAGGGGCCCAAGGTGCTGGACAGCCGCCGCGTGGCCCTGCCCGCCGGGCGGCGGCGTGTGAAAACCACGTTTCAGGTCACGGCCCCCGCGCCCGGCAAGCGGCGCTACGAGGTGCGCGTGGTGCCCCAGGCCGGCGAGTTCACGGCCCTCAACAACGCCCGGCCGGCCTTCGTGGAAATCGTGAAGGGCAAGCTGCGCGTACTGCTGGCCGGGGCCGCCCCCCACCCCGACCTCAAGGCCCTGCGCGCCGCGCTGCAAACCAACGACAACTTTGAAGTGCTGTTGGCCGTGCCCGGCGTGGCCCCGCTCCCGCCGGGGGCCGATTTTGACGTGGCCATCCTGCACCAGCTGCCGGCCCAGGGCGGGCTGGGGGCCGACATCCTGGCCCAGGTGCAGGCCAAGCGCGTGCCGGTGCTCTACGTCATCGGGGCGCAGTCGGACCTAGCGGCCTACAACCGGCTCGGCGCGGGCCTCACCATCCAGCCCCGCGGAGCCCAGACCGACGCCGTGACGCCGCTGCCCAACCCCGGCTTCACCCGCTTCGCCACCGACGCCGAGGCCGCCCAGCGCTTCGCCCAGTACCCGCCCGTGGCCGTGCCCTTCGGCGACCTGCGCCTGGGCCCCGGGGCCGAAGCCGCGCTTTGGCAGCAGGTGGGCCGCGTGGCCACCCAGCGGCCCCTGCTGGTGTTCGGCGGCGCGGCCGAGGCCCGCCGCGCCACCCTGCTCACCGACGGCAGCTGGCAGTGGCGGCTCAGCGAAGCCGTGGCCCACGACGACCGCCCCGAGGCCTACGACCGCCTGGTGGTGCGCACCGTGCAGCTCCTCACCCAGAACGCCCGCAAAAAACGCCTCGACGTGTACCCCACCCAGGACGCCTTCGGCACCCAGGACGACGTGACGCTGGCCGCCGAAACCTACAACGCGGTGTTCGAGCGGCTCTACGACCAGAAAATTGACCTCACCCTCACCGGCGACAGCCAGCGGGTGCGCCGCTTTTCGTTCGGCAACGCCCCCGACGGGGCCCCGCTGCACCTGGGGCCCCTGCCCGCCGGCCGCTACCGCTACCAGGCCCGCGCCACCCTCGGCGGCCAGGCCCAGCAGGACGCGGGCGAGCTGCTTGTGCAAAACCAGCCCCTCGAAGCCCTCGAATCGAAGGCCAACCCCAACCTGCTGGCCCAGCTGGCCCGCCGCGGCGGCCAGCGCCTTTACTACCCCGCGCAGCTGGACAAACTGGCCCAGGACATCCTAAAGGCAAACTACAAACCCATCATTTCCAGCGACGACGCCCAGAAAGAGCTGATTGATTTGAAGTGGATTTTCTTCGTGATTCTGGCTTTTTTGACGACGGAATGGGTCGTGCGCAGGTATTCGGGCAGCGTGTAAAAACGCAAGCCGTCCAGTAACTGGGCCCTCATATTGAACGACACGAAGCAGTTCTCCCACGGCAGTAAATATTACTCAGCGGGAGAGATACCTCGGCTGTGCTCAGCATGACGTTCGTTTACTCATCGGGTACTTATCGGGCAACGTGCTGGGGGCCGGCAAGTAACTTGCGGGCCCGAGGCTGGTTTTCCGGCTTTACCAGCGGTGCCACGGCCAGTCATGCGCTACCTCCTCCTCAACAAGCCCTACGAAGTCCTGACGCAGTTTACGGACGAGCACGGCCGGGCCACGCTCAAGGATTTTGTGCCCGTGCCCGGCGTGTACCCCGTTGGCCGGCTCGATTTCGACTCCGAGGGCCTGCTGCTGCTCACCGACGACAAGCAGCTCCAGCACCGCCTCAGCGACCCGCGCTACAAGGTGCCCAAAACCTACTGGGCCCAGGTGGAGGGCCTGCCCACCGAAGCCGCGCTGGCGCAGCTGCGCCGGGGCGTGCCGATAAAGGACGGCCGGACGGCCCCCGGCGCGGCCGCGCTGCTGCCCGAGCCAATCGGGCTGTGGCCGCGCACCCCGCCCATCCGCTACCGGGCCAGCATCCCCACCGGCTGGCTGGAAATCCGCATTTCGCAGGGCATGAACCGCCAGGTGCGCAAGATGTGCGCCGCCGTGGGCCTGCCCTGCCTGCGCCTGGTGCGGGCCGCCCTCGCCGATTTGGCACTCGACGGCCTCGCCCCCGGCCAGTGGCGCGACCTCACGGCCGGCGAGGTGCAGCGGCTCCGCCAAGCGGGCGCGGGCCTGAGAAATGGTAAAGCAACCGGGAATTTATAAGATTTTACGGCGGCCCGCCCAATCTGGCGGCCGCGCTGCCGCGTACAACCCAAGCGCCTCTGCTGCGGCACCTCCCGGCGTTTCGGCGGCCCGCAAATGTTTAACCAGCCTTTTGATTCGTCGATGCTCGTTTCCCGTTCGCCGCGCCTGGTCCGCCGCCTGTTGCTGCCCGGCGCGGCGGCGTTTGGCCTGCTGAATGCCGTGGCGTTTTTCCACGCCCGGGCCCTCACCCGCTTCAGTGCTGCCGCGGGGCCCCGCACCGCCTCGCCCGAAAAGCTCACGCCCGCCGCGAAGCTCTGGGTGCTGCTCGCGGGCGTGCGCAACCCCCGGCCCGTGAACGGCCCCGGGCCCGCGTTTCCTTACCAAACCGTTCATTTCGAGGGCCCCAACGGCCGGCTCGAAGCCTGGTACGGCCGGCCCGCCCGCGCCCCGCGCGGCACGGTGGCCCTGTTCCACGGCTACGCCAGCGACAAGTCGCGCCTCGCGGCCGAAGCCGCGTATTTCCGGGCGCTGGGCTACGCCGTGCTGCTGGTCGATTTCGCGGGCAGCGGGGGCTCGGCGGGCACCCGCACCACCGTGGGCCACCGCGAGGCCGCCGACGTGGCCGCCGCCGTGCGCTGGGTGGGGGCCCGCCCCGGGGCCCCCGGGCCGCTGGTGCTCTACGGCGTGAGCATGGGCGCGGTGGCCGTGCTGCGGGCCGAGGCCGAGCTGGGGGTGCGCCCCGCCGCCAATATTCTCGAATGCCCGTTCGGCAGCCTGCGCCAAACCGTGCGCAACCGCTTCGCGGCCCTGCACGTGCCGGCCGGGCCGTTGGTGGACATCCTCGTGTTTTGGGGCGGCGTGCAGAACGGATTCTGGGGCCCCGGCCTCTCGGCCGAGCGCTACGCGGCGCAAGTGGCCACCCCTACCCTGCTGCTCTGGGGCAGCGCCGACGTGCTGGTGACCCGCGCCGAAACCGACGCCGTATTCGCCAACCTGGCCGGGCCCAAAGTGCGCCACGACTTCGCCGGGGCCGGCCACGAGCCCTACCTGGACCGCTTTCCGGCGGCGTGGCAGGCGCAGGTGCGGGGGTTTTTGGGCGGTGGTCTAAAACGGGGTGGTCCGGCGACTTTTTCCGTCGTCGGGCCACTCTGACGATTGCCCCGGAACTGCTGTTCTTTCGTGAGAGTGGTCTGACGAAGCCCTGCGGGCAATACGCCGGGCCACCCCGTTTTAGACCAACGCCGATTTTTAAACCATTGATTTACAAAATCATTTTTAGCTAATGGACTTATTGCAACGAATTCAACGCTGGTACACAATTAATTGTAACGGTGACTGGGAACATGAAAATACTATTTCCATCACTAACATCGACAATCCAGGCTGGACTGTAACAATTGATTTGTACGATACCTGCTTACAAAGCGCAGCATTACCTTACACAATAGTCGAAAGAACAACCACGAATTGGGTGGGCTATTCAGCCGAGAAAGGTGTCTTTAAAGGGGACGGAGGATCAGAGAACCTTTCCGAAATCCTTGCCTATTTCCTCGACACTTTTCTTCCATTGCATTTAGATGCTGATTGTACAATGGAAATAGGACTGCCTGCTGTTGGTTACGAAGAAAAGTTATGGCTGATTGCAGAAGGCAGAATGGTTTCTGAATCCACTCTAGAAATAACTACCATTGAAGATTATGGTATAACGGGTAATTATCTATGGAGTGATAACGAAATCCTGGAAGCAATTAATAAACTTGGTAGCGCTCCACTCGGATTGAAGACCGACTTTGCAGTTGGTGACCTAATAGAACCTACCATATTTCAAGCAGACGACAATATGCTCCGTACATTCTTAGTTGCTCCAGCTAAGAAATAATACTCGGATTACTAATGAATCTTCAGCAACTGCCCTCTCTGCACACCTGTCAGGCAAGCTTTCCTTGTGCAAAGTAAACCCGGCCACCTCGGCGGAAAAGCCGCCAACCAGGGCCAAATCGGTGACACAATGTCACCCCAACGGGGCTGGTACGTTGCTTGTAAATGACGGACAGCGGCCTTCGGGCGGCTTTTCTTGACAGACTATCCACCTTAATTTTAGCACAACCCAACATGGGCAAAATAATCGGCATCGACCTCGGCACCACCAACTCCTGCGTGGCCGTGATGGAAGGCAACGAACCCGTTGTCATTCCCAACTCCGAAGGCCGCCGCACTACGCCGTCGATCGTCGCATTCCTCGATAACGGCAAGGGCGAGCGCAAAGTGGGCGACCCGGCCAAGCGCCAGGCCGTTACCAACCCCAAAAACACCATTGCCAGCATCAAGCGCTTCATGGGCCGCCAGTTCTCGGAAGTAACCGCCGAGAGCAAGTACGTGGCCTACGATTTGACCCCCGGCTCGAATAACACGGTGGCCGTGAAAATCGGCGACCGCAACTACACGCCGCAGGAAATTTCGGCGATGATTCTGCAAAAAATGAAGCAGACGGCCGAAGATTACCTTGGCCAGCCCGTCACCGAAGCCGTCATCACGGTGCCGGCCTACTTTAACGACGCCCAGCGCCAGGCCACGAAAGAGGCCGGGGCCATTGCGGGCCTCGACGTGAAGCGCATCATCAACGAGCCCACGGCCGCCGCCCTGGCCTACGGCCTGGATAAGAAGCACAAAGACCAGAAGATTGCCGTGTACGACCTCGGCGGCGGCACCTTCGACATTTCCATCCTCGAGCTGGGCGATGGCGTGTTTGAAGTGCTGAGCACCAACGGCGACACCCACTTGGGCGGCGACGACTTCGACCAGGTGATCATCGACTTCCTGGCCGACCAGTTCAAGAGCGAGAACGAAGGCCTCGACCTGCGCAACGACGCCATGGCCCTCCAGCGCCTGAAAGAAGCCGCCGAGAAAGCCAAGGTGGAGCTGTCCAGCTCGAACGAAACCGAAATCAACCTGCCCTACATCACCGCCACGGCCTCGGGCCCCAAGCACTTGGTGGTGAAGCTGAGCCGCGCCAAGTTCGAGCAATTAAGCGACGCCTTGGTGCGCCGCTCGATGGAGCCTTGCAAAAAAGCGCTGTCGGACGCCGGCCTGTCGGCCGCGCAGATCGACGAAGTGATTTTGGTGGGCGGCTCGACCCGCATCCCCCGCATCCAGGAGGAAGTGGAGAAGTTCTTCGGCAAGAAGCCCAGCAAGGGCGTGAACCCCGACGAAGTGGTGGCCATCGGCGCGGCCATCCAGGGCGGGGTGCTGAGCGGCGAAGTGAAGGATGTGCTGCTGCTCGACGTGACCCCGCTTTCGCTGGGCATTGAAGTGCAGGGCGGGGTGATGAACCGGTTGATTGAGGCCAACACCACGATTCCGACCAAGAAATCGGAAACGTACTCGACGGCTTCGGACAACCAGCCTTCGGTTGAAATCCACGTATTGCAGGGCGAGCGGCCCCTGGCCAGCCAGAACCGCACCATCGGCAAGTTTCACCTCGACGGCATCATGCCCGCCCCGCGCAGCGTGCCGCAGATTGAGGTGACGTTTGACATCGACGCCAACGGCATCCTGAACGTGACCGCCAAGGACAAGGGCACCGGCAAGGAGCAGAAAATCCGCATCGAGGCCAGCAGCGGCCTCACCGACCAGGACATCGAGCGCATGCGCCAGGAAGCCGCCACCAACGCCGACGCTGACAAGGCCGAAGCCGAGCGCATCAAGAAGGTGAACGACGCCGACTCGATGATTTTCCAGACCGAAAAGCAGCTCAAAGAGTACGGCGACAAGCTGACCGGCGGCAACAAAACCGCCGTAGAAGGGGCCCTCGCCGACCTCAAGAAAGCCCACGAAAGCAAGGACCTCGGCGCAATTGACGCCGCCATGACGGCCATGAACGCCGCCTGGCAAGCCGCCTCGCAGGAGATGTACGCCGCCGCCGGGGCCGATGGGGCCGGCGCGGGCCAGGGCTTCCCCGGCGGGGGCGACGGCCAGCCGCAGAACGGCAACGGCCAGCCCGCCGCCGACCACGTAACCGACGTGGACTACGAGGAAGTAGACGGCAAATAAGGACCGCAGATTCCGTGGATTTAACGGATTAAGAACGGATTCGTTAGGTGCTTTGAAAAGGCCGGAGGCATTGTGCTTCCGGCCTTTTTTTTGGCTTTGATTCGTGCTGCTTTGCTTGCCGGGGAAGGCTCCGGCGCCGGGCTGGTTTGACCAGTGGGGACGCCTGGCAAACAGGCTGTGGGGCAAACCAGACGGGGTGGGCGTAAATTGCGGCGTGGCCGGGCCCTTGCGGCTGGCCCCGTCTGCTTCCGCCGCCGCATGGGTTCCGTCGTCATTGCTTACCAAAAATTTCGCTCGCCCGAAGCGGCCCAGCCCCTGCTGGCGCTGCTCGACGCGCACCGCGTGGCCTACGAAACCGACCACCTGCCGGCCCGCTTCAGCGCGGTGCTGGGCACCACGTCGGCCGAGCAGTTCGTGGTGCGCCTGCTGCCCGAAGACTTCACGCGGGTGCGGCGCATTGAGGAAGCGCAGGCCGCGGCCGCGCTGCCCAACTTTCCGTCGGACTACTACCTCTTCAAGTTCAGCACCCCGGAGCTGTGGGAGCTGCTGGGCCAGCCCGACGCCTGGAGCAGCCACGACGTGGCCCTGGCCGCCCAAGTGCTGCGCGAGCGCGGCCAGGACGTGTCCGACCAAATTCTGCAAAACCTGCGGGCCCAGCACACCGCCCGCCTGGCCGCGCCCAACCCGAGCCCCACCGCCTGGATTGCCGCCGGCTACGGGCTGGCCCTGCTGGGCGGCGTGTTCGGCCTGGGCATCGGCTGGTCGCTGCTACGCTACCGCAAAACCCTGCCCGACGGCCGCCAGGTGCCGGGCTTTGCGCCCGCCGACCGGGCCCACGGCCGGCGCATCCTGTGGCTGGGCGCGGCCGGCGTGGTGTTTTGGGTGGCGGTGCGGGTTATGATGGGCTAATTCGCGCCTTCCTCCGCGTCGGCCATGCCTTCTTTGATGCGCACGCGCGCTTCCAGGCGGTCCTCGGCGTTGGGGGTTTCCAGCTCCGCGAGCTGCTCATGCCAGCCCTCGGGCTCGTAGCTGAGGCGGATGTAGATGGGGAAGTGGTCGGAGCCCATGTAGGTGAGGCGCTCCAGGTGCTGCAAGCGGAAGTGGGCCGAGTGAAACACGTGGTCGAGGGGCCAGCGCCAGAGCCGGGAATTGGCGTGGAAGGTGGGCAGCAGACCCCGCCCGATGCGCGGGTCGAGCAGCCGCGAGAGCCGCCGGAACAGCTCCGAGGTGTACGACCACGCCACGTCGTTGAGGTCGCCGGCCACGATGGTGGGGCCGTTGTGGTGCGCGATTTCGCGGCCCACCACCAGCAGCTCGGCGTCGCGGCGCACGCTGCTCTTGGCCTCGCCGGGGGCCGGCGGGCGCGGGTGCAGGAAGTGCAGCGTGACGGGCACCCCGTTGGGCAGCACCACCTGCCCGTGAAACGAGGGCACGTCGGCCTCCAGCAGGTAGCGAATTTCGGCCTGGCGCAGCGGCAGGCGCGAGAATACCAGCATGCCGTAGGTGTTGGGCAGCGGGGCGTGGTAGGTGTGCGGGTGGGTTTGGGCCACGCTTTGGAGCTGGGCCAGCCACCAGGCGTCGGTTTCCACGGCCAGCACCACGTCGGGCTGCCGCAGGCGGATGTGGCCCAGCAGGCGGGCGGCGTCGCGGTTGTACATCAGCACGTTGCTCACCAGCAGGCTGAAGTGGTGAGCCCCGTCGCCGGCCGGCCGGGCAGCGTCGGCCACCTGCTTGCGGTGCAGCGGCGTGTAGGGCCACACGCGGTAGCCCTGGTACAGAACCGCTGCGCCCAGGGCCCACAGCCACAGCCCCTGCCAGGGCCCCGGCAGCGGGGGCAGCGCCAGGGCCCCCAGCAGGCCCAGGGCCAGCACGGCCACGATTTGCAGGCGCGGAAAATCAAAAATCCGTACCCACCAAGCCCGCTGGCGCAGCAAGGGCAGCAAGGTGGCCAGCAGGGCAATTGCGCCCAGCAGCCACGCAAGCCACTGCGCCAGGGTAAGAAGTAAAGTCATTGCGGCAAATATATAAGCCTGCCCCAGGCCGGATGGGTCGGCCTTCACCCGGGGCCCTACCTTTGGGGCATGGAAATTCTGCTGGCCACGTTCACCACCCTGTTTTCGATTGTCAACCCCTTCGGGGCCATGCCGGTTTTCCTCACCCTCACCAGCGACGACAGCCCCGCCGAGCGCCTCAGCACGGCCCTGCGGGCTTGCCTCTACATGATGGCCATCCTGAGCGTGGCTTACCTGGGCGGGCAGTACATCCTTCATTTCTTCGGCATCAACATCCAGCACCTGCGCATCGCAGGCGGCATTCTGCTCATGCGCGCCGCCTTCGACCTGCTCACGCCCGGGGCCAACCGCGACCGGGTGGGACCCGCCGCCCTCGAAGAAAGCAAGCTCAAGGACGACATCAGCTTCACGCCGCTGGCCATGCCCATGCTCTCGGGGCCCGGCTCGATGGCCATCTGCATCGGCCTCATCCGCCCCAGCTACGCCGATAAGGCCTTCACGCTGGTCGGCTTCGCGCTGGTGGCCCTGGCCAGCTTCGTGGTGCTGGTGTCGTCGTTGCGCCTCACGCGCCTGCTGGGCCGGCCCGGCATGGCGGCCCTGGCCCGCATCATGGGCTTCATCACGCTGGCCATCGGGGTCAACTTCTTCGCCACCGCCATCGGGGCCCTGTTCCCGGGGTTAACGAAGTAGGGGACCAGTGCCGGGCCCCGGGGTTCGGCGTTGCACCCGTTTTGGGGCTCCCAGTGGGGTTGCAGCAACGTATTGGCTTTGCCCTTGCGCCAACCACTTGGTTCTGAGAGAGGCAGCGAAAATAAATTCGTTACTTAACCAGATATAATAATATGGGTATCTTGGACAGATGAATGTCCAGGTACACCAACCAGCGCCGGGATTGCGCCCGTTTTTTAAGTCCTACTACACCATTGTGGGCCTGGCCGACCCGGTTTCGGTGCCGATACTGCCGTGCACCTACACGGTGATGCAGTTCAACTTCGCGGCGCCCATCCGGCTCGATGGCCCGGCCAACGGCAGCGCCGCGCTGGCCCCGCTCATGGTGTGCGGCCAAACGGCGCGGCCCTTCGCCATGCACTTCACCGGCGAAGTGGCCACCCTGGGCGTAATGGTGGAGCCGGCCACCTTCCGGCTGCTGTTCGGGGCGGCCATGAGCGATTTGGTGGACCACGTGTTCGATGCCGCCGCGCTATTTGGCAGTGCCCGCGCCCGCCACCTCCACGCCGAAATGGAGCGCCACTGCCGGCAGCCGGCCGCGCTGGTAGCCGCGTTCGAGCGGTTCTGGTACCGCACGCTCTCGGCCAAAACCTCGGTGCCCACGGGCGTGGCCGGGGCCCTGGCCGCCATTCGGGCCGGCGGGGGGCAGCAGCCGGTGGGCCAGCTGGCGCAGCACCTGGGCACCGGCCGCCGCACCCTGGAACGGCGCTTTGCCGAGCACGTGGGCCTCAGCCCCAAGGGCTGGTCGCGGCTAGTGCGCTTCAACGGGGCGCTGGGCACCTTGGCCAGCCGCCCGGCCCTGGCCCAAGCCGCGCTGGAGAGTGGTTACTACGACCAGGCCCACTTTCAGCACGAGTTCCGGGCGCTGGCCGGCCTCACGCCCCGGCAGTTTCTGGCCGCCATGCGGGCGCGGGCGCCCCACCCGCTCGACGCCCTAGCCTCGGCTATTCTTTGACGCATTTTTACAAGAACGCAGGGGGGCGGCGGCTGGAATTTTGAGGCAGCAAAAGCCCGTTGTTTTTGACCCATTCACCCCACTTTTCCGCCCGCCCCGTGAAACATCGCCCCTTTCCCACCGTTCTGCGCCGCCCGGCGGCCTGGCTTTTAGCAGGGGCCCTGCTGGGCACGCACCCGGCCCGCCCGCAAGCGCCGAACTTGCTGGCCACCACCTGTTACCTGACGGGCGAGCGTACCTTGGGGGGTGAACCTCCGCGCCGGCCGGCCGCGCCCGCGCCCACGCCGCTCACGGTGGGCCAGCCCGTCAAAGGCACCGTGGCCAATAACGAAGCCCAACCCTATGCCTTCCAACTGGCCGCCGGGCAGGTAGCGCAGGTGGTGGTAGACCAGCAGGGCGTGGACGTGGTGGTGACGGCCCTGACGCCCGATGGCCAGCCGCTGGCCGAGGTCGATAACCCCAACGACAGCCACGGCCTGGAAATCGTTTGGCTGCACGCCACCGCCGCCGGCCGCTACCGCGTGGCCGTGCGCGCGCTCGAAAAAAATAGCCCTGGCACCTACCAGATAACCCTCGAAACCGTGCGCGCCGCCACCCCAGCCGACGCCCAGCGCCTGCGCGCCCAGCAACTGATGGCTGAAGGCCAGCAGCTGCGCGGAAGCCTGTCATTGCGCTCCTCGTCGGCCGCCGAGCGGCAGGCCGCGGCCGACAAATTTGCGGCCGCTTACGCCATCTGGCACGCGCTGAAAGACGGGCGCGAAGCCGATTTGGCGATGCTCAGCCTCGGCATCACCAGCGCCAATGCCGCGCTGGTGGCGGCCAAGCTGCCCTCGTCCACTAATAAGATGACGGTGTATTACAGCCCGGGGTTTGAGGCGCGGGCCCTGGCCATGCGCGCCCGGCTGGAACCTGCCTTGGCGTTCTTCAGTGCCAAGCTAAACGTCAGCCCCACCATCAACCTGGCCGTTCTAAACCAGACCGATTGGCAACTGCCCAACCGCCAGTTTCAGGTACCGTACGGCACCCCATACAGTGTGCCTAGCCTAGTGGTGCTACCCGCCACCCTCGAATTTGACCAGCAGGTGGCGGCTGCCCTGAAAGGCGGCCTGACGGCCCCGCAGATGCGGGCACTCGAGGCCGCCGGAGGCCCCATCGAGCAGCAGGTACAGGCCTATTTTGAGGACATTGCCTACCACGAGATGGGCCATCTTTACGAGTATTTCTACGGCGTAAATGCCCCTACCCATTGGATAAACGAGTTTTTGGCCAGCTACCTCATGCTGGCTTACTTGGATGAAAAAGAGCCCGCGCGGGCCAAAAACATGCAGCGCATGAGCGAGGCATTTGTGCAGGCTACCCGACCAGAACACACCTCGCTCGCTGATTTTGAGCGCTTTTACATCGGCCTTTCGCCCATGAATTATGGTTGGTACCAGAACCAGTTTGCCCTGCGGGTGGCCACCGTGTACAGCACCGAAAAGCTCGGTCTTATGGGCAAGATGAAAGCCGCCTTTCCCTTCGCTCCCGGCCCCCGGCTGGCACCAGCGGATGTGCTGCGGCGGGTCGACCAACTCTCGCCCGGCTTCGCCGCCTGGGAGCAACAACTGACGCCGGCCGCGGCTACCACCAAGTAGCCCAACCCCAAAACGCAAGGCCGAAATGGCCCCGACGCACGAGCGCCGGGGCTATCTTTGTTTTGAATTATGACGATGAAAAACGACCTCTACCTCCGCGCCGCCCGCGGCGAAGCCACCGAGCGGACGCCCGTGTGGCTCATGCGCCAAGCCGGCCGCATCCTGCCCGAGTACCGCGCCCTGCGGGCCCGCCTCTCCGGCTTCAAAGAGCTGGTGGAAACCCCCGAGCTGGCCGCCGAAGTCACCATTCAGCCCATCGACGCGCTCGACGTGGACGCGGCCATCATCTTCTCCGACATCCTGGTGGTGCCCGACGCCATGGGCCTGCCCTACGAGATGGTGGAAGCCCGGGGCCCCCTGTTTCCCACCGTCATCAAGTCGGCCGCCGACGTGGACCGCCTGCGCATCGCCGACCCCGAGGAAAGCCTGGGCTACGTGCTGGAGGCCCTGCGCATCACCAAGCGGGCCCTAAACGGCCGGGTGCCGCTCATCGGGTTCGCCGGGGCCCCCTGGACGATTCTGGCCTACATGGTGGAGGGCCACGGCTCCAAAACCTTCAGCAAGGCCCGCGGGATGCTCTACAAAGAGCCCGCCCTGGCGCACCGCCTGCTTGATAAAATTACCGCCACCACCATTGCCTACTTGCAGGCCCAGGTGGCGGCCGGGGCCCAGGTGGTGCAGGTGTTCGACTCGTGGGCCGGCATCCTGCCCCCGGCCCACTACGCCGAGTTTTCGACGCGCTACATCGGCCAGATTTGCGCGGCCCTCGCGCCGCTCGTGCCCGTCACGGTGTTTGCCAAGGGCGCGTGGTGGGCCGTGGAGGACTTCGCCGCCCTGCCCTGCCGCACCATTGGCCTCGACTGGACCGAAAACCCCGCCGCCGTGCGCCGCGTGGTGGGCGACAAAACCCTGCAAGGCAACCTCGACCCCTGCGCCCTCTACGGCACCCGCGACCAGGTGAAAGCCGCCACCCAGGCCATGCTGCGCCAGTTCGCCGGGGGCCCCCACATCGCCAACCTCGGCCACGGCGTCTACCCCGACACCGACCCCGACAGCGTACGCGTGTTCGTGGACACGGTGAAGGAGTGGCGGGGGTGAGCTTGAGTATATGAAAGTCTTCTTGCTACTTACCTTATCACTTTGTTTGTCGGGTCAAGTAATCGGCCAGGCAAAGCGTATCCATCTACCAAACTATCGATTGGCGGATAGCACCAATTATTGGCAGCAATGGGCAAAGTCAAATGAGTGCAAAGTGGGCTTGGAACCGCTGGAAAAATCACCTCATCCATTTCATTTTAGGATATCGTCCACTGGTGGTGAAATCATAGAAATATGGCAGCAGAGCGAAACATTCCAAGGCACATTTACAGAATGGGTAAAGGACGCCGATAATGACTTGAGGCCTTTTGAAAGATTTTATTTTCAGCACTATGCTCTTGATACGAGTCAGGCAGTTGCTATTAGTGAATTAATTAAGAATTCAGCCATTTTACAGTTGCCAAGCGACGAAAGCATCAAAGGGTGGCAACAGGGTTTCGATGGAGTCGAAATAGTTATTCAGTACAGCGACAACAAAAATTACTACCTGAAAAATTATTGGACGCCTTCGTCACAGAATGGATTAGCCGAAGCACAACTTGTCCAGCAATTTCAAAGCAAATTACTTGAATTAGCTAATGCCACTATAGTCAGGAAGTCATTTAGAGATAATATTCCTTTCCCATCTTTTATCAATGATAATGGCGTAGCGACCATCCGAGCAGTAAGCTATGAAGATTATTGGAAGCATAAGCGCGACGTGTACCGCTATGTACGCTCAATGAAGCGAGAAAAAGAATAAACATGCCCACCATTGCCGATGCCTACGACCAGTGGGCCGACCAGTACGACACCAACCAGAACAAAACCCGCGACCTTGAAGGCCACGCGCTGCGCACGCTACTGGATAGCCTGGAGCGGCCTTTGGCCAGCGTGCTGGAAATTGGCTGCGGCACCGGCAAAAACTCGGAGTGGCTGGTGACGCGGGCGCAGCAGGTGGTGGGCGTCGATTTCTCGCTGGAGATGCTGGCGCGGGCCCAGGCCAAAGTGCAAGCCGAAAACATCCGGTTTGAATTCGCCGACATCACGGAGCCCTGGGAATTCACCGACCAGAAATTCGACCTCATCACGTTCAGCCTCGTGCTAGAGCACGTGGAGGATTTGCGCTTTGTGTTCGCCCAAACCTTAGCGCATGCCAAGCCGGGCGGACTGGTGTACGTGGGCGAGCTGCACCCCTTCAAGCAGTACCAGGGCAGCCAGGCCCGGTTCGACACGCCCGCCGGCCGGGTGGAGGTGCCGGTGTTTCAGCACCACGTCGCGGAGTTTACCCAGCTGGCCAAAGCGGCCGGCCTGTACCTGCTGGACTTGCGCGAGTGGTTCGACGAGGACGCCCCTGCTGGCCCGCCACGCATCCTGACGCTGTTGTTTCAGCGGATGCAAGTGGTATCGTAGGGCCCCGGCTTTCCACCATTCAGTGCAGCGCCGCAAACCACAAAGCCTACGCTACAGCCCCGCTTCCCGCGCTTCGGCCAGCAACTGCTGCTTCTCGATGGGTACCACCCCTACCTGTTCGCACACCAGCCCGCCGCCCAGGTTGGCCAGCGCCGCCAGGAAGGGCGCGGACTGCCGGAGGGCTACGCAGCAGGCGGCAATGCTGATGACGGTATCACCGGCCCCCGACACGTCGGAGATGGTGCGCAGGTGGGCCGGCAGGTAGGTTTTGTGGTCGGCTTGCTGGGCGAATACGCCGTGCTCGGAGAGCGTCACCAGCACGATTTCGGGCTCCAGGGCCTCACGCAGGCGGGCCACGCCGGCCTCAAAGCCGGGGCGGTCGGTGGCGGGGTCGCCGAATTCCAGCATCAGGCCCTCGCGCAGCTCTTTCAGGTTGGGCTTGAAGAGGGTGCAGCCGCGGTAGGCCAGGAAGTTCTTCTTCTTGGGGTCCACCACGGTGGGGATGCCGCGCTGCCGGGCCCGGGCGATGCACTGCGCGATGATTTCCTCGCGCAGCACGCCCTTGTCGTAGTCCTCGAATACCACCACGTCGGCCCGGGCCAGCAGGGCGTCGTAGGCCCCCAGCAGCTGCGCCGTTTCGTCGGCGTTGAGGTCGGTTTCCACCTCCGAGTCGATGCGCAGCAGCTGCTGGCCCTGGGCCAGGATGCGCTGCTTCACGGTGGTGGGGCGGTGCGGGCTGCGGACGAGGCCGGTGGCGGGCAGGCCGCGCTGGTGCAGCAGCTCCAGTAGCTGGTCGCCGCCGGCGTCGTCGCCAATCACGGCGCAGAGCAGCGGCGTGGCCCCCAGGGCCTGCACGTTCAGGGCCACGTTGGCGGCCCCGCCGAGGCGGTTTTCGGTGCGGGCCACGTGCACCACCGGCACGGGGGCCTCGGGCGAGAGGCGCGTGGACCGGCCCCACACGTAGGCATCCACCATCACGTCGCCGATGATGAGGACGCGGAGCTTGTTAAAATCGGCAAACAGATTGGAAAGCGTATCGGCAGGCATTGCGGCAAGGGTGGGAAGGAAGCCTCAAAGGTAAAGGCCCGCCGCAGGAGCGACGGGCCTTCGCAGAAGGGCAAACAGTGTTGACGAGCAGTCAAGAATTTATCATGCAAAAGCAATCATAGCAAAAAGGGCCGTCATGCCGAGCGCAGCCGAGGCATCTCGCGTGCCGCAGTAATCAACCCCGTTGAACGATTGGGTTACTGCGGCACGCGAGATGCCTCGGCTGCGCTCGGCATGACGTTCTGGGTGACTTTTCTGAATTAGCCAAACGGCTCCCAAGTTTGATTTCTACAGCTTGGCCAGGCTGACCTTGATGCGCTGGAAGGCTTCCACCAGCTTGTCGTCGGCGGCGGCGGTGCTGAAGCGCATGCACTGCGGGGCCCCGAAGGCATCGCCCGACACGGCGGCCACGTGGGCGTCGCTGAGCAGGTACAGGGCCAGGTCGGCCGAGTCTTTGATGACTTGTCCTTCGGCGGTGGTGCGGCCGAAGAATGCCGACACGTCGGGAAACACGTAGAACGCGCCGCTGGGCGTGGGCGTCACCAAGCCGGGGATGTCCTTGGCGATTTCCAGCACCAGGTCGCGGCGGCGGTGGTAGGCGGTCACCATCTCGTCGGCGCTGGCGTGGCCGCCGCGCAGGGCGGCGGTGCCGGCCTTCTGGGTGATGGAGCAGGTGCCGGACGTAATCTGGCCCTGGAGCTTGTCGCAGGCCGAAGCAATGTCGGCGCGGGCGGCCAGGTAGCCCAGGCGCCAGCCCGTCATGGCGTAGCCCTTCGAGAAGCCGTTGACGGTGATGACCCGGTCCTTAATCTCCGCGAAGCGGGCCAGGCTGTAGTGCTCGCCCACGAAGTTGATGTACTCGTAAATCTCGTCGGCCAGGGCGTACACCTGGGGGTGGCGGGCCAGCACGTCAGCAATCTCGCCCAGCTCTTCTTTACTGAACACGGCCCCCGTGGGGTTGCACGGCGAGGAGTACATGACGAGCTTGGTGCGGGGCGTGATGGCGGCTTCGAGCTGCGCGGCCGTCACCTTGTAGTCGTTGGCGAGGGTGCCCACCAGCGGCACGGGCACGCCTTCGGCCAGCTTCACCATCTCCTCGTAGCTCACCCAGTAGGGCGAAAACACGATGACCTCCTCGCCCGGGTTCACCAGGCTGAGGATGGCGTTGGCCAGGGCCTGCTTGGCCCCGGTGCTCACCACGATGTTGGCGGGCAGGTAGTCCAGGTCGTTTTCGGCGCGCAGCTTGTCGCAGATGGCCTGGCGCAGCTCCAGCGTGCCGGGCACCGGCGTGTAGAACGTAAAGCCGTCGTCGATGGCCTTTTTGGCGGCGTCCTTGATGTATTGGGGGGTCTGAAAATCGGGCTCGCCGAAGCTCAGGCTGATGACGTCGACGCCCTGCGCGGCCAGCTCGCGGGCTTTTTTGGCCATGAGGATGGTGGCCGATTCCGTGAGGGCCAGCAGGCGGTTGGAGAGCGGCGACGGCGGGGCAAGTACTTCGGGCATAGCGGGCAGCAGAAAAGTTGAGGCCCGGCAAAGGTATTGGCTATCCCAGGCCAAACCACCAGCGGCGGCCTTATTTTTCCGGGGCCCCGGGGCCCACGGCCTGGCCCAGCCGCCGCCGGCAGCGCCACAGAATGCCCAGGTCCTGCCCCGGCTCGTAGTCCTTGGCGTAGAGCAGCTCCAGGTGCCGCCGGGTGTGTTCACCGAGGGGCGCGGGGGCGTCGGCGGCGTCGGCGGGCGAGAGCACGGCCGGGCGGGCCCGGGCGGGGCCCGGGGTGTGGCGCAGGCCCACCCAGGTGGCGCGGCCCAGCAGCACGGCCCCCGCGTTGCGCACAAACCGCTGCTTGTCCGCCTGAAACCAGACCACCACCGGGGCCAGCACCAGCAGCGCGGCGGCGCTCAGCACGTCGAGCAGGCGCTTGGTGCGGGCGGGCCCCGGCTGGTTGAGGTTCAGGGCGATGGCGAGGGCGTAGTAGTCGCCGGGCGCGTCTTTGCGGCTGCTGCCGATGATGTAGGCGCTGGCCTCGGGCAAAATCTTGTAGGCCACGGGCGGCGCGGCGGGCAGGGCCAGCATCAGGCCGATTATCTGGCTGGCGGGCAGGTCGCGGCCGCAAAAAATCAGCTCGTTGAGGGCGTAGAGGCGCACCAAATCGGGCAGCTGGCGCAGGGGCCCGATGGGCGAGTGCTCGAAGGAATGCGGCCGCGCCGCGCCGTCGGCATCTGGGTCTTCCGGGTCCGTGTTCACGTAGCCGATGACGCGGGCCGGCACGGCGGCGGCTTCGAGCAGCTGGCGCACGCGCTGGCTTTCGGCGGCCGAGCCCACGATGGCAATGTTCTTCTGGCGGGGCTGGCCCAGGCGCAGGTTTTTGTACGTAGCGAAGTGGGTGGCCAGCTGCCGGCCCACCAGCGCCACCAGCGCCCAGGCCCCGCCCAGCACGATGAGGGCCTTGGAAAAGCGCCAGGCGTCGAGGAAGTTCGACACGGCCGAAATCAGCACCGTGCCCACCAGGATGCCCCGGGCCAGGCGGCCCGTTTTCACGGGCCGGTCGTAGCCGCCGCTCAGGTAGGCCGACGTCAGCCACACGGCGATGTACACCGGCACGGCCACCCGCATGTACTGCGGCGGGTAGGGCCCCGGCACGTACTTGTTGTTCTTTTCCCAGTAGTCTTTCAGGAAAAACATGCCCCCGTAAATCAGGCCCGCGTCGAGCGCCACGGGGGCGGCGGCGCGGACGAACCGCCCGAGCAAGGCCGCCCCGGCCCGCAGCCAGATGGCCGCGTTAATCAGCAGCGAGAGCAGGCCCGCCCGGCGCGGCGCGAAGTGCTTGCGGGCGAAAATCACCATCGCCCGGTAAAACACGAACACGTAGTTCACGCTCGTGCGCCGGGTGCTTTCGCCCTTGTAGTGAATGATGCGGGCCCCGGGGAAGTAGTAGTTTTTCCAGCCGCCCAGCGCGAGCCGGTACGAGAGGTCGATGTCCTCGCCGTACATGAAGTAGTCTTCGTCGAGCAGGCCCACCTGGGCCAGGGCCTCCTGGCGCAGCAGCATAAACGCCCCGCTGAGCACGTCCACCTCGTGCGGTTGGTCTTTGTCGAGAAACCCGAGGTGGTAGCGGCCGAAGGTGCGCGAGTGGGGCAGCAGCCAGCTCAGGCCCAGGATTTTGTAGAGGGCCACGGCGGGCGTGGGCAGCCCGCGCTTGCTTTCGGGCAGGAAACGGCCCTGGCCGTCGAGCATTTGCACGCCCAGGCCCCCGCCGGCGGGGTGCGCGTCCATAAAATCGCAGCAGGCCCGGAAGGTGTCTTCCTCCACCACCGTGTCGGGGTTCAGCAGCAGCTGGTACTGGCCGGTGGCGCGGCGCAGGGCCTGGTTGTTGGCCTTGGCAAAGCCCGGGTTGTGCTTGTTTTCGAGCAGAATAACTTCCGGAAACCGCGCCCGCACCATCGCCACCGAGTGGTCGGCCGAGTTGTTGTCCACCACGAACACCTCCACCGGGGCCCCCAGCTTTTCGGCCGCCCGCCGCACCGACAGCAGGGCCTGCTCCAGGAAATAGCAGACGTTGTAGCTGACGACGATAACGGAGAGCTTGACCACGAAGGACGAAACTACGCTTCAGCGCCGCGACTGCGGCTAGCTCACCTGCCGCTGGCGGTCCACGATGCTGCGGCCGAGGGTAATTTCGTCGGCGTACTCCAGCTCGCCGCCCATCGGAATGCCGCGGGCAATGGTGCTGATGTGCACGTTGGGCAGGTCGCGCAGGCGGCGCGAGAGGTAGAAGGCCGTGGTGTCGCCCTCCATTGTGGGGCTGATGGCAAGGATGATTTCGCGCACTTCGGAGCCCTCAGCCGCGGCCCGCTCCACCAGCGAGTCGATGTGCAGGTCGGTGGGCCCCACACCCTCGATGGGCGAGATGACGCCGCCCAGCACGTGGTACACGCCGCGGTACTGGCCCGTGTTTTCAATGGCGATGACGTCGCGCACGTCGGCCACCACGCACACCTGGGCGTGGTCGCGCAACTGGTTGGCGCAGATGCTGCACTCCTCGGCGTCGGAAATGCTGTGGCAGGTGCGGCAGTAGGTTATTTCAAAACGCATCTTGGCCAGCGCCTCAGCCAGCGAGGCCGTAATGTCGGTGTCGGCCTTCAGCAGGTGCAGGGCCAAGCGCAGGGCCGTTTTCTTGCCAATGCCGGGCAGGCGGGCCAGCTCGCCCACGGCGTTTTCAATCAGCTTGGAAGGGAAATCCATTCGGAGGGTAATGGTTGAATGGTTGCATGGTTAAATGGTTGGCCGTTCAATCAACCGTTTAACCACGCAACCACTCAATCATTTTTTAGGAGATATCCGCCGAGATGCCCCGGTCGTGGATGGCCGTGCACAGGGGCTCCAGCTCGTCGTAGGTGCCGTTTTTGACGTTGCACTTGCCCTTGTAGTGGATGAGCAGCGTGCACTGCTCGGCCTGCTCGGGCTGGTGCTGGCACACGTCAATCAGGGTTTTGATGACGTGGGCAAAGGTGTTCACTTCGTCGTTGTACACCACGAGGCTGCGCGGCTCGGCGGTTTCTTCGAGCAACAGTACGTCCTCGTCGAAATCAATTTGGGGGCGGGTCGTCATGGAAGCAAATTTACGCAGCGGGACGGGGTTGGCGGCATCTGCCAACACCCACGGCTCATAAATCGTTTCGGGAAACAAGGTAGTCGTTGGGCCACCGGGCGTAAATTTCCGGCCCTCACCCAACGCCACCGGCCGGGGCCCGCCCGGTGGCGGCCGTCTGGGCCCTGCCCGGTCGGTATACGGGCCGCCTTCATCGTTTCACACCCACCAGCTCCCCCCGTGCCCGTTCCCGCGCCCGAATTTAAAAAAGCTCTCAAGCGCCTCGGCGAGGCCGAGAAAGAAGCCCTGCTGCTGCGGGCCGTGCGCCGCGACGCCGAGCTGTACGAAACCTTCCGCTTTGAGCTGCTGGCCGACGTGTCGCTGGCCCAAATCCAGGAGGAAACCGCCGACCGCATCCACGAATTGTTCAACCTGGCCGTGAGCGGGCGCCTGCTCAACCGTAGCCTAGTGAAGGCCTTGCGGGCCAGCGTGCAGGAGGCCGCCCGGGCCCGCCGCATCACCAAAAGCAAGCAGCTCGAAATCGACCTGCTGGCCTACACCCTGCGCCTGTGCCTCGACCACTACTCGGGGCAGTTCGACAGCGTGTACGACGGCTTTTACAAGGCCGTGGCCCGGCTGGCCGCCCGCCTGCCGGGCCTGATACTGAAGCACCTGCACGAAGATTTATGGGTGGAATACAAACCGGCGCTGGACGAGACCCTGAATGATTTGCACCGCCGCAAGAAAAGCGCAAATCTGACCTTCGAGCTACCCCGGGAATTGACAATCCCTTACTAGCTTCGCGCCGTCTTGATCCCCTTTTCACCCCTTTTATATGCTAAAACGATCTACCCGTTTAAGCGCTGGCCTGGGCCTGCTCTTGCTCACCGCCGGCTGCGCCGGCTCGTACACCCCCATCCGGCCTGACCGCATCGCCACCTACCAGGCGTCGGCGGCCAATGCCCCGGTGGATTTTGGCTACCAGTTCGACGCCCTGCGGCTGAACGGCCGCAACAAGAAGTACCGCAAGCACGAGGCCAAAAAAGGCTACCACGTGGCCGCTGTGCGCGTCACCAACAACTCGGGCCGCGAGCTGAATTTCTCGCGCGACCTGGTGCTGCAATACGGCGACCGACCCATCACGCCCGTGGCGGCCCCCATCGCCGCCCAGGACCTGAAGCAGGGCGTGGCCATCTACTTGCTGTACTTGCTGCTGAACATCAACCTTTCGAGCACCACCACCACCAACGGTTACGTTACCCAAAGCAACAACACCTTCTTGCCCACGGGGCCCTTCATCGCCGGCGGCAACATCCTGGGGGCCAGCCTGGCCAACGGCAACATGCGCAAGGAGTTCCAAACGTTCGACCTCACCAACCGCACCATCAAGCCCGGCGAAACCGTGTACGGCATCCTCAGCCTGCGTGAATCGGCGGTGGCCCCCATGCGCCTGGAGCTGCGCCCCAGCACCGAATCGACTTACGTGCCGGCCCCAGTGCCCACGCCGGCCCCCGCGCCGGTGCCGCCGGCCGCCTCCCCCACGCGCACCGAGTAGCTCCCCCCACTTCGCTGACGCAAAAAGGCCCCGCCAACGAATTGGCGGGGCCTTTTCAATCCAATGGCAAGCGCCAATTACATCTTGGCAATCACGTTGAAGTCCAGGGTGAACTCGTCGTAGATGGCCTTGTCGCCGATGCTGTCAAAGAACGACTTTGAGCCGTACTTCAGGCCGAACTTGGTGCGGTCGATGGTGACCTTGCCGGTGGCGGCGGCCACGCCGCCTTTCACGCCTACTTTGGCGGGGAAAGTGATGCGGTTGGTCACGCCCTTGATGGTCATGTCGCCCACGATGGTGGCGTTGTTGGCGGTAGCGGCGGCCCCCTTGATGGGGGTCACGCTCACGAGCTTGATGGTGGCGGTGGGGAACTTGTCCGCGCCGAAGAAGTCGTCGCTGCTCATGTGGCCCACGAATTTGGCCTGCTGCTCGGCCTCCTTGATGTCGGTGGCCTTGATGGTTTTCATGTCCACGGTGGTGGTGCCGCCCACCACCATGTCGTTTTTCACCAGCAGGTCGCCGCTCGTGAATTGAATGGTACCGTTGTGGCCGTGCGTTACGGCTTTGCCCTCCCAGCCCAGGGTGCTCAGCTGGGGCTGGAGCTTGTAGGCGGTCTGGGCGTTAGCGGCCGGGGCCACGAGGGCGGCCAGGGCCAACAGGGCGGGGAACAGAATTTTTTTCATGTTTAAAAAAGGGTAAAAGAAAAAGGTGGCAAAATAGCAAACAGGCCCTGGGGCCAAAAAAGCGATTATTCGACCGTCCGCAGCTTGTCAAGCAGGTCGTTGAAAAGACCCAGCTCTTCGGCCGATAAGGAACCCAGGCCCATGTGGGTAGGGTCCAGCAGGTTGTTGGCCTCGACGCGGCCGAGCAAGGCCAAGCCTGTCTCCGTGATGCGAATGTCGACGGCGCGGCGGTTGGCCGGGCACACGGTGCGCGTCACAAGCTGCTTTTCCACCAGCCGGTCCACGATGCGCGAGGCGTTACTGGTTTTGTCCAGCATCCGGTCGATTAGCAGGGCCACTGTGGCCGGGCACGGGTGCTGGCCGCGCAAAATGCGCAGGATGTTGAACTGCGGCAGCGTGAGGCCG
Source organism: Hymenobacter caeli (assembly GCF_013294115.1). Taxonomy (GTDB): domain Bacteria; phylum Bacteroidota; class Bacteroidia; order Cytophagales; family Hymenobacteraceae; genus Hymenobacter; species Hymenobacter caeli. Next base: position 315,541 of record NZ_JABSNP010000001.1, on the reverse strand, counting down.
TACGGCTTGAAGGCCGCGGCCTGCCGCATTTGCAGCCACCCGGCCGTATACGACAGGTTGATGATAGCCTTTTCGTATTGGTTACGAAAAACCGGCTGTTTAATTTCGTCCTCGATGCGCATGGAATAACTGCGGTTGACGCTGCAAATATATGTACGTACATTTAATGTTGCGACATCGTTCCTAAAAATACTGTTCAACCACCAAGCACTGAGGTGCTGCCGGACCCGTATTTGCTACTGTATTTCTCTCATCCTCAATTTATTGCCTTTTAGCATGAAGCTGTTTATTATTTCGTTAGGCTTGGCTGCGTGCGCGGCGGCCGCGCCGCGCGGAGCCGCCGCGCAGCAGGGCGGCTTCCCCGTGCAAACCAAGGCCCAAACGCAGTTCGTGTTCCAGAACGGAGCCGTGGTGCGGCGCGACGGCAACCAAACCGTGCCCCTCACCCAAAACGTGCGCCTGGCCAACGGCACCAAAATAAACTATAAAAGCGGCATCGTGGAGTTTCCAGGCGGCAAGTTAACAACGCTCAAAGAAGGCGACTTCGTGCGGCCCGACGGCGGCCTGGTATTCGCCACGCCGGGCAGCGCCGCCGCGGCGCGGGGCGAGGCCCCGGGAGCGGCCGGCGCGTCGTACAGCCCCTACACGCTACCCGGCCGCGCCGTTCCCGGCGACGCCAAAGCCGAAAACGAGGCCCTCAGGGTCCACTTGCAGTTGCTGGAGCGCAAGGTGGAGTTGCTCAACCGCAAAATTGCCCTGCTGGGCCCGGGCCAACCCACCCCGCCCGACACCCGCCAACTCGACCTCGACCTGGCGGCGCTGGACGCGCAGCTCCGGGAGAAATAGGGTTCGGCGCGGGTGGACCAACGGCAGCGCTTCAGGTCAGCCGCAGGGCCCCGGCTTCCTCGCGCACCAACCCAAACGGCTCGTTTTGGACGATGAGGATGCCGTCGAGGTCGTGCACGTCGGCCAGGGCGCTGATTTGCAGCGCGGCGGCGATGCCCAGGCTGGTTTCGACCATGCAGCCCAGCATGGGGCGCAGGCCGTGGGCGCGGGTGCGGCGCAGCAGCTCAATGCCGCGCCGCAGGCCCCCGGCCTTCATCAGTTTCACGTTCACGCCGTGGAACTGCCGGGCAATGTCTTCAAAGTCGGCCGCGTCGGTCACCGACTCGTCGGCCAGCAGCGGCACGCCGGCCCGGGGGCGCAGGTAGTGGTAGTCGGCGGCGCGGGCGGCGGGCAGGGGCTGTTCGAGCAGGGCCATGTGCAGCCCGGGCACGGCGCGGGCCTGCGCCAGGAATTGCAGCAGGCCGTCGGCGTCGGCCCAGGCCTCGTTGCCGTCCACGAGCAGGGCGTGGCCGGGCAGCACGCGCGCCACCTCGCGCAGCAGGTCGAGGCCCCCGGCGGCGTCCACCTTCACTTTCAGCAACTGGAACCGCGCGGCCCGCTGCGCCGCCAGGAAAGCGGCCACCTCGCCGGGCGGCATGATGGGCAGCGTGAAGGCCGTGGGCGTGGCGGCGGCCGGCGGCGGCACGCCCAGCCACTGCCACACCGGCTGCCCGGCGCGGGCGGCCAGCCACTGCACCAGCGCGGCCTCCAGGGCAAAACTCAGGGCGTGGGCCACGGGGTGGGCCCCCAGCAGGGCGTCGAAATCTTCTAAATTTTCAGCCTGCTCCAAACCAGCGGCTTGCAGGGCTCCAAACTGCTCGGCCAGCAATTCCGGCGACTCGGCGTAGCGCACGTTGGGGGCCGCTTCGCCCCGGCCGGTGTGGCCGCGGCCGGCCACCTCGGCTATCAGGTTGGTTTTGGCGGTGGAAGCGTTGCGGGAGATTTTCCAGACGAAGCGCAGCGGTAGTTCTAAGGAAGTGAGGGTCCAGGCGGGCATGGGCGGGGCAAGGGGCGCGGTGGCCCGAAGATGCGGCGAAAACGCCGTGCGCCCCCCGTGCCGGCCCACGCGGCCTTCGGGCAGCGGGCGCGTGGGGCGGGGCCCGCGGCCGGCTACCTTTGCCGGGCCCGCCTTTTCTTCATGCGGGCCACATGTGTTTTCGTCGTTGCCCATGAAGTTTTCGCGCGTTGCCGTGCCGGCCCTGGTTTTGCTGCTGCTGGCCATCTTGCTCACGTTTCTGGCCGAAACCGGGCGGCTGGCGCTGCCGGCCGCCGTGCCCGTAGCCGCCCGCTGGGCGGCGCTGGGGGCCCTGGCGCTGGCCGTGGCCCCGCGCCGCTCGCTCACCCTGTGGATTGTGCTGAGCATGCTGGTGGGCATCGAAATCGGTCACGACGCCCCGGCCGCCGCCCTGCACCTTAAGGTATTGAGCGACGCCTTCCTGCGGCTCGTGAAGACCATCATCGCCCCGCTGGTGTTCGCCACGCTGGTGGTGGGCATCGCCGGCCACGCCAACCTCAAGCAGGTGGGCCGCATGGGGCTCAAGGCGCTGATTTATTTTGAAGTGGTGACGACATTCGCCCTGTTCATCGGCCTGGCGGCCATCAACTTCACCAAGGCCGGGGTGGGCATCAAGAACACCGCCATTGCCGAAAAAGCTGATGCGCTGGCCGCCACCGCGCCCCAAACGGCGGCCGACATCATCCTGCACATCTTCCCCGAAAACATTGCCAAATCGGTGGCCGAGGGGCAGGTGCTGCAAGTGGTCATCTTCGCCATCCTCTTCGCCATCGGCCTGGCCCTCACCCCCGAACGGTCGCGCCGCGTGATGCTCGACCTGTGCGAAAGCCTGTCGGAGGTGATGTTCAAGTTCACCAACGTGGTGATGTACTTCGCGCCGCTGGGCGTGGGCGGGGCCATGGCCTACACGGTGGCCAAGCTCGGCTTCGGGCCCCTGCTCAACGCGTTTCAGCTGCTGCTCACGCTCTACGGGGCCCTCATCGCCTTCGTGCTGCTGGTGCTGCTGCCGGTGGCGCTGCTCATGCGCATTCCGCTGCGGCGCTTCGTGGCGGCGGTGGCCGAGCCGGTGAGCATCGCCTTCGCCACCACCAGCAGCGAGGCGGCCCTGCCCCGGGCCATGGAAGCCATGGAGAGCATCGGGGTGCCGCGCCGCATCGTGGCCTTTGTCATGCCCACGGGCTACTCCTTCAACCTCGACGGCACCACGCTCTACCTCTCGCTGGCGGCGGTGTTCGTGGCCCAGGCGGCGGGCGTGCCCCTCTCGTTTGGCAACCAGATGCTGCTGGTGTTCACGCTGATGCTCACCAGCAAGGGCGTGGCCGGGGTGCCCCGCGCCTCGCTCGTGATTCTGCTGGCCACGCTGCCCTCGTTCAATTTGCCGGCCTGGCCGGTGTTCATCATCCTCGGCATCGACGCGCTGATGGACATGGCCCGCACCGCCGTGAACGTGCTCGGCAACTGCCTGGCCAGCGCCGTGGTGGCCCGTTGGGAGGGCGAGTTCATCGACGACTACCAGGGCCCCGACCCGGCCGCGCTGCCCGAAATGGTGCCCGCCGCCCACCAGTAGCCCGGCCCCGCGGGCCGGTTGGCAGTGCCGCGGCGGCGTGCTACCTTGGGGCACGCACGGCCCCGAACCCTCTTTTTAAAGGTTTCGGGGCCGTGCGTGCCTACCCACCCACCGCTCCGCCTGCTTTTGCCACCTAAGTCTATGAAAATTAAGCTACACTTTATTTATATTCTATTGTTCATTACCGGGATGCTGGCCGCCGGCTGCCGCTCGGCCAAGGTGCCGCTGGCGGCCACGCCCTTTGCCCCGCTGCGCGAGCGGCTGCCAGCGCTGGAAGTAGCCACCGACCCCGGCCCGCTGGGGGCCAGCGACGGCCTGCTGCCCGAAGACCCGCTGCGCCTGTTCACCAACGAGCTGCAGCGCAACGTGGCCGAGCCCACCGATTCGGCCACCTTCGGCTACGCCCGCCTCGTGGTGACGCACGCCGCCACCCGCCGCCGCCTGCGCGGCTGGCAAGCCGTGCAGATGGCCTTGCTGCTAACGCCCACTTTTCTGGGCGTGCCCCTCGAAACGTACCAGACCGACGTGACGGCCGAAGTGCAGGTATCGGACGCCCAGGGCCGCGTGCTGGGCACCTACGCCGGCAAGGGGAGCGGCCGGGCCCGCGTGGCCATGTACCACGGCTACGCCCAAAAAAATGCCCCCCGCCTGGCCGACGTGCTGGCCCTGCGCGACGCCCTGGCCCGCATCCGCCCCCAGCTCGACACGGCCGCCGCCCGCCTCCGGCCCCTGCTGCTGGCCCACGGCCCCGTCGACAACCCCACGCTGCCCACCGCGGCCGCCCGCGGCCGCCGCTAGCCGGCCGTATCTTTGGGGCATGATGCGGCTCCTGCGTTTTTTGCTTCCCCTGGGTGTTATTGGCCTGCTGGCCGGCTGCTGCGCCAACAACGTGTGCGACTGCCAGGACGAGCGGGCCGATGCGTTTTATTTCAAGTTTGTGAAAGTGGCCGATAATTCGGCTAACGGCTTCAACGAGAAAACGGAGTTGGACACCGTGCAGTTTCGGCGCTACGCGCTGCCGCTCGATGCCAAGGGCCAGCCTTTATCGGCTCCCAAGGCGACGTCGCACTACACCAATTTTCGGGATTACGCCGACTCCATTGACGTAGCCAACGGTTACGATTTAGTGACTTTCATCAGAAGCCCAGCCACCCGTACCAACGCCGTGCAAACCGACAGCCTGTTGCTGAACAATAACTTACCGTTTACGCAGCAGGGCTCGCGGAAGCTCAACACGTACCTGTACCGCATTGAAGTGCGCCGGGGCCCGGGACAACTCTTGCGCAACGACCCGCGCCGGTACGAACTGACAACCATCCGGTTGGTGGGCGAATTCGATGGCACGGGCTGCTGCACCTGCTACCGCAATACCTCGAAAACGGCCGTTTTGACCCAACTACTTCCAATGCCCGTCCCCGGCACTCCCAGCGCCGCTGGCGTCGCCACCACCATCACCGCCACCGAGCCCGCCCCCAACAGTCCCGTTTACCAGTCCATCACCAAGTAGGGCCCGGCACCACTGGCCGGCCGGGCCGCGTACCACCGGGCGTGCCCCCGCCGCCCCTCCTGCCCTGCCCCATGCCCACTTCTGCCCTTGACGCCGCCGCGACGGCGCTGCTCGCGCCCCCGGCGGCGGCCCCGGCCCCGGGCGACCCGGCCTTCCCGTTTGCCACCGCCCTGAGCCTGGAGCCGCTGCTGGCCTACTGGCAGGCCCGCGAGGCCGACCCCAACCCCGGCCTGGCCCTGCTGGCCCGCGCCATTGCCCGGCAGGCGGCCCGCACCCCCGGGCTGCGGGGCCCCCTGGCCGACCCAGCGGTGCTCGAAAAAGAGCACGATTTTTTGGAAACCATCATGCTGGCCGTGTTCCCGACGGCCACGGTGGGCAGCGCCATCAGCGGGGCCATTCCGCCGTTTCGGCGCACGAGCTTTTATTACACGCCCCGTTTTGCCGAAGTGCTGCTCAACCGGGAGCGCACCATCAAGCAGCCCCTGAACCTGGACCAGGCCAGCACGGAGGCCTACATGACCCGCATGGCCTACCAGCTCATCCTGCACCGGGTGTACGGGGTGGAGCTGCCCGCCGCGGGGGCCATCATCTTCACGGTGCCCGACTACCGCATCGGCCTCTACCGCCACTACGGCGTGGGCATCGATTCGTCGTTTGTGCAGGTGCGGGTGGTGGGCGAGGCGCCGGTGCTCACGCCGGCCCAGTGCGAGCAGCTGGGCCACCAGCGCCACGACCTGGCCGTGTGGCGCGAGCTGCTGCCGCCCGCCCACTTCGTGCTCGAAGGCTTCAACGTGTTGCAGCTGGTGGACGTGACCGACCAAGAGGTGCTGTCGGAACTGAAATACGACCTGCTGGAGCGCGACGTGCTGCAAGCCGCCGACCGCCTCGAGCAGATTCAGGAGAAGCTGCGGGTGCTGTTCTCCCGGCCGGCGCTGCAGCTCGGCATCGCGGCCTACGACGAGAAGAAAAAGGCTTTCGTGGACTTCGGCCGCAAAATCAACCACAGCTTCCTCACCAAGCAGGTGCAGCACAGCCGGCCCGACAGCGGCTTCCGGCAGATATACGACCGGCTGCTGCGCGAGCGCCGGCCGCTGGTGCTCTCCGACGTGGCGCGGGCCGACATCCCGCCCGACTTGCGGGCCCAGGTGCTGGAGCTGGGCATCCGCTCGGCCATCCTGGCGCTGCTGCCCTACGGCGGCGACACGGTGGGCCTGCTCGAAATCGGCTCGCCCAACGCCGGCGACCTCGACGAGTTTGACTTGGAAAAGGTGGCGCAGTTCGTGCCCTTGTTCGCGGTGGCCGTGAAGCGCAACGCCGAGGACCTGCAAACCCGCATCCAGGCCCTGATGCAGGAGCAGTTCACGCCCATCCACCCCACCCTGGAGTGGCGCTTCGTGGACGCGGCCCGCCACCTGCTGGCCCGCCAGGACGAGGGCCAGCGCGGGGCCGAGATGGAGGCCATCGTGTTCGAGGACGTGTACCCGCTGCACGGCTCCTGCGACATCCGGGGCAGCAGCACGGCCCGCAACGAGGCCATCCAGGGCGACCTCATCGAGCACCTCACCCTGGCCCACCGGGTGCTGAAAAAAGCGGCCGAGTTCCGCCAGCTGCCCATCCTCGACGAGCTGAAGTTCTACGTCAACAAGCACCTGCGCCGCCTGCGCCAGGGCATCACCAGCGGCGACGAGCTGAGCATCTACGAATCGCTGCGGCGGGAGGTGGAGCCGCTCTTCGAGTACCTGGCCCAGCACACGCCCGCGCTGCGGCCCGTCATCACGGCCTACTGGGCCAACATCGACCCGCGCCTGGGCATCCTCTACAAGCGCCGCCAGGCCTTCGAGCGGAGCGTGACGGCCATCAACGACGCCGTGGGGGCCTTCCTGGACGAGGAAGAGGCCAAGGCCCAGGCCATGTTTCCGCACTACTTCCAGCGCTTCAAGAGCGACGGCGTGGAATTCAACATTTACGTGGGCGAGGCGCTGGTCCAGGACCGGCCCTTCGACCGGGTGTTCCTCAAAAACCTGCGCCTGTGGCAGCTGCTGACGATGGTGGAAATTACGCGGCGCACCCACGCCCTGGCCCCCACCCTGCCCGTGCCGCTCGAAACCACCCAGCTCATCTACATCCACGGCCAGCCGCTGAGCATCCGCTTCCGGCAGGACGAGCGGCAGTTCGACGTGGACGGGGCCTACAACATCCGCTACGAAATCATCAAGAAGCGCATCGACAAGGCCACCGTGCTCGGCACCGGCGAGCGCCTCACCCAGCCCGGCCGCCTGGCCCTGGTGTACGCCCAAACCCGCGAGGCCACCGAGTACCGCGAGTACATCGACTACCTGCAAGACCGCGGCCTGCTGGAGCCCGGCGTGGAAGAGCTGGAGCTGGAGGAGCTGCAAGGCGTGAAGGGCCTGCTGGCCCTGCGCGTGCAGGTGAAAATTAATTAAAAATGATGAATTAAAAATGATGGCGGTGGTCGAAAACGGGGTGGTCCGGCGAATTGCCCGAAGGGCTTCGTCGGGCCACTCTGGCGGCTGAACAGCGGCTCCGGGGTATTGTCAGCGTGGCCCGACGACCGAAAAAGTCGCCGGACCACCTCGTTTTCGACCACCGCCATCATTTTTAATTCATCATTTTTAATTTTTAATTAATTTCTTCTCTTTCCAGAACAGCCGGATGCCGGTGCGCAGCAGCACCAGCCACGCCGCGCCGCCGCAGAAACCGGCCAGCACGTCGGTGGGGTAGTGCACGTGGAAGTAGACGCGGGTGAGGCCGATGGCCACCGCGAAGCCCACCAGCGCCGCGCCCGCGCCCCAGCGCCGGCCCTGCTGCACCACCAGCCACGCCAGGCAGCCGTAGTAGGCCATGCTCATCATGGCGTGCCCGCTGGGGAAGCTCAGGCCGTACTGGTAAAACAACGCCGACGCGGGCCGGGCCCGGTGGAAAAAGGCCTTCAGCAACTCGTTGAGGGCCAGCCCGCCCCCCATGGCCAGCAGCAGCTCGACGGCGTAGCGGCCGAGGCCGCGCCGGTGCAGCACCAGGGGCACCAACAGGCTGGCCGGGATGAAAAACCAAACCGAGCCGAAGAACGTCAGCGCTTTGGCTACTTCGAATGTCCAGGGGCAGGCGTGCCGCAGGCGGTCCATCTGGGCAAATCCCCAAGCATCGAACCCCTGCGAATGCTCGCGGAAGACGACCCGGGTGAGGTAAAAGAACAGCCCAAACGCCAGCACGAACACCGCCGTGCCCGCCACGGCCTCGGCGGTGAGCTTGCCGGCCAGGCCGGCCAGGCGCGACGCCGGGGGCGTGGGCGGGTTGGAAGAAGTGACGGGCATGGGCGGGGAAAAAGTACGTTGAACGAAATTCTTTCAAAACTGGCCACGGGCGGCCCGCCGCCGAACCCGGAAAACCGCCGGGGCCGCACGGCCCAACGGCGCCGCACAACAAAAAAGGCCAACCCGGATGGGTTGGCCTTTTTTGTTGTGCGCTCGGGGAGACTCGAACTCCCACACCTTGCGGAACTGCCGCCTGAAGACAGCGCGTCTACCAATTTCGCCACAAGCGCAGCGGTACCGCCACAGCCAACTCCGCGGGGAAGATTGCCGTTTGGTGACGCAAAGGTACGCGGCCGGCGCGGCGCGGCGCAAGCCGGGGGCCGTTTTTTTCGGGGGCCCCGGGCGGCGGCGGCCCGGGCAAGTTGTTTTTCAGTTGGTTGAAGCCGCACATTTTTTCATGTTGGACCCAGATTCTGCTAATTCTTCCTCCTTCGCGCCGCCCCGGGGCCCCGGGGCGCGCACCACCGGCAACTTCGACCGCATTGCGTGGTGCTACGACGCGCTGGCCGGGCTGGTGTTTGGCGGCAGCCTGCGGGCCGCGCAGCGGGCCGCCCTGGCCGGCCTGCCCCCCGGGGCCCCGCACGTGCTGATTTTGGGCGGCGGCACCGGCTGGGTGCTGGGCGAGGTGCTGCGCCGCCGCCCCCGCGCCACCGTGCTCTACCTCGAAGCCTCGGGGCCCATGCTGGCGCGGGCGGCGGCCCGGCTGCGCCGCACGGCCCCGGGCGCGGCCGGCCAGGTCGAGTTCCGGCGGGGCACCGAAGCGGCGCTGGCCCCGGCGGAGCGGTTCGACGCGCTGGCCACGTTTTTCGTGCTCGACTGCTTTCCGGCCGCCGCGCTGGGGCCCGCGCTGGCCCGCCTGGCGGCGGCCCGGCAGCCGGCCGCCCCGTGGCTGCTGGCCGATTTCTGCCGGCCCCGGCGCGGCTGGCAGCGGGCGCTGCTGGGCACGATGTACTGGTTTTTTGGCGCGGTGGCGGCCCTGCGCGTCCGCCAGCTGCCCGACTTTCACGCGGCCCTGGCGGGCCTGGGGCTGCACCCGGCGCAACCGGCGTTTTTCTTCGGCGGGGCCGTGGAAGGCACCGTATTCCGGCCGGCGGCGCCAAGTGGAGCGCCGGGCACCGAACCGCTCAATTAATTCCCTATATTTGGGAGCCTATTAACGGAAAAAACTAATTTCTACCCTAACAGGCTAGTTAATAAGCGGCTTCATTCAGGTTTTTATACCAAAATTTCCTTTAGTTATCGTTCTCCTGCCAGCTGGCGCGGTATGCCATGAAAAATTACGCTTGTTTGCTAACCCTGGCGCTGTGCGCGGGCCTGGGGCCCACCGAAGCGCGGGCCCAGGCCAAAGCCCCACACCCCGCCCAACGGGTACCGGCGGCACCCGCCAAGGCCGCGCCGGCCAAAGCCGCGCTAACCAAAACAGCCCCGGCCAAGGCGGCCCCGGATGGCCCGGCGGTGCGCTACAACGTGGCCTTTCCCAACGCCGTGCACCACGAGGCTCGGATTACGGCCACGTTTGCGGGGCTGCCGGCGGGGCCCTTGCGCGTGCGCATGGCCCGCAGCTCGCCGGGGCGCTACGCGGAGCACGACTTCATCAAAAACGTGTACTACGTGGTGGCCACCGACGGCGACGGCCACCCGCTGCCCCTGGCCCGGCCCGACGCCTACGGCTGGAACGTGACGCCGGGCCCCGACGGCAAGGTGCTGTTCAGCTACACGCTGTACGCCGACCGCAGCGACGGCACCTACGCCGGCATCGACCAGCAGCACGCGCACCTGAACGTGCCGGCCACGTTCTGCTACGCGCTGGGCCTGGAAAGCCGGGCCGTGGAAGCGCATTTTGACGCCCCGCCCGCCTGGAAAGCGGCCACCCAGCTGCGGCCCGGCGGCGAGAAAAACACCTTCACGGCCCCCAACCTGGCCTATTTCATGGACAGCCCGGTGGTGCTGGGGGCCCAGCAGGTGCGCACCTGGGAGGAGGGCGACCAGACCATTGAGCTGGCGGCCCTGTACCTGGGCACCCTGCCCGACCTCGACCTCTACGCCAAGAAGGTGCAGCGGGTGGTGAAGGAGGAAAAGGCCATTTTCGGCACGCTGCCGGTGTTCGATTTCGGCCGCTACACCTTCCTGGCCGACTACCTCGACCAGACCACCGGCGACGGCATGGAGCACCGCAACTCGACCTCGCTCACGGCCCCGCGCGGCATCCACGGCGAGGACGCGCTGCTGAACCTGCGCACCGTGGCGCACGAGTTTTTCCACGCCTGGAACGTGAAGCGCCTGCGGCCCAAGGACCTGGAGCCCTTCGACCTCCAGCGCACCAACATGAGCGACGCGCTGTGGCTGGCCGAAGGCTTCACGCAGTACTACGGCGAGCTGGCCCTGCGCCGGGCCAAGTTCTACGACGACGAGCAGTTCCTGGACAAGGTGGGCGGCTGGGTGAACGCCCGCCTCGCCAGCCCCGGGGCCCGCTACGCCTCGGCCGTGGACATGAGCCGCCAGGCCGTGTTCACCGACGCCGGGGTGAGCATCGACCCCACCAACACGGCCAACACCTACCTCACGTACTACTACCAGGGCGCGGGCCTGGCGCTGGTGCTCGACCTGGAATTGCGCCAGCAGTACCGCACCAGCCTCGACCAGTACATGCGGGCCCTGTGGCAGCAGTACGGCCAGAAGCAGGCCAACTACGCCCCCGCCCGGCCCTACACCCTGCCCGATTTGCAGCGCGTGCTGGGCGAAACCGCCCACGACACGGCCTTCGCGGGCCGCTTCTTCCGGCAGTACGTGTACGGGCACGAGGCCCCGCGCTTCAGCGAAAGCCTGGGAGCAGCGGGCCTGGCCCTGGTGCCCACCCGCGTGCTCACCAGCCTGGCCCAGCAGGTGGAGTTCGACGCCGAAGGCCGCGGCTTCATCGCCACGAACACCCTCATCGGCTCGGGCCTCTACAAGGCCGGCATCGACCGGGGCGACCAGCTGGTGATGCTCGACGACAAGGCCCTGAAAAGCCCCGCCGACCTAGCCGAGGTGCTGCGCCGCCACGTGCCCAACGACCTGGTAATGGCCCAGGTGCGCAGCCGCGGCGGCATCGACCGCACCCTGCAGCTGGTGCTGACGGAGGCCCCCAACGTGCGGATTCAGCCGCTGGAAGAGGGCCCGGCCAAGGCCGTGGCCCCCGCCCAGCAGGCCCTGCGCGACGCCTGGCTGGCCACCCAGGTGGCCAATTAAGAGTAGGTTGTCGCGCCGGGGCCGCCGGTCATTGACTTCCCATTGACGTCTGGCAGTCAATTGTTTATCAGCTCACCGCCAACGACCAATCGGTAACTGTCAACTTACCGCGGTTTTCGGCCCGGGACCCGGCGCGGGCCGGGCCGAAAACCGCGGTAATCGCAGGCATTCAGATTGCCGGATATCTTTACCTTTGAACGCTTGGCCGAGGCTTTTGCCCAGCCCCCGGCCGCCGGCCACGAACCGGGCTGGCCCGGCTTTTTATTCATCTTTTCCGTTATTTCTCATGGCCCTCTTCGATAAGCTCACCCACGCCGCCAAGGATTTTTTCATTGAGCCCGAGGAAGGGGAAAACGCTCCCGCTGCCCCGGCCGGGGCCCCGTACACCGCGCCCGCGCCGGGACTGCCCGGAGCCGCCGTGCCGTTTGCGGCCCCGGCCGTCACGCAGCCCGAGCAGCGCCACCTCGACCACATCGCGGGCCTGCTGGCTGGCGATGGCCGCGACTTCGAGGCGTACATGAAGATGGTGAAGAGCATGGCCGCCGCCGGCATGGCGGGCCCCCTGCTGTACCAGACCGCCTACAACGCCTTTTCGGCCGTGAACGGCGGCACCGTGCCCGGCCTGCTGGCCTCGGCCGCGCAGTTTGAGCAGGCCCTGGCCACCGACCGCGACAAGGTGCTGGCCCGCCACCGCGAGAAAATGGGCGAAACCGCCGCGCCCGGCGCGGCCCCCGGCCCCGTGGTGCAGCTCGCGGCCCAGGAAAAAAAGCTCGCCGCCGACCTCGCCGACCTCACCCGCCAGCTCCAGGCCAAGCAGCAGCAATTGCTCCAGACCCAGCAGCAGCTGGCCGATGAGCGCCAGAAAACCCAGGCGGCACTGGCCAGCTACGAGCTGGCCAACTCGGCCGCGCTGGCCGAGCTGCAAGCCCACCACAAAGCCGCCGAAGCCTTTTTGAACGCCAGCGGCGCGGCCAAGTAAGCAGCGTAAGCGCCACCCCAATCCTTTCTTTCTGCACGATGAACACACCTTTACTGGGCCCGCCTTCGCCCGCGGATGGCCTGCCGTCCTGGCAAAAACCCGAGAAAGTGGCCGCCTGGGCCTTTGTGGCCCTGCTGGCCGGCCTGGGGGTGTACTATTGGGGGCAGATTTTGCCTTACCTGGTTGATATTGTTTTCAACACGGTCAAGCTCGGCGCGAGTCTGGGGGCCCTGTTCGTGCTGTTTCTGCTGGCCACCAACAAGCGCATCCAGGCCGGGCTCTGGTACGCCGGGCAGCGCATCTTCCGCACCGCGGCGGGGCTGTTCGTCAACACCGACCCCATCGGCATCATGGAGGACTACATCTCGAACACCGAGAAGGAGGCCCGCAAGATGGACGAGGAAGTGGGCCACATCGAGGGGGCCCACGAGCTGGTGCAGCGCAAGCTGGACGCCAACCGCAGCCAGATGCAGGAGTACCTGGCCCTGGCCGACGCGGCCCTGCGCCAGGGCGAAAAGGACAGCGCCGACAGCTACGCCAGCCGCGCCGCCCAGCTCGAAGACTACAACCGCCGCCTCACCCCGATGGCCACCACCACGGCCAACGTGAGCCTGGTGATGCGCCAGATCCTCAAGGCCGCCCTGCGCCAGATTGACAACTCCAAGTTCAAGGTCAACCTCTTGAAGGATGAGTACGCGCTGGTGAAGCGCACCTCGTCCGGGATGCGGGCGGCGATGAACATTCTGCGCGGCGACCCCGACAAGAAGTACTTCTTCGACCTGGCCACCGACCGCGTGGCCCAGGACATGGCCCAGCAGCTGGGCCAAATCAAGCAGGCCATGCGCTACTCGCAGGAGTTCGTCAAGGAGATGGACATCCAGAACGGGGTGATGAGCGAAAAGGGCCAGCGCCTGCTCGACAAGTACCAGAAGGGCGAGTTCAACGCCATTATGGACAACGAGCCGCCGGTGCGCCTGGGCGTGGCCGCCACCGCCAAGGCTTCGGACGATGCCTACGGCAAGCTGCTGGACTGAATTGCAGTACCCGGAACGAACGTTTAGAACGTCATGCTCATCTGGCTGCGCGGACGCCAGATGAGCATGACGGCCTCTTTACTCTGATACGACCCGTTTTCACCTCCTTTCCACATTCAACACCTTTTCACATCAATTGAATGACTACCCGCGGTAAAATCCTCATTGCCATTCTGGTCCTGGCGGGCCTGTATTTTGGCATCAACAAACTCACTTCCAGCAACCTGCTTTTCAAAAAAGCTGCGACCGAGTCGGTGCTGCTCAGCTCGATTGAGCTGCCGGCCGCCACCGGCGGCAGCGGCGTGAACACGGTGGTGCCGCTGGCCCCGCTGCCCGGCACGGCCCCGGCCGACAAGGGCACGCCCGTGACCTGGGAGGTAATGGCCTGGAACGCCCAGATTGCCGGCATGCTGGCCAACGGGGGCCCCCGCACCACCACCGGCTCGGCGATGGCCGCCAACGGCCTCAACATGCAGATTGTGCGCCAGGACGACGTGAGCAAGATGCAGGCCGACCTGGTAAAAAACGCCGCCGACCTCTCGGCCAATCCCGCCACGCCGGGCCTGATTGTGAGCATCATGGGCGACGGCCTGCCGGGCTTCTCGGCCGTGCAGGCCGAATTGAAAAAGGCCGGCACGCAGCTGCAAATCATCCCCTACAGCCCCGGCAAATCCTTCGGCGAAGACAAAGTGATGGGCCCCAAGGAATGGATTGACAACCCCAAGGCGGCGCTGGGCAAAACCATCGCCTGCTACCTGCGCGACGGCGACCAGAACATCGCCCTGAAGTGGTGCTCGGACAACGGCCTGAAGGTGAACCCCGACGAGACCACCTACGACCCGCAGGCCGTTAACTTTATGTCGGCCAGCGACTTCCTGGCGGCTTCGGAGAAGTACATCCTGGGCAAGCCCGAGAGCCGCGATAAAATCGTGGACGGCAAAAACACCGGCGTGAAGGTGGACGTGGTGGCCGACGCCGTGGCCACCTGGACGCCCGGCGACGTGAACATTGCCAAGCAGAAAGGCGGCCTGGTGAGCATCGTCTCGACCAAGGAATACTCGAACCAGATGCCCAACATCATGGTGACCACCAAGCGCTGGTACGACGCCCACCCCAAGGAAGTGGAGGGCCTCATCCTGGCCCACGCCGTGGCCGGCGACCAGGTGAAGAGCCACCCCGAGGCCCTGAGCCGCGCCGCCGACATCTCGGCCGACGTGTACGGCGACAAAGACAAGGACGGGGCCTACTGGCTGAAGTACTACAAGGGCGTGAGCGAGGCCGACCGCAACGGCAACGTGGTGGAGCTGGGCGGCAGCAAGGCCTTCAATTTCAGTGATAACTTGAATTTATTCGGCCTCAACGAGGGCGGCACCAACATCTACGCCTCGGTGTACAAGGCCTTCGGCGACGTGCAGACCAAGCTGTACCCCAAGGAGCTGCCCAACTACGTACCGCTGGACGACATGCTGGACCTGACGCCGCTACGCAACGTGCAGGCGCGCTACAAGGGCAAAACCGTGGCCCCGGCCGACCAGCAGAAGTTTGCCGCCGGCGACGAAATCCGCCGCAACGTGAGCGAGCGGGCTTGGAACATCGAGTTCAATTCGGGCCAGAGCACCTTCACCCCCGCCGCCCAAAAAGAGTTGAACGCGCTGTTTGACGACCTCGTGGTGGCCGGCAGCCTGAAAGTGGCCGTGCACGGCCACACCGACAACACCGGCGACCCCCAGGCCAACCAGCAGCTGAGCGAAGACCGCGCCATGGCCGTGCGCCAGTGGCTGGAGCGCAAGAGCAGCAGCGCCTTCCCCGACGGCCGCATCCAGGTGTACGCCCACGGGGCCACCGAACCCGTAGCCCCCAACACCACCCCGGCCGGCAAAGCCAAAAACCGCCGCGTGGAAATCGTGCTGGGCAGCTAAGCGCAAGGTTTCGCGGGGTTAAAATAGGTTTCGCGGCATTTGCGGAGTGTAATGCTTCGCGGCAAAGCCCGATTCATTATCCGACCCATATCCAACCTAACCCCGCCCGCGAAACCTATTTTAACCTCGCAAAACCTTGCGCTATGCTCAAAGACCTTTTTATTCCTAACGCTAGGCCGCACCGTTCGGTGTTCCTCACCATGGTGGGGGGCCAGGTGCTGCTGCTGCTGCTGCTGTGGCTGTTCTACCCGTTGCAACTGTTCCCCACGCTGGGCGAGGTGCTGGGCTCTTTTAAGGAACTGGTGACCTCGCAGGGCCTCATTCAGGAGCTGTGGGCCAGCCTGACCACGGCGCTCGGGGCCCTGGCCATCGCCACGGTGCTGGCGCTGGCCATCTCCTACCTCACGGCGCTGCCCTTCTTCCGGCCCATTGCCTACGCGGCCTCCAAAATGCGCTACCTCACCCTCACGGGCCTCACGTTTTTCATGGCCCTGATGGTCAGCAACGGGCACCAGGTGAAGCTCTCGGTGCTCGTGTTCGGGGCCACGGTGTACCTGGTGACGGGCATGACCAGCGTGATTCTGACCACCACGCAGGAAGAAATGGACCACGCCCGCACGCTGGGCATGAGCGAGTGGCGCAGCTTCTACGAGGTAGTCGTGCTGGGCAAGCTCGACGAGATGCTGGAGGTGGTGCGCCAGAACTTCGCCATCATCTGGACCATGATTACGCTGGTCGAGACGCTGTACCAATCGGAAGGCGGCATCGGGCTGCTGCTTTACAAGCAGAACCGCTACCTGCACCTGGCCGGCGTGGTGGCCATTCAGCTCGTCATCCTAGCCACCGGGGCCCTGCAAGACTATACGTTTGAGTTTCTGCGCCGTCTGTTCTTCCCCTACTCCGATTTGACGACGGCGAAATAATGGCGGACCATTCTTACAAGGATTCCATCCTCGCGCTGCGCGACGTGTCGATGCAGTTCAAGGGCGAGGTGGTGCTGCGCGACATCAGCCTGGACGTGCGCGACGTGGTGCGGCCGGGCGTGAGCCAGGGCCAGGTGGTGGGCTTCTACGGACGCTCGGGCATCGGCAAGTCGGTGCTGTGCCGCATCATCGCGGGGCTGCTGCCGCCCAGCACCGGCACCGTGCAGGTGGGCACCCCGGCGCGGCCCGTGTGCCCCGGCGACGTGGGCTTCGTGCAGCAGCGCTACCCGCTGTTCGACCACCGCACCCTGCTCGACAACCTGCTGGTGGCCGCCGAGCGCAAGCACGCCCCCGCCGAGGCCAAGGCCCGGGCCGAGGACTACCTGGCCCGGTTCGACCTGGCCCCGCACCGCCGCAAGTACCCCGCCATGCTCTCGGGCGGGCAGCGGCAGCGGGCGGCCATTGCCCAGCAGCTGCTCTGCTCCGAGCACCTCATCATCCTCGATGAGCCCTTCTCGGGCCTCGACATTGCGATGATTGACGAGGTGAAGAAGATTATTATGGAAGTGACGCTGCTCGACGAATTGAACACGGTCGTCATCGTGAGCCACGACCTGGCCACCACCACCGCCCTGGCCGACACGCTCTGGCTGCTGGCCCCCGAGCGCGACGCCGCCGGGCAATGCCTGCCGGGGGCTACCGTCAACAAAAAGCACCAGTACAACCTGGCCGAAATGGGCCTGGCCTGGCAGCCCGGCATCCAGGCCAAGCCGGAATTCGTGCAACTAATCGAGCACCTGAAGGATGAGATTCGGCACAGTTAACAAAAAAGCTTTTGAAGAAGCACCATTGAACGTCATGCTTCGGCTGCGCAGACGCCAGACGAGCAGGACGTTCTCATTGTTTTTGGCAACTTTCTCAACCGCTTCAAAACCAACACCTATCATTGAGGCGTAATTATTTTTTCTATTCTTATTCCTATTTCTCTTTATCTCCGTTCATGTCCGCTTCTATTTCGCACCTTCGCAACGAGGCCCTAGCCACCGTGCGGGCCGGCTATTCCGGCAATAAGTTATTCGGTGATGAGTTTGCCAACGGCGAAGCCCTGTTTAAGCCCCGCTTCGGCACCTTGCTCAAGTGGCAGCTCACGGCCAATCCCCAAAAGGAAGAAAAGAAGCGCGACGCCTGGGCCCCCGCCGTGGTGGACTGCACGGCGGCGGTCGAGTCGAAAGAGGACGTACTGATTTGGCTGGGCCACTCCAGCTTTCTGCTGCGCATCGCAGGCGTCACACTGCTCTTCGACCCGGTGCTGTACAGCTCTCTCGGGCTGCGCCGCCGCCACGCGCTGCCCTGCCTGCCCGAAGACCTGACGGGCATCGACCTGCTGCTGCTCTCGCACGGCCACCGCGACCACCTGGACAAAGACTCCATCCGGTTTCTGGCCAACGAAAACCCGGGCCTGCGGGTGCTCTCGTCGCTGCGCATGGCCCCGCTGCTGCGCGGCATGGTGCCCGGCCTGGCCGTGCAGGAAGCCGGCTGGTGGCAGCAGTACGACCTGGGCCCCGCCAGCCCGTTCGAAATTTACTACCTGCCCGCCAGCCACTGGCACCGCCGCGGCCTTGCCGACCTGAACCAGGTGCTGTGGGGCAGCTTCCTGATTAAGACGGCCGACAAGCTCATCTACTTCGCCGGCGACACGTCCTACGGCGACCATTTCGAGCAGATTGAGCGCCAGTTCGGGCCCCTCGACATCGTGCTGATGCCCATCGGAGCTTACAAGCCAGCGTTTATGATGGCCAAGAGCCACGTGAACCCCCACGAAGCCGCCAAGGCGGCCAACGTGCTGCGCGCCGGCCACCTCGTGCCCATGCACTACGGCACCTTCGACCTCAGCGACGAGCCCGCCTCGGAGCCCCTGCGGCAGTTGACCGAGGTGGCCGCCGGCGGCATGCTGCGCGGCGAACTGCACGCCCCCGCTGTGGGCGAGGTGCTGCGCTGGCGCGAGTGGGAATAGGTTTTTTTAGCTGTTGGCTGGTAGCCTTTAGCTGTTAGCTTTTTACAGGGCGTTGCGCTGGCTGTGCGCCGTGGTGCTGCGGGGCCCCCAGTGGCTACCTGTTAGCTTTGCCGCTTCCTGTCGGGCTGTTCCTAATAAAGGGCTAACAGCTAACAGCTAGCAGCTAACAGCTTAAAGGAATGTCGCCTACCCTCGTTTTGAGCCTGATTGCGGGCTATTTCGCCGTGCTGGTCGTCATTGCGGTGCTCACCTCGCGCAAGGCCACCAGCGAGAGCTTCTTCGTGGCCAACCGCAACGCGCCCTGGTACATGGTGGCCTTCGCCATGATTGGCACCTCGCTTTCGGGCGTCACGTTCATCTCGGTGCCGGGCAACGTGTACGGCAAAAGCTGGAGCTACCTGGCCGTGGTGCTGGGCTACGTGGCCGGCTACGTCGTCATCGGCACGGTGCTGCTGCCGCTCTACTACCGGCTGCGGCTGGTGTCCATCTACACTTACCTCGACCAGCGGTTTGGCTACTGGAGCTACAAGACGGGGGCCCTGTTCTTCCTGATTTCCCGGGCCCTGGGCTCGGGGCTGCGGCTGTACCTAGTGGCGGGCGTGCTCCAGCTGGCGGTGTTCGATGCGATGGGCGTGCCGTTTGCCGTCACCGTGATGGTGAGCATCCTGTTCATCTACCTTTACACGTTTCGCGGGGGCCTCAAAACCATCCTTTGGACCGACACTTTTCAGACGCTGGCCATGCTGAGCTGCGTGGGGCTGAGCATCTACTTCATCTCTTCGGAGCTGAATCTGGGCTTCAAGCAGCTCGTGGCCTCGGTGCGCGGCAGCAGCATGTCGCAGGTGTATTTCAGTAATTTCAGCGACGACAAGTACTTCTGGAAGCAGTTCGTTTCCGGCATGTTCATCACCATCGTGATGACTGGGCTGGACCAGGACCTGATGCAGAAAAACCTGAGCTGCCGCAGCCTCGCCGACGCCCAGAAAAACCTGTTCTGGTTCACGCCCGTGATTGTATGCGTCAACGTGCTCTTCCTCACCCTGGGCGTGCTGCTCTACCAGTACGCCGCCGCCAAGGGCCTGCACCTGAGCGAATTGCCCCAGCTGCTCAAGGCCAATAAGACGCTCGATACCGACCTGGTGTTCCCGTACCTGGCCACCACGCAATTCACGCTCTTCGCGGGCATCGTGTTCATCCTGGGCCTCATCGCCATCACCTACGCCTCGGCCGACTCGGCCCTGACGGCCCTCACCACGTCGTTTTGCGTCGATTTTCTCAACATCCAGCAGTACCCCGAGGCCCGGCAGACGCGCCTGCGCCAGCTTACGCACCTGGGCTGGTCGGTGGCGCTGATTGGCATCATCCTCGCCTTTCGCGTGCTCAACAACCAAAGTTTGATTGACGCCGTGTTCAAAACCGCCGGCTACACCTACGGGCCCCTGCTGGGGTTGTACGCCTTTGGCATTTTCACCCGGCGCGGCCTACGCGACCGGCTCGTGCTGCCGGTGTGCGTGGCGGGGCCCCTGCTCACGCTGCTCATCGTGACGCACTCGGAGGAGTGGCTGAACGGCTACAAGTTCGGGTTTGAGATTCTGCTGCTGAACGGAGCCCTGGTGCTGCTGGGCTTGTTCGCCATTTCACGCCGCCCAGCGCTGAACCCCGCGCCCATCGCGGCGGTTTAGGCAGAAGGCCTGGGTTGCCCGCGCGGCCCGCTAATGTTCTGTTAATGAAAACCTCACTGTTTCTGTTGCTCCTTGCCGGCCCGGCGGCCCTGGCGCAAACGGTGCCCGCGCCGGCCGGGGCCCCCGCTCCGGTGGTGCTGCGCCCCGGCCACATGCAGGCCCAGGCCCACGGCGGGGCCGCCAACCGGCCCGACAAAGCGCCGCAGTACCCCGGGGGCCCTCAGGCGCTGGGCGCATTTTTTCAGGACCACCTAAAGTATCCCGAAGCCGCCCGCGTCAAAAGCATCACCGGCAACGTGCTGCTGAGTGCCACCGTGGGCACCGACGGCCAACTTAGCGGGTTGAAGGTGGCCCAGCCGCTCTCGCCCGAGTGCGACGCCGAGGCCCTGCGCGTGGCGGCGCTGCTGCCGCCCTGGCAGCCGGCCACCCGCCTGGGCGTGCCGCTGCCGGTGGCCATCCAGCTGCCGGTGCCGTTCGGCAACGGCGCGACGCTGAAAGTATTAAAGTAGTCGTTTCTCAAATTCTGTATTGTATTGCCGTGCAGCGGTCGCCTCACCCCCTAGCCCCCTCTCCGAAAAGGAGAGGGGGAACTAGTTTATAGTTTTAGATTTTAGAAGCTACGACTAGAGCTAGTCCCCCCTCTCCTTTTCGGAGAGGGGGCTAGGGGGTGAGGCGCTTCCCAGGGCGACTACCGCCAACCACTTATTCATCCTCAACGGCGCAACCCAATGCCTGCGCCACCAGCTATGGCCCGAAGCGGATTCAACACCGGCGGCACCGACCTTACGGAGGACTTGCCCAAGCCGAAAATAAATAAACAGTCGCTCCAGCGCAGCCTGCGGATTTTCCGCTTCGTGCTGCCCTACCGCGCCAAGTTCGTCGTGGGCCTGGTCATGTTGCTGCTCAGTAGCAGCACGTTCATGGCCTTCCCGTGGGTAGCCGGCAAGCTCGTGGACGCCGCCAACCACAAGGCGGTGGCGCTGCCCGGGGGCCTGGCGCTCAGCATCAACCGCATCGCGCTGCTGCTGTTCGTGGTCATCGTGTGCCAGGGCGTTTTCTCGTTCGGGCGCATCTGGTTTTTCACGCAGGTGAGCGAGTACACGGTGCGCGACATCCGGCAGGCGCTCTACGCCAAGTTCGTGACGCTGCCCATTCCGTTCTTCGAGAAGAACCGCGTGGGGGCCATCACCTCGCGCATCACCAGCGACGTGGCCAACATCCAGGACACGTTTTCGCTGACGCTGGCCGAGCTGTTCCGGCAGGTGTTCACGCTGCTGGGCGGCATCGCCTTCATCATGCTCGTGTCGGTGAAGCTCTCGCTGTTTATGCTCGTCACGTTCCCGCCCATCGTGCTGGCGGCGGGGCTGTTCGGACGCAAAATCCGCACCCTGGCCAAAACCACCCAGCAGGAGCTGGCCCACACCAACACCATCGTGGAGGAGACCTTGCAGGCCATCAATTCGGTGAAGGCCTTCACCAACGAGCGGTTTGAAATCGGGCGC
The DNA here is from genome assembly GCF_013294115.1 of Hymenobacter caeli. Taxonomy (GTDB): domain Bacteria; phylum Bacteroidota; class Bacteroidia; order Cytophagales; family Hymenobacteraceae; genus Hymenobacter; species Hymenobacter caeli. The sequence goes on along the minus strand of NZ_JABSNP010000001.1, from coordinate 293,954 downwards.
TACACCACCTCGCTGGGCAAGGTGGTGCGGGCGGCGCTGCAAAGCAACCTGTACCGCGGCGGCTTCGTGTCGTTCGTGATTATCGGCTTGTTCGGCGGCATCATCCTGGTGCTGTGGCGCGGGGCCACGCTGGTGTACACCGCCGGCCCGGGCCACCTCGAAATCGGCCAGCTCGTGTCGTTCATCATCTACACGGCCTTCATCGGGGCCTCGGTGGCGGGCCTGGGCGAGCTGTACGGCAAGGTGCAAAGTACCCTCGGGGCCTCCGAGCGCATCCTCGAAATCCTGGACGAGGCCAGCGAGCCCACCCACCGGCCCGGGGCCCTGCCCATCCGCCTGCACGGCGACATCGAGTACCGCCACGTGGCTTTCCGCTACCCCACGCGGCCCGACCTGCCGGTGCTGCAAGACATCAACTTCCGCATCGCGGCGGGCGAAAAAATTGCCCTCGTGGGCCCCAGCGGCGCGGGCAAAAGCACCATTGCCGGCCTGCTGATGCAGTTCTACGACCTCACCGGCGGCGAGATTTTGGTCGATGGCCAGGCCATCGGCAGCTACGACCTGACGGAGCTGCGCCGCCACATCGGCATCGTGCCGCAGGAAACGCTGCTCTTCGGCGGCACCATCCGCGAGAACATTGCCTACGGCAAGCCCGGCGCCTCCGAGGACGAAATCATCGCCGCCGCCCGCCAGGCCAACGCCTGGCAGTTCATCAGCTCCTTCCCCGAGGGCCTCGACGCCGTGGTGGGCGACCGCGGCATCAAGCTCTCGGGCGGGCAGCGCCAGCGCGTGGCCATCGCCCGCGCCATCCTGAAAAACCCCGCCATCCTCATCCTCGACGAAGCCACGTCCTCGCTCGACAGCGAGAGCGAAAAGCTGGTGCAGGGCGCGATGGACGAGCTGATGCAGCACCGCACCAGCATCATCATCGCCCACCGCCTCAGCACCATCCGCAAAGTGGACAAAATCCTGGTCATCGACGGCGGCCGCATCGTGGAAGAAGGCTCGCACGACGAGCTGAGCGAGCGGGAGGGCGGACTATATGCCAACTTGCTGCGGTTGCAGTTTGAGCTGAGTTAAGCAAGTTGCAAGCATATAATTAAGGCCGTTAATTCGTTATATTTAGCGAATCAACGGCCTTAATTATTTAAGAGTATGGTTTCCCTGCAATTAAAATCGAGTCGAAATCGGTATCAAGGTCTGTCGATGCCGGACATGGCTCCGTTTGCCAGTTTGATATTTATAATAGTTTGCTTTTATCCACTCACAGGCAGATTGAAAGGGCCAGAAAGCGGATTGGTTGCAGATGACCGATTGCCAGGTAATAGTGCTGTGTGTTGGCATACCCCAGAGCACAATGCTGTAGTAAGCCTCAACCAGGCAAACGAACTTTCTTTTTCTGGTCCAAATACCTATTCTAACACAGAGACACAAACAGCTGCTATCAAACAAGTTGCTTCACAACATAAAATCGTTTTCACGGCTTCGCAGCTAGCAGAACTGCGAACAATTCCATTTTTGGCGACGACTGTGCAACAGCTTCCCCAGTTTTTGGACTTGGCAGCCGTTCAGCGCCACGAAGCAATTAGGTTGGGAGACATTGGTCCACTTAGCGAAGCACAACTTATAGAGTGCGTGACCGCAGCAAAGAAGCTATCCATAACCTTAGAACGAAAAAATTTGTATTTTACACTTAACATCGATGTTGATACCAAAGCGTCAAACGTCATGCATTTAATTAGTTTATTACAAACAGCTGGGATTAATAGATTTGATTTAGCGACCCAAATGAAATAACACCGCATCACTGGCTGAAATCACGAAGGATTATGAAACCCGCGCCCCCAGCGCGGGTTTTGTAGTTTTGGGGCCTCAACCAACCCATTTTCAAGTTCAATGAAGTTTCAACTGCTGACTTTCTCCGCCGCGGCTGCCGCGGCCGTAACGCTGCTGGGGGCCCCCGCCGCTCAGGCGCAAATTACTACCCCGCAGCCCAGCCCCAAAAGCACCGTGATGCAGCGCGTGGGCCTCACCGACGTGACCATTGCGTACTCGCGGCCGGGCGTGAAGAACCGCGCCGTGTTCGGCACGGTGGTGCCGTATGGCAAGCGCTGGCGCACGGGGGCCAACGCCACCACCAGCATCAAGTTCTCGGACGACGTGACCATTGAGGGCAAGAAAATTCCGGCCGGCGAGTACGGCCTCTACACCATCCCCACCGCAGCGGAGTGGACGGTGGTGCTCAACAAAAGCCTCAAGCAGGGCGCTGACGTGGACGGCTTCAAGGACGACCAGGACGTGGCCCGCTTCACCATCAAGCCCTACAAGCTGCCGGCCAAGGTGGAAACCTTCACCATCGATTTCGCCGACCTTACCCCCGCCACCGCCAGCGTGGAAATGACCTGGGCCACGACGGGCGCGAAATTCAAAATCACGGCCGATGTGGACAGCAAAATCGCGGCCCAGATTGACGAAAAAATCACCAAAGCCGCCGCTCCCACCCCCACCGACCTCGCCTCGGCCGCCGTGTACTACAACGACAGCAACAAGGACCCGAAGCAAGCCCTGGCCTGGATTCAGAAAGCCAACGCCGCCGAGCCCGGCAAGTTCTGGAACCTGAACACCGAGGCCAAAATCCGCCTGAAAATGAAGGATTACAAAGGGGCCATCACCGCCGCTGAAGCCTCGAAGAAGGCCGCCCTGGCCGCCACCCCGCCCAACGGCGAATACGTGAAAATGGACGAGGAGCTGATGGCCGAGGCCAAAAAGATGGGTAAATAGGTCGCTGGCTGCCTGATTAGGCCGTCGCCGATTTAATTATTAGGCCGTCATGCTGAGCGTAGCCGAAGCATCTCTCCCGCTGAGTAATCCAACCGATGGGTTTACTGCCGCTGGAGAGATGCTTCGGCTGCGCTCAGCATGACGGCCTATTTTTGTGCTGTAGTTCTTCTTGCTGCGCTACATCATTCCAACCACCAACACACACGCCCATGAACCCAACCGCCGCTGCCAACTCCCCCGCCGGGGCCCTTACGCTGGCCCAGGAAAAGCAGGTGGCCGCCGCCGCCGCCCTGCGCTGGGTACGCGACGGCATGCTGCTGGGCCTGGGCACGGGCAGCACGTCGGCGCAGTTCATCATCCAGCTGGGGGCGGCGGTGCAAAACGGCTTGAAGGTGCAGGGCACGGCCACCTCGCTGGCCAGCGAGGCGCTGGCGCGGCAGTTGGGCATCCCGCTGGTGGCGCCGCGCCGGGGCCTGCGCTTCGACCTGGCCGTGGACGGGGCCGACGAGCTGGACGGCCAGTTGCGCCTGATAAAAGGCGGCGGTGGGGCCCTGCTGCGCGAGAAGCTGCTGGAAACGGCGTCTAACTACTTGCTCGTCGTGGCCGATTCCTCGAAGCTGGTGCCGGTGCTGGGCCGGTTTCCGCTGCCGCTGGAGGTGGTGCCGTTTGCCCTGCCCTGGGTGCTCGACGCGGTGGAGGCCCTGGGCGGGGCCCCGGTGGTGCGCATGATCAAGGATGACCCGGCTGCTTACTACTATTCCGACCAGAAAAACCTGATTCTCGACTGCCACTTCGGCCAGATTGCCGACGCGGAGCGGCTGGCGACGCAGCTCAAAACCATCCCCGGCATCGTGGAGCACGGCTTGTTTCTGGGGTTGGCCAAGGCAGCCGTCATCGTGAAAGATGGGGCGGCCCTGGTGCTGCGGCCCGGCGAAGCGGCCCGGCCAGCGGCGGAATTTGCGGAGCTGCCGTAGGGATACGCAAACCTCGCCCCTGGAGAACCCCACGGGAGGTACCACAAAAAAGGAGCCCGGCCGCATCGGCCAGGCTCCTTTCTGCTTTTAAGGGCTTGCCTTTTACTTTAAATCTACGGCCGCGGCTGCGTCCATAAACCAGTGCACGTGGCCATTACCGGGGGCAATAAGCTGCGCCGGGTACTGGTCCGCGTCGCGGGGGCCCTCCAGGATTTGCTGCACGGCCAGGGCCTTGCCCGCGCCGTATACCAGAAAGGCCGTGGCCCGCGCCTGGTTGAGGAGCGGGGCCGTCATGGTGATACGAACTGCGTTTAATTCGGCCACAAAAACCTTCTGCACGCCCACGGCTTGGGTGTGCAGCACGTCGGTGTGCGGGAAGAGCGAGGCCGTGTGGGCGTTGTCGCCCAGGCCCAGCAGCACGAGGTCGAACCGCGCCGGCTCGTCGCCGAAAAATTCCTCGATGGCCGCTCCGTACTGCGCCGCCGCCTCGGCCGGATCCAGGGTAGTATCGACGGCAAACACCTGCGCGGGGGCGATGCCGAGCGGGTCGAAAAGGGCCGTTTTGGCCATCAAATAATTGCTCTCGGGCGAGGTTTGGGGCACGTTGCGCTCATCGCCAAAGAAGAAAAACACCTTTTCCCACGCTATCCGGGCCCGATAAGTAGGCGAGGCCAGCAGCTCGTAGAGCTTTTTGGGCGAGCTGCCGCCCGACAGGGCCACAGCGAAGCGCCCGCGCTCGGCCACGGCGTGGTGGGCCGTGGCCACGAAGAAGTTGGCCAGGGCCTCCAGTACCGCGTCGGCGGTGGGGAACACGTGCAGCTGCGGGCTATTTTTTGGCATTGAGCGGAAGCGTGAACCAGTGGAAACCGTCCTTGGCCACGAGGGCTTCGGCGTCTTCGGGGCCCCAGGAGTCGGCCGAATAGTTGGGGAAGTTCTGGCTGAGGCGGGTTTGCCACGAGGTGAGGATGGGCATCACCAGGTCCCAAGCCTCCTCCACCTGGTCGCCGCGCATGAACAGGGTCTGGTCGCCGAGCATCACGTCGAGCAGCAGGGTTTCGTAGGCTTCGGGGGCCTCGCTCACGTAGGTGCCTTTGTAATCGAACACCATGTCCACGGTGTTCAGCATCATGTCCACGCCGGGGCGCTTGGCCTGCACTTGCAGGCGGATGCTCATCTCGGGCTGGATGCTGATAACCAGCCGGTTCTGGCGCATCGTCTCCGCCGTTTCGGGCGAGAAGATGAGGTGCGGCACGTCCTTGAACTGGATGGTGATGACCGACGCCGAGCGGTGCAGGCGCTTGCCCGTGCGCAGGTAGAACGGCACGCCCTGCCAGCGCCAGTTGTCCACGAAAAACTTCACCGCGGCGAAGGTTTCGGTGTTCGACACGGGGTTGGCCCCGGGCTCCTCGCGGTAGCCGGGCACCTGCTGGCCTTCCAGCCAGCCAGCGGCGTACTGGCCGCGCACGGCCTGCTCGCGCACGCTCTCGGGCGTGAAGCGGCGCATGGCCCGCAGCACGTCCACCTTGCGGTTGCGCACTTCTTCGGCCGAGAAGCTCACCGGCGGCTCCATCGCCACGATGCACAGCAGCTGCAGGAGGTGGTTCTGAATCATGTCGCGCAGGGCCCCCGAGCCGTCGTAGTAGCCGGTGCGCTCGCCCACGCCGAGGCTTTCGGTCACCGAAATCTGCACGTGCTCGATGCTGTTGCGGTTCCAGAGCGGCTCCATGATGGCATTCGCGAAGCGGAAGGCCATGATGTTCTGCACCGTTTCCTTGCCCAGGTAGTGGTCGATGCGGTAAATCTGCTTCTCCTGAAAAATGCGGCCCAACAGCAAGTTCAGTTCCTTGGCCGAGGCCAAATCGTGCCCAAACGGCTTTTCAATTACAATGCGCGTGCAGCCGGCGTCCTCCGTCAGGCCGGCCTTGGCCAGGTTTTCGGCGATGATGGGGAAGAAATTCGGGGCCACCGCTAGGTAGTAGATGACGTTGGCCGACGTCTTCCACTCGCTTTCCAGGGCCTTGATTTTCTTGCCGAAATCCTTGTACGTTTTGGCGTCCTGCACGTCGGCCGGCTGGTAGTAGATATTGGGCGCGAAGCCCTGCCACTGCTCGTCCTTCACCGGGCCGCTGCGCGAGAAGCTGTTGAGGTCGTTCAGCACCCGGGCCCGGAAGTCATCGTCGCTGAGCTTGGTGCGGCCCGTGCCGATGAAGGCGAAATGGTCGGGCATCCAGCCTTCCAGGTACAGGTTATAGAGGGCCGGGGCCAGCTTGCGGGCGTTCAGGTCGCCGGTACCGCCGAAGATGACGAACACCGTCGGCTGCGATTTCAGGAGGGCGTTCATCTACAGTTTCGGGTTAGCGGGCTCCGTGTTCGACTGCTTGGTGCTGGGCACGGGCGGCGTGGCGGGCGTCTGGTTGGCGTGCGTACCGGCCGAGGTTTCCACCTTGTCGCGCAGCCCCGTCCACTGGGTGTGGAACACGCCCTCCTTGCCGATCAGCTCGTAGGTGTGGGCCCCGAAGTAGTCGCGCTGGGCCTGGATGAGGTTGGAGGGCAGCCGGGCCGTGCGGAAGGCGTCGAAGTAGCCCAGCGCACTGGTGTAGGCGGGCACGGCGAGGCCGGTGGCCACGGCGGCGGCCACCACGGTGCGCACGCCGGGGGCGGCCGCCAGCACCAGCTGCTGCACCGCGCCGTCCAGCAGCAAGTGCGCCAGGCCCTTGTCGTTCTGGAAAGCGTTGAAGATGTCGTTCAAAAACGTGGAGCGGATGATGCAGCCGCCGCGCCAGATTTTGGCGATGGTGGCCAGGTCCAGCTCGTACTTGTACTCTTCCGAGGCCTTGGCCAGCATGTGCATCCCCTGGGCGTAGGCCATAATCATGCTGAAGTAGAACGCCTGCTCCAGGCTGGCGAGGAAGGCCGCCCGGTCCACCGCCAGCGACGCGTCGGCGGTGGGGTAGAGCTGGGCCAGCTGCCCGCGCAGCTCCTTGTACTTCGAGAGGTCGCGCATCGACACGGCCGTGTCCACGGTCGGCAGGGGGGCCTGCAGGTTCATGGCTTCCTGCGAGGTCCACTTGCCGGTGCCCTTGGCGCGGGCCTCGTCCTTGATGTCGTCGAGCAGCAGGTGGTCGGTGCCGGGCGCGTCGAAGGCGAAAATATCCTTTGTAATGTCGAGCAGGAAGGATTGCAAGCGGCCCTCGTTCCAGCCGGCGAACACCTGGCCGATGGCGGCGTTGTCCATTTCGAGGCCGTTTTTAAGCAGGCCGTAGGTTTCGGCAATCAGCTCCATCAGGCCGTATTCGATGCCGTTGTGCACCATTTTCACGAAGTGGCCGGCCGCCCCGGGGCCCATGTAGGCCACGCAGGGGGCCCCGTCCACTTTGGCCGCGATGGCCTCGAACACCGGCTGCATCGTTTTGTAGGCTTCGGCGTCGCCGCCGGGCATCATGCTGGGGCCAAACCGGGCCCCTTCTTCACCGCCCGACACGCCCATGCCGAAAAAGTGGAAGCCCTTGCTTTCCAAATCCTTGGCCCGGCGCTCGGTGTCGGTGAAGTGCGAGTTGCCGCCGTCGATGAGGATGTCGCCGGGACTCAGCAGCGGCAGCATCTCAGCAATTACGCTGTCCACGATGGCACCGGCGGGCACCAGCATCATGATGGCGCGGGGCGTTTTGATGCTGTGCACGAAGGCCGCGGGGTCGGTGAAGCCCTGCACGGGCTTGCCCTGGCCTTCCTGGCCGAGCAGGTCCACCTGTTTCTGGTTTTTGTCGTACCCGGCCACGGCAAAGCCGTGGTCGGCCATGTTCAGCAGCAGGTTGCGGCCCATCGTGCCGAGGCCAATCATGCCAAAAGCGTACTGCGTGGGGTTGGGGCTCATGGATTATTGCAGGTTTGGGGAGGAAAATGCCCGGGCATCCGGGCCACGAAGAAAGCAAAGAAGCGCACGGCTATACGCAAGCCGCCAAGGTTGGGCTACCGGGGCCGGGGGTGGGGTCACCCGTCCGCCAGGCTCTGGTTCAGCGCCACGATGGCCCCTTTGTAATCGTCGCGGGCGATGATGAACTGAATGTTGACCTTGCGCAGCGCGAAGCCGGCGCTTTTAATGTTGATGCTGGCCTCGGCCAGGGCCCCGGCGGCCTGGGCCAGCAGGCCGGGCCGGTCGATGTTGGAGCCGATGAGGCAGACCATTGCCGTTTTTTCCACCGTCACCTTTTCGTACTGGGCTTCGAGCTGCGGCACCAGCTGCTTTTTCAGGTCTTTCTCCCAAATCAATACCGAAATGCTGTTGGCGCTGGTGGCCTTGAAGGCATAGCTGATGCCCAGCTCGTAGAAAATCTGCATGATGGCCAGGTCGAAGCCGGCCGTGCCCACCATCTGCGGGTCATACACGTCCACCATCACCACCTTGTCGGTGCCCGTAATCACCTCCACCCGCGTTTGGGCCGACACGTAGTCCTTGGTAATCAGCGTGCCGGCGTGGGCGGGCTCGAAGGTGTTCTTGATGCGCAGGTTGATGCCGTTAATTTCCAGCGGCTTCGACGCCTTGGGGTGAATGGCCTCCATGCCCACGTCGGCCAGCTGGTCGGCCACGTCGTAGTTGGTGGCCCCCACCGGGTGGCAATGTTCGAGGCCCACCAGGCCCGGGTCGGCCGAGCACAAGTGATATTCTTTGTGGATAATGGCCTCCTGGGGCCGCACCGCCACGGCTATCTTGCTGAAGGTCACCTCCGAATATCCGCGGTCGAACTCGCGCATGATGCCCTCCGTGCCCTTGGTGTAGCCGGTGGCAATGCAGATGGTTTCGGCAAACGTGATGCCCTCGAAGGCGTGCGCAATGCGCTCGTCGATGGTGTAGGGCTGGTGGTCGTGGAAGCCGCTCAAATCCACCAGCGTAGCATTTACCCCCTTGCTTTGCAGGATGTTGACGGAATTGAACGCCGAATGCGCTTCGCCGATGGAGGCCAGGATTTCGCGGGCCGCTTGCAGAATGTTCTCGCTGCTCACGTAGCCCGAGGCCAGCACGTTCACCAGGCTGTCGAGGTAGGTTTTGGCGTCCTGCATTCGCTGCTCGATGAAGGCGTCGGCCACGGCCAGGTCGAGGCCCAGCGGCACGTACTGCTGGTTCAGGGCCTTGAGTTGGGCCGTCACATCGCGCAGCGATTGGTGGAATTCCTTGAATTCGCTGATGCGGTGGTACACGCCGGGCGCGCCGGTTTTCTTGTTCTCCAGCAGCCAGTTGGTTACGCCCGCGTAGGCCGACACCACGAAGATGCGGTTGTACAATTCGGGGCCCCGGCGGTTGTAAAAGATGATGTTGTTGAGCACGTCGCCAAAGGCGCTCATCGACGTGCCGCCGATTTTTTCTACTGTCAGCACTAGGTTTTGCAGAATGGATGAGCGGCAAACTTAGCCACGGGGCCCCGGTAGCGACATGAAAAAGGCCGCGGCAATGCCTGACGTGGTGGTCCGGCGACTTTTTCAGTCGTCGGGCCACTCTGACGATTGAACGACTATCACTTGAACAGCGGCTGGCCCCTAACGCCGGAGTGGCCCGACGACGGAAAAAGTCGCCGGACCACTGCGCCTGACCGCTAAAAGGCCGTTACTGCACCGGTTCCTTGCCGTAGGAAATCATGTTGGTGATGATGCGGTAGGCCCCCGGCACGCCGGCCGGCAGCTCCCGGAACAGCGACAAGCCGGTGTAGATGTAGTGGCCCTTGCCGTAGTCCGTCACCAGGATGGCGCTTTCCTTGGCCGCCTCGCCGGGGTCGTGGCTGCTGATGACGGGCTGGTACTTGGGGTCCCACTGCGAGGGGTAGTACAGGCCCTGCTCCTGCACCCAGCCCTTGAAATCCTGCTCGGTGAGCTTGTTGGGGCTGTTTAGCAGCGGGTGCCGGGGCTTGAGGAACGTGACGGGCGCGTCCTCCACCGTTACCCGGTCGTTGGAAAGCGTCAGCGGGTAGGGCCCGATCTGGGGCAGCACGGTGCCGCGGTTCACCGCGTACTGCACCACCACGTTGCCGCCGCCCTCGATGTACTTGAGCAGCTCGGCCTGCTTGGTTTTGAGCTGCTCGACGGTGTTGTAGGCCCGCACGCCGAGCACCACGGCGTCGAACTGCCGGAGGCGGGCGGCGCTGATGTCCTCGGGTTTAAGCAGGGTCACGTTGTAGCCGATTTGGCGCAGGGCCTCGGGCACCTCGTCGCCGGCCCCCATGAGGTAGCCCACATTTTGGCCGCGGCGCACCAGCTGGAGCTTCACCAGCGGCGCCGTGGCCTCGGGAAACAGCGTTTGGGTGGGGATGTGCGGGTAGTCGATGGTCTGGATGCCGCGGGTGTAGGCCTGGCCGTCCACCGTGGCCACGGCGCGCACTTCGGCCTTGCCCTCGGGGGCCCCCGCGCCCGGGCGCAGCGTGAAGTTGACGGTCTGCTCGTCGTCCTTGTTCTTCAAATCGAACGGCGCCGTGGCCGGCTCCACCTGCCAGCCAGCGGGCACCTGCAAGGCCAGGGCCCCGCGCACCCCGGCGCGCCCAGCCCGCAGCGTCACGGGAATGGTTTTGGGCTGCGCATCGGCGAAGACGTAGGCGCGGGCGGCGGGAATGTTCACCATCACCGGCGGCACCACTACCAGCGGCTGGTACAGCTCGCCCAGCGTGGGGTCGGTGTGCTTGTATTGGACGGGGACGGTATAAATAAGCTTCGTTGTATTTACCTGTACAACAAAAGCAATTCCGGCAGCAGGCGGATTTATTGGCCTTCCTGTTAGTTGCTGTTTAGATTCTAGATAGCCAAAGCTGCCAGTAGGTTCATCTGCTGGCATGAGGCTGAGGCCAAGTTTGGACTCAGCCAGCATTCCAGCCGCATCTGTCGTTTCGGGAAACCCTAGTCGCTCCGGTACTTTGTACATACCCGTACTACCAGCTTGTTGTAGCCAATAAGGCTGAGATTCATCACCCGAAAATTTCATCTGCACATTTTCCCTTAAATTAATTAGTTTGTTCTGCTGTAAAACGAGGGTACTGTCAAGCATAAATCCCCCGTAAATACCAGTGATACTAATTGGCACGTTCGATTTATTAATTGCCTCGATAGTTATCTGCAAAGGCTGTCCCCGAGTAACAGTTGGCTGTGCGGCCGTAACATCTAAAGTTAGTCCCAGGCAAGCCTGAATCAAGTTTTCTACCTCCTGCTTCTTCTGCACTTTCCAAAAAGAAGGGTCAGGTACATTACCTACCCACGCCTGCGGCTTTATATAAAGATTAGCCCGCACCTTCAGCAGCTCCGCCACGCTGGCGCTGGGGTTACTCGGGTCATACTTCCGAATTACCTCGTCAATCATCTTCCCAATGGCTGCGCCGCCGGGCACGCGGCTCCAGGTTTGGTCGATGCCGTCGAACAAATCCTTCGTGGCGGGGGCCCCTTTTACGGGTTGGAAATACTCCAGCGCCTCGCCGCGGGTGGCGGCTGAGCCGAAGCCCTGGCTGCGGTGGCTGGAGCGGCTGCGGGCCGCAATTTCGCCGTAGCTCTGGCCCAGCAGCGGGTTGTAGCCGCCGGCGTCGAGGCTGAGGTAGCCGGCCATGTTTTCGCCGGGCTTCACGAAGAAGCTGCCCGTGTTCCAGAGCAGGCGCTTGGGCTGCCAGGCTTGCACGTACTTCAGCTGCTCGGGGAAGCGCTTGGGGTCGCCGGCGGCGTCGAAGGCTTCGGCGGCCAGGATGGCGCTGGCCTGGTGGTGGCCGTGGCCGGCGCGCGGGTCGGGCGGGAAGCGGGTGATGAGCACGTCGGGCCGGCGCTGGCGGATGACCCACACTATGTCGGCCAGCACCTGCTCCTTGTCCCAGATGGTGAAGGTTTCGGCCGACGTTTTGGAAAACCCGAAGTCGTTGGCGCGGGTGAAAAACTGCCGGCCGCCGTCGATGCGCCGCGCCGCCAGCAGCTCCTGCGTGCGGATGACGCCGAGCTGCTCGCGCAGCTCGGGGCCGATGAGGTCCTGGCCGCCGTCGCCGCGGGTGCAGCTCAGGTAGCTGGTTTCGAGCAGGCGGCCGTTGGCGAAGTAGGCGATGAGGCGCGTGTTCTCGTCGTCGGGGTGGGCGGCGATGTACATCACCGAGCCCAGCACATTGAGCTTTTTCAGCCCCAGCAAAATCTCGGACGACGTATAAGTTTTGGGGGCCTGGGCTTTTGCTTCAGTGAGCAATGAGCAATGAGCAATGAGCAAGGCCAGGCAGAGGCGGGCGGCGGGGCGGAGCGAGAGGGGCATAGGAGGGCAAACCGGTTCGGGGCGTGAAGTTACCGGGCAACCCCTCACCAGGTAACTTCTCGGATCTGTTGCATGCCGGGGCCGCCCTCGGGGCGACCTCACCTCTTCCCACCGGATTCCGCGCATCAAGCGGCGTGGGCCGGAAGAGGGGCTGCCCCCGCCGCAACGCTCTGCCCCTAGAGCCCGTCTTTCGCCCGCTTGCCGTTTCTTTGCCGCTGGCCGCACCGCCGCGGCGTTTTCCCTTCCGCATGACCGTTTTCACCTTCCGCCCCTGGACGTTTGCCCTGGCCGCCCTGGCCCTCCCCACCCTGAGCGCCTGCACCCGCGGGGCCGTGCCCGCCGCCGCCCAAAGCACCGCGGCCGCCACATCCATTGCGGCCCCCACCCCGCCAGCGGCCCCCATAGCCGCCGCCGCGGTGCCAGCTGCAACGCCCGCCAAACCCGCTACGCCCCCCGGCCCCACCGCCGCCGAAGCCACGGCCGCCCAGTGGCACCTGAAAGACCCGCAGCTGGACAAAATCCCCGGCATTGGCGACACCCGTGCCTACGCCGAGCTGCTAAAGGGCCGCACCCCCACGCTCGTCGTGGTGGCCGTGATTGACTCGGGCGTGGACACGGCCCACGTCGATTTGAAGCCCATCTTCTGGACCAATGCCCGGGAGATTCCCGGCAACGGCATCGACGACGACCACAACGGCTACATCGACGACGTGCACGGCTGGAACTTCCTGGGCGGGGCCGACGGCCGCAACATCGGCGACGAAACCCTGGAGGTGACGCGCATCGTGGCCAAGGACCGGCCGCGCTTCAAAGGCAAGGTGCGCACAGCCATTCCGGCGGCCCAGCGGGCCGAGTTTGACATGTACACCAAGGCCGAAAAAGCCTTCACCGCCCGCACCAAAAAGGAAACCGAAAACGTGGCGCAGGTCGACGAGATGGCCGGCCCGCTGAAGATGATGGTGGCCGCCCTGAAAAAGGACCTCAACGTGGAGCGCCTCGACACGGCCACCCTGCACCGCGCCCAGCCCACCAACGACAACATGCGCGGCCTCAGCCGGGCCCTCGACCAGAACCTGCGCCAGATGGGCCTGGCCGACACCGACGCCCTGGAAAAAGAGCTGGACAGCGGCTCCAAGGAAGAGCACAGCATGCTCGACAACTCCCTGAACCTGAAGTTCAACCCGCGGGCCGACATCATCAAGGACAACCCCGACGACGTGGCCCAGCGCAGCTACGGCAACAACGACCTGCACGGGCCCGACCCGCTGCACGGCACCCACGTGTCGGGCATCATCGCGGCCGTGCGCGACAACAACCTCGGCGTGCAGGGCGTGGCCGGGCCCCTGGTGCGCATCATGACGGTGCGGGCCGTGCCCAACGGCGACGAGCGCGACAAAGACGTGGCCAACGCCATCCGCTACGCCGTCGACAACGGAGCCAAGGTCGTCAACATGAGCTTCGGCAAGGAGTTTTCGCCCCAGCGCCCGGCCGTGGAGGCCGCTTTCCAGTACGCCGCCGCCCACGACGTGCTGCTGGTGCACGCCGCCGGCAACGAGAACGACGACCTCGACGTGACCAACCACTACCCCTCGGCCCTGAGCCTGGCCGGCCAGCCCTTCCCCAACCTGCTCACCGTGGGGGCCAGCAGCCAGCACGACGACGCCACGCTGGCCGCCGAGTTCTCCAACTACAGCAAGCGCCAGGTGGACGTGTTTGCGCCCGGCGTGGCCATTTACAGCACCTTGCCCGGCAGCACCTACGGCACCGAGAGCGGCACCAGCATGGCCTCGCCCGTGACGGCCGGCGTGGCGGCGGCCCTCAAGTCGTACTTCCCCGCCCTCACAGCGGTGCAGCTCAAGGACATCATCCGGCGCTCGGCCCAGGTGCACCACACGCAGGTGTTGGTGCCCGGCAGCACCGCCAAAAAGGTGGATTTCGCCACGCTCTCGAACACCGGCGGCGTGATTGATTTGTACGAGGCCGTGAAACTAGCCGAAACAATGGCGAAATAGGTTTTAACGGCTGTCTAAGTCGATTTTTGGCTTCCGCAACGCCGTAGAGACGCATCCTTGCGTCTCAGGATTGAACAGTGTCCGGACAAGACGTTCAGTTCTAAGACGCAAGGATGTGTCTCTACATCGCGCCGACGTTAACTCAAACGGCCTCATAACAATTATTCAGGAGTTCGTCAGACTGCCGTACTTATTTAGCGATTGGCCGACGCGCCGGCAGCGCAGCACCTCCGCTGCGTTGCCTGGCCCGCCCGCTGCTCCGCATGAACAAGTTAATGCGCCTGGCCAAACACCGTGGGAAACTGCTTTTTCTGCTCTTGCCGCTGCATCCTTTTTTGATGCAGGCGCAGGGGCCCGATACCGCCGCGAGAAAAGACAGCGCCATCAAAGTCAGCGTCGTGCAAAACGGCCGGTATTCCCACTTGCTGTACACCGTCAACAACGAGCCGCTCACGGGCGCAACGCTGAAAGCCGTGCTGAAGTCCTACCCAAAATCCGCCGAGGAGCTGCGCAAGTACCGCGCGCAACGACGGTTGGCCTTTGGCCTGTTGCCAGTGTACGTTGCCACTCTAATTGTAGGCGGTGTTCAATCGGACAAACAAAAGGATACCCCTGGCTCCCCGTTTAGCAAAGCGCCGGTACCTTTTTCAATTGCACTCGGTGCATTTTTTGGCAGCATCGTTCTATTTGCCTCGGACAACCATTTTGCCAAAGCAATAGAGGTGTATAACGGCCGGTTTAAGTAGCGAAAGGGGTAGGGCCCCCGCCGGAAACCGGGCCGTCCGCCGCAACCCGGCCGCCGGGCGCAGCCCCCCCCGCCATCATCCCAATAGCATGTTCACCCTTACCCAACTTTTCGTTTACCCCGTCAAGTCGCTCGGCGGGGTGGCGGTGAACGAGGCGGAGGTCACCGGCCGGGGCCTGCGCCACGACCGCCGCTGGCTGCTGGTGGACGCTAATAACCGCTTCCTCACCCAGCGCCAGCACCCCGAGCTGGCCCTGCTGGCCGTGGCGGCGGCCCACAACGGTTGGCTGCTTTCGCACCGCCAGCGGCCCGAATTGCTGCCGCTTTACATCCCGTTCGAGGCCACGCCCGAGCGCACGGCGTTCGTCACCATCTGGGACGACTTGGTGTGGGCCTGGCGCGGCGAGGCCGTGGCCGATGCCTGGCTGAGCGCGGCCCTGGGGCGCGACATCCGGCTCGTGTACATGTCCGACATGGTGCGGCGGGCCGTGGAGCCGGCCCTGAACCCCGGGGGCCAGCTCACCAGCTTTGCCGACGAATACCCGTTCCTGCTCCTCGGCGAAGCGGCCCTGGCCGACCTCAACCAGCGCCTAGCCACCCCCGTGCCCCTGAACCGTTTCCGGCCCAACCTGGTGTTCAGCGGGGGCCCGGCCTACGACGACGACGCCTGGGCCGAGTTCCAAATCGGCGACGTGCCCTTCCGGGCCGTGCGCGGCTGCGGCCGCTGCGTGCTGACGACCATCGACCAGGCCACCGCCGTGAAAACCCCGCACGGCGAGCCCCTGCGCACCCTGGCCACCTACCGCAGCGTGGACGGCAGCGCCCTGTTTGGCCAGAACGTGACCGGGCCCGGCCACGGCCGCCTACGCGTGGGCGACGCCTTGACGGTGCTGCGTTATCTAGCTGTTAGCCATTAGCTGCTGGCTGTTAGCATTAAAAAAAAGTACGGTCATGCCGAGCGCAGCCGAGGCATCTCGCGTGCGGCAGTAATCCAATCCGTGCAACGACGCACGCGAGATGCCTCGGCTGCGCTCGGCATGACGGGCTGAATAACTTTTTTTTAAATTCCCAAATAGCTAACAGCCAGCAGCTAAAAGCTAATAGCCCAAAAATGGACCTCGCCTACCTCCTGGATTTTTTGCGCCGCCTGGCGGCCAACAACAACACGCCCTGGATGGCCGAGCACCGCCCCGACTACCAGCGGGCCCGCGCCGCCTTCGCCGAACTCATTGGCCAGGTGCTGGCCAAAGTGGCCAGCACCGACCCATCGCTGGTGGGCCTCACTCCCACCGAGGCCATGTTTCGGCTGCATAAGAACGACCGGGGCCACCGCGACCCCGAGCCCTACAAGCGGCGCATGGGCGCCGGCCTACTGCACGGCGGCCGCCACGCCGCCCGCGCCGGCTACTACCTGGGCGTGCAGCCCGGGGGCCAGTCGTCGCTGCGGGTGGGCTTCTACCACACCACGCCGGCGCTGCTGGGGGCCCTGCGCCAGGAAATCCACTACAACGCCGCCGAATTCCACCGGCTGCGGCAGGCCCCCGGGCTGCTGCGCCACTTTCCCGCCGGCCTCACCACCGGCGGCGAGCAGCTGGTGCGCCCGCCCAAAGGCTACCCCGCCGACCACCCCGACCTGGCCTGGCTGAAGCTCAAAAGCTTCGGCGCGGTGCGCCTTTTTTCGGATGCCGAGGTGGTGGGCCCCGGCTTTGTGGCCCAGGCCGTGGCGGGCATCGCAGCGGCCCGGCCGCTGGTCAGTTTCCTCAACGAAGCCCTGGAGCCGAACGGGTAACGGGTCAGTGATTGAGGGTTGCTGGTTGCTTCCAGAATTCCTGAACAACCAGCAATCAACTCAGAACAGGCCAAAAAGCGTGGCGTTGATGCGCTCGACGACGGTGCCCAGGTCTTCGGCGTTGCGCACGTAGTCCAGCTCGCTCACGTCGATGATGAGGTGGCGGCCGGGGTAGGCGGCAATCCACTTCTCGTAGTGCTCGTTGAGGTTTTTGAGGTATTCGATGCTGATGCTGTTCTCGTACTCGCGCCCGCGCTGCTCAATCTGGCGGATGAGCTTCGAGAGGTCGGCGCGCAGGTAGAGCAGCAAATCGGGCGGCTCCACGAGGCTGACCATTGAGTCGAACAGGCCCCGGTAATTCTCGTAGTCGCGGGTGGCCAGCAGGCCCGACTCGTGCAGGTTGGCCGCAAAAATGTGGGCGTCCTCGTAAATGGTGCGGTCCTGCACCACGCCCTTGCCGGCCCGCGTCAGCTCCTTGATGCGCTGCGTCTGGCGGAAGCGCCCGTTGAGGAAGTACACCTGCAAGTGAAACGCCCAGCGGGGCATGTCGTGGTAAAAATCCTTGAGGTAGGGGTTGTCGTCCACGTCCTCCAGAAATACCTCCCAGCGGAAATGGTGGGCCAGCTTGTGGGCCAGGGTGGTTTTGCCGGCCCCAATGTTGCCGACGATGGCAATGTGCATACGCGCTTAGGCTGATTCAGCAGAAAAAAGAAGAACCCCAAAGGTAAGCCCCGCTCCCAAAGCCGGCTTTAAAACGGCCCCTCCGGGAGGATTCCGATTACCTAATCATATTAGTAATCATATATAAATACTATTTTCCGAACTTATGGTGAAATATTTACCTTATCCAGGCCTACTTCTTTATTCTGTCCTCTTGTTTTTCTGAAAACTTGCTTAATCCGCACCCCATGCCATCGCCCGCTTTCGTTTTGCTGGAAAAAATGACCGATAGCCACGGTGTTCCTTTAGCTGATTACTACCATTGCCAGCCCGATAACCTTCTTTACGTGCGCTGGCACGGCCACCTGACCGGCGACACGGTGGTGGAAACTTTCCGCCAAACCCTGTACTGGCAGCGCCGCCTGGCCCCGCGGCAGCTGCTGCTCGACCGCAGCCGCACCACCGGCGTTTGGGAAGAAGCTCTGCCCTGGATTCAGTTCGAATGGCTGCCCGAATCCGTCGCCCTGCGCCTCGAGCAGGTGCACTGCGTACTCGTCGGCAACCCCCTGGACGAGCACTGCTGCCAGGAATTCGTTGGCATTGTGGAGCGCCGGCTACCGGTGCACCTGTTCCACAGCAGCCACCAGGCCCTGGCCCGGCTGTGCCGCCCCATGGCCCAGCCGATGGCTTAGCCGTCAAGGCGCCCCTTCAATTTGCGGGCCCCTTGCAAGGTGTGGAACTCGGCCTGGGCCGAGCGGATGTTGAGGCGCTCCTGGATGGAGAGCGAGGTGCGCACCTGCTCGTAGCGCTGGTTGAGCCGGGCGAGCACGGTGGCGGCGGCGCTCCAGTCGTCGTCGCCCCACTGGCGGTACTGGTCCTGGCACGCGCCGATGAAGTTTTCGTAGAGGTCGGGCAGGTCGGCGGCGCTGGCGCGGGCCGGGTCCGCGCCGTCGCCCAGCAGGCGGGCGGTGGGCGTAGCGGCCGCCGCGGGGCGGGCCGCGCCGGCCGGCCGCCGGGCGCTGGGGCGGCTGCCCACCAGCTCGCCGGACCGGCGCAGGCTGTCGGGCACGTTGGCAATTTGGGCGCGGGCGGGGGCCCCGGCGGCCAGCAGCAGGGCGGCCAGGGGCAGCGCGGTTTTCAGGAAATTGGGCATAAACGAAGGGAACCCGAACGGGCGCTGGGCGTAAAGTGAACGTTGGAAACAGCCATTCCGTACAAAAAGCGGGCAAGTTTTGGTTTTTTTCGCCCCAATTTTGCGTTTTGCTCTCCCGCCGTATGACCACCTCGCCCGCGCCGCCGCGCATTGTGCCCGCTACCCTCCGCGACATTCCCACCATCATCCAGCTGGCCGAAGGCACCTGGGAGCCCACTTACCGCTTCATCCTCTCGCGCGAGCAGATGGAGTACATGTACCGCGTCATTTACACGCCCGCCGCTCTCAAGCGCCAGATGGCCGAGCAGCAGCACCTCTTCCTGCTGGCCTACGTGGACGGCCAGCCGGCGGGCTACGCCTCGTTCGGGCCCCAGCCCCCCACCGCGCCCACCGAAGCCGCGCCCACCGAGTACAAGCTGCACAAAATTTACGTGCTGCCCACCCAGCAGGGCCAGGGCCTGGGCCTGCACCTCATCGAAGCCGTGGAGGACGCCGCCCGCCGCGCCGGGGCCCACACCCTCGACCTGAACGTGAACCGCTACAACCCCGCCATCAGCTTCTACGAGCGGCGCGGCTTCGTGCGCCAGCGCGAAGAAAACGTGCCCATCGGCCCCTACTTCATGAACGATTACGTGATGCGCAAAACCCTCTGAAGGCACCCAGGACTCGGTTATCGGTCCTCTACAACTGTTTATACCTCACCATCCACCCCTCGTAAAATGGCTACCAAACTCACCGTCCTTTCCAATGGCTCCCTCCGCGTGGAAGGCGAAGACATCGAGCTGGTCGACGCCCAAGGCCAGCCCTATGGCCTCGGCGGCCGCCAGCGCATCAGCATCTGCCGCTGCGGCCTCTCCAACCAAAAGCCGTTCTGCGACGGCTCGCACAAGGGCCACTTCGAGCACGACGCCACGGCGTTCGATTTGCCCGCGCCTAAGCCGGCGGTGTAGCCACGGCGGCATTCACTTGTAGAAAAGGCAGTCGCTCCGGGCCGGAGCAACTGCCTTTTCTGCGTTCCCACTAGCTGGCTGGGGTAACGAGGCGGGTGAGCAGGGCCACGGCGGCATCGGGGTCTTCTACTTCGATGATGAGGCGGGTAAACTGCTCGTCGGCCAGGTCCACTACGATGGTATTGGCGTCGTGCTGCACGTCTAAAAACGAGGGCTTGCCATCGAAAAAGCCGTCCAGGTAGAACGTGCCGGCCTTCAGGAAGCCCGGGACGTGGGTGCCGGGCATGCGCAGGCCGGGGGCATGCGCAGCCTGGGCGTCGCGCCGGGCCCCCTTAATGTTGGCCTGCGGGATGCGCAATTCGCTGCGCAGCGCCCAGAGCTTGTGCCAGCCTTCCACGACGAAGACCACCGCATCATCCTGTTGTTCAATCTTGACCATAGCGAAAAGGGTGGCCGCAGCCGTTAGGGTACGCGTTGAAACAATGTATGACCGGTAGGCCTATGGCATTACAGTGGACAAGGTACGGGGGCCCAGCATGAGCCACAGGTTCTGCCTCACCAGGTCGCCCATCGAGTCGCAGTAGTCGAATTTTTGGGTGCGGTGGTAGCGGTTGAGGGCGGTTTTTAGCTCCTCCACTTTCTCGGGCGGCGCGAGGTCGTGGGCCCGCATCACGTCGAGCAGGGCCCGCAGGCGGTGGCGCTCGGCGCGGGCGCGGCGGGCCATCAGGGTGCGCTCCTCGGTTTGGTACTGACGCACGTTTTCGGGCTTCAGCAGGCGGGCGCACAGGTCCACCACGGCGGCGTTGTCGGCAAAATACCGGGGCTGGTACATGCGCTGGTTGCCCTCGTAGCTCTGCTGGTCGAAATCGATGGCCCGCACCCGGTATTGCTCGTCCTCGAAGTCGGGCGTGATGGCCACCACGTAATTGTAGGCCCGCATGTCGCCCAGCAGCCGGGCAAAGCAGCGCTCGTTGAACTTCACGAACTCCTTGGCGATGCGCACCTGGTTGAGGTGCGGCTGGCTCAGGCGCAGGCGGATGAAGTCGTCGCCCGGGATGCCGGCAATGTGCTCCTCAATCAGGGTGGGGCCGCTGGTGAGGAAGTTCATCGAGTTGGGCGAGAGCAGGTGCTCCAGCTCCAGGCCGTAGAGGCGCGAGGCGTCGGCCTGCTTCACGTAGAAGAAATCGTAGTTGTCGTTGAGCTGGTTGAGAATCCGCACCCGGAACGGCTGCGAGTTGCCGAAGTGGCAGAAGTCGATGCGGTCGGCCACGAGGCTGTCGGTAAACGAGAGGTCGCCGGCCGTTTTCAGCAGCGCGTACACCTGGGCCAGGCCCGCGCTCAGCTCCCGCAGGGCCTGGGGCTCGTAGTATACCGTCTGCCAGAGGGTGTCGCGCCCGGCCCGGTCGTGCAGGGCAAACGAGCCGCTGTAGCTCCGCAAATCGGCGTAGCTCACCGCCAGCGGGGCCTCGCGGTCGTAGTCGCGCAGGTACTGCCGCAGGGCAGGCGTGATGGGGTAGCTGGGCTTTTTGCGGGAGATGTGCATTGGGGGAATGAGTGAATGGGTGAATGGGTGAATGAGGATTTAGGGCAGATGCTCGCTTCTTCATCCCATCATTCGCTCGTCCACCTGCCAATTAAATTTTAGGAATTTATACCAGCTGCTTATACCCCCATTCACCCATTCACCTACCCCGCCAGCTCCCCCACCAGCGCCACGTACTGCTGGCGGGCGGCATCTTTGCTGAGGCCGCGCAGGGCGCTCCAGGCGTCGTGCTTGGCAATGGCTTTGAAGTCGAAGCCGCCGGGACGGGCCCCGGTCACGTCGCCGTCGGTGGCCTGCTTGTAGAGGGCGTAGAGCTGGAGCAGCACGGTGTTGGCGGGCTTGCCGGGCAGCTGCTGGGCCCGCTGGGCGGCGGCTTCAAAATCTTCCTGGGTGGTCATGGGAGGTATTTGGGGATGATAAAATGGTAGAACGGCAAGAAAGGCTACGGCTCTAGTCCGGCTATTCGTGTACCTTCCCGCCTCAACTCCGGCAAACCTATGACGCGCAGATTTATTCTCCCCCTAGCGGCGGCGCTGCTCGCGGCCCCCGCCGCTTTCGCCCAAAAAACCTACCTGCACTGCGGCCACCTGCTCGACGTGCGTAGCGGCCGGCTGCTGGCCCAGCAGACCGTGGTAGTCGAGAAAGACCGCATCGTGGCCGTGCAGGCCGGCTACGCCGCCGCTGGCCCCCAGGACAAAGTCATCGACCTCGAAAACCGCACCGTGCTGCCCGGCCTCATCGACTGCCACGTGCACTTGGAAACGGTGCCGAGCCGGGCTTCGTTCGCCGAGCGCTTCACCCTGAACCCGGCCGACGTGGCCTACCGCGCCGAGGCCAACGCCCTGACGACGCTGCGGGCGGGCTTCACCACGGTGCGCGACTGCGGGGGCTCGGGCATAAACACGGCCTTGCGCAAGGCCGTGGCCAAGGGGTTGGTGCCAGGGCCGCGCATCTATTCGGCCGGCACGGCCATCTCGAGCACCGGCGGGCACATGGACGAATCCGACGGGCTCAGCGACTACATGATAGAAAAATTGAATTTGGGCCCGGCCGAAGGAGTCGCCAACGGCCCCGTGCAGTGCCAACAGGCCGTGCGCGAACAGTTTCGGCGGGGTGCCGATTTGATTAAGATTGCCAGCACCGGCGGGGTGCTCGACCTGAGCAAGGACGCCAGCGGCGCGCAGTACACCGAGGAAGAAATCCGGGCCATCGTGCAGACCGCCCGCGACCTGGGGATGGCCGTGGCTTGCCACGCCCACGGGGCCGAGGGCATTAAGCGGGCGGTGCGGGCCGGCGTGACCAGCATCGAGCACGGCTCGCTGATGGACGCGGAAGCCATTCAGCTGATGGTTAAAACCCGCACTTGGTACGTGCCCACCATCATCGCCGGCAAGTCGGTGGCCGATACGGCCCGCAAGCACCCCGACTACTTCTCGCCCGTTGTCGCGGCCAAGGCCCTCAGCATCGGGCCCCAGATCCAGAGCACCTTTGGCCGCGCCTACAAAGCCGGCGTGCGGGTGGCCTTCGGCACCGACGCCGGCGTGTACCGCCACGGCCAGAACGCCCGCGAGTTCGGCTACATGACCGAGGCCGGCATGCCGCCGCTCGAAGCCATCCGCAGCGCCACGCTCAACGCCGCCGCCCTGCTCGACGAATCGGCCAACTTCGGGGCCCTCGAAGCCGGCAAACTCGCCGACGTGGTGGCCCTCGACGGCGACCCGCTCAAGGACATCACAGCCCTGATGCGGCCCCGATTCGTGATGAAAGCCGGCGTGGTATACGTAAATAATTGAATGATACGTGTTTAACGGCGAAGTGCAGGCCGGTAAACGTAAAAACGCCCGGCTTTCCGTATGGAAAGCCGGGCGTTTTTGTTGCCGCCAGAGCGGCGTAGGTTGGGTGGGAGTGAGGAATTTCTATGCAAATGTAATACTATTACGCAATCCATTGCGCAAAAGTTTTAAAAAAATTAAAATAACGATTGCGAAATTGTTAACAGTCCATGTTAAAGCATGCTTGAGCCGTTTGCCGATGTTTCGTATAATTCATATAATCATATTATAAATTGCCGGTTGTCCTGGGGCGATTTATTAAATTTCGCCCTGGCAGCGCCAAACACTGCCAGCTGTTGCCGACCTTCGCGAACCGGCCCATCCCGGAATTATTCACATCCTTACCGTTTTATGAAGAAGCTATTACTACCGCTGGCCCTGCTGCTGCTGGCCGGGGGCTCGGCCGGGGCCTGGGGCTTTTTTGGCCACCGCCTCATCACGCAGGTGGCCGTGTACCGGCTGCCGGGCAGCATGCAAGCTTTTTATTACCGGCACCTGCCCGAGTTAGTGCGCCAGAGCACGGCTCCCGACGAGCGCCGCGCCACCGACCCCAGCGAGGCCGGCAAGCACTACATCGACATGGACCACTACTCGGAGGACAACCCCTTCGCTAAAGTACCCCAGGATTACAACGCGGCGGCGGAGAAATTCACGGCCGACACGCTGCGCAAGTACGGCACTGTGCCGTGGGTAATCGCCGAAACCACCGAGCGGCTCACCGAGGCCTTCCGGCAGCGCGACACGGTGGCCATCGTGCAGCTCTCGGCCGAACTGGGGCACTACGTGAGCGACGCTTTTGTGCCGCTGCACACCACCATCAACTACGACGGGCAGCTCACCAACCAAGCTGGCCTGCACAGCCTTTGGGAAAGCGCCTTGCCCGAGACCTACATCGCCGAGTACAACATCACCTACGAGCCGGCCGCCTATATCAAAAACCCGCAGGCCGAGGCCTGGACCACGGTACAGCGCAGCTACGGCTTCCTCACCGAGACGTTTGACCGGGCCGGCAAGGTGGAAAAAATGCTGCCGGGGCCCGAGCGGTACACGTTTTCGCACCGCTACGGCAAAACCCAACGCCGCTACTCCGACGCTTTCGCCGCCGAGTACGAGAAGCTGGTGGGCGGCATGGTGGCCAACCGCCTCAAGCTGGCCCCTACCCTGGTGGCGTCGCTCTGGCTCACGGCCTGGCAAAACGCCGGCAAGCCCGACCTCAACCAGCTGATGACGCCCAACCGCCTCAGCAAGGACGAGCGGGCCAAGCTGGAAACCGAACTGGCCGCCGCCAAGAAAAACACCCTGGCCCAGGACCACCTCCTGCTGGCCCAGCAAAAAGAGAAGCGCGTGGAAGCGCCCGACGAGATAAAAGCCGCCCAAGAGGCCCCTGCCGTGCAGGCGGAGGACGTGCCCGCCACCCCGGCCCCCGGCGCGCCCGCGCCCGCGGCGGCCCCCGAGCCGCTCAAAGTCAAAACCAAGAGCAAAACCCCCGACGGCACTACTAAAAGCAAAACCCGCACCACCAGCATCCCTTGGTAGGCTGGCGGCCTGCTCAGGCGCCCGGCCGCGCCACTATTGGCGGGGCCGGGCTTTTTTTGTGGCATGAAACGCACGTCTTTTTTCGCAAAGGGCTGCCGGGCGATGGCCGGGGGGGCCTTGGGCCTGCTGGCCGCCTGCAACCCAACCCCGCCGCCCGCCGCCGCGCCCGCCGCCGCCCGCCCCGCCGCACCGGGCCCCGATATTGCCGCCCTCACCGACGCTACGGCCCCGGCTGCGCTGCTGGCCTACGGCCGGCAGTACCCCGGCTCGGAGGTGCTCTTCACCACGCGCTTCGGCAAAATTCGGGTGCAGTTGTACGACGACACGCCCATCCACAAGGCCAACTTCTTGCTGCTCACCCGCAAAGGCGTGTTCAGCGAGACGATGTTCAACCGGGTGGTGAAGGACTTTGCCGTGCAGGGGGGGCAGACGGCGGGGCCCCGCACCATCCGGCTGCACCGCTACCGGCTGCCGCCCGAGTTCCGGGCCGGGCACTTCCACCACCGGGGGGCCCTGGGCATGGCCCGCTACGACGACGAGCAAAACCCCGGCCGGCTCTCGTCAAACACCGATTTTTACTTCGTGGTGGGCGAAAAGCTGGCCCCCAACCAGGCCCAGGCCATGACGCCCCGCCGCCTCACGCCCGACCAGCTGCGGGCCTACGCCGCGGAGGGCGGCGCGCCCTCGCTCGACGGCCAATACACGGTGTTCGGCGAAATAACCGAGGGCCAGGACGTGGTGGACAAGATTTCGCGGGTGCCCGTGGAGTCCGATAAGTGGCCGGTGCAGGACATCCCCATGAAGGTAGAGGTAGTGAAATAATTACCCGGCCGGCCGTTACGGCTGCTCGGCCATGAAGGCTTCCAGCAGCGAGGCCAGGCCGTGGGCGTGGCTGGGGGAACCCTGCAGCTGTCGCACCACGCGGGCAAAAGCGGCCGCGTCCACGGCCCGGAACTGCATCGACCAGTCGGCGAAGGCCCGGCCCGGGCTGGGGCCGTCGGCCAGCTTGCTCACGCTGCGGTGGCGCACGTCGGCGGCAATGGTGGCGAACAGCTTTTGCACGGGCCCGGCCTCGCCTTCCAGCACTTGCAGGACTTGGCCCTCGCCGTAGAGCAGCACGCCCGTCACGCCCAGGCGGGCGTTGGTGGCGCGCCAGCGGCCCAGCAAGCCCTGAAGGTCTTCTTTGGTAAAAAAGGCGACGGTGCTGGTGTAGACGAGGTGGTGCATGGGCGGGCGAAAAAGAATGGGGGCCAAATCTAGCGGCTCCCCCCTACGTGCGCAATTACCGCCCAAAAAAGCCCGGCCAGAGCGGCCGGGCTTTTTGCAAATGTTAGTAGTGTTCAGCTACCGGCCGCGGTTTGTCTTAATCATGCAATTAGATAAAGGCCGGGTGCCAGCCAGAGGCCAAAATGTTGTTACCAAATGCGCGAGCGGTCGGCGGTGGCGCGCACCATTTTGCTGCCGTCTTTGCACCCGAATGCTTCGTAGAACTCGGGCATGTTCATGAGCGGGCCGTTGGTGCGGAACTGCTCGGGCGAATGCGGATCGGTTTGCACTTGCTGGCGCACGTACTCGGGGCGGGCGTTGGCGCGCCAAATCTGGGCCCAGCCCAGGAAGAAGCGCTGCTCGGGCGTGAAGCCGTCGATTTTCTGGCCGCCCTTGGCCTGCGCCGTCTTCAAGAACGCTTGGTGGGCGATGGTGAGGCCCCCGATGTCGGCCAGGTTCTCGCCCATCGTCAGCTTGCCGTTCACGTGCACCGAGTCGAGCGGCGTGAAGGCGTCGTACTGCTTGCCCACCATGTCGGCCTTGGCCGTAAACTTCTCGTTGTCCTCCTTGGTCCACCAGTCGCGCAGGTTGCCCTTGGCGTCCGAGCGGCGGCCCTGGTCGTCGAAGCCGTGGGTCATCTCGTGGCCAATCACGGCCCCTACGCCGCCGTAGTTCACCGCGTCGTCGGCCTTGGGGTCGTAAAACGGCGGCTGGAGGATGCCGGCCGGAAACACGATTTCGTTCATGCTCGAATTGTAATAAGCATTCACGGTGGGCGGCGTCATGCCCCACTCGCCCCGGTCAATCGGCTTGCCGAACTTGCCCAGGTTGTCTTCGCGGCGCCACTCGGAGGTGGCGAATAGGTTTTGTAACGCACTCTCGCGGGTGATTTTCAGCTTCGAGTAGTCCTTCCACTTGTCGGGGTAGCCAATTTTCACGGCGAAGCCGTTCAGCTTCTGAATAGCCTCTTTCTTAGTATCGGCGCTCATCCAGTCGGTGGCCATGATGCGCTCGGCGTAGGCAGCGCGCAGGTTTTCGACCATCTGCTTGGCGCGGGCCTTGGCGGCCGGCGAGAAGGCTTCGTCCACGTAGAGCTGGCCGAAGGCTTCGCCCAGGGCCCCGTCGGTGGCGCGCAAGGAGCGCTTCCAACGCGGCTGCTGCACCTTGGCCCCCGTCAGCACCTGCTGGAAGCGGAAAGCGGCGTCGCCGTAGGCCTTGGGCAGGGCCGAGGTTACGTCCGACACCAAGTTCCAGCGCAGGTACTGCTGCTGGTCGGCAATGGGCGTGCTGGCCAGCAGCGTGTTCACGGCCGCCAGAAACTCGGGCTGGCCGATGATAACGTCCTGGGCCCCGGCGAGGCCCGCATCCTTGAGGCGCAGCGGTAGGTTTAGGTTCGGGTAGTCCTGCACGGCCTGGGCCACCGGTACCTTGTTGTAATTTTTGATGCGGTCGCGCAAATCCACCCGGCCCCGGCTGGCCTGGGCCAGCTTGGTTTCGAGGCCAATCACGGCGTCGGCGTTGGTGGCCGCCAGGGCCGGCGCATCGCCCAGCAGCTGGAACACGCTGGTCATGTACGTCTTGTAGCCGGCCCGCACGGCCTTCGAGCGGGCGTCATCTTTCAGGTAGTAGTCGCGGTCGCCGAGGCCCAGGCCGCCTTGGCGCAGTTGCACCGCGTACACGGTGCTGTTCTTGCTATCCTGGCCCACGCCCATGCCGTACCAGCCGGTCGAAATCGACTTCGGGTTGGCCATGTACTGCTGAATTTCGGCCAGGTTCTTCAGGCCGGCAATCTGCGCCAGGCGCGGCTGCAAGTACTTAAGGCCAGCTTTCTCGATGGCCACCGAGTCCATGGCCGCGGCGTAGAAGTCGCCTACTTTCTGCTCGTTCGAGCCGGGCTTGGCAGTGCGGGCCGCCGCCGCGGCTTTCACCAAAATGCGCTTCTCGATGGCCTGGTTGCGGTCGGCCAGCTCGTTAAAGGAGCCCCAGCGGCTTTCGGCGGCGGGCACGGGGTTGTTCTTCAGCCAGGTGCCGTTGGCGTAGTGGTAAAAATCCTCGCAGGGGGCGACCGACTTGTCGAGGTTGGCCAGGTTGATGCCAATGCCTTGTTGGGGCGGCACCGGCTTGGCTTTGGTTTTGGCGGGGGGGCCGGCGGCCACGGCAGCCACGCTGCCCAGCCCCAGCGAGGCCAGGGCGAGCCGGCGCACGAGAACAGTTGAAAACATAGACGAAAAAGTTGGCTTTTGAGAAGAAGAAAACACTGCGGTGAAGATAAGGACATTGAACGTTCACGGGCGTTGCAACACCGCCGCTCCAACCCGGCCGGGCGGTGAAATAAAGAAGCCCCGCTGCCAGTGGCAGCGGGGCTTCTTTATTTCACCACCCGGCCGATTACCAAATCTTGGCGCGGTCGGCCTGGGCGCGCATCATCTTGGCCCCGTCCTGGCAGCCGAAGGCTTTGTAGAACTCGGGCATGTTTTGCAGGGGCCCGATGGTGCGGAACTGGTTGGGCGCGTGCGGGTCGGTGAGGATGCCCATGCGCGTGGCCTCGGGGCGCTCGTTGCTGCGCCACACCTGGGCCCAGCTCAGAAAGAAGCGCTGCTCGGGCGTGAAGCCGTCGAGCTTGGCCTGCTCCTTAGCCTGCGGGGTTTTCTCGAAGGCCTGGTAGGCGATGGTGAGGCCCCCGAGGTCGGCCAGGTTCTCGCCCATCGTCAGCTTGCCGTTCACGTGCACCGAGTCGAGCGGCGAGTAGCCGTCGAACTGCTTGCCCACCACGGCGGCGCGGGCCGTGAATTTCTCCCCGTCCTCTTTGGTCCACCAATCCTTCAGGTTGCCCTGGGCGTCGTACTGGCGGCCCTGGTCGTCGAAGCCGTGGGTCATCTCGTGGCCAATCACGGCGCCGATGCCGCCGTAGTTCACCGCGTCGTCGGCCTTGGGGTCGTAGAAGGGCGGCTGGAGAATGCCGGCCGGGAACACGATTTCGTTCATGCCCGGGTTGTAGTAGGCGTTCACGGTGGGCGGCGTCATGCCCCACTCGGTGCGGTCAATCGGCTTGCCGAACTTTTTGAGGTTGTCCTTGGCGGCCCAGGCGCGGGCGGCCAGCACGTCGTTGAGGTAGCTGGCGCGGGTGATGGTGAGGGCCGAGTAGTCCTTCCACTTGTCGGGGTAGCCAATCTTCACCGCAAAGGCGTTGAGCTTCTTGATGGCCTCCACTTTGGTGGGGGCGCTCATCCACTCCGTGGCGTTGATGCGCTCGGCGTAGGCGGTGCGCAGGTTCTCAATCATCTCCTTGGCGCGGGCCTTGGCGGCGGGCGAGAAGGCCTTCTCCACGTAAATCTGGCCGAAGGCTTCGCCCAGGGCCCGGTCGGTGCTGCGCAGCATGCGCTTCCAGCGGGGCTGCTGCTGCTTGGCGCCGCTCAGCACCTGGCTGTAGCGGAACTGCTCGTCGCCGAACGCCTGGGGCAGGGCCCCCATCAGGCTGCTGGTGAGGTGCCAGCGCAGGTAGGTTTTCTGGTCGAGCAGCGGCTCGGATTTCAGCATGGCGCTTACCTCCTTGAAGAACGCGGGCTGGCCCACAATCACTTCCTTGGCCGTGCCCAGGCCTTCCGTTTTCAGCATCAACGGCAGGTTCAGGTTCGGGAAGTCCTTGTTGGCCTGGGCCACCGTCAGCTTGTGGTAGTTGGCGTAGGGGTCGCGCAGGTCCACGGGCTTTTTGCTGGCCTTGGCCAGGCGCGTTTCGATGCGCATGACGGCGGCGGCGTGGGCCTTGGCGGCGGCGTCGAACTCGCCGAGCAGCTTAAAGGTGTTCACCAAGTACGTCTGGTACGCGGCGCGGATGGACTTCGAGCGGGCGTCCTGGTCGAGGTAGTAGTCGCGGTTGGGCAGCGACAGGCCGCCTTGCGAAAACTGCACCGCGTACTGCGAGCTGATTTTGTCGTCGGGGCTCACGCCCGAATCGAACCAGGCCCCGCCCAGCGACGTGTTCGGGTCGGAGAGCAGGCGCTGCATTTCGGCCAGGTTTTTCACCGCGTCGATGCGGGCCAGGTGGGGCGCGAGGTAGCGCAGGCCGGCCTTGTCGATGGCGGCCGAGTCCATGGCGGCGGCGTAGAAGTCGCCCACCTTTTGCAGGTTCGAGCCCTTGGGGGCCGTGGGGGCCTGCTGGGCCGCCTCGTCGAGGATGGTGCGCAGGGTGGCGTTGTTGTGCTCGGCGAGGATGTTGAACGAGCCCCAGCCGCTCTCAGCGGCCGGGATGGGCGTGTTCTTCATCCAGTTGCCCGACGAGTAGTGGTAAAAGTCGTCGCAGGGGCTCACCGACGGGTCCATGCCGGCCACGTCGAGGCCCACGCCTTTCACCACGGCGGGGGCGGCCGGGGCAGCGGCAACGGGGGGAGTGGCCGGCGCGGGCGCGGCGGCCGTGGCGGCGGGCTTGCTGCCGGCGCAGCCGGCCAGGGCCAGCGCGGCAGCGGCCACGGCCGCCAGGGGCAGGTGGGAGGATTTTTTCATGAGAACGAACAGAAAAGGAGAAATGAAAGGAAGCGCCGCGGCCAGCGCCCGCGCCGAAATTGTATGGGCGCAAAGTAAAGGCCCAAAGCACATAAGCCGCACCCCGGCCGGCCGGAGCCCCGGGGCCCAAAACCCGTGGGGGCCCCCGCCTGTATCTTGCGCCGATGCCGCTCTACAACCGCCGTTCCGACCTGCCCGTGCCCGCGCCGCCGGCCCCGCTGGGGCTGGCCGAGCTGCTGGGCCGCGTGCGCCTGGCCCTGCACCGCCAGTTCCCCGAGTCGTACTGGGTGGTGGCCGAGGTGGCCGACCTCACCCGGCCGCGCTTCGCCGGGGGCCACTGCTACCTCACGCTGGCCGAGCAGGCCACCGACGAGCGCGGCGCGCCCGCCAAGGCCCAGGCCCGCGCCACGCTCTGGAGCCAACGCTACCAGCAGGTGGTGCCCGCCTTCGAGGCGCAGACGGGCCAGGCCCTGCGCCCGGGCCTGCGGCTGCTGCTGCGGGTGCAGGTGCGCTTCCACGAGCAGTACGGCCTGAGCCTCGACGTGCTGGCCCTCGACCCGAGCTACACCGTGGGCGAGCTGGCCCGCCAGCGCCTGCTAGCGCTGCAAACCCTGGAAATCAAGGGCTTGCTGGAGCGGCAGAAGCGGCTGGCCCTGCCCCTGGCCCCGCAGCGGCTGGCGGTCATCTCCTCCCCCACCGCCGCGGGCTTCCAGGACTTTGTGCGGCAGCTGGAAGAAGCGCCGTATGATTTCGCCCTCAGCCTATTCCCGGCCGCGATGCAGGGCGACGAGGCCCCGGCCAGCATCCGGGCGGCGCTGGCCGCGGTGCGGGCCCGGCGCGGGCAGTTCGAGGCCGTGGTCCTGATTCGGGGCGGGGGCAGCAAAACCGATTTGCTGGCCTTCGACGACTACGGCCTGGCCGCCGCCGTGGGGGCCTTCCCGCTGCCCGTGCTCACCGGCATCGGCCACGAGCGCGACGAGGCCCTGGCCGACTTAACGGCCCATAGAGCCCTGAAAACGCCCACCGCCGTGGCCGCCTTCCTGGTCGAGCGCCTGGCGCGGGTAGACGGCCTGCTGCACCACCTGGCCACCGAAATCCGGGCCGCCGCTGGCCAGCACCTGCGCCGGCACGACGCGCACCTGGGCCGCCTCAGCGCCCGGGGCCGGGCCGCCGGGCAGCGCCACCTGGCCGCCGCCCGCGCCGCCCTGCACCAGCGCACCCGCCAGGCCGCCCAGGCCCCGCGCGAGCAGCTGCGGCAGCTGGTGCAGCGCCTGGGCCGCTACCGCCAGCAGGTGCCCCGCGCCGCCCGCCGGGCCCTGGCCCAGGAGCAGCGCCGCCTGCGCCAGCGGGCCCGGGCGTTGCAGCAACGCTTTGCCCGCCACCACCGGCGGCGGCGCGAGCACCTGCTGCGCCTGCGCTACCAACTCGAACTAGCCACCACTCAATTACTTCACCGGGCCGAAGTGCGGCTGCTCACGGCCCAGGCCGGGGCCCCGCGCCGCGCCACCGCCCCCCCGGCCCCCGGCCGCTAACCACTTTCCTCATGCCCCCCGCTCCCGTCACCTACGCCCAGGCCCTGGCCGAACTCGAAACCATCCTGCGGGCCCTCGAAACCGACACCGTGGACGTGGACGACCTCACCGCCCGCGTCGAACGCTCGGCCGAGCTCATCCGCCTCTGCCGCCACAAGCTGCGCCACGCCGAAGCCTCCCTCGACCGGGTGTTCGACTCGCTCGACGAAGACGACGCAGAACCAGAAGATGAGCCCGAAGCCGACGAGGATGGCGACGAGGACGAAGAAGAGGACGAAGACGACCACGACGAGGCCGGTGGGGCCGGCAAGCCCAACCAACCTAGCTGGCTGTTTTAGGGCCCCAGGGGTTGACCTCACGAGGCCCAAAGGCCCGAACCCAAACTATTTCAATGCCTTAGCTGAGTCCAGCGCGGCCGTGGTGCGCTGGTCAATTTCTTTTAAGACGGGCAGTTGCTGCTGCCAATAGGCCGCAACCTGGGCGGGGCTTACCTTGGTGGAGTCGGGTTCCCGGGCGTCGTGCATCCAGGCCATCATCTGGTCGTCGGCTTGTTGCAGGGCGGCCGCGGTGCGGCGCAGGCGGGCGGCCCGCCGCTGCCCGGCAGGCGTGGCAGCGCTGAGCTTGGCCAGGGCGGCGGCCAGGCGCTGGCGCTCGGTGCCGAGGGCTTCCATGCGGTTCATGGCGGCCTCGTGCAGGCGCATGGCCCGGGCGCGGGGGCCCGCGCCGGGGGCGCTCAGGGTGTCGTGCAGGTGGTTCAGCTGCTCGTTTTGCGCCATCATGCCGGTGTTGTTCTGCATCATGTTCTGGCCGGGAGCCGACGGGTCGGTGGTGGGCTCGTCGGCAACGGCTTGGTCGGGCGCGGACGACGATTGGCAGCCAGTAGCCAGCAGGGCCAGCAGGCCGCTCAGGAGCAAAGTGTTTTTCATGCGTGGGTGGGCCGGGCAAAGACCCGGCGCTTCGGTAACAACTTAACTGGTCATTGGGATACGCGGTATTCGGCCCTCAAGAAGCCGCGGCCGGCTGGGCCCCGCCACAAAAATAGCGGGCCGGGCGGCCCCTTGACTTACCGGCCAGCTTGCCTGAACGTGGGCTCCGCTGCTCTCCTATTATAAACTACACCAAGTGCTTAGCCATTGACAGGGGAAACTAGTTAAATATTGTAATTCAACTATAATTTAGTAATTAGCAACGAAATCAATTTCCCTTTCTGCTTCGTCGCTATGAAAAACTTTCTCCTTTTGCTGGTGCTGGCCCTGGGGCTGGCCGGCCCGGGCCGCCGCGCCGCGGCCCAAAACGCGCAGCCGCCGCTCATCGACCGCGAGCTGCTGTTCGGCGACCCGGAAATTTCGGGCGGGCAGCTCTCGCCCGACGGCAGGTTTCTCTCCTTCATCAAGCCCTACCACGGCACCCGCAACATCTGGGTGAAGGGGCTAAAGGAGCCCTTTGCCAGCGCCCGGCCCATGACCAACGACCAGGCCCGGCCGGTGCGCAATTACTTCTGGAGCCGCGACGGCAAGTACCTGCTGTATTCGCAGGACAAGGGCGGCGACGAGAACTTCAACATCTACGCCGTGGACCCGGCCGGGGCCCTGCCCGCGGGCCAGGCCGTGCCCCCGGCCCGCGACCTGACGGGCCTGAAGGGCGTGCGCGTTATTATTTACCAAGTTCCGCTCACCGACCCCAACGCGCTTTACATCGGCCTGAACGACCGCGACAAGGCCTGGCACGACCTGTACAAGCTGGACCTGCGGACGGGCCAGAAAACGCTGGTGCGCCAGAACAACGACCGCCTCACCGGCTGGGTGTTCGACTGGAACGACCAGCCGCGCCTGGCCTCGCGCTCGAACCCCGACGGCAACACCGAGTGGCTGCGCGTGGCCGGCGACCAGCTCACGCCCTTTTACCGCACCACCCTCAACGAGGAGAGTAGCGTGGTGGGCTTCGCCAAGGACAACCAGCGCATCTACCTGACCACCAACCAGGGCGCGGCCCGCGACCTGTCGGAAATCGTGCTGCTCGACCCCGACACCGGCCAGGAAACGCCGTTTGCCGCCGACCCGCTGCACCGCGTGGACGCCGGCGAGCTGGTGCTGTCGGAGAAAACGCACGAGCCGATTTACTTGGACTACACCGACGACCGGCTGCGGCGCACGTGGCTGGACAAAGGCTTCGAGAAGGACTTCAAAACGGTGGCCGCCCAGCTGCCGGGCCTCGACGTGCGCCCCATGTCGAACACCACCGACGAGCGCCTGTGGCTGCTCGACGCCACCGACGCCACCCACCCCGGCGCGGCGTACCTGTTTGACCGCCAGACCAAGCAGCTCACCGAGCAGTACCAGACCCGGCCCAAGCTGCCCGGGGCCGACCTGGCCCCCATGACGGTGGTGCGCTATAAATCGTCGGACGGCCTGGAGATTCCCGCGTACCTCACCCTGCCCAAGGGCGTGCCGGCCAAAGGCTTGCCGGTCGTCATCTTTCCGCACGGGGGCCCCTGGTCCCGCACCGAATACGGGTTCAGCGCCTACCACCAGTTTTTGGCCAACCGGGGCTACGCGGTGCTCTCGCCCAACTTCCGGGCCAGCACCGGCTACGGCAAGAAATTCCTGAACGCGGGCAACAACGAGTGGGGCCAGAAAATGCAGGACGACCTGACCTGGGGCGTGAAGTACCTGGTGGCCCAGGGCCTGGCCGACCCCAAGCGGGTGGGCATCATGGGCGGCTCGTACGGCGGCTACGCCACGCTGGCGGGCGTGGCTTTCACGCCCGACGTGTACGCGGGGGCCGTGGCCATTGTGGCCCCCAGCAACCTCATCACCCTGCTCAAGTCCATCCCGCCCTACTGGGAGCCGATTCGCAAACAGTTTTACGAGCGCATGGGCGACCCCACCACCGAGGCCGGCCGGGCCCAGCTCGTGCGCCAGTCGCCGCTGACCTCGGCCAATAAAATCAAGACCCCGCTAATGGTGGTGCAGGGCCTCAACGACCCGCGCGTGAACAAGGCCGAGGCCGACCAGATTGTGGTGGCCCTGCGCGACCGCAACTACCCGGTGCAGTACCTGCTGGCCCCCGACGAAGGCCACGGCTTTGCCCGCCCCGTGAACAACCTGGCGATGCTGGCCGCCGCCGAGAAGTTCCTGGCCGAGTACCTGCACGGCCGCTACCAGGCCAGCATGTCGCCCGCCGTAGCCCAGCGCCTGGCCGAAATCACGGTGGACCCCAAAACGGTGGTATTGGCCGCGCCGGGCGTGGTAAGCAAGTAGGGCGGCGAAATCACGTAGAACTACCTGTTTTACTCTTTTATTCTCATCTTAAACAGATTAAGTGCTTTATTTTAATATAGATTTGTCGCACACTTTAACCAGCTTCCTACCCATGAGAAAATACCTATTCCTTCCCAGCTTGGCGCTCGTAGTGGGCGCCTGGATCAGCAGCGCGAGCACGCCACCAATCAAAGCGCCGAAGCCTGCCGGCACGTCCGCGGCTGCCCTCCCCGCCGCGGCCGGGCCGGCCACCATGGCCGCCTTAACGCAACAATTCGCCGAAGCCATGCAGCAGCAGGATGTAGCGAAAGCCACTGCCTGCTTTGCGAAGAATGCGCGGATGCTCGCCAACGTGTCGCCGGTGTTGAGCGGCCGGGATTCGCTCAGCACTTACTGGCTGAAGAGGTCTTTCAGCACCAGCACCAATTTAAAATTCACGCCCCTGCAAACGGGTGGCGACGCTACGATGGGCTACGCCACGGGCTATTATACTTTAGACATCAAGCCGACGGCTGACAACCCAAAAGGCGCTTCGGCGCACGGCTCCTTTATGACCCTGGGGCACAAGGAAGGAACTACCTGGCAGCTCACCTACGTACACATCGCCGAAGAGCCTTATAAAGCCAATAAGTAACGACTGCGTTTTCAACTGCAAAAAGCTGCCGGGGGACCATCCCCCGGCAGCTTTTTTGTGTAAAACCTACTGTCTAATTCGAAGCAGCCGGGGCCTCACCCCAGCTCCACGGCCGGGTCCCAGTACAGCCGCTTGAACTCCACCACCGTGTCGTCTTCCACCCGGGTTCCTTCGGCTTCGAGGCGCTCCTGCATGGCGCTGGGCGTGGGGAAATGGTGGCGGCCGGTGAGCTGCCCCAGGCGGTTGACGACGCGGTGGGCGGGCACGGGCGCGTCTTTTTTCAGGGTGGCGGCGTCGAGGTTGGCGGCCATCAGGGCGTAGCCCACGGCCCGCGAGCCGGTGCGGGCCCCCAGGTAGTGGGCCACGGCCCCGTAGGTGGTCACGCGGCCCGGCGGCACGAGGCGCACCACCTCGTGCACGTCGGCGAAGAAGTTGTGGGCCGGGGCGGCGGGCGGCGGGGCGGGCGTTTTCATGGGTTGAAAGTAGGCAGCGCGGGGCCCCTGCGCCGTGCAACCCCGGCCAGGGGCCCCCGTCTTTGCGCTTCACCGAACGCTAACTTTGCCGGGGCTGTTGCCTGGGCCGGTTGGCAACGGGGGGGATACCTCGTTTTCGCGTTGTTGCCCCGCTCTTTTCTTCCTGCTTCGCTGTTTGCTTTCTTTCTATTCCATGCGTTTTCTGACTTCGGCACGGCCGCTGCTGGCCTGCGGCCTGGCCGTGCTGGCCGCCTGCCATTCGTCCCCCGATAAAAAAGACGGCAAAGACGCGAAAAAGAATACCGGCCCCGCCCTGGTCGACGTGCTCGTGGCCCACCCCACGGCCGTGACCGACTCGGTGGAAGCCAACGGCGCGGTGGTGGCCAACGACTACGTGGAGCTGCACCCCGAAGTAAACGGCCGCCTTACGTACCTCAACGTGCCCGAGGGCCACCGCGTGAGCAAAGGCACCGTGATTGCCCGCATCAACGACGCCGACCTGCAGGCCAACCTCCAGAAAACCCGCGCCCTGCTGCAAGTGTCGCGCCTCTCGCAGGACCGCCTCGAAAAGCTGCTGAAGGTGCAGGGCGTGAACCAGGCCGACTACGACCTGGCCGTGAGCCAGGTGCGCAGCAACCAGGCCGACGCCGCCTACACCCAGGCCATGCTGGCCAAAACCGTGATTCGGGCCCCCTTCACCGGCATCGTGGGCCTGCGCCAGGTGAGCCCCGGGGCCTACGTCACGCCCACTACCATCCTGGTCACCCTCCAGGCCGACACCAAGCTCAAGGTCGATTTTACGCTGCCCGAGGCCAACGGCGGCCTGGTGCGCCCCGGCGCGGTGGTGACGGTGCAGCTGGCCGGCAACCCGCCGCGCCGCTACCCGGCCACGGTCATCGCCCAGGAAAGCCAGGTGAACCAAACCACCCGCAACCTGACCGTGCGCGCCCAGCTGCCGGCCGGGGCCCAGGCCAGCCCCGGCGCCTTTGCCCGGGTGAGCGTGCCCACCGGCGCGGCCCGCCGCAGCGTGCTGCTGCCCACCAACGCCATCATGCCCGGCGACAAGTCGGACCAGGTGGTGGTGGTTCAACATGGCAAGGCCACCATGCGCGACGTGCGCACCGGCGACCGCCAGCAGGACCAGATTGCCATCGTCAGCGGCCTGGCGGCCGGCGACTCGGTGGTGACCAACGGCGTGCTGTTCACCCAGCCCGGCAAGCCGGTGAAGGTGCGCAAGACCAAATCAGCTACCAATTAACGAAGCTGTCTAGGAGTCTAACTAAAACGTCATGTCGAGCGCAGCCGAGACATCTCGCCTGGGATAGTAACCAAAACCGTTAACCGATTGAAGTACTGCTGCACGCGAGATGCTTCGGCTGCGCTCAGCATGACGTTTTAGTTTGCGCTGCATTCTTTCCTCCCCTATGAATATATCCGAATTATCCCTAAAGCGGCCCGTGCTGGCGACGGTGCTCAACTTGCTGCTGATACTTTTTGGGGGGGTCGGATTTTTGTTTCTGGCCCTGCGCGACTACCCGGCCATCGACCCGCCCATTATCAGCGTCAACACCTCGTACACGGGGGCCAACGCCGACGTGATTGAGAACCAGATAACTGAGCCGCTCGAAAAGCAGATTAACGGCATTCCGGGCATCAAGTCGATTACCAGCAGCTCGTCATTGGGCAGCAGCAACATCACGGTCGAGTTCAATCTGGGCGTGGACCTGGAGGCCGCCGCCTCCGACGTGCGCGACAAGGTGGGCCAGGGCGTGCGCTCGCTGCCGCAGGACATCGACGCCCCGCCGGTGGTGTCGAAGTCGGACGCCAACTCCGACAACATCCTCATCCTGGCCGTGCAGAGCCGCACCAAAAGCCTGCTGGAGCTGAGCGACTTTGCCGAGAACAACCTCCAGCAGCGCTTTCAGACCATCAACGGGGTGTCGGCCATCAACATCTTCGGGCAGCAGCGCTACGCCATGCGCCTCTGGCTCGACCCGGCCAAGATGGACGCCTTTCAGGTGTCGTTCACCAACGTGCAGGCGGCCCTGAACGCCGAAAACGTGGAGGTGCCGGCCGGCAAAATCTACGGCGGCAACACCGAGCTGACCATCCGCACGATGGCCCGCTTCACCACCGAGGCGCAGTTCCGCAACCTCATCCTGCGTGAAGACGCCAAGGGCATCGTGCGCCTCGGCGACGTGGCGCGGGTGGTGCTGGGCCCGGAGAACTACGAGCAGAGTTGGAAGCTCAACGGGGCCTACGCCGTGGGCCTGGCCATCGTGCCCCAGCCGGGCTCCAACTACGTCGAGATTGCCGCCGAATTCAACAAGCGCCTGGCCGAGGTGCAGAAGGAGAACAAGTCCGACATCGAGATGCGGGTGATTGTGGACAACACCCAAATTGTCCGCAACTCGATTGACGAAGTGGTGGAAACCCTGGGTATTTCCTTCGGGCTGGTGGTGCTGGTGATCTTCTTCTTCTTCCGCAACTGGCTCACGGCGCTGCGCCCGCTCATCGACATTCCGATTTCGCTGATTGCCACGTTTTTCGTGATGTACCTGGCGGGCTTCACCATCAACATTCTGACGCTGCTGGGCATCGTGCTGGCCACCGGCCTGGTGGTCGACGACGGCATCGTGGTGACGGAGAACATCTTCCGCAAGCTCGAGGAGGGCCTGAGCATCAAGGACGCGGCCCGCGAGGGCAGCAAGGAGATTTTCTTCGCCGTCATTGCCACCTCGCTCACGCTGGCGGTGGTGTTCCTGCCCGTTATTTTCCTGGAGGGCTTCACGGGGCGCTTGTTCCGCGAGTTTGGGGTGGTAGTGGCGGGCGCGGTGCTGATTTCGGCCTTCGTGTCGCTCACCATCACGCCGGTGCTCAACGTGGTGCTGCACCGCGAGAGCAGCAGCCAGGGCGGCAGCGGCCACGGCAAGCTGTACGACCGCACCGAACCGTTTTTCCAGGGCATGGAAAGCTGGTACGGGCGCATCGTGGGCAAGTTTTTGCGGGTGCGGGGGCTGGCCTGGGCGGTGGTGGCGGCCTGCGCGGGCATCATTTTCTTCGTGGGCCGGGGCATCCCCACCGAGCTGGCCCCGATCGAAGACCGCAGCAGCGTGCGCCTGGTGCTGACCGGGCCGGAGGGCACGAGCTTTAGCGCGATGGAGAAAATCAGCGACCAGGTGGCGGCTTTCGTCAGCGATTCGGTGCCCGAAAACGACTTTGTTTTTTCGCGCACGCCCGCCGGCGGCAGCGCCAATACCTCGCAGGTGCGCGCCGGCCTGGTGCCGCCCGACCAGCGCCGGCGCACCCAGGAACAGATTGCCAAGTACCTCACCAAGAACACCAAGCGCTTTAACGACGCGCGTATTTTTGTGGTCCAGGAGCAGACGATTGCCGTGGGCTCGGGGGCCAAGAGCAGCGTGCCGGTGCAGTTCGTGCTGCAAACCACCGACCTCGAACGCATCCGGGAGGCCCTGCCCCGGTTCCTGGCCGCCGCCCAGCAAGACCCCACGTTTCAGAACGTGGACGCCAACCTCAAATTCAACAAGCCCGAGGTGCAGCTCACGTTCGACCGCCTCAAAATCCGGGACCTGGGCCTGACCACCCAGGACGTGGTGGCGGCCGTGCAGGGCGCGTTCGGGGGCCGGCGCATGGCGTATTTCCTGCGCGACGGCCGCCAGTACCAGGTCATCGGCCAGGTGGACCGCGCGGATCGCAGCGCCCCCAACGACATCAGCCGCCTCTACGTGACCAACAGCCGGGGCGAGAGCATTCCGCTCTCGGCGGTGGTGCACCAGACGGAAAACTCCAACCCCAGCACCCTCTACCACTTCAACCGCTTCAAGGCGGCCACCATCTCGGCGCAGCTGGCCGAGGGCAAAACCGTGGGCGACGGGGTGAAGGCCATGCAGGCCATCGCCGACAAAGTGCTGGACCCCACGGTTTTCCAGACGGCCCTCACCGGCTCGTCGCGCGACTTTGCCGAGAGCGCGGGCAACACCACGTTTGCCTTCGTGCTGGCGCTGGTGCTGATTTACCTGCTGCTGGCGGCGCAATTCGAGAGCTTCCGCGACCCGCTCATCATCCTACTCACGGTGCCGCTGGCGCTGGCCGGCGCGCTGCTGAGCCTGGCGCTGCTGGGCCAGACCATTAACATCTTCTCGCAAATCGGGATGATCATGCTCATCGGCCTCGTCACCAAGAACGGCATCCTCATCGTGGAGTTTGCCAACCAGCAGCGGGCCGCCGGGCTGCCCCTGCGCGAGGCCGTGCAGCTGGCCGCGCAACAGCGCCTGCGCCCGATTTTGATGACCTCGCTGGCCACCGCGCTCGGGGCCCTGCCCATCGCCCTGAGCCTGGGCGCGGCCAGCACCAGCCGCAAGCCGCTGGGCACGGTCATCGTGGGCGGCATCCTCTTCTCGCTGGTGCTCACGCTGCTCGTCATCCCGGCCATCTACACCTTCATTGCCAGCGACCACAAACCGCCCGAACTCGGCGAGGCGGCCGTGCCGGCCGGCGTGCCAGAAGAGGCCGTGGCGTAGCGCCCCCCGTTTCTACCCCATCTGCAGCTCCATTCGATGAGATTTTTTGCCTGTTTAGTATTTCTTGTCCTTGGCGGGGCGGCCCGGGCCGGGGCCCAGGCGCAGCCCCGCCGGGCCCTGCCGCCGGCCGACAGCGTGGCCCGGCCCCAGGCCCCCGTGCTCACGCTGAGCCAGGCCCTGCAAACGGCCCTCAAAAACAGCCTCGACATCCAGATTAGCCAAACCAACGCGCAGGTGCAGGGCCTGCAAAACTCGGCCGGGTTTGCCGGGGCCCTGCCCACGGTGGGCGTCGTGGCCACCAATAACGTGGTGATTAACAACACCCAGCAGGAGTTCAACACCGGGCTGGGCGTGACGCGCACCGGGGCCCGCGCCAGCCAGTACAACGTGGGGCTGGCCGGCTCCTACACCTTGTACAACGGCGGATTGATTGTGGCCACCCGCAAGCGGCTGGGCGAGCTGGAGCAAATCGGCCAGCTTCAATTGAACTCGACGGTGCAGAACGTGCTGGCCGACGTGAGCCTGAAATACTACGCCGTGGTGCAGCAGCAGCGCTACATCCGCACGCTGGAGGCCTCGGTGGAGGTGTCGAAGCAGAAGCTGGCCCTCATCAAAGCCCGCCAAAGCGTGGGCCTGGCCAACAACGCCGACCTTTTCCAGGCCCAGCTGGATTTGAACGCCCAGCTCGAAACCCAGCAGCAGCAGGCCCTGGCCGCCCAGCAGGCCACCGCCGACCTGCTCCGGGCCCTGACCCTGGACCTCGACACCCGCGTGGCCCTGGAGGATACCATTCCGGTGAACCACGACCTGCGCTGGGCCGATATCGAAGCGGCCCTCACCAAAAACCCCGACCTGCTGGCCGCCGAGCGCCAGGTGCGCGTAAACGAGCTGCTGGAACGCGCCGCCCGCGCCAACCGCTACCCGTCGCTGGCCCTGAACTCGGGCACCAACTTCGCCCGCAACCAGAACGCCGTAGGCACCACCCTCTTCAACCAGAGCTACGGGCCCTACGCCGGCCTCAGCCTGGGCGTGCCCATCTACTCGGGCGGGGTAAACAAGCGGCTGGTGAAAATTGCCCAGCTCAATACCCGCACCGCCGAGCTGCAACGCACGGCCCTGGAAAAAACCTACCGCCTCAACGCCCGCAAAGCCTGGGAAGCCTACCAGCAAACCCTGGCCCTGACCAACACCGCGCAGGCCAGCTACACCACCGCCCGCCAACTCCTGCACCTCGTGCAGCTCCGCCTCGACGCCGGCCTCTCCACCCTGGTCGATGTGAAGCTGGCCCAGCAGAGCTTCGAGGACGCCGGCTACCGCCTCACCAACTACCGCTACTCGGCCAAATCGGCGGAAATTACCTTGCAGCAACTCGCGGCGCTGCTCACGCCGTAATTCAGTTAAAAGTGAAGGGTTAAAAAGCATTCCTTGTGGAAATTGCTTTTTAACCCTTCACTTTTAACTTTTAACTGAATTTACGACACCGCCTTCGCCGCCAGCACCTTATCCGGCGTAATGGGCAGGTCGCGCACGCGGCGGCCGGTGGCGTGGGCCACGGCATTGGCCACGGCGGCGGCCACGCCCACCATCGAGATTTCGCCGATGCCTTTCACCCCCATCGCGTTAATGTACGGGTCGTGCTCGTCCACGAACTCCACCGTCATGTCGGGGATGTCGGCGTTCACCGGTATGTGGTACTCGGCCAGGTTGGCGTTGGTGTAGCGGGCCAGGTTGGGGTCGCGCTCGGTGGCTTCCATCAGGGCGCTGCCGATGCCGAAGATGCTGCCGCCGATGATCTGGCTGCGGGCAGTTTTAGCATTGAGGATGCGGCCGGCGGCGTGCACGCTCACCCAGCGCGAGACGCGCACCGTGCCCAGCTCCGGGTCCACCTTCACTTCGCAGAAGTGGGCCCCGAACGAGTGCATGGAATGCTGGCCGGCCTCGTCTTTGTGGGCCGGGTCGGCGTTGGCGGCGTGGGCGGCTTCTTCGTAGCCGGCCCCATACTTGCCACTGGCGCTGCCTTCGATGTCGCTCATGTCGGCCCGCTTCATCAGGGCGGTGTACTCTTCGCCCTTCTTCGGGTCGGCCTTGAGTTGCAGGCGGCCGTCCTTCATTTGCACGTCCTCGGGCTTGGCCCGGAACAGCGGCGACTTCTTGTCCAGCACGGCCACCTTGATGAGCTTCTGCACCACGTCCTGCGCGGCCAGGTAAATGGCCGACGACACCGTGCCGGCGGCCACCGAGCCGCCCGAGTTGGGGGCCGTGGGCAGCTTGGTGTCGCCCAGCTCGAAGCGGATTTTGTCGGGCGTGAGGCCCAGCGAGTCGGCCGCTACCTGCGTCATCACCGTGTAAGTGCCGGTACCCAGGTCCGTGGCCCCGCTCTGCACCACG
Organism: Hymenobacter caeli; assembly: GCF_013294115.1. GTDB lineage: Bacteria > Bacteroidota > Bacteroidia > Cytophagales > Hymenobacteraceae > Hymenobacter > Hymenobacter caeli. Next base: position 251,137 of record NZ_JABSNP010000001.1, on the reverse strand, counting down.
GCGTGGCCGTCGGCGTAGAGGCGGGCGCGGGCCGTGCCCTGCGAGTTGTGCACCGGGTAGCTGGCCGTGGCCATGCCCATGCCCACCAGCAGGCGGCCGTCGCGGGTGGCCCCGGCCTTGGGGTTGCGCTTGCTCCAGCCAAACAGCTCGGCCCCGCGGGCGTAGCACTGCTTCAGGCCCTTGCTGCTCCACTGCTGGCCGGTGCTGGGGTCCTGCTCGGCGTAGTTCAGCAGCCGCAGCTGCAAGGGGTCCATGCCAATGGTGGCGGCCAGGTCGTCCATTGAGCACTCGATGGCGAACGAGCCGGGGGCCTCGCCCGGGGCCCGCATAAAGGTGGGCGTCATTACGTTGGCCCGGCCCAGGGTGTACGACGACTCAAACGTCGGGCAGTCGTAGAGCAGGTTCACAATCTTGCTGTTGGGCTCGGCGTAGTCGTCCCACATCGAGGCCGTCGACACCTTTTCGTGAATCAGGGCCGTGAGCTTGCCGTCGCGGGTGGCCCCCAGGCGCAGGGTTTGCTGCTGGTCTTCGCGGTGGCCCATGCTCGTAAACATCTGGGGCCGGGTAAGCACCAGTTTCACCGGCCGCCCCACGGCCTTGGCCGTTTGCGCCGTGAGCACGGTGTGGGGCCAGCACGAGCCCTTGCAGCCGAAGCCGCCGCCGATGTACTTGGTTATCACCCGCACCTGCTCGCGGGGCAGGCCCAGCATCACCGCCAGCGACTGCTGCGTGTGCGTTATGCCCTGGGTCGATTCGTACACCGTGAGGCGGTCGGCGGCTTCCCACTGCGCCGTGGTGGACCCGGGCTCCATCGGGTTGTGGTTGTTGGTGGCGTGGTTGTAGGTGGCCGTCAGCTTAATGGGGGCCGCCGCGAAGGCCGCTTGCGCGTCGCCGCGGCGGGTGTGGCCGTCGGTTTTGCCGTCCTGCACCTTGGCTGGGTCCACTTTCACGGCCTTGGGGTCGTGGAAGGTGGCCACCGGGGCCTCCTGCTGGTAGGTCACCTTCACCAGCGAAGCCGCGTGGGTGGCGCGCTCAAACGTGTCGGCCACCACCACGGCCACCGGCTGGGCGGCGTAAAAAATCTCGGTACCCGTCAGCGGCATGAAGCCCATCGGGGCCCCAATGGCTTTTTTGCCGTCCTTGGTATTGGGCGTTTGGGCCAGCTTGGGAATGTTTTCGTGCGTGAGCACCGCCACCACGCCCGGCTCGCGCATGGCGGCCGCGCTGTCGATGCTGACGATTTTGCCCTTGGCAATTTCACTGGTCTTCAGCGCCGCGTACACCAGGCCCGGCAGCGGGTACTCGGCCGCGTACTTGGCCGCCCCGGTCACCTTGGCCCGCCCGTCGATGCGGTCCATGGGCTGGCCCACGGACTTGGCCTGGGGGTTCGTTTCAAAAAATTTAGGTTCGTTATCCATGATAGACAATTTGTTATGGATTAGCAGCCGTGGGGTAGCCGGGCACAGCGGCGCGAAGTAGCGCGGCGCGGCGGCCCGCATCGGCGGCGCGGCCTAGGCCGGCAGTTCCAGCAGGGCCCGCACGATGGTGCTCTGCGCCAGCTCCATTTTGAAGCGGTTGTGCTCGTAGGGGTGCGCGCCCTGCACGGCCGCCGCCGCCGCCCGGCGGAACGTGGCCTCGGTGGCCGGCTGGCCCACGAGCAGCTTTTCCACGGCGGGCACGCGCCAGGGCTTGGTGCCCACGCCGCCCAGGGCCACGCGGGCCGCCTTTATCTGGCCGCCCTGCACGTCGAGGCCCACGGCCGCCGATACCAGCGCAAAAGCGTACGAAGCCCGGTCGCGCACCTTGAGGTAATGCGACTTGCGGGCGTGGGCCGCCGCCGGCAGCAGCACCGCCGTGATGATTTCGTCGGCTTCGAGCACCGTTTCCACCTGCGGCGATTTGCCGGGCAGCACGTGGAAATCGACCAGGGCCACGCGGCGCTGCTTGCCTTTGCTGTTCTCCAGCAGCACCACCGCATCGAGGGCGGCCAGGGCCACGGCGAGGTCGCTGGCGTTGGTGGCGATGCAGGCCGGGCTGCCGCCCAGGATGGCCAGGTTGCGGTTGTCGCCGGTTTGGGCCGGGCAGCCCGAGCCCGGCTCGCGCTTATTGCACGGAAACGCGCCGTCGCGGAAGTAGCCGCAGCGGGTGCGCTGCAAGATATTTCCGCCGATGCTGGCCATGTTGCGCAGCTGCGGCGAGGCGCTCAGCAGCAGCGACTGCGACACCGCCGGGTACTGCTGCACCACCAGCGGGTGCTCGCCCACGTCGCTCATGCGCTCCAGGGCCCCGATGCGCAATCCGTCGCTGGTCATCTCAATACCCTTGAGGGGCAGTTGGTTGACGTCGAGCAACTGCGGGTGCTGCTCCAGGTTAGATTTCATCAAGTCCAGCAGGTTGGTGCCGCCGGCGATGAACGCCGCCGCGGGCTCGGCCTTGCGGGCCCCGGTGGCTTCCTTGGCCGTTTTCAGGGCCGTGTAGGTGAAATTGTTCATCCCTGCGCCCCTCCTTTCTGGGCCACTTCGCGCACGGCGGCCAGTATGTTGGGGTAAGCGCCGCAGCGGCACAGGTTGCCGCTCATCCACTCGCGGCACTGGTCGTCGGAGGTAGCGTGCCCTTCTTTCACGCAGGCCACGGCCGACACAATCTGCCCCGGCGTGCAGTATCCGCACTGGAAGCCGTCGTGCTTGATGAACGCCTCCTGCATCGGGTGCAGGTGGTCGCCCTGGGCCAGGCCCTCGACGGTGGTTATCTCCTTGCCTTGGGCCATCACGGCCAGCGTCAGGCAGGCGTTCACGCGCCGGCCGTCCACGAGCACGGTGCAGGCCCCGCACTGGCCGTGGTCGCAGCCTTTCTTGCTGCCGGTCAGGTCGAGGTTTTCGCGCAGCGCGTCGAGCAGGGTCACGCGGGGTTCGGCACGCAGGGTGCGGGCGGTGCCGTTCACGCGCAGCGTGAGGTCGGTGGGGCCGGCCAGGGTTTTGGCGGGGGCGGCGAAGCGTTCGGCGAAGCCGGTGAGCGGCGGGGCCAGGGCCAGGCCCAGCAGGCCCCCGGCTTGCTTCACAAACGTCCGCCGCGAGCCGTCGGCCGCGGAGCCGTCGGCTTCGGGGGTGTGGTCGTGGTTCATCGGAATAAACGTAGAGAGGTAGAAACGGCTGCGGTAGCGCCAAAAGCTGATACGCAACTCTTACCCTTTCTGACAATCCGAACGACCTAAAAGTTGTCCTATTTCTCTAATTTAGAATCTGTCTCAATATTTAAACAACCAAGCACTTATTTTTCCCCCGCTCCGCCGGGCAGGGCGCGCAGCTCCGTCAGCGCCGCTTGGGTTTCGCGGCGGTTGTCGGCTTCCCGCTCCTCCTTGTCGGCCGGGGCGGCCTGGCCCCCGGCAAAGAAGGTCAGGATGTTGGTCCGCATGGGCGGCGTGAGGCCGGCGAATTTTTCCTTGGCCAGCTTGCGCACCCACTCGCCGTAAGTTTTGTCGGCCAAGCCGTACTCACCGAAATGGGTGGCGTGGCCGGTGTCGAAATCCTCGTTGGCCAGCATAAGGGCGGGTACTTGGGGGCCCTGCTCGCCCAGCAAGCCGCAGTACACTTTGACCACGCTGGCGAAGCTGGCCCGAAATATTTTGATGGCTTCGGGCGTGGGCGGGCGGAACGCGAAGGGCTTCAGGGGCCCGATTTTCGGCAGAATGCCGATGAACGTTGACAGCACCCGTGCCCCGAAGCCGGGGCGTTCGTAGCGTCCGCCGTACCGCTCGCGGTACTCTTTGCGGTTTTGGTGGTACACGAAGGCCCGCCGCTTGATGCCGGGGTTCAACTTCCGAATTTCCTTCTTTTGGTAGTGCCAGGCCGCCCGCGAGGCCAGCGGAATGACGTGCTGCACCGAAAAGCGAAAGGTGGCCACGCTCACGTCGGTGTTGAAGAACACCTTGCCCAGCGGCAGACCGTAGGTTTTCTCGAACGCCCGCTCCAGCAGCTCTTTGGCTACTTCGAAGCCAATGGCGTTGTGGTACTCCTCGGTGCGGTAGCGGCCGGCGGCCACCTGCGTCACGTCGAAGGCAAATTCGAGCTGGTTGTGCTGCTTGGGGCCCTCCTCGTAGGTGACAACATTGCCGTACCTGGCCTTCAGCTCGGGGTAGACCAGGGGCATGGCGCGGTTGGTGCCCTCGGCGTGGCCGTGCAGGTCGGCGGCGTAGTGGGCCAGGGCCCCGAGGGCAAAGGCGTATTCGTTGCGGTTCTGGGCCCCGTCGAGCAGGTTGCGCACGAAGTCGCCCGAGCGCACGTAGTGCGTGAGGTTGGTGAAGAGGGCGGCCCCGAGCGGGTAGTAGCCCATGTCTTGGATGATGGCCCCGCCGTAGGCGTAGGCCTTGGCCTTTACGAGGTCCTCCGGAGTGGAGCCGGGGAAGCGGCGCTCCAGGGCCGGCACCAGGCACCGCTTCCAGCACGAATCGACGTTGGCCTGGTGCGTCAGCACAGAGTAGGCCGCGGCCGGCGCGAGGCTTAGGCCGCTAAGCGCCAGCAAAAGAACAAGAAACCGAAGCATCGGAGGGGTTTAGTAAAAATATAGATAGCAATAACGCGGGATAAAAACACAACAATAAACGGCCCAAACGGAGGAGCTGCCCCCCGAGTTGCCCGGCAGGGACAGACGCCGCCCATGCCCACCAAAAAGCCCCGTCTCCGGGGCGGAGGCGGGGCTGCTGGCCATTGGCACCGGCCGTTGCAGAGAAGGAGGGATTCGAACCCCCGGACCTGTTACAGTCAGCGGTTTTCAAGACCGCCGCAATCGACCACTCTGCCACTTCTCTGGGTAAGAAAAGCCTGCAAAGCCGGGTGCCAATCAGCAAAAAAGGCTTTTTCTGCGGTAGAAAAAGCCTTTTCGTAGAGAAGGGGGGATTCGAACCCCCGATACCGTTGCCGGTATAACGGTTTTCGAAACCGTCGCATTCGACCACTCTGCCACCTCTCTAGCGGGCCCCCGAGTGGTTCGGGGACCGCAAAAGTAGTGAACAATGCATAATTAAGCGCGGGCCCCACAGAAAATTCCTCCAAAAAACGCCATTCCGCCGCGCTGACGCTAGCCGGCCGGCTTTAACGCCTCATTCTTAGCGCCTTTTAGCCGGCCCGTCACCGCGTCCATGCTCACGTTCACCTCAAAGCCGATAATGAGCGTCATGCACACGAATTCCAGCCACACCATAAAGCCCACCAGGGCCCCGATGGACCCGTAAAAATGGTTGTACGAATCGAAAATGCGCACGTAAAGCGTGAACAGGAACGATACCAGAAAGATGAGCAGCGTGGCCACCACGGCCCCCGCCGAGAGCAGCGGCCACTTGTCGTGCACGGGCGGCACGAAGTAGTAAATCACGCACGTCGTACTCAGAAACAGCGCCAGCAGCGAGCCGTAACGCACCAGCGACACCACGAGGTCGGTGTAGCGCTCGGGCACGATTTCGTAGAACACCAGCCCGTCGATGAGGTAGGTACCAAAGAAAATACCCGCGATAGCCAACACCAGAATAAACGCCAGTATAAAAGTCAAAGCTATAGCGATGAGGCGTTTGCGAATATAACTGCGGTGCTTAAAGCTAGGGTATTTTTTCTCGAACGCGTCGAGCAGGGCCATAATGCCGTTGGAGCTGAGCACCAGCGCTGTGCCGAACCCGAACGAAAGCAGGGTCCCGTGCTTGATATTCACAATATCTTCAATGGTTGAGGCCGTGGCGGAGTACAGCTCGGGCGGCATAAAGTCGGCCAGGAACTGCAAAATGTCCTCGCTCAGGTTCGGGATGCGCAGGTAGGGAATGAGCGTGAACAGGAAGATGATGGTCGGAAACACGGCTACCGTGAGGTTGAAGGCCATGTAGGCGGCCCGCTTTTCCAGGCTGTCGAGGCGCAGCTCGAGCAACATCCGGTCGATGACGTCGTAGAGCGAGGCGCGGCCCCCGAAGAGCCGCAGCCGCTTCAGCCCCACGATGACGCGCCGGTACGGCCGCTGCCGGCGCAGGTCGGGCAGCTGGGTGCGGCGGCGCAGAACGAGGGCAGGGGCTTTCACGGAAATTATGAGTTTAAGTGTTGAGTTTTAAGTGAACACTACGCATTCTTTGCTTATTACTTAACATCCAACACTCAGCATTCAACACTTTAAAAATACGGCGCCAGCCGGTCAACGACGTCGGCCGGCACGGGCACCGGCCGGCCGCTGGCCAGCTTCACGAACACCATCAGCGTGTGGCCTTCGGTGAGCAGCTCGCGGGCTTCGTTGTACACTTCGTATTCGAACAACACGCTGGCCCCCCGCGCGGGTTTCCGCAGCAGCAGGCGCACGGTCAGCAGGTCGTCGTAGCGGGCCGGGCGGCGGAATTTGGTGCGCAACTCACCCACCGGCATCCCCACGCCCGCCGCTTCCATTTCCTTATACGAAATGCCCAACTGCCGAAACGCCTCGGTGCGGGCCACCTCGAAGTACGCCGCGTAATTGCCATGATAGACGTAGCCCATCTGGTCGGTTTCGGCGTAGCGCACGCGAATTTGGGCGTCAGAGGAAAACAAGAGAAATGTTGAGTTTTAAGGGCTAAGTGTTGAGTTTCGGGTGGGGCCACCAGTGCAGCCTACAGCAGATTAGCTTGCGCAGTTTTTACGATTGCGGTTAAAATATTGACGAGTTGGTTCGCTTCGTTCAGAGCAGGGCCTAAATCCAGTTGCGTGAGCCCGCCTTGGGTGAGTAACTGCAACCAGTACCGAGTTTCCCGAGCCTCTTTTGAAGCAATGGACATTTTAGCAGCAAAATCGCGTTTTGATATGGCAGCGGAAGCCTCTGCGACGTTCGCCCCGATACTGGTACCACTCCGCAATAATTGTTTTGACAACACAAATTCCCGTTCAGCGCTCAGCAACTTGTATAACTCTACAACCTGCAAAGCAAAGGCGAAGCTGCGCTCAGCAATTGGATTTTCAATCTTCATCCGGCCCAGAAAATGACGGTTTGCCCTAAAACTTAAAACTCAACCCTCAAAACTCAACCCTTCACCGTATTCCCGCCCGGTTCAGCGCGGCTTGGTAGCGGCGGGCGTTTAGCAGGTGGCCAGCTTCGTTGACGGCAAAGGCGTGGTAGCCGCTGAAGTCATCTTTGGCGCAGAAGTACAGGTAGTTGTTCTCCTCGGGGTGCAGCACGGCGTCGATGCTGGCGATGCTGGGCAGGTCGATGGGGCCCGGGGGCAGGCCGGCGTATTTATAGGTGTTGTAGGGCGAGTCTTTTTGCAGGTGCACGTTCAGCACGCGCTTGATGGTGAAGTCGTGGTTGGCGTATACCACGGTGGGGTCGGCTTGCAGCTTCATGCCTTTTTTGAGGCGGTTGAGGTACACGGCCGCGATGCGGGGGCGCTCGTCGGCGTGCTGCTGCTGCTCGGCCTCCACGATGCTGGCCAGCGTGCTCACCTGGGCCCGGGTGAGGTGCTCCTTTTCGCGGGCTTCGTCGCGGGCGGGCGTCCAGAACTTCTCGTACTCCTTCTTCAGGCGCTGCATGAGGTTGGGGGCCGAGGTGTTCCAATACAGCTGGTACGTGTTGGGAATGAACATGGTGAGCACCGTAGTGGTGTCGAAGCCCAGGCTGCGCGTATAGTCCGGGCTGCTCAGCAACGAGTCGATTTGGGCGGGGCGGGCGTCGATTTGGTGCGAGAGCTTGGCGGCCAGCTCGCTGCGCAGGCGCACGTTGGCGAAAGTGAGCTTGAGCGGCGACTGAATCCCGGCCCGCAAAATGCCGATGAGCTGGCGGTTGGTGTAGCCGTCCTTCAGCTCGTAGCGGCCGGGCTTCACGGCCCCGGGCCGGTCGTACTTCATCAGCCGGGCCACGAAGTGCATCGAGAGGCGGTCCACCACGGTGTGGGTTTTGTCTACCGAGTCGAGCACGGCCTTCCAGGTTTCGCCCCGGTGCACGAGCACGTAGACGGACTGGCCCTTGGTTTCGATGTTGGGCGTAAAAAAAACCTGGTAGAAATAATAAGAAAAACACACCAGGCCCAGGCCCAGAATAGAGACGATGGCGGCGTTGCGGTTGCGGCGGCGCACCGAGAGGTCGCGGCGCTCAACGCTTGACAGTTTGACAGGTTCGGACATGGGAAGCGCGGGGAGAATCAGCAGGACGGCCCCAAAAGTACGCACCCGCCGGGCGGCCCTTTTCACGGCCGGCCGGCCCGGCCCGAAAACAATGGCGGCACGAAACGGAGTTACTGCTTACTTTTCGCCCGTTTTAAACCTTCGCGGTTCGCTTCTCCCCTCTCTTCCGAATAATATGGCTGCCACGCTGCTCCGCATTCACCCCGACAACCCGCCCGCCAACCGCATTCAGCAAGCCGTGGACGTCCTTCGCAAGGGAGGCGTCATCATCTACCCCACCGATACGGTGTACGGCATCGGCTGCGACGTGACCAACGCTAAAGCCGTGGAACGGGTCTGCCGCATCAAGGGCCTGCACCCCGAAAAAGCCAACCTGAGCTTTATTTGCCACGACTTGTCGCACATCAGCGACTACGCCCACGGCATCACCACCACCACCTACAAGGTTATCAAAAAAGCCTTGCCGGGGCCCTTCACGTTCATTTTCGAGGCCAGCGCCAACGCCCCGCGCCACGGCGGCGTGAAGCGCAAAACGGTGGGCATCCGGGTGCCCGACAACCAAATTATTCGCCAGCTGGTGAAGGAGTTCGGCAACCCCATCGTGAGCACCTCGGTGCGCAGCGACGAAAACACCCTCGAAGAATACGTGACCGACCCGGACCTTATTTTCGAAAAATACCGCGCCCTGGTGGACCTGGTAATCGACGGCGGCTTCGGCGGCAATGTGCCCAGCACCATCATCGACTGCACCAACGACGACTTCGAGCTGGTGCGCCAGGGGGCCGGCGACATCGAGCAGTACCTGTAATTAATAAATGGGTGAATGAGTGAGGGGGTGAATGGGTGAATGCCGGTAAAGCCATTCACCCATTCACCCCCTCACTCATTCACCCATTGGTTCACCGCCGCTTGTGTTTCCAGCGGCGGTGCGTCCAGAGGTATTGTTCGGGCGAGGCCTGGATGTCCCGTTCCAGCTGCCGGGCAAAGGCTTCGGTGATGGGAAAGGCCCCGGGCGGGGCGGCGGCTACGGCCGCCGCGTCTGGCATTTCGGTGAATTTGATTTCGTAGTAGCCGCGCCGCAACCGGCGGATGCCCACGTAGAGCACGGCGCAGTCGAACTGCGCGGCCAGCCGCTCGGCGCTGCTGTAGAAGCCGGTGTCCTGGTGCAGAAAGGTGGTCCAGTAGGGCCGGTCTTCGGGGCCCGCGGCCTGGTCGGTGAGCAGGCTGATGTTGCGGCCGCCGCGCCGGTGCTGCACCAGGTAGCGCAGGGTGGCCAGCATGGGCACGGCCTCGGCCCCCAAGCGGGTGCGCACCCGCCGCATAAAGGCTTCCACGAACGGGTTTTTGAACGGCTTGTACACGCCGGCCATTACGCCGGGCAGGGCCAGGGCCCCGCTGCCCAAAATCCACTCCCAGTTGCCCATGTGCGAGCCCAGCGTGATGACGGGCCGCTGCCGGGCCAGGGCCCCCGCCATCAATTCGGGATTCACCCAGCGGGCCCGCCGCGCCAGCTCGGCCGGTTGGATGGCGGCCAGCTTCAGGATTTCGACCACCAGCTGGGTGAAGTGCCGGTAGAAAGCCCGGCTGATGCGCTGGATTTCCGCCTCGCTCTTTTCGGGAAAGGAGTTGCGCAGGTTTTCGCGTACCACCCGGCTTCGGTAGCGCAGCCCGTGGGCCAGCAGGAAATACAGCCCGTCGGCCACCACGTACAGGGCCCCCAGCGGCAAATGGGCCAGGCCCAGCAGCAGCCAGTTCAGCGGGGCGTAGTACCACGGGTAGGACCGGGCGGCGGCTGGGCTCACCGCGAGGCGGCCCCGGCGGGGGCGTACTCGGTGGTGCTGCGGCGGCCGGTGGCGCGGTGGCTGGTCAGCAGCTTTTTGCCACTGTACACGTCGATGAGCAGCGCAAACTCGCCCTCGGGCAGGGGCCCGAACGGCAGCTGGCCGATGACGGTGGTGGGCCGCCCGGCCTGGGGCGTGAGGGGCGCGTCGGCGTCGGCGGCGGTGCCGTCGGGGGCGGCCAGGTGGTAGTGCAGGCGCAGGGGCTGGCCGGCGGGGGCCCCTTGCAGCTCGGTGTAGAAGTACAGGTTATCGGCCCCCCGGCCAAAAAAGCCGCTCGGGGCCCGCGTCAGCAGGTAGCCGCCGCGCAGGAAGGTGTCGTCGCCGTTGCTTTTCACGGCGGGGCGGGCCAGCAGCAGCACGTCGCTCAGCACCGGGCCCGTCGGGGCCTCCAGCACCAGCGGGCGCTCCACCACGGCCTCGCCGTTGGCGCTGCGGTACTGGTCGTGCACGGTGCCGCGCAGCGTGTAATGGCCGTCGGGCAGCGGAATGCGCTTGAGGAAGCTGAGCGAATTTTTCAGGGCCATCGTGGTGTCGTTGATGACCGGCGGCTTCAAAACCACCGTCTCCTTATACGCTGGCTTGCCATCGGCTTTCAGGATTTCCAGCGTGACGGTGGCCGCCGACTGGAACGCCCGGGGGGCCCGCTGCCGGTAGGTGAGCGACTGGGTGGGCACCGTGACGTACAGCTCCACCTCGGCCCCTTTTTCCACCTGGTTCAGGTTGCGGAAGCGGGCCACGTCGAGCAGCAGCCGGGGCGGGCCAGCCGGGGCCGCCAGCGCAGGGGCTAGGCCGGCCCACAACATCAAAAAGAAACGCATGGACGAAAGTACAGTCATCGGTGAGCAGTTATCAGTAGGTAGCTATCAATTGTCGGTGGGCTGTCAGCTATGAATAGTGAATCCTAAAAAGTGGGCACCTTTGGTGTTTACCGTGCCCCGGCCATCATCAATCGTCCGCTGGCAATTGCTCACTAATATCTGTTCACTGCATTTATGTTGATTATTTCTGAGTTGCACTACCACCCGCCGGCGGCATTTTTTGCGGCCCTCCTCCGGGCCGACGGTCTGGTGTTGGAAGCCCGGGAGAACTACCGTAAGCAAACTTACCGCAACCGCTGCCTCATCCGCACGGCGCAGGGCGTGCAGCCCCTCACGGTGCCGGTGGTGGCCGGCAACCGCGCCGAAAAGGTCAGGACGTCCGATATTGAAATCGATTACCGCCAGCACTGGATTCACCGCCATTGGCGCACGCTGCAAACCGCCTACGGCAACAGCCCGTATTTTGAGTATTACGCCGATTACCTGCACGACATTTACCAGCAGAAACCCGTCCTGCTTTTCGACCTGAACCTGGCCTTTTTACGGCTGGAGCTGCGCTGCTTCCGGCTCACTTTACCCTTAAGTTTCACTACTGCGTACCACGCGCCGGGGCCCTTGGCCCCGGCTGACTTGCTGGATCGGCGCGATTGGCTCAGCCCCAAAGCCAGTGGCGCGGGACCTGACAGTCCGGCAGCCTGCGGCCTGGTGCGGCCCTACCCGCAAGTGTTTGGCCCAGGTTTTGAGCCCGGGCTCAGCATCCTGGATTTGCTGTTTGCGCAGGGGCCGGCGGCAGGGTCTTTTTTAGGCTGAATTTTTCTAAACTTCGCCGGCCCGTTTTCGTTTCTCATTTGCACGAACCTTCGCCCGAACCGGCTTGTTTTCAAGCTAACTCGGCCATACCCGTTTTCGTCTATTATTATTCCCGACGCGGGGCTATCCATTTTTTTCATTACGTTTATCTGCATGGAAGCTAAATTCTCGAACCGCGTTAAGGAGGTCATTTCCCTGAGCCGGGAGGAGGCCATCCGCCTCGGCCACGACTACATCGGCACAGAGCACTTGCTGCTGGGCATGATTCGCGAAGCCGAAGGCACGGCCCTCGGCCTGTTGCGCAAGCTGGGCGTGGCCCTCGATGAGCTAAAATTCTCGCTCGAGCAGGCCACCCGCAACACGGCCACTCAAGGCAACAGCATCACCGGCTCCATTCCGCTCACCAAGCAGACGGAGAAGGTGCTAAAGATTACCTACCTCGAAGCCAAGATTTTTAAGTCGGAAGTCATCGGTACCGAGCACTTGCTCCTCTCGATTCTGCGCGACGAGGACAACATCTCTTCTCAAATTCTCAGCAAATTCAACGTGAACTACGAAACCGTCCGCGATTCGCTGGACTACCACGGCAACGCCACGCCCGCCGCCAAAGCGCCTGACACCGACGACGACGACAACGACCGCCTCTTTGGTGGCCAGCAAGGCCGCGGTGCCCAAGGCCAGGGCAATGCCCCCGGCGGGGCCAAGCGGGCCGGCGAAAAGTCGAAAACCCCGGTGCTCGACAACTTCGGCCGCGACCTCACCAAGCTGGCCGAAGACGACAAGCTCGACCCCATCGTGGGCCGCGAAAAAGAAATTGAGCGCGTGGCCCAGATTCTGAGCCGCCGCAAAAAGAACAACCCCATCCTCATCGGCGAGCCCGGCGTGGGCAAAACGGCCATCGCCGAAGGCCTTGCCCTGCGCATCATCCAGAAGAAGGTAAGCCGCGTGCTGTTCAATAAGCGCGTCGTGACCCTGGACCTAGCGTCGCTGGTGGCCGGTACCAAGTACCGGGGCCAGTTCGAGGAGCGCATGAAGGCCGTGATGAACGAGCTGGAAAAGTCGCCCGACGTGATTCTGTTTATCGACGAGCTGCACACCATCGTGGGGGCCGGCGGGGCTTCGGGCTCGCTCGACGCTTCGAACATGTTCAAACCGGCCTTGGCCCGGGGCGAGATTCAATGCATCGGGGCCACGACCCTGGACGAGTACCGCCAGTACATTGAGAAGGACGGGGCCCTGGCCCGCCGCTTCCAGATGGTGATGGTGGACCCCACCACGCCCGAGGAGACGATTGAAATTCTGCACAACATCAAGGACAAGTACCAGGACCACCACCACGTGGTGTACACGGACAAGGCCATTGAGCAGTGCGTGATGCTGAGCGACCGGTACATGAGTGACCGATTCCTGCCCGACAAAGCCATTGACATTCTGGACGAAGCCGGGGCCCGCGTGCACATCAACAACATTGTGGTGCCCGAAGACATTCTCACGCTCGAAGAGCAGATTGAGAACATCAAAGGCGAGAAAAACCGCGTGGTGAAATCGCAGAAATACGAGGAAGCCGCCAAGCTCCGCGACACCGAGAAGAAGCTGCTGGACCAGCTCGAAACGGCTAAGAAGAGCTGGGAAGAGGAAACCAAGAAGAAGCGCTACACGGTGAAGGAGGAAAACGTGGCCGAGGTAATCGCCATGATGACCGGCATCCCCGTTTCGCGCGTGGCCCAGAACGAAAGCCAGAAGCTGCTCAACATGGGCGAGGAGCTGCAGGGCAAAGTGATTGGCCAGGAGAAAGCCATCAAGCAGCTGGTGAAAGCCATTCAGCGCACCCGCGTGGGCCTGAAAGACCCCAAGAAGCCGATTGGCTCCTTCGTGTTCCTGGGCCCCACGGGCGTGGGCAAGACGGAGCTGGCCAAGGTGCTGGCCATGTACCTCTTCGATAAGGAAGACGCCCTGGTGCGGGTGGACATGTCGGAGTACATGGAGAAGTTTAGCGTGTCGCGCCTGGTGGGCGCGCCTCCCGGCTACGTGGGCTACGAAGAAGGCGGCCAGCTGACGGAGAAAATCCGCCGCAAGCCCTACTCGGTGATTCTGCTCGACGAGATTGAGAAGGCCCACCCCGACGTGTACAACCTGCTGTTACAGGTGTTGGACGACGGCATCCTGACCGACGGCCTGGGCCGCAAGGTGGACTTCCGCAACACCATCATCATCATGACCTCCAACATCGGGGCCCGGGACTTGCAGGACTTCGGCGCGGGCATCGGCTTCGGCACCAAGGCCCGGCAGGACAACATGGACGAGTTGACCAAGGGCACCATCACCAACGCTTTGAAGAAAACTTTTTCGCCTGAGTTCCTCAACCGTTTGGACGATGTGATTGTCTTCAACTCGCTGGAGAAGAAGGATATCCACAAGATCATCGAAATCAGCCTGCGTAAGTTGCTCTCGCGCGTCAGCGCTCTGGGCTACAAAGTAGAGTTGACCGACAAGGCCAAGGACTTCGTGGCCGAGAAAGGCTATGACCCCAAATACGGGGCCCGGCCGCTGAACCGTGCCATCCAGAAATACATCGAAGACCCGATTGCCGAAGAAATCCTTAAAGCCCAGGTGTTACACGGTGACGTCATCACGGCTGATTACGAGGACGGCAAAGACGAACTTATCTTTTCAGTAAGTAAGAGCGACGAAAAGCCCAACCTGGCCAGCGACGAGCGGCCCGCTGAGGCTCCCGAGTCGCCCGATACGGACAAGAAATAAGCGCTAAGCGCGGCAGTGAGAAGCCGGTTCCCGTGAGGGGACCGGCTTTTTTGCTACGTGTCTGTTACCTTAACGCGGAGTTGGCCAACAAAGGCCAAACGGCTGTGATCCTAAATTTTCTTGCTTTATGAAAATTCTACAACAAGCTGCTTTGGTTAGTGCGGGAGTGGCCCTGGCCACCGGGGCCCTAGGCCAAACGGCTCCCGTGGCGGCAGTCAAGCCCAAAGTATTCACCAACTTCGGCGTTACGCGGACGGATAATTACTACTGGCTCAATCAGCCGGAAAGTCCCGAAGTGTTGGCCTACCTCAACGCCGAAAATGCCTACTACGACCAGGGAATGGCCGGCACCAAGGCTTTGCAGCAGAAGCTGGTGGCAGAAATTAAAGGCCGCATCAAGGAAGACGATGCCTCGGTGCCTTACCGCGACAATGGCTACTACTATTACACCCGCTTCGAGCAAGGCGGCGAGTACCCGATTTATTGCCGCAAAAAAGGCAGCCTGGCGGGCCCCGAAGAAATATTGCTCAACGCCAACCAGCTGGGCCAGGGGAAAGCGTACTTTCAGGTGGGCGGCTGGGCAGTAAGCGACAATAACCAGGTGCTGGCTTACTCCGACGACGTGGTCAGCCGCCGGTTGTACTCGCTGCACTTCAAAGATTTAGCGACCGGTAAGCTTTACCCCGAAAGCATTGCCAATACGGGCGGGGAAGCCGTGTGGGCAGCCGATAACAAGACGGTGTTTTACACCAAAAAGGACGTTACGACGCTCCTGCCCTACCAAGTGTACCGCCACACGCTGGGCACCGATCCCGCGCAGGACGCGCTGGTGTACGAAGAGAAAGACAACACCTTTCACGTGGGCGTGAGCCGTACAAAATCCAAGAAATACGTGGGCATCGAGCTGGGCAGTTCGCTCTCGTCGGAGTACCGCTACCTGGACGCGGCCGCGCCAACGGGGGCGTTCAAAGTGCTTGCTGCCCGCGAGCCCGACCACTTATACGAGGTAGAAAACATGGGCAACCAGTTTTACATCCGCACCAACTGGCAGGCCCCCAACTATCGGCTGGTGGTGGTACTCGTGGCCAACCCCGCCAAAGCCAACTGGCAGGATGCCCTGCCCCGGCACCCCGAAACGTTCCTGGCGGGCTTCGACCTATTCAAGGACTACCTCGTGCTAAACGAGCGCCGCGAGGGCCTGTTGCAGCTGCGTACCATCCGGTGGAAGGACAAGGCCGAGCAAAAAATTAACTTCAGCGAAGTGGCCTACACGGCCACCATCGGGGTGAACCCGGAGTTTGACACGCCGACGCTGCGCTACAACTACACGTCGCTCACCACGCCGAGTTCAGTGTACGACTACGACCTGGCCACCCACAAAAGCACGCTGCGCAAAGAACAGGCCGTGCTCGGCGGCTTCAACAAGGCCGATTACATGACGGACCGGGTATTTGTAAAGAGCCGCGACAACGCGATGATTCCCATGTCCATCGTGTACAAAAAAGGCACAAAGCTGGACGGCAGCGCCCCGCTGCTGCAATACGCCTACGGCTCTTATGGCCTCTCTACCGACCCCACCTTCAGCGCGGCCCGCCTAAGCCTGCTCAACCGCGGGTTTGTGTACGCCATTTGCAACATCCGGGGCGGGCAGGAAATGGGCCGGCAGTGGTTCGAAAACGGGCGGATGCTGCACAAGATGAACAGTTTCACCGACTTTATCGACTGCTCGGAATACCTCACGAAAGCCCACGATTCGCCCGGCGAGGCGGGCAAGCGCCAGTACACGTCCACGGCCAAGCTGTTTGCCCTGGGCGGCAGCGCCGGCGGGCTGCTGATGGGCGGCATTCTCAACATGCGGCCCGATTTGTACAAGGGCGTCATCGCGGCCGTGCCGTTTGTGGACGTGGTGACCACGATGTCCGACCCTAGCATTCCGCTCACCACCGGCGAGTACGACCAGTGGGGCAACCCCGCCGACGAGCAGTACTTCAAGTACATGCTCTCGTATTCGCCCTACGACAATGTGAAAGCCCAGGCCTACCCCAATCTGCTTGTTACTACCGGCTTGCACGACTCGCAGGTGCAGTACTACGAGCCCGCCAAGTGGGTAGCCAAGTTGCGCGCCACCAAAACCGACCACAACCTGCTGCTGATGCACACCGACATGGCCGCGGGCCACGGCGGGGCCTCGGGCCGGTTCAAGTCCATTGACGACACCGCCCGGCAGTTTGCGTTCATGTTAATGGTACTGGGCCTGAATTCGTAGGGGGCGGCCCCGTTCTCTGCGTTTACTCGGCACGCCGCCTATCTTTGGACTACTGTATTTTACGCCCTGCTCCCACCCGCAATGCCCGACCCGCACGTACACGACGCCCTTTCCAAAACCGACTTACTGGCCCGCAAAAACGAGGAAGCCTTGCTCGGCGGCGGCCTAGCCCGCATCGACGCGCAGCACAAAAAAGGCAAGCTCACGGCCCGCGAACGGCTGGATTTGCTGCTCGACGAGGGGTCGTTTGAGGAAATTGGCAAGTTTGTGATGCACCGGGCCCGCGATTTTGGGCTGGATAAGGAGCACTACCTCGGCGACGGGGTGGTGACGGGCTACGGCACGGTGCACGGCCGGCTGGTGTACGTTTTCTCGCAGGATTTCACGGTGTTCGGCGGCTCGCTGAGCGAAACCCACGCCGAGAAAATCGTGAAAATCATGGACCTGGCCCTGAAAAACGGGGCCCCCGTGATTGGCCTGAACGACTCGGGCGGGGCCCGCATCCAGGAAGGCGTGGTGAGCCTGGGCGGCTACGCCGACATCTTCTACAAGAATACCCTGGCCAGTGGCGTGGTGCCGCAGCTCTCGGCCATCATGGGGCCCTGCGCGGGCGGGGCGGTGTACTCGCCGGCCATCACCGACTTCATTCTGATGGTGGAAGACACGAGCTACATGTTCGTGACGGGCCCCAGCGTGGTGAAAACCGTAACCCACGAAAACGTGACCAGCGAGGAGCTGGGCGGGGCCAGCACCCACAGCACCAAAAGCGGCGTCACGCACTTCACGGCCGCCAACGAAGTGGTGTGCATCCAGCAGCTCAAGCAGCTGCTGAGCTACATGCCCCAAAATTGCGAGGAAACGGCCCCGGCCCAGTCCTACACGGCCGAGGGCGACGAAAGCCGGCCGGTGCTCGACACCATCATCCCCGAAAACGCCAACCAGCCCTACGACATCCGCGAAGTAGTGGAGGGCCTGGCCGATGCCGGCTCGTTCATGGAAGTGCACCGGAATTTTGCGGAGAACATCGTGGTGGGCTTCGCGCGGCTGGCGGGCCGCAGCCTGGGCATCGTGGGCAATCAGCCGGCGGTGCTGGCCGGCGTGCTCGACATCAACGCCAGCACCAAAGCGGCGCGGTTCGTGCGCTTCTGCGACGCGTTCAACATCCCGCTGCTGGTGCTGGAGGACGTGCCCGGCTTCCTGCCCGGCACCGACCAGGAGTGGCGCGGCATCATCACCAACGGGGCCAAGCTGCTCTATGCCTTTTGCGAAGCCACCGTGCCGCGCATCACCGTCATCACCCGCAAAGCCTACGGCGGGGCCTACGACGTGATGAACTCCAAGCACATTGGGGCCGACCTGAACTTCGCCTGGCCCAGCGCCGAAATCGCCGTGATGGGGGCCAAAGGCGCGGCCGAAATCATCTTCAAGCGCGAAATCGCCGCCGCCGCCGACCCGGCCGCCAAGCTTCAGGAAAAAGTGGCCGACTACCAGGAAAAATTTGCTACTCCCTACCGCGCCGCCCACCGCGGCTTCGTGGACGAAGTAATTTTGCCCGCGCAAACCCGGCAGAAATTAATTCGGGCCTTTAAAATGCTGGAGAATAAAGTGGATACGCTACCGCGCAAAAAGCACGGTAACATTCCGCTGTAACCTGGCCATGAACAACTGGCAATTAGCAAGCACTATTTTTCTGGTCCTGGGAATTGCCGCCCTGGTTATCGGCCTGTTGCTTCGCTTCAAGGCAGGGCGCTGGGTACTGGGGCTGCTGCTAGTTGTTTTTTTTATAGCGTCGTTATTTGATGACCATCCCGACCTGACTGGCCCCGATGCCGATACTCGTCCGGAAAAAGCCAGCCGTTTTTTGTTAATTGCCGGCGGCATTTGCCTTGCCCTTACCCTGCTTATTAGCTATTCTCACCCGTCGGTGAGTTAAGCATTTTTCTATTAAAATATGCGTCCCGAATCATTCGAGTTTCTCGAAAAATACCTTAACAACCCCTCTCCCACCGGCTTCGAAAAGGAGGGCCAGAAATTGTGGCTGGACTACCTCAAGCCCTACATCGACAGCTACTTCGTGGATACCTACGGCACGGTGGTGGGCGTCGTCAACCCCGACGCGAAGTACAAGGTGGTGATTGAGGCCCACGCCGATGAGATATCCTACTTTGTGAATTACATCACCAAGGAAGGCTACCTGTACCTGCGCCGCAACGGCGGCTCCGACCCGCTGGTGGCCCCGAGCAAGCGCGTCAACATCTTCGGCAGCAAGGGCATCGTGAAGGGAATATTCGGCTGGCCGGCCATCCACGTGCGCAAGGTGGAGCAGGACAAGGCCCCCACCATCGAAACCGTGTTCCTGGACTGCGGCGCGGCCAGCGCGGAGGAAGTGGAGGAAATGGGCATCCACGTGGGCGCGGTGGTCACGTTCGAGGACGAGTTCACGGTGCTCAACGACAAGTTTTACGTGGGCCGGGCCCTGGATAATCGAGTGGGCGGCTTCATGGTGGCCGAGGTGGCCCGCCTGTTGAAGGAGAACGGCAAAACCCTGCCCTTCGGCCTGTACATCGTGAACGCCGTGCAGGAGGAAATTGGCCTGCGCGGGGCCGAAATGGTGGCCCACCGCATCAACCCCGACGTGGCCATCGTGACGGACGTGACCCACGACAGCCAGTCGCCGATGTACGACAAAAAGACGGCGGGTGACATTTCCTGCGGCAAGGGCCCCGTCGTCACCTACGGCCCCGCCGTGCAAAACAACCTGCGCGACCTCATCATCGGCACGGCCCAGGACCAAGGCATCGCCTTCCAGCGGGCCGCCGCCACCCGCGCCACCGGCACCGATACCGATGCTTTTGCCTACTCCGGCTCCGGCGTGGCCTCGGCGCTGATTTCGCTGCCGCTCAAGTACATGCACACCACCGTGGAAACCGTGCACAAGGACGACGTGGAGGCCGTAATTCAGCTGATTTACGAAACCTTGCTGCGGATTGAGGACGGCCACGATTTCCGGTATTTCTCGTAGGCTGAAGCAAGTAGGTTACTATGAAAACGCCGGCAATTGCCGGCGTTTTATGTTTGGTCCGATGAGCTTTACTTCCAACCAGGGTTCCCTTGCCGTGACCGACCAGCTGGGCCGGCGGGTGGTGGTGCCGTTTCCGCCGCAGCGCATTGTGTCGCTGGTGCCTTCCCAAACGGAGCTGCTGTTCGATTTGGGGTTAGGCAAGCAAATTGAGGGCGTTACCAAATTCTGCATTTACCCACCGGAGGCCCGGTACCAGGCAACGGTAATTGGCGGCACCAAAAACTTTGATTTCGCCAAAATAGCGGCCTGCCGACCCGACTTAGTTATTGGCAACAAAGAAGAAAACTACCAAGACGGGATAGCGCAACTAGAGGGCCGCTACCCGGTGTGGATGAGCGATGTGGCCGACCTGGCCGGGGCCCTGCGCATGGTTAAGCAGGTGGGCCTGATTACGAATACCGCCCGCGTGGCCGACCCCATGGCTGACGCCATCGCCGAACGGTTCGGGGCCCTGGGCCCGACCGCAGCCCCCGAAACAGCCGCCTACTTCATCTGGCGCAAGCCCTACATGGTGGCCGCGGCGGGCACGTTTATCGACGACCTGCTGCGCCGGGCCGGCTTTGCCAACGTGTTCGGGGCCCTGGGCCGCTACCCCGAAATCACGCCGGAGCAGCTGGCCGCCGCCGCGCCCCGGCGCATTCTGCTGTCGTCGGAGCCGTACCCATTCCAGGAAAAACACCTGGCCGAGCTGCGCGGAATATGCCCGGCAGCGCGGGTCGAGCTGGTTGACGGTGAGATGTTCAGTTGGTACGGTAGCCGGCTGCTGCACACCGCGGCCTACCTTAGCCGGCTTCGCTGACAACAAAACCGGCCCCGGCCAGCTCGTTCCAGAACTGCGGGTACGACTTGCGCACCACTTGCGGCGACGCCACCGTGAGGGGCCCGCGGAGGGCCAGCGGGGCAAAGGCCATGGCCATCCGGTGGTCATGGTAGGTGGCCACCGCCTGGTTCGCCACCCGGAAGTTAGCGGAAACAGCCCGGAACACGCCTTCTTCCGTTTCCCGCAGGTCACCGCCGAACTTGGCCAGCTCGGTTTGCAGCGCGGCGATGCGGTCGGTTTCCTTGATGCGCAGGCTTTCGAGGCCGGTCATGTCCACGGGCAGGGCCAGGGCCGCCGCTACCACCGCCACGGTCTGGGCCAGGTCGGGGCAATCGGTGAAATCGAAGCGCAGCGGGCCGCTGGCGGCCGGCCGGGGGCCCTGGCGCAGCTGCACGCCGCTGCCATCGGCCAGGTACGCGGTTTCGACGCCAAAATGCGTCATGATGCCCGCAATGGCCTGGTCGCCTTGCAGCGACTCCTGGCGCAGGCCCGGCAAAGTAATTTCGGAGCCGGCCGGGGCCAGGGCCACCAGCGCGTACCAGTAGCTCGCCGCCGACCAGTCGCTCTCCACCGAATAGTCGGCCGCCCGGTAGCGGCCGGCAGGCACAGCCAGGCGGGTGGCGTCGGCATTGGTAGTGCATTCCAAGCCAAAGCGGGCCATCAGCGCCGCGGTCATCTCGATGTAGGGCCGCGAGCCCACGGGACCCGTCAGGGTCAGCGCCAGGCCACCGGGCAAGTAGGGCCCCACCATCAGCAGCGCCGAGATGTATTGGCTGCTGATATCGCCCCGCACGCTCAAGCCCGTAGGCCCAGCGTCGGCCGGCGCGGGGGCAAAGCCGTTCAGCCGCAGCGGCGGAAAGCCTTCGGTGCCGGTGTAGGCAATGCTGGCCCCGGCCTGGCGCAGGGCCTCCACCAGCACGGCAATGGGCCGCTCCTGCATGCGCGGCGTGCCGGTCAGCTCGCCGCGCCAACCGGTCACGGCCAGGTAGGCCGTGAGAAAGCGCATGACGGTGCCCGCGTCTTCGGCGCTGAGCCGGTCGGTACCGGCAGCCGCGGCCAGCAAAGCCCGCATGAGCTGGGTGTCGTGGGCATCGGAGAGATTGTGGAGCTGCCCGCCGCCGGCCAGCGCGTGCAGGATGAGGGCGCGGTTGGCCTCGCTTTTGGAGGCGGGCAGGCGGGCCAGGCCGTGCAGGGGCCCGCCGGGCCAGCGCAGGGAAAGCGAATCGTTGATAAGAATATGCGTTTAAAAGTTTCTTGAGAGGCTTGAGTAGCGTGTCAGAAAGACGAAATTAAATTGACGCTGCTTTATGCACAATTTACCGTCCGTCAGCAAAATAGCTAATAGCTAGCAGCTAAAAGCTAGATGCTTACAGCCGGTGGTAGTGGCGCAGCGCGGCCGCAATGTCGGTCTCGGTCACGGGTTGGTCGTACACGCCGTGGCCCACGCCCTGCAACAGCGTGCAATTGATGACGCCCCCGGCGTTCTTTTTGTCTTGCCGCGCAAATTCGGCAATGGCTTCGGTTTCGAGCAGCACAAAAGAAATTTTATCGAACACCGAAAACACGAAGGTTTCGATGCGGTCCAGCTCCTCGGGGTCCAGCAGGCCCCGCTGCGCCGACAGCCAGCTCTCGCAAACCAGGCCGGCGGCCACGGCCTCGCCGTGCAGCACTTCGCGGCCGGGCTGGGTGAGGAGGTAGCTTTCGAGGGCATGGCCCACGGTGTGGCCGAAGTTGAGCAGCTTGCGGGGCCCGGCTTCGAGCGGGTCGCTGGCCACGATGCGCTGCTTGAGCGCCACCGACTCGCGGATGATGGGCGTCCAGTCGTCGGTGAGCCAGCCCAGGCGGCGCTGGTGCTCAAAGGTTTCCGAGTCGGCAATCAGCCAGTGCTTCAGCACCTCCGCGTAGCCCGCCTTGAGCTGGCGCGGGTCCAGCGTTTCCAGCAGCTGCGGGGCAATGAACACCCCCAGCGGCTCCTGGAACACCCCCAGATGGTTTTTAAAGCCCTGGTAGTCAACCCCGGTTTTCCCTCCCACCCCGGCATCTACCTGGGCCAGCAGGGTGGTGGGCACCTGCACAAAGGCCAGCCCCCGCTTGTACACGGCCGCGCAAAACCCGCCTAGGTCGGTCACCACGCCGCCGCCCACGTTCACCAGCAAGGCGTGGCGGTCGGCCCGGTGCCGCGTCAGCAGATCCCATACTAGGTCGCAAGTGGCGAGGGTCTTGTATTCCTCCCCGGCCGGGATTTCGATGAGGTGGTGGCCCGGGGGCAGCGCGGTGGCCAGCACCGGCAGGCACAACCGGGCAGTATTGGTATCAGCCAGCACGAAAACCTGGCTGAAAGCCGGGCGGTGCAGGCAGGTAGCCAGCTCGGGTAAGGCCGTGGGACCGATAACGACGGGAGCATTCATGGAGCAAAAGTCCGCACAAAACCCGGTAGTGTACCGCAACATTTGCTTAATGCAAGCGCGCCTAATAAGGTATTTATTAAGTAATAAAATTTACATATTTTAATATTAAAATAGTTTTCAAAGTACTGTTAACGTGAATTTTAAAATTGAAAAGATTAGTGGCTTTCGGACTTCTATTTTAAAATTTTTCCTCCCTCGGCTACTAAATCAAAAACATATGATAATTTGCCACCAGGTTGTATAACCATAGTCTTCATTTTTTAACCTTTCCCCTTCTTTATGAAGCAATTTTCCATTTTAGTCTTCTTGATGCTTACGTGCCTGATGCAGCAGGCCTTTGCGCAGGACAAGACACTTTCGGGCCGAGTCACTGATAAAGCGAGCGGTCAAGGCATCCCCGGGGTAACGGTGCTTGCCAAGGGCACGAGGGCTGGTACTGCTACCAACGCCAACGGCGATTTTTCATTTAGTGCACCTGCTGGCACTACCACGCTGTCGTTCAGCTTTGTGGGCTACAAAACAATCGAGAGCGATGTAACAGCTACTAATTCGGTAACGGTAGCATTGGACGTGGCTCCCCGCGACCTTGACGAAGTAGTGGTAAACGGCTTGGCTTCTACGGTCAAGCGGTCAAACTTGGCCAATTCGGTGGCCTCCGTGTCAGCAACCGAACTATACGGCAGCACTCGTCCGGTTACCGTGGACGCTGCCCTGAACGGTAAAGTAGTGGGTGCCAACATCAGCTCCAACAGCGGAGCCCCCGGCGGAGGCGTATCGGTGCAGCTACGGGGTATTTCCACCATCACGGGCAACGTGCAGCCGCTGTACATTATCGACGGTGTGTACGCAGTAAGCCAGGAAGTTGGCAACGGTGCTGGGGCAGCAGCTTTTTCGGGAGCTTCTTCGGGCACCGGCCGTACCAGCCAGGATGGCGGAACTAACCGCATCTCGGACCTGAACCCAGCTGACATCGAGTCGATTGAGATTCTGAAAGGCCCGAGCGCGGCCGCCATCTACGGCCAGCGTGCCAATGCGGGCGTAATTATCATCAAAACCAAGCGCGGGGTGGCTGGCCAGACCCGAGTGAATGTTAGCCAAGACATCGGCTGGCAGCGCATCCAGCGCTACATCGGTCACTCCGATTTCGACGCGGCCAAAGTAACGGCGGTGTTTGGGGCCAGCAGCTTGCCTCTTTTCAACGCCGCGGGCGGCAAAACGTACGATTACGAGCGGGAGGTTTTCGGCAACACGGGCAACCTGCGCAACACCAACCTGAGCGTATCGGGCGGTAATGACCGCACCAAATTTTACGTTTCGGGCTCGAATAGCAAGGAAAACGGCATTGTGAACAATACCGATTACCAGCGCAGCTCCATTCGTGCCAACGTGGACCAGAAAATCGGCTCGCGCATTGACTTAAGTCTCAACAGCGGCTATGCCAATTCGTCCAACCGTCGCGGCTTTTTTGGCAATGACAACAACGGGGTATCGGTAGGCTATAACCTGCTGTCGATTCCCAGCTTTGTTGACTTGCACAAAGACCCGGTAACCGGCATTTACCCGGATTCGCCTTACACCGGCGATAACCCCCTGGCCATCGTGGAACGGTCCATCAACCAGGAAACAACCAACCGAGTGACTTCGGCCAGCACCGCGGTAGTGCGCATTCTTGAGAAAGAAAACTCTTCGCTACGCGCCACCGGCCAGGGCGGCATCGACTTCGCTAACTCCAACGCACTGTTGGCCCTGCCCGCCGATTTGCAGTCGCAGGTCAGCTCGGCCAATCCGGGGGTAGCCCGCGTATCCAACAGCAATTTTTTCAACTACAACCTGCAGGCCTTCCTAATCTACGACTGGAAGGTGGGCCCGTTGGCGCTGACGTCGCAGGTAGGAGCCGTGCGCCTGGGCTTGAATGCCAAGCTTCAGTACAGCCAAGGCCAGAACTTGGCACCGGGGCCCCTCCAGCCCGACCGCGGCACCATCGTAACGCAACAGACCTCCATCCAAGACGAGACGGACGTGGGGTACATCGCCCAGCAGGAAATCAACTTTAATGATTTGGTGGTAGCCACCGGCGGCATCCGTTTCGATAAGTCGAGCCGCAACGGTGATGTTAAAAAGCTCTACGCCTTCCCGCGCGGTTCGGTGGCCATCAACTTTGCTAAACTCAACGGTTTCTCACTGGACAAGGTTAACCTCATCAAATTGCGGGCCGCCTACGGCGAAACCGGTAGCCCTGCCTACTTTGGTGGCACTTTCTCGCCCCTGGGCGGCATCAGCACCGGCGGCAATGTTGGCTTTCTGCCTTCAACCCTGGTCGGCAACCCGGCTATCGGTCCCGAGCGGGCCACCGAGTTGGAAGGAGGCATTGACTTGGGCTTCTTCAACAACCGCGTGACCCTCGAGGCCACCGTTTACAACAAGAAGGTTATTGACATAGTACAGGTGTATCCGTTGGCACCCGGCACGGGCGTTAGCTCCATCCGGGCTTACCCGGTGGGCGACCTGCGCAACCGCGGCTTGGAGCTAACCCTGGGCTTGGTACCCGTGCAGCTGCCGAACTTCCGCTGGACTTCGACGACCAACTTCTGGCTCAACCGTTCGGAAGTAACGCGTTTGATAGTGCCCACTATCAACCTGAGCCCTGGTTTCGGGGCCGGCTACGGCACCACCTTCTTCGCCCTGGGCGAATCGCCCTCGCGCTGGTACGGCAGCCCGGTGAGCACCACGACCAACCCCAACACGCCCAGCGGCTACACCCGCTACGGAGAGGCCCAGCCCACTTTCCAGATGTCGTACCTGAACAACTTCACGATTTTCAAGAACTTTGAGTTGTCCTTCCTGCTGCACTGGAAAGAGAACAGCTACACCAGCAACCTGACGGTGACCAACCAGGACGGTTTTGGTACCAGTGCTGACTACAGCCAGCCCTACACCCAGGCCGATGGCACGGTGGTTCCGCTCGGACAAGCCCGCCAGAGCTTCAACGCGGGGTACTACATCCAGAACAGCGGCTACGTGCGCCTGCGCGAAGTTTCGCTTTACTACTCCATTCCGGCCAGCATCCGCACCAGCGCGTTTCACGACTACGTGAAAAATATCCGGGTGGGCGTTTCGGGGAACAATTTGCTCACCTGGACGAAGTACAAGGGCTACGACCCGGAAGTGTCCAACTTCGGCTCGACCAATACCCAGGCGCAAGTTGACGTGGTTAGCTACCCTTCGACGAAGCGGGTGTTCTTCCACGTCAACCTGGACTTCTAAATCATCTTCTTTCGATACCGTCTTATGAAAGTTACTTTTAATAAAAAGCCGCGTGCTTTGGCTCTGGCCGGTGCTTTGGCCGTGCTGTTGGCCACCCCCGGGTGCAACCCCACGAACATTGACCCGGTAACCGACCCTAACAACCCCAGCCTGGAGAGCGTCACGACGAACGCTTCCTTGGCCCAAATCCGGGCCCTGGGCACCGGCGTAGAAGCATCGTTTCGCCTGGGTCATACCAACAACGCCGCTTACAATCAGCTAACCGGCACCTTCGGGCGCGAAATCATCATCCTGGCCAGCAACGAGCCGCGGTGGTACACCGAGATTCTAGGCACCAAAGGTGCCCTCGATAACAACGCCTTTTACTCGGTTGGCTCTTACAGCTCTTTTGCCCGGATAATTCGGGCTGCTAACGTGTTCCGGCAGTCGGCGCAGGCCACCACGGCCATCTCCACGGCTCAGGTACAAGGCATTCTGGGCTTCTCAGATACTTACGAAGCCCTGGGCAAGCTGCACTTGCTAAACTTAATGGGTGAAAACGGCATCCGCATCGACGTATCCGACTACTTGCACCCTGGCAAGCTCACGGCTGGCTCTGCCCCGGCGCTGGCCAATATTCGGCAGCTGCTTGACCAAGGAGCAACCGAGCTGGCCGCTGCCGGCACTGCCTTTGCCTTTCCGTTATCGTCCGGCTACGCCGGCTTCAACACACCCGCCACTTTTCTAAAAGTCAATCGGGCCCTGGCCGCCCGCGTGGCTTTGTACCAAGGCGACAATGCCGGGGCCCTCACGGCCATCACTGCTTCGTTCTACGACCAAGCCGGTTCGCTGACGCTTGGCCCAAAGCTGACGTTTAACCCCAGCATTGCCAACGACCAGGGCAATTTGTATTACCAGGTGCCGAACACCGGCCCTTCAACGCTGGTAACGGTGCCCGACAACTTCGTGAACGAAGCCGAAGCCGGCGACCTGCGCCTCAGTAAAGTATCGAAGCGGACGGGAGCCGGCGGGGGCGGCCCGCGCACGCTGGGCGGCATTACCGGCAATTACGAGCCGGCCGTGTACACGTCACAGACGGCTCCTCTGGGTATCATTCGCAATGAGGAGCTTATCCTCATCGCAGCCGAAGCCAAAGCGAAGACTGGTAACCTGACTGGTGCCGTTGCCGACATCAACGCCATTCGCACCCGCTCGGGTGGTTTGGCCGCATACAGCGGCACGGTGTCGCAAGATGCCCTGGTCAACGAAATTTTACGCCAGCGCCGTTATTCGCTCTTTTACGAAGGTCAATTCTGGGTTGACCTGCGTCGGTTGGGAAAGCTCAACCCCACCCCTGCGCCTAACATTACATTGGCTTATTCCACTGGCACGTTCAAGTTGTTCGACCGTATCGCCGTTCCATTCGCCGAAGTTGCTTGGGACCAAGCCAATCCGTAAGCGGTAGTTCGACGACAAATAAAAAGGGCTGCTCGCTGAGCAGCCCTTTTTATTTGTCGTCGAACTATGATAGCAACAGTGTCCTACAGTCCGGGCCCCAGCGTCATGCCCCCGCCAACCGCGCCCCCGTTCATCACCTCCGTCTGCTTGCGGATGCTTTCCAGGTGAATCAGCTTGTACAGCTCGCCCACGAAATCGTGGTTCACGTGCAGCGTTTCGGCCCAGGCTGAGCGGGTGGCGAAGATTTCCTTCCAGCGGTCGAACTGGAGGATTTTGACGTCGTTGGCTTTTTTGTACTCGGCCAGCTCTTCTACCAGGGCCATGCGGCGGGCCAGGGCCTCGATGATTTCGCGGTCGGCCACGTCCATTTTCTGGCGCAGCTCTTCGGCTTTGGCCTGGTAGTCCTCGTTGTCGGAGGAGCGGCGGCGGTACTTCAGCTCGCTGAAAATTTCGCCGAGCCGGGCGGGCGTCACCTGCTGCTCGGCGTCGCTCAGGGCGTGGTCGGGGTCGGGGTGGGTTTCGATGATGAGGCCGTCGTAGTCCAGGTCCAGGGCTTTCTGGGCGATGGGCAGCAGCAGGTCGCGCCGGCCGGCCATGTGGCTGGGGTCGCAGATGAGCGGGATGTGCGGGAAGCGCGTTTTCAGCTCGATGGCCAGCAGCCAGGTGGGCGGGTTGCGGTACTTGCTGGGCGCGAACGTGCTGAACCCCCGGTGGATGGCCGCCAGGTCGGTGATGCCCGCCCGCTCCAGGCGCTCCAGGGCCCCGGCCCACAGCGACACGTCGGGGTTCACGGGGTTTTTCACCATTACCGGCACGCCGGTACCGGCCAGCGCGTCGGCCAGCTCCTGCACCGCGAAGGGGTTCACGGTGGTGCGGGCCCCAATCCAGAGCACCTGGATGCCGTGGGCCAGGGCCTCCTCCACGTGGCGCGGGGTGGCCACCTCGATGGCTACGGGCAGGCCCGTTTCCTGGGTCACGCGCTGGAGCCAAGGCAGCGCGGCCGAGCCGGCTCCTTCGAACGAGCCCGGCCGGGTGCGCGGCTTCCACACCCCGGCCCGAAACAAGTCCACGTTGCCGAGCGCCTGCACGCCGCGGGCAGTGGCCAGGGTTTGCTCCTCGGTTTCCGCCGAGCAGGGCCCCGCGATGAGAATGGGGCGGCCTTTTCGGGCCAGTATGCGGGTAAAGTACGTAGCGGGGGCAGCGGCAATTTCCATAATTAACACAAAGATGCGGCGCTTGCCGCGAAACGTTCGGGGCCCCGGCTGCTGTTTAGCGGTTACCTTCGTACCCGGCCGGGTGCCCGTCGGTGCCGGCCCTAACGCATTCCCTATGCCCGCCCCCGCTCCTACCCTGGCCCCGCCCGTTTCGTTCGATAACACGCAGATTGCCTTCGCGGCCAAGTCGGACGCCCAGCTGCGCAAAACCTACGGCCTGTTCGCGGCCATGAACAACAACGGCCTCGTAAAAACCGGCAGCGGCCTGATGCAGGCCGCGCTGAAGTGGCGGTTGCCGGGCACCAAGTTCCTCGTCAAGCACTCCATTTTTGAGCAGTTTTGCGGCGGCGAAACCATTGCCGAGTGCCGCCCCGTGGTGGCGGCCCTGGGGCGCTACGGCATCGGCACCATCCTCGACTATTCGGTGGAGGGCGAGGGCAACGACGCCAGCTACGACCGTACCCGCGACGAGCTGCTGGCCACCATCGACGAGGCCCACCGCTCGACGCACATCCCCTTTTCGGTGTTCAAGGTAACGGGCGTGGCCAGCGCGGCCATCCTGGAAAAAATTCAGGCCGGGCAGGCCCTCAGCGCGGCCGAGCAAGCCGCCCACACCCGGGCCGTGGCCCGCGTGGAAGCCCTGTGCGCCCGGGCCCACCGGTACGGCATCCGCCTGTTCGTCGATGCCGAGGAAAGCTGGTTTCAGCACACCATCGACGCGTTGGCCGACGAGATGATGGCCAAGTACAACCGCGAACAAGCCATTGTCTGGAACACGTACCAGCTTTACCGGCACGACCGCCTGGAAGCCCTGCAAGCCGCCCGCGACGCGGCGGCCCGGGCAGGCTACTACGCGGGGGCCAAGCTGGTGCGCGGCGCGTACATGGAGAAAGAGGCCCGCGTGGCCCGGCAGCGCGGCTACCCCACGCCCATCAACCCGAGCAAGCAGGCCACCGACGACCTTTACGACGAAGCCCTGCGTTACTGTGTGCAGCACGTGAACCGCGTAAGCTTCTGCGCCGGCACCCACAACGAGGCCAGCTCGCTGCTGCTCACCCAGTTGATGCACGAGGCCGGCCTGGCCCCCGGCGATTCGCGCGTCTGGTTCGCGCAGCTCTACGGCATGAGCGACAACCTGAGCTACAACCTGGCCCACGCCGGCTACCACGTGGCCAAGTACCTGCCCTACGGCCCCGTGGAGGCGGTGATGCCCTACCTGCTGCGCCGCGCCAACGAAAATACGGCCATCGCGGGCCAAAGCAGCCGCGAATTCCTACTCGTGCAGCGCGAACTGCGCCGCCGCCGAGGCCGCTGACCCGGCCGGCCGGGCAGCTTGGCACTACAATTGCGTGTGAGTAAGAGCCGGTCGCGGCGGGAATCGTCCAGTCGCTCCGTTTCTGAACCGTGGTGCCACGCCCCGTTGGGGTTGGCACCACCCGGTTCGGATATTTTTTTAGGGCAGGCCGGTGCGCTGGCCCCCTCGGTTTTGCTATTTACAGGCTGCCCTCCTTTTTGTTTCCTATGACTGGTCGCATCCGCACCTACCTTATTCGCTACGCCCGCCGACAGACCGGCACCGTAAGTTACCTAACCCTGGTGCAAGAAGCCGAGTTGGGCCTTAACCTCGATATCTCGCACGAGAAATCGCGCCTAAACGAGATGCTGGCCGAAATTTCTACCACCGAGCACACCGACGGCCGCCCCCCGCTGAGCTGCTTGGTGAAAGTGCCGGGCTCTAAGGGCCAGGGCGATAATTTTTACAAGCTGTGCGAAAAGATGGGGATGGGCGAGTGGCGCAGCCTGAAACAGGACGAAGAGTTTTTGAAGAATCTGGTCCGCACATGCCGTGATTTTTGGCTTGATGAAGCTAACTTTCAGAAGTTTGCCTAGAGTTGAAGGGCTAGTTAATAGCAGCTGGGTATGAAGACGGTGTTGGCGACGCAACCCCCCGGGGGCGGGCCCGTTAGAAGCAGTGCCCCGGCTGGACCGGGAGTACTTGCTTTTTCATCTTCAATTCCCACGCTAACATGAACACTAACGATTCCAACAACCCGCAAAACTCGGGCACCGGCGCTGGCGCCAATTACGGTTCCGCTACCACCGGCACGGGCATGGGCAACAGCACTGGCCTCAGCAACGAGGGCACGAGCTACAACGCCGGCACCGGGGCTGACTACGGCACCGACCCTGCCGCGGGTACTACCGGCAACTACACCGAGGGCAGCTCCATGAGCGGCATGTTCCGTGACCGGGAAAGCGCGGAGAAGACGTACAACTCGCTGCACTCGCGCGGCTACGGCAAGGACGACGTGAACTTGCTAATGTCAGACGAAACCCGTAAGGCGCATTTTGGCGACGATACGGACAGCACCGAACTGGGCGACAAAGCCATGGAAGGTGCCGGCGTGGGTTCGGCCATCGGGGGCACGGCCGGGGCCATCATCGGCGCTATCGCGGCCATTGGCACGTCGGTGGCTCTGCCGGGCCTGGGCCTGATTATTGCTGGTCCGCTGGCCGCGGCGCTGGCCGGGGCTGGGGCCGGTGGTCTCACCGGCGGCTTAGTTGGGGCTTTGGTAGGTTCGGGCATTCCCGAAGCGCACGCTGCCGAATACGAGCAAGGCATCAACAACGGCGGCATTGTGATGGGCGTGAAGCCCCGCAACGCGGAGGATGCCAAATATTTCGAAGACGAGTTCCGCCGCAACAACGGCGACAAAATCTACCGCTATTAATCTAGTTTGTTAGCGAGTACGAAAAGTCCCTCCCAACCAGGAGGGACTTTTTTTGTTGCAACTTTCAACCGCAAAGGGCCAACTTTTCGTTAGTTATTCGCAGCCTTTTTTTGTGGAGGCCCACAAGGCACTTATTGGGCGGTTGGGTACGTTCCTGAGGCGAACGAACGGCCTCCGGGGCCCTGGCGATTTCGTGTATATTTGATTTTTTTATTGTTCTTCCCCCTGCTGATGTCATTCCTTCGCCTAAAAATTGGGCTTTACGCCTTTCTGGTAACGGCAGTGTTCGTGCTGGCTTCGTACCGGCTATTTCGCCGCAACTCGGCCGATGGCCCGTCCAAGGAACAAGTGCTGATTGGCACGATGGTGCAGGGCCTGAGCACGGCCCACTACCAGCCCGAAAAACTTGACGACGCGTTTTCCAAGCGCGTGTTCGATTTGTCGCTCAAGCGCGACGACTACCGCAAAACCTTTCTGCTGGCCAGCGACGTGGAAAACCTGCGCCGCTACCAGAACGACATCGACGACGAAGTTAAAAATGGCAAGCGCGATTTTTTTGACCTCAGCACCCAGCTAATGGCCCAGCGCGTGAAGGAGATGCAGGCTTTGTACCGCGAAATCCTGGCCAAGCCGTTCGACTTCACCACCCAGGAAACCTTCCAGACCGACCCCGAGAAGGCCAGCTTTCCCGCCGACAAAGCCACCCAGCGCGAGCTGTGGCGCAAGATGCTGAAGTACGAAACCTTGAGCCGGGTGTCGGAGATGATGGACGCCCAGGAAAAGGCTAAAACTGCAAAGCCCTCCGCTGCCACGGCGGCCCCCGCCGCGGCCAACGCCGCCGCGCCCACGGCCCCCGAGCCCGTGCGCACCCCCGCCCAGATAGAAGCTGAAGCCCGCAAACGGGTCCTGAAGTTCTACGACGACCAGTTCGCGGACCTTTCCGACGTGGACGCCAACGAGCGGCTGGCCAACTACGCCAACGTCATCGCCAACACCTACGACCCCCACACCGACTACTTTGCCCCCAAGGCCAAGGACGATTTCGACTACCAGCTCACCGGCCGCTTCGAAGGCATTGGGGCCCAGTTGCGCGAAAAAGACGGCCTGATTTACATCGAGGACATCCTCCCCGGCTCGGCCTCGGCCCGGCAGGGCGAGCTGAAGAAGGGCGACGCCATCTTACGCGTGGCCCAAGGCGCGGCCGAGCCGGTAAGCATCGAAGGCTGGCGCATCACCAAAGCTGTGACGCTGATTAAGGGTAAAAAGGGCTCGGAAGTGCGCCTAACGGTGCGCAAGCCCGACGGTGCCACCAAAGTCGTGTCCATCATCCGCGACTTGGTGGTGAATGACGAGACCTACGCGCGCTCGGCGGCCATTACCGACAAAAACCAGAAAATTGGCTACTTGCAGCTGTCCACTTTCTACGCCGACTTCAACAACGACGGCGGCCGCAGCTCGGCTGAGGACGTGAAGAAGGAGTTAGCCAAGATGAACCAGGAAGGCGTGAAGGGCGTGATTATGGACCTGCGCTACAACGGCGGCGGCTCGCTGAACGACGCCGTGGACATGGCCGGCCTGTTCATCGACAGTGGCCCCGTGGTGCAGGTGCGCGACGGCCGCGGCCGCACCCAGGTGCTTGAGGACAAGGACCCGCGCGTGCAGTACAGCGGCCCGCTCGTGATTTTGGTGAACAAGTACAGCGCCTCGGCCTCGGAGATTTTGGCGGCGGCCATGCAGGACTACAAGCGGGCCGTCATCGTGGGCTCGACCACCTATGGCAAGGGCACGGTGCAGCGCATCGTGGACCTCGACGAGAGCCTGCCCAACGAGCTGAACAGCCTCAAGCCCTTCGGCTCGCTGAAGTTTACCACGTCGAAGTTTTACCGCGTGAACGGGGGCTCGACCCAGTTCAAGGGCGTGGTGCCGGACGTGGTGCTGCCCGACATGTACTCGTACTTGGAAGAGGGCGAAAAAGGCTCGGACTACCCGCTGAAGTGGGACGAGATTGCGCCGGCCCGCTTCCGCGCTTGGAACACGCCCCCCGCCTACGACAAGCTGCGGGCCGAAAGCAAAGCCCGCGTGGCCACCAACCAGAGCTTCAACATCATGAACGAGGTCACGCAGATGTCGTTGGCCCGTAAAAAAGAGTCGGTCGAATCGCTGAACTTGGCGACGTACCGCACCAAGCAGCGTCAGAGCCGGATTGAAGCCGACAAATACGAGGCGGCCCAAAAAGCCACCACGGCGCTGGCCTTCTCGCCCCTGAGCGCCGATGTGCAGGCCGCCAGCGGTGACTCCGTGAAAGTGAACCGCGGCCAGCGCTTCACCAAAAACATCAAGAAGGACATCACCATTGGGGAAGCCGTTTCCATCATCGAAAACCAGCTGTAAAGCTGCCCCTCGCTTGCAGTTGCGGAAGCCCCCGGCCATCGGCCGGGGGCTTTTTTGCGGCTCAAAAGCAGCTACTACGGCAGTTAGTAAATCGGCTGCTAAAAAAATATTTTATGGCTAGAAATTACAAAAGCATAAGTTATTGATTATCAGAGTAATTTTAGCAAATATATTCGGACAATATTTTTAGTAAACAGGCAACTAATTTACCGGCGCTGCATGTTTACCTAGCATGACGACGACGCACGAAGAAACCCGCATCATTCCGCTCATTCCCCAGGCCAGCCCGGGGGCCCCCGAGCCGCAGCAACAGGTAGCCGACGAGGCCTGGCGCAAGTCCATTCCGGCGCAGGTTTTTCTGAACTACTTTTTTGCCATCAACTACCACATCCAGGAAAGCGACGACGCGCTGGGCGGCCTGGCCAACCTGCCGTTTTTCCGCAACCACGCCGCCGAGCTGGGCGAGGCCGACGTAACGGCCCTCACCAAGCTGCTGCACACGTGCTGGAGCACCGAGTACGCGCTGCGGGCCACGGCCGAGCTGGGCGACGACAATTTCCTGCGCAACGCCCTGCACTGGACATTTCCGCAGGCCTACTACGCCATCCTTTCGGGCTTGCAGGCCTTTTTGTACACCACCGGCGTGCGCAGCAACAACGGCCAGCTCATCCGCCGCGAGGTGGGGCGGCTGGTGGTGAAGAACGCCTACCCGCGCCCGGTGTCGTTTTACGCCGCCGGGGCCTACGGCGACTTCAGCATCCACCGTTTGCCGCTGGCCGGCTACAAGGCCGGGCTGCACATCGCCAGCAAGGCCATCGACGCCCAGGCCCAGGTGGGCCAGTTCCTGCGCACCACCCGCAAAATGAAGGCCCAGTGGACCCGCGCCCAGGTGCAGGCCAACCCCAACACGGCCATCCGCAGCCAGAAGACCGGCCGGCCGCTGGACAAGTGGACCGCCGCGCACTGGCAGCAGATTACCTGGCGGCTGGGCTACACCACGATTTTCGACTTGCTGGGCCGCCTGCGCATCTCGCAAAGCAGCCGCGAAATTGAGCGCTACGTGGAGGCCGACATCGACTTCAAGCTCTTTCACGCCTCGCTGCTCAACATCGTGAGCTACCTCAACGGTGTGCACGAAACCTACGTGGCCAAGGCCCTGGGCCTGGAGCGCTACCGCCGGCTGGTGGCCGAGCTGCCCGCCCATCTGCAGGCCGGCTTTGTGCAGGACCGCCTGCGCACCCGCGTCGAGCCGGTGCTGGCCCCCACCCCGCCCACGGTGCCGGCCGTGGCCGTGGAGGCCCCCCACTACCGTATGGCGGCCTAAGGCCGCGCATACTGCCAACTTTCGGCATAGAAAGCCGCCCCGGTTTCGGGGCGGCTTTTTTCGTGGGTTACTTTTGTGCACCGCATCGCCGAACCAGCCGCCAATTTTGCGCTGGCGTTGTTCTCAATACTCCCGGCGGCGTTGGGCGCGGCACGGCTCAATGGCGGGCCCGCTGCACCATTCGCTGTACACAGAATCCGTTTAATTCGCTCTTAACCCGATACATCCGTGCTTCACCCCCTTACCGACCAAGAACAACAGCGCCGCCACAAGCTCGAAGAGCTGGAAAAGCTGGGCGTGGAGGCGTACCCTTCGGCGCTGTTCGACGTGACGTTTTACGCCAAGGAAATCCTCGACAACTACCACCCCGAACTGAATAATTTCCAGGAAGTGAGCTTGGCCGGGCGGCTGATGTCGTCGCGCGTGATGGGCAAGGCCTCGTTCGCGGAGCTGATGGACACCTCGGGCCGGATCCAGCTCTACGTCAACCGCGACGAAATTTGTCCCGGCGAGGACAAGACGCTGTACAACAGCGTATTTAAGAAGCTGCTCGATTTGGGCGACTTCATCGGCGTGAAGGGCCACGTGTTTGTGACGCAGGTGGGCGAAACGTCCATCCACGTGACGGAACTGAAGCTGCTGGCCAAGGCCCTGCGCCCGCTGCCCGTAGTGAAGGAGAAAGTGGACGAGGCCACCGGCGAAAAAACCACCTACGACGCCTTCACCGACCCCGAGCAGCGCTACCGCCAGCGCTACGTGGACCTGGCGGTGAACCCGCAGGTGCGCGATACGTTCATCAAGCGGACGCAGCTGGTGCAATCCATGCGCAACTTCTTGAACGACAAGGGCTACCTGGAGGTGGAAACGCCGATTTTGCAGCCGCTGTACGGCGGGGCGGCGGCGCGGCCCTTCAAAACGCACCACAACACGCTGGACATGACGCTGTACCTGCGCATTGCCAACGAGCTGTACCTCAAACGCCTGATTGTGGGCGGGTTCGACGGCGTGTACGAGTTCAGCAAGGACTTCCGCAACGAGGGCATGTCGCGCTTCCACAACCCCGAGTTCACCCAGATGGAGCTGTACGTGGCCTACAAAGACTACCACTGGATGATGGACCTGGTGGAGGAAATGGTGGAGCGCGTGGCGATGGCGCTGCACGGCCACACCGAAATCCGGGTGGGCGAGCACGTCATCAACTTCCAGCGGCCCTGGCAGCGCCTGACGATGTTCGAGGCCATCGAGAAGTACACGGGCAAGGCCATCGGTGAAATGGACGAAGCGGCCCTGCGCGACACGGCCCACGAGCTGCACGTGAAGCTGGACCCCAGCATGGGCAAGTCCAAAATCATCGACGAGATTTTCGGCGAGTTCGTGGAGCCCAAGCTCATCCAGCCCACGTTCATCACCGACTACCCCGTGGAAATGTCGCCGCTGGCCAAAAAGCACCGCGACCGCCCGGGCCTGGTGGAGCGCTTCGAGGCCATTTGCAACGGCAAGGAAATCTGCAATGCCTTCTCGGAGCTGAACGACCCCATCGACCAGCGCAAGCGCTTCGAAGAGCAGCTGGAGCTGGGCAAGCGCGGCGACGTGGAGGCCATGGTGCTGGACGAGGATTTCCTGCGGGCCCTGGAGTACGGCATGCCGCCCACCGCCGGCCTGGGCATCGGCATCGACCGCCTGAGCATGATCATGACCAACTCCAACTCCATCCAGGACGTGCTGTTCTTCCCCCAGATGAAGCCGGAAAAGCTGGACTAACGCTGCCATTAATGCATAAAGAAGGCCCGCACGACGAATCGTGCGGGCCTTTTTACGTCAGCTTAATTAGTAGGGCGGCTTCGCTATGGGAAGTTTGCGATGGGCACGTCTAATTTTACTACTGAAGTGTTTAACCAATTCCAATAGAAGCTCTTACGACCGGCAATTTTACGAATAGCACGGGCAGCCTTCGTTCAAGGCTGATGGGTTGGTTTTTACGCGGGTTTGGCCAAAGAGAAATTATTCTGCTACCGGCAGTTGCTTACCGAAGCGGGCTAATCGAGGGCCCCGGCGGCTTCGGCGCTCATGGCGTGCAGCAGCGCATCGGCGGCGGCTTGGTCGTCGGCGTGGGGGGTGGGCGCGGCGGCGAGGGGTTGGCCCAGGGCCTGTCGGGCGCGTTTCTTCAGGTCGTCGGCCAGTTTGGTGGCGGTAACGCGGAGTTGGGCACGGGCGTCGTCGCCGGTTTCGGGGGCCAGCAGCAAGCCGGCCACGATGCCGGCCGTGGCTCCGGCCAACAGCGAAAAAATTACTTTGCCTGGGTCGTCTTTCATGGGGCGAGAAGGAAATGGTTTAACCAAAAAAGCCCCGCGCCAAGCGGCACAGGGCTTTTTGTCTGGAATTGCGGGCAACTACGCCTTCAAATCGTTCAGCATTTTGGTGATTTCGGCTTTGCCTTTGCCAAGCTTGTCCTGCAGCTTGCCCACCAACTCGTCGCCTTTGCCTTCGGCGAAGGTCAGGTCCTCGTCGGTGAGTTGGGCGTACTGCTGCTTCAGCTGGCCTTTCAGATCGTCCCACTTGCCTTGCAGCTTGAGGGTAGCACCAGGGCCCGTCAGGCCCATTTCTTCGAGCTTGCCGGAATATTCTTTGAATTTAGCTTCGAGGTCGGTGCCAATTTTCGTGGCTTGCTCGCCCAGCTGGCCGCTGTACTTGTTGGCAGCACCTTTCCAGTTTTCAAGGGTGGCCGAACCCTTGTCGGGGGCCAGCAGCATACCGGCAATGATGCCAGCGCCGGCACCGGCGAGAACAGCGAGGAGAATTTTACCGCCGTTGTTGTCTTCTTCTTGATACGACATGGGGAGAGGGGGAAAGTAGTGAAAGAATCGGGGGACGCCGCGGGCCACCGGCCGCGGCAGAGCAACTTGCTGCCTAATACGACGGCGCGCGGCGAGGGTTGAGGCCCAGGGCAAATTTTACGGCCCGGGGCCCGGCGGCGCGTATTTTCGCCGCCTGCCCCGCCTATGCCCGCCCCCGCCGATTACCGCGCCTTTTGCCGCACCGCGCCCGACGTGCCGGTGTTTGCCCAGCCCTGGTACCTCGACGCCTGCGCCGCGGGCGGCGGCTGGAGCGCCGTGCTGGCCCGCGAAAACGGCCGCGTGGTGGGGGCCCTGCCCTACTTTCACAAGCGCCGGGGGCCGTTTCGCTACGGGGCCATGCCGCCCTTTGTGAAGTGGCTGGGGCCGTACGTGCTGCCCGAGCTGCGCGGCGACCCGGCCCGCGAGCCGGCGGCGGTGGCCGCGCTGCTGGCCCAGCTGCCGCCGCTGGCCGCCTTCAAGCAAAGCTGCTACCCAACGCTTACCCACTGGCAGCCGTTTCAGGACCAAGGCTTCCACCGGGCGGCCCGCCACACGTACCGCCTACCCCAGCTGGCCGACCTAGCGGGGGTGGAGGCCGGGCTGAGCAAAGGCATCCGGCGCGACATTCGGCTGGCCCGGCAACGGGTGCGCGTGGTGCACGACCTGCCGCTGGCCACGTTCTGGGCCGTGAACCGGCTGAGCTTCGAGCGCCAGGGCGTGGCCGTGCCGTATTCGGAGGCGCAGTTCCGCCGGCTCGACGCCGCGCTGGTGGCGCAAGGGGCCCGGCAGCTGTTTTTTGCCGTCGATGCCCAGGACCGGGTGCATTCGGTGGCTTACCTGATTTGGGACGCCACCACGGCCTACTACCACCTGGCCGGCGACGACCCCGCCCTGCGGGCCAGCGGCGCGGGCATGCTGCTGGCCTGGGAGACCATCCGCTACGCCAGCGAGGTGCTGGGGCTGGGCTGCTTCGACTTCGAGGGCAGCATGCTGCCGGGCGTGGAGCGGGTGCGGCAGCGGTTCGGGGCCGTGCAAACGCCCTATTTCTTCGTGTGGAAATATGAGTCGCGCCTGTTCGAGTGGCTGGAAAGACTGTGGAAACGTTGATTTTTTAAAATGTGGGAGTTGTGAAAATATTCTAAAACCTAATTGACCGTCACGCTGAACGATTTCATTTCCGGATTCTTTCGCATCTCCATATTTGCCACATTCCCACGTTTCCCCGCATTTTCCTCGCTTTTCCCCGCATCTTCACATTTAAAAAAAATCATGCCTGAAAAACGCTACGTTCTCAACCCCGCGCCGTTTGTGGTGCCCACCACCGACGGCAAGCTCATCGAGGAGCACGTGGGGCAAGCCAGCACCGGCACGGGCGGCTACAGCCTGGCCCACATGGTGGCCCCGCCCCACTGGAGCGAGCCCCACCAGACGCCCACCTTCGACGAAATCACCATCGTGGTGCGCGGCCGCAAGCGCTTCGAAATCGACGGCGACACGGTAGAATTGCACGCCGGGCAGGCCCTGCTGATAAAGGGCGGGGCCCGGGTGCGCTACGCCAACCCGTTTGACGAGGAGTGCGAGTACTGGTCGGTGTGCGTGCCGGCGTTCAGCCCGGCCACTGCGCACCGGGAGGCGGACTGATGCCGGCCGCCGCGGGCGAAACCGACCTGGCGCACCTGCTGGCCGCGCTGCAACCGGTGCGGCAGCCGGGCGAATACGTGTTTTGCCCGGTGGGGCCGGCGCAGTCCGTGCCGCCGGCGGCCCTGGGCGCGTTCCGGGAGCCAGAGGGCCTCACCCTGATTCTGCCCCGCGCCGCCGCCGACGCCCAGGGGCTGCCCTACGCCTACGTGGCCGCCTGGCTGCGCCTGACGGTGCACTCGTCGCTGGCGGCGGTGGGGCTCACGGCGGCCGTAGCGGCGGCCCTGGCCCAGGAAAATATCAGCTGCAACGTAGTGGCCGCCTACTACCACGACCATTTATTTGTGGCCCAGGCCGACGCCGAACGGGCCCTGGGGGCCCTGCGGGCACTATCGGCCCGGGCCCGGGCTTCACTTTCCCCTTCCAATCCATGAAAAAACTTTTCCTCGCGCTCGGCCTGGCGGCCTCCCTGGCGGCTTCGGCCCAAGCCCAAGCCCCGGCATCGGTCCCCGCACCCGCCGTCACGGCCATTCGGGCCGGGCGGCTGGTGGACGTGGTGGGCGGGCGGGTGCTCACCAACCAAGTCATCCTCATCAGCGGCGATAAAATAATGGCCGTGGGGCCCAACCTGGCCATTCCGGTCGGGGCGGAGGTCGTCGACTTGAGCGGCTCCACGGTGCTGCCGGGGCTGCTGGACTGCCACACCCACCTCAGCAGCGAGCCGGGCGACAACTACTACGACGACCTGTTTCGGAAGTCGCCGATTGACCGGGCCGTGGTGGCCCACGTGTACGCCGAGCGCACCTTGATGGCGGGCTTCACGATGGTGCGCGACGTGGGCGGCACCAGCCTGATCGACGTGAGCCTGCGCAACGCCATCAACGCCGGCACCATCGCCGGGCCCCGGATGCTGGTGTCGACCTTCGCCCTGAGCCCCACCGGCGGCCACGGCGACGAAACCACCGGCTACGCCCCGGGCCTGACCTTCGGCGAAAACCCCGACTTCACGGGCATCGCCGACGGGCCCGAGGAAATCCGCAAGCGGGTGCGCACCAACGTGAAGTTCGGGGCCGACTGGATCAAGGTGCTGGCCACGGCCGGCGTGCTCTCGGAGGAAGGCAGCGCGGGCGCGGCCCTGTACTCGCTCGAAGAGCTGAAGGCCGCCGTGGACGAGGCCCGCCGCTGGGGCAAGCAGGTGGCGGCCCACGCCCACGGGGCCGAGGGCATCAAGCTGGCCGTGCGGGCCGGCGTGGCCAGCATCGAGCACGGCTCGCTGCTCGACGACGAAGGCATCGCGCTGATGAAGAAAAACGGCACCTGGCTGGTGGCCGACATTTACGACGACGACTACATCCTGAGCGAGTACGCCAAAAAGGGCTTCCCCGCGAAAATGATTGAGAAGGAGCGCAGCCTGGGCCAGCTCCAGCGCGAAAACTTCCGGAAAGCCGTGCGGGCCGGCGTGAAAATCGCCTACGGCACCGACGCCGCCGTGTACCCGCACGGCGACAACGCCCGGCAGTTTTACTACATGGTGAAGTTCGGCCTCACGCCCATGCAGGCCATCCAGTCGGCCACCATCCGGGCGGCCGAGCTGCTGCAATGGCAGGACCGCACCGGCTCGCTCACGGCCGGCAAGCTGGCCGACATCGTGGCCGTGCCCGACGACCCCATCGCCGACGTGAAGGCCCTGGAAAAGGTGCAGTTCGTGATGAAGGAAGGGCGGATTTACCGCAACGAGCGGTAGGCGCCTGCGCTTTAATTAACCGCCCCCAGCGGCAGGCTGGCCGCGCCCACGATGTGGCGCGAGGCCGCGTCCTGCACCAGCACCACGGCCCGCAGGTGGGCGGGCTGCCACTCGGGCCGCAGGGCCAGCGGGGCGCTGAAGGTGCCGCTGCCGCGCACCGTGCCCAGGGGGCGCAGCTCGCGCACCACGGCGGCGTGGCGCAGCAGCTGGCCCGCGTTTTCGCCCCGGCCCACCTGGGTCGAGAGGCCGGTTTCGGTGAGGGCCAGCAGCACGGTGGCGGCGGCGGTGCCGGCGGGCAGGCCGGCCACCTGCACGCTCAGGGCCCCGGCGGCCCGGGCCAGCTGCACGGTGGCCCGGGGGGCCCGGGCGGCCTTGGCGATGGCGGCGGCCAGCGCGGCGTGGTCGCTGCCCACAAACTCGTACTGGCCGTTCACCACGGCCTGGGGCGTGTACGAGCCGGTGCCGAAGCCGGCCGCGTAGGCCCGCTGGCGGTCGGTGAACTGGGCCGACGAGAACGGGTCTTTCCAGCCCAGGCGGTTCCAGTAATCGACGTGCTGGCCCAGGGCGATGACCTCGGCCCCGGGCACCAACTGGGCGCTTTCCAACTCGCGCAGGGCCGCGTCGGCGGCCGGGCAGCTCGAGCAGCCCTCAGAGGTGAACAGCTCGACCACCACCGGCACCGGGCCGGCGGCGGGCCGGGCAGCCAACGGGGCCGGGCGAAGCGCGGAAAAAGCACTGGCCGCCACCAACACGGGCAGGCCCACCAACACGAAACGTTTCATAACGACCGGAATTTAATTTAAGGAGGTACAAAGGGGTTTTGGGAGAACAGACGCGCCCCGGCGCGGGGCCTTACAACGGCCCGGGCAAATAAATTATTCCGCCGGCTGTAAGGCGGGCCCCGGGGCCGCGTCTGGCGGAGTGCCGCCCCGGTCGGAGTGCAGCGGCTCCAGTATCTTTCCCGTGCCATCTTTCCCCTTAGCCTGCCGCCCTGCCCATGAAACGCCTCGTTGAAAAGCACCCGCTGGCCATCCGCTGGTTTCATTGGCTGAATTTCCCCATCCTCTCGCTCATGATTTGGAGCGGGATGCTCATTTACTGGGCCAACGACGTGTACCGCGTCGGCTGGGGCAAAACCACGCTGTTCAAGTTCTTCCCCGAGTCGGTGTATAAAACGTTGGGCTGGTCGCAGAAGCTGGCCCAGGGCATGAACTGGCACTTCGCCCTGATGTGGCTGTTCGTCGTCAACGGCCTGCTGTACGTGGGCTACACGCTGGTTTCGGGCGAGTGGCGGCACCTGCTGCCCGACCGCAACTCCTTCCGGGAAGCCCTTTTGGTGACGCTCCACGACCTGGGCCTGCGCAAGGGCGAGCCGCCGGTGGTGAAGTACAACGGAGCCCAGAAAATTGCCTACACCGCCGTGGTGCTCATGGGCGCGGGCTCCCTCTTTACGGGGCTGGCCATCTACAAGCCGGTGCAGTTTGCCTGGCTCACGGGCCTGCTCGGCGGCTACGAGTGGGCCCGGGCCGAGCATTTCACCCTCACCGTGGGCTACGTACTGTTTTTTCTGGTCCACATTGCCCAGGTGGTGCGGGCCGGCTGGAACAACTTCCGCTCGATGGTGGCCGGCTTCCAGATTGTGGACGCGCAGCACCCGGCGGCCGGCGAGCCGGTCCCGGCGGCCCCGGCCCGGCCTTTCACCCCCACCCTGCCCGCTTAGCCCGTTTCAGTGATGGACAACACGACCGATTACTCCGCCCCGCCCCTGCCCACCTCGCCCGCGGGCGAATCCGAGGCCGCCGTGGCGCAGCGGGCGGCCAGCCGTTCGCGCCGGGCCTTCATTGTGGGGGGCCTGGCGGCGCTGGCCGGCGTGGGCGGCTGGCGCTGGCTGCTCACCCGGCCCGCCGACGAGGGCACGCCGTGGCCCTTCCGCCGGGTGCTGGACGCCAACGGCCGCCTCTCGCAGGCCTACTTCCGCGAAACCCGGCTGGCGCCCACGTTTCCTAAGTCGATGGCCACCACCCGCCAGAACGGCAACATCGGGCTAGCGGAATCCTTCGTAACCGCCGACTGGCGCCTGCGGGTGCAGGCCTACGCCCCGGCCGGGGCCCCGGCCCGCGTGCAGGAATTCACCCTGGCCGACATCAAAGCCCTGCCGCGCGTAGACATGACCACGGAGCTCAAGTGCATCGAGGGTTGGAGCATCAAGGTGAACTGGGTGGGGGCCCGGTTCTCCGATTTCCTCGAAAAATACCCCCTGGCCACCGCCAATGGCCGCGAGGCCCGCTACGTCAGCCTCGTCACGCCCGACGAGAAATACTACGTGGGCCTGGACTTGTCCAACGCCGTGCACCCCCAAACGCTGCTCTGCTACGAGATGAACGGCCAGCCCCTGGACGGCCCCCACGGGGCCCCGCTGCGGCTGGTCACGCCGCTCAAGTACGGCATCAAGCACCTCAAGCGCATCGGCACCATCGCCTTCGTGGACAAGCGCCCGGCCGACTACTGGGCCGAGCAGGGCTATGATTGGGACTCCGGCCACTGAGGCGGCTGTTCGTAGCTTCTGCCACCGAGCCCCGGCGGGGCGGCCCTGGCGAGTGGACCACTCCACCGGGGCCGGGCCGTTTCGCTGGGGCTGCCATCCGTTCAACGGCGTAGGAAGCGGATTTTGATTTTAACTGGTGGCACGAGCAGCGCGGCTGGCAGGCAAATAGCCACAGCTTCATCGCTGCTACGGATGCGGAAGAGCACGATTGCGAGCGTTGAGTGGCGTGAGAACGGGTTATGGCGGGGCGGCCGGTTTGCCGGGCGCAGCGGGCCGGCAGCTGTTTTCAAAGCTGCTCCTGCCGTAATTGCCGCTCGCTTTCACCCTCTTACCCACCCGCCCCGCATGGACCAGCGCATCATCAACCTG
Source organism: Hymenobacter caeli (assembly GCF_013294115.1). GTDB lineage: Bacteria > Bacteroidota > Bacteroidia > Cytophagales > Hymenobacteraceae > Hymenobacter > Hymenobacter caeli. The sequence continues at coordinate 206,726 of NZ_JABSNP010000001.1, read as the reverse complement.
TTCGACGAGTACACCCACGCCCCGCTCACGCGCAAGGACTTTCTGGACCGGCTGACGAAGCTGGCCGGCGGCACGGCCCTGGCCCTGGCGGCGCTGGCGGTGCTGGAGCCCGGCTACGCCCGGGCCGCTACCGTGAGCACCTCGGCCGACGACCTGCTGACCGAAACCGTGACCTGGCCCGGCGGCGACGGGGCCCCCGTGAAAGGGTACCTGGCCCACCCCAAGGGCAAGAAAAAGCGCGGGGCCGTGGTCGTCATCCACGAAAACCGGGGCCTCACGCCCCACATCCAGGACGTGACGCGCCGCGTGGCCCAGGCCGGCTACCTGGCCCTGGGCGTGGACGCCCTCTCGCCCCTCGGCGGCACGCCCGCCGACGAGGACAAGGGCCGCGAGCTGATTGGCCAGCTCGACCCCGCCAAGAACCTGGCCAACTACCTGGCCGCCCTCGCCTACCTGCGCGCCCGGCCCGAGAGCAACGGCCGCACCGGCTGCGTGGGCTTCTGCTGGGGCGGCGGCCTGAGCAACCAGCTGGCGGTGCACGACCCCAAGCTGGACGCCGCCGTGGCCTACTACGGCCAGCAGCCCAAGGCCGAGGACGTGCCGCAAATAAAAGCTGCCGTGATGCTGCACTACGCCGGGCTCGACGAGCGCATCGACGCCGGCATCCCGGCCTACGAAACGGCCCTGAAAGCGGCCGGCACCAAGTACGAGCTGTTCGTGTACCCCAACGTGAACCACGCCTTCAACAACGACACCTCCCCCGCCCGCTACAACGCCGAAGCCGCCAAGCTGGCCTGGGAGCGCACGCTGCGGCTGTTCAAAGAGAAGCTGAGCTAGGGGCATGTCCGGGACGATTCTTGCGTGGCGCTCCGTTCGCCAGCGGTGGCTATTCGGTGGTATGCTGGCCCTATTCGCCGGTCCAACGGCCCGGGCCCAAACGCTGCCCGCGCCCGTGGCCATTACGGCCGATTTTGGCCAGCCCCGGGGGGCCATGCAGCCGCTGTGGGCCTACTTCGGCTACGACGAGCCGAACTACACCTACATGAAGGACGGCCAGAAGCTGCTCTCGGAAATTGCTGCTTTGAGCCCGGGGCCCGTGTACGTGCGGGCCCACAATATGCTGACCACCGGCGACGGCACGGCGGCCCTGAAATGGGGCTCGACCAACGCCTACACCGAGGACGCGCAGGGCCGGCCGGTGTACGACTGGACCATCACCGACCGGATTTTCGACACCTACCGGGCCCGGGGCATGAAGCCCATCGCCGAAATCGGGTTCATGCCCGAGGCGCTGTCCACGCACCCGGTGCCCTACCGCCACCACTGGGCCCCGGGCCAGCCCTACGAATCCATCTACACCGGCTGGGCCTACCCGCCGAAGGACTACGCCAAGTGGGGCGAGCTGGTGTACCAGTGGGTGGCGCACTGCGTGGCCCGCTACGGCGCGGCGGAGGTGCAAACCTGGCGCTGGGAAATCTGGAACGAGCCCAACATCGGCTACTGGAAAGGCACGCCCGACGAGTTCAACCAGCTCTACGACTACACCGAGGCGGCCGTGCACCGCGCCCTGCCCGCCGCCGTGCTCGGGGGCCCCGAAACCACCGGCCCCCGCTGGGACCAGGCCGCCGACTACCTGCGCGGCTTCCTCGCGCACTGCGTGAGCGGCCGGAACTACGTGAGCGGCACCACCGGCACCCGCCTGGATTTCATCAGTTTCCACGCCAAGGGCAGCCCCAAGCTGGTGGACGGCCACGTGCGCATGAACATGGGCGTACAATTTCAGGACATCACCGAGGGCTTCAAAATCGTCAATTCCTTCCCCACGCTGCGGCAGCTGCCCGTTATTCTGGGCGAAAACGACCCCGAGGGCTGCGCCGCCTGCGGCGTGCAAACCAACCCCGAAAACGCCTACCGCAACGGCAGCATCTTCGCCAGCTACACGGCCGCCGCCTACGCCCGCCTCTACGAGCTGGCCGACCAGTACCACGTAAATCTGGCCGGGGCCGTGAGCTGGGCCTTCGAGTTCGAAGACCAGCCCTGGTTTGCCGGCTTCCGCGACCTGGCCACCAACGGCGTGGACAAGCCCGTGCTGAACGTGTTTCGGATGCTGGGCCAGATGGGCGGCCAGCGCGTGGCCGTGACGAACCCCACGGCCCTGTCCCTAACCGACATCCGCGACCACGACGCCCAAACCCAGCGGCCCGACGTCGGGGCCCTGGCCACCCTGGCCGCCGATGGCCACTCGGCCGCCGTGCTCGTCTGGCACTACCACAACGACGTGCTGCCCGCCCCCGCCGCCGCCGTGGAGCTGACGCTGCAAGGCCTGCCCGCGCAACGGGCCCTGGTGCAGCACTACCGCGTGGACGAAACGCACAGCAACGCCTACACGCTGTGGCAGCAGCAGGGCTCGCCCCAAACCGTGACGGGCCCCCAGCGGGCCGCGCTGGAGCAGGCCGGGCAGCTGGCCCTGCTCGCGCCGCCCGCCCGCGTCAGCACCAAAGGCGGGCGCACGGTGCTGCGCTTCGCGCTGCCCCGCCAGGGCGTTTCGCTGCTGCGCTTGAGCTGGTGAGGCTGGGGGGACTCAACAAAAAGCGCGGCCCCTTGGCAGGGGCCGCGCTTTTTGTTTTGCAGCTTTCGGGGTGGTATGTGTATCGTTTTAGGGTACGCCTCACCCCCCAAACTAATCCAATAAATTACCTCCTACTTCCACAGCAGCAGCATGGCCACGTCGTGGCCGGGCACCGTGGCTTTGAAGGGCTTTTTGGTGGTGCCTTCGTCCTTCTTGGCCCACAGGTCACGCACTTTGTAGGTGGTAGTCGCGGCGTTGAGTTGGGCCTTGGAAAGGTCGTCGGTTACGGGGTTGGCTTTCCAGTCGAAGTCCACGGCGCGGGGCTTCTTGGCGCGGTTCAGGAACGTGACGGCCCACTTGCCGTCGGCCATCGGCTTGAGCCAGGTTTCCACGCTGTCTTTGGTGGCGAAGCGGAAGCCCTGCACGCCCAGCTTGTCCTGGTTCACGGCCAGCACCTCCTTGTTGGTGAGGATGTCGCGGGTGGCGGGGCTCATCTTGCGGATGTCGTTGCCGGTGATGAGCGGGGCGGCCAGCATGTTCCACATCGAGAAATGGGCGCGGTCCTCGTTCACCACCATGCCGTTGCCGACCTCCAGCATGTCGGGGTCGTTCCAGTGGCCGGGGCCGGCGTACTGGCGCAGGCCCTCCTGCTTGTCCACAATCTGCATCACGCCCCACGACTTCCAGCTGCCGTGGTCGTTGATGCAGTCGAAGCAGTTGTAGATGTCGCCGGTGGTGCGCCAGAGCTGGCCCACCGTGGGGCCCCACGTCCAGGGCTTGTCGTTGCCCCACTCGCAAATGCTGAGCACCATCGGCCGGCCGGCCTTGCGCAGGGCCGCCGTGATGGTTTCGTAGGCCCCCTCGGCCTTCAGGCCCTGGGTATTGCACCAGTCGTACTTGAGGTAATCGACGCCCCAGCTGGCGTAGGTCAGCGCGTCCTGGAACTCGTAGCCGCGGCTGCCGGGCCGCCCGCCGCAGGTTTGCGAGCCCGCATCGGAATACACCCCGAACTTAAGGCCCTTGCCGTGCACGTAGTCGGCCAGGGCCTTCATGCCCGACGGAAAGCGCTTGGCATCGGGGTGGATGAAGCCCTCCGCGTCCCGGTCGCCGTGCCAGCAGTCGTCGATGTTGATGTAGGTGTAGCCCGCGTCCTTCATGCCCGACGACACCATCGCGTCGGCCACTTCCCGGATCATTTTCTCGTCCACGTTGCAGGCAAACTTGTTCCAGCTGTTCCAACCCATCGGCGGCGTCATGGCCAGGCCGTCGAATTTCTTGTAGTTCTGCACGTAGTTGTTGCCCTGGCTAAAAGCCGGCCCGGCGACCAGCAGGCCCAGGAAAAGCAGTAATTTTTTCATGGATAGGAGTTGAAAAGGGGTGGGATTGGTAATGTAAAGTTTTTGCAGAGATTTTGCTAGGTTAGGCCGTCATGCTGAGCGGAGCCGAAGCATCTCTACCGCGTAACTAAACCAATCGATTGAATTACTTACGCGGTAGAGATGCTTCGGCTCCGCTCAGCATGACGGCCTAATTATGGATTGTTCATCAGGCATTCTGCTCACTCACTAACCAGCGTCACGTAGCTGCCGGTATCGAGCATGAAACGGGCCTGCCCCTTGGCCACGGCCACGCGGGGGCCCTCCTGCATGGCCCGCTTCTGGTCGGTGACGTAGCAGCGCAGATTTTTCACTTTGGCCGGCAGCCCGGTAAGCGTCACGGCCCGGGTGGCCCCGCTGTTCACCAGATGGATGGCGTACACGCCCTTGGCGTTGTTGCCCAGCGCCGCGCACGACACGTTGGGCCGGCTGACGGTGATGGGCATGGCCACCACGTTTTGCGGCGTAGAAGCAAGCTGCTTCAGGTTCCAGAAGCGCTGCGTGGGGTGCAGGGGCGCGGGGTTGCCGTAAATGCCGCCGCCCGCCAGCGGCGAATAGTCGGACGTAAGCTGCCACTGCAAGATACTGAGCGGCTGGCAGATGGCCAGCAGGCGGGTGTAGAGGTTGATTTCCTGAAGGGCGTAGGTGGGCTCCTCAAACACGGCCGGGTAGCCCCAGGCCTGCGCGTCGATGCTGCCCTCGCCCACAATCAGGGGCAGGTTGATTTCCTGGGCCGCGGCGGCCCACTTTTCCAACGTGGGCCGGTCCCAGCCGCGCCACGAGTGGAACGACACCGCCCCGATGTAGGGCCGGGCCGCCGGGTCGCGCAGGGCCGGGTAAATGAACTCGTAGGTGGTAGCGTCGGAGTTGTCGCCCAGCAGCAGCTTGGTTTTCAGGCCCCGCGACACGAAGTAGGCCCCCAGGCCCTTAATTAGGTCGTCGTGCTCCTGCCCGGTTTGCCGGATGTTGATGCCCAAATCGGACTCGTTGAACGAGAACAGGGCCACGTCCACGCCGTACTGCGCCTTCAGGTACACGATGTAGTCGGCAATGGACTTGTAGCTGGCCGCCATATTGACCGGGTTCAGCGGGTTGCCCCACACGCCGTCGGGCCGGGGGCCCCGGGCCGGGGGCCCCACAATGGCCCAGTTCGGGGCCGACCACGCCGTAAGAATCACCGGTATGCCCAGCTTGCTCAGCCGCTGGGCCATTTCCATCGACTCCTTTACGTGCGGGTGCAGCTGGCCTTGCCGGGCCGCAGCGGTGGGGTCCTGGGCCAGGTCGGGCTGCCAGAATTGCCAGGGCATCTCCACGCGGCCCCGGGCCACGCGCAGGTTTTGCAGGCAGTAGTCGATGACCTGCGGGTCGTTGCGGCGGTTTTGCAGCCGGAAATTCCCGCCGAAGCCCTCGTAGGGCCGGCCGGGCTTGGCTGGGTTCAGCGCCAGCGCGATGGGGGCCTTGTCGATGTCGCCGGCGGCCTTGAAGGCGTAGGTTTTGCTCACCGCCTGGCCTTTGCCGACCTTACCTTCCTCGATGGGCACGAGCAGGCGAAACGCCGGGGCTCCCTTCGCGTCGTCGGTCAGCCGCACCGGCGTGGGCTCGGCGAAGCCGATTTCGAGCTGGCGCGTGGGGGCCACCACCCGCAGGCGGCTGGCCACCACCGGGGCCCCGGCCGGCGGCCCGGCCGGCGGCCCGGCCAGCGGCCGCTGCGAGATGAGGGCCCCCTGGGCATCCAGGAACTGCACGGTGCCCTTGGCGTAGTCGGCGGCGGGCAGGGCCAGGGCGAAGTAGGCACCTTGCAGGTCGGCGTCGGCCCGGGCGGTGGCTTGTACCGTCACGGTGGCCTGGCCGGGGCCCGTGTCCTCCACCGTTTCGGCGAAGTCCAGGCTGTCGAGGCGGGTGGCGATGAGCTGGCGGGGGCCCTGGCGGGTGTACTTCGGCCGCTGCTTTTCGTGGGCGGTGGCCGTGGCGGGGGCCCCGCCCGCGCCCACCACCCGCAGGCTCGTTTCAAACGCCAGCAGCTGCCCGCCCACCCGGATGCCGGCGAGGTTGCCCCACGGCTGCACCTCGGCCTGGGCAAAGGCGCTCTGGGTACCCGCCCCCAGCGCCAGGGCGCTTGTTACCAGGCAAATCGAGAGCTGTTGGGGGAAACGCGCGGAGCGGATTTTCACAGTTGAGTCGGGTTGATTTTTTGTCGAGCCAATGCCCGCCGCGTCTAGTGCTTGGGCGGGGCAGGGCCAGGTAGTTCTGTTAGTAAAATTTAGAATTTTACTTGTTTTTTTCTAATAGAAAACGTGCCTATTGTGGTTTGAATCACGCACGCGCCTGATAGCAAGGCTTAAACCAAGGCTATCGGGGGGGCCACCAGGGCCGGGGCCCCGGCCACCACGCGGCGGCTGCCGCGCAGGCCGTACCACATCACGTACAGGTAGCACACCACGGGCAGCAGCAGCGCCAGGCGCAGGCCGGCGTGGTCGGCAATGGCCCCGAACAGCAGCGGCACCAGGGCCCCGCCCACGATGGCGGTGCAGAGCAGCCCCGAGCCCTCGGCGGTGTGGCGGCCCAGGCCGGCCACGGCCAGCGTGAAGATGGTGGGGTACATCAGCGAGTTCATCAGGCCCACGGCCAACAGGCTCCACATGGCCACGCCCCCCGTGGTATTGATGGAGATGAGCACCAATATTATTGCCCCTACGGCGTTGATGGCCAGCAGCTTCGCCGGCGAAAATTTGTTGAGCAGGTACGCACCCGCGAACCGGCCAATCATGGCCGCGCCCCAGTAGAAAGTGATTTTGGTACCCGCCGAAGCGGGGTCGAGGCCCATCACGCTGGGCAGGGCCAGGTAGCTCACGATGTGCGAGCCAATGGCCACTTCGGCCCCCACGTAGGCAAAGATGCCGAACACGCCCAGCATCAAATGGCGGTACTGCCGGGCGCTGGTGTGGGCAGCGGCGGCGGCGTAGTCTTCGTCGGGCACCTGGGTGATGACGGGCAGGTTAATCCGGCTCAGAATCAGGCTAATAACCAGTAAGGCCCCACCGATAACCAGGTACGGCAGCTGCACGGCGCTGACGTCGATGCCGGCCGCCGTGGTGGCGTTGTCGAGCTTGGGCAGGCGGCTCAGAATCAGGGCGCTGCCCAGCAGCGGGGCCAGCGTGGTGCCCAGCGAGTTGAACGCCTGCGTGAGCGTGAGCCGCGCCGAGGCCGACTCCGGGGGCCCCAGGATGGCCACGTAGGGGTTGGCCGCCACTTGCAGCAGCGTGATGCCCGAGGCCAGCACGAACAGGGCCCCCAGAAACAGCCCGTAGGCCCGCTCGGCCGCCGCCGGGTAGAACAAAAACGCGCCCACCGCGGCCACCGCGAAGCCCAGCAGCATGCCGCGCTTGTAGCCCAGCCGCGCCACCACCTTGCCTGCCGGGATGCTCATCAGAAAATAAGCCCCGAAAAAGCACAGGTTAATCAGGTTGGCTTTGGCGTAGGAGAGCTGGAAAATCGCCTTTAAGTAGGGAATTAGGATATCGTTCAGACACGTGATGAAGCCCCAGAGAAAAAACAGGGTCGTGACGGCGCTCAGCGCCGGGGTGTAGCTCCGCGTGGGAACTACGTAAGGGCCGGCGGGCCGGCTGCCAAGGGTGGGAAGGGGAGCTGCCATGAGCGGATTGGGGCGGGAAGGGAGAATTATTTGCCGAAGAAACAATAAAAAATCGGGGCGCGGCCGGCTGCTTTTCCCCAAGGTTTTGGTCGGCCTTGGGCTTGGAGGCCATCTGAATGGGCCGTCATGCTGAGCGCAACGAAGTGGAGCCGAAGCATCTCTCCCACAGCAGTAATCAATAGTTAGTCAGCGGGAGAGGTGCTTCGGCTCCACTTCGTTGCGCTCAGCATGACCGTTCTATGAATTTTACATTTAATTTCGGACAGAATTGTCCCAGAGCTTACTTACCGCCGCCGCTGCTGCCCGGGGCCTTGGTGGCCGGGCCCTGGGCCAGGGCCCCGGCGTAGCGAAAGCGTGTTTTCTGGTTGCCCACGCGCAGCGTGAAGTAGCCGTCCTCCAGCACGCGGTGGCCGGCGGCGTCGGGGTAGCTCAAGTCCTTTTGGGGGTCGATGGCGAAGGTCAGCTCGCGGCTCTCGCCGGGCGCGAAGGTTTGCTTCTCGAAGTGCTTGAGCAGGCGCACGGGCCGCGTGATGCGGCCCACCTCGTCGGTCAGGAACCAGAGCACGGCTTCTTTGCCGGCCCGCGGGCCCGTGTTGGCCACGCGCACCGTGGCCCGCACCGTGCCGTTGCCGGCCAGCACCGAATCGGAAAGCTGGAGGTTGCTGTAGGCGAAAGTGGTGTAGCTCAGGCCCTCGCCGTACTCCGTCAGCATAGTGCTCTTCTCCTTGGTGCCGCGCTTCTCAAAGCCGGCCCCGAAGTCGCTCAGCTCCAGGCTATTCTCGTTGTTGTCGTGGTGGTAGTTGGAGATGTGGCCGGCCTGCTGCGGGTAGGTAAAGGGCAGCCGCCCGCTGGGGTTCACCTTCCCGCTGATGATTTCGGCCAGGGCCTGCCCGCCGCCGAAGCCCGGCAGCCCGGCCCACACGATGGCCGCCGCGCCCGCCGCCACGGGCCGGATGATGTTGGGCCGCCCGCCAATCATGACCAGCACGGTGGGCTTGCCGGCGCTCTGGGCGGTGCGCACCAGCTGCTGCTGGTCGGCGGGCAGCGTCAGGTCGCTGGTGTTGCCGAGGCCCTCGGCATAGGGCTTCTCCCCCATCGCCAGAATGACGGCATCGGCGCGGCGGGCGGCGGCCAGCACGCTGGCCGTCTGGGGCTTGCCGGCCGCGTCCTGGTACGGCAGGGTTTCGACCTGGGCGTTGGGAAACTCGCGCTTGAGGGCGGCGAGCAGCGTCAGCACTTCTTTGGGGTACTGGTCTTCGGCGCGGCCCTGCCAGGCCAGCGTCCAGCCGCCGGCCAGGTTGGCCCGCGAGTCGGCCGAGGGGCCCAGCACCAGCAGGCGCTTCACTTTGGCGGGGGCCAGGGGCAGCGTGTTTTGCTCGTTTTTGAGCAGCACGATGGACTCGCGGGCCGCTTCCAGGGCCTGCTGCTTCAGGGCCGGGTCGCCGATGCGGGCCAGGCGGTCGGCGCGGGGCAGCGGGGTGTCGAAGAGGCCGATGTCCTCCTTCATTTGCAGCACCCGGCCCGCCGAGAGGTCGATGCGCTCCTTGCTGAGGCGGCCCTCCTGCACCAGCTCCTTCACGTAGCGGCAGAAATCGGTGGTGTAGGGCGTCATGGCCATGTCCACGCCCGCGTCGATGCAGCGGAAGGTGGCTTCCTTCTCGTTCACCTCCGTTTTTTGCACCGTCACCAAGCGGATGATGTCCTGCCAGTCGGTCACGGCCACGCCCTTAAAGCCCATCTGCGTGCGCAGCAAGTCAGTAAGAATGGCCTTGGACGAGTGCACCGGCTCGCCGTTGATTTCGCCGCTGTTGATCATAACCGTCTTCAGCCCGGCGTCGATGGCCGCCTGAAACGAGGGCCGGAAAAACTCCTGGATGCGCTGCATCGGAATCAGGGCGTTGGTGCGGTCCCAGCCGTTGCGCGGGTCGGAGTAGCCCAGGAAGTGCTTGCCGCAGGCCGCCACTTTCAGGGGTAGGATGTCCTTATTGTTCTGCAGTTCCGTCACGTAGGCGGCCCCCAGCGTGGCGGCCACCAGCGGGTCTTCGCCGTAGGTCTCGTAGAGGCGGGGCCAGTACACGTTCACGCCCAGGTCGAGCACCGGCGCGAACACCCAGCGGTGCCCCAAGTCGGCCGATTCCATGGCCGTGGCGCGGCCCTCCTGGCGGGCAAACTCGGGGTTGAAGGTGGCCCCCAGGTTGAGGTTGTGCGGGAAAATGGCGGCCCCGCTCACGTAGCTGGCCCCGTGCATGTGGTCGATGCCGTAGACGATGGGGATGTGCAGCCGCGACTCGCGCATGGCAATCCGCTGCATGGCCGTCAGGTACTTAATCCACTGCGCCGGCGGCACGGCCTCCCCGTTCAGGAACGAGCCCACCCCAAAATCCCGAATAAACGGCACCAGCTTGACCGAGTCGAGCGACACGTCTTTCTGCTGGCCGGTGTGGTTGATGGCCGCGTTGGTAATCTGGGTCATCTGCCCGATTTTTTCCTCCAGCGTCATCTGCTTCAGCAGGCCCGCCACGCGCGGGCTCCACTGCGGCATGGGCGGCATGTAGCCCGGGGCCGACGGCCCGGCGGGGGCCTCCGGGGCTCCTGGGGCCATGGCCGCCACCGCCACCGGCGCGGCCACCGGCGGGCCCGTGGCCACCGGCGCGTGGGCGCAGGCCCCGGCCAGCAGCGCGGCCCCCAGGGCCAGCGGCACCACCCGGGCGGGCCCCCAGGGGCGGGGCGGGCTCGTCAATAAGTTGCGGATGGCAGCGGCGGTGCGGGAGGATGGCATGCGGTGGAGGGGAAGGGATGAGGGTAAGGGACCGGGAAATTACCAGAAATTCACAGGCATCGGCCAACGTATGCCCCCTCAGCCGCCGCCGCCGCTTAGTAAATGGTAAATAATAACCATCATTATTCCCAGCCCAAGCGCCGGGGCGGGCCGCGGTGCGGGGCCCGCTGCCCGCGCCCCGGCCCGGCCGCCGCACCATTGCCGGGCAGCCAAGGCCCGGGAACTACGCGCCAGGCCCCTCGCGCTACGGGCGGCCTACCACGTTTTTTGTACCGTTTTGGGCAGCTTGGCATCGGGCAGGCCCAGACTTTGGCGCAGCTCGAAGCCGGTCACGTTTTTCAGCGCCAGCACCTGGCCGCCGGTAGCTTTTTGCGCCGTCAGGTTGCGCAGCGTGAGGCCCTGCACGTCGTCGGCCACGAAGGCCGGGCGGGCCTCGGGGCTCAGGTAGCTTACTTCGACGTCGCTCAGCTGCACGTCTTTGGCGTGGCGGATGTAGAAGCCGTAGGCCGGCGCGGGGCCCAGCATCGACGGCTCGGGGTATTTCTTTTCGGCCTCGGGCACGGCGCGGGCGGCCTGCTCGGCGGTGCCGCCGCCCCGGTAGTAGATGCGGATGTTGCGCAGGCGCACGTCTTCCACGGGGTGGCCGGGCACGCCGGTGACGATGCAGGCAAAGTCGGGGTCGGCGTTGTACACCACCACGTTGCTGATGCTCACGCGGCGCAGCTGCCCCACCGGCGTGCCCGCCGGGCCCCGCAGCCGGGCCCCCAGGTACAGGAAGATGGGCGAGTTCGTCACGTCGCGCATCGTGAGGTTACTAATGCTCACGTCTTCCAGCAGGCCGCCGTCCACGGTTTCCAGGGCCAGGCCCCGGCAGTAGTCGAACACGCAGTTGGCAATGGCGATGTTCTTGAAGCCGCCGTTCGACTCGGTGCCGAACTTGATGCGGCCGGTGGGGTGCAGCTTATACTCGGGGTTGGACGTGCGCCGGAAGGTGCCGTCGAGCAGCGTGCCTTCGTCGTAGCCGCTCACCTGGCAGTTGGTGATGGTCACGTTTTCGGTGGCCCGCGCCTCGCCCAGGCCGAAGGAGCTTTTCAGGCAGATGCCGTCGTCGTAGGGCGAGTTCACCAGGCAGTTCGACACGCGCACGTTGCGGCAGCAGTCGATGTCCATGCCGTCGCGGTTGGTGTCAATCTTCAGGTTGTCAATAGTTAAGTTGTCCACGCCCGTGGCCAGGATGGCAAACCAGCCGCCGTGCTGCAAGGTCACGTCGCGGATAATGACGTTGCGGCAGCGCAGCAGGCTGATGGCCTTGTTGGCCAGCTTGGCGTCCTTGGCGTAGTCTTTCAGCAGGCCCTTGCCCCAGATTTTGCCGGGCCCCAGGATGGAAATGTCGTGCAGGTTTTCGCCCCAAATCAGGCCGTCGTGCCAGTGGCTGTGCCCCGAATCCTGGTACGTAGTGTTAGCCGACGGCTCGGCCGGGTCGTAGGCCGCGGCGGGGTCGTCGGCGGTGGCGATGATGGTCGCGCCCTGCTCCAGGTACAGCGAAATGTTGCTCTTCAGCCGGATAGCTCCGGAGAGGTAGTCGCCCGCCGGCAAGTACACCTGCCCCCCGCCGGCCAGCGCCGCCGCCTCAATGGCCGCGTTGATAGCCCTGGAATCCAGGGCTTTGCCGTTGCCCAGGGCCCCGTAGGCGCGGATGTTGTAGACGGTGGTTTTGGTGGCCGCGGGGCCCTGGGCCCGGGCCAAGCCCGGCAGGAAAAGCACCAGCAGCGCCAGCGGGCGGATTAGTTGGGAGAGCATGGGAAGAGTGGTTTAGGGCGGGGTGGTCCGACGACTTTTCCCGTCGTCGGGCCACTCGGGCGGTTGAACAGGGCCCCGGGCAGTAACAAGAGTGGCCCGACGACAGAAAAAGTCGCCGGACCACCCCGCTTAGGAGGCCGGAAAGTAGCCGCCATTCTCCTAACCCGTCGCCAAAAGCCCCAACCCGACAAGAATCGGCTCGTTTTATACCAGCAAACTCAGAAAATCCTGCTTGCCGTTCAGGTACTCGAACCCGAAGCCTTCGGCCGCCATCCGCGCCTTGATGCCTTCCACGTCGTGCGGGTTTTTCACTTCCACACCGATGAAAACGGGGCCTTTTTCCTTGTTGTTTTTCTTGATGTACTGGAACTGAATGATATCGTCGCCCTCGGCCAGCACGTTGTTCACGAAGCGGCGCAGGGCCCCGGGGGCCTGGTTGAAGGTTACCATAAAGTAGTGCTTGAGGCCCTGGTGGCGCTGGGCCCGCTCCTTGATGTCCTCCATCCGGGTGATGTCGTTGTTGGAGCCGCTCACCACGCAGACCACCGTTTTGCTCCGAATCTGGTCGGCGTAGGCGTGCAGGGCCGAGATGGTGAGCGTGCCGGCGGGCTCCAGCACCATGCCTTCCTCGTTGTACATCTTCAGCAAATCCTCGCACACCTGGCCCTCGGGCACGAGGTGCACCTCGTCGAGCAGCGCCTGGCAAATTTCAAACGTCAGCTCGCCGGGGCACTTCACGGCCGCCCCGTCCACAAACGTGTCGAGGCTGGCCAGCGCCTGCCGCCGCCCGGCCCGGATGGCGTCGTGCATGCTCGGGGCCCCCAGCGGCTGCACGCCGACGAGGCGGGTGAGCGGGCTCAGCTGCCGAAACACGCTGGCCACGCCCGAGGCCAGCCCGCCCCCGCCGATGGGCAGGAAGCAAAAGTCAATCGGCTGGTGGTGCGCTGCTTTCAGGATTTCCAGCCCCACCGTGGCCTGCCCTTCCACGACGGCCAGGTCGTCGAACGGGTGCACGAACGTGCTGCCGCGGGCGTCGCAAAACGCCTGCGCCGCCTGGTAGCAGTCGTCAAACGTGCGCCCGATGAGATGAATGTCCACCAGGTCTTTGCCGAAAAGGCGCACTTTGTCCACCTTCTGGGCGGGGGTTTGGGCGGGCATGAAAACGTCGCCCCGCAGGCCCAGCAGCTGGCAGGCGTAGGCCACGCCCTGGGCGTGGTTGCCGGCGCTGGCGCACACAATTTCGCGGGCCGGCACGGTCAGGGGCAGGGTAGCAATCTTGTTGTAGGCCCCCCGGATTTTGTAGGAACGCACCACCTGCAGGTCTTCCCGCTTCAGCAGCACCGTGGCGTCGTAGGTGCGCGAGAGGCCCAGGTTGAGCAGCAAAGGCGTCTTGGTAATCACGCCCTTGAGGCGACGCGCCGCAGCTTCTACGTTTTCCAGGGTGACGGCAGTAGCCGCCGGGGCTAGCAGGTCGGGCATGGGGTGGGGCTGGCCAGGGCCAGTGGTAATGGAATAAAAAGGACGTCATGCTGAGCATGACGTCCTTACGAAGTGATAAAAGGCGATTATGCCTCCACGCTCTCGCTCGTGCGCGAGCGCAGCTCGCGCACGGTCGCGCCGGTCTGCCACAGCTCCGAGTCGCGCACTTCCTTCAGCTCGGCATCCAGCTCCTGGCGGTAGTTGGGGGTGGTGCCGCGCTCGATGGTGCGGCGGGCCTCCGCGCCGCTGGCCACGCTGTCGTACAGCTCGTTGAGCACGGGCAAGGTGGCGTCGCGGAAGCGGCCTTTCCAGTCCAGGGCCCCGCGCTGGGCGGTCACCGAGCAGTTGCCGAACATCCAGTCCATGCCGTTTTCGCCCACCAGCGGCACCAGGCTCTGGGTCAGCTCTTCCACGGTTTCGTTGAAGGCCTCGGAGGGCGAGTGGCCGCGCTGGCGCAGCACCTGGTACTGGGCCTCGATGATGCCGGCCAGGGCCCCCATCAGCACGCCCCGCTCGCCGGTGAGGTCGGAATACACTTCCTTCTTGAAATCGGTCTCGAACAAGTAGCCCGAACCCACGCCGATGCCCATCGCAATGGCTTTCTCATAGGCGTGCCCGCTGGCGTCCTGGAACACGGCGAACGACGAGTTCAGCCCGCCGCCGGCCACGAACAAGCGGCGCAGGCTGGTGCCGCTGCCCTTGGGGGCCACCAGAATCACGTCCACGTCGGCGGGCGGGATGATGTTAGTCTGGTCATTAAACGTGATGCCGAAGCCGTGCGAGAAGTACAGCGTCTTGCCGGGGGTCAGCTTCGCTTTCAGCGTGGGCCACAGCGCAATCTGGCCGGCGTCGGAGAGCAGGTTGCAGACGATGGTGCCCTTCTCGGCCGCTTCCTCGATGGAAAACAGCGACTCGCCCGGCACCCAGCCGTCCTTCACGGCGCGGTCCCAGGAGGGCGTGCCGTCGCGCTGCCCCACGATAACGCGGAAGCCGTTGTCGCGCATGTTCAGGGCCTGGCCGGGGCCCTGCACGCCGTAGCCAATCACGGCAATGGTGTCGTCCTTAAGGGTTTCGAGGGCCTTGGCGAGCGGAAATTCGTCGCGGGTAATAACGGTTTCGGGTACGCCGCCGAAGTTGATGGTTGCCATGGGGAGTGAATGGGTGAATGAGTAAATGAGTGGGGTTTTGTCAGAAAGTAATGAGTTGCGAGGCCACCAGGCCGTCATGCCGAGCGCAGCCGAGGCAGGACGGCCTGGTGATGGCTGAATAGCTTCAAATTCAATTCTTACATCGTGAACACTTTTTCGCGGTCGTTCAAAAATTCGTTTTCCGCCACTTCTTCGCTCGGCTCGCGCTGCTCAAACTCCTGGAGCTTGTGGTGGAAGCCGTCGCTGGCCTTGATGATGGCGATGCGCGCCGAGCGCACGAACTCAATGAGGCCGTAGGGCTGCAAAGCCCGCAGCAGGCTGTCGGTTTCCTCGCGGTGGCCGGTCGTTTCAAACACCGTATAGTCCTTGCGAATCACCACGGCACGGGCCCCGTTTTCGCGCAGCAGGCGCTCCACGAGCACTTTTTCGGCAATCACGTCGGTGGGCACTTTGTAGAGCGCCATTTCCTGCCAAATCACGTCGGCGTTGGTGTTGAAGTAGACCTTGAGCACCTCCACCTGCTTTTCAATCTGCTTGGCCAGCTTCTCCACCACTTCCTCGGTTTCCACAATCACGATGTTGAAGCGGTGGATGCCCTCGATTTCCGAGGGCGACACGTTGAGGCTTTCGATGTTGATTTTGCGGCGCGAGAAAATAATGGCGATGCGGTTGAGCAAGCCCACCTGGTTTTCGGTGTAGGCCGTGATGTTGTATTCTTCCATTTTGAGCTGTTAGCCATTAGCTGCTAGCTGTTAGCTTTTTTAATGTGGAAGGGTTAGTTGGCGAGAAAGCTAACAGCTAGCAGCTGTCAGCTAATAGCTTATTTAAGTCTGATTTCCGCCACGCTGCACCCCTGCGGCACCATCGGGAAGATGTTGTTCTCCTTGGTCACCATCACTTCCAGCAGAAACGAGCCGGGATGGGCCAACATCCGCTCCAAGGCGGGGCGCAGGTCGGGCCGGGCGTCCACGCGCTGGCCGGCGATGCGGTAGCCGGCGGCCACGGCCACGAAATCCGGGCTTTGGATGTCCACGAACGAGTAGCGGCGCTGGTGGAACAGCTCCTGCCACTGCCGCACCATGCCCAGGAACTGGTTGTTGAGGATGACGATTTTCACGTCCACACCCGTCTGCATGATGGTGCCCAGCTCCTGGATGGTCATCTGGAAGCCGCCGTCGCCGATGATGGCCACCACGGGCCGGGCGGGGGCCCCCAGCTTGGCCCCGATGGCGGCCGGCAGCGCAAAGCCCATCGTGCCCAGCCCGCCGCTGGTGATGTTGCTGCGCGGGTGGTTGAGCTGCGCGTAGCGGCAGGCCACCATCTGGTGCTGGCCCACGTCCGACACGATGATGGCCTCGCCCCGCGTGATTTCGTTGAGCTGCTGAATCACTTCGCCCATCGTCAACTCCTCCGAGGTCGGGAACAGCTCTTCGCGAATCACGGCGTCCACCTCCTCCGCCATGTGGCTTTGGAAGCGGGCGAGCCACGCGGGGTGCGCTTGGCGCTCGACCAGGGCCGTGAGCAGCGGCAGGGTTTCCTTGCAGTCGCCCCAGACCGGCACGGTGGCCTTCACGTTCTTGTCAATCTCCGTCGGGTCGATGTCGAGGTGAATGACTTTGGCTTGCTTGGCGTACTTGTCGAGGCGGCCGGTCACCCGGTCGTCGAAGCGCATACCGATGGCAATCAGCACGTCGCACTCGTTGGTGAGCACGTTGGGGCCGTAGTTGCCGTGCATGCCCAGCATGCCCACGTTCAGGGGGTGGCCGGTGGGCAAGGCCCCCGCGCCCAGGATGGTCCAGGCCGCCGGGATGCCGCTTTTCTCCACGAAGGCCCGGAACTCCTGCTCGGCTTCGCCCAGCACCACGCCCTGGCCCCAGAGGATGAACGGCCGCTGGGCCCGGTTGATGAGCGCCGCCGCCTGGGCAATGAACTCAGGCCGCACCACCGGCGCGGGCCGGTAGCTACGGATGTGCTGACAGGGCCGGTACGCCGGCGCGTCGAAGGCCTGGAGCTGGGCGTTCTTGGTGATGTCAATCAGCACGGGGCCCGGCCGGCCGCTGCGGGCAATGTAAAAGGCCTTGGCCAGCGCTTCGGGGATTTCTTCGGCGTTGGTTACCTGGAAGTTCCACTTCGTCACGGGCGTCGTGATGTTGATGATGTCCGTCTCCTGAAACGCATCCGTGCCCAGCAAATGCGCGAACACCTGGCCCGTGATGCACACGAGCGGCGTGCTGTCAATCAGTGCATCGGCGAGGCCCGTGACGAGGTTGGTGGCCCCCGGCCCGCTCGTGGCCAGCACCACCCCCACTCGCCCCGAGGCGCGGGCGTAGCCCTGCCCCGCGTGGATGCCGCCCTGCTCGTGGCGCACCAGCACGTGGTTCAGCTGCTCCTTGAAGTCGTAGAGCGCGTCGTAAATCGGGATGATGGCCCCGCCGGGGTAGCCGAAAATCGTGTCCACGCCCTCGGCCACCAGGGCTTGCAGCACGGCCACCGCGCCGGTAATGGGCGTGGTGGCGGGGGCGGCGGGGGCGGGGGCAAGTTGGGTCTGAAACATAAGTTCTTACTGATTATGCGGTGGTGCCGCTGGGCGGCGAGCAAGCTAGTGCGTGAGCTGCGCCGCCGGCACCGCCGCTACTTGTTCGTCTTCCTCGAGTAAGTCGGTGATGCAGCCGTGGCTGGCGTCGCTCACGGTGCGGATGTACTTGAGCAGCACGCCCTGCTTGGCGGGCAGCGGGGGCCGCCGCCAGGCGGCGCGGCGGGCGGCCAGCTCGTCGGTCGGCAGCCGCACGTCGATGGTGTTGGCGGCGGCGTCGAGGACAATCCAGTCGCCGTTTTGCACCAGGGCGATGCCGCCGCCGTCGTAGGCCTCGGGGCACACGTGGCCGATGACGAAGCCGTGGGTGCCGCCCGAAAAGCGCCCGTCCGTTATCAGGGCCACCTTGTCGCCCAGCCCGGCCCCGACGATGGCCGAGGTCGGCTTGAGCATTTCGGGCATCCCCGGGCCGCCCTTGGGGCCCACGTAGCGAATCACGACCACCTGCCCGGCCTGAATCTGGTGGGCCAGGATGCCCTGGTTCAGCTCTTCTTCCGAGTTGAAGACGATGGCGGGGCCCGCGAACCGCAGCCCTTCCTTGCCCGTGATTTTGGCCACCGCGCCCTTGGTGGCCAGGTTGCCGTACAGCATCTGGATGTGCCCGTCGGCCTTGATGGGGTTGCTGAGCGGGCGCAGCAGGTCCTGCTCGGGGCCCAGGGGGCGCACGTCGGCCAGGTTTTCGGCCAGCGTGCGGCCGGTCACGGTCATCAGCTCGCCGTTCAGCAGGCCGTGGTCGAGCAGGGTGCGCTGCACGGCGGGCACGCCCCCGAGCTTCGACAAGTCCTCCATCAGGTACTTGCCGCTGGGCTTGAGGTCGGCCAGCACTGGCACGCGGTTGCTCACCGCCTGGAAGTCTTCCATCGTCAGGCGCACGCCCGCCGCGTGGGCAATGGCGATGAGGTGCAGCACGGCGTTGGTCGAGCCGCCGAGCACGGTAATCATCACCATCGCATTCTCGAACGCCGCGCGGGTAAGGATGTCGCGGGGCTTCAAATCCAGCTCCAACAAGCGGCGCAGGTAGGCCCCGGTGTCGAGGCATTCCTGGATTTTGGCGGGGCTCTCGGCGGGCAGCGACGACGAGGCGGGCACCGTCATGCCCAGGGTTTCGATGGCCGCGGCCATCGTGTTGGCCGTGTACATGCCGCCACAGGCCCCGGGCCCCGGGCAGGCGTTGTGGATGATGCCCTGGTAGTCTTCTTCCGAAATCTGCCCGTTCACCTTCTTGCCGTAGGCCTCGAAGCACGACACGATGTTGAGCTGCTGCCCCTTGAACTCGCCGCCCCGGATGGTGCCGCCGTATACCATTAGCGAGGGCCGGTTGAGCCGCGCCATGGCAATCAGGGCCCCCGGCATGTTCTTGTCGCAGCCCACCACGCAGGCCAGCGCGTCGTAGTAGTGGGCCCCGGCCATCGCCTCAATCGAGTCGGCAATTATCTCCCGGGACACCAGCGAAAACCGCATCCCCGCGTTGCCGTTGGTGATGCCGTCGCTCACGCCGATGGTGTTGAAGCGCAGCCCCACCAGGCCCTGGGCGGCCACGCCGCGCTTCACCTCGTCGGCCAGCCCGTCGAGGTGCATGTTGCAGGTGTTGCCCTCGAAGCCCGTCGAGCAGATGCCCACGAACGGCTTGCGCAAATCCGCATCCGACAGGCCCGCGCCGATGAGCATGGCCTGCGAAGCGGGCAGGCTGTCGTCCTGGGTGTAGATGCGGCTGAATTTATTGAGCGTCATGTTTTGGTGCTTGGTATTTGGTGCGTAGTGCTTGGTAATTTGAGCAAGTTATTGGGCCTTCATTCCAGGTCGCCCTTCGCGCCGGCCAGCACCGCGAAGCTCAGGTTTTTGTACAGACAATCCACTTCCTGGAAGCCGGCGGCTTCCAGCATCCGCAGCTGGGCTTCCAGCGTGCCGAAATCGTCGAGCTTGACGCGCTCGAAGGCCTGCCCGATGGCCTCCTCCGGCAGGCCCGAGTGCCGCACGGTGGCCCGCCAGTCGCGGCGGTAGAAGGCGTCGAAGCCGGCCGTGCGGCCCAGCACCTGGTCGGCGTTGACGAACAGGCCGCCGGGGTTCAGGGCCCCGTAGATGCGCTGGTACAACGATGCCTTGGCCGCGTCGGGCAGGTGGTGAATGGCCAGGCTGGAAATGACGAGGTCGTAGGTGCCCGGCAGGTTTTCGGCGGCAAAGTCCAGCTCCCGGAACGCGAAGCCGGGCAGCCCGGCAAACCGCTGCCGCGCCACGGCCAGCATCTCCGGGGCCAGGTCCACGAGGGTAAATTCCAGGTCGGGCCGCTGCTGGTAGAGGAAGGAGGAAAACAGCCCCGTGCCGGCCCCCACGTCGAGCACGGTGCGGGCGCGGGGCCGTCGGCGCAGCAACGGGTTGGCCACCGCATAGAAGTCGTCGTAGCACGGAATCAGGTACGGCCGCTGCTGGTCGTACCGGGCCGAAACCGCGTCAAACTGTTCTTTTACCGTGTGCATTGGGGGTGGGGCGGGCAGCCGGCAAGGCGGAGCGGCCCGCCGCGTTGCTGGCTAAATGATGGTGCTGCTGCCGACGGCGATGTTGTGGGCGCTCCACTGCTGCTCGTTCGAGTCGGCAATCCAGAAGGCGACGTAGCTGCCCACCTGCTCGGTGGTGTAGGGGGCCGAAGGGTTCAGCTCGGGGGTGAGGATGTGGTTGGTGATGGCCTCGTCCACGGCTTCGCGCACCAGCTCGGCTTCGGTGCCCAGGCCCAAGTGGTCGAGCAGCATGGCCGCCGAGAGGATGGCCGCCAGCGGGTTGGCGATGCCCTGGCCCTTGGCCTGCGGGTACGAGCCGTGGATGGGCTCGAACACCGCCACCGCGGCCCCCACGGAGGCGGAAGGCAGCAGGCCCATCGACCCGGCGATGACCGAAGCCTCGTCGGAAATGATGTCGCCGAACATGTTCTCGGTCAGCAGCACGTCGAACTGCGTGGGGTTCATGATAATCTGCATCGCGGCGTTGTCCACGAACAGGTAATCCACGGCGACGGTGGGGTACTGAGGAGCCAGCTCACGCACCACTTCGCGCCACAGGCGCGAGGTTTCCAACACGTTGGCCTTGTCCACGAGCGTGAGGTGCTGGCGGCGGCCGGCGGCCGACTGGAACGCCAGGTGGGCGATGCGCTCAATCTCGGGGCGCGAGTAGGTGCAGTGGTCGTAGGCCGTGCCGTCGGCCGTGCGGCCCTTCTCACCGAAGTAAATACCGCCCGTCAGCTCCCGGAAGATCACCAAGTCGGTGCCTTCGATGCGCTCGGGCTTGAGGGGCGAGTGCTTCAGCAAGGCGGTGTAGGCCGTGACGGGGCGAATGTTGGCGAACAGGCCCAGCTCCTTGCGCATCCGCAGCAGGCCCTGCTCGGGGCGCACGGGGGCGGTGGGGTCGTTGTCATACTTGGGGTCGCCGATGGCCCCGAACAGCACCGCGTCGGCGGCGCGGCAGGCGGCCAGGGTTTCGTCGGGCAGGGGGTTGCCGGTGGCGTCGATGGCGCAGGCCCCCACCAGGTGCGACGAAAAGGCGAACCGGTGGCCAAAGCGCTCGGCCACGGCCTCCAGCACCTTCACGGCCTGGCGGCACACTTCGGGGCCGATGCCGTCGCCGGGGAGTACAGCTATCTTTTTGGTTACCATGCCCATGCGCGTTGTTGTTCGTAGGCCTCGATGGCCGGTTTCTGGTTCACTAAAAAATCGATGTCGTCGTAGCCGTTAATCAGGCACTCCTTTTTGTAGGCGTCGATGGCAAAGCCGAACGCCGCGCCCCAGGCCGGCACTTGCAGCGTCTGGGCGGGCAAATCCACCACCAGCGCCAGCTGCGGGTCGGCCTCGATGCCGGCCAGCAGGCGGGCCAGCTCCGCGTCGCTCACTTGCAGCGGCAACAGGCCCGTATTCAAGGCGTTGCCGCGGAAAATATCGGCGAAGTAGCTCGACACCACGGCCCGAAAACCCGCGTCGTACAGGGCCCAGGCGGCGTGCTCGCGGCTGGAGCCGCAGCCAAAGTTCTTGCCCGCCACCAGCACCTGGCCGGCGTAGCGCGGGCTGTTCAGCACGAAATCGGCTTTGGGCGTGCCGTCGGCCCGGTAGCGCCAGTCGCAAAACAGGTTGGTGCCGAAGCCTTCGCGGGTGGTCGCTTTCAGGAACCGGGCCGGAATAATCTGGTCGGTGTCAATGTTTTCCAGCGGCAGCGGAACGCCAGTGGTGTGCAGGGTCTGAAATTTCTCCATTTTAACTAGCTCGTTCAGCGGTGCGCCTCACCCCCCGGCCCCCTCTCCGGGGGAGAGGGGGAGACAGACGTCTGGGTTGCTGAGTTTAATTAACTTTTTATCGGGTTATTTGACTCCCCCTCTCCCCCGGAGAGGGGGCCGGGGGGTGAGGCGGCGTATCAGTTCAAGTACTTGGTAATGTCCACGATGCGGCCCTGCACGGCGGTGATGGCCGCCACCAGCGGGCTGGCCAGCAGCGTGCGCGACCCGGGGCCCTGCCGCCCCTCAAAGTTGCGGTTGGAGGTGGCCACGCAGTAGGCCCCGGCGGGAATCTTATCTTCATTCATGGCCAGGCAGGCGCTGCACCCAGGCTCGCGCAGCTCGAAGCCGGCGGCGGCAAAAATCTTGTCGATGCCCTCGGCAATGGCCTGCTGCTCCACCTGCTTGGAGCCGGGCACGATGATGGCCTCGACGTGGCCGGCCTTCTGCTTGCCCTGCACGTAGGCGGCCACGGTGCGCAGGTCTTCGATGCGCGAGTTGGTGCAGCTGCCGATGAACACGTAGTCAATCTGCTTGCCCAGCAGCGACTCGCCGCGCTCAAAACCCATGTATTTCAATGATTTATCAAAGCTTTCGGCCTCTCCCTCGGGCACCTCGCTCGGCACGTGGCCGGTGAGCGGGATGCCCATGCCGGGGTTGGTGCCGTAGGTTATCATGGGCGTAATCTGCTGCGCGTCAAACGTGTACTCGGTTTCAAACGCCGCGTCGGCGTCCGAGTACAGGGTTTGCCAGTAGGCCACCGCTTTCTCCCAGTCCGCGCCTTTCGGGGCGAAGGGCCGGCCCGCCACGTAGGCCAGCGTGGTGGCGTCGGGGGCGATGAGGCCGCCGCGGGCCCCCATCTCGATACTCATGTTGCAAACGGTCATGCGGCCTTCCATGCTCAGGGCCCGCACGGCGCTGCCGGCGTACTCCACGAAGTGGCCGGTGGCCCCGCCCGTGCCGAGCTGCGCGATGACGTAGAGAATCAGGTCTTTGGCCGTGACGCCGCGCTGTAGTTCACCCTCCACCGAAATCCGCATCCGCTGGGGCCGGTTCAGCAGCAGGCACTGCGAGGCCATCACCTGGGCCACCTGGCTGGTGCCGATGCCGAAGGCTACGGCCCCGAACGCGCCGTGCGTGGAGGTGTGGCTGTCGCCGCACACGATGGTGGTGCCCGGCAGCGTGAGGCCCAGCTCGGGCCCGATGACGTGCACGATGCCCTGGCGCTGGTGGCCCAGGCCGTACAGTTCCACGCCGTACTTCTGGCAGTTCTCGGTCAGCTTGTCCACCTGCGAGCGGGACAGCGGCTCCCGAATGGGCTGGTCCTGGTGCAGGGTGGGCACGTTGTGGTCGGCCGTGGCCAGCATCTGGCCGGGGCGGAACAGCGGCAGGCCCCGCGCGGCAATCTCATCGAAGGCCTGGGGGCTGGTGACTTCGTGAATCAGGTGCCGGTCGATGTACACCACCTCCTGCCCGCTCGCGATGGAGCGGACGACGTGGGCATCCCAGATTTTATCGAATAAGGTCGTGGCCATGTGGGAATTGCGTTAGTTGGCGGCCACCAGCTTCTCCTGCTCCACGAGGGCGTGCAGGTCGTCGTCGATGACTTCGCGCTGGCGGTCGGCGAGGACGAGGAAGCTGGCGTAGGCGGTGTTGAGGGCCGGGCGCTCCAGGTCGTAACCGAGCTTCTGGAGGCGGTAGGCCAGGGCGGCGCGGCCCGAGCGGGCCGTGAGCACGATGCTCGAATCGACGACGCCCACTTCTTTGGGGTCGATGATTTCGTAGGTTTCGCGGCACTTGATAACGCCGTCCTGGTGGATGCCGCTGCTGTGCGAGAAGGCGTTGGCCCCCACGATGGCCTTGTTGGCCTGCACGGGCATGCTCATCAGGTGCGAGACGAGGGCCGAGGTTTCGGCCAGCAGCTTGGTGCGCACGTTGGTGTCGAGGCCCAGGCCGGGGTGCTGGCGCAGAATCATCACCACCTCCTCCAGGGCTGTGTTGCCGGCCCGCTCCCCCACGCCGTTGATGGTGCACTCGATTTGCCGGGCCCCGTGCATGACACCGGCGATGGAGTTGGCCGTGGCCAGGCCCAAATCGTTGTGGCAGTGGGTGGAGAGGATGGCGCGTTCGATGCCCTTCACGTTGTCGTACAGGTACTTAATCTTGGCCCCGTACTCGTGGGGCAGGCAGTAGCCGGTGGTGTCGGGGATGTTGAGTACGGTGGCCCCGGCGGCAATGGCGGCCTCGCACACCCGGGCCAGGAACTCGTTGTCGGTGCGGCCGGCGTCCTCGGCGTAAAACTCGACGTCCTCCACGAAGCTCTTGGCCAGCTTCACGGCGGCCACGGCCCGCACCAGCACGTCGGCCGGGGTGCTGCGCAGCTTCTGGTAAATGTGCAAATCGGAGGTGCCGATGCCGGTGTGGATGCGCGGGCGGCGGGCCCCGCGCAGCGCCTCGGCGGCCACCCGAATGTCGTTCTCGACGGCCCGGGTGAGGCCGCAGACGGTGGCCTCCTGGGTTTGGGCGGCGATGGCGGCCACGGCGGCAAAGTCGCCGGGGCTCGACACCGGGAAGCCGGCCTCAATCACGTCCACGCCCAGCGCTTCGAGCTGGCGGGCAATGACGAGCTTCTCGGCCTGGTTTAGCTTGCAGCCCGGCACCTGTTCGCCGTCGCGGAGCGTGGTATCGAAGATTTGAATTTTCTGGGCTGACATATGGGCTACGCCCCCGGGGAGCGGTAACAAAGTGGATATTGCGCTGCAAGTAGCGGCGTTTTACGCACCGGCCCAAGCAGTTTTGCGCGGCCCGTACTATTTCCAATTCAATACTTTTTTAACTTAATTATCTGTTATAAAGTATCTTGACTCAACGATTCGTACAATGCCCAATAAGAGCACCGACCCGGTTTTCCAGCTTATCAAGTCGCTGACGCGCTCCGAAAAGCGGCACTTCCGGCTGTTCACCGACCGGCCGGGGGCCGGCGAGGGCCTGAAATTCTTGCAGCTTTTCGACGCGCTGGACGCGCTGGACGCCTACGACGAGGACCGCATCGTGGCGCAGGTGCCGGCCCTGAAGCGGGCCCAGCTGGCCAACCTCAAGGCCAACCTGTACCGGCAGCTGCTGGGCAGCCTGCGCGTGTACCACGCCGGCCAGAACCCCGACATCCAGCTCCACGAGCAGCTCGACTACGCCCGGGTGCTCTACAACAAGGGCTTCTACCAGCAGAGCCTGCGGATGCTGGAGAAAACCAAGCTGGCCGCCCAGCAGGCCGAGCTGCCCCACGTGGCCCTGCTGGCCCTCGATTTTGAGAAGCTGATTGAGTCGCAGTACATCACGCGCAGCCTGGGGGACCGCGCCGAAACCCTGGCCACCGAGGCCCTGGACACGGTGACGCACCTGGCCCGGATGCACGAGCTGTCCAACGCCGCGCTGCGGCTCTACGGCTTCTACCTCAAGACCGGGCACGCCCGCAACCAGGCCCACCACGAGCAGATTACGGCGTTTTTCCAGGCCAACATGCCGGCCTCGGTGGCCCCCGACAGCACGTTTTTCGAGCGGCTCTACTTCTACCAGGCCCACGTGTGGTACCACACCCTGAACCAGGATTTCCGGGCCTGCTACCGCTACGCCCAGAAGTGGGTGGACCTGTTCGAGGAAGCGCCGCACCTGAAGGACACCCAGGCCATGCTCTACATCAAGGGCCTGCACAATTTGCTGGCCTCGCTCTTCAACCTACTGTACTACAGCAAGTTCATGGAAGTATTGCAGCAGCTGGAAGACTTCGCCGCCAACCAGACGCGCCGCGCCAGCCCCAACACCGAGACGCTGCTGTTCCAGTACATCTACACGAACCGCATCAACGTGTACTTCCTGGAGGCCCGCTTCACGGAAGGGCTGGCCATTGTGCCGGAGCTGCTCGAAAACCTGGCCCTGCACCGCTCGCAGCTCGATTTGCACCGCACGCTGGTCTTCTACTACAAGATTGCCAGCCTGTACTTCGGCAGCGGGCAGTTCCGCAAGGCCATCGAGTACCTGAACCTCATCATCGACCAGAAGGACCTGAGCCTGCGCGAGGACCTGCAGTGCTTCGCCCGCATCCTGAACCTGGTGGCCCACTACGAGGCCGGCGACGACGCCAGCCTGGAATACCAGGTGCGCTCGGTGTACCACTTCCTGGGCAAGATGGACGACCAGCAGCCGATGCAGGTCGAGATTTTCCGGTTCCTGCGGCGGGTGGGCACCATCGCGCCCGGCCAGCTCAAGGAGGAGTTCAGCAAGCTGAAAGACAAGATGGTGGTCATCGCCGCCAGCCCCTACGACCGGCGGCCGTTTCTGTACTTCGACCTGATTTCGTGGCTGGAAAGCAAGATTACCAACGTGCCGGTGCAGGACGTGATGCGCCGCAAATTCCTGAAGATGCGGTGAGGCCGGCGGGGCACAAACCGGCCGGTTAGGCGGCGATTCGGGGGCCCCGGTCGAGGGGATGGGGAGATTAGTCTAGCCGGCGGCGAAAACGGCGGGTCTGGACGCAGGTTTGCAAAGGGTAATGCACGAGCGGCTTGCTCCGGTCTTCGCCAATCGGGCGGATAGCAGGCCCGACCCAAACCCTTTTCCAACAACTTCTTATCCCCACCCCACTTCCATGAAAGCTTCCTTCTTTGCCGCCTTCGCCGCCGTTGCCCTCCTCGCCAGCAGCAGTGCTTTTGCCGCCACTCCCGCCGCCCCGGCTTTCGGCCACGACCGCTACGAGCACGGCCGCCGCGATGACCGCCGCGACCACGGCCGCTACGAGCACGAGCGCCGCGGCCGGGACCGCCGCGACTTCCGCCGCGACCGCGACCACCGCGGGAACGACCACCGCCGCTACGACCACCGTTAAGCCTTCGCCGCCCCGGCGGGTCCAACCCGCCGGGGCGGCTTTGTGGATTCACCCAATTTCCCCCTTTTCTCCTTTTTAACCCATGAAAAAATTCCTGTTTCCGTTGCTGGCCGCCTTTGCCCTGAGCGCGGGGGCCGCCCAAGCCCAGGCCCCCGCCCAAGGAGCCCCCGGCCAGATGGCCGCCCGCCAGACCGAGCGCCTGACCCAGGCCCTGGGCCTGAGCGCCGACCAAACCACTAAAGTGCAGGCCATTATGGCCGCCCGCGACCAGGAAATGCAGGGCATGCGCGGCCAGGTGCAAAGCGGCAGCGTGACGCGCGAGCAAATGCGCGACCAGATGATGGCTGGCCGCGCCAAGTACGACGACCAGTTCAAGGCCGTGCTCACGCCCGACCAGTACACCAAGTACACCGCCATGCAGGCCGAGCGCATGCAGCGCGGCGGCCAGGGCATGGCCCAGGGCCAAGGCATGGGCCAGGGCATGGCCCAGGACAGCACCGCCAAAAAAGGCAAGGTGAAAATCAAAAAAGACAAGCTGAAGGCGAAAGTCGAGTAGCCGACGGCCTTCTCCGAGTCGCCCAAAAAAGGACCCAGCCGATTGGCCGGGTCCTTTTTTTATTGGGCGTTGCCACGGAATGGCCGCTTTGCCCCGCGCCGGTGCGCCGGCAGCTAGGGCTTGCCGGCCACGGGCTGGGGCGTGAAAATCAGTTTTTCTACCGGGAAGCCCAGGGCGCGGGCATGGGCGATGAGCCGGTCGCGGATGCGGCGCTCCAGGTGCGGCTGGCGGCTCAGCAGCCACAAGTTCTGGCGGTTGGGCTCACCCACCAGCGCATATTGGTAGGCGGCTTCGTCGAGGGCCAGAATCCAGTAGTTGCCTTCGAAAGGCCAGAAGAACTGCACTTTGAGCCTGGCATTGGTGGCGTCGA
The DNA here is from genome assembly GCF_013294115.1 of Hymenobacter caeli. Classification (GTDB taxonomy): domain Bacteria; phylum Bacteroidota; class Bacteroidia; order Cytophagales; family Hymenobacteraceae; genus Hymenobacter; species Hymenobacter caeli. The sequence continues at coordinate 179,276 of NZ_JABSNP010000001.1, read as the reverse complement.
CGGCGCGGGCCACGGCGGAGGCCCCTCGCACGGGCCCGTACAGCCCCCCCTTGTGGCAGGTGTTGCGCACGCCCACCTTGCCGTCGGGCCGCAGGGTGTAGTCGGCCGTCACGTGCTGGCAGCCTTTTTCGAAGCGAGCCGGCAGCCGGGCCACTTCGTACCACAGCCCGCCGTAGCGGTGCAAATCGACGTGCGCCACGGTGGGCAGAGGCGGCCGTTTTTTGCGGCGGGCGTAAGCGTAGGCCACCCCGGTGGCCACGGCGGCCAACGCCGGGAGCAGGAGCGGCCGCCGGCGCTTGAGCAGGTTGTTCATGGGCAGAAAATGATGTTTGGGGACGGCCTCTCTACGCAGTGCGCGCCCCGCCGGCCAGCTTTTCCAATTACAGCGCGGTGGCTGAAGCGGCTTGCTCCGATAGTTGGGAAGGCGGCGCAATTGTAAAAGCGGCCGGGCTTGGCGGGAATAGAATGCGCGGCCGGCCGGGTCAGCCCGCCGCCTGCTCGCGGGTTTCGGGCATGAACACCCAGAAGAACACCAGGCCCACGGCCGCGATGCCGGCCAGCACCAGGAAGGTGAAGTCGTCGCCGCGGGTTTTGGCCAGGTAGCCGGCCACCGAGTTGCTGAGGAACGCGCCCAGGCCCTGGGCCGTAGCAATGGCCCCCTGCGCGGCATTGAAGCGGCCGGTGCCCTTGGTGAGGTCGGCGATGATGAGCACGCCCACCACCCCGAAAATGCCCGCCCCGAGGCCGTCCATGCACTGCACGGCGATGAGGGCCGCCGGCGCGTGGCTGAGCGTGTAGAGCACCCCGCGCAGCGCCAGCGCCGCGAACCCGAAAAGAAACAGCGGCTTGCGGCCCAGCCGGCCCGCCAGCTTGCCGCTCGCGGCCGCCACCACCATGAACACGAGCTGCGAGGCCACCATGTAGCCCGAGGTGAACAGCACCGCCCGCTGCACCCCTGCGCCCTTGGCCAGCAGCTGCGTGACGAGCGGCACCATGGCGGCGTTGGCGAAGTGGAAGATGACGGCCGACGCCAGAAAAATCAGCACCGGCTTTTGCGTCAGCAGCTCGCGGAAGCCGGCCAGCAGCTCCTTGACGCCGTCCCACACGCCGCCGGGGGCCGCCGGGACGGCGCTGCTGGGTGGGCCATTAGGCGAGCCGTCTTTTCGGTCCGGGCCCGCTTGGTGGTCGTCCTGGTCGGCCCCGCGGGCCTGGTCGAAGTCGATGTCGTCGCCTTTGATGCGGGCCACGCACAGCACGGCCCCTACGCAGAGGGCCCCCACGAGGTAGAACATCCAGCGCAGGTTGAAATAGTAGCCCACCGCGCCCAGGGCCACGGCCGCGAACATGTTGCCGGCCGCGTTGAAGGCCTGGTTGGTGCCCTGGGCTTGGTCGAAATTCTTCCGGCCCACCAACCCCAGGGCAATAGCGGCCAGGCAGGGCGGGAAGATGGCCCCGGCCACGCCAATCAGGGCCTGCCCGCCCATCACCACCGGCCGCGTGGTGAAGAAGGCGGTGGCCAGCACGGCCGTGGCAATCAGCCCGATGCCGACGACCAGCAGGGTGCGTTTCTGGCGGAGGCGGTCGATGAGGGCCCCGGCGGGCGTTTGGGCCAGCACCTGGGCGATGTTGCCCGCCGCCAGGGCCCCGCCAATCTGGGCCTGGTTCCAGTGCACGCTCGATTGCAGGAACATCGCCATGTAGGGGCCCATGCCGTTCTGCACGTCGGCGATGAAGAAGTTCAGGGCCCGCAGCGCCCGGATGCTGCCCCGCTTGGGGTCGTCGGCCAAGGCGGGCGCGGCGGTTTTATCGGTTTTCTGGTCGGCAGTTTTTTCGACGGGAGGCATGCAGTGGCCAGGGGCTGAGGGAGCGGGAAGTAGCGGAAAGAACGGGGGCAAGAAGTGCATACGGCCGCGCTCGGTTCGCGGCCGGTAGCGGCCAAAAACGGGCCATCCCGCGGCCCGGGGGGCGCGGCGTGGCCCGTTGGCAGGAAGCGCCCCAGCGGGGCACTTCGGGTACGAGGCTAGCCAATCAGAAACGACTCGCCGCCCACGGTCAGGATTTCCACCTGCAAAGGGGGCTGGGTGCCGGGGGCCCGCACCTCGCCGGGGCCGTCGGCGCGGCGCGTGCCGCTGGCTTGCAGCTCGCTGCCCACGCTTGCCCGTTCGGCCACCTGGGGCCCCAGGTGCGGCGGGAAGCGCAACTCCGTGGCCGCTTCGTCGGCCAGGCGCAGGCCGTGCGGCCGGCCTTTGGGGTCGAGCAGCAGTTCGGCCACGGTGCCGTGGGCGTCGTGGGCGGTGGCGGGGGGCCCGGCGGGCTGGGGCCGCAGCACCCCGCCCGCCACGCCGATGCGGGCCAGGTGCAGGTGCTCGCCGCCCTTGGGCGTGGGGCGGAAATGGCCCAGCACTGCCACGGCTTGGCCCGGCTGCGCGGCCTCGTGCAGGGCCCGGCCGAAGTGCGGCGGGAATTTCACGGTGTATTCGGTGCCCCCGGCAATCAGCGTGAAGCGGTCGTACACCCCGCCGGGGTTAGCCCCAAACGCGCCCACCGTGCCCGCGAAGGAATGCAGCGGGAGCAGCCGGGCCGGGAGTTTTTCGGCCTTGGGGCCGGGTTTTTTGGGCTTGGCGGGGCCGGGCTTGGCGGGGCCTTCGCTTTTGGCGGCGGGCGGGACTTTATTTCTGGGTTTTTAATTTCGCTGGACATAAAAAAGGAAGGTTTGCAACGCAGTAAAAACTTACTGTGCGGCAAACCTCCGACGGCCGGGTAAACCCGGCCTTAACTCCAGATTAATTTATCTTCAGCCGGGTAGGGACTGGCTGAAGAAGCTCGATTTACGGCACGCGGGGCGGCGTGGGGGCCGGCAGGGGCTTGCGGGGCAGCTTCTGGTCGCGCATGGCGGCGTCGTACACGAAGCTGGCCACGATGACCGAGGCCTGCTTGAGGTCGTCGGCCACGAGGCGGTCGTAGGTGTCCTGGTTGGAATGGTGGGTGCGGGCGAAGTAGTCGAGGCCGTCCTGGATGAACTGGAAGCCGGGCAGGCCCACGGCGTCGAAGGCCACGTGGTCGGTGCTGCCGGTGTTGCGCAGCGTCACGGTGGTGGCCCCCAGCTCGGCGAAGGGCGCGAGCCAGGCGGTGAAAATCGGCTTCACGGCCTCGTTGCCCTGGGCGTAGATGCCGCGAATTTTACCGGCCCCGTTGTCGAGGTTGAAGTAGGCGGCCAGCTTCTCGTGGTCGGGCTTGAGCTGCATGGTGGCGGGGTCGGCGAAGTGGTTTTTCACGTAGTTGCGCGAGCCGTACAGGCCTTCTTCCTCCTCGCCCCACAGGGCGATGCGGATGGTGCGGCGCGGCTTAAGGCCGGTGGCTTTGAGGATGCGCACGGCCTCCATCATCACGGCGCAGCCCGCCGCGTTGTCGGTGGCCCCGGTGGCGGCGTGCCACGAGTCGAGGTGGCCGCCGAGCATCACCACTTCGCTCTTGAGCTTTTTATCCGTGCCGGGGATTTCGGCCACCACGTTGTACCCTTTCAAATCCTGGGTTTGGAAGTGGGTCCGGGTTTCCATCTCCACCTCCACTGGAATGCCGGCTTCCACGAGGCGGATGAGGCGGAGCTGGTCCTCGCCCGACATTTCCAGCTCGGGCAGCACCGGCTTGGCGTCGGCGGCGTAGGGGGCCCCGTTGGTGGTGAACACCGTGCCGTCGGTGCCCCGGCCGGCGCTGAGCACGGCGGCGGCCCCCTCGGTAATCAGCAGGTCGTTGAGCTTGGCGCGCAGGGCCAGCTGGGCCTTGCGGGCGGCCAGGCGGGCGGCGTCGGGCACGTCGGCGGGGCGGTTGGCGGCGGTGGGCAGGCCCCCGGCGGTAGCGTCGGCCAGCTTTTGCAGCTCGTCGGCGCTGAGGCGCTTGGCGTCGGGCTCGAAGTTGGGCTGGAGCGGGGCGGCCACGGGCAGCAGCACGATTTTGTCGCGCAGCTGGCCCTGGTACTTGGCCAGGTCGGCCTCCTCCTTGGCGTTCACGTACACCACCGCTTTGCGCAGGGCCCCGGGCGTGCCGGGCGTCCAGGCCTTGGGCACGCCAATCATGGCGTGGTAGTAAGGCTTGGTGAGGGCCACGTAGCTCTTATCGATGTCCCAGCCGCGGCCGAAGTCGCCCCAGGGCTCGATGTTGGCGTTCACCAGGCCGAACTGGGTGAGCTGCTTTTTGGTGTACGCGTTGGCGCGGGCCAGGCCCTCGGAGCCGGCCAGGCGCGGGCCGCACACGTCGGTGAGGTAAAAGGCCGTTTCCATCACCTGGGAGCGGTTCAGGCCTTCGTCCTTGATTTTGGCCAGGGCGGCGGCATCGGTTTTTTCAGGGGCCTGGGCCCGGGCGGGCGCGGCCAGGGCCAGGGTGCCGGCCAGCGGCAGGAGGAGCAGTTTATTCATATGGCAAGAAGCAATTGGGTTGGTTCCGGGCCCCAAGGTAAATTCAAACCCCGGGCAAGCCGTTACGGGGCCGAAATAATTGCCGATAATTGCGCCGGGCAACGGCCCGCTGGTGCCGGTGCCCGCGCTGCCGCCGCCGCGCCCGGCCTTCCTTGCGGCCGATTTCCTAACATTGCAGTCCCAACCACGCGCCCCGCTGGCGCTAAAAACCGATGGCTCCCACCGACCGGCTGACCAACCTGCAGCAGGAGCTGCTGAAATTGTTCGCGCAGCAGGTGCGACGCGGACTTGCAAAACATTCGCACGCTCATCGGGCAGTATTTCGCCCAGCGGCTGACGGGCCTGGCCGACCAGGCCTGGGAGCAGCAGGGCTGGACCGCGCAGACCATGCGCGACTGGCTGAACGAGGAAGCGCAATAGCCGGGGATGCGCGTGGTATTTGACGCCAACGTGCTGCTCGTGGCCCTGCCGAGCCACTCGCCGTTTCATGCCCTGTACCGGGCCGTGGTGGACGGCCGGCTGACGCTGTTCGCCACCACTGAAACGCTGGCCGAGTACGAAGAGCAGATTGGCCGCCGCCTGGGCCTGGCCCGCACCGACATTCAGCTGCGGGAGCTGCTGAACCTGCCCAGCGTGCGGGAGCTGACCGTTTACTACCAATGGCACCTGCTGGCCGAGGTGGATGCCGACGACGACAAATTCGTGGATTGCACCATTGCCTGCGGGGCCGATTACCTGGTCACGAACGACCGGCCTTTCGACAAGTTGCGGCACGTGCCGTTTCCGACCGTGCACACCATCCGGGCCAAAGATTTTTTGAACCTGCTGTAGTTTCTGCTATGGAAGTTGCCGCTACTTCATTTGCCCGCATGGACCTACCCGCCCACTACGACGCCATGCGCACCGCCGCCATTGCCGCGATAGCACGCGGCGAGGCCGAAATCGACAATCTAATCGATTCGCCGCACGACACCCGGTACGGCCTCACGCTGCTGGCCCGCCCGCCAGCCCGCGTCACCAGCGCCATCGAGGGCCTCCTGGCGGACTTCCGGCGCATCGAGCCGGACCAGTACTACTACCCCGCGGCCGATACGCACCTCACCGTCATGTCCATTATCTCCTGCTACGACGGCTTTCAGCTGGCCATGATTGACCCCATAAAATACGTGGACTTGGTGGGCACCATCACCCGGAATGCCCGGCCGTTCCGCGTAAAATTCGCGGGGCTCACCGCCTCTGCCGGCAGCGTCATCGTGCAGGGTTTTCCGTGGGGCGACGGCCTGGAAACACTCCGCCAGGATGTTCGGGAAGCCTTCCGAAGCGCCGGCTTGCAGCAGTCCATCGACCAGCGCTACAGCATCCAGACGGCCCACGCCACCGTTATCCGATTCAGGAAACCGCTTTTGGATGCTGCCCGCGTACTCGCCGCCATTGAAAAGTACCGGGCGTGGCCCATCGGCACGTTTGAAGTCGACCGGGTGGAGCTGGTGGCCAACGACTGGTACCAACGAACGGCCAACACGGTGCGGCTGGCAACCTATTCCTTGGGCTCAGCCCCCCGCGCATGAGCTTGCTGACCGTAACTGGCATCGGCCTGGCGGAGCACGGCACCACCGTGCTGCACCCCCTCAGCTTCGCCCAGGGCCAGGGGCAGAAGGTGGCGCTGGCCGGCGAGAGCGGGGCCGGCAAAAGCACCGTGCTGCAAATCATCGCGGGCCTGGTGCAGCCCAGCGCCGGCGAGGTGCGCGTGGCCGGCACCCGCGTGCGGGGCCCCGCCGAAGTACTGGTGGCCGGCCACCCGGGCGTGGCCTACCTCTCGCAGCGCTCGGAGCTGCCGCAGCACCTGCGCGTGGAGCAGGTGCTGCGCTACGCCCACCAGCGGCCCGCCGCCGAGGCCCAGGCCGTGTACGCGCTGTGCCGCATCGACCACCTGGGGGCCCGCCGCACCGACCAGCTCTCGGGCGGCGAGCAGCAGCGGGTGGCCCTGGCGCGGCTGCTGCTGGGAGGGCCCCGGCTGCTGCTGCTCGATGAGCCGTACTCGAACCTGGACCGCGGGCACAAGCGGGTGCTGCAAGCCGTGGTGGAGGACATCGGGGCCCGGCTGGGCATCACCTGCCTGCTGGTGTCGCACGACGCGACGGACACGCTGCCCTGGGCCGACGAAATCCTGGTGCTGCGCGGCGGGCGGCTGGTGCAGCAGGGGCCCCCGGAGCGCATCTACCGCCAACCGGTGGACGAGTACACGGCCGGGCTCTTCGGCGATTACAGCCTGGTGCGCGGGGCCGACCGCCGGGCCCTGGGGGCCACCGCCGGCGCGGGGCCGGCGCTGCTGGTGCGGCCCGAGGAGTTCGCGGTGGGGCCCGCCGGCGGCGGGCTGGCGGGCACCGTGCGGGCCGTGCGGTTTTTGGGCGGCTACTACGAGCTGGAAATCGCCCTGCCGCAGAGCACCGTCCGGGCCCGGGCCGCGGCCGCTGCTTTTGCGCCCGGCGACATCGTGGGCGTGGCGCTGGCCGCCGGGGCCGGCTGGGCGCTGCCTTAAATTTCAGCCAGCGGGCCCGGGCCGGGCACAGCCGCGTTTGGGCCGGGAAAACAACTGACGCGGGGTCTAACGACGGTCTTGCTACCGGGAAGCTCCGCTTTGAAGCGGGGCTTCCCGGTTAACCTCCCGCCGTTTTATTCGTTTGCACGAGGCGGCCCGGCGGCCCACGGCGGCCGGGCAAACATTTACCGGACCATGCCGGTTACAATCACTTATGACATCTACCTACTACGTGGCGCGGGGCTGGGGCCGGCGGTTGGCCTTGCTGGCGTGCTGCCTGGGGCCGGCCCTGGCGGGGGCCCAGGACCGGGCCTCTGCCCCGGCCCAAACCGCCCCCCCGCCCACCCAGCCGGGCACCGCCCAACCGGCCCTGCCCGCCGGGCCCCTCACCCTCGACCAGTGCCTGGGCTACGCCTTGGTGAACCAGCCGCTGGTGCGCCAGGCCCGCCTCGACGAGGCCAGCAACGAAGCCGACATCCGCATTGCGCGGGCGGCGTGGCTGCCGCAAATCGGGCTCACCGCCAACGCCCAGCACTACTTCGGGTTGCCGTATACGTTTTTCCCCGACGCTACCACCGGCATCCTCACCCCGCGCCAGCTGGGCCTGAGCAACGTGACGACGGTGGGCCTCTCGGGCACCCAGGTGCTTTATAACAACGACGTGAACCTGGCCGCCCGCGGGGCCCGCTACACGCGCCTGGCCGCCGGCCAGAACACGGCCTACACCCGCATCGGCACGGTGTCGGACGTGAGCAAGGCGTTTTATGACGTGTTGCTCTCGCAGCGCCAGCTCGACGTGTACCAGGAAGACATCACGCGGCTGCAACGCAACCTGAAGGACGCCCGCGCCCGCTACGACGCCGGCGCGGCCGACAAAACGGACTACCTCCAGGCCGAGATTTCGCTCAACAACTCCGTGGCCGGCCGCAAGCAGGCCCTGGAAGCCGTGAACGCCAAAACGGCCTACTTGCAGCAGCTCATGGGCGTGCCGGCCAGCCGGCCCATCAAGCTGCAGTACGACACGCTGCGCCTGGAGCAGGACGCCGTGGTGGACACCCTCGAACACCTCGACCCCGGCAACCGCATCGAGTACCAGCAGGTGCTCACGCAGAAGTCGTTGCAGCACCTCACCATCGACTATTACCGGCTGGGCTTCCTGCCCTCGCTCGCGGCCTTTGGCAACTACAACTCGGTGTACCAGAGCAACAGCTTCAGCGACCAGTTCAGCCAGCGGTTTCCCAACTCCTACGCCGGGCTGCAGGCGGCGCTGCCCATTTTCACGGGCTTCCGCCGCACCCAGAACCTGAAGCGGGCCCGCATCCAGGACGAGCGCATCGACCAGGATTTGCTCAGCACCCGCAACCAGATTACGACCGAGTACGCCACGGCCCTGGCCAACTACAAGGGCTACTACGCCGATTACGTCATCGGCAAGCGCAACCTGGAGCTGTCGAAGGAAGTGTACCACGTCGTCGATTTGCAGTACCACGAGGGCGTGAAGGCCTACCTCGACCTGCTCATTGCCCAAACCACCCTGCGCACCTCGCAGCTCACCTACTACAGCGCCCTGTTTCAGGTGCTGGGCTACAAGGTGGAGCTGCTGCGCACCCAGGGCACGCTGCCCGTCAATTATTAATGTTTCCGTTTCGCTTCCGCCCCATGACTAGCAAATACCTGGCCCTGTGCGCCGCCCTGGGCCTCGTGGCCGGGGCCGCGTGCGGCAAAAAAGACGCCGACCAGAAGAAGAACGCCGCCCCGCCGCCCGTTCCCGTGAGCGTGGTGGCCGCCCGCACCACCGACGCCGTGTATTACGACACGTACCCCGCCACGGCGGTGGCCCTGCAAAGCGTGGAGGTGCGCTCGCAGGTGACGGGCTTTATCACGGCCCTCTCCTTTAAGGAGGGCGAGCTGGTGCCGAAGGGCAAGGTCCTGTACCAAATCGACAAGAGCCAGTTCCAGGCCGCCTACCAGCAGGCGCTGGCCGGCCTGGCCAGCGCCCGGGCCTCGGCCCAGAACGCCAACATCAACCAGACCCGCTACCAGCGGCTGCTCCAGCAGGACGCCATTGCCCGCCAGGTGGCCGAAACCGCCGTGACCACCGCCGCCACGGCCGGCAGCCAGGTGGCCGCCGCCCAGGCCGCCGTGGCCATCGCCCGCACCAACCTGGGCTTTGCCACCATCCGGGCCCCGTTCGCGGGGCGCATCGGCATCTCGCAGGTGCGCCTGGGCACCCAGGTGAGCGCCGGCACCACGGTGCTGAACACGATTTCGAGCGAGAACCCCATCGGGGTGGACTTCGTGGTGACGGAAACCGACATCCCCCGCTTCACGGCCCTGCAAAACCGGGCCGGCGGCGCGGGCGACTCCACCCTGCGCTTCGTGCTGCCCGGCGGCCAGCCTTACGGCCAACCCGGGAAAATCCGGGCCATTGCCCGGGGCGTGGACGCCCAGACCGGCACCATCACCGTGCGGTTGCAGTTTGCTAACCCCCGGCGCGAGCTGAAGGACGGCCTGAGCGGTGTGGTTAAAGTGCTCAACACCCAATCGGGCAACCACCTGGTGATTCCCAACCAAGCCGTGGTGGAGCAGATGGGCGAAAACTTCGTGTACGTGGCCGCCGGCGACAGCGCCAGCCAGCGCAAGGTGCAGCTGGGCCCCCGCCTCGCAGACCAGGTGGTGGTGCTCAACGGCATCAAGGCGGGCGATAAAATCGTGACCGAGGGCGTGCAGAAGCTGCGCGACGGTGGCAAAATTAAGATCAGTGCCCCGGGCGCGGCGGTGGCCAAATAATAGCCGTTAGCTGATAGCTGTTAGCTGTTAGCTCCGTTGTGCCGGCTTTTTACAAAGCTATTAGCTAACAGCTAATGGCTAATAGCTTAAAAACATGATTGCAGAAACCTTTATCCGCCGGCCCGTCCTGGCCATCGTCGCTTCGGTGGTGATTGTGCTGGTGGGCCTCCTGGCCATGCGGAGCCTGCCCATCGGGCAGTACCCCGAGATTACGCCGCCCACGGTGTCGGTGAGCGGCACCTACATCGGGGCCGACGCCCAGACCGTGGAGCAGACCGTGGCCACGCCCGTGGAGGTGCAGGTGAACGGTACCCCCGGCATGACCTACCTGCAGAGCAACAGCACCAGCAACGGGCAGATGGCCATGACGGTGAACTTCGACGTGGGCACCGACATCAACATCGCCGCCCTCGACGTGCAGAACCGCGTGGGCATCGCTACCCCCACCCTGCCGCAGGACGTGCAGCGCCTGGGCCTGACCGTGCGCAAGCGCAACCCGAGCATCCTGATGCTGGTGGCCATGTACGCCCCCAAGGGCAGCCACAACACGACCTTCCTCGACAACTACGCCAACGTGTTCATCAAGGACGCGCTGCTGCGCACCAAGGGCGTGGGCGACATCGTGAGCCGGGCCGACGACTTTTCGATGCGCATCTGGCTGAAGCCCGACAAGCTGGCCGAGCTGGGCGTGACGGCCGGCGACATCTCGGCGGCCCTGGCCGAGCAGAACGCCCAGATTGCGGCCGGCTCCATCGGGGCCCCGCCGGCCGAGCACGGGCAGCCGTTCGAGTACATCGTGACGGTGCAGGGCCGCCTGGTGACGCTGGCGCAGTTCGGCGACGTGGTGGTGAAAACCCGGCCCCAGGACGGGGCCCTGGTCTACCTCAAGGACGTGGCCCGCCTGGAGCTAGGCAAGTTCAACTACTCCAACAACTCCTACGTGGACGGCAAGCGCGCCGCCTACCTGCTCGTGTACCAGGCCCCCGGGGCCAACGCCCTGGCCACCTACGACAACGTGCTGGCCACGATGGACGAGCTGAAAAAGCAATTCCCGGCCGACCTCGCCTACGTCGTGCCCTTCGAGTCGGCGAGCGTGGTGCAGGTGTCCATTAAGGAAGTGGTGGAAACGCTGCTGGAGGCCCTGCTGCTGGTGGTCATCGTGGTGTTCATCTTCCTGCAAAACTGGCGCTCCACGCTCATCCCGGTGCTGGCCATTCCGGTGTCCATCGTCGGCGCGTTCATTGCCTTCATTCCCCTGGGATTTACCATCAACACCCTGACGCTCTTCGGCTTTGTGCTGGCCATCGGCATCGTGGTTGATGACGCCATCGTGGTGGTGGAGGCCGTGGAAGTGAACATGAACGAGCGCGGCCTGAACGTGCTCGACGCCACCCTGGAGGCCATGCGCGAGATTTCGGCCCCGGTTATTGCCATTGCCCTGGTGCTGGCGGCGGTGTTCGTGCCGGTGGGCTTCATTCCGGGCATCACGGGGCGCTTGTACCAGCAGTTTGCCATCACCATCGCCATCTCGGTGCTGATTTCGGCCTTCGTGGCCCTCTCCCTCACCCCGGCCCTGTGCGTGCTGCTGCTCAAGCCCCACCAGGCCGACGAGGAGCCGACGGGCTTCGTGGGCAAGGGCTTCAAGAAGTTCAACGACTGGTTTGGCCGCGTGACGGAGCACTACGGCCACGGGGTGCAGCGCGGCCTCAAGCACTCGCGCTTCGTGGTCATCATCCTGGTCTGCATCGTGGCCGGGGCCGGGCTGCTGTTCCGCGGCAAGCCCAGCGGCTTTTTGCCCACCGAGGACGAGGGCCGCATTTTCATCACCTTCAACCTGCCCGAGGGGGCCTCCACGGGCCGTACCGTGGCCGTGCTCCAGCAGATGATGCAGGAGCTAAAGCACACCAAGGGCATCGCGCACTTCGCCGCCCTCGGGGGCCTGAACGCGGTGAACTTCTCCTCCAAATCGAACTCCGGCACCATCTTCTGCCAGCTCGACCCCTGGGACGACCGCACCGACAAAGATTTGCAGCTGAACGGCCTGATGGCCAGCCTCCAGGCCAAGTTTGCCCGCTTCAAGGAGGCCACCACGGTGGTGATTTCGCCGCCCGCCATCCCGGGCCTGGGCAACACGGGCGGCTTCTCGTTCATCTTCCAGGAGCGCGAGGCCGGCGGCGACATCCGAACCTTCGACCGCAACCTGCAGAGCTTCCTGGGGGCCCTGCGCAAGCGGCCGGAAATTGCGTCGAGCTTCTCCTTCTTCACGGCCAGCACGCCGGGCTACCAGCTCGACATCGACCGCCTGCGGGCCAAGAAGCTGGGCGTGTCCATCGCCGACGTGGGCACCGCCCTGCGCACCTACCTGGGCAGCGCCTACATCAACGACTTCACCCTCTACGGGCGCACGTTCCGGGTGGTGGCCCAGGCCGACTCGGGCTACCGCGCCGACATCACCGACCTGGGCCACTACTACGTGCGCAACGGGGCCGGCGGCATGGTGCCCCTGAGCACCCTCACCACCTACAAGCGCACCGAAAGCGCCCCGCTCATCTCGCACTACAACCTGTTCCGGGCGGCGGAAGTCAACGGCAACCCGGCCCCGGGCTACAGCTCCGGCGACGCCATCAAGGCCTTGCAGGAAACGGCGGCCCAGAACCTGCCCCAGGGCTACGGCTACGAGTTTTCGGGCCTGAGCCGCGAAGAGCTGCTGGCCGGCGGCCAGACGATTTACGTGTTTGCGCTGTCCATCGTGTTCGTGTTCCTGTTTTTGGCGGCGCTCTACGAGAGCTGGTCGGTGCCGTTCGCGGTGCTGCTGGCGGTGCCGGTGGGCATTTTCGGGGCCATCCTGGCGCTGTTTTTCCTGCCCAAGCTCACCAACAACGTGTACGCCCAAATCGGGATGCTCACCCTGATTGGCTTGTCGGCCAAGAACGCCATCCTGATCATCGAGTTCGCCAAGGAACGGGTCGACAAGGGCATGCCCCTGGTGGAGGCTACCCTGGAGGCCGTGCGCCTGCGCCTGCGCCCCATCATCATGACCTCGCTGGCCTTCATCCTGGGCATTCTGCCGCTGGTGTTCGCCTCCGGCGCGGGGGCCCAGAGCCGCCAAACCCTGGGCTGGACGGTGTTCGGCGGCATGCTGGCGGCCACGGGCCTGGGCATTTTCATCGTGCCGGTGCTCTACGTCATCATCACCCGCTTCGCCTACGGCAAAGAAAAGCTGGCCGAGCTGGAGAAAAGCTACAAGCCCGACGAGGCGCACGGCGGCCCCAAAAAGGACGACGAAGCCCCCCAGGCCGGCGCGGCCCCGGCCGAAGGCACCGTTGCCCCGACTTAGCCCCGCCCCCGCTGAACAAGCAATTGAACGTCGTGCAACGGTCTTCCGGGCACGACGTTCTCTTTTTAGTGATGATCCAGAACGGGGTGGTCCGGCGACTTTTTCCGTCGTCGGGCCCCTCTGGCAATACCCCGAAGCCGCTGTTTGGTAAAAGTGGCCCGACGCAGCCCTTCGGACAATTTGCCGGACCACCCCATTTCAGCCCACTGCTTTTTTGACCTCAACCATCTTCGTACATGCGCCTCTTCGTTTACTCGCCCCTGAGCCCCGCCGCCCACGCCTATCTGCACCAGCGCCTGCCGGCGGGCCACGAGGTAGCTTTTCAGGACCACCAGCCCACCGACCACCCGCCCGCCGCCTTCGGGCAGGCCGAGGCCCTGCTCGGCAACGTGCCGCCGGCCTGGCTGGCGGCGGGGGCCCCGCCCAGCCTACGCTTCTGGCAAATAGATTCGGCCGGCTTTGAGCGCTACCGCCAGCTGAAGCTGCGCATTCCGGTGGCCAACGTGGGCGACTTCTTTGCCTGGCCCTGCGCCGAAACCGTGGTGGCGGGCCTGCTGGCCCTGTACCGGCACCTGCCCGCGCTGGCCGCGTTCCAGGCCGAGCGGCGCTGGGTGGGCGGGGCCTTCGTGCGCAACCGGGCGGGCCTGCTGCGCGGCAAGCGCGTGGTGGTGCTCGGGGCCGGGGCCATTGCGCGGGCCCTGCGGCAGCAGCTGGGCGGCTTCGGCTGCCCGGTGCAACTGCTGGCCCGCACCAACCCCAGCGCCGAGCTGCGCACCAGGCAGGACCTGCTGGGGGCCCTGCCCGCGGCCGACATCGTAATCAACACCCTGCCCGGCAGCGCCGAGGGCTTTTTTTCGGCCGAGCTGGTGGCCGCGATGGCCCCCGGCAGCCTCTACGCCAGCGTGGGCCGCGGCAACACCACCGACGAGCCCGCCCTGCTGGCGGCCCTGCAAACCGGCCGCCTCGGCGGGGCCGTGCTCGACGTGACGGCCACCGAACCCCTGCCGCCCGACAGCCCCCTGTGGGCCTTGCCCAACGTGCTGCTCACCCAGCACACCGCCGGCGGCCAGCCCCACGAAGACGAAGGCAAGGTGGATGTGTTCTTGGCCAACCTTGCCCGCTTCCAGGCTGGCGAACCTTTGGAAAACCTGGTGGATTTGAGCCGCGGCTACTGAGCAAGAAGCCTCCACGACTGATGTGCTTGCCCGAAAAATAGTTTTTTAAATCTTTCGCATTCGATTGTCAAACATTAATGGGGGGCTGACTATTGATATAGTATACTTTCACACCAAACTCCTAACCGCCATGCAGACCATCCTCCTCGATGTCATGAAAATTCCGGTTGACGACCCGGTTGCCTTCACGTTTTTTACGGGTTACATGGCCATGGCGGCCGCGTCGGTATTTTTTCTTTTCGAGCGCAGCACTGTGGCCGATAAGTGGAAAACCTCGCTTCTGATTTCGGGCATGATTACCGGCATCGCGGCCGTGCACTACTACTACATGCGCGACTACTACATCAGCACCCACTCGACGCCCGTGGCCCTGCGCTACATCGACTGGACGCTGACCGTGCCGCTGATGGTCATCGAGTTTTACCTGCTGGTGCGCTCCGCGGGGGCCAAAATTGGCCTGCTTTGGAAGCTGGTCATCGCGGCGGTGTTCATGCTCGTGTGCGGCTACATCGGCGAAGCCTTCACCGACGGCTCCAAGTTTCACTCGAACCTGTGGGGAGCACTGTCCACGCTGGGCTACCTCTACATCCTGTACTCGGCCTGGTACGGTGAGATTGCGCAGTTGGCGGCCAAGTCCGATTCGCGCGCCGTGCAGAAAGGGGTGCGCTACTTGTCGTGGTTCATCTTCGTCGGCTGGGCCATTTACCCCATCGGCTACATGGCTATGCCCGGCGGCTTACTCGGCCCCGACGGCCTCAACTTGTTAAAGACGAGCAGCCTCGACTTGATATACAACCTCGGCGACGCCGTCAACAAAATCGGTTTTGGCCTGGTCGTGTACAGCATTGCCCGTAGCGAGTCGGTGGTACAGGCCCACCCGCAGCAAGGCGTGGGGGCCGGGGCCAAAGAAACGGTTATGGCCTAAATTGCCGGCCGCTCCTACGCGGCCCCGTTCGACAGGCCGTTGCTCCGCTTTTCTGCCGGGCAACGGCCTGTTTTGGCTTCTAACCGTTTTACCATGCCTGCCCCCGACCCTTCCTCTGCCTCCGATTGGCCCCAGCGGCGCTACTCCTACGCGGCCGTGCTGACGCTGGCCGGCGTGGGCGCGGCCTTTCCGGGCGCGGCGTGGGCGCTGCTGGGGCCACCGCTGGCCGTGGGCATGGTGGTGCTGGGCGTGGCCCACGGGGCCTGCGACCAATTGGTGGTGCCCGCCGGCCAGCCCCGCGCCGGCGGCTGGCGCTACTGGCTGGTGTTTCTGGCCGGCTACCTGGGGCTGGCGGGCCTGGTGGGGGCCCTGTGGTGGGGCTGGCCGGTGGCAACGGTAGCGGGCTTTTTCCTGCTCACGGTGTGGCACTGGGGTTCGGCTGACACGCTGGACGGCCCCCGGGCATCTACGGTGTTGTGGCTAACGCACAGCTTGTTGCGGGGCCTGCTCCTTTTTGCGGTGCCGGCTTGGTGGTGGCCCACCGCCACGGCTGGCATCGTGAACGGGCTGTTGGCCTTTGCCGGGGCTCCCGCCGTGGCCGGGGCCACGTTTGCCGCGGGGGCGGGCGGCCTGGGCCTGCTGGTGGTGGGCGGCCACCTGGCGCTGTGGGCCTGCTACGCCTACCGGCACCAGTGGGCCCTGCTGCGCACCGAAGTGTTCGAGGTGGCGGTGCTGGTGGGCTTGCTGCTGGCGCTGCCCCCGCAGCTGTCGGTGGGCGTGTATTTTGTGTTCTGGCACAGCTTGCAGCACGTGCTGCGCCTAACCAGCTGGTTGGGGTACGCCCCGGCACCGGGCAGCCCGCGCACCGGGCCAGCCCTGTGGCCGCAGCTGGGGTTTTTTCTGCGCCGGGCGGCCCCGCTGCTGCTGCTCAGCTGCGCGGCGCTGCTGCTGCTGGGCCGCCTGCTGGCCCCCCACCTGCCCAACGGGGCCGCCTGGTTCAGCCTGGCGCTGGTGGTGGCCTCCATCGTCACGCTGCCCCACGCCTTACTCGTAACCCTGGTGATGGACGCCCCCCGCTGGCACGGCCCGCGTGCTACGCCGTAGCGGCCGCCGTGCGGGCAGCGGGGAATTCCAGGGTCAATGTTGGGTTGTTTGCTCCACGAAAAAGCCTGGCCGCAGTTGCGGCCAGGCTTTTCTATTTACTGCTCGGGTGGTATCACGGGGCGGCCACTATCCACTGGTCGGTGCCATCGGTGTAGCCGTTGCCTTCTGCTTTGCCGCGCACCGCGTTGTCGGGCGTGTAGTAGTAGAGCGGGTTGCCTTTGTAGGTGGTTTGCAGCCGCTTGCTGCCGTTGGGGCCGTCGGTGCGCGTGATGGTGCCGAAATCGCTGCTCTTCAAGGCCGAAGGCACCGTTATGGTGGCACTGTAGAACACCGGCCGGGCCTCGACGCAGCCGCCCTGGCAATTGGTGGTTTGCGAGGCCGGCAGGCGCTTGTCTTTGCCGTAGGTGTAAAGCGTGCGCCCCTGCGGGTCGATCAAATACCGTTCGATGCTGGCCTTGCTCGTGCTCTTATCCGTCACGGTATTCTCGGCCACCATGGCCGTGTAATCGGGCCGGGCCACGTACCACTGGTCGTCGTCGCCTTCGCCGAGCACCTGGCCCGGCTCTTCGCGCACGTTGACGCCCTTTACTTCGGGGGCAAAATAATACAGCGGCCAGCCCTTGTAGAACGTTTGGTTGCGGCCGCTGGCCGTGCGCCCGGTGGTGAAGTCGGCGGCGTTCAGACCGGGGCCCACTTGCACAGAGGCCGCAAAAAAGATCGGCCACTCGTCGGCACAGCCGCCGGTGCAGGCGTTGGTGCCGATGACGTCCGGCGTGTAGTAGTAAAGCGTGTTGTTCCGCCCATCGGTCAGAAAAGACCCCAGCGCGGCGTTGCTGGTCAGCATAACGGTGGGCGGCGTGGTGTTCTCCTCATTCTTTTTGCAGCTACCGAGCGCGGCAGCCAGCAAGAAGCTGGCCGCCGCTACGGCCGGCCAGCGTTTAAGAAAAGCGAATGGTATAGTTGTGGTCATGCTGGTAAAGTGAAAAAAGGATGAGAATAAAAAAACAAGGAATTTAAGCCAGGCCGTCGTCCGGGACCACCAAAAGCAGTTTATCCGAATTCAGGATAAAGAGGAAGAAAAACATTGTTTCTTAGCTAAGCACAATACTTAGCTTTCTCATCCCTATGCACTTACAATAGTTGCGCACGAAGCCTTCACCCGATGCACATTTTCGCTAAAGCGCAGCGTTTGTTCGGCCAACGGCCTTCTGCAAGCGCCCGGCGGCGCACGGGGCACGCAGGGTGCCGGCCGGCTCCGGTGGGCACAAAAAAGCCCGGCCGCAGGAAGCGGCCGGGCCTTGAGCAAAATAATTTAACCCGCTACGAATTCGCTTTTACCATCAAATCGGCCATTTCCTGCGAGATGCCGGTGGTGCTGAAGCCGCCGTCGTGCATCAGGTTTTGCATGGTCACGTAGCGCGTGAGGTCCGAAAACAGCGCGATGCAGAAGTCGGCGCAGGCCTCGGCGGGGGCGTTGCCCAGGGGCGACATCTTGTCGGCGAAGTCGTAAAAGGCGTCGAAGCCGCTGATGCCGGTGCCGGCCGAGGTTTTGGTCGGCGACTGCGACAGGGTATTCACGCGCACTTTCTTGAGCTTGCCCAGGCGCTGGCCGTAGCTGCGGGCAATGCTTTCGAGCATGGCCTTGGCCTGCGTCATGTCGGTGTAGTCGAGGAAGGCACGCTGGGCGGCGATGTAGCTCAGGGCCACCACGCTGCCCCACTCGTTGAAGGCGTCCTGCTTTTCGGCCACGGCCAGCATCTTGTGCAGCGACATGGCCGACACGTCAATCGTCTTCTGGAACCACTCGTAGTTCAGGTCGCCGTAGGCCTTGCCCTTGCGGATGTTGTTGCTCATCCCGATGCTGTGCAGCACGAAATCGAGCTTGCCGCCGAGCTGCTCCTGGGCCCCGCTGAACAGCTTCTCCAGGTCTTCCATCGACGTAGCATCGGCCGGAATAATCGTGGCCCCGCACTGCTCCGCCAGGCCGTTTATTTCGCCCAGGCGCATGGCCAGCGGCGCGTTGGTGAGCACGAAGCGGGCCCCTTGTTCGTGGGCCTTGAGGGCCACTTTCCAGGCAATGGAGCGCTCGTCAAGAGCACCGGAAATAATGCCGACTTTGCCGGCGAGCAGGTTGTTGGACATGGGGTGAATGGGTGAATGGGTGAATGGGTGAATGAAAAAGCAGCCCGGCCCTTTCTTTCGCCATTCGGTTCAGGGCGGCAAGTTAGCCACTTACCTTTTCATTCATTCACTATTTCACGCACCCATCCCTTGCTACCCCGCCATGGCCTCGCCGCGCAGGGCCAGCAGCTCGCGGGCGCTTTGCAGGGCGTTCTCGCTGGGCTTGGCCCCGGCAATCATGTGGGCAATTTCCCGGATGCGGTCGTCTTCGCCGAGCTGGCGGATGCGGCTCACGGTGCGGTCGGCGCGGTCTTCCTTGTACACGAAGTAGTGGGCGTCGCCGGCCGCCGCCATCTGGGGCAGGTGCGAAATGGCCACCAGCTGGTGCTTGCGGGCCATTTGCTGCATCATGCGGCCCACCTTCACGGCAATCTCCCCGCTGATGCCGGTGTCGATTTCGTCGAACACTATCGTGGGCAGGGCCGTCTTGTCGGCCAGCATGTACTTCACGCATAGCATCAGGCGCGAGAACTCGCCGCCCGACGCGGCCTTGCTCAGCGTCTGGGGCTGGGCCCCCTTGTTGGCCGTGAAGAGGATGTTCACCACGTCGGTGCCGCTGGCGGCGGGGGCCCCGGCGCGGTGGTCCACCACGATGCGGGCGTTGGGCATCCCGAGGTCGGCCACCAGTTCGCGCAGCTCGCGCTCAAAGTTTGGGAACGACTTGCGCCGGCTCTCCGAGAGCTTGGCCGCCTGCTTGATTACCGAGGTCAGGGCGGCTTCCACGTCCTTGCGCACCTTGCTGATTTGCTTGTCCAGGTTCAGCACATTGCCCACTTTCTGGCGCAGCTCGTCGCGCACGGCCAGCAGGGCCCCCAGCTCGCGCACCGAGTGCTTGCGCTGCAAGGTGTAGAGCACGTTCAGGCGCTCCTGTAATTCCTCGGCGCGGGCAGGGTCGCCCTCGGTGCGGCGCTCGGCGGTTTCCACCTCGTCGGCGATGTCGTGCAGCTCAATCAGGCAGCTTTCCAGGCGCTGGCGCAGCTCGCGGAAGTTGTCGGCGTAGGCCGACACCTGGCCCAGCAGCATCGAGGCGTCCTTCATGGTGCCGGTGGCGCAGCTTTCGCTGTCGCGCAGCCCGTGCAGGGCCTGGCTCAGCTTGTACTTGATTTCCTCGGCGTGCTCGAGCTGCTTCACCTCCTGCTCCAGGGCCTCCTGGTCCTCGTCGTCGAGGCTGGCCTCTTCCAGCTCGTTCAGCAAAAAGCTGTTGTAGTCGAGCAGCGCGTTGGCCTGGGTGGCCTGGTCCTCCAGGGTTTTCAGCTCGGCCTCCAGCTTGCGGTACTGCCGGAAGGCGTTGCTGTAGTGGGTGCGCTGCGGCACCAGCCCGGCGTAGAGGTCGAGCAGGTTGAGCTGAAACACCGTGTCGCCGAGCAGCAGCGTGTCGTGCTGCGAGTGGATGTCCATCAGGTTGGCCCCGATTTTCCGCAGCGCCTCCAGCGTCACCGGCGTGTCGTTCACAAACGCCCGCGACTTGCCCGTGGGGCTTATTTCGCGCCGCAGGATGCACTGCGCGTCGTAGTCCAGGTCCTCGGCCTCGAAAATGTCCTGGAGCTGGTAGCTGGCAATGTCGAACTGCCCCTCAATCACGCACTTCTGCGCCGTGTCAAACAGCATCTTGCCGTCGGCCCGGTTGCCCAGCAGCAGCCCGATGGCCCCCAGCATAATGGACTTGCCCGCGCCCGTCTCGCCGGTAATAATATTGAGCAGCGGCGACGGCCGCAGCTCCAGCGACTCAATCAGGGCGTAATTCTGAATACGTAAATCGACTAACATGAATCGCAGATTGTGCGGATTTAACCGCAGATTTCGTAGATTAATTTAATGGCGCGGCTACTGATTTTATTTTAATAAATAATTCTAAATCGACTGATTTGGTATCCTTCGACGAAGGCCAACAAAAAGAATTTATGCTAAAATAATCAGCGTAATCCCAAATGAATCCGCATAATCTGCGATTTCAGCGGGTGAGGATGGCCTGGTACTTCGCCGAGTTAGTAGCGTCGATATTGGTCAGCATGTTCACCAGCTGCTGCTTCTGGTTAGCGTCCTGGCTGGTGCGGAAGATGTTGGCAATCTCATCCGCCTTGGCGTCGAAAAAATACCGGAAAATCGGCTCGCTCACGCGCAGCGCGGCCACCTGCTGAATGCCCGTGAGGGCCCCCAGCACGGCCACGCGGGCTTCGTCGGGCTTCTCAATAAAGATGTCCATGCCCTGCCGGTAGTAGGCGTAGAGGCCGGCGCGGAAGGGCTGGAGCTGCGGGTCGGTGAGGTTGTTGAGCAGCTGGTAGCGGCTGCGCGAGCCCCCGGTGTCTTTCCAGCTTTCGTCGACGGCCTCGCTGCCACTCTGCGAAGCCGAATACAGGGTGATGACGCGGGCCTGTTCGTAGTTAGCGGTGCCCCCGAGGCGGCCAAACGTGTCGCGGTCGAGCCCGATGACGATGTTGGCGTAGAAGCCCAGCAGCGACGAGAGGTTGGAAACGAAGCTGTTGGGCGAAAAGTCCAGCGAGTTCGTGGGCGGGTAGTTAAAATTAAAGCTCTTGTCGACGATGCTGATGACGTTGGTTTCGTAGCCCGTGCCGTAGATGGGGCGGGTTGAAATCAGCCGCATGGTGGCCTGGTATACCGGCGACGTGGCCCCCGTAATTACGACGAACATCCGGCAGTTGATGCGCTCGCGGGGCTGGTAGGTCTGGCTGGTCCAGGCGCGCGTGTTGAGGAAGGCCTGGATGTCGCGCTCCATGTTGGCCCGGATGCTTTGGTCGGTGATGACCACGCCGGGGCCCACCGACACCGACACGGTGCAGTTCAGCTCCTGGGCCCGGGCAGCGGGCCCGGCCAGGGCCAACAGCAGCAGCGCGAGCAAACCAATGATATTTCGCATAGTCAAAACAATCAAGTTGTTACAGGCGCAGCGCGGCGAGCCAGCACCAGGCGCACCAGCTCCGTGGCCAGGTCGGCTTTCGCCATCAAATCAAAAGTAACCACCCGGCCGGCCCGGTCCAGCACGCTCACCTTGTTGGTGTCGTGGCCGAAGCCCGCCCCGGCGTCGCGCAGCGAGTTCAGCACCACGAGGTCGAAGTTTTTGCGGTGCAGCTTGTCCCGGGCGTGGGCCAGCTCGTTCGTTGTTTCCAACGCAAAACCGACGGCAAATTGTTCAGTCCGCTTGGTTTGGCCGAGGGTGGCGGCGATGTCCACGTTTTTCACCAGCTCCAGGGTGAGCGTGTCGCCGGCTTTTTTGATTTTTTCGGCGACCACGTGGGCGGGCCGGTAGTCGGCCACGGCGGCGGCAAACACCCACACGTCGGCCGCCGGGGCTTCGGCGGCGGCGGCGGCGTACATCTCGGCGGCCGTTTCCACGCGCGTGAGGTGCACGGCGGAGTGCGCCGGGGCTGGCAGGGCGCTGGGCCCGCTCACGAGGCACACCTCGGCCCCCGCCGCCGCGAAGGCCGCCGCCAGCGCGTAGCCCATCTTACCCGTCGAGCGGTTGCCGATGAACCGCACCGGGTCCAGCGGCTCGTAGGTAGGCCCGGCGGTGATGAGGACGCGCATTGCTTCAGTTATCAATTGACAGTGAGCCATTAACAATTGCGGACTGCCCCGCTGGGCGAACCAAAAAACGTCGCCAACTCGGCCACAATCTGCTCGGGTTCCAGCATGCGGCCGGGCCCCACGAGGCCACTGGCCAGCTCCCCGCTTGGCGAGTCGAACACGTGGTTGCCGAAGCTGCGCAGGCGCTGTAGATTTTGGGTCACGGCCGGGTGGGCGTACATGTCCAGGTCCATGGCCGGGGCCAGGAACACCGGGCAGCGGGCCGACAAGTACACGGCGCTTAATAAATTAGGGCACAGGCCATTGGCCAGCTGCCCGAGCGTGTTGGCGCTGGCCGGGGCCACCAGCAGCGCATCGGCCCACAGGCCCAGCTCGACGTGGTTGTACCACTGCCCGGACGCCGCATCACGCAAAAAGCCCGTCAGGACGGGCTTTTTGGACAAGGTGCCCAGGGTAAGGGGCGTGACGAACGCGGCGGCGGCTTCGGTGAGAATCACCTGCACTTCGGCCCCGGCCTGCACCAGCAGGCGCGTGAGCGCCGCCGATTTGTAGGCCGCAATGCTGCCGCTGACGCCCAGCAGCAGGCGGCGGCCCGCCAGCGGCGACAAAGGCGACGGAGGTTGCGGCACCACCGGCGCGGCCTAGAACAACTCGCGGGGCAGCGGCACCTCTACCGGCTCCGGCGTGGTGTAGTGCAGCTTGCCTTCCAGAAACTCTTCGATGGCGAGGCTGGTGGGCTTGGGCATGCGCTCATAGTGCTTGGAAACCTCGATTTGCTCGCGGTTTTCGAATACTTCCTCCAGGTTGTCCACGGTAGAGGCAAACTCGGCCAAGCGGTCGTTCAGCTCTTCTTTTAGCTTGATGGACAGCTGGTTGGCCCGCTTCGAAATTACGGCGATGGCCTCGTACACGTTGCCGCTTTCGACGCTAAAATCGGCCATGTTGCGCGTTACGATGGAGCTGGATACGGCGTTGGGTGCGGTTTTCATGGGCGGTTTATTAATTGTTTTACTGTTAAATTGACTAATTGTTGAATGGCTTTATTGTTAAATTGTTGGCGGCTCATTGGTTGGTTAATGCTCAACCAGCAACCACCAGCAATGCAACAATAAAACCATTCAGCTCATTGCTTGGCCGCAGCGGCCGCGTCGGGGGCCCCGGGCAGGCTCTTGAGCTTTTCCAGCTCGGCGCGGCTGTCGTCGTACATGGCCTGGGCCAGCTTCAGGTTCTTGCTCTGCGGGAACGTGTCGATGTAGTGCTGGTAGAACGCCACGGCGTCCAGAAACCGTTCGCGCTGCTTGGACTCGATGCTCTCCTTGGCCCAGGCGTACTGGGCGCTCAGGCGCAGGTAGTCGGCCTGCTCCACGTAGGCCGAGGCCGGGTAGTTCTGCTCGAACGTGGCCAGGGCCGTTACGGCTGCTTGGTTGTAGCGCAGCTGGTAGTAGAGGCGGGCAGATTCGAAGGCCTTGCTTTCCAGCTTCTTCTGCAATTCCTGCGACATCCCTTCTATCTCCGGCCGGAATTTGCTTTCGGGGTAGCGGTTGATGAAATCCTGGATGGTTTCCAGTGCCGACGTGGTGTTGGTCTGGTCCAGCTCGAAGCCCGGCGAGTCGCGAAACAGCGACTTGGAGTGCAGAAACGAGGCCTCCTCGGTGTAAACCGAGTTGGGGTAGGTGTCGACGAACTGCTTGAAGTAGTAGGCCCCCAGCACGTAGTTGCGCTGCTTGTAGTTGGTGTTGGCGAAGTAAAACTGGGCCTTCTCGGCCTCGGGCCGGCCTTTGAGCAGCGGCACCAGGTCTTCGAGCAAGGTGCCGGCCCGGAAGTAGTCGCCGGCGTCGTAGTAGCGGATGGCCGCTTCGTACTTTTTGTTCACGTCGCCGCTTTTCAGCAGCTTCTGGTAGCCGGGGTTGCAGGCCCCCAGCAGCAGCGCGGCCAGGCAAAAGAAAACGAGCGTCAGGCGAGAAAATGGCATAAGGGCAGCAAAGGTACGATGGCAAACCTAAAACCGGAGCGGCCGGGGCGGGCCCGCGGCTTGGCAGAGACCACCGCAGGCGGCCGAATGGTTGCACTCAAGGCCGGGCCACGACCGGCTTGGGGGCCGGGGGCGCGGGTTTGGCCGGCTTGGGCGGCGCGGCTTGGGCCGGCGGGCGGGCCACTTGCTTCGTTTTGGCCCGGGGCCGCGTCGAACTTTTCTTGCGGACGGGCTTAGCCTTAGCCTTAGCCTTGGTTTTGCGGCGGGGCCGGTCGTCGAACTGCTTGCCCAGCACCTGGCGCCGGGTAGGCCGTTCGGTGGGCCGCCAGTTGAATCCTTTCAGGCGCGTGTCCGGCTCCTTGATTTCGTGCAACGGGATGAAGTTGGCGTCCGGGTTCACCAACATTGTGATTTTCTGGAGCTTATTCTCCGCAAAGCGCATCCGCATGGTGGCCGATACGCCCTTGTTCATGCCCGTCACGGCGGTGTCGCCGTCGAGGGCGTAGGCAATGCTTTCGGCGTTGCCCAGCACGTCGATGCGCCCAATCTGGCCGTTGCGGAAGTACGCCAGGATGTTGCGGCCCTTGATTTGGTTGAAGTCCAGCAGCGTGTCCTGATTGATGACGAACGAGTTGGCGTACAGCCGCATCTGGTCGATTTTGCCGCGCTTCTGGATAATCTCCATCGAGTCGGCCCGCATTTGGGTGTGGGCCTGCCACAGCACCGGGTCGCGGTTCAGGTAAATGATGCTATCCTGCCGGTCGTAGGTCAGCGAGTCGCAGCGCCCTTGTAGGTTGGCCTTGAAAATCTGCACCTTGGGGTAGGCGTACAGCACCGGCCGCACGTTGGCCCGGCCGGGGCGGGCCTCCACACTCAGCAGCGTGTCGGCGGCCATGTACAGGGTGTCTTTGTCGGAGATGCTGCGCACCACCGGCCGGCCGCCGTAGAGCTTGGTGCGGCCCAGGGCCCGCCAGAGCCGGCCAAAGTCACCGCGCAGGGCGATGTTGTCCTTCTTGGAAATGAGCGTGACGTGCCCGGCCGCCACGCCGTAGAGCGTGGCCTCGTCGTACACCAGCTTGTCGCCGCCGAGCAAGTAGTTGGGCGTATCGATTTTGGCGTTTTTCTCAAAGTTCGACACCCGGGTGAAGGTGTTGTAATTGCCTTTCTCGGCGTACAAATTCCCCTGCGAGCCCTTGATGCGGGTGGGCCCGTCGAAGTAGGCTATCTTGCTGATGGTGTTGTAGGTGAGCGTGTCGTTGGTGAGGTCGGTGGGCCCGTTTTTAGGGTCGATGGACACCAGGTGCACGTCGCGCTTGAAGACGAATACCTTGCTATTGGTGTCGTAGAAGCCCTGCTGGCTGTCGAGCGTGTTTTGGGGGTCGGTGAGGTGGCCGGTTTCGAGGTAGGTGGCGGTTTTGCGGTTGAGGTCGTAGTTGAGCGTGGGCGTGGTCAGGGTCATGCGCGGGTCGTGCATCACCACGTTGCCCACCATGCGGGCCGTGCGCAGGTTGCCGTTGTAGTAGCCGTGGTCGCCGTTGATGGTCACGGTGTCGTTCTGGATGACGCGCACGTTGCTGAACGCCTCAATCTCGTTGCGGTCGAGGTACTGGTAGGCCGAGTCGCAGTACAGAAACGTGTCGCCCTGCTTGAAGCCCACGTTGCCCAGCACCTTGCGGATTTTTACGCCTTCGGGTGTCGTCATGCCCACGAGCGTGCCGGCCCCTTTCAGCAGCTCCACGGGCGTGCCCTTGGCGACCGGCTTGGGCGGCCCGGGGCCCACGGCGGGCCGCTGGGCCCGGGCCAGGGCCGGCAGCAGCAGCAGGAGCAAGATAAAAAAGCGGAAGCGGGGCATTTAGCGGGCAAAGGTACGGCGGCCGGCGGGGCCTAACGCGCATCTTTGCGGCTTAGTGCCTTAGGAGCCCCGTTCAGGTTCATCGTTCACTTCTGCCATGAAAATCCATCTCTTCGGGGCTTCCGGGGCGGGCGTTACCACGCTAGGCACGGCGCTGGGGGCGGCCTTGGGGGTGCTGTATTTCGACAGCGACGACTACCTCTGGGGGCCCTCCGAAGCGCCCTTTACCGTGCGGCGGCCCGAGGGTGAGCGCAACGCCCTGCTGGCCCACGACCTGGCGCAGGGGCCCCACTGGGTGCTGGGCGGCTCGCTGGTGGGCTGGGGCCCCTGGGGCGAGCGGCAGCTGGCGGTGCTCGACCTGGCGGTATTTTTATGGCTGCCCCCGGCCCTGCGCCTGCACCGCCTAAAGCAGCGCGAACACGCCCGCTACGGCGATGTTATTGCCACCGACCCCGCCCGCGCCGCCCAAACCCACGCTTTCCTGACCTGGGCCGCAGGCTACGACGACGGCTCCTGCGGCGGCAGCCGCACCCTGGCCAACCACACGGCCTGGCTCGGCCGCTTCGCCTGCCCGGTGCTGGCGCTGCGCGGCGACCTCACGGTGGCCGGGCGGCTGGCGGCCGTGCTGGCGGAAGTAGGCCGCCTGGGCTTGCGTTAACTCATTCAATCACAACGACCATGCTCGACCAAGTTCACCAGTTCATCGAAACCCACCAGCTGTTTTCCATAGAAACCGACCCCGTGCTGGTGACCGTCAGCGGGGGCCTCGACTCGGTGGTGCTGCTCGACGTGCTGCACCGGCTGGGGGCCCAGGTGGCGGTGGCGCACTGCCACTTTGGCCTGCGCGGCGAGGACGCCGACGCCGACGAGCAGTTCGTGCGCAAGCTGGCCAAGCAGTACGACGCGCCCTACTTCGCCGAGTTTTTCCAGACCAAGGCCTTCGCCGAGCGCGAGGGCATTTCGACCCAGATGGCGGCCCGGCTGCTGCGCTACCAGTGGTTCGAGCAGGTGCGGGCCCGCGAGGGACTGGCGGCCATCGCCACGGCCCACCACCAGCGCGACCAGGCCGAAACCATGCTGCTGAACCTGACGCACGGCACCGGCCTGGCTGGCCTGCACGGCATCCAGGCCAAGAACGGGGCCGTGGTGCGCCCGCTGCTGGGCCTGGGGCGCGACGACCTGCACGACTACCTGGTGGCCAACGGCTTGCGCTGGCGCGAAGACGAGTCAAACGACAGCCCCGTGTACCAGCGCAACCTGCTGCGCCACGAGGTGCTGCCGGTGCTGCGCGAAATCAACCCCGGCCTCGACCAGACGATGGCCGCCACCGCCGAACGGGTGGGCGGGGCCGAGGAAATCGTGCGCCGCTACGTGGCCGACACCGCCGCCCAGGCCCGCCGCGACGCGCCCGAGGCCACGTACTTCAGCATCGCGCTGCTCCAAAATACGGCTGCCACGGCCCTGGTGCTGCACGAGCTGCTGCGGCCCTTCGGCTTCTCGTGGGTGGTGACGAAGGAGATTGTGGCGGCCTTCAGGGGCCTGTCGGGCAAGCAGTTCGACTCGCCCACCCACCGCCTGGTGAAGGACCGCGACCAGCTCGTCATCACCCCCCGCCGGCTGGCGCAGTACGGCACCTTCCAGCTCGCCGAGGGCCAGGACGACCTGCTGGCCGACGGCCTGCGCCTGCGGGCCACCGCCCACGACGGCGCGGGCTACGCCATTCCCCGCTCGCGCAGCACCGCCGCGCTCGATGCCGACAAGCTGAAATTCCCCCTCACGCTGCGCCGCTGGCAGGAAGGCGACTGGTTCATGCCGCTGGGGATGCAGGGCAAAAAGCACCTCAGCAACTTCCTCATCGACCAGAAAGTGCCGCTGAACCTGAAGGACGACGTGCGCGTGCTGGCCTCGGCCGACGGCAAAATCTGCTGGGTGGTGGGCCTGCGCGTAGACGACCGCTTCAAGGTGACCGAGGAAACGGCGCGGGTGCTGGCCGTGCAGCGGCTGTAGCGGGCCCGGAGCTGCGGCCGACGATGTATCAATCGTCCTGGAAAAAGCCCGGATTTCCTGGCTATCCAATCCCCGGCGGGCCCTACTTTTACGGCCCAACCCCGTTTTCTCACCCAACCCGTTTCCTATGAAAGTTACTGTTGTCGGGGCCGGCAACGTGGGCGCTACCTGCGCCGACGTGCTCGCCACCCGTGAAATCGCCAACGAAGTCGTGCTGGTCGACATCAAAGAGGGCATTGCCGAAGGCAAAGCCTTGGACATCTGGCAGAAAGCGCCGATTATCGGCTACGACTCGCGCACCGTGGGCGTCACCAACGACTACGCCCGCACCGCCGGCTCGGAGGTGGTGGTCATCACCTCGGGCCTGCCCCGCAAGCCCGGCATGAGCCGCGACGACCTGATTGCCACCAACGCCGGTATCGTGAAATCGGTGACCGAGCAGGTGGTGGCCCACTCGCCCAACGCCATTATCATCGTTGTCAGCAACCCGCTCGACGTGATGACCTACCAGGCCCACCTCACCGCCAAGCTGCCCCGCGAGAAGGTGTTCGGCATGGCCGGCATCCTCGACACGGCCCGCTACCGCGCCTTTCTGGCCGAGGCCCTGAACGTGAGCCCGAAAGACATCCAGGCGGTGCTGATGGGCGGCCACGGCGACACTATGGTGCCCCTGCCCCGCTACACCACCGTGGGCGGCATTCCCGTCACCGAATTGATTTCTAAAGAGAAGCTCGACGCCATCGTGCAGCGCACCGCCGTGGGCGGCGGCGAGCTGGTGAAGCTCATGGGCACCTCGGCCTGGTACGCACCCGGCGCGGCCGCCGCCCAAATGGTGGAGGCCATCGTGCGCGACCAGCGCCGCGTGTTCCCGGTGTGCCTGGAGCTGCAAGGCGAGTACGGCATCAACGGCGTGTACCTGGGGGCCCCGGTCATCCTGGGCAAAAACGGCGTGGAGCGCGTGATTGAGCTAAAGCTCAACGACGAGGAAAAAGCCATGCTCGAAACCTCGCGCGGCCACGTAAAGGAGGTGATGGACGCGCTGGACAAGATGGGCCAGCCGGCGTAGTTACCCTTCAGATTCTGCAACATAAAGCCCCACCAGCTGCAGCTAGTGGGGCTTTATGTTGCTCAAGTGGCCACGATGACAGTCAGTTGCTCAGCATCCATTTCCAGGTAGAAAGTTGCGCAGTTGTCCAATTGCGTTAACTCTGCCAAATGCCGGCCAATGAGCTCTAGTGCTTCTCTGTCACGCAGTCCATTGCCAGTGCGAATATGAACCAGCTTGCGCGGGGTACGCTGCAGCAAGTAACTGGTGCGGAAATCTTCGTCCTTGGTAAAAACCACGTAGCCGTGGAGGTCGGCATACGCGCTTATTTCGGCATCAGTGGTTTCCGATTTCTTCGGTAGGGCGTTGACATGCATCGCATCAATACCTTGCGTGACCAAAAATTTGGTGAGCCGCACCGATAAATGCACGTCACAAATCACTTTCATCGGGGGCCCGCCAGCATCTCGCCCAATGGCCGACCACTAGCTAGTAAGCCCGCGTATTGCAGCACGGCCAAAATATCTTCGCGCTCCAATTCAGGATGTTCGTCCAAAATCTCTTCGTTGCTCATACCCGATGCCAGCAAGTCGAGGAGCACCACCACTGGCCACCGCATCCCGCGCACAATGGGCTTGCCGTGGCAAATCTCCGGGTTGATGGTAATTCGGGATAATAGATTCATAACGGGCTTAACGAAAAAGCTTGGGTTAATCTGTGGCCTTAGCATTCAGCCGTTCTATACTATTGTTGGCTGGCGCGGAAGAGCTTCTGCTTCTCGTCCTTGGATAAGCTTTCGTAACCGGAGCGGGAGATTTTTTCCAGAATCGAATCTACCTCGTCGGGGTGGGGCTGGCCGGGGGCGGCGGCCGGCCGGGCCCCGCGGGCGGCGGTCGTCACGGGCTCGGGGCGGCGGGTGGTGCTGATGCTCATGCTGGGCCGGCGGCTGAACAGGCGGCCCACGAAGTCGCCGATGGCCTGCACCGGGCGGCCCAGGTCGCGCCCGGCTTTGAGCTGCTTGATGAACAGGAAGCCCAGCAGGGCCCCGCCCAGGTGGGTGATTTCGCCGCCGGGGTTGCCGCCGTTGATGCCGGCCAGCGAGATGAGCACCACGGCCAGCGCAATCCACTTGATTTTGACGGGCCCCAACAGAATCAGAGAGAAGGTGTAGTCGGGCAGCAGCGTGGCCGCCGCCACGATGATGGCCGTGACCGAGGCGGAGGCCCCCACCACCGACGCGCCCACCCCCGGCCGGAAAGCGGGCAGGAAATTATAGCTCAGCAGAAACACCACGGCCCCCGCCAGGGCCCCCAGCACGTACAGGCTCACCAGGCGGCGGTTGCCCAGGTACTCGCGCACCAGCTGCCCGAACCAGTACAGGTTCAGCAGATTGAACAGGATGTGGAAGAAGCCCTCGTGGGTGAAGGCGTAGGTCATGATGGTCCAGGGGTGGCGGGCCAGCACGGGCAGCGCCGACGAGAGCGCAAACTGCCGCAGCACGGGCTCGTAGTAGCCGCCCACGCCGCCGATGGTGAGCCCGGCGTGCAGGACAATCAGCGCCGCGAACACCAGCACGTTCAGCAGCAGCAGCTGATTCAGGGCGTTGTCGCGGCGGTCGAACGCGGTGCGAATGTCTTGAACAATACTCATGATAATCGCAGATTTTGCGGATTTATAGGATTACGCGGATTCATCTTGAAGACTTGAAGGGCAGAAGCGCAAATTATTTAGATTTCGCGGTGGGCGCGGGAACAGCGCGGCGGTTGGCTGCTTAAAGTTATTGGCTGCTTAAAGTTAATAGAACCGCTCGCGGCCCCGCTCCCAGTAGCGCACCACCAGGAAGCCGATGAGCAGGCCGCCGAGGTGGGCGTAGTGGGCCACGTTGTCGCCGGGGGTGCGGTGCACACCGTTGTAGAGCTCGTAGGCTCCGTAGAGAAACACGAAGTACTTGGCTTTGATGGGAAAGGGAAAGAACAAGAGCATCAGCTCGGTGTTCGGAAACAGGTAGGCGAAGGCGAACAGCAGGCCGAACACGGCCCCGGAGGCACCGACCATGCCGCCGTAGGGCGAGTTCAGGAGTTCGGCCGCGGCCCCGTCCAGGGCCTTGTTGGCGGCGTCGATGTATTCAGCGTTTTGCGGGTTGCGGTCCAGGCCGTTGGCCAGGGTTTCGTAGCCGGTGTACTCGGGGGCGTAGCTGCGGAAGAACTCGGCGAAGTCGCCGCCCGACGGGGCGCGGTGGAATTCCACCACGGCCTGCTGCATCTGGTGGGTTTCGTAGGCCCGCACGCCCTCGTAGAGCAGGCCGGCCCCAAAGCCGCAAATCAGCCAGAACACCAAAAACCGCTGCCCGCCCCAGCGCTGCTCCAGCAGCGGCCCGAAGGAAATCAGGGCGAACATGTTGCCAATGAGGTGGCCCCAGCCGGCGTGCAGGAACATGTACGTCACGAACTGCCAGGGCTGGAAATACGACGAGCCGACGGGGTACAGGGCTCCGAACTGAATGAGCTGCGGCAAGACGTTGGCACTGACGACCAACAATAAAATATTCGCGATGAGCAGGTTGCGAACGGTAGGCGTGAGGTTGAACATGAACGTAAAAGTAGCGCCCGGTAGATGGCAGGCGCGGCGGTTATTTGCGGAAGAAATCGGCCAGCTGGCTGCCGTCGAGCAGTACGAGGGTTTTGCGGCCGTCGGGGGTGTAGCCGGGCACCTGGCAGGCGAAGAGGCGGTCGGCCAAGGCGTTCAGCTCGGCGTCGGGCAGGCGGGCGGCGGCGGTGCTGGCGGCCACGCGCCGGGCCAGGGCCCGGGCCAGGGCCTCGCGGCGGTCGAGGCGCAGGGGCCCGGCCGTGGCGCGGAACTGCTCAATCAGGCCTTCGAGCAGCTCTTTTTCGGCCTGGGGCGGCAGGCCGGCCGGCACGGCCTCCACGGCAATGGTGTGGGGCCCGAACTCCACGAAGCGGAAGCCCAGCGCGTGCAGCGGCTCGCTCAGCTCGCGCAGCACCGCGAAATCGGCCGGCGTGAAGCCCACCGTGCGCGGAAACAGCAGCGTCTGCGAGGCGCTGTCGGGCCGCTCCAGGCGCTGGGCGTACTGCTCGTAGAGAATCCGCTCCCGCGCCGCTTCCTGGTCAATCAGCAGCACGCCCGACTTCACCGGCACCAGCACGTAGCGCTGCTGCACCTGCACGGCGCGGGGGCCCCCTTCGCGGCTGGGCAAGTGGGGGCCCAGTACCTGGTGCTTGGTGCCGGGGTCGTCGTCGGGGAAAGCAAGGGGCAGTGCCGGGGGCCCCGGGGCCGCCGCGGGCCCGGCGGGGGCGGCAGCCTCCGGGTCTTCGGCGGGCAGGTCGTCGGGCGGGCGCACGGGCTGGCCCAGCTCGCGGTAGAAGGCTTCGAGGTCGCGGCGGGCCTGCTCGGTGGGGCGCGGGGCCTCCTGGCGGGCGTAGCCGTCGGTGCGGGTGTCGGACTGAAAATTGGCAAACGTGGACGCCCCGGCCCCGGAGCGGCGGGCGGCCGCGGCCGCTTCTACTTGAAAATCGGGGCGGCTGCCAGGGGCGCGGACGGGGGCCGGCAGGGGCTCCCCGGGGGCCCCCGCCGGGGCCTTGCCGCCGCGCAGCGGGCGGATGGGCGCGAAGTTCACGTCGCCCTCGAAGTCGAGCGAGGGCGCGATGTTGTGCAGGCCCAGGCTTTGCTTCACGGCGGCCCGCACCACGGCGTACACGGTTTTCTCGTCCTCGAACTTGATTTCCGTCTTGGTCGGGTGCACGTTGATGTCGATGGCCTTGGGGTCCAGCTCCAGGAACAGCACGTAGAACGGATGGGCCTCGCGCGGGAGCAGGCCCTCGTAGGCCGCCAGCACGGCGTGGTTGAGGTAGGCCGAGCGGATGAAGCGGTTGTTGACGAAGAAAAACTGGTCGCCGCGGCTCTTTTTGGCCGATTCGGGCTTGCCCACGAAGCCCTTCACCGTGATGAAGGGCGTGACTTCCTCGCAGTTGGCCAGCTGCTCCTTGTAGCCGTGGCCCAGCAGCTGCACGATGCGCTGGCTGAGCTTGCCCGCCGGCAGGCCGAACACCTCCAGCTCGTTCTGGAACAGCGAAAACGCCACCTGCGGGTTGGCCAGCGCCACGTGCTGGAACTCGTCGAGGATGTGGCGCATCTCCACGGCGTTGCTCTTGAGGAAGTTGCGCCGGGCGGGCACGTTGAAAAACAGGTTTTTCACGGCGATGCTCGTGCCGTCGGGGCAGGCCGTGGGCCGCTGGCTGGTCACCTGCGAGCCCTCCACGAGCAGCAGCGAGCCGGTGTCCTGGGCGGGCTGCTTGGTGCGGATTTCGACCTGCGCCACCGCCGCAATGCTGGCCAGGGCCTCGCCCCGGAAGCCCAGCGTGCGGATGCGGAACAGGTCTTCGGTGCTGCGGATTTTGCTGGTGGCGTGGCGCTCCAGGCTCATGCGGGCGTCGGTGGGGCTCATGCCCGTGCCGTTGTCCACGACCTGCACCAGCTGCTTGCCCGCTTCTTTCACGATGAGCTGCACTTGCAGGGCCCCGGCATCGACGGCGTTTTCCAGCAGCTCCTTCACCACCGAGGCCGGGCGCTGCACCACTTCGCCGGCCGCAATCTGGTTGGCGAGGTACTCAGGAAGCAGGCGGATGATGTCGGGCATTCTTGGTTGGGTTATGAGTTGTGAGTTATGGGTAAGTTGTGAGTTATGGGTAATAAAATGACGCTGTTGAAGAAATCGATTATATAGCTTAGTTGAACGTCATGCCGAGCGCAGCCGAGGCATCTCGCGTGCGGCAGTAATTCAATCGTTCAACTGGTTGGTTGGATTGCTGCGGCACGCGAGATGCCTCGGCTGCGCTCGGCATGACGTGCTAACCGTTTTTGTAACTTTTCCAAACAGCTTCAATGATAGGCCGGAGGCGGAAGGCATTCAGAGGATATTCGTAGCTCATAGCTCATAACTCATCGGCAAAGTCCACCCAGCCTGGTTTTTGCGTACCTTCGCGTCTAAGCGGCGGGGCGTGAACGTGCTTTCAGGGGGCGTTTTTCGTTCGGTTTGGGGCGGGCGGGCAGCGGGGTTGGAACGGCCAGCCCCCGCCGCCGGTTCCGCGTTTTTCCACGGCAAAAGTACGGCCCCCCGGGCCCGGTTCTCCCTTTGAAGTTTTCCCTCCGCCCCTCCGGGCCGCTGCGCACCACGTTCTGGCCGGGCCTCGCGCTGCTGCTCTTGGCAGCGGGTGCGCTGCTCTCGTTCGCCGGCCAGCGCAAGCTGCCCGCCGACCCGCTGCCCAGCTCGCCCGTCGAAATGGCGTGGGTGGACAGCGTGTTCACTTCCCTCACGCCCGACCAGCGCCTGGGCCAGCTGTTCATGGTGGCCGCCTACTCGAACCGCGAAAAGGCCCACGCCGACCGCATCGAGCGGCTGGTGCGCAACCAGGGCATCGGCGGGGTCATGTTCCTGCAAGGGGGGCCCCAGCGCCAGGCCCTGATGACCAACCGCTTGCAGGCCGCCGCCAAGGTGCCGCTGCTCATCGCCACCGACGCCGAGTGGGGCCTCGACATGCGCCTCGACTCGTCGGCCCACTTCGCCAAGCAGATGACGCTGGGGGCCATGGACGACCCGCGCTACGTGTACCTCATGGGCCAGGCCATTGCCCGCAAGCTGCGGGCGCTGGGCGTGCACGTCAGCTTCGCGCCGGTGCTCGACGTGAACTCCAACCCCAACAACCCGGTGATTGGCAACCGCTCGTTTGGCGAAAACCAGGACCACGTGGCGGCCCTGGGCCTCCAGTACATCAAGGGCTTGCAGGACAACCAGGTGCTGGCCGTGGCCAAGCACTTCCCCGGCCACGGCGACACCGACACCGACTCGCACGTGGCCCTGCCGGTCGTCAACACCGACATGGCCCGGCTCACGAAGGTGGACCTGGTGCCCTTCCAGCAGGCGTTCGACGCGGGCGTGATGGGCACGATGGTGGCCCACCTCTACATCCCGCTCTTCGACACCACCAACGCCAAAACCACCACCCTCTCGCACGCCCTCGTGACGGACTTGCTGAAGGACAAGATGGGCTTTAAAGGGCTGGTGTTCACCGACGCGCTGAACATGCGCAGCGTGAGCAAGCTCTACAAAGACGGCGAGCTGGACGCCCTGGCCCTGGCCGCCGGCAACGACGTGCTGCTGTTTTCGGAAGACGTGCCGGCCGCCCTCACCCGCATCAAGGAGGCCGTGGCGGCGGGCCACCTCAACCAGGCCGACCTGGATTTGCGCGTCAAGAAAATCCTGCGGGCCAAGTACTGGGCCGGGCTGAACAAGTACCGGCCCGCCAACCTGGCCACGCTGCGCGACAGCCTCAACCAGCCCGGCACGCGGGTGCTGGGCCAGCGCATCTTCGAGCACGCCGTGACGGTGGTGAAGAACGACGACCACCTGCTGCCCTTCCAGCGGCTCGACACGCTGCGCGTCGCGGCCCTCACCATCGGCACCCCGGCCGAGGGGCCCTACGCCACCATCTTCAACAAGTACCAGCCGGGCCCGGTGTACGCCGTGGCCGACCGCTACGCCCCGGACTCGACGTTTGCCCGGCTGCTGCCCCGCCTCGCGCCCTACAACGTGGTGGTGGTGAGCCTGCACAGCCTCAACAACACGCCCGGCCACAGCTACGGCCTGGGCGAGGGGGCCCTGAAGTTCCTCAAGCAGCTCGAAGCCACCAAGGGCGTGAAGACGGTGGTGGTGGCGATGGGCAACGCCTACGCCCTCAAGTACCTGGAGGGGGCCCGCACGCTGGTGTGCGCTTACGAGGACCACTACGCCGCGCAGCTCGTGGTGCCGCAGGTGCTGTTCGGGGCCCTGCCGGCGCGGGGCAAGCTGCCGGTCACCGTCTCCCCCACCCTGCCTTTGGGCACCGGCCTGGCCACGCCCGACCTGCACCGCCTGCGCTACGGCACCCCCGAAAGCGAGGGCCTCGACTCGCGCGTGCTGGCCGGCATCGACAACATCGCCCTCGAAAGCCAGACCTACGCCGCCGCCCCCGGCTGCCAGGTGCTGGTGGCCAAAAACGGCACCGTGGTGTTCGACCAGAGCTACGGCTACTGCACCTACGACCAGAGCCAGCCCGTGACCAGCAGCACGTTGTACGACCTGGCGTCGGTGACGAAGGTGGCCGGCACCTTGCAGGCCGTGATGTACCTCAAGGACCAGGGCCGCCTGAACCTGGACGAAAAGGTGGCCGCCTACCTGCCCGAGATGGCCCGCACCAACAAGCGCGAGATG
Organism: Hymenobacter caeli; assembly: GCF_013294115.1. Lineage (GTDB taxonomy): Bacteria > Bacteroidota > Bacteroidia > Cytophagales > Hymenobacteraceae > Hymenobacter > Hymenobacter caeli. The sequence goes on along the minus strand of NZ_JABSNP010000001.1, from coordinate 143,130 downwards.
ACCGTGCGCGACGTACTGCTGCACCAGGCGGGCCTCAAGCCGGGCATCCCCACCTGGGAGCGCACCGTGCGCGACGGCAAGCTCAAGCCCAGCTTCTACTCCAGCCTGAAGTCGGGCGACTTCCCCAACGAGGTGGCCCCCGGCGAGTACAGCGTGAAGGCCGCCGACGACTCGGTGTGGGCCTGGACGCTGCGCTCGGCGCTGCTGCCCAAGGTGCGCGGCCACTACCCGGTGGAGTACTCCGACCTCAGCTTTCTGATTATGAAGCGCCTGAGCGAGAAACTATTGAAGCAGCCCATTGAGGAGTTTTTGCAAACTAATTTCTACCGTCCCCTGGGCCTGGGCAGCCTGACGTATAACCCGCTCACGCGCTTCCCCAGGAGCTGTATCGCGCCCACCGAAAACGACACCTACTACCGCCACGAGCAGCTGCAAGGCACCGTGCACGACCAGATGGCGGCCCTGGTGGGCGGCGTGGGGGGCCACGCCGGCCTGTTTGCCACCGCCAACGACCTGGCCGTGCTCATGCAGATGGACCTGCAAAACGGCAACTACGGCGGCACCCGCTACTTCCAGACGCCGGTGGTGACGGAGTTTGCCCGCCCCCAGGTGGCCGGCAACAAGCGCGGCCTGGGCTGGGACCACGGCGACCCCAGCAAGCCCCAGGGGCCCACCAGCAGCCTGGCCCCGGCCAGCACCTTCGGCCACACCGGCTTCACGGGCACCTGCGTGTGGATGGACCCCGACAACCAAATTCTCTACATCTTCCTCTCCAACCGCGTGTACCCCGACGCGGGCAACAACAAGCTGCGCCAGTACAACATCCGCACCCGCATCCACGAGGTGATTTACAAGGCCCTGGCCGCCGGGCAGAGCAAGGGGCCCGCCGCCGGCGGCAAGGCGGCCACGGGCGGGCAGTAAGCGCCGTTCCCGCGGGCTTGTGCACCGCTCGGCGGCCGGCCCCCCCCGTGAAGCGACGTAGCACGGGAACCGCTCCAGCGCCTGGCAACCGGCGGTCAATGCCCCGTTTTGTGGTATAAAATCCTCATTTACCCCGCAAAAATGCGGTAAATGGACCCCCATTGAAAAACGTGCCTTAAATAGGGCACCGCCGGGCGGAACACTTTTCCGTGGCTCACCGGAAGTTTTTAGCTCGTGATAGTCAGGGGCGTTTCGGTCGGCCGCAACCACTGATTCTCCCCGCGGGTGCCGCTTGCTTCGTTCCCGTACCGGCTCAATTTATTCAATCAACGCAAAGCCTAGCCATGCACAAACGTTTGCTTTTCCTCGGTTTTCTTTTGGTGGCGGCCCTGTCCGGGGCGCGCTCGTTGGCCGCGCCGGGGCCCCGGCAGCGCCTGTTGCTGGACTACGGCTGGCAGTTTATCCAGGCGGATGCACAAGGTGCCGACAAAATAGATTTTGACGACCGGCCGTGGCGGGCCCTGAACCTGCCGCACGACTGGAGCATCGAGGGCGAATTCAAGGAAGATGCCCCCACGACGGGCTACGGCGGGTACCTGCCCGCGGGCATCGGGTGGTACCGCAAGCACTTTCGTTTGCCGCAGCTCTCGAACGGCCAGAAATGCTGGGTGGAGTTTGAAGGCGTTTACATGAACAGCGAGGTGTGGCTCAACGGGCACTCGCTGGGCAAACACGCTTTTGGCTACACCGGCTTTTACTACGACCTCTCGCCTTTCCTCAGCAAAGGCGAGAACGTTATTGCCGTCCGGGTCGACAACTCCCTTCAGCCCAACAACCGCTGGTATTCCGGCTCGGGCATCTACCGGCACGTGTGGCTCAACGTTGCCAATCCCGTGCACGTGGCCCAGTGGGGCACGTACATCACCACGCCGGCGGCCGATTCGGCGGCGGCCACCGTGGCCGTCCGCACGACGGTGGAGAATAGCCTGCCAACCCCCCAAAACATTGTGCTGCGGTCGGTCGTCAAGAATGCGGCCGGCGCAACGGTTGGCGTGGTCGATACGCCGGTTACCCTGGCCGCCGCCGGCAGCACCGACGTTGCGCAAACCCTGAAAATAACCGCGCCCGCCCTGTGGTCGGTGGCCACGCCGGCGCTCTACACGCTGCATTCGTCGGTGCTGACCGGGAAAAAGGTGGGCGACAACACCACGTCTTCGTTCGGCATCCGGCGCATCGAGTACGACCAGGACAAGGGGTTTTTGCTGAACGGCAAACACGTGAAAATGAACGGCGTATGCCTGCATTCCGATGCCGGTTGCCTGGGCGTGGCGGTGCCCCGGCAGGCCTGGGTCCGGCGCTTGCAAACGCTGAAGGCCATGGGCTGCAACGCCATCCGCACGGCCCACAACCCGCCCGACCCGGACTTCCTGGAGCTGTGCGACCAGATGGGGTTCCTGGTGATGGACGAAGCCTTCGACGAATGGGAAATTGCCAAAGGCCAGGTCCAGTACAGCTACCACACCCTGTTCGCTGAAAATTCCCAGCCCGACCTGGTGTCCATGCTCCACCGCGACCGCAACCACCCGTCCATCGTCATCTGGAGCGCGGGCAACGAGGTGCTGGACCAGGGCAAAGCGCGGGGCGTAGAAGTGCTCAAAAACTTGCTCGCCACCTTTCACCGAGAAGACCCGACCCGGCCGGTGACGGTGGGCAACGACCGGATTGCGGACGTGGAGTACCCGGCCACCCCTGCTTTCCTGGACTTGCAGGACGTGGTGGGGTACAACTACGTGGACCGCTGGCTCAACCGCCGGGAATTGTACTACAGCATCGACAAGCAGGCACACCCGGCCTGGAAAGTGATTGGCACCGAAAACGGCTCCATTTACAGCATGCGCGGCGTGTACCGGCTGGCCTCGGACAAAGTCGTCGGGCGGCCGGGCTTCCGGCCCGGCAGCTACAACACCAGCATGGTGAAGGCCGAGCAGCTGTGGAAGTTCACGGCCGTGCACGACTACGTCATCGGCGACTTCATGTGGACGGGCATCGACCACCTCGGCGAGGCCCACTGGCCGTTCAAGAGCTCCAGCTCGGGGGTCATCGACCTGTGCGGCTTTCCCAAGGACAGCTACTATTTCTACCAAAGCCAGTGGACCGATAAGCCCATGGTGCACGCGTTTCCCCATTGGAACTGGGCCGGCCGCGAAGGCCAGGTGATTCCCGTGGTGGCTTACACGAATTGCGACAGCGTGGAGCTGTTCGTCAACGGGAAATCCTTCGGCAGTAAATCGGTGGCCTTTCCGCAGCAGGGCAACTCCGGCGGCAACAACAAATTCGCCCATCCCTTCGTGAACGCCACCACGTCCGACCTGCACCTCTCGTGGGACGTGCCCTACGAACCCGGCACACTGAAGCTGGTGGGCAGGAAAAACGGCACCACGGTAAGCGAAGAAGTGCGCACCACCGGGCCCCCGGCGGCCCTTCGGCTGTCGGTGGATAAAAAAACCATCGACGCCGACGCCTGGGACATTGCCGACGTAAAAGTGGAAGTCCTGGATGCCAAGGGCCTAGTGGTTCCGAACGCGGACAACCTCATTGAGTTTAAAGTTGAAGGCGCGGGCACGCTGGCGGGCACCGACAACGGCAACCCGCAGGACCGCACCACCATGCAGAGCAAACAGCGCCAGGCGTTCAGCGGGCTGGCCCTGGCGGTTGTCCGCTCCCGCGACCAGCCCGGCACCATTCGAATAACCGCGTCGTCCGGAAATCTCCAATCCGATACTATTCAGCTCACGGCGCGCAAACCCGTTAATGCTCCTGGCAGGGTAATCGGCTTAAAGTGAGCTGTTACTACTGGGGCAACGGCCCCACTCCTGGCCCAGCAGGCCCGCCCACTGATGCACTGGCGACTAAGAAACGCCACCGGTTCGCCCCGGCTTTCACGAACCGGTGCTACTCCTGGGATTGTTGAGTGGCAGCCGCTAGGCAACAATTGCCGGGGCCCTGGCAGGGCTAGGGCAGTATTGAGGCTGGCCCCTGCTTGGCCCAACTCGGCAAAAGACCCCAAATCCTGCTCAGCGCGGGGCCCGGTCGAATACTTCGCCGTCGGCCAGCTCGTACCGAATCAGGCCGTCCTGCTTGTCCCAGTAAAATGCCTGCATCCGCTGGTTGCCGCGGTTTGTGCCGTTGCTCCCGTTGCGAAAGACGTAGGCGTCCGGGTAGGTTTTGCCCGTGGTGGCCAGCGTGCAGGCCTGCCGCGCCAGCTTGGCCCCGGGCGCACCTAGCTGGGCAGGAGTAGTGCACTCCAGCCCGGCCAGGTAAAACTTGAGGTCGCCCGGAATCTTCGGCGTGATTTTGTGCAGGTTCACTACCAGGTCCCGGTTTTTATCGTCGTACTGGGTGCCCAGCCGCAGCACTATTTGGCTGAAAATGGGTTGGTAGGGCCCCGCCTCCAGGTAGTTGCAGTCGGTGTTTTCGTGCCACTCCTGCCGGGGCTGCACCGTGAGCGTGTTCGTCGCGCCCCGGTTGCTGCGGAAGGCCACCACCGCGCCCGGCGCATAAGCAGCGAGCCACGCCCGCTCGTCGGGCGTGAGCACCACTTCCTGGCAAGTACAGCCCGCCAGCAGCGGGAAAAGTAACGAAAGAAACTTCCTCATGCGTTGGGTCCAACCAGGATGGTGCCACCCCTGCCCGGGCCACTGGCTTATACGTGGCCCAGCGGCGCAGGGGATAAGCGCAACGGTGCTTTCCGTAGCGGGGTGCGGGCTATTCTTTAATGAACCGGTGCCGCACCTGACCCTGCGCGTTGCTGATTTCCAGGTAATAGATTCCGGGGGCCAAGCCGGGCAGGTCGAGCGCGGTGCCTTCGGCCGGGGCGCGGCCGGTTAGTACCGGCTGGCCCAGCGCGTTCAGCACGCGGTAGGCACTGCCGGCCGGGGCCCCGAAGCGGATGTGCTGCTGCGCCGGGTTGGGAAACACGCCGGTTTGCGCCGCGTCGGGCAGCACGGCTACCACCGGCGAGTAGGTGGCGGTGCCGTCCGCATCCACCTGGCGCAGCCGGTAGTAGAGCGGCCCGCCGGCTGCATCGGCGTCGAGCCAGCTATAAGCATGGGCCGCGGTGCTGCTGCCGCTGCCCGGCACCGTTTTCAGGGTGGCAAACGCCTGCCCGTCGGCGCTCCGCTGCACCTCGAAGCGGCTGTTGTTCCGCTCGCTGGCCGTGGCCCACTCCAGCAACACCGCCGGCCCCTGCCGCCGGGCCGTGAAGCCGGTGAGGACGACGGGCAGCGGGTTGTTGCCCGCGCCACCGGTGGCCTCGGTGCTGGCCAGCACAAAATCGCTGAACGACGCGAACGGTACCGTGCTCGTGATGCTGCCCACCGGGGCCGCGGTGCCCGTGCCGCCCAGGTCGAGCCAGTTACCGGCGTTGTCGCTCTTGGCAATGCGCAGCTTACCAGTGGCATCTACCTGGTCGTCAACGTCGTATTTAAGCGTGACCGTCCCTTGGGAAAAATTGGTGGCCCCGTTGTTGGTGATGTTGAAGTAGCGCACCCGCGACACCCGCTGCACGCTACCGGCCGCCGTGGGAAAAGCCCGGGCCACCGGGGCCTGGTTGAATTGCTGGGCCGTGTAAGTGGTGGGCGCGTCCGCCTGCTGCCCGGTGAGCGTGAGCGGCCGGTAAGCTCTACCACTGCCGATTGGGAAGGTTAAATTGACCACTGTACCGGCTTGCATCAGGCTCAATGGCCCGTTGATGAAGCTGGTGGTGCTGCCGCTTATCATGGCGGCGGCCCCCAGGGTCAGGCCGTTGGCAGCGGTTGTAGAGACCAGGCCACTGGTGAGCGTGAGGGTACCGTTCACTTGCAGCGGGCGTTGCAGCGCGAGGCCCGCCGGGTTGTTCAACACCAGGGTCACGTTAGAAGGCAGCGTCAAGGGACTGCTGGCGGTGCCACCGATGGTTTGGGCCGCCGCACCGTTTAAAGTCAGCAATAGCTTGTTAGCGGGAATGGGGACGAAGGCCAGACTGCCCCCGTCTAGCACAAGATTCCCTTTCAAATCAAGCTGGGCAACGTCGATGGTGTGAGCCCCACCTGAAACAATTAAGTCATTTACTATAGTCGTTGGCTCGGTGCTGTAAGTAGTGTTCACCATTGTCCGGGTGGTATTGAGCCTTAGATAGCCGAAGGAATGGCCCGCCAGCCCGATTTCATTCGAGCCATTGGAGGTGTACAGGAACAAGCTACGGGGATCAAGGCTGATAACATCGTAGGTATTCCCGCCGAAAGGACTAGCGCCGCTGCTCTGCTCACACGTGGCTCCGGCGTGAAATACTACCGAGCCCGTACTTCCTTTGGCTGAACCGAAAGGATTGCCGCCAAACTTTAAGCCAGCTAAAAAGTAGCTACCGTTCATGAATTCGACGGCCCCCATTGTAGGGGAAATTAATGTGTGGGTGCTACTGGAAGTAATGGCAGTATTTCCAATGGGGCCCAAAAACTCCAGCCGGCCGGCAATACCCGCCCGAGCGGTGGTGGCCATCTGAATTTTTAACGCCGAATTACTCCCCTGCGTGCCCACAACTTTCACCAGCGTACCGGCATCCAGCTGCAAGCCCACGGCCGGGGGCTGGGCCCCGATGACGAGCGTTTTGATATCTCATATATTCAACGTGGCTTGCACGTTATTGCTAAAAATCAGTTGCCCAATGGTTTGCGAAGCAGCGAAGTCCAGGTTTACGCTGGTACTTGTTGTAATGGTTCCATCGAACATCAGAACGTCGCTGGCCGCTGGCGTCACCCGGAGGGGCAACCAGTTACCGGCAGTACCCCAGTTGGAATCAATGAAGGCGGTCCAAGTGTAGCGTGCCTGGCCAAAGCTGGCGAAGGCGGTCAACACAAAGAAGAGGGTGGCCGCGCTGGTGGCGCGAAAGCAGTGCTTGGTAGAAGTTTGTGGCATATAGTATTTTGAAGGACAGCCCCAAAATTACCTTGCCAGCCAGCCTTGTGAACTACTAATGAAATAATAATTTGAAATTTTTGTACTCAAGTATGCCCCCGCGCTGCATAGAAACGGTCTTTAAGCTGGGGGGTAGTGGGAAGCTGTGGGGCGCAGGAGTGGCCCCCGCCCGTCGCTGAATGAACCCCTTGCCGGGCCACGGGAGTGGGGCGGGGGCCGCCCCGCCCCTGCGGGGCGGGCGGTGCGCGAACCTGCGAACGGCTCAGTTCGCCGCCTCCCACACGTTGTCTTTCGGGAAGCTGTCGGGCACGTAGAGGCTGCCGAGCACCACCTGCTGGATAGGCTTTTTACCGGCCACGGGCACGGCCACGGTGCGGGCCCCGGCCTGCCACACGGCGATGGTGCGGTGAATTTTCTGGGTGGTACCGTCGGCGAAGGTGATGAGCAGGTCGATGGGCACGGGCTTGGTGCCCTTGGCTTCGATTACGATGTCGCCGCCCCCGGCGGGGCGCGTCACGCGGGCAATGGCCAGGTCGGGGTAGCCGTCGTCGAAAAACCAGCGCTGCCAGAACCAGTTCAGGTTTTGGCCCGCCCCGGCGTTCATCGAGTTGAAGAAATCGTAGGGCATCGGGTGCTTGCCGTGCCAGTTGCGGATGTAGGTGTGCAGGGCCTTGGTGAACAGCTCGTCGCCCAGCAGGTCTTTCACGAACAGGTAGCCCAGGCCCGGCTTGGGGTACGAATTCAGGAAAAAGGCCTGGTCGGTTTGCTGGCTGCTGAGCGTCACGATGGGCGGGTCGGCCTCGGTGCCGGCGGCCAAGTTGTAGGGCTGCATCCCGTAGGAATCCACCAGGGCGGGGTCAATCAGGCTGGAAATCAGCCACTCGCCGATGGTGGCCCAGCCCTCGTCCATCCACCCGTACTTGGTCTCGTTGATGCCCATGTAGAACGGGAACATCGTGTGGAAAATCTCGTGGTCGGTGAGGGTGATGGCCTCGGGGCGGGTGGCGCTGGGGTTGTCGTTCACCATCATCGGGTACTCCATCTGGTCGCGGCCGTCGAACACCGTTTCGTGGCTGTACGGAAACGGCCACTTCGGAAACGTGTAGCTCATGGCCAGCACCGTGCGCCGGGCAATGTCCATCACGTCTTTGTAGTCGCGGTGCAGGGGCGAGTACACGGCATCGACGCGGGTGCGGCGCTGGGTTTTGGGGTCCACCACGGGGCTGGCGGCCTGCCACACGTAGTGGTCGGCGGTGGCGAACACGAAGTCCGTGACGTCGCGGGCCTCGAAGCGCCAGGCGTTCTGCGCGTCGGGGTTGGTCACGTCGCGCCGCCGCACGTCGGTGCTGTCGATGATGGTCGTCACGCCCTCGGTCTGCTCGGCCTGGTGCAGGCGGTCGATGTACTTTTTGGCCAGCACCTCGCCGGGATTCACCAGGTCGCCGGTGGCCCACACCACGTAGTTGCGCGGCACGGTGATGGACGCTTTGAACGTGCAGAAATCGTTGTAGAACTCGGCCACGCCGGTGTAGGGCCAGCGGTTCCAGCCGTCGATGTCGTCGTACACGGCAATGCGGGGGAAGAAGTACGCCACGAACGCCGCCCCCGGCTCTACCTCGCCGGTGCGGTTGTGCGAGCCCAGGTTGAGGGTGTAGGCGTAGGCGATGGCCACCTTCACGCTTTGCCGGGGCAGCAGCGGCGCGGCCAGCGGCACGGGCAGGTTGGTGGCGTCGATGGGCAGCTGGCGCACGTCGTAGCGCTGCTCGCCGATGGCCAGGTCCTGAATCTGCACGCCGTCGCCCGCGTCTTCCGCCGCGATGCGGTTCACCCGCGGGGCCCCTTCCTGGTACAGGTTGGGGTAGAGCTTGAACCAGATTTGGCGCAGCGTGTCGGGGCTGTTGTTTTGGTACACGATGTCCACCGTGCCCGAGAGGCGGCGCGACGACGGGTTGTACGCCACGTCGATGTCGTAGGCGGCCGTGTTTTGCCAGTAGCGCGGGCCGGGGGCCCCGGCTTCGGTGCGGGTGCCCTTGCCGTAGGTGGCCAGCAAATTGCGCGGAATGGGCAGTCGCGACTGGGCCCGGCCGCCGAGGGCCAGCAGGGCCAACAGCAGGGCCAAAGGCCCGCTGCGCCGGAAAAAACGGTTATTCAAGCGGCAGGGAGGTCAGAAAAACGAACGCAACGCATACGCAAAGCAAGCCGCTGCCGGGCGGAAAATCATTTTTTTATCCCGCCCGCTGCAACAATTCCCCTGTTTTACCGACCAACTACGTAGAGACCTCGGCCAACCTCCGCCCGGGCCGCGCGGCAACATCTGCCGGGCGGCCCGGTTACCCCCGCGCTTATTTTTCCTTCGCGGCGGTCCGCCCCCGCCCGGCGGCGGACGGCCCGCAACGAACGGCGGCCCGGCCGATTACCGAATTCCCACCACTGCCCGCTTTTTTTATGAACATCGGCATCGTCTGCTATCCCACTTACGGAGGCTCCGGCGTGGTGGCCACTGAGCTGGGCAAGGCCCTGGCCCAGCGCGGCCACCGCGTCCACTTCATCACCTACAGCCAGCCGGTGCGGCTCGACTTCTTCAACGAAAACCTGTTCTACCACGAGGTGTACGTGCCGGCGTACCCGCTCTTCCAGTTCCCGCCCTACGAGTCGGCCCTGGCCAGCAAAATGGTGGACATCGTGCAGAACGAAAAGCTCGACGTGCTGCACGTGCACTACGCCATTCCGCACGCCTCGGCGGCCTTCCTGGCCAAGCAGATTCTGCGCGCGCGCGGCATCGCGGCCCCGGTCGTTACCACGCTGCACGGCACCGACATCACGCTGGTGGGCAAAGACGCCAGCTACGAGCCGGTGGTCACGTTCAGTATCAACCAGAGCGACGGCGTGACGGCCGTATCGGCCGACTTGCGGCGCGAGACCTACGAGTCGTTCCCCATCGAAAAAGAAGTGGAGGTGATTCCCAACTTCATCGACCTCGTGCGCTTCCGCAAGCAGGACAAGAGCCACTTCCGGGCCGCCATTGCGCCCGAGGGCGAGAAGCTGCTCGTCCACACCAGTAATTTCCGGGCCGTGAAGCGCGTGGAAGACGTGCTCCGCATCTTCTGCGGGGTGCGGGCCGTCATCCCCGCCAAGCTGCTGCTGGTGGGCGACGGCCCCGACCGCAACCGCATGGAGAAGCTGGCCCGCGACCTCGACTGCCAGCGCGACATCCGTTTCCTGGGCAAGCTCGAGGCCGTGGAGGAAGTGCTCAGCGTGGGCGACCTGTTCCTGATGCCGTCCGAAAACGAGAGCTTCGGCCTGGCCGCCCTGGAGGCCATGGCCTGCGAAGTGCCCGTGGTGAGCACCAACGCCGGCGGCATCCCCGAGCTGAATATCAACGGCGTGACCGGCATGGTGAGCAACATCGGCGACGTGGACGACATGGTGAAAAACGCCCTCTACGTGCTCGACGACGCCAACCTGCCCCGCTTCAAGGCCGCCGCCCGCGCCCGCGCCGAGGAGTTTGCCGTGGCCAACATCGTGCCCTTGTACGAGGACTGCTACCGCCGCGCCATCGCCGCCACCCTGGCCGCGGTGTAGCTACGGGCGCTGGCCGATTTGCACCGACCAGTAAAAAAACATGCCGTAGGAGGCCAGCATGAGCAGGGCGTAGCCCGCCAGGTCGGAGGCGTTGAGGGCCGTGCGCTCGGCGGGCGTCATCGTGGGCCGGTTGGGAAGGATGAACGGCCGGCCGTTGAGCCGCTCGCTCAGCCAGTTGACCAGGCCAAACGCCACTACGAAGGTGGGCGGCACCAGCAGCCCCGCCACGGTGCCGGCGGCGGGGTAGCGCACCGGTCCGGCGTAGTAGTAGCCGAAAAGCGCCGCCAGCAGTAGCCCGGCGCCCAGCCAGCGCCCGTAGGGCCCCGGCCGGTACAGGCTGCGGTACCAGCCAAACAGCAGCATGCCCACCGGCAGGGCCAGGCCCGCCGTGCCCAGCGCCCGCAACCAGTTGATGACCCCCATCGGCTTACAGAAAAATGTCCGCTATTTCCCGCCAGCTGTTCACCCGGCGGCAGCCCGTGGTGTGGGCGTTGTGCGGGGCGCTGAACAACAGGCCCTCGCCCCGGAAGCCGTCGAAATTGTAGGCGTTGTCGTCAATCAGGTAGTCGGCGTTGAGGATGCGCTTGTCGCCGCAGAACACGTAGTTCGGCCACGGAATGAACGCAAAATGCTGCTGGAGCCAGTGGTACTTGTCCAAAAACGAGTTGGGAAATTCCATCGCGGCCGTGGCCACGAACAGCTCGTAGCGCTCGGCCATCCGGCGCAGCACGTCCTGGCTGTCGGCCACCACGGGCAGGTCGCGGAAGAAGCCGGGCGCGTTGGGGTAGGCCCGCAGGGCGGCTTGGTGCTCGGGGGCCACGGCGTCGGCGGCGTCCTTGCCGTGCAGGGTTTCCAGGGTCAGCTCCCGCTGGAAGTCGCGGCCGTACCACTCCTGAAAGCGGGCAATGGAGTCGGCCATTACCTCGTCCATGTCAACGGCAATGCGGGTTTTGGGGGGCATAGGTGGGCGTTAGGCGCTGGCGAGCAGCTGGTGGTACCGGGGCCGCAGCCGGTCGGCAAAGCTTACATCGAGCCGCGCGAGCAACTCAAGTTGCCGGGCAAATAACAGAATGCGGGTGTCCTGCCCGGCCACCCGGTGGCGCAGCTCGTATTGGCTGGCCATCGAGAAGGTAACGGCGCTGAATATTACAAACAGCAATTCTTCGAGGTGCTGGAAAACCTCGTGCGCCACTTCCTGGCCGCGCTCCACCACCACGAAGTGGTACCCGGCCGCATCGGCCCGCACCTCGGGCCGGGCGTAGTCTTCGTTGCGGCCAAACGTGGGCAGCAGCGCGGCCGGGGCCCCCAGCAGCTGGCCCAGGGCCCGTACAACGGTTTCAACGGCGGCCAGGGTCATCGGGGCACTCGCTTAAAACAGGCTGGCGGCCTCGCGCTTTACGGCGGCCAGGGCCTGGGCGGTGGGCTCGGCGGCGTCGGTCATCAGGCCTTCGAGGATGCGCTTGGCCAGCTCGGTGCCGCGGGTCTGGGCGGGGTTTTGCAGGCCGTGGTAGGCGCGGTTCACCATCGTAAGCACGCTTTCCTTGGCCTCGCGCACCAAGGCCCAGGTGTCGGCCGAGAGGTAGAGCTGCTGCGAGATGTTGTGCTCGTACTCGGCCCGGATTTCCTGTTGCAGCAGCCGGTGGAAGTCGGGGGCGGTTTGGCCGGCGCTGCTCAGGCGCACCAGCACGTTGTTGGGCGAGATGCGCTCGAGCAGCAGCACCACCCGCTCGTAGGCCTGCAGGCGCAGCGGCAGCGTGGCCTTGCTGCTGTCGAGCCGCATCTCGATGAGGCGGCGCTGCTGGTCTTTCTCCAGGTACTGCTTGAACAGCAGGTAGATAGAGCCGGCCACGATGAGGGCGGGCAGGATAATTTTGAGCAGCTCGAAAAGGTAAGCGGGCGAATCCATAGAACGAATAAAAGGATAGGGAGTAAAACCGGCCCGGGGCCCGGCCGGGCAAAACTACGCCCTGAACCGCCGCCCTTCCGCGCCTGTTTGCAAGAACCAATGCACCGGCCCGCGCCGTTTGTATATTTGTAATTGTTCCATTTACCATTCCTCCGTAATTCCGTATGGCCACCGTCGCAACCCTCGCCCCCATCAGCCTCACCGACCGCGCCGTGGTCGAGGTAAAGAATATCATCCAGGAAAAAAACGTCCCCGACGACTACGGCCTGCGCATCGGCGTGCAGGGCGGCGGCTGCTCGGGCATGAGCTACCTGCTCGGCTTCGACAAAGCCAAGGACCAGGACGAAACCTACGACCTCGACGGCCTCCGGCTCATCATGGACAAGAAGCACGCCATGTACGTGATGGGCATGGAAGTCGACTTCCAGGACGGCCTCAACGCCCGCGGCTTCGTGTTCAACAACCCCCAGGCCAAGAGCACCTGCGGCTGCGGCTCGTCGTTCTCGGCCTAAACAACCGCTGCTTTCAACTGATTGATTGGCTGCGATTTCGCTGATTTAAACCCGTTTGGTATGAGCGTTCAGTTCGTGTTGGATGCGGCCGGCAAGCAAACGGCCGTGCTGGTGCCCATCCGGGAATGGGAGCGCATCCAGAAAAGCCTGCAAAAGCCGGCCGCTGCCAAGAAAGCAGCGGCCCCCGGCGCAGCGGCCAAGGAGCGCTTTAAGGAGGAGTTCCGCGAGGCCGTGCGCGAAATGAAGCTCATGGAAGCCGGCAAAATACCGAAGTACCCGTTGCACCAGCTTTTAGCCGAATTGGATAATGAGCCATAGCGTCGAAACGATAGCATCTTTTCGACGCGAGCTAAAACGCTTGCTCAAAAAATATCCTTCGCTCCGGCAGGAAATTGATAATTTGCTTGAGGTGCTGGAAACCGACCCCACCCAGGGCACCAGCCTGGGCCACGGCTGCTACAAGATTCGCCTGCGCATCGCCAGCAAAAGCAAGGGCAAAAGCGGCGGCCCGGGTAATTACCTGCGTTGTATCCGTGGCGGCCGAAGTTTACCTGCTGTCGATTTACGATAAATCGGAGCAGGCCAACATTTCCGACGCGGAGCTGCTGGCCCTCGTGAGCGAGATTCCCACTATTAACCCCTGAAAAAAGCCCTGGCAATGCCCCTGGGGATTTTTACCTCTCCTAAAAGCCTCTGGTATGGACGTTAAATATCTGTCGGACGAGAAAGGGAAAATTACCGGTGTCTTCATTGCCATCGCCGACTGGGAGCAGCTGCAAAAGCAGTACGGCATCGTCCTCACCGAGCCGGCCGCGGCGGCCACCCAGTTTCAGCGCAACCTGGCCGGGGCCCTGGCAAAGGCCGGGCCCCAAGGCTCCGACACGCCCTGAGCCCCGTCCCACCCTTCATTCACTTTCGCATGGACTCTTTGGTTGTGACCCCGGCTTCGGAAGCCGATTTGCAGCTCCTTACGGCGCTCCTCAAAAAGATGAAGATTAAGGCCCGGGTAGTTGCCGCCCCCGCCGAAGCGCCGCTTAGCGCCGCTACCAAGGCCGCCAAGGCCGCGGCCAACAAGCTCATTCCCCGCACCAAAGCCGAGCGCGACCTAGTGGAGGCCATTGGGGAGATGAAAGAAATTATGGCCGGCCGCAAGCAGGCCATTTCTCTCAAGCAATTCCTTGACGAAGTTGAATAGTTTCAGGGTTCAGGCCATCGAGGCGTTCCAGCGGGAGGCTAAGCCGTTGCTAAAGCGATACATTTCTTTAAAAGCGGAGCTTTACGCATTGAACGATATACTGGCTGAAATGCCCAGAACCGGCACCGCCCTCGGGCAAAACTGCTACAAAATCCGGCTGAAAATTGCTAGTAAGGGGAAGGGGAGCAGCGGTGGGGCCCGCGTCATCACCTGCGTGGTGGCGTGGCGGAAACGGTTTACCTGCTTTCGATTACGATAAGTCCGGACAGGACAGCATCTCCGAAAAACGCCTCAAAGAACTGCTGGCGCTAATTCCGCCCGCCTTTTAGCGTTATTTTACGGGGGCTTGCATTGCTAAATCAGCACCGGCCCGCGCCGCCGGAAGCTGCCGCCGGCCCGCTCAGTACGTCTTGTTCATGTCCTCCGGCACCACCACCACGTAGTCGGCCACGTTGAGGTTGTCTTTGTCCAACCGGTCCAGCTGCGCCTGCGTCACCACGCTGAGGGTGCGCACTTTGAGCGCGGGGCCCCCTTGGCGCAGGTAGGCCACGATGCCGTCGTGGTGGTCGGAGTGGTAGCTGCCGTTGAGGTGGAGCAGGGTTTGGCCGGGCTGGCGGCTGGCGCGGATGAAGTAGGCCATTGTGGCGTCTTTCAGGGCCTGGGCCTGGATGACGGTCTGGGCCCCGCCGCCGTGGGGGCCGCTGCCCCCGCCGAACATGGCGGCCATGTTTTTGTAGCCGGGCAGCTCGTAGTCCACCTTAATGGGCAGCGGGGCCAGCAGGGCCCGGTCGGCGGCGGGCAGCTTGTCGAGGGCAGCGAGGCTGCCGCGGGCCACCGTCTGGGCGAAGGGCCGGGGGGCGTTGGTGCCGATGACGGCAATCTGGTGGGCCTGGGCGAATTGCAGCAACGGGCGGTAGTCGGTGCCGTAGTTGGGCCAGGGGCGGGCCTGGCGCTCGAAGGCCGAGTCGGGCAGGGTGCCGGCGGCGTATTGGGCCACCAGCGGCTGCACGTCGCGCTCGAACATTTCCATCCCCAGCACGAGCTTGCCGGGGCCCTTGAGGCGCTGCAAGTCCTTGGCCACCTGCAGCTCCAGCCAGTGGGCCAGCGGGTCGTTGTGCTGCTCGCCGAAGAGCACCACGTCGGCCTGGGCCAGGTCGGCCACCATCTGGTCGTAGTCGGCGGCCTTGTTGTCGGCCGTGAAGAGGCGGTAGGCGGGCCGGTCGCCCAGCGTGAAACTGCACAGGGCCAGCAGGCAGACGAGTTTTAGCGCGAGGTTTTGCAAGGTTTTGGGGAGGTTTCGCAGGGGGTGAAGCGGGTAGCCCGTCGCGCTTACCAACAACCCGGCCCCGAAGTCGGTTGCGAAAACCCTACCCTTTATAGAACATCCACTTGCCCAGCTCCTTGTAGGTTACTTTTTTGCCGTACATGAGGATGCCCACCCGGTAGATGCGGGCCGCCACCCACGTCACGCCCACGAAGCCGGCCACCAGCAGCGTGCCCGAGAGCAGCAGCTGCCACAGCGGCACCCCAAAGGGCAGGCGCATCACCATGGCAATGGGCGAAGTGAAGGGAATCATCGACAGCCAGAACGCCAGGGGCCCGTTGGGGTCGCCGTTGATAATGACGTTGATGCTCACGACGTAGCTGAGGATGAGCGGAATGGTGACCGGAAACATGAACTGCTGGGCGTCCGTCTGGTCGTCCACCGCCGAGCCGATGGCCGCGAACATGGCCGAGTACAGCAGGTAGCCGCCCAGGAAGAAGAACAGGAACCCGCCGATGATGCGGCCGATGGGCAAGCCGTCCAGCAGCGCCCAGATGCTGAACGGGGCCCCGGGGCGCGGCGCGGCCACGGGCGGCGCGTCGGCCGCCGCCGCGGCGCTGCTGGGCGTGGTATTGGCCACCAGCGGCCGGTCGTTGACGGCGGGGGGGACCACTGCCGCGGGGGCCCCGGGGCGGGCGGCCACCACAGCGGCCGGCTTGTCGCTGAGCAGCAGCGGCACGAGCACCGTGGTGAGGCCCCACGAGAGCGCCAGCCACAGCCCGAACTGCGTGAGCACCACGCCCGCGATGCCCAGGATTTTGCCCATCATGAGCTGGAACGGCTTCACAGACGAAATCATGACCTCCATGATGCGGTTCGACTTCTCCTCGCTCACGCCGCGCATCACCTGTACGCCGTACACGAAAATGAAAAAGTATACCAGAATGGACAGCACGTAGGCCATGCTGGTGGTGGTGCGCACGTCGTTGCGCCCGTCGCCCTGCCGCGTCAGGTCCACGGCCGTCAGCTCGATGCGGGCCTGCAAGTCGTCGATGGTGGACTGCTTCAGGCCCGAGCGCTCCATCTTCAGGGCCCCCAGGGCTTTGCTCACGGCCGCCCGCACGTTGCTCTGCCGCCGGAGCGGCACGTTGCCGTTGCCGAGCAGCTGCACGCCCCCGGTGCTGTCGATGCTGACGCTGGCCGGCACGTACAGCAGCGCGTCCTCCTTGGTTTTGGCCTTTTTAAACGCCTCCTCCGACGCGGCCAGCGACGCGCCCAGCGCGGGCACGAACTGCACGTCGTCGGTATTCACGAGGTGCGCCAGCAGGTGCAAATTGCTTTCGTCGTACACGGCCACCACGTCGGGCGAGCCGCCTCCGCCCAGCTTGGCGATGGCCAGCGACGAGCCCGCCAGCAGCACCGGGGCCAGCAGCGAAATCACCAGAAAGCTCTTTTTGCGCACCCGGGTCAGGTATTCGCGCTGAATGATGAGCCAGATTTTGTCCATGACGAGGGGTAGGTTATACGTGGTTTTCAGGATGTCCTGCCGAGTTTGTCGAAGCGAAGCTGTTTGGGAAGGCTTGCCATTCAAAATTGACCGTCATGCCGAGCGCAGCCGAGGCATCTCGCGTGCGGCAGTGAATCAATCCGTGCAACGAAGCACGCGAGATGCCTCGGCTGCGCTCGGCATGACGACCTTCCGTTCGATGTTCAACTGGCGGCTTCGGCCGGGGCCGTTTCGGGCATGGTTTCGCCCACGCGCTGGATGAAAATCTCGTTGATGCTCGGAATCCGCTCGCGGAAGGCGTGCACCTCCACCTGCCCGATGAGGAAGCGCAGCAGCTCGTTGGGCGTCACGCCGGCGTGCAGTTTCACCTGGGCGTAGAAGTGGTCGTTTTCGCGGGCTTTCTGCTCCACCACCTCAAAATCGGGGTGCGTGAGGAGGGGGCGGCCCTTGCCTTCCACCTCGTAGGTGTTGGTTTTGAACTGGTTTTTGATGGCCGACACCGGCCCGTCGAGCACCTTGCGCGACTTGTTAATCAGGGCGATGCTGTCGCACAGCTCCTCCACCGATTCCATCCGGTGCGTGGAGAAGATGATGGTGGCCCCCTGCGCCCGCAGGTCCAGAATCTCGTCTTTTATCAGGTTAGCGTTGATGGGGTCGAAGCCCGAGAACGGCTCGTCGAGGATGATGAGCTTGGGCTGGTGCAGCACCGTGGCGATGAACTGCACCTTCTGCTGCATGCCCTTGCTGAGGTCTTCCACGTTTTTCTGGGCCCAGGGCGTGAGGTCGAGCCGCGCCAGCCACTGCTTGATGCGGGCCACGGCGTCGGCCCGGGTCAGGCCCCGCAGCCGGGCCAGGTAGAGGAGCTGCTCGCCTACCTGCATCTTTTTGTAGAGGCCCCGCTCCTCGGGCAGGTAGCCGATTTCGCCGATGTGGGCGGGCCCCAGCCGCTGGCCCCGAAAGCGGATTTCGCCCCCGTCGGCCCCCGTAATCTGGGTGATGATGCGGATGAGCGAGGTTTTGCCCGCCCCGTTGGGCCCCAGCAGCCCGAAGATGCTCTGCTCAGGAATGGCGAGGCTCACGCCGTCGAGGGCGGTGTGGGCGGCGTAGGTTTTGCGCACGTCCAGGGCTTCGAGGATAGGAGTCATAGCCGAAAAAAAGGAAGTATAGGAAGTTGCAAGAATACGCATGAATAGCCGGGGCCCCAACTCAGGCCCCGGGGGGCGGCTCGTCCAGCTCGCGCAGTTGGCCTTCGAGGCGGTCGAGGTGCTGGCCGTAGAGGCGTTGGAGTTGCCAACGGGTAACCGGTATTACCAGCGCCCGCACCAGCCCGCCCGCCCCAAGCAGTATGCCCGTCAAGAGCGGCAAGCGTCCCCAATGAACCGGCTGGTGGCGCAGTATTTCCTGGCCAACCCGTGCTAGCTCGCGCCCCATTGGCAGGCCGAGCGTCACCAGCAAAGTAATGGGCACCATCGCCAACGTCAGGCCGTAATTGAAACGCAGCATCTGCCGCAACCCTGCGCAAAGCCGTGCCAAATGATTACGCACGCTACCGGTAATTTTCGTCATTTGGCGCAGCGCGCCCAGCACGCGGTAGTAGTAGTACAGCAGCACGAAAGTCAGCAGCAGCAGCAGGTGGGGCAGCAAGCCCAGCTCCGGCACAAAGGGCAGGAATCCGACCGTGGCTGCCGCAAGCAATGCCGTCCCAACGGCTTCCCACCGCGCATTGCGACGCATTTTATCTACCAGGCTGCCCCGTTGCCGGGTCAGCAAGGCACTGAGTTCAGCAAGGGTGAGCGCGGCCGAAGCAGATGGCGCGGGCTGCTGCCACTGCCGGCGCAAATCGTCGAGTTCCATAATGAATAAGGCTTAGCGGCGAACCAATAATTGACGGAGCTTTTCTTGCACGCGGTGCATTTTCACGCGCACGTTGTTTTGGGTAATACCCAGTATTTCAGCCATTTCTTCGTAGGGCCGGTCTTCCAGGTACAATAGCACGAAGGCCTTGTCGACCTCCGACAGCCGGGCAATGGCGCGGTACAGGGCGGCGGTTTCTTCGGGCTCAAAGGCGGCGGCTTCGGGGGCCTGGGCCACTTGCAGCGCGTCGGCGCCGAGGGCCCCGGGCGCTGGGTGGCGGGTGCGGTGGCGCAGGTTGCTCACGGCCACGTTCAGGGCCACGCGGTAGAGCCAGGTGCTGAGCTGGGCGCCCGGCTGGGGCACGTAGCGCGGCCACGCCCGCCACAGCTGGAGCACAATTTCCTGGAACAGGTCCTGGCGGTCGTCGGCATCCTGGCAGTACAAGCGGGCCACGCGGCGCAGCAGCGGCTGGTACGTTTGCAGGGCTCCCACGAAGTCGGGCAAAGGAGCAACGGCGGTCATGCGGAGCGGTAATTTCGGGAAGTTAATCGCCGCCCGCCGCCGCGCATTACAGGGTGCTGGGAAAAGTTTGGGTTTGCCCGTTCAGCGGCACCTCACCCCCTAGCCCCCTCTCCAAAAAAGAGGGGGAACTAGTCTTTAGTTTTAGGCTGGATTCTAGAGCTAGTCCCCCCTCTTTTTTGGAGAGGGGGCTAGGGGGTGAGGTGCCGCTGAACGGGGCCCCACACCCCCCCACAAAAACGCCCCGCCCGGCCGAAGCCAAGCGGGGCGTTTCTCCAAAAGCCCGGCGGGCTTACTGGAAATATTCCTTCACTTTCTCGAAAAAGCCCTTCTCGTTCTTGCCGGGGTGGGGCACGAAGTTCTGCGAGTCGCGCAGCTTTTCGAGCAGGTCGCGCTCCTCGCTGCTCACGGCCTTGGGCGTCCACACGTTGAGGTGGATGAGCTGGTCGCCACGGCCGTAGCCGTTCAGGTCCTTGATGCCCTTGCCGCGCAGGCGCAGGATTTTGCCCGGCTGGGTGCCGGGGTCCACCTTTATTTTAACCTTGCCCTCAATGGTGGGCACCTCCAGGTTGGCCCCCAGGGCGGCGTCCACGAACGAGATGTACTGCTCGAACATGATGTTGTTGCCGTCGCGCTTCAGGAACTCGTGCGGCTCCTCCTCAATCTGGATGAGCAGGTCGCCGGGCACACCGCCGCGCTCGGGGTAGTTGCCCTTGCCGTTCATGCTCAGCTGCATGTCGTTGGCCACGCCGGCGGGGATGTTGATCGGAATCACTTCCTCGTGCAGCTGGCGGCCTTCGCCCTTGCACACGTCGCAGGTAGCCGTCACGGTCTTGCCCTCGCCGTTGCAGGTGGGGCAGGTGCTGCTGCTCACCATCTGGCCCAGCATGGTGTTCACCACGCGCTTCACCTGGCCCTGGCCCTGGCAGGTGGCGCAGGTTTTCAGCTCGGTGCCGTTTTTGGCCCCGGTGCCGCCGCACGGCGCGCAGGCCACGTAGCGCTTCACCTTAATCTTTTTCTCGACGCCGTTGGCCACTTCCTCCAAATCGAGCTTCAGCTTGATGCGCAGGTTCGAGCCCTTGCGCACGCGCTTGCCGCCCCGCTGCCCGCCGAAGAAACCTTCAAAGCCGCCGCCCCCGCCGCCGAAAATGTCGCCGAACTGCGAGAAAATGTCCTCCATGTTGGGGGCCCCGCCGCCGCCGCCCTGCTGGTGCCCAAACCGGTCGTAGCGGGCCCGCTTGTCGGCGTTGCTCAGCACCTCGTAGGCCTCGGCCGCCTCCTTGAATTTGTCCTCGGCCGTGGGGTCGTCGGGGTTTTTGTCGGGGTGGTACTTGATGGCCATCTTGCGGTACGCCGACTTAATCTCGTCGCCGGCCGCGGTGCGGGCCACGCCCAGTACCTCGTAATAATCTGCCTTGGCTGCCATGATAGGTAATTAATAGTCAGTACTAAATAGTCAGTATCACGACTTGTAGAGTATTCATTGAGTTGCGTAGGTCCGAAGGCTCGTCCGGTTACCGGCTGGCCCAAGACCAGCAATTTACTGCCCCAGCACCACTTTGGCGTGGCGAATCACCTTGTCGCCCAAGTAATAGCCTTTTTCTACCTCGTCAACAATCTTGCCGCGCAAATCGTCGCTCGGGGCCGGAATCTGGGTGATGGCCTCGTGCAAATCGGCGTCGAAGTCGCCGCCCTTCACCTCCATCGGCACCAGGCCTTTCTGCTGCAAGGTTTTGCTGAGCTTGTTGTAGATGATGGCGATGCTTTCGCGCACGGCGTCGGCGTCGGGGGTGGCGAGGGTGGCGGCGCGGGCCCGCTCAAAATCATCGAGCACCGGCAGCAGGGCCGTCATCAACTCCTGGTTGGCGGTTTTGAACAGCTCCAGGCGCTCCTTGGTGGTGCGGCGCTTGTAGTTCTCAAACTCGGCGGCCTGGCGCAGGTACTTGTCTTTGAGGTCGGCCAGCTCGGCGTCGGCGCGGGAGCCAGCGGCGTCGGTATCGGTGGTTTCGCCGTCGGCCATTTCGCCAGCGGCGTGGGCAGGGTCAGCGGTCAGGTTGTCGTCCTGGGGCAGGTTGTTATCGTTGGCCATTGTCGGAAATATGCGTCGGAATGGGTTTTTCACGGGGTTGGGCCTTGCGGCAAAGGGCCGGGCGCAAGGAGTTTGCCAAAGGCGCGGGGGCTGCCATTGTGGCACGGGCACTTCTTGCCGCTTCATTCACTCTTTGGCATTTACCAAACCAATTTTAGATTCCCTGCTGCACGTTCCGCTCTTCAATCAGTCGGTTGACAGGCGGTTGAATATTCCCGCGCACGCCTCCCCCACCGGAAAAATTTCCTTGCCCGGCCGCCGCAACCGAACCCAATGACTTATGAAGCCAGTCCTAAAGTGCAGGCCCCGACCGGCCCCCTAAGGCCGCAACCTCCCGTAAGCGGCCGCGGCCGGCATCCCGGCGTCGGCCACCGGCGTACCGGGCAGGCATTTCCTGGTTTTGGCAACCTTCACGGTGCCGTTCAACGGCAAGCGGGCTGGGCCGCTGCGCCCTTAAAAAAGGGGCCCTCCGGCGTAGGGGCCCCACCCGGGCGGGGCCGCACGCCGGGGCCCCGCCGGCTAGCGGGTGGCCAGCAGGCCCACGGCCGGCAGCGTGCGCGTGCTGGGCACGTCGAGCACCACCCGCGCACGCCGGTAGCCCACGGCCTCGTAGTTGAGCTGCACCGGGCCGTTGTCGGGCAGCAGCAGGGTGAAGTTGCCCTGCGCATCGGCCACGCCCATCTGCTTCAGCTTGCCCGCCACCCACACCGTGGCCCCGGGCAGGGGCCGTCCGCCGGCCGTCACCGAGCCGTGCAACAGCAGGGGCTGGGGCTCGGCCAAAAACCGCTTGGCGGGGGCCACCGCCACGGGGCATAGGGCCGTCACGGCGCGGCGCGACACCCGCGCCGTGCGAACGCGCCGCACCGTTGTACGCCTTACCGCCGTGCGCCGGGCGCCAGCAGCCGTTCCGCCCCGCGCCCCTGCCCCGCCCCCCGCCGCTTCGGCAGCAAGCCCCACAAAAAACAGCGCGGCGGCGAGGAGCAGGGAGGCGAAGCGCATAACGGACCAAAAAAAGGTTGGGAGGGTGCGGGCAGACGAGTAGCTTGGCGAACTATCGGAAGCAAACCTATCCCCATTAAAACCTTGTTATTGAATAATATTCTGAATGAATGTATTTTCCAGGCGAAGGCTACTTTTGCCTCTATGAACGGTTCCATCTAATCCGGCCATGCTCCCCGCCCTGCCCCTCACCTGCGCCGTCATCGACGACAACGAGATGAACCGGCTCACGCTCGAGCACCTGGTCGAGCTGACCGAATCGCTCACGCTGGTGGCCTCGCTGGCCGACGGGGTGCAGGCGCTGAACTTCCTGCGCACCCACCCGCCGGTGGACCTGCTGCTGCTCGACATCGAAATGCCCCACCTCTCGGGCCTCGACCTGGTGCGGGCGCTGCCCCAGCCGGCCCCCGCAATCGTGCTTGTCACCTCGCACCGCGACTTTGCCGTGGAAGCCTTCGCCCTGCACGTGGCCGACTACCTGGTGAAGCCCGTGGATTTTGCCCGCTTCCACCAGGCGGTGGCGCGGGTGGTGGCGCGCCGCAGCCCGCCGCCCGAAGCCACCGCCGTGCTGCCCGCGCCCGGCAGCCCCGACCAGCACCTGTTTGTGAAGGTAAACAACAAGCTCGTGCGCCTCAACTTCGGCGACGTGCTGTTCATCGAGGCCATGTCCACGTATTCGGTGCTCGTGACGGCCGCCCAGAAGCACATCGTGTACGCCACCCTCAAGGCCTTGGAAGAGCGGCTGCCCTTCGCGCACTTCCAGCGCGTGCACCGCTCCTACATCGTCAACACCCAGCGCATCGAGGCGGTGGAAGATAATACCCTGCGGCTGGGGCCCTACGAAGTGCCGGTGGGCAAGTCGTACCAGGAAGAATTTTACCGCAGCCTGCGCAACCTGTAGCGCCCGCCGCCCAGCGCCCGGCGCAACCGGGCCACCGCGTCGGGGGCAGGGCCGCTTCATCACCCATAAAAATCAGTGGCGGAGACGTGCTTTTATAGCAGCAGAACCCTTGGTTAGGACGTAATGAGTAGAATTTGTGGCTTTTTCAACCGTTTCACTCGAAGCTACCCCGGCCCCCGGCCCCGGGCACCGTTGCTCGTTCGACCAACCGCCGCGCTATGCGAACCGTCGAAATTCGTGGCCCACCGCCCGGTGTAATGCCGCGCGGGCACAAGGCCCCGGCGAGCGGCGGGCCCTAGCTAAGTTAACACATTTTCAGCGGGTTGCGGCCGGGCTGGGCCAATTTTGCGGGCCTTAGGCGGGCAGGCCGGCGGGCAATTCGGCGGGCAATTCGGCGGGCAGCTGGCGCAGGGCCTGGCCCACGGCCCCCAGCACCGCCGCCAGGGCCCCGTGCAGCGCTTCCGGGGCGGGGCGCACCGCCCCGGCGGGGCGGGCGTGGTGCAGGCACTCGAGCAGCTCGATGGCCGCCGCGGGCTGCTTGATGCCCAGGGCCAGCAGGTTGGGTTTGATGTGGTGCACCCCCCGCGCCACCCGCTCCCAGTCGGCGGCGGCGGCGGCGGCGCGCAGCTCGGCCAGGCTGGCGGGCGCGTTGGCCAGAAACGAGCGGATGATTTTCACCACGAACTGCTCGCGGCCCTGGGCCAGCTGGCGCAGGTGGACCAGGTCGTAGGCCGGGGCGGCGGCCGGCAGCAGCGCCGCGATGGTGTCGTACAGGGCTACCTCGCCGTAGGGCTTGGCCAGGTAGGCGTTGAAGCCGACGGCCAGGTAGCGCTCCACGTCGGCCCGGAAAGCGTTGGCCGTGAGGGCGACGACGGGCGTGGCGGCCCGCGCCGGGTCGGGCAGCTGGCGTAGCCGTTGGGTCACCTCCACCCCGCTCAGGCCGGGCAGCTGGATGTCCATCAGCACCACGTCGTAGGGCGGCGCGGCGGCCAGTTGGGCCAGGGCGGCCAGGCCGTCGGGCACCTCGTCGAGCCGCACGCCCCAGGGTTCGAGCAGCATCCGGGCCACGGTGCGGTTCACGTCGTTGTCTTCCACCAGCAGCACCCGGGCCCCGGCCAGCCGGCCGGTGTCGTAGGCGGGGGCCCCAGCGGCGAGGGCCGGCCCGGTGGCCGCCGGGGCCCGGGGCAGGGTGAGCACGAAGGCGAACGTGCTGCCCGCGCCCGCGGCGCTTTCCAGGGTAAGCGTGCCGCCCATCTGCGCCACCAGGGCCCGCGAAATGCTCAGGCCCAGGCCCGTGCCGCCGTGGCGGCGGGCCGTGTCGGCGTAGGCCTGGGTGAAGCTCTCGAAGATGAGGGCCTGCTTGTCGGGGGCAATGCCCGCGCCGGTGTCCTGCACGCTGAAGCGCACGGTCAGGGTATCGGCGGTTTCGCTCAGCTGCTCGCCCTTCACCGCGATGCTGCCCCGGGCGGTGAACTTGACGGCGTTGCTCACCAGGTTAAGCACGATTTGGTTGAGCCGGTGCGGGTCGCCCACCACCCACGGCACGGGGCAGGTGTCGCGCAGGCGGGTGCTGTGAAAGGCCAGGCCCTTTTCCTGGGCCTGCACGGCCAGCGGGTGCAGGGCTTCGGCCAGCGAGTCGCACAGGTTGAAGACGGTTTGCTCCAGGTCCAGCTTGCCGGCCGTGATTTTGGCCATGTCGAGCACGTTGTTGAGCACCACCAGCAAGTGTTGGCCCGAGGCCTGCACCACGCGCACCAGCTCGTGCTGGCGCGGGTCGAGGCGGGTTTTGGCCAGCTGGGCCGTCATGCCCAGCACCCCGTTCATGGGCGTGCGGATTTCGTGGCTCATGTTGGCCAGAAAATTCTCGCGGGCGCGGGCCGTGGCTTCGGCTTCGTCGCGGGCCCGCTGGGTGGCCTGCTCGGCCAGAATGCGTCCGGTGATGTCGTGGGCGTGCGAAATAACGTAGGGGGCCTGGCCGGGTTCGCGCACCACAAAGTTGTGGTAGAGCAGGTAGCGCAGCTGCTCGCCGCCCCGGGGCCGCACCCGCAGCACGCCTTCGGCCTCGCCCGCGGCGGCGATGCGGGCCAGGTACCCGGCAAATTTTTCCCGGTCTTCGGCCAGCAGGTAGGCGGCCACGGACTGCCCCACCAGTTCGGCGGCGGGCGGGCCCAGCAGGGCGGCCAGCACGGGGTTGGCCGACAGCACGGTGCCGGCCAGGTCGTAGGTGCAGATGAGGGCCTGGGCGTAGTGCATCAGGTCGCGGTAGCGCTTCTCGCTGCGCTCCAGCGTGTGCTGGGCCTGTTTGAGGGCCGTGATGTCGGTGCTCACGCCCAGTACGTGCACCGCGCCGTCGGGGCGCAGCAGGGGGCGCTTCACGGTGTGGTACCAGCGCACCTCGCCCGAGGGCAGCGTCACCCGGTCTTCGGCCACCACCTCCTGCCGGTGCTCCACCACGCGGGCGTCATCGGCCGCGTAGGCCTGCCGCTCGTGGGCCTGCACGCCGTTGGGCGCCGGGGCCCCGGCGGGGCGCAGCACGGCCAGCAGGTCGCGGCAGGCGTGGTTCTGGAACAGCACGTGCTGGGCCAGGTCGCGCACGTAAATCACGTTGGGCGTGGTGTCGAGCACCAGCTCGGTGAAGGTTTGCTGGGCCCGCAGCTGCTCCTCGGCCTGCACCCGGCCGGTGATGTCGACGCTGTTGCCGATGATGAAGGCCAAGCCGCCGTCTGCCCCAAACACGGGCTGGTAGTAGCGCAGGTAATGCTCGACGCGGCCGGTGGGCCCGGTGTGGGCTTCCTGCCACTCCACCTGGCGGTGCTCGGCCACGGCCTGCTCCAGCAGGCGGTGCCGGGTGGCGGCGGCCGCGGCCGGGCGGCCCATAAAGCCGGCCGTGTCCAGCACGGTTTTGCCCAGCCACTGCGCACGCTCGGCCGCGTCGGGCGCGGTGCGGGCGTTGAGGTAGCGGTAGCGCTGGTCGGGGCCGAACACGGCAATCTGGCTGGGCAGCTCGTTGAGCACGGTTTCGTAAAACGCCTGCTGCTCGGCCGCCCGCTGCTCGGCTTCGTGGCGGGCCGTCACGTCCACCACGTACACATTAACGCAGCCGTCGGGCCCCACCGGCACCAGCGACACTTGCAGCCCGTGGGGCCCGTGGCGCAGCTCGGTTTGGTACGGGTGGCCAGCACGCAGGCTGTGGGCGACCAGCGCCCGCAGCTGCGCCCGCAGCGCCGCCGCCGCCGGGGGCCCCAACTGGTGGCGCAGGCGCTCGGCGGCGGGGTTGGCGTAGGTGCGCTCGCCGGCCGCGTCGTAGCGCAGCACGGGGTTGGGGTTTTGGTCGGGCAGGGCCGCGGCCGCGCGCAGCTGCTGGTTGGCGGCCTGGGCCGCGCGCAGCTCCGCTTCCAGTGCTTGGATGCGGGCCTGGGCCGCGGCGAGGGGCGAAGCAGCGGCGGAAGCGGCGGGCATGGAGCGGCGGGTTAGCGAAGCCTAAAAATACGCCGCGGGCCCGGTACCGGGGCCCGGCGAACCCACGGCAAAGCGCGCCGCGCCCCGGGGTTCCGCCGCGCGGTGGCAGGAATTATTGCACGGAAAAAGGCCGCAACTACCCTTACGCGTGCAGGGCCCGCCAAATCATGTCTTTCAGCGGCTGGATGTTCTTGTTGGTCAGGCTGGAAATGAAGATGGTGGGCGGCACGTCGGCCGGCAGCGCGGCCTTCATTTCGGCTTCCAATTCTTCGTCGAGCATGTCGGTTTTGGTGATGGCCAGCAGGCGCGTTTTGTCCAGCAGCTCGGGGTTGAACTGCTCCAGCTCGCCGAGCAGCACCCGGTACTCGGCGGCAATGTCGGGGCTGTCGCAGCTGATCATGAAGAGCAGCATGGAGTTGCGCTCGATGTGGCGCAGGAAGCGCGTGCCCAGGCCCCGGCCCTCGGCGGCCCCCTCGATGATGCCCGGAATGTCGGCCATCACGAACGACTTGTAGTCGCGGTACGCCACCACGCCCAGGTTGGGCGTCAGCGTCGTGAAGGCGTAGTCGGCAATTTTGGGCTTGGCCGCCGACACCACCGAAAGCAGCGTGCTCTTGCCCGCGTTGGGGAAGCCCACCAGGCCCACGTCGGCCAGCAGCTTCAGTTCCAGCACAACCAGGGCCTCCACGGCCGGCTCGCCGGGCTGGGCGTAGCTGGGGGCTTGGTTGGTGGGCGTTTTGAAGTGGTCGTTGCCCAGGCCCCCGCGCCCGCCGGGCACCAGCACCAGGCGCTGCCCCTGCTCGGTAATCTCGAGGATTTGCTCGCCCGTGTCCGCGTCGCGGGCCACCGTGCCGAGCGGCACTTGCAGCACGATGTCTTCGCCCTGGGCCCCGGAGCGCAGGTTTTCGCCCCCGCCCTCGCCGTCTTTGGCAAACACGTGCTTCTGGTACTGCAAGTGCAGCAGCGTCCACAGCTGCGAGTTGCCCTCCAGGATGATGTGGCCGCCGCGGCCGCCGTCGCCGCCGTCGGGCCCCCCGTTGGGCAGGCCCTTGGCCCGGAAGTAGTGGTGCGAACCCGCCCCGCCCTTGCCCGAGCGGCAGGTGAGCTTAACGTAGTCGATGAAATTATTGGAAGCCACGGTTTTTTAGTTATGGAGCAGTCTTCAGGTTGGTGTGCAGCTGGGCTGCTCCCGGTCGGCCGGCTTTTTCAGCCGGCCGACCGATTGTCGTCAAGGAAAATAAGTGGCGGTCAGTCAACCGGTCGGCCGGTCGAAAAAACCGGCGGACCGGACTGTACACCAACCTAAAAAATGCTCTAAGTTATGAATTATGGGTTATGAGTTGACACACCGGCCGATAAGCAAATGAGTTATGAGCGTCGGCGCATGGGCCGAAACTCATAACTCATAACCCGAAACTCATCACTAGCGCAGCGCTACGCCTGCACCTCTTCGGTGGCCGCGGCCGGTGCTTCGTCCAGGGCGGCGCGGTGCTGGTCGATGACGGCGCACACCTGGCCAAAAATGTCGTCGATGGCCCCGGTGCCGTTGAGGGCGTGGAACTTGTGCTGGGCGGCGTAGTAGCCGGCTACCTGGGCGGTTTCGGTGTTGTACACCGTCACGCGGCGGCGGATTTTGGTCTCGTCCTGGTCGTCGGGGCGGTTGCTGGTTTTGCCCCGCTCCAGCAGGCGCGTCACTAGTTCCTCTTCCTTCACTTCGAGGGCCACCATGCAGCCGATTTGGGCCCGGTGCTGGGCCAGCAGCCGATCGAGGCTTTCGGCCTGCGGCACGGTGCGCGGAAAGCCGTCGAAGATGAAGCCCGCGGCTTCCTCGTTGGCGCTCAGGGCGCTGTCAATCATGCCGATGACCACCTCGTCGGGCACGAGTAGGCCTTCGTCCATCAGCTTTTTGGCCCGCAGGCCCAGCTCGGTGCCCTGCGCGATTTGGGCGCGGAGCAGGTCGCCGGTGCTCAGGTGCACCAGGTGGTAGTGGGCAATGAGCTTCTGGCTCTGGGTGCCTTTGCCCGCACCGGGCGGGCCGAACAATACGATATTCAGCATGAAAAACGGGGAACAGCGCGCCGGGGCGCGGGGTGGGTTGGGTGGGAAAGTTAATCAATCCGTAACAAAGCCGAACGGATTT
The DNA here is from genome assembly GCF_013294115.1 of Hymenobacter caeli. GTDB lineage: Bacteria > Bacteroidota > Bacteroidia > Cytophagales > Hymenobacteraceae > Hymenobacter > Hymenobacter caeli. Next base: position 114,330 of record NZ_JABSNP010000001.1, on the reverse strand, counting down.
TTCCTTATGCGGCCACGTACACTTCGGGCAGGTTGCGGCCCAGCCCGTCGTAGTCGAGGCCGTAGCCGACCACGAAATCGTTGGGGATTTCCCGGGCGATGTAGTTCAGCACCAAGTCGTGGCGCAGGCTGGCGGGCTTGAAGAACAAGGCGGCTATCTCGATAGAAGCCGGGTTCTTAGCCCGCAGCGTGGGCAGCAGGTGGTGCAGGGTAGTGCCCGTGTCCACGATGTCTTCCACCAAAATCAGGTCGCGGCCCTGCACGTCCTCGCGCAGGCCCATGATTTCCTGCACCGTGCCCGTGCTGCCGGTGCCCTCGTACGACGCCACCCGGATGAACACAATCTCGCAGTCGCCGGTGAACCGCTTGAGCAAGTCGGCGGCAAACATGAAGCCCCCCGTGAGCACCACCACGAACAGGGGCCGGCGGCCGGCGTAGTCGGCGTTGAGGCGGGCGGCCACCCCGTCGATGGCCGTGGCCAGCTCCGCGGCCGATAGGTAAGGGCGAAACGCTTTGTCGTGGAGGGTGATGGTGGGGGACGAACCCATGCGGCGCAAGGAAAAATGAAACCGCAAAGCTACTGTCATAACCACGGATTTATCGGGTCAGGCGAATGGGTCGGGTTTTGGGCCCCATTGGCGGGGCCCCGCCGGGCTGCCGGCTTTTCGCCGGCTGCCCGGTAATCGTCGGGTTGCCGCTACGCTGTTTCCAAGTGCAACTATAAAAAATCTTCCAAAACTTAGGCCGTTGGCAAAAGCCTGGAGTATAATCACAGGGCCCCTGGCGATTACCGGGCAGCCGGCGAAAAGCCGGCAGCCCGGCGGGGCCCCGCCAATGGGGCCCAAAACCCGACAAATCCGTGGTTATGACGAGCTATTTCAGCACCGTGTGCAGGACGTAAGCTGCTGCCGGGGCCAGCGCTTCGGCGTAGCGCACACGGGGGCGGAAGGCCTGCTCGAAGCGTAGCGGCGCGGGCGCGGCGGCGGCCCCGGCAGCCGTGGTTTTCTCGGCGATGTGCGGAGCAATGACCAGGCTCACGATGCTCATGAGTTTGATGAGGATGTTCATGCTGGGGCCCGACGTGTCCTTGAACGGGTCGCCCACGGTGTCGCCGGTCACCGACGCCTTGTGGGCATCGGAGCCCTTGTACTGCATCACGCCGTTCACCAGCACGCCTTTCTCGAACGATTTCTTGGCGTTGTCCCAGGCCCCGCCGGCGTTGCTCTGGAAGATGGCCATCAGCACCCCGCTCACCGTCACGCCCGCCAGCAAGCCGCCCAGCACCTTGGGCCCGAACAAGAAGCCCACGAGGATGGGCGTGAGCAGGGCAATGGCCCCCGGCAAAATCATCTCGCGGATGGCGGCCGCCGTCGAGATGGCCACGCACTTCTCGTACTCGGGCCGGGCCGTGCCCTCCATGATGCCCGGAATCTCGCGGAACTGGCGGCGCACCTCCTGCACCATCGCCATGGCGGCGCGGCCCACGGCGGCAATGGCCAGGCCCGAGAAGATGAACGGAATCATGGCCCCCACGAACAAGCCCGCCAGCACGTCGGCGTTGCTGATGTCGATGGTGTCGATGTGGGCCGTGCCCATGAAGGCCGCGAACAAGGCCAGCGACGTGAGGGCCGCCGAGGCAATGGCGAAGCCTTTGCCGGTGGCGGCCGTGGTGTTGCCCACCGCGTCGAGGATGTCGGTGCGCTCGCGCACTTCCTTGGGCAGCTCGCTCATCTCGGCGATGCCGCCGGCGTTGTCGGCAATGGGCCCGAAGGCGTCGATGGCCAGCTGCATGGCCGTGGTGGCCATCATGCCGGCCGCCGCGATGGCCACGCCGTAGAGGCCGGCGGCCCGGAAGCTCAGCACGATGCCCGCCGCCAGCACCAGAATCGGCAGCACGGTGCTTTCCATGCCCACGGCCAGGCCCCCAATCACGGTGGTGGCGTGGCCCGTGCTGCTCTGCTGCACAATGCTCAGCACCGGGCGCTTGCCCATCGCCGTGTAGTACTCAGTGATGATGCTCATCAGCGTGCCCACCACGAGGCCCACCAGCACGGCGTAGAACACGTGCAGGGCATCGAACGAAACGCCGCGAATGGTGAACGTGCCGGCAGGCAATATCCACATAATGAGGCCGTAGGAGGCCAAGGCCGATACCGCCACCGAAATGTAATTGCCCAGGTTGAGGGCCGCCTGCACGTTGCCGCCTTCCTTCACCCGCACGCATAAAATACCAACGAGCGAAGCCAAAATACCCATGCCCGCGATGGCCATCGGCAGGAAAATCGGCGAGAGGCCCCCGAACTGGTCGCCGGTCACGGTCACTTCGCGGCCCAGCACCATGGTGGCCAGAATCGTGGCCACGTAGGAGCCGAACAAGTCGGCCCCCATGCCGGCCACGTCGCCCACGTTGTCGCCCACGTTGTCGGCGATGGTGGCGGGGTTGCGGGGGTCGTCCTCCGGAATGCCGGCCTCGACCTTGCCCACGAGGTCGGCCCCCACGTCGGCCGCTTTCGTATAGATGCCGCCGCCCACCCGGGCAAACAAGGCAATGCTCTCGGCCCCCAGCGAGAAGCCGGTAAGCACCTCCAGGGCCTTTTCCATCTCCTGCCCATTGGCCAGGCCGCTGGGCACGAACATCTTATAGAACACAATGAACAGCGACCCGAGCCCCAGCACGGCCAGGCCGGCCACGCCCATGCCCATCACCGAGCCGCCCGAGAACGACACGTTCAGGGCCGTGGCCAGGCTGGTGCGGGCCGCCTGCGCGGTGCGCACGTTGGCCTTGGTGGCAATCTTCATCCCAATGAAGCCCGCCAGCGCCGAAAACACGCCCCCAATAACGAAGGCAATGACGATGACCGGGCTGGAATTACCACTCGTGCTGCCCAGATAAAACAGGAAGGCCCCGGCAATCAACCCAAACAGGGCCAGCACCTTGTATTCGGCCTGCAAAAAGGCAATGGCCCCGTCGGCAATGTAGCCGGCAATGGTGGTCATGCGGGCATCGCCGGCGTCCTGGCGGGCCACCCAGCCGGCCCGCAGCCAGGTGTACAACAGCGAAAAAAGGCCCAGCGCGGGCACCGCGTAGAGGTAAGGCGTCATACCGGCAGGATGTTAGGTGGGAATGAAGAGGAGTGCCGGTAAATGTAGGGCCCAGCTAAATAGTGGCCAAAAATAAGCGAACATTCGCGCTGCCATAAGCCTTTGTCAGTCAGAACAAAAGCTAATAGCTAGCAGCTAAAAGCTAATGGCTTACCGCTTACAGCTCCCGCAACAGCACCTGGTAGAGGGCCAACATGCTGGCAATGTCCCGCTTGTCCACCAGCTCGTCGGGGGTGTGCACGTGGTCCTCCGGGGCCCCCACGAAGCACCAGTCCCAGGGCTGGGCGGCCCGTTGCAGCTCCTTGGCGTCGGAGCCGCCGCTGTCTTCCACCTCCAGCTGGTAAGCAATGCCCGACTTTTCCGCGATGGCCCGGATGCGCTCGACGTAGGCGCGGCGCGGGATGAGCGAGTCGCGCAGCGATATCACGCAGCCCCCGCCCAGGTGCACGCCCTCGGTTACCCAGGTAATGTCGCAAATCAGGGCCTGGCGCACCTTATAGGTGTCGTAGATGAACTGCGCCAGGAAAGGCACCGTGCCGCCGCCGTGCTCCTCGCCGCAGCTGAAGGCGATGATGCCGTGCTCCAGGGTTTCGCACAGGCGCAGGGCCGTCCACACGCCCAGGCGGTTGTCGAGGTAGCAGCTCTGCACCGTCTGCTCGGTTTCGCGGAAGTCGCAGCGAAACGTTAGCTCCGTGCCCCGGGCCAACTCGCGGCTGAACTCGTAACCCAGGGTTTCGGTTTCGTCGTTGATGGTCAGTGTACACGCTATTTCTCCTTCCGCGTCGTGGCCCACCAAGTGGTAGCCGGCTTGGGTTTCGGGCCCGCCGATGGCCACCAGTTGCCGGCCGTAGCGTACCATGAAGCCGATGCTGTCGAGGTGCGCGAACACGGCCGTGCGCGGCTGCCCAAACACGAGCACCACGCAGTCCTGGAAGCCGTCGCCGGCCAGCACCTGCGGCTGGTGCTGCCAGCCGGCCCGGTTTTGCTGCACGTAGTCAAGCACAAAGGCGGTCATCGGGCCTTCGTGGCCGGACGGGGCCGCGAGGCGACACAGGGTTTCGAGCAGTTGCATGGGCAGGGGAAAACTGGGCCAAAGCTAGGCCAGAGTCCGTACTTTAGGGGCCCCGGGGGGCCGAAGCCGGCCGTCCCGGGCCCTCACTTTTCGTTTTCTATGCTGCGTTTGCTTTTTTGCTGGGGCGTGCTGCTGCTGGCCCCCCTGGCGGCCCGGGCCCAGGTGGGCGACACGGCGCGGCGGCGCGGGGCCATGCCCGTGGTGCACCTCGACAGCGTGGCCGTAGCCCCGCAGGCCATCGACACCAAGGGCTGGCTGCTGCTCAACAAAGACATCCAGCAGGAGCTGGACGGGGCCGTGCACAACCTCTACAACTTCAAGTACGACCGGGCCGAGAAGCAGTTCCGCTCCCTCAAGCGGCGCTACCCCGAGCACCCCCTCGCCTACCTTATGCTGGGCCTGAACACGTGGTGGAAGATTCGCCCCACCAGCTTCCAGACCAAGGTGTACGACCGCACCTTCTTTGCCTACATGGACTCGGCCATCACCAAGGCCGAAACCCTGTACCGGGCCGACGACCACAACTACGAGGCCACGTTTTTCCTGGCGGCGGCCTACGGCTTCAGCGCCCGCCTGCACGCCGAGCGCCACGACTGGCGGCTGGCCACCGTGGACAGCAAGCGGGCCCTGACTTACCTGCAGAAAAGCCAGGAAGCCAACGGCCTGAGCCCGGAGTTTTTGTTCGGGCAGGCCCTCTTCAACTACTACGCCGTCTGGATTCCCGACAACTACCCGTTCCTGCGGCCGGTGCTGCTGTTCTTCCCCAAGGGCAACAAAGCGCTGGGCCTCCAGCAGCTGCGCACCGTGGCCACCACCGGCTTCTACACCGCCACCGAGGCCAAGGTGTTTCTGATGGGTATCCTCAAAAACGAGGAAGGCAACGGGGCCGAGGCCCTGCCCGTGGCCAAGCAGCTGGCCGCCGCCTTCCCCGACAACGGCTACTTCCAGCGCTTCTACGCCCTGCTGGCCTACGACCAGGGCGACTTCGCGGAGTGCGAGCGGGTGAGCAAGGAAATCATGGAGAAAATCAACCTGGGCATGCCCGGCTACGAGGCCACCAGCGGGCGCTACGCCAGCTACTTCCTGGGCTACCTCATGCAGTACCGCTACCGCGACGCCGCCAAGGCCCGCGACTATTACCAGCGCTGCATCGTGTTTGCCGAGAGCAGCGGCGACACCAAGGGCGGCTTCTACCTATTCGCCAACGCCAACTTGGCCCGCCTCGCCGACAAAGAAAAAGAAGTTGCCACCGCCCGCCGTTACTATTTGGTGGTGAAGGACATCGCCGACCACAAGTCAGAACAGTACAAAGAAGCTGCCTCGTGGCTGAAAAAAAATAAAAGCTGAATCATTGAGCCATTCACCAAAAGGCATGTTCCGTTTTGATTTCTAGCACACTCGTTGCCGTAAGCACTTAACCAAAATATTTCTTCTAAAAAGCACTTACTTGTTGCAGGTATTAGCCAAGGCGGAAAAATTGATAAGTTGTTTATGGTCAATACCATTGTTTCTGGCCCTAACAACTTAATCAGGAGCAGTACAAATGAGATTAAACGAAACATCCAACTCTGTGCGTCATGGAATTAAATGATCTGCTTTTAACGCCTATATACTTAGGGATATTTTATTCTATTGCATTTTCCATTAGAGGCCGTTTTACTAATGTCTATACTAAACCTTACTTTATTCCAGCGCTTACCCTCAAGTTTTTAGGTGCTATCGTGCTGGGACTTATTTTCCAATATTATTACGGGGGTGGCGACACTTTTAATTATTATAACCACACCAAGGTCATATACGGTGCATTTATAAATTCGCCTTTGGCTGGATTAAAACTTATTTTCAGCTCTACCAATAGCTTTGACCCGGACACAGCTCCTTACGTTGGTCAATTATATTGGTACCGGTCTCCAACCGAGTATTTTGTGATTCGCATAGCCGCTTTTTTCGGCCTTTTTTGCTTTGGCACTTACACCATCATCGGCCTAATGTTCGCCGCGCTGAGCTTTAGTGGCATGTGGGCCATGTACACCACTTTTCTGCGTATTTATCCCTTGGCATATAAGCAGCTTGCTACTGCTGTATTTTTTCTGCCTTCTGTATTCTTTTGGGGTTCCGGCCTCATGAAAGATTCTATTTGTATTGGTGCCCTCGGTTGGACATTTTATGGTTTTTACTACTCTACCATTGCCAAGCGGAGTATTTTATTTTCAGTATTAGTGGGGCTGTTAGGTGCCTACGTCCTTTACTCAGTGAAAGTGTATATACTATTGTCTTTTCTACCGCCCGCCTTGCTTTGGGTATTCAATGAAAATAACCAACGCATAAAATCCTCTACGGTTCGCCTAGTTCTCAAGCCGTTTTTTCTTTTACTGGGTTTGGGAGCCGGCTACATAGGTGCAACGCGCCTTACCTCCGGTGACGATAAATACGACGTAAACAAGATTGGTGAACGCACTAAAATTAATTCGGAATACCTCACAACTCAGGTATCCAACGGATCAGCCTACAACATCGGGACGTTCGATGGTTCAGCCAGTTCCTTGGTTAAAGTGGCTCCGCAAGCTGTCGTCGTAAGCATTTTCCGGCCGTTTATATTCGAAGCCCGCAACCCGGTTATGCTTCTTTCGGCTTTGGAAGCCACCTTGTTTCTTTACTTAACTGTCACGTTGTTTTACCGCACGGGTGTCCTCAAAAGCTTACAGCTCATAATTTCCCAGCCTATTCTCACGTTCTGCTTTCTTTTTTCCATCGTGTTGGCTATTGGGGTTGGCACCAACAGCGGCAACTTTGGGACGCTGGTCCGCTACAAAATTCCGCTCATGCCCTTCTATCTATCAGGTCTATACATTATGCAATTCCAGGCCCGGCCCAAACCAAGGCTGGGGACTGTTTCGCGGCAGCGAAAAAAGCTGGCCGCCGCTTAAAGATGCTCTATGTCAATAGAAGCGTCTTTAAGCGGCGGCTTATTTTATTAGCTGCTTCAACGTTTTTTGGGCTATTCGGCTTCGGGTGCTTTGATGCCCACCGCCTGCACCACCGACCAGAATAATAGATAATACCCCGTGATGGCGACCGGTACCCAGGAGTGCCCCATCAGCGACAGCACGACGCTCACCCCCATCGCCAACAAGTAATAGTAAACCTTGTGGGCGGGAGCCCGCCGATTGGGCATGTTGAGCAGCCCTTTGCTGTCCATGTACATCAGGGTGCGGTAGAACACGTAGTTCAGAAACACAGGGGCCACGATGAGCATAAGCTGTGCTGGTAACAGGAAGATAAATACCGGGGCCAGGTAGCGGCTGAAGGCCAGATTGACAAAGGTCATCACCTTCAGCTCATTATCTTTCAATACGTTGTGCAGGTAAAAGAAAATTATCAGCACAGCATAGTAAGCCAGCCACAACGGCTGCCGCCACACCCCCAGGTACCAGCTAATGCCAGCAAATGCTGCCACGCGCGTCAGCACCCACAAACTGATTACGGCATTGGAAGGGTCAAAACTTTTTACCCGCCGACGCGGGTTGGTTTCGTGCCGCACGCTGTACACGTCGTTGCCCAGGTACCCAACCTCGTAAATGGAAATGAACGCCAGGTAGGCCAGCACAAACCGCAGCAGCGAGTGCTGCCAGTCAAAACCGGAAAAATAGACCAGCAGCGCGAAGGGTACCGCCCAGTCAATAATCAGGTAATAGACGTTGTACTTGAGCTGTTTTACCCGGCTGCCGTAGAAATAGGTATACGGCAACAGGAAGCGAAGAGTATTCATGCGGAATAAGCCTCAATGAACTGGGGCCCCAGGTCTTGCCAAAAGGGCTTGTCCGCGGGGCGGTGCACCACCACGTAGCGGTAGGCGGCACCGGCAACCAGCGCGCGGTCGGTAAAATTATCAGTCGCTACGGCCAGACGCAAATCAGCCCCGGCCAGCTCGCGTAGCGCGTGGTGTTTTTGCCCGCTCATTTCGCGGCGCAAACGACCGGTGCAGCGCCCCCGTCCGTCGTAGTCCAACTCCGAAGACACAAACTCTACTTCCAGCGCGACTGCCAAGGCGGCAATGATGGGGTCCAGGCTAGCAGAAATTAGTACGACGCGTGTACGGGAACCCACCGAGCTTGCCAGCAGCTCGTGCGTCCGGGCGATTTTACGGGTGCCTAAAAAGTCCTTCAGGAAGCTTCGCCCCAGCGCGTACAGCTCTTCCTTGGGGATGCCCACCAGCAAGCGCAGCGCGGCCGCTTTGATGGCATCGCCGCCCGCCAGCTTTTGCCAGACCGCGAGCCCCAGGTAAGCCGGCGACCAGCGCTTGGTCAGCAACTGCAGCCACCGCCGACGGCCGCCCAACTGCTTCTGCTCCAGCACATAATTTAAGTAGTCAAACGTGGTGTTGGAGTAAAACAGCGTATCGCAGACATCGAAGACAAAAACATCGACGTCTGCCGGGGGCAGCATTTTAGCAGCACTCATGGGGCTAGCAGCGTTAAGTACACCTTCCGGAGTTTGCGGTAGGTAGCGTCCGGGCTGAATTTTTGCCGCACGTATTCCCGGCCGGCCGCCGCGAAGCGGGTGCGTTTGGCCGCGTCGGCGGCCAGTTCCAGAATGGCGGCCGCCATGGCCGGCACGTCCTTGTTGGGCACCAGCAGGCCCGAGCGCCCGTGCTCAAACAATTCCCGGGGCCCGCCGCAATCGGAAGCAACCAATGCCGTGCCATAGAACAGCGCGTCGAGGCAAGTCAACGAAAACGACTCGGTTTCGGAGAAATTAAGGAGCACATCAGCCGCTTTGATTGCCTGCTCCACGTCCTGCACAAACTCACCAAAATGCACCGCTGCCGTCAGCCCCAGCGCCTGCACCCGCGCTTCGAGGGTTTGGCGATACGCCCGGTTTTTATTTAGCCCCATATCACCGCCGTGGAAGTACAGGCGCAGGTGCGGGTTCTGCGCGTGCGCGGCGGCAAAGGCTTCGACCGCGTGGTCGTGGCCCTTACCCTGGATGTAGTTTGCCAAATACAGCAGCTTCAGTTCGCCCGTTCGGGCGCGGCCCGCGGCCTGGTCGGGGGCCGGTGCTGGGTACTGCTCGTGCTCCGGCAGGGGGTCGGCCACCACCAGCACGTTGGGAGCTGCCGGAAAGGCGGCCTGCACGGCCTCCGATACGCAAATCACGCGGTCGGCGTACCGGGTATCGGCGCTTACCCATAAGCGCCGGAGCGGTGCCGGGAAATTTTGGGGCAGCAGCCGCACGTGCGTCAGGAGCTTCGGCCCCCTGGCCCATTTGGCCACGACGCCCGCCAGGTTGAAAAAATCATTCAGGTGAATAAGGGCTACGCCGCGCTGCCGCGCCAGCCGCCGCAGCCGCCAGCCGTTGGCCAGCAACGCGGGCACGTAACGCAGTAATTCGCCGGGCCGCCTGCTGATTTCCACGAATGGCAGCGTGTGCACCCGGAAGCCCTCACCGACTACCGTAGGCAGGGCGGTGCTACCGGTGGGCAGTACGAATTCAAACTCGAACTGACCCGCGTATTCTGCCTGCAATGCCCGGGCGGTGTTCAAAATAGCCTTTAGCGCACCGGTAACGGCTATGCAGTTATCAACTACCAGGATGCGGTGAGCAGTAAGCGGAGCAGAATCTGGCATAGGCAGGGCGCAAAGGTACCGGAAAGTCCCGGATGGCCGGACTAGATGGCCAGCACCTCCTCAATCAATTCTGACCAGCGCTGGAAAATTTTTTTGTGCGTGAAGTCTTCCATACGCCGCCGGGCCAGTTGCCCCAGGCGCTGGCGCTCGGCTGGGTCGGCCAGGAGTTGCTCAATGGTATCTGTCCATACCTTTTCGTCGGTTTTCAACGTGTCCGCTTCAGTAAGCATCGGCATCAATATGCCAAACTCTGCCCACTCCGCCGCCCGAATGGGCGCCGCCGGGGTAGCGGTAGCGGGGGCCAGCATCTCGCGGGGGCCCGTAGGGCAATCAGTGGTCACCACTGCCGCGCCGCAGATCATCGCCTCGCCCAGGGCCAGGGGGAACCCCTCCCAGCCCGAAGGGAAAACAAATAGGTCGGCCGGATGAATGAATTTAAACGGGTTTTGCTGCAAACCAATAAAGTACACGTCGTAATCGGGCGTCAGCGGCTTCTGGGCCCAGACATCGTACACCCGCAGCCCCAACGCACGCGCCTTGCTAATCAGCTCATTCCGCAATTCGCCATCACCGATGAATATCAGTTTGGCCGGGCGGCGACGCAATAAATCCGCAAAAATGTCCAGCAAGGGTGCTTGGTTTTTCTGTACCGCCAGCCGGGCCGAGGTCACCAACGCAGGCGCGGCGTCATATACGGCCCGCATCTCGGCCGACAGCGCTTCCTGGGCCTGCGCCCACACCCGTTCTACCTCAAAAGAGTTGTGAATGGTGAGCACCTTGCGGGCATCCACCCCAAAAGCCTCGATGATCTCGGGCATAATGTCCCGGCTCACCGTTACGATGCGGTCGGCCCGCTTGTACAGGGCCGGCATCATCACCTTTTTACGCAGCCACCCCAGCGGCCCGCTGATGTTGCGGTCGTGCACTTTCGATCCCTGAATCAGCAGAATTACTTTCTCCCGGCCTTTGCTGAGCAGGTTCACGTAGTCTGCCCCTTCCAGGTGGCTCACGCACACATCGGCTTGCAACCGGTTTTTCAGCGCCCGCAACCGGGTGATGCGCTTCGCGAAATTAGCCGCCTTACGCAGGGCACTCCCGCCCCCAGCCACGTCCATATTTTCGAGCGGATTACCACTCGGATAAATATTGGGCTCGTCTAAATTAAAAACAGCCTCCGTCACGTCATAGCGTTTCTGTAGTTCTACGCTGTGGTCGTGAAATGCGCGTTGGGCCCCGCCTAACCCCAAATTTGGGATGACAATCAAGAGTTTTTTTCGCATAAAAGAGTAGAGCAAGATAGACCCTCGCCCTGCATTTATTGAATGATTTTGTGACGTTTAAAACGGTTTTCAATGCGAACCAACGCGCTATAAAGAATCGTTTGGCTTCACTTTCTTTCGGTTACGCGCATTATGCAAATTAGGGCCGTTCACGTGGCCAAGGCGTCGAAGTCGATGGGCAGGTCATGAGCCGGGATTAACGGCCTTGGTAAAACGCCAGCACGCCGTCGATAACGCGTTGCTGCGCCACGCCGTCCAATTCGTAGTACAGGGGCAGCCGCACCAGGCAGGCGGTGTAGTGCTCGGCCCACGGCAGGGGCCGGCCGTCGTGCCGGGCGGCGTAGTAGGGGCTGCGGTGCAGGGCCCGGTAGTGAAACACGGCCAGAATGCGCCGCTGCCCCAGATGACCAATCAGCGCGTCGCGCTCGGCTTGGTCGCGGCACACCAGATAAAACAGGTGGCCGTTGTTGGTGGCGTAGGCGGGCAGTTCGGGCAGGCCCACCCCCAGGGCCCCCAGCGGCGCAAGGGCGGCGTAGTATGCGTCCCAAATGGAAGTGCGCCGCTGCTGGATGTCGGCCAGGTTCTCAATCTGCGCCCATAGGTACGCCGCCGTTAGCTCCGAGGGCAGAAACGATGAGCCCACGTCCACCCAATTGTACTCGGTGGCCTCGCCCCGGAAAAACGCCGACCGGGTGGTGCCCTTCTCGCGGATGATTTCGGCCCGCTGCGCGAACCGCAGGTCGTTGAGGGCCAGCAACCCGCCCTCGCCGGCGATGATGTTCTTGGTTTCGTGAAACGAAAAAGCCGCCAGGGCCCCCAACGTGCCCAGCCGCCGGCCGTCGTAGAAGCTGTCGATGGCGTGAGCTGCGTCTTCCACCACGGCCAGGCCGTGGCGCTCGGCGATGGCCAGCACGGCCGCCATGTCGCAGGCAATGCCGGCGTAGTGCACCGGCACCACGGCCCGGGTGCGCGGCGTCACGAGGCCCTCCAGGGCAGCGGCGTCGAGGTTGGGGTTGAGCGCGGTGCTGTCGGCAAACACGATGGTGGCCCCCCGCAGCACAAAGGCGTTGGCCGTGCTCACAAACGTGAAGGCCGGCACAATTACTTCGTCGCCGGGCCCGATGTCGAGCAGCAGGGCCGCCATTTCCAGCGCGTCGGTGCAGGAAGTGGTCAGCAGTGCCTTCCGAAACCCCCAGTGCTGCTCGAAGTAAGCGTGGGCCCGCTGCGTGAACTGCCCGTCGCCGGAAATCTTGCCCGAGCGCACTGCCTGCTCGATGTAGCGGGTTTCGTTGCCGGAGAAATACGGTTTATTAAAAGGAATCGGGGCATCCATGCGGAATGCAAAGGTATGGCCGGGCCCGCCAGCGCCCGGCCGCAGGGCATTGAAGTGGCTTTGGCCCCCATGGGCGCGGAGGCAGTGCAGGTCCCCTCCAAGCGGTTTGGCTTAAGTTTCTGGCTTCTGGAACGGGGGTAGAGACGCATCCTTGCGCTTCAGGCCTGAACGACCAGTATGAACGACGGGGCGGATTCAAGCCTACCGTTCAATCCTGAGACGCAAGGATGCTTCTCTACACCGTGCGGATGCCAATGCAAACGGCTTCCTGTTTACCAGCCCCCCCGCAACCCGCGCTAGTTGCCCGTTGCTTCGTCCTCGATGTAAAGCGGGCGGTTTTTCACCTGCTCAAACGTTTTGCCGATGTACAGGCCCACCATGCCCAGCACCGCCAGCAGCAGGCCCGAGAAAAACCAGATCGAAATAATCAAGCTGGTGTAGCCCGGCTGGTCAATCTGCCCGGCCCAGTAGCGTAGCAGCGTCACTGGCACCAACAAAAATGCTCCGCCCGCCAGCAGCAGCCCGGCTTTCACGGTCAGGCGCAAGGGCTTGTCGCTATTGGCCAGCAGCACATCCAGGCCCAGGTGCAGCCGCTGGCTCAGCCGGTAGCTACTGGGCCCCCGGGCCCGCCCGGCGTGCGCCACGTCGAGGTAGCCGGCCCGGAACCCCACCCAGCGCACCATCGTGGGGAAGTAGCGGATGCTCTCGCGCATGGCCAGCACTGCCGCGATTACCCGGCGGTGGTAGATGCCGAAGTTGGCCACCGCCGGGTCCTGCGGCACTTCGGTGAGGTACGACAGCACCCGGTAGAACAGCCGCGACACTAGTTTTTTGCCCCACGCGTCCTGCCGGCCGGTGCGCCGGGCCAGTACCAGGTCGTAGCCCGCCTGCGCCCGGGCATACAGCGCCGGGATTTCCTCCGGCCGGTCCTGCAGGTCGCAGTCCAGCACCACCACCCACTCGCCCCGGCACCGTTCCAGCCCGGCCGTGATGGCCCGGTGCTGCCCAAAGTTGCGGCTCAGGCGCAGGCCCCGTACCCGGGGGTCCTGCGCCGCCAGCGCCAGGATGCCCGCCCAGGAGCCGTCGGCGCTGCGGTCGTCCACCAGCACAATTTCGAAGCTGCCCCCCAGCGCCTCGCCCGCCGCCACCAGCCGCCGCACCAGTTCCGCCAGCAGGCTTTCGGCCCGGTACACGGGGCTGACGAAGGAGAAGGTGGGCGGAGGCACGGAAATTGGAAAAAGCGCGGGCGGGGCCGCAAGATACTGGGCGGGCCCGTCGGGCCCCGCCCGCCCGGTCGCGTACCGGGTCCCAGCCGCTTGTGGGTGCGGGCCGGCGCGAACTTTTGCTGCATGCAATGTTCGGCCCGCCGCTGCGAACCGCGCGCAGCCCGGCATCAGCGGCCGCGGCGCTCTTGCCGGGCTGCGCGCGGTTGGGCACCAGCAGGGCCGACTGCCCGTTTGGGCATTACTCGGCCGGACCGCTGCAATCGCTGACAGTCAGGGCCTGCCATAATGAAAAGAATCCAGAAAAGTCAGAGGAAAAGACCCTAGCTCCGAGCGGTCCAGCAGGGTATGGGTATCGGCGGCTTCGATGGCCTGCTCCTAATCCGCCGCGAAGCCTTCCAAGCGCACCATCCGGCCCGCCCGCACCCCCGCCCCCAGCCGGTCCCGAAACTACCGGTTCTTTCCGGGCCCATGTAACTGCCTACAAAGTTGAGGCCCGCCGCCGACTACTTGCAAGCTCTCCCGCAGGTTGCTCGACTGGTACGGGTTGTCAAGGTCAAAATCGAGGTCGGCCTCCGCCACGTCGTAGTACCGGACCAGCGCTACGCCGTGGGCGCCGAACACCCACGGCGCCTCCCGCCCCCAGGGTGGAAATAACCATCTAAATCTTAGCGCTATGCGCTGACCTATGCACTGACTATATACTTAGTTTTTAAGATGAAAATAGTAAATCATAATTTATTTGCTAATTTCATAAATTGCTTTTCTACTAAATTATAAAAGACGTAGGCACATCCTGTGGAAATAATTAACGAAATTAGTAGCATAATAATTTTATTTATAAGTGGGTCTGGACTAAAAATTCTTATTAAAAAGAATTCGCATGTACTCCCTACCAAAAAATGGATTAGATAAAAGGAATATGAGATTTTACCAAAAAAATCAGCAACCCTATTTTTAACCTTGAAAAAACTAATAAACATTACCGTCACCAACCCTATAATCGCAATATATGGCAATAACTGAACCCATGCTATTATGAAGAATATCGCCAGCAAAACAGCATAGCTCTTAATCCCAATCAACCCTCTATGATAGCACAATGCCAAACCACCTAGGGCGAACAATGAGCTGTAATGAAAGAAATTTTCCCTACTCGTAAAGGGAAGATACTGCAATGCGGCAGCACTTAAAAAGATAAGTAAGAAAACAAACGGGTTAAAATTTTCAAAAATTTTATTAAACAGTAAACCAATAAATATATAAAATTGAAATTCTATTGCTAGTGTCCAAAATATTGCAACTATCCACTTATAGTGAGTAAACGGAATTGTAAATGTTATATTATTTATTAGTTGCGGCAAACTCAAACCTGCTGTATATTTATTATTATGAGCAATGAAGTAATCAATAAAATACCATTGCGCCAACACCAACCCCAGGCCTACATATGCCGGCGGATTAATTCTTATTATTCTTTTCTTTATATATCCAAAAAAACCGAAAATCGAATAGTTCTTTCCCACTAGGCTATAAGGGATAATGAATCCGGAGATAACAAAAAATATATCTACCCCAAGCCAACCATTCGTAAAAAACCTTTCTATTGAAGGATCCCTTAATTTAGGCAGTGCGCCACCGGTAAAATGGTAGAGACACACGCTTAGAGCTGCTACGCCCCGCAAAAATCCGAGGCCTTCCACAAATTTTTTCGGTGGCACTACCGTGCTTTCGGCGCGTTGACCCTCTAACGAACGGCCCTCTATGACAATATTTGCCATTATTCAAACGTTTAACCTGTTAAACAATGCAATTTCGTGTGCTAATTCAGTACTATTACACAGGAGTAATTTTTAAAAAAGTTAATATTGAACTTATTTATAGATTCCTAAAGCATGAAAAATAGTCTTTATTATTACGTCGTATTTACGCTGGAAAAGATGATTTTGAGGTCCATCCAGGGTCCATTGATTTCCACCGTCGAAATAGTATAACTCCTCCCTATTATGCAGATATGTGTCAATATTTTCGTTGATTGAATAATCAAATCCAGGATGTCCATTTCGCTTAGCCTCAATACGAACCGCTATCCGCTGCTTGATTTGGTCAAGGGAGCGAAATTGATAATGCCTCAATTTAATCCGCTTCGGGTGCATTACGCCCATACGCTTTGGCCGTTCCATTGCTGGGGTCCACTCCATCTTGTCGCGATGACGGAAAAATCGTGCCTCGCTCCAAGTCTTTTTATCATAATAGCGAATGTCTTCAATACTTTTGGGAGATTTGCCGTCTTTAAAATCATCCTTAGTCAATCGGAATTGAATAGTATCGGTAACTACGAAATGGTGGTGTTTAGGAACATTTTGCAAGAAATTCACCGGGTTATCAACGTAAAATTCATCAGCATCTAATCTAAAGCACCACCAGTCTCCCTCTTTAGCCAAATGTTTGAATTCTTGATATACCTGAGCCCTAATACCATCATAAAACGGAGTAAGGTCGCGTTTCCAAGGAATAATTTTATCGGAAGCTAGTCCTTGCACAATTTCCCACGTGCCATCGGTACTACCATTGTCGAGAACAAATATTTTGTCAGCCCAGCTAGTAGCTTCTAATAGGCTTTTGGCAACTATATCTGCCTCATTTTTAACTACTGAAATAGCAAATATTTTCATGATGAAAAACTATATTAATAAGCATTAATGGATTAAAAAGTAACTTGGTCACCGTTCCACTAAACTCCGTTTTTGTTGAGTTGCGCTTAACAAACTTCAAATCATGTGCTTCACCGAGGCTAAAAACCGCCGCCGCCACAGCACCGTCGGGTCTTGCTGCACGGCTTTCCAAAGGTAGCGCAGCGTGGCGGCCCGGTGCTGTTTGCTCAGGGCCAGGGTGAGGGTGATGAAGGTGTAGCGGTCGGCAACGAATTGCCCCACTTTGTTAGGAAAGCGGCGCGCAAACGCCGCGTTACGTTGCACCAGCTCGCCAAACAACTCGTCGCGGGCAATGATGGCCGCCGGGGCAATGGTATTCAGGCTGCGGCCCTCGTGCTCGCGCAGGCAGAACGTTTTGGCCCGGATGCCGTGGAACAGGTACTGGCTGGCCAGCCGCAGCCACAGCTCCCAGTCTTCGGCCGAAGCCAAGGCCCGGCTCTCCTCGAATGGGTTGGCCAAGGCGATGTCGCGCCGTACGAACACGGTGTTGCAGGCCATGGGGTTGTCGTGCAGCAGCAGCTCGTTGGTGAGCGGCGGGAAATCGCAAAACTCGTGCACCACGCGGCCCGCGCCGTCGATGACTTCGTAGCCGGTGTGCAGAAACTCTACCGCGCCGCGGGCCGCCACGAACTCCCGCACCACCCGCAGGTGGTTGGGGTACATCTCGTCGTCGGAGTCGAAAAAGTTCAGGTACTGCCCGCGGGCCCGCTGGGCCCCGTAGTTGCGGGCCGCGCCCCGCTCCCCGTTCGCTTTGCGGAAGTAGCGGATGCGCGGGTCGCGCAGGCGGGCCACCACTTCTTCCGTGTTGTCGCGGCTGCCGTCGTCGACCACAATCAGCTCGAAGTCCGCATCTTCCTGCCGCAGAATGGCTTCCAGCGTCGGCGTGATGATGTCGGCGCGGTTGTAGCTGGGCACGATAACCGAAAAAAAGGGCGTGGGGGCCACCATCAGACGGGGGAATTGGTGGTGGTGCGCAGCTCCTGCCGCAGCAGCAGCCGGCGGTACTGGCCGGCGAGGTAGCGGTTGGCCGCGCCGCCGCCGCCCGAGAGCAACAGGTTCAGCATCTTGGCCAGGTAGTAGCTGCCGGTGGACCAGCTGCCGTATTCCCGGCGTAGGAAGCTGTCTTCGTTGCGCAATATCATGTTCAGCTGGTTCAGCTTTTTTTCCTGCTTGGTGCTCTGCGCGAAGTGGTGCAGGATGTGGGCGGCCGGCACGTACTCAATCTCGTAGCCCAGCTTGCGCACGGCGTAGCACCATTGCAAATCCTCGGCGTACATAAAAAAATCGTCGGGCAGCTTGCCGCCGGGCAGCTCGGCCAGCACCCGGCGCTTCACGTGGAAGTACGTGCCCCACACCCAGTCGGGGCGGAACGGCGTTTCGTGCCCGAAGAAAGTACCCAGCAGCACCTCGCCCCGCTTTTCGGCGCTCATAGCTTTTTGCAGGCGCAGCAGCTCCACCAGCTGCAGGCGCAGCGACGGAAACCGCCCGCACTGGTATTGCAGCCGGCCGTCGGGGTAGCGCAGCTGCCCCGTGGCAATCCCGAGCTTCGGGTCGTTCACCAGGGCCTGGTACGTCAGGGTGAGGGCGTCGTTGCGCACGGCGGCGTCGCTGTTGAATAGTAGCACCGTGTCGCCGGTGGCGTGCGCAAGGCCCAGGTTGTTGCCCTTGGCAAAGCCGGCGTTTTCGGGGCTGCGCACCAGCCGCACCGCCGGGAACTGCTCCACGAACCGGCCCGGGTCGCACTCCGTCGAGGCGTTGTCCACCACAATAATCTCGTACGACACCCCCCGCGTGTGCTGCTGCACCGAGGCAATGGCTTCGCTGGTGAGCTGGAACGTGTTGTAGTTGACGATGATAACGGAAACCTGAATCATAGCGTAAGCGGCGCACGGCCCCGCAAAGAACGGGCTTAGCCCACAATCTCCCGAAACAGCGCTTCGTAGCGCGCCGCGCACTCGGCCACGTCGTAGGTGGCGCGCAGGGCCCGGGCCGCGCCCGCGTGCCGGGCCAGCAGGGCCCCGTCGGCCACGTAGGCGCTCATGGCGTCCACTAGGTCGTCGAGGCGCGGGGTGGCGTCGGGGTTCATGGCCAGCAGCCGGCCGGCCACCGGGCCCGCCGGGGGGCACACCATTTCCGGGATGCCCCCCAACGGGCTGGCCACCACGGGCACGCCGTTCTCAAAAAACTCGATGATGGAGATGGGCTGGGCCTCCGAAAACCACGACGGAAACAAGCCCACCTGGCACTGGCGCATGTAGGGGTGCGGCGTCTGCACGTTGCCCAGGAAGTAGATGTCGGGCGATGCAGCCTCGTACTCGGCCCGCAGCGTGCTCAGGTAAGGCCCGTCGCCCATCGCCACGAAGGCAAAGCGGCGCGCTGGAAACCGCGCTTTCACCAAGGCGTAGGCGGCCAGCGCGTCGCCCCAGCCCTTTTGCTGGTTGCCGCGGCCCACCATGCCGAACACGAAGCTGCCGGCCGGGATGGGCAGGGCCGCCGGCTCCGCCCCCCCCGGCGCGTAGCGCGGCACCCCGTTGTGAATCACCTCCACCCGCGTGGTAACGGGCTGCCGGGGCCCGGGCGCGGCCTGCTGCGTGGCGTTCTCGTACTCGTGCTGGTAGTCGCTGGCCAGAATCCGCTCCCCCGCCCGGCGCTCCTCTTCCGTGGGCACCTCCACCAGGGCCCCCGTGAACAAGTCGGCCGTGTACCGCGACACGCCTACCACGGCCCGGGCCAGGTTGGCGTAGGGCACGTAGCCGAACTCACCCACTTTAATCAGCATGGAGTAGCCCTGGTGGTCCGTGACCACCGTGGGGACGCCCGTGCGCTGCACCAGCCGGGTGATGCGCGACCTGGCCACCAGCGGCTCGTGGCTGTGCATAATGTCAATGCCGTAGCGCCGGATGGCGTACCGGCCCAGCCAGTCCTTGGCTTTCTCGTGCACCGAGAACTTGGCCCCCAGCCGCAGAAACAAGGCGTTCAGCTTCCAGCAAACCTCATTGAACAGCGGGTAGCGGTCCATGGCCACCACCCGCACGGCCGGGCTCAGGTACTGCGCCACCATGCCCGGGTCCACCAGCTGTTCGTTCTGGTTAAAAAAATAGACGGTGTGCTTTTTGGCCAGCTCCGAGGCCAGCGCCAGGGCCAGCACGTGCGAGCCCGCCTTGTCGAGGCAAAAAGTAGCAACCAGAATCTTCATGTTTGCAAGTATTTATCTTCTTATATTATCACACACCCTAACAAGGATCACACACCCTAACAAGGGCGCTAGAGCGGTTCCCAGATCGGTGCGCCTAGGTTAGAACGGTTTCGGGGTCAGTAGCAAGTAGCGCGAACTTTGTAGTTCGCGTCGCTGCCCGGCCATCATCAGGACGAAGCGAGCGACGCGAACTACAAAGTTCGCGCTACTTGCCCGCTGCGCTGTACGCTGCCCCCGAAACCGCTCTAGGTGCTGTAGAACGGAGTGGCACTCCGTTGCCGGGCAATGGCCAAACGGAGTGCCACTCCGTTCTACAACCTTTCCACACGCACTGTACACGACCTTGAAAACTGCACTAACCGGAAACCCGCCCTAGCTGCTGGGCCCGTCCGGCAACGACTTGCTCAAACAGCGCCTCGTACTGCCGCACGCAGCCCGCCAACGAAAAAGTAGCCTGCCGCCGCCGGGCCACCTGCTGGTGCGCGGCGTAAAGCGCCGCGTCGGTGGCGTAGCGCCGCATGGCCGCCGTCAGGGCCGGCACGTCGGGGCGCTGGGTGGGGTGGTCCAGCGCCGTGAGCAGCCCCGCCGCGTCGCCGCTGGCGGCGTCCAACAGAATCTCGCCCATCCCCCCAACATCAGTGGCCACCACCGGCTTGTCGTAGAACAGGTACTCGATAACGGCCAGCGGCAAGGCCTCCCCCGCGAAGTACGAGGGCAGCAGCCCCACGTCAAACCCCGCCACATAAAAGTCCGGGTTGGGCACCCGGCCCACGAAGTGCACCCCGGGCTCGGCGGCGTACTGCGCGCGCAGGTCGTCCAGGTAGCCGCTCCCGCCCACCAGCACCAGCTGCACGTCGCGGCCCACCAAGGGCCGCAGGGCCCGGAAGGCCAGCAGGGCCGCTTCCCACCCTTTCTCCGCAATGCCCCGCGCCACCATGCCGTACACAAACGCCCCGGCCCCGATGCCCAGCTGCGCCCGCATGGCCCCGGCGGCCGGCGGCGCGTCCACCCGGATGCCATTGAAGATGGTGTGCACGGGGGGCAAGTCCTCCAGGGCCCCTTGCAGCACCAGCCGGCAGTAGTCCGAAACCGTCACGAGGGCATCGGCCTGGCGCAGCACCGGCGCGAAGTCCAGCGGGCGGCGCTCCCGCGCGAACATGGTGTATTCGCCGTGCTCGGTAATGACGAACGGAATCCTCGCCTCGCGCAGCCCCGGGGCACACAGCCGGTCCGAATACGTGGCGTGGCTGTTCACCAATTCAATCCCGTAGCGCTTGAGGCAGGCCCGGAAGTACGCCTGCTGCGCCCGCTCATAAAATGCGTAGCGCAGCCCCAGCCGCTGCCCCAGGGCGTTGAGCTTGTAGGCCCAGTAGCTGCGGCGGGGCCGGTCGGCCATCGACACCACCCGCACGCCCGGCGGCAGCAGGCGCTGCACCAGGGCCGCGTCGTGCAGCTCGGCCCGCTGGTTGAACACCACCACCCGGTGGCCCAGCCGGTCGAGGCCCGCCGCCAGGTTCATGGCCAGTATCTCGCCCCCGCCCACCTGCAACGACCACGTAGAAATGAGAATGTTCATGCGGGCGACTTTCTAAACAGCTTCGGGGTTGTGCGTTGCAATCGCCAAAAAACCCGGTCAAAATTACGGACGCCGCCCCGCTCCGCGCCCAACCGGCGTCCGCAGCTCAAGGCGGCGTCCGTACCCGCGCGGGGTAAAGCGCAAGGTTGCGTCTCTACTTCTTCCAATAGGCCAAAGAAATCAACTTACCCCCCCGTTAAGCCACCCACGTGCGGACCGCTCCGTGGGCCCTATCGCCCCACCAGCGCCTTCAGCCGCCGCCACACCGCCACCAGCTCGGGGTGGTCGAAATAAAACTCTACGGCCCGGGCCTTGCGCAGCATTTTGCGCTTTTCTTCCGTCAGCACCACGGGCGCAACGGCCACCGCCGCGGGCCGGGGCGACAACCGGGCGTATTGCTGGTATACGTGGCGCAGGCGGTGCTCGCAGTCGCTGAACCACGGCTTCTTGCCGTTGTAATGAATGATCTTTTGGTCTTTCAGAAACTCCTCGAATCGGCGCTTCGGCACTTCGTTGGGCACGTACAAGCGCATCACGTTGTACTTGGCCTCCAGTCGGTACCAGTCGTTGCGCAGGGCCATATTCAACGCGTCTTGGTCGGGGTAGCCTTTTATCAGGTCCGGCTCCTCGCTGATAATCTTCAGGGCCTTCTCCGAAATGCGCTGGGCTTTCCACTTCGCAATGTCGATAAGCAAAACCCCGGAATTGAAATACTGCTCTACCGAGTCAATGCCGATGTCGGAGCGCACGGGCATGTCTCTATCGGTTACGGCACCCACTGTCTTGCCGCCAAGGTCGAGCGTGGCCAGGCCTGCCAGGTCGCCGACTACCAGCGTATCCACGTCGATGTAAAGCAGCCGTTGCACTTCGCTTGGCACCAAAAAAGGAAAGAACAGCCGGTAGTACATAGCACCCGTCAAAGGATTTTCTTCTTTTTCCGGCACTATCAGCTTGGATACGTAATCTAAATCAATATCGTAAAAGATTATTTCCCCACTATTCGCTTGAACGTAAGCAATGATATCATCTTTATCCTTATCAGCAATACCGCTAACTATGGTGTGAATTACTACGTCGTTTTGTTTATTATTGATAAACAATGATGCCAATAATACATAAAATGGGGTTATGTATTTATCATCGAAAGCCAAAGCAAGCTGAACGTTTTTTTTCTTGTTCATTTCAGGTATTATAATGAGGCTCTTTAGACGCTCCCTTTCGGCCGTTCTACCGAGCGCCGCCGAGTCAGAACGTTCCGAATGACTTTTTTAAATCACTAAACAGCTTCAATATTTATTAATTAAGGAAAAAACTATTATGTAGTCTTATTGAAGCTGTTTAGGAAGTGTAATTGAGCGTCATGCTGAGCTTGTCGAAGCATCTCTACCGCTTCGCTGAACGGCTCATACGAAGCGGTAGAGATGCTTCGACAAGCTCAGCATGACGGCCTTTTGGATTCCTAACTACTTTCTAAATAGCTTCAATATTAAACTACATAGAAAACCAATGAGGCGGCGAGAACGAGGGCCTTTTAAGTATTTTGCCGCCTACAATATGCCTCAAGCCATTGAATTTATCTTTATACACCAACCGAAACGCATTTTTGAAAAATAACGCGGGGAATTTCCCATTCTTGTACGCAAAATTCTTGTAGATTTTCAAATGGTTACTTACGGAGAAGTCTGAATAAACCATAATGTAGAACCACCACTCAAAGTTACGCTCCATTGCTTGCGCATACATTTCGGCATCGGGCTCGCCGTATTGCCGCATCTGGCTGATGGCATAAGAAAATTGCAGCAGCTCATTGCCCCCTCTTACCTTGGACCGCACATTGTTGGTGTGCTGCCGGAAGTAGTTCAGCCGCTCGGCCACGTAGGCCACCTTGGTAACCGATAAAATGCGCCCCCAATACAGCCAGTCCCCGGCCAACTTGTAGTCGGTAGCGGCCGCCCCAATCTCGGCCAGCAGCGAGCGACGCAACACCACGGCGCTGGCATTGGGAATCACGTTCACGAAGGACATGTAGTGCCTTATCAGCTCCATGCCGTCGCAAGTGAAGCTGTGCGCCCATCGCGCGGGATCTACGCGGTGTAAATACCCCCGGTCAACCAGGTTGACTGCGTTGGCTTCGTCGGTCAGCCACGAGTCGCAATAGGCCACGCCAACGGCCGAATCGGCGTCCAGCCGCGCCACCAATACGGCTAAAAAATTTGTATCGGCGTAGTCGTCGCTCTCGGCAATCCAGACGTACTCACCGGTTGCTTCCCCAATTCCTTTGTTCCACTGCTTAAAAGTATTGCCGCTGTTCTGCTCGTTGTAAACCACCCGAATGCGGTTATCCTGTTGCGCATAGCGCTCAATAATCTCGCGGCTGTTGTCGGGGGAGCAGTCGTCCAGAATCACCACTTCCGTGTCGCGTAGGGTTTGTGTCAGCACGCTTTCGATGCGCTGCACAAGGTATTTTGCGTGGTTGTAGTTGGGGATAATAACCGAGACCTTTGGCATCTAGCAAAAGAGATTGAATGGGTTAATCATTTAAATTTTAGCCCCGACGACCGGCTTCCCATGCACGCCCAAAGCATGGAGCGGTTTAGAAGCTGTTTGAATTACCGTTCGAACGAGGTAGAGACGCATCCTTGCGTCTCAGCGTTAAACGACAGGATGGTAAAACGTTGAACGAGTCGTTCAATCCAGAAACGTAAAGATGCGGCTCTACACCGTTCCAAGGGCCAAAAAAGTAACCCGCACAGCTTCTTAGAAAGCACAATTGACCATCGTGTGAAGCGGCGCGTCGCGGAGTTGAAGCATCTCTCCCGTAGCTCTAACCGCTCCAACTGACCGGCTCTCTGGCCTGGACGTAAGGCCTGATTTCGCTCCGGCCCAAAAACTATGGCGATAAGGCATACCCCTGGTTAGTGCCCGGGCACCCCTCCTCCTAGAGCATTTATTAGGTTGTTGTACAGTCCGGTCCGCTGGTTTTTTCGACCGGCCGACCGGTTGACTGACCGCCACTTATTTTCCTTGACGACAATCGGTCGGCCGGCTGAAAAAGCCGGCGGACCGGGAGCAACCCAGCTGTACACCGACCTGAAAACCGATCTAGGTTCACCACTTACTGCGCAGCCCCCCGGTGATGGCCACTTCCTTCACCAACTGCAGGCGCAGCACGGCCCGGTCCAACACCGTCATTTTTTTCGCAGCCGTGGGCGGCGCGGTAAGCGCGTCCAGGCTTTGAGAAAACTCAAACGCCAGCCGGGAAAGCACCGCTACGGGCTGGTTCTTATTCCGCTCGAAAAATAAACCCAAGTGGTAGGTGTACCTGCTTTTCACCCCACCGTAGCAGTAGTGCAGGATGTAGTTCCCCGACGAAACCACGGTTGCGTGGTTTTGCAAGACATACGATGTTGCAAACTGCTCGACGTTGAACAGCGGGCATTTGGCGTATAGCTGGTCCGTCAGGCTAATTACGTCTTCCAGCAGATACGCATTGGCCTGGCTTATGCCCAGAATACCGGCGTTCCACATGCGCGTGGCCAGGGGTATTTTAAACTGCTTGCCGTGGAGCACGAAAGCATTTGCTTTCAGCGCCGTCCGCAAGTCAAACCAGTGCTGCAGCTCGTGGATGCCCCCGTCGTGCATGTCGTACTCGTCGCAGTTCATCACGCTGCAAGCCGGCGCGATGGCCTTCAGCAACCCCGCCGGATTCGCCATGAACATGGTGTCGCCGTCCAGGTACAGTAAATCCTTTTGGTACTTGCTAAAGCAGTCTTTGATAACGAACGTCTTGACCCGGTGGATGAAGCGGCGTTCTCCCATGAACTCAACCAGCTGTTCCTTGGTCAAATCCTCAATCACCACGCCGGTATCACCGAGGTAAGGACTGAAAAACGCCTTGTTGTCGGTGTACAGAACAACTGTAAAATCCTTAAAATCGCCCTTGGTGTGGTGGTACAACGTGAGGATGGAAAACACCGTCTGGTGGTACACGCTTTCGGTGCCGTGAGCCAGGTATACGATTACGTGTTTGGTGGCCGAATTCATCACAGCTGGTTCTACTTTTTAAAACTTATACGGGGCCCACTTTGAACGGGGTATGCACTTGGGCCAACTAGCGCCGGCAGAACGGCGTCAACGCAGCAGGCGTAAGCGGACGAAGCGCCTGACCATGCCGAGCGACTCCCGGCTCAGAGGGGCCAAGACCAGCAGCTGCGCAAACGAACTGATGATTTTATTCGACGAAAGCTTGCTGGGGATGAATTTATCGATGAAGTCCAGGAGGCCGCGGCGCTCCAATTCGGCGTTTTGCTGGCCGGCTATTTTTATTACCCCAAACGGCAGCCGCTGCTTCCACTTGCGTTGGTAGCGCAGGGCGTTTGCCAGCCACGCTTCGTTGATGGACCCCTTGGAGTAGTGCTCGATTACGACCTCGAACGTAACGCAGACGCGGTACTGGCGAAAGATGGACGTGCAGTAGTCCATGTCGTAGAAGTGAAACGCGGGGAAGGTTTTTTCGTCGAAGGGGTGCTGCTCCCACACGGCCTTGGTCGAGCAGAGCCACAGCCCGTCCACCACCGCCACGTCGGCCAGGGTCTGCGCTTCCGGGTTGACGAAGTGCAGCGTCGATGCTTCGCCGGGCACCGAGTGCAGCACTTGCTCGCGCATGTAGGCCGTGCCCATGAACCACCAGGGCACCGGGGCCCGGAGCTGGTACATGCCCCCCGCTACGCCCAATACCCCGATGCTGGGGTCGCTCAGCACCTCCGCCACTTTGCCGCCCCAGTTGGGCGTGTGGAAGCACAGGTCTTCGTGCATGAAGCACAAGATGCCGTACTGGCTCCGCCGGGCCCCCAGGTTGTAGGCCTGGCATATGCCGTACTCGCCGCGGCTGTTGTCGATGGCAATGACCTCGTGGGCGACGCCAATGGTTTGCTCCACGTTCAGCGAAACGGTGCGCAACGTTTCCGAATTGCGGGAGCAGATAATTATTGAAATCATTCAGGTAACCGCTTTGGCAGGGCGATAAAGCAGCGCCAACATATTAAGTAATTTTTTATTCTGCATTTATTTTTTTAATATTTTGTACAGCAACCCATCACCCAAGAATTGTCTCATACCGCTCAAATTATTTTCAAGCATATTTTTTTTAAAGTATTTAAAAAATATTGGATAAAATCTCTTATTAATTGACCGCATATTGGAATGAATACGAACCTGCGTATGGAAAGGTATATCATTCGCAATTATTCCCTGAAACCATAATTGCATTAATTCTTCAATCATTTTATCAAAAAAAACTGGATTAGGGGCACCATACTGCTGTATGACATGCAATAACTTGGTCTTTTCGTGCAACGACACTCCATTAGCTAATGTACTGCTACGAACGTTATTCGTGTGGAATCGAAAATAATTAAGTTTTTCAGCTAAGTACGCAACCTTGGTATTCGCCATGATGGCGGCCCAGAATATCCAGTCACCGTTTATTCTAAAGTTTTCGTCGGCCTTGCCAACCTTATCAATTACGCTCTTTCGAATAACAACTGCACTAGCATTGGGAATAACATTGCGGAAAGACATAAAACCAATTATCAGCTCTCTCCCGTCAACCACAAAGTCTTTGGTCCACAAAGTAGCATCCAGTACAGAATAGAACTCATCCAGCGCATTTATCTCTACATTATTTTCGTCAACAGTATTTGAATTGCAGTAAGCTAAACCAATTTTTGGATCTGCTTCCAAGCGTTCAACAAGCTTCTCTAAAAAACGAGTGTCGGCGTAATCGTCACTTTCTGCAATCCAAACGTATTTTCCCCGGGCTGTATCAAATCCTTTGTTCCACTGCTTGAATGTACTACCACTGTTTTGATTATTGAATACCACCCGGATACGGCTATCCTGCGCAGCATAGCACTCAATTACTTCCCTACTATTATCTGGCGAACAATCATCTAAAAGGATTACCTCTAAGTTGGGGTAAGTCTGTTGCAGGACGCTTTCGATACGTTGCGGCAGATATAGTACATGGTTATAATTCGGAATAATTACCGAGACCAAAGGAATACCCATTTGAGCAGATACATTGATATGTAAGGCTAAACAACAAAACGCTTAATTCCCTAATCGAAGAAATTTGCTAAGCTTTACATAAAAATTAACCATCTTATTACCGATTAAAAATGATTTTGATTCAAGAATATCTTTTTTCTCTTTTTCCAACAAATTTATTTGCGCTAAATAATTCAACGGCAATTCTTCTTTCAGAACTGTATCGTGCGCGTGGCTAACCCCGGATTCGTTGTTGTACAGCGCAACTATTACATCAACGTACTTAATGACCAGCTCAGTGTGACGAAAGCAGCGGATGTTGAGTTCCCAATCTGCCCACACCTTATATTTCAAGTTGTATAAACCAATTTTCTCAAACACGGTACGCCTGTAGAATATTGCCTGGTGGCAAATATTTTGTGAGCGTAGCAGCCGATCCAAATTGAATTCCCCAGCGTAGCGACTCTGGTCACTTTTCATTACGACATCGCCGTAAAACACATCTAGCCCCTTGTCTTCAAAACTACTTAACAAACTGCCCAGCACTGACTGGTCGTATAGTTGGTCATCACAACCAATGAAGTATAACCAATCACCTATGGCATATCGCACCCCCTTATTCATCGCGTCATATACCCCATCGTCTAAAGCTTGATGAAACTTGACAGGAAAACCCGAGAATTCCTCTACTACCTCTTTAGTATTGTCCGTAGAGTTCCCATCAACAATCACAATTTCGTAGTCAATGAAGCTTTGATTATTTATAGAAGCCAGCAACTCCTTTAAGTAGTTACCTTGTTGAAATGATGGTATAATAATACTAACCAAGGGAACTTGATTCATTTCAATAATGCATTAATTAAAACTATGAGTTATTAAAGACATTATCCATTACACATTAACACTAATTACAGATTGACTTATATATGGATAAAGTTTCATTTCTACATTTATCCCAACTGAATTCCGATAGCCGTGCAGTTCCTTTCAGTACCAAGCTCTTTCTGACAAGCTGGTCGTATAAACAAGATTTAACTGCTATTTGCATTTGCAAGACATTTTTTGGATCAAAGTAAAGCGCCGCGTCTCCTCCTACTTCTGGCAGAGAGCCACCAGTACTCGATACTACTGGACAACCACTTGCGAAAGCTTCTAACAAAGGCAATCCAAAACCTTCGTATAATGATGGGTATATAAACAATTCAGCGTTTTGATACACCCAAGATAACTCGCTATCATCTTCCAAATAAATATTGAGCATTTGTTTATCAACACCAAAACTTTTAAAGAAAGACATTTCTTCACTGTTAAATTGATGTCCTGTACATAAAATTTGAAGATCTTCATCCTCTTTTAAAACACTTGACAAAGCCATAACCATAAAATAAAAATTTTTGTACCCTCCACGATTACCGACAAATAATATATATTTTTTAAGATTTAATAAACGACTTGGTTTGATAGGTAAAACCGAAGCAAAGTCAGAAGCTAATAAAGTAACCTCTATTTTCTCTTCGGGTACTCTGAAAATATTTATTATATCTTGTTTTGTTTGATTTGATATCGCTATTATTTTAGTAGCCTTTTCACATAGTAACATTTTATTGTGCGATGTCGGATCACTGAGACTGAAATATTCATTATATATCTCATGTATCATGTCATACACAGTCAACACAAAAGGTTTATTAACCATACTTAAGAAGTACGGGTTGTAATATGTAGGGTGAAATACATCGAACTCATTACTAGATAAAGATCGTGCTGCATCCAGAGGAAAAATTACTTTCTGAGCATTTGAAGTCCCAAGCTTACGCTTTGCAAATCTTAAACCCCGCGAAATAATATCAGTTTTATCTAGTGGCTGCGAGATATTAAATAGGTTTGGATCAATCTTTTCTACTGTAACATCAGCAATCGTTATTTTAGAAATTTCATCGAAATAACGATTAATACCCCCAAACTTCTGTGTTACATATACTTGATGGTCATACAATATTTTCATATTCAAACGGCTTTGAGCTGAAATGTCCAGTAATCAATAATGTCCGACAATGTTTTATCGAAAGGGATTAATTGCTCCCACTTGCATTGCTGCTTGATCTTGGCGTTATCACCCACAATGATTGGGTTATCTGAAGGACGAATTAAGTTCGCGTTAACATTGTATTCACAATCAATGCCAGCTATTAGCATCATCTTGTCTATAACTTCTTTTAGTGAATACCCTTGGTTGCTACAAATATTGTAGACCTCTCCCTCTTTACCAGTCGCAACCAGAGCAGTATACGCTCTCACGACATCCCTCACATCTAAAAAATCTCTTATTATATTGATGTTGCCCACTTCAATACCAGAAACTAAACCTAGCTTATATTTCACTATTTGCTTGGCAAATGATGAAATAACAAAATTATCTTTTTGATTTGGACCTATATGGTTAAAAGAACGAGTCATGACAATATCTAACCCGTATCCTTGCACGTAAACTTTACTCAATAATTCCTGCGAGACTCTTGCTACCGCATAAGGACTTACTGGATTTAGAGGAGTGTCTTCAAGAAGGGGGATATTTTTTAGATCGACAATTCCATATTCCTCAGACGAGCCAACGGATAATATCCTACACCTGAGATTTAGTTCTCTCACGCTTTCAACCAGATTCAAAAAAATATTGGTATTATTTTGAAAACTTTCGATAGGACTTGTCCAGCTGTAGGAAACACTGCTATCAGAGGCCAAATGATATATAAACTCAGGTCGAAACTTATCTAATATTTCCTTTAATTGATGCTGACTATTTAGATCAACTTTTTTTACGCTAATTGTAAGATTTTTTATAGAAAACTCATCAAAGTGCTGACTACGCGAAAGCCCAAGAATAGTGAAATTATCCTCAATATCTGCCAAATGATCTAGCAGATATTTACTAACAAATCCAGTAAACCCAGTTATTAAAATTCTTTTCATTACAAGTTAACATTACATGCTTATTCCAGAAATTTTATTAAAATCTGCTTGTAGCAAAGATTCAGGACTTTTTTTGTATTTGTTGAAAAAAATCCTGAATCTTTCTTTATATATCATTGAATAAGCTGTCCATGATAACTTCTTTTTAGTAAGCAAATGATCATATATGTTTACACTATATAAGTGTAAATCAAATTTTTTTGCAATATATTGAAGTGTCTTATTGGAGTAAAGTGAAACGTGTTGACCTGTTTCTGGAATAAGGTACCACCACTTGAGCAAATCTTGATTATTTGGATAAAGAGTAGTTGAGAAAAAAATATTTGAACTATAACTAAGCATTTTTTCTAATTCTTCAATCGGATTTACCAAATGTTCAAATACTTCGAAAGCAGTTAGTAACTCAAAAGAATCGCTATCTGTCGAATTATATGAACTAACATCAAAATCTTTAGCAAAAATATTTTCACAATAGGTGTCTTGCCTAAAAAAATTAAATCCTTTATCGCGCATCATTCTGACAAACATTCCGTAACCGCCACCGTAGTCAACGTATTTTTTATCTGTTTTAAAAAACATTTTAATTAATACCTCTACAATAGGCTGATATTTAAGATTACGGCCAATAAGACCTATATCCAATGATGTAATCGCTGACGTGTACGACTCTTCCAACCAATAAGGCTCTTCTGTTTGTATAAATTCACAGTTTGAACACCGGTAGTACTTGACATCAAACTTCTTCAACACTAAAGTTGTAAAAATCAAATCTGATGTCTCGTTGCAAATCTTACAAGCTACCATTGTTTTAGAAAATTAGGTTAATAGCTTAAAATCAAAACCCGTATGAACTTTTACGATTTAATAATTTTTTAACTCTATAATTAAAACTGATGTAATGCATAATACGAAGACTTTTACCCATTGATAATTTTGTATAGAAAGAATCTGCTTTTTCGTTTATCTTTTTAGTGGGATTAGAATTTATACTGATTATGGGTTTTACAACATTATATTTATACCAATATGGGGCTTGAATAGTATGAGATGCTGATTGATTAAAACCCGTATTTGTAATAAGATTAAAACACGGCACAATACTTATTCCTTTAAATTTTAATAAGGTATATAACCATTGATAATCCCATGTGTCAATTTGTTTATTTTTTACACTCATTAACGCATTTACATAAAAATCTAACTCATTAGAATCATAAATGGATTGGCTTAAATTATCTTTAATTTGATCAACACTATCACCAATAGTGAATGAATATTTATTCCATGAGCTTTTCCAAGTAGCCCATCCCCATACTAAAGGATATTTAGAGAAATAATAGCTGTAGTTTCCTCTTTTTAAACCACATTGCAGGTTACTTCCGCATATATGCATGACTTCATCATCATCTTTGTATTGAATAAGAAGTGATTGACAATATTTGAAAAATGTTTCATTAGGCAAAGTATCGTCTTCAAGGATGATACCCATATCTACAATACTAAAAAACCAATCTATTGCGGATGAGACTGCTAAGCCACAGCCTAAATTTTCACTTCTATATAATTTATGAACATCGCATGGCCAATCTATTGATTCCTCCACTAAATTTCTAATTTTATTACACAAATCATTTTCACCTAACTTACTTTCTCGAGGCCCATCAGCAGCAATAAATAACTGCTTAGGCTTTATTGATCTAATTGCTTCCAATACAGAAACTGTCGTTTCTAAACGATTGAAAATTAGTAATAGGATGGGTGTATCAAACATTTTTTAAAAGATATATTGTATCGAAAATGTGCACTCAAAAATAAAATGCTAGATTAAATATTATTACGAATTGCTATAATGTTTTGAAATTTGAATATTTCATTAATAGAATTATAATGTCCTAAGTTTATTAATCTATTTGAGTCCAATCTGAATAATTCGTAATTCTGTAACAAATCGTAAAAATCTTTAAGAAAAACTCTAGATATAACATTCATTTCATTGAATTCGAATTGAATAATTGATATCTTATTTCTATTTATAAGATCAATAGCCCCCTTTAAAACTTCGTATTCAAATCCCTCAGTATCAATTTTTAAAAAATCTATTTGCTCAATATTGTTACCATTGCAAAAATCGGATATAGTCTCGATTGCAACTTGTTTCTCAACCAAATCATTCGATAAATGTAAGTCACTAAGTACTTCTCTGTATACAGAAGCATGCTCAGAATCTAAATCGTTTTGGTATGTATAGATATTCAAAACACTTTTTTTGGAACCTAACCCAAAGTTAAATACTTGAATATTTTTTAATGCTGAGGTATTAAATTTTAGTTTATTAAAAGTAGATGGATTAGGTTCAAAAGAGAAAATTTGGCTGTCAGGATAAATACGGGAAAGATCGATACTGTAATTACCAACATTAGCTCCAACATCAAAAATAATTGGCTTCCTATTACTTGAAAAGTCAAGATATTTTGAAAGTAATTCATTCATTAAGTATGCCTCCCCTGATAACTCGGGGGTTTGATACTTCAGTATTCCTATTGACCGATATGCGATACCAATTATATCAACATCTTTCACATCGACAAAGAATTGAATAATTCTTGTTGCATTTTGATTGCTAATGAAGTGTACTAACGAGCGTTGAAGCAATTTTTTAATATAATTTTTCATAAACGTTCCAATTTGCTCTTGTGAGAATTTTACAATGACTGGGTAGACCTATACTTCCTGTATTAAAAAAATCACCGCCTTCTACAGTAAGTTCGCAAGCATTATCAATTAGATCATAAATTTCGGTTTCACCATACCCTAAAAACAGGACAACCTTATATGTGCCAGCTGTAAGTGAAAAGTCTTTGATAATGCAATTTATTTTTCCTTTATTAGAGTCAATTAGAAGGTTCTGGTTAGTGAAATTAGACCTAACTAATAATACAGTTTGATCTTTCTCATCTACTAAAGCTATACTTGCGACTACTTCAGCTAAGTTATGGGGAAATTCGTTATTAGAAAACTCTATAACGAATGAATATCCTATACCAGAATTTATTACTTCTATCTTTTCACCTTCAAAATTTTCAATATAAAAATCAGTTATTTTTATTCGTCCATTACCAATCCTATCAGTTCTTGTAGACAATATACCTTTATGACCTTTCTCAAAGTCATTGTAATAACTTAATAAACAGTCATCTACAGTCCCAATTTTTTGTGTATTCCCATTTTTTAAGTATAGTGATTTGTTGCACAAGTTTCTAACTGCAGCCATATTATGGCTGACAAATAGTACAGTACGGCCATCATTAACACTCACATCTTTCATGCGCCCTAAGCACTTCTTCTGGAACTCAGCGTCGCCAACTGCCAGCACTTCATCCACAATCAGGATTTCTGGTTCTAAGAAGGCAGCAACAGCGAAAGCCAGGCGGACGTACATCCCGCTGCTGTAGCGCTTTACGGGAGTGTCTATGTAGCGCTCTACGCCGGAGAAGTCAACGATTTCGTCGAACTTCTTGCGGATTTCCGTTTTGGTCATTCCCAAAATGGCCCCGTTGAGGAAAATATTCTCCCGCCCGGTCAGCTCCGGGTGGAAGCCCGTGCCTACTTCGAGGAGCGAGGCAATGCGCCCGCGCACCTTCACATTGCCCGTGGTGGGGGCCGTCACCTTCGACAGGATTTTAAGCAGCGTCGATTTGCCCGCGCCGTTGCGGCCGATGATGCCCAGCACCTCGCCCTGCTTCACTTCGAAGTTGACGTCTTTTAACGACCACACGAAGTCGCTCTCCCCCTTCTTGGTACGGTCGTTGGTTTCCCCGATTTTGGCAAAGGGGTCTTCTTTACCGCGCAGCCGCGCCCAGCTTCGGTTCAGGTCCTGGCTCAGGGTGCCCGTCCCGATTTCGCCCAATCGGTACTGTTTGCCCAGGTTCTCTACTTTAATAGCAACGTCGCTCATGCTCACAAAAATGACGGTCTCAGCCCCATTCGAGCGGGGCTGCGTAACGCTCGGTTAGTTATACGGTATCGGTGAAGCTTTTCTCTACTTTATTAAATATCAGCGTTCCCAGCAGCAGTACTACCAGCGTCACCGCCGTGCTGTAGCCCAGAGCCCCCCAGCTAAACGTGCCCGAGCCCAAAAAGGCGTACCGGAAGGTTTCCACGATGGAGCTGAGCGGGTTGGCTAGGATGAACATCTTGTACTTGACCGGCAGCTTCGACAGCGGGTAAATCACCGGTGTGGCGTACATCAGCAGCTGCACCCCGAAGGTGAGCAGCATGGCCAGGTCGCGGTACTTGGTGGTGAGGGCGCTGAAAATCATGCCCAGGCCCAGGCCAAGCAGCCCCATCAGCAGCAGCAGCAGCGGCGTCAATAGCATGTATGCGTTGGGGTGCAGGCTGTTGCTGCGCACCAGGTAGTAGCCCCACACCGCCAGAAATAGCGCGAACTGAATGCCAAAGCGCACCAGGTTGGATATCACGATGGAGAGGGGCATGGTGAGGCGCGGGAAGTACACCTTGCCAAAAATGGCCGCGTTGGCCGTGAACACCGTCGAGACGGTGGTCAGCGTCTGGGCGAAGTAGTTCCAGATGGTAACGCCAGCCAGGTAGAACGGCAGCTGCGGCAGCCCATCGGTCGATAGGTTGGCGATCCGGCCGAACACTATCATGTAAGTAATCGTGGTGAGCAGGGGCTGGATAAAAAACCAGATGGGCCCCAGGATGGTCTGCTTGTACGTCGATACAAAGTCGCGGCGCACGAACAGCATCACCAGGTCGCGGTAGCGCCACACGTCGCCCAGGCCCAGGTCGAAGAGGTTGGTACGGGGCTGGATGATTTCCGTCCATTGCTCTTGCTGCGAGTTGTTCTCCGCTGGCAACGGTTGTGGTTTTTCCAGAACGTTCGTCGTCTCCACTAAGCCTGAGTTAGTAAAAAAATGCATTCGCAAGCAACTGCATGCGGGTACAAAGGTAACTATTTGGCGATACATACCCGCCGCGGGCCCTGAGAGGTAAGCTGACTAGGTCAGGATAATCAGTAAAAACGGCGGGAGCACGGCGAACAAGCGCCAAAGCAGGGAGATAGTAGAAAAAGCAGACAGGATAACTGTTGCTAAAAGATGGTCGCTGCGGTGCGGCAGTGTTCTTCCGCGTGGCAAGGGGCCTGCACAGACAACCGGATCATCGAGGGCAACTTGGTAGCCAACCCCTGATAGTACCCGCTGCTCAGAGGTGGGCTTGCAAGTAACGGGTGTAACGGGCAGCGCTTTCCGAGTTCAGGTGTACGCCGTCCATGGTTTGGTAATCCCCACACGCAGGCAGTGCCACGTAGCGGTAGGCGGCCGGCGGAAACTGCCGGGCAAACTGGGCGCGGATGGCGTCGGCCTTCGCCGTGCGGCAGAGCGGAGCCTGCACGGGCATTTCGTAGAAAACAACCCGGGTGCCCCGCGCCCGCAGCGCTTGCACGTACCCGCGCAGGGCCGCAAAGTTGGCCGGCAATTCGGGCGGTACGGCGGCGTACAGGCGCTGCTGGTTGTCCAGCATTTTCGCAAACAGGGCCGTCCCGCCGGGGTTGGCGGCCCCGGCGGGCGCGGCCGGGGTCAGGCGCTCGACCAGCGGCGTAAGCGCCGTTTGGGTTTTTTCCGCCAGGATCGAAAGGGGCTGTTTGTCGGCCCGCAGGGCCAGGAACATGCGCCGGCCCCGGTCAAGGATAGGGTTGCGGAGCCCCTGGATGAAGTTGTGGTCCTCGCCGCGGTCGAGCACGTTCATCTCGACGTACACCGTTTCCAGGGGGCGGCCCGCGGCGCTCACGATGGCCAAGCCGTCGAGTACGCTCTGCCCGCTCAGGGCCAAATTGTACACGCCGGGCAACGGGTCCAGGCGGGCCGACAGGGAGGAGCCCACCAACACCCGCCGCGCCCCCGGGTTGTCGTAGAGGTACTTTTCGGCCCGGATTTGGTTGTCCTGCCACTGCTGGCGCGAAACGCTCAGCTGCGGCCGGAAGTGGCCGATAAAGAACGCATACAGCCCAAACAGGACAGCGGCGGCCAGGAGGGATTTCTTGACCACGGGGCTAGAATTGAAAGTAGATGAAAGTGCCGCTGCTACCGCTGTTCACTACCACTAAGAACAAGAGCAGTCCGTAGGCCAGGTATTCCAGGCGGCGGACCGGCGCAACCAGCGGCCGCTGCCGAACCAAATAGTAAGCATGATAGCCAGCCACGGGGAGCGAATACACCAGGATGGCGGCGATCAACCGCGCGTCGGCGGGCTGTGCCCAGTTCTGCCCAACGCTGCGCACAAAGCCTACCACATGCGCAAAGTCGGGCAGTTTGAAGAGCAGCCACGCCAGGGTCACGAAACCGAACACGAACAGCCCGCGCGCGAACTGCACCAGGCCCCCGCGGCTGGGCCGGTCCAAGCCCACCAGCTTTTCGGCCGCCAGGGCCACCCCGTGCAGCAAGCCCCACAGCGCGTAGGACCACGCGGCCCCGTGCCACAGCCCCCCCAAGAACATGGTAATAATTAGGTGCAGGTAGGTGCGGGCCTTGCCCTTGCGGTTGCCGCCCATCGGAATGTAGAGGTATTCCATCAGGAAAGTGGAAAGCGAAATGTGCCAGCGCTTCCAGAATTCCTTGAACGAGGTGGCCACGTAAGGAAAGTTGAAGTTTTCCTGCAACGAATACCCGAAGAGTTTGCCCAGGCCAATGGCGATGGCGGAGTAGCCCGCGAAGTCGGCAAAAATCTGCATCGAGTAGCCCAGCAGCATGCTCAGCAATGTCACGCTGGAGAAGTTCTGGTAGTAGGGGTAGGCAATCCAGAAGGTAAAGTCTTTGAGGTTGTCGGCCACCACCATTTTAAGGAAGTATCCGACCACCAAGTACTTAAAGGCCGCTTCCCAGTCGATGTCCCGAAAGTACTTGCGCCCTATCTGAGGAAGAAAGTCGTGGGCCTTGAGAATGGGACCGGCCACCAGGTGCGGAAAAAACGAGACGAAAAACAGTGTGCGCTCGGCGTGTTTGGTAAGTGTCAGGCCCGCGATTTCCTCCGCCGTGTAGAACTTGTTTTGGTAGAGGTCCACCACCAAACTGATGCCTTCGAAGGTGAAGAAGGAAATGCCAATGGGCAAGGGAATGGTGAGTAGGAAGCGGCCCACGTCGCTTTCCGTGCCGAAGAAGGTGTGGGCAAATAGTGGCGAGTACTTAAAAAATGCCAGGATAGCCAGGTTGACGAGCACGCCCACCGTAGCTAACATTTTCTTGCTCTCCGCCTTGCCAAATAATACGTAATAGCTCACGCCGGTGTTGATTGCCACGGAGGTGAGCAGCAGGGCTACCAGGGCCGGAAACTCGTAGGCGTAAAAAACGAGGCTCGAAGTGATGAGCAGCTTGACTTGCAAGCGGGAAAAAAAGGATAGATAATAGAACAGGAAGGTGACGAGCACCAACCCCAAAAAGGGAAAGCTATTGAAGAGCATACCGGACCGGTGGAGTGGGCGGCAAAAATACCCGCAACTTTTCAAAGCGCGACTGCTAACCGACTGCGTCGGCATTGCTTGGCAAGATTTTTCGCGGCCAAGAAAGCACCAACTGATTATCCGATGACATTGAGTTGAAGCAAGCAGGACGTAAGACCTAGTTTCTGTTGCTTGTTGAAATATGAATAGAGTCCCAGTAGCAGAACAGCAAGTAGTGTAGTCAACGGGTTAAATTACTCCTGACGATAATCCCCGATTATCTGGCCTTGTCCTCACGTCATCTCTAATTGGCAAACAAGCATAAAATTTGTTTAAGAATTAGCAAAAAGAATGTTATGCCGAATGGCGGTAGAGATGCTCCACTGCGTCCGGCATAACGTTTTATAAATCTCTTTAACAGCCTTATAAGTAGCTAGCGCTAAAGGTGCTGCGGCCACACTGCATCGCCGCCCGATGCGCGACGTAACGGTTTAATCCAGGGCAGGGTCAGGCAATAGCAGCCGCCTGAAACGCCTCCTGGTACACGGCGCGGATGCCATCGGGCAGGGCGGTTTTGTAGCGCCAGCCGGCCTCGGCCAGCTTCGATACGTCCAATAGCTTGCGGGGCGTGCCATCGGGCTTGGCGGTGTCGAAGCGCACGCCGCCGGTGTAGCCCACGGTGGCGCGCACCAGCTCCACCAGCTCCCGGATGGTGAGGTCTTCGCCGGTGCCCACGTTCACGGGCTCCCGGCCGTCGTAGTGCAGCAGCAGGTGCAGGCAGGCGTCGGCCAGGTCGTCCACGTGCAGGAACTCGCGCCGCGGCGTGCCGGTGCCCCACACCTCCACCTCAGG
Organism: Hymenobacter caeli; assembly: GCF_013294115.1. Taxonomy (GTDB): domain Bacteria; phylum Bacteroidota; class Bacteroidia; order Cytophagales; family Hymenobacteraceae; genus Hymenobacter; species Hymenobacter caeli. Next base: position 75,885 of record NZ_JABSNP010000001.1, on the reverse strand, counting down.
AGCGTTGGTTTCCTTGGCCTCGTGGAACTTGCGCAGCAGCGCCGGCAGCACGTGCGAGTTGTGCAGGTCGTAGTTGTCGCCGGGCCCGTAGAGGTTGGTGGGCATGGCGCTAATGAAGTTGCTGCCGTGCTGGTCGCGGTAGGCTTCGCAGAGCTTCAGGCCCGCAATCTTGGCCAGGGCGTAGGGCTCGTTGGTGGCTTCCAGGGGCCCCGTCAGCAGGTATTCTTCCTTGATGGGCTGGGGGGCCATCTTCGGGTAGATGCACGACGAGCCCAGAAACAATAATTTCTTCACGCCCTGCTCGTGGCTGGCGTGGATGACGTTGTTCTGAATCTGCAGATTTTCGAACAAGAAATCGGCGCGGAATGTGTTGTTGGCCATAATGCCGCCCACCTTGGCGGCCGCCAGAATCACATAATCCGGCTTTTCCTCGGCAAAAAAGCTATTCACGGCCGCCGTGTCGCGCAGGTCCAGCTCCTTCGAGCTGCGGTAAACGATGTTGTCATAGCCGGCCTTTTGCAGGCGGCGCACCACGGCGCTGCCCACCATGCCGCGGTGGCCGGCCACGTATATTTTGGCGTTCAATTCCATAAAGGGGACGTTTGTAAGTAGTTGCAGTTTGAAATAATTCAGGCCGTCAAATAAATCAGGCCGTCATGCTGAGCCTGTCGAAGCATCTCTACCGCTGAGTAAATCCAATCATTTGGTTTACTGCCGCAGTAGATATGCTTCGGCTGCGCTCAGCATGACGGCCTGGGTTTAATCTTTTTTTAGCGCTAAACTAGAGCTAGTTCCCCCTCTTTTTTGGAGAGGGGGCTAGGGGGTGAGGTTCTCTAGGCCGGTGCCCCTACCAATCTACTCCGCGTAGTTCTTCAAAATGTTGTGGCCACCTTCGCGCAGGTACTCGTCGCGGCGGGCACCTTCCACATCCGACTGCATCATTTCCTTCACCAGGCCCTGCAAGTCGTACTGGGGCACCCAGCCCAGCTTCTGCTTGGCCTTGGTGGGGTCGCCGATGAGCAGCTCCACTTCGGTGGGGCGGAAATAGCGCTTGTCCACTTCCAGTACGGTGGTGCCGATGGCCACCTGATAGTCGGGGTTGTGGCAGGCCACGACGCGGCCTTTCTCCTCCACGCCTTCGCCTTCAAAGGCTACCTCAATACCGACTTCCATAAAGGCCAGGCGAATGAACTCGCGCACCGTGGTCGTCACGCCGGTGGCAATCACGAAGTCTTCGGCTTCGTCCTGCTGGAGCATGCGCCACATGGCCTCTACGTAGTCTTTGGCGTGGCCCCAGTCGCGCTTAGCGTCGATGTTGCCCAGGAACAGGGCGTCTTGCAGGCCCAGGGCAATACGGGCCACGGCCCGCGTGATTTTGCGCGTCACGAAGGTTTCGCCGCGCAGGGGGCTCTCGTGGTTGAAGAGGATGCCGTTGCAGGCGTACATGCCGTAGGCCTCGCGGTAGTTCACCGTAATCCAGTAGCCGTAGAGCTTGGCCACGGCGTAGGGCGAGCGGGGGTAAAAGGGCGTCGTTTCCGACTGCGGCACCTGCTGCACCAGGCCGTACAGCTCCGAGGTGGAGGCCTGGTAGATGCGCGTCTTCTCGGTCATGCCCAGAATACGCACGGCTTCGAGCAGGCGCAGCGTGCCCACGCCGTCCACGTCGGCTGTGTACTCGGGCGTATCGAACGACACTTTCACGTGGGACATGGCCCCGAGGTTATAAATCTCGTCGGGCTGTACTTCCTGCACGATGCGAATCAGGTTCGTCGAGTCGCTCAGGTCGCCGTAGTGCAGCTTGAAGTGCACGTTTTTCTCGTGCGGGTCCTGGTAAAGGTGGTCAATCCGCTCGGTGTTGAACAGCGACGAGCGCCGCTTGATGCCGTGGACCTCGTAACCTTTGCTGAGCAGGAGTTCGGCGAGGTAGGAACCGTCCTGGCCCGTAATACCCGTAATAAGTGCGCGTTTCATGATGGGGGATGTTGTTGGATTATAAAGCGAATGGTAGAGTAGCTTAAAATATGCCGGGTGCGGCAGTTGCAGCGCACATACGGGTTTTAGCGATAAGAAAGCGGCATTACCCTCAAATATAGAGAAATTCACGCCAACGATTTGCCGACCTTGCCGGGCCCCGCCCCCGGTATGCGGCCGTCCGTTGCCGGCCGCATACCGGCTTCTTTCACCGGCCCACCGTCGCTCAGTGGCCGCTTCCACCGTCCATAGAGGCCCGTTCCGTACCCATTGGGGAGGAAACCAAACTCCCGTACGGCTCTCACCGGTCCCCCCAAAAAATTAGTCAATCGTCGTTGCGTCGTTCGAGTAGAATCAATGCGCAAGAGCAGCATTAAATTGTATTTTTTTATAATCACCTTTTTCACTATCGGCCACCTGCCCTTCTTCCATTAATTCAATGCCTGCCGCGTAATCATGCAGTTTTTCCTGGTATTTCTACAAATCAGGCCCCTGTCAAGCCCTGGTTTCGAGCGTACCCAGAGCATAGCTGGAGTATGGACGAAGCATGGCTGAAGCACGGACCCAGTATGACCGCCCTTTTTTTGCGCGATTCACCAATTTTTCCTGGGGTTTAGGCCTTGGGGAAAAGCCTCCGTTGCTTATCTTTTACATCGTCCCACGAAAGACAAAATTGTATTTTATCAATCTCATCCCTTGGGCAGAGGGTAACCCGTGGTAGTCTTGTGAGGTTCTCCCGAACTGCTCTTCTGCACTGGTTATGTAACCACCCTGGAGCCGTTTCGGACTCGGTGTACATGCCGGCAACCGGTAGCGCGAACTTTGTAGTTCGCGTCCCCGCGCCAGATGAATGATGCGAACGGCGCGGGGACGCGAACTACAAAGTTCGCACTTCTACTATACACCGAGTGTGAAACCACGCTAAGCTAGTTTTTAACCCGCGACACTCGTCTTCTCTTTTAAGTAAATGGGCCCTGAACCACGGGCCAGACTTTCTTGAAAATTTACCAGCCGGCTCAGTACACGTTCTTCACCACGTACAGGGGCCGGTTGCGGGCCGCGTCGAGGCCGCGCCACACGTACTCGCCGATCACGCCCAGGGCTATCATCTGGAAGGCCGACACGAAAAGCAGCACCACCATGAGCGTGGTCCAGCCGGCCGGCTCGTTGGGGTGCGTGAGCTTGAGGGCGATGACGTACACGCCGTAGAGCAGGGCCAGCAGGCCCAGGCACAGGCCCACCGCCGAGATGGCGCGGATGGGCACAAACGAGAACGAGACCAGCGAATCAATCAGAAGGGTAATTTTTTTGGTCAGCGTCCAGCGCGACTGGCCAATCGTGCGCTTGCGGCGGGTGTAGGGCAGGCTCACGTAGGCAAAGCCCAGCCACACCATCAGGTAGAACACGTTGGAGTTGCGCTCGTGCAGCTGCACAACTTCGGTGGCCACCTGCCGGTCGAACAGGGCGTAGTCGAAGCCCCCGGCGGGAATGTTGCGCAGGGCCAGGTGCTTCATCAGCCAGTGAAACAGCCGGGCCAGCGCCTGCGCCGGACCGGTTTCCTCGCGCTCCTGCCGGTTGCCAATCACCAGCTTGAAGCCCTGCTGCCAGTGGGCGTACATCTGGGCCATGAGGGCGGGGGGGTCCTGCAAATCAGCGGTGATGACGGCCAGGCAGTCGCCGCTGGCGTGGGCCAGGCCCGCCACAATGGCGTTGTACGAACCCACGTTGCCGGCCAAATCCACGATGCGCAGGCGGGCCGGGTGCGCCCGCTGGGCCCGGCGCAGGGCCCCCAGGGTATCGTCGCCCGAGCCGTCGTTCACGAACACGTACTCGAACTCGACCCCGGCCGGAAAGCTGGCTTCATTAGCCACCAGCTCTTCCACCGTCACCGGGATATTTGCCTCGTTGTAGTAGCAGGGAATAACGACGGAGAGCTTGGGCATGAGGGGGTTGGTGGTTAGTGCTTACAAAACCATTTAAAGCGGTTTTCAAGTCAGCGTACCGCTAACTATCAAACGGTTGTAGAACGGAGTGGCACTCCGTTCCACGTTTGCACGGTACACATTTGCACGGTAACGGAGTGCCACTCCGTTCTACAAGTCCTGTACATCGACTCAGAAGCCGCTCTAAATCAGTTTCCAGCTCCCACAGCGCGGGGTAGCGACGCATCCTTGCGTCTCAAAGTTGAACAATTACGTTGAACGCTTTCGACCTAACGACAGACGCAAAGATGCGTCTCTGCGCGCCGAGGGCTCCCGGGCCCAACAAAAACTACTGCTAACCCCCTGGCATCAAAAACCCCCGGATGGCCGCCGCCACGGCCGCTACCTGCTCCTCCGTGAGGCCCGGCCACAGGGGCAGGCTGAGGCAGGTGGCGGCCAGGGCCTCGGCGATGGGCAGGGCCCCGGGCCCCAGGCCCAGGCCCGCGTAGGCCCGCTGGCGGTGCGGCGGCACGGGGTAGTGAATGAGCGTGCCGATGCCCCCCGCCGCCAGGTGCCGCTGCAAGGCGTCGCGGTGCGGCGTGTGCACCACGTAGAGGTGGTACACGTGGGTGGCCCCCGGGGCCACCGCGGGCAGGCGCAGGCCGTCGATGCCGGCCAGGTGCCGGCCGTACCAGGCCGCGATTTGCTGGCGCTGGGCCGTCCAGGCCGGCAGGTGCCCGAGCTTGACGCGCAGCACGGCCGCCTGCAGCTCGTCGAGGCGGGAGTTGTAGCCCACCACGTCGTTGCGGTATTTCTGCGCCGCGCCGTAGTTGCGCAGCACGCGCACCTGCTCGGCCAGTTGGGCGTCGGCCGTGGTCAGGGCCCCGGCGTCGCCGAGGGCCCCCAGGTTTTTGCCCGGGTAGAAGCTGGTGGCGTTCAGGGCCCCGAAGCTGCCGGTGAGCTGCCCACCAAACGCTGCGCCCTGGGCCTGGGCGTTGTCCTCCACCACGGGCAGGCCGTGCCGCCGGGCCAGGGCCATAATCTCCGGCATCCGGCACGCCTGGCCGTAGAGGTGCACGGGCAGCAGGGCGCGGGTGCGCGGCGTGAGGGCCGCCGCCAGCCGCGCCGGGTCCAGGTTGCCCGTGGCGGGGTCGGGCTCCACGGGCACGGGCCGGGCCCCCACGTGCGTCACGGCCAGCCAGGTAGCGATGTACGTGTTGGAGGGCACCAGCACCTCGTGGCCGGGCCCCACGCCCAGCGCCCGCAGCGCCAGCGTCAGCGCGTCGAGGCCGTTGGCCACGCCCACCGCGTGGGGCACCTGGTTGAAGGCCGCGTACTCCCGCTCAAACGCCGCCACCTCCTCGCCCAGCACGTACCAGTGCGAGTCGTACACCCGGGCCAGGGCCGCCAGCACGTCCGAACGCAGCGGGTCGTGCTGCGGGGCAAAGGAAAGAAACGGTATCGGCAGGGGGCCCGGCATGGCGCGGCGGTAACAATCGGGGAAAGCGGCGGCGCGGGTACGGCCGGATCGCACCGGCAAAAGTAACCCCGCCCCCACGGCCCTCCCCTATCCCCCGCCCCCACCTGCCCGGGCCCGCCACACCGCCCGGAACTCGTCGTAGTCGCGGATGTAATCGGCCGCGTCGTAGGGCTGCGAGGCCAGCACCAGCTGCACCGCCGAGTGCGAGTACTGCATGGTGTGCCAGGTGTGGGGCGGCACGTAGAGGCCCGTGCGCGGGTCTTCGAGCCGCACGGTCTGGATGAGCCCGTCGGCCTGCTCGGTGGTGACGGTGATGCGGCCGGCCACGGCCACCAGCACCTGCTCGGTGCGGTGGTGGGCGTGGCGGCCCCGCACGATGCTCTCCGGCGTGTAGTACGTCCAGAACACCCGCTTCACCGCGAACGGCACGGCCCCGGGCCAGCCCTCCGCCACCGAGATGTACCCGATGTCGGGGGCCCCGAGCTTGGCCAGGTCAATCAGGTAGGGGGCGGCGGGGGCGGGCATGGAGCAACAAAAAAGCGGGAACGGCCCGGTGCCGCTCCCGCTTCAAAATTAAGGCGATGGTTCCATTCGGGGTGGTCCGGCGACTTTTTCGGTCGTCGGGCCACTCTGCTATTAGCCCGGAGCCACCGTTTTTTAGCAAGCGTGGCCCGACGACGGAAAAAGTCGCCGGACCACCCCGTTTTAAACGCCAACTAGAGCGGTTTCCGGGGCCCAATTACACCTTCACGTGCTCCTTGAAATACTCCAGCGTGCGGCGCAGGCCCTCGGCGCGGTCCACCTTGGGCTCCCAGCCCAGGATTTCCTTGGCCTTGGTGATGTCGGGCTTGCGCTTCATCGGGTCGTTTTCGGGCAGCGCTTGGTAAGTAGGCGTGAACTCGACGCCGGTGAGGCGGGCAATCTCTTCGCCAAACTGCTTGATGGTAATTTCCGACGGGTTGCCGATGTTCACCGGCAGGTGGTAGTCGCTCAGCAGCAGGCGGTAAATGCCCTCCACCAGGTCGTCCACGTAGCAGAACGAGCGGGTCTGCGAGCCGTCGCCGAACACGGTCAGGTTCTCGCCGCGCAGGGCCTGCGAGAGGAACGCCGGCAGCACGCGGCCGTCGTCGAGGCGCATGCGGGGCCCGTAGGTGTTGAAGATGCGGATGATGCGGGTTTCCAGGCCGTGGTGGTTGTGGTAGGCCATCGTGATGGCCTCCTGGAAGCGCTTGGCTTCGTCGTAGCAGCCGCGGGGCCCCACGGGGTTCACGTTGCCGAAATACTCCTCCACCTGCGGGTGCACCTCCGGGTCGCCGTACACTTCCGACGTGCTGGCAATCAGCATCCGGGCCCCCTTCACCCGGGCCAGGCCCAGCAGGTTGTGGGTGCCGAGCGAGCCCACTTTCAGGGTCTGAATCGGGATTTTCAGGTAGTCAATCGGCGAGGCGGGCGAGGCAAAGTGCAGGATGTAATCGAGTTTGCCGGGCACGAACACGAACTTGCTCACGTCGGCGTTGTGGAACTCGAAGTCCTCTTTGCCAAACAAGTGCTCAATATTTTGGAGCGACCCGGTAATCAGGTTGTCCATCGCAATGACGTGGTAGCCCTCGGCCAGGAACCGGTCGCACAGGTGCGAGCCCAGGAAGCCGGCCCCGCCGGTGATGAGGACGCGTTTTTTTTCTTCGTTCATAAGTGAAAGCTAAACGTTTTACTAAAAGAACGTCATGCTGAGCTTGCCGAAGCATCTCTCCCGCTGACTAATTTGATTACTGCTGCGGGAGAGATGCTTCGGCAAGCGGACGCCAGATGAGCATGACGTTCTACTTGATTCAAATTAATATTTTTTACTTCTAGGCTACTACCTCCTTGTGGTCGGTTTTCACGCCGATGCAGTGGTAGGTGTAGCCCAGCTCCTTCAGCTCGGCGGCGTCGTAGATGTTGCGGCCGTCAAAAATGGCCTTCTGCTTGAGCAGGCGGCCGACGACCGCGAAGTTGGGCGAGCGGAAGTCGGGCCACTCCGTCACCACCAGCAGGGCGTCGGCATCGAGCAGCGTGTCGTACTCGTCCTTGGCGTAGGTGATGCGGTCGCCCAGGCTGTGCTTGGCTTCGGGCATGGCCACCGGGTCGTAGGCCGACACGGTGCAGCCGGCCTCGAGCAGCTTTTCGATAATAACCAGCGAGGGGGCCTCGCGCATGTCGTCGGTTTTGGGCTTGAAGGACAGGCCCCACACGGCAATTTTCAGGCCTTCCAGCTTGCCGTCGAAGTGGCGGCTGAGCTTGTCGTACAGCACCGATTTCTGGGCGTCGTTCACGCTTTCCACGGCCCGCAGCACTTGCATGTCGTAGCCGTTTTCCTGGGCCGTTTTGATAAGGGCCTTCACGTCTTTCGGGAAGCACGAGCCGCCGTAGCCGATGCCGGGGTAGATGAACTTGGTGCCGATGCGGGCGTCGGAGCCGATGCCGCGGCGCACCATGTTCACGTCGGCCCCCATGATTTCGCACAGGTTGGCGATGTCGTTCATGAACGAGATTTTCGTGGCCAGCATCGAGTTGGCCGCGTATTTCGTCATCTCCGCCGACGGGATGTCCATGAAAATGATGGGGTGGCCGTTGAGCAGGAACGGCTTGTAGAGGCGGCTCATCACCTCCTCGGCCCGCGCCGACGAGATGCCCACCACGATGCGGTCGGGCTTGAGGAAGTCGTCAATCGCGGCCCCTTCCTTCAAAAACTCGGGGTTGGAGGCCACGTCAAACGCCACGTCGGCCCCGCGCTTGTCCAGCGCCTTGGCAATTTCGGCGCTCACCTTGGAAGCCGTGCCCACCGGCACCGTGCTCTTCGTGACGACGACGCAGTACTGGTCGATGTTTTCGCCGATGCCCCGGGCCACGGCCAGCACGTACTTCAAGTCGGCGGAGCCGTCCTCGCCGGGCGGCGTGCCCACGGCGATGAACGCCACGTCGCACTCCTTGATGGCCTCGCCCAGGTTGGTCGAAAAGTGCAGCCGCCCCTTCTCCACGTTGCGGCTCACCATTTCCTCCAGCCCCGGCTCGTAAATCGGCAGGATGCCTTTGTGGAGGTTATCGATTTTTTTCTGGTCGATGTCGATGCAGGTCACGTCGATGCCCACTTCGGCAAAGCAAGTGCCCGTAACCAACCCGACATAGCCGGTCCCTACTACTGCAATTTTCATCTTTGTTAACGGTTGATTGTGTAATTATGAAGTGGTTTTATTATTATATTATTTAATTACTGATTGCTATGTATTGACGGCGGTGTCAGCAAAGCAGGCCCGCTTACGGAACAGTTGGTCTTTCAGGCATTAAGTAGGTTAACTTCTCTGCAAGCAAACGATTTAACCGCCAATAATCAAGTAATTAGCGCACTCAGGCCAGGTATTTTTTCCACCAGGTCTGAAACACGATGAGGGCCCAGATACGGGCGTGCACGTCGCCGGGATTGCGCGAGAAGAGCTGGGCTTTCAGCTTGCGGGTTTCTTCGACGTTGAAAATGCCCTGGCTTTCGATGAAGTCGTCGGCCAGCAGGTCGGTTTCGATGAGCGGGCGCAGCTCGTGGCGCATCCACTTCAGCAGCGGCACCTCGAAGCCGTGCTTGGGCCGGTCGTACAGCTCGGGCGGCAGCTCGGCGCGGAAGGCGTCCTGCACGATTTTCTTCTTCATGGCCCCGTCCACCTTGCTGCTCACGGGCAGCGAGAAGGCGAAGTTCACCACTTTATAGTCCAGGAACGGGGTGCGTACTTCCAGCGAGTTGGCCATGCTCATCATATCCACCTTCGCGAGCATGTCGTAGGGCAGCACTAGGCTCATGTCCGTCAGCAGCACCTCGTTGAGGTCGCCGTCGGCGTGCAGGTGCTCCAGGATGTCCTTGCGGCGCTTCTCGGCGGCTTTCTTGCCGATTTTCTGGCGGCTGGCGGGGCTGAGCAGGGCCCGGGCCTGCGGCTCGGAAGCGAAGGTGGCCCAGTTCCAGTACCGGTCCTTCACCCCCGACAGCATCCCGCGCGAGAAGCGCTGGAGCTGGCGCACCTTGTTGCCGAAGAAGCCGCTGCGCGACTTGGGCAGCGCGTCCCACAGGAAGTTCAGGCCCGTCACGGCCTCGGCCTTCACGCCGCCGGCCCGCACCCTGAACTCGCCCATGTGCTTGTTGTAGCCCCCGAACAGCTCGTCGGCCCCGTCGCCGCTCAGCGCCACCGTCACCTGCTGGCGGGTGCGCTGGCTGAGGATGTACACGGCTAGGGCCGAGGAGTCGGCAAACGGCTCGTCGAGGTAGTCCAGCATGTCGTGCAGGTGCTCGTACAAGTCGTTGTTGGTGAGCGAGAACACCGTGTGGTTGGTCTTGTGCCGGGCGGCCACCAGGTTGGCGTACTTGGTCTCGTCAAAAAACGGCTCGTCCTTGAAACCGATGCTGAACGTGCTTAGGTGCGGGGTGTGGCGGGCGGCCAGCGCCGTGATGACGCTCGAATCGATGCCGCCGCTCAGGAAGGCCCCCAGCGGCACGTCGGCCACCAGGCGGCGCTGCACGGCGTCGTCCATCAGCTCGACCAGCTTTTTCTGCTGCTGCGCGTAGCTGAGCTTGTTTTTGGCAACTTTCTTGGGGTCGTAGGGAATCTTGTACCAAGCCTTGCCCACCACCTTCTCGTCTTTCACGAACAGGTAATGACCCGGCAGCATTTTCTTCACGCCCTTGAAAATACTGGCCGGGCCGGGAATGTAGTTGAGCTGCAAGTACTGGCTCAGGGCCACGTAATCGAGCTTGCGCGGCACGCCCAGGGCCAGCAGCGACTTCATCTCCGAAGCGAAAAACAGCTGGTCTTCGTCGCGGTACACCAGCAGGGGCTTCACCCCGTACCGGTCGCGGGCAATGAAGAGCGAATTCTCCTCTTTGTCGTAGATGGCGAAGCCGAAAAAGCCGTTCAGCTTTTTAAGGAAACTGCGGCCTTCGGTGATGTAAAGCTGAAGAATGACTTCGGTATCGGTTTGGGAATGAAACTGACAGCCCTTCTTAATCAGCTTTTCGCGCAGCTCGCGGTAGTTGAATATTTCGCCGTTGAAGACGATGGTGTAGCGCCCGGCCGCGTCGGTCATCGGCTGGTTGCCATCGGCCGAGAGGTCGAGGATGGCCAGGCGGCGGAAGCCCAGCCCGCACTGGTCGTACAGGAAGTGCCCCTGCGAATCGGGGCCCCGGCGAACGATGGCATCGGTGGATGCTTGCAGGCGCGGCAGGGACTGGCGGCCGGCTTCAGAAAAGGCAAAAACTCCGGTAATTCCACACATAGGCTGCGGGCAAAAGTACGCACGGGGCCCGCTTGGGTTCGGCCGGCCGCGCAAAAAGCGTGGGCGCAACCCGCGCCCGGCGAAGGCAGTACACCCGGCAGTTTCCATCCCCTACTCTTTTCCCCATGAATTCCCCCACCACCCTCGACCAGCAATTTCAGGCCGCCGTGGAGCGCGTCAACAACCTGCCCGCCGACACCGCCCCCGCCCAGATGACCGACCTCTACGGCCTCTACAAGCAAGCCACCGCCGGCGACGTGGACATGAAGGGCGACGCCGTGGCCGCCGACCAGGCCACCGACGCCAGCGGCCCCGCCGGCCTCTCGCAGGGCCAGTGGGACTCGTGGAACAAGTACAAGGGCACGCCCCAGGACGAGGCCAAGCGCCAGTACGTGGCCCGCGCCGCCGAAGCCGCCGGGGGCCCCGCCGGGGCCGCCCCCGCCCAAACCATCCCCACCGACGGCCAGACCGGGGCCCCCAGCACCACCGACCACGGCGGCCTGCGCGGCGACCTCACAGAGGGAGCCCCGTATGGTGGGGAGGATAAGCTGAAAGACGCGCAGTAGGCCTCTGGGGAAGCCCGTTCAACGAAACCTCACCCCCTAGCCCCCTCTCCAAAAAAGAGGGGGGACTAGTTTTTAGTCTTAGGTTCTAAAAACTAGAGTTAGTCCCCCCTCTTTTTTGGAGAGGGGGCTAGGGGGTGAGGTTCCACCGAACGAAGCCTTGCCTAAAATATCTTCCCCGGGTTCATAATGCCGTGCGGGTCGAACACCTGTTTGATGCCGCGCATCAGGTTAAGGTTGGTTTCGGGCAGGGCGATGCCGATGTAGGGCTTCTGCACCAAACCGATGCCGTGCTCGCCGCTGATGGTGCCCCCGAGCTTCACGCAGAGGCGAAAGATTTCGCTGATGGGCTCGCGCAGGCCCACGTTCCACTGCTCGTCGGTAAGGTCGCCGCGGATGATGTTGACGTGCAGGTTGCCGTCGCCGGCGTGGCCGTAGCACACGGTCTTGAAGCCGTAGCGGGCCCCTATCTCCTTCACGCCGCTCAGTAGTACCGGCAGCTCGGCGCGGGGCACCACGGTGTCTTCTTCCTTGTATACCGAGTTGTAGCGCACCGAGTTGCCGATGTTGCGCCGGATGCGCCACAGCTCGTCTTTCTGGGCCGCCGTGTCGGCCAGCAGGATTTCGCCCACGTCGTAGCGCTCCAGCACCTCGTACACCTGCTCGGCTTCCTTGTAAAGCTGGTCCAAATCCTGGCCGTCCAGCTCGATGAGCAGGTGGGCCCGGATATCTTCGGGCAAGGTGAGCGGGATTTTGAGGTAGTCGGAGGACCAGGCAATGGCCTCGCGCTCCATGAACTCCATGCCCGAGGGCACGATGCCCGCCCGGAACACCGCCGACACCGCCTCCGCCGCCTGCGCCTCCTGGCGGAAGGGCACCAGCATCAGGATGTTCTGCTGCGGGTAGGGCAGCAGCCGAAATACTACTTTGGTGATGACGCCCAGCGTGCCCTCCGAGCCCACCATGAGCTGCGTGAGGTTGTAGCCGGTGGCGTTTTTGAGGGTGTTGGCCCCGGTCCAGATGATGTCGCCGGTGGGCAGCACCACCTGCAGGTTCAGCACGTAATCCTTGGTCACGCCGTACTTCACGGCCTTGGGGCCCCCGCTGCTCTGGCTCAGGTTGCCGCCCAAAAAGCACGAGCCCTTACTAGCCGGGTCGGGCGGGTAAAACAGGCCCACCTCTTTCACGGCGTTCTGGAAGGCTTCCGTCACCACGCCGGGCTCGACGGTGGCTTGCAGGTTGCGCTCGTCGATGTGCAGGATTTTATCGAACCGCGCCATGCGCAGCACCACGCCGTGGTGCACCGGCAGGGCCCCGCCGCTCAGGCCCGTGCCCGCCCCGCGCACCGTGACCGGCACCCGCGCCGCGTGGCAGAGGCGCATAATCTGGCTGATTTCTTCCGGGGTGCCGGGCGTCAGCACGGCGTCGGGGGCGAAGTGCAGGTCCTCGGTGTGGTCCTGGCCGTAGGCGGCGTACTCCGCGGCGGGCACGCGCTGGGCGGTGGCCACGTGGGCGGGCCCCACCACGGCTTCGAGCTGCACCAGCAGCGCGGGGGTGAGGGCTTGGTAGTCGGGCATGGCGAAACGGGAATGAGATTTTGCGGGCAATAGGTTGCTTGCTAGCAACAACCGGCGGGTACAAATTGTACCGGCGGGGCAAATATTCTGCCTTGAACGGCGAATAAAAGTATATTTGCCGCCGATGCGGAGGGAGATGACGAAGATACTGCTGTTGTTTTGGCTCGGGGCCGGGCTCGTACTGGGCGCTTGCAGCCGCAAGCTCAACTACCGCGACGGCCAGTACCGCTCGGCCCGCGACATGGTGCGCCTGCGCCACGGCAGCCGCCCCGCCGCCCGCCCCGCCTACAAAACCAAGGAGAAGTACAGCCCTGCCGGCGGCAGCGCCACCAAAGCCGTTACCCGGCGGCCCCTGCGCACCGGCAGCGCCACCGGCACGCTGGCCACGGTCATCGACGCGGCCCGCGCCTACCAGGGCACGCCCTACCTGTTTGGGGGCACCACGCGGCTGGGGCTCGACTGCTCGGGGCTGCTGCAGCTGGCCTTTGGCGAGGCCGGCGTCAGCATCCCGCGCTCGTCCAACGAGCAGGCCGTGTGGGGCACCCCCGTGGCGGCCCCCGACCTGCGCCCCGGCGATTTAATCTTCTTCGGGGCCTCGCCCGGCAGCCGCACCATCACCCACGTGGGCCTGGTGACGGTGGTGGACGGCGACGGCGTGGACTTCATCCACGCCTCCAGCTCGCTGGGCGTGGTCGAAAACAGCCTCGAATCCGACTATTATTTGAGCCGCTTTATCCGCGCGGTAAGGCCCCGTTTGTAAAACCTACCCCCTACCTTTGCCTGGCCTCTTAGTGTGGCCGGGGCGCTTTCATTTAATAATCTTCCCTTAATACACCTCCTCAACCTTCGCCTTTACCTTTGTCAAACCCTTTGCCCAGCCCAAATTTTTCACCAAATCTTTCTCTATGAACCTTTTACGTTTACGCCAACTGCTGCTACTGGCGCTGATGCTCTTCACGGCCCGCCTGGGCTGGAGCCAGGGCACTACCACGGCCGCCATGAACGGGGTAATTTCGGATAAAACCGGGATGGGCCTGCCCGGGGCCACGGTCATCGCCGTGCACACGCCCACCAACACCCAGTACGTGGTGCCGACCAACTCCGACGGCCGCTTCAACCTCCAGAACATGCGCGTGGGCGGCCCCTACACCGTGAAAATCAGCTTCGTGGGCTACCGCGACGTGCAGCGCGACGGCGTATTCCTGAGCCTGGGCCAAAACCTGCGCTTCGACGTGAAGCTCGACGACGCCGCCACCGAGCTGACCGAAGTGACCGTGAGCGGCCGCCGCGACCCGGTGATGAACGCCAGCCACACCGGGGCCAGCACCACGGTGCAGCGCGAGACCATCGAGCGCCTGCCCACCCTGAACCGCTCGCTCAACGACTTCACCCGCCTCACGCCCCAGGCCAACGGCCAGAGCTTCGGCGGCCGCAACAGCGGCTACAACAACCTCACCATCGACGGAGCTATCTTCAACAACGCCTTCGGCTTGTCGTCCACGGTGGGCGGCCAGGCCAGCGCCCAGCCGATTTCGCTCGATGCCATCGACCAGATTCAGGTGAGCATCGCCCCGTTCGACGTGCGCCAGGGCTCCTTTACCGGGGCCGGCATCAACGTCGTGACCCGCTCGGGCTCCAACAAATTCTCGGCTTCGGTGTACGATTTCTACCGCAACCAGCGCTACGTGGGCGACCAGGTGGGCAACGTGCACTCGCCCTACACCACCTTCAACCTCAACAACGTGGGTTTCCGCATCGGCGGGCCCATCATCAAGGATAAGGTGTTCTTTTTCCTGAACGCCGAGCGGGAGCGCCGCAACGACCCCCCCACCGGTAACTACACCGCCAACCCCGATGCCCGCACCACGCCCCCGTCGACCGGTACGGTTTCGTCGGCCCGGAGCGCCGACCTGGACTTCCTGAGCAACTTCCTGCAACAGCAGTACGGCTACAACCCCGGGCCCTACCAAAGCTTCAACCTGCGCTCGAACAGCGACAAGATTACGGCCCGCCTCGACTGGAACATCAGCCAGAACCACCGCTTCAACATCAAGTACAACTACCTGAAGTCGTTCGCTGACGTTCCCCCCAGCACCTCGGGGGCCATTGCCGGCCAACGCTCGCAGTCTTACTTCGGCCTGCCCTACCTGTCGTCGTACTACACCATCAACAACAACCTCAACTCGATTATCGCGGAGCTGAACAGCACCTTCGGCAACGGCAAGTACTCGAACAACCTCACCGGCGGCTACTCCGCTTTCCGCGACGTCCGCGAGAGCCTGGGCGGCAACCCCTTCCCGCTGGTCGATATTGGAACCAACTTCGGCCGCAGCGCCGCGGGGGCACAGCAAAACGGCATCACGGCCAGCAACTCGCTCACCTCTTTCGGCTTCGAGCCGTTCACGGCGTTCAACGTGCTGAACTCGGACGTGTACCAGATTGGCGACAACTTCACGGCCTACCTGGGCAAGCACAACGTGACGGTGGGCACTTACAACGAGTTCTACAAGTTCCGCAACGGCTTCGCCCCCAACTACTACGGCAACTACTCCTTCAACTCGCTGGAGGACTTCTATGCCTCGGCCGGTTATAATTACGACCGCACCACCAACCCCAACGCCCCCACGATAACGCCGCTCACCGGCACGCGCCCGGGCCCCGAGCGCTACAACCTGCAATACTCGGCGCTGCCGGGCGGGGCCTTCCCCTACGCCGACTTGAAAGCCGTGCAGCTGGGCCTGTACTTGCAGGACGAGTGGTCGCCGCTCAACAACCTGCGCGTGACCTACGGCGTACGCGCCGACTTGCCCTACGTGACCTCGGACCTGCAGCAGAACACCAACGCCGCCGCGTTGACGTTCCGCGACGGCGTGAAGATTAACACCAGCGAGCTGCCCAAGAAGTCGGTGCTCTTCTCGCCCCGCGTGGGCTTCAACTGGGACGTGAACGACGACCGCAAAACGCAGCTGCGTGGCGGCACGGGCATCTTCACCGGCCGTATTCCGTTCGTGTGGCTGTCCAACCAGGCCAGCAACAACGGCGTGCAGTTCGGCTCGTTCAGCACGGCGGGCTCGGTGCCCACCACCAACCCGGCCGGGGTTACCAACCCCAACGCTTCGATTTATCCCTTCAGCGCCGACCCGAACACCTACCGCCCGCAAAACGGCGCGGCCAACACGGCCTACAACCTGGCCGTGACCGACAAGGACTTTAAATTTCCGCAGGTGTGGCGCACCAACCTGGCCATCGACCAGGATTTGGGCAACGGCGTCATTGCCACCCTGGAAGGCTTCTATACGAAGGACATCAACTCGGTGTACCACCAGAACGTGAACCTGCCCGGCTCCGAAGCCAACCCGTTTGCCCGGGCTGCCGGGGCTGATAACCGGCCCATCTTCTACACGTTTGGGGCCGCGCAAACCGGTGCCGGCGCGGGCCTGGTGCAAACCACGGCCAACTACCGCATCTATTCGGGTGCCGGGGGCGCAACGGCTGCCAACCCCAACATCAGCGACGCCATCCTGATGAAGAACACCAACAAGGGCTATTCCTACGCCCTGACGGCGCAGCTGCAAAAGACCTTCAACAACGGGGTGTACGCCAGCGTGGCCTACACCTACTCCGACTCGCGCTCGGTGAACGACGGGGGCTCGATTGCCCAGTCCATCTGGCGCGACCGCTCGGTGTCGGGCGACCCGAATGCCGAAGCCCTGAGCTACTCGTCGTATTTGCAGCAGCACCGCATAATCGGTTCGCTCTCGTACCGCCACGAATACCTGGGCCACCTGGGCACCACGCTGTCGGCGTTCTTCCAGGGTGCTCCTAACTTCCGCTACTCGTATGTGTACGCCGGCGACATGAACGGTGACAGCCAGACCTCGAACGACCTGATGTACATCCCGCGCAACGCCAGCGAAATCAACCTGCGCCCCATCACGCTCACCGCGGCCCAGGGCGGCGGCACCTACACGGCAGCCCAGCAGTACACCGACCTGGACAACTTTATCAACCAGGACAAGTACCTGAGCAAGCACCGCGGCGAGTACGCCGAGCGCAACGGCGCGGTGGCCCCGTGGCTGAACACGCTCGACGTGCGCCTGCTCCAGGACATTTTCACCAACATCGGCACTAGCCGCAACACCTTGCAGTTCAGCATCGACATCTTCAACATCGGCAACTTGTTGAACAGCAACTGGGGCACGGTGCCCAACACTTTCCGTACCAACCCCCTGACGTTCGATGGCTATAATGCGGCTGGTCAGCCCGTGTTTGAGTACCGCTACTTCACCAACCCCACGCTGAACACCGATGCCAGCGTTACGCCGGGCGTGAAGCTGACCGATACGTTCCGTAACAACGTGAACGCCATCGGCTCGCGCTGGCAGGGCCAGGTGGGCCTGCGCTACCTCTTCAACTAAGCCTTTCGGCCCGCGTTGTCCCAAAGAGTGGGCGGAACTCTGGTTCCGCCCACTCTTTTTGTGGCTGATTAGTTGAGCGTTGGCGCGGGGCGGGCAAAAAAAGCGCGGCCGGCCCTTGCCCGTGCGGGCCGGGGCCTTACTTTTGCAGAACCAAAACGCAATTGGCGCGGCGGCCACCCACAAAAACGGGGGATTAGCTCAGTTGGCTAGAGCGCTTGCATGGCATGCAAGAGGTCATCGGTTCGACTCCGATATTCTCCACTTTCTCAAAGCCCTGCCCGTAACCGAGCAGGGCTTTTTTGTTTGGCGGTGGTCTAAAATGAGGTGGTCCGGCGAATTGCCCGCAGGGCTTCGTCGGGCCACTCTGGCGGTTGAACAGCAGCTCCGGGCTACCGTCAGAGTGGTCCGACGACCGAAAAAGTCGCCGGACCACCCCGTTTTAGACCACCGTCTTTTATTTTTACCGCGAACCATTTTTACCGCGAACCACTGGACCGCGACGCGCCCCTACGGCGCGGTGGGCAGCTGCCCGGCCCGGCAGGCCCGGCGGAAGCTGTGGAAATCTTCGCGCACCACCGCCTTGGCGGCCGTGGCGAAATGCAGCAGGCCGGGCAGCCAGTCGGCGGCCGCTTCGCCGAAGGCCATCAGCTCGTCGGGGCCGGCGGCGCCCTGGCGGCCCGCGGCCCGCAGGTGCGCCCAGGCCAGCAAGCGCCCAAACGTGGGCAAAGCGGCCCGGAAGCCCGCCGCGCCGTGGGTGAAATTGCTGAAGTCCAGCTTATCGGCCACCGGCTGCAAGGCCCGCAGCACAAACGGCTGGCCCGCCAGCGCCAGCGCCTGGAGCAGCGCGGGCGGCACGGCTTGCAGGCGCACCTGGGCGGCCACCACGCGGGCGGCCTCCGAGGGCCAGGCGGGCTGGGGCCCGGGGCAGTAAATGGCCGGGGCGGCCGGGGCGGCGGCTTTCAAATCGAGCAGCCGGGGCAGCTTGCCGGGACGCAGCGCCTCGGCCAGCACGGCGTAGCGCGGCACACCGAGGCTGCCCACCCCCGCAATGCGCCCGGCCACGTCGAGCAGGGGGCCGCAGGGCGGGTGGCCCTGGGCCTGCCGCCACGCCTCCAGCGCGTGCAGCACGGCCCGGTGCTCGGCCGGGGGCAGCGGCCGCAGGGTGGGGGCCTCGCGGGGGAGCAGGTGCCAGCCGCCGCGCCGGCTGGCGCGACCCGCCAGCAGCGCGCGCTGCCGCCGCTGCGCCACCGCCGTCAGCAAGTGTTGCACCACGCCCCGGGCCGTGGCCCGCTCCAGCTGGTAGGCCTTGCCGGCCGCGAGGGCCGCGGCGTAGGCCGCCACCAGCTCCTGGGCCAGCGCCTGCCGCGCGGCCGGGGGCAGGCCGAAGCGGGCCGCGGCCAGCAGCACGCTCACCACGAGGCGGCCCACGTCCCAGAGCACGGGCCCCAGCACGGCCTCGTCGAAGTCGTTGAGGTCGAAGTACACCAGCCGGTTGTCGCCCCGGAAGCTCCCGAAGTTCTCCACGTGGGCGTCGCCGCACAGCCAGGCCGCCGGACTGGCCCCCAGCAGGGGCTCGGCCCGGAACCGGGCGTAGTAGAGCGGGGCACTGCCCCGGAAAAACGCCAGCGCGTCCACCTGCATCCGGTGGTAGCGCAGGGCCAGCAGCTCGGGCACGCGCCCGGCGTCGTGGCGCTGGATGAACTCGGCAACGGACTCGATAATGGATTCGGTCACGGACTCGGTGATGGATTCGGTCATGGCGTGGCGGCAAGGGCTACGGAGCGCAAGCTACTGGCCGCACCTGGCGGCCACGTGAAGGCCCGCTCACCAGGCCTTCACCACAGAATGTACACTTTTGAATATTATTTTTTCATCTCCCGCCCGGCGGGGCTTTCATTCTTTTTAATGCGCTTCTTCTTCTTTGCCCTCCTGCTGGCCGGCCCCGTGGTGGGCCAGGCCCAACAAATGCCCGCCATGCCCGCCGCTCCGGCTATGCCGGCCCAAGCCATGCCGGCCGCCCCGGCTATGCCCACGCAGGCCGCCGGTACCGCCGCTGCGAAGGCCACCACCGCGGCCAAGACCAAAATGGCTCCCGTGTACAAAGCGGCCGCGCCCGAGCAGCGGGCCGAGCGCATGAGCCAGCAAATCAGCAAGCAGCTGGGCCTGGACGCCGCCACCACCGCCAAGGTGAAAGAGGCGGCCCTGGCGCGGGCCCAGAAAATCGACGCCATCCAAACCGGCACCGACACCAACAAGGCCAAAAACACGGCCCTCCAGGCCAACGCCCAGGACTTTAAAACGGCCCTTAAAGGCATTCTCACCCCCGAGCAATTCGCCAAGTACACCACCAAGGGGGCCAAAATGGCGGCCGAGTAGCATTTCCTTTTGATGCTGCCCCAGGTACCAAAAAAGCCCCGCGGAAGCGGGGCTTTTTGTTTTCCAGCGCGGGTAGTACCGGCCCTACACAAACAGGCCGTCCACCGACAAGTACCGCTCGCCGGTGTCGTAGCAGAAGGTGAGCACCCGGCTGCCCTGGGGCATGTCGGGCAGCTTTTTGGCGATGGCCGCCAGGCTGCCCCCCGACGAGACGCCGCAGAACAGGCCTTCTTCGCGGGCGGCGCGGCGGGCCATGTCGTAGGCCTCCGCCTGGGTGATTTGAATCACGCCGTCGAGGATGCTGGTGTGCAGGTTTTCGGGGATGAAGCCCGCGCCGATGCCCTGGATGGGGTGCGGCCCGGGGGCCCCGCCGCTGATAACGGGCGAGGCTTCGGGCTCCACGGCAAAGGTTTTCATGTGCGGGAACAGCGGCTTGAGGGCCTCCGTGACGCCCGTGATGTGGCCGCCGGTGCCCACGCCGGTGATGTGGAAGTCGAAGCCCTCGGGCGCGTCGCGCAGGATTTCCTGGGCCGTGATTTCGGCGTGGACGCGGATGTTGGCGGGGTTGGAAAACTGCATGGGCATCCAGGCCCCGGGCGTGGCCGCCACAATTTCGTGGGCCTTCTCGATGGCCCCTTTCATGCCTTTTTCGCGGGGCGTCAGCTCCAGGCCGGCCCCGTAGGCGGCCATCAGGCGGCGGCGCTCGATGCTCATGCTCTCGGGCATCACCAGGATGATTTTGTAGCCCTTCACGGCGGCCACCAGGGCCAGGCCCACCCCGGTGTTGCCGGAGGTAGGCTCCACGATGATGCTCTCGGGCGTGAGAATGCCGTCCTTCTCGGCCTGCTCAATCATGGCCAGCGCGATGCGGTCCTTGATGGAGCCGCCGGGGTTGCTGCGCTCCAGCTTCACGTACACTTCCACGTCGGGCCGGGTGGCGGCAAACAATTTATTGAGGCGCAGCAGCGGCGTGTTGCCGATGGTTTCGAGGATGTTATTAGCGGTCATTGGGTTGGATGGTTCAATTGTTGGGGGTTAAATTGTTGGCCGGGCAGCGATGCTTTTTGCATACTCAAATCTTCAAGCGCTCGTTCGTAAATTTTATGAGCGAGTTAATGGCTTTGGGCAGCCGTTGCAATTCTGCGTAAACCTGCGCATACTGCTCTGGCGTTACGAGGCCGCGTACCTTGGCTTTCTCGTTCCAATCCAAGGCTTCAAATAGGGAGCCACGGGCGATTCGGTAAAAGCGCACCTTGTCTTTCTTACCAAACCGGCCGAATCCTTCGGCAATGTTGGCCGAAACGCTATCAACGGCGCGAACAAACTGTTCGCCCACCGTGCGCTGGGCCAGTTGGTCCCAAGTCACTACTTGACGCCAAACCACATTGCTTAGCGCGAAGCTGATACGATAGGCCTCGATATCGCCCAGCTTCAGATACTTAGGGTCGAGTGGCGCATCACCAAACGACATCGATAAGTGTTCCAAAGTGCAGTTAGCTCAACAATTCAACCATGCAACAATCAAACAATTCGTGTGGCAGTTAGCTCAACAATTCAACAATTGAACAATTCGTGTGGCAGTTAGCTCAACAATTTAACCATGCAACAATTAAGCAATTAAATTGAAAACATGACCTCGTTGGCCGGGTCTTCGGAGCGGGAGATGTGGATTTGGGCGCGGTGGTACACCCGCGAGTGCGAGGGTACGCTTTCGGTGAGCCACACGTTGCCGCCGATGATGCTGCGGGTGCCCACCACCGTGCTGCCGCCCAGGATGGTGGCCCCGGCGTAAATCACGACGTAGTCTTCGATGGTGGGGTGGCGCTTGAGGCCCTGCAAGCCCTTCGCCACGCTGAGGGCCCCGAGCGTGACGCCCTGGTAAATCTGCACGTTGGCCCCGATTTCGGCCGTTTCGCCGATGACGATGCCCGTGCCGTGGTCGATGCAAAACGCCGGGCCGATGCGGGCCCCGGGGTGGATGTCGATGCCCGTGCGCTGGTGGGCGTGCTCGGCCAGCAGGCGCGGCAGGCGCGGCACGCCGCGCTGGTACAGGGCGTGGGCCAGCCGGTGCAGGGCCGTGGCGTAAAAGCCCGGGTAGGTGGCCACCACCTCGGTGCGGTCCTGGGCGGCGGGGTCGCCGGCCAGGATGGCGGCGGCGTCGCGCAGCAGGGCCTCGCGCAGCCGCGGCAGCTGGGCCGTGAACTCGGCGGCCAGCGCGGCAGCCGGCGCGGGCAGGCCCGGCACGGCGGCCAGCAAAGCCCCTAGCTCGGCCCGAAACACGTGCAGCTCGGCGGCTACGGCGTCGGCGTTGGGCAGGGGCCGGGCGGCCCGCTCGGGAAAGAGCAGCGCCAGCAGGCCGTCGGCCAGGGCGCAAAAGGCCGCGCCGGGCAAGGGGGCGGGCACCGCGGCGTGGGCCTGGGCCAAGTGGGCAGCAAAACCAGCAGAAGCAACGGACACGGCAGCGGCGAAAAAATGAGTAAAAGCGGGCAAAGCCGGCTGTTTTAACCCCGACGGCGGGGGAAGGTTTCGCCAGCGGCAACCGCTGGCCGGCGCGGGCCGTTAAGCCCGGTACTTTCCCGGCGCTGCCGGCCCGCCCTTTACCCCACCCCAACCCATGTCCGATACCACCATTACCAAAGTCGATTCGCGCCACTCGCCCAAGGGCCCCGAGGGCGAAAAATTCCTGGCCTCCGGCAAGCACGTGTCCATGCGCCTGTGGGAAAACGAGCAGCCCGGCGAGCCCAAGGCCCCCAGCGCCGCCGCCTACGAAACCGTGGGTTACGTGCTCGGCGGCAAAGCCGAGCTGCACCTGGCCGGCCAGGTAGTCATCCTGGAAGCCGGCAATTCCTGGGTGGTGCCCCAAGGGGCCGAGCACACCTACAACATCCTCGAAAGCTTCTCGGCCGTGGAGGCCACGTCGCCCCCTTCGCAAATGCACGGCGGCAAATAGTTACGGCAGCTTTGCCCGACCAAGCGCGGCCCCGGGGCCTTTGGCAATTGCGCCGGGGCCCCGGGGCCGCGCTGCGTTTGCCAAATCGTTCATGCGCTTTACACGTGGCCGCTTTTTCATTTGCTGGTGCACTACGCCCGGCATTTGCGATGCATTGCTTCCCGAGAATTCATTTTTTGCTTACCCTGGCGCTGGGCAGTGGGCCCGCCGTCGGGGCCCTGGCCCAGGAACCACCGGCCCGGCGCGATACCACGTTTTTCGACGACAACTGGCACCGCGTCAGCCGGCCCAACGCCGTATTCTTCGGGTGGGTCACGCCGCTCGATTCGGGCCGCTGCCGCATTCAAACCTACTACCTCACCGGCGAGCGGCAGTTTGAGGCCGTGGGCCGCCCCGGGCCGCCCGTGCTGCGCGACGGGCCCGCCACCTTCTACTACCGCTCGGGCCAAATGAAGGCCACCGGCCAGTACGCTCGCGGCCAAATAACCGGTTTCTGGCAGTATTGGCAGGAAAACGGAGCGCCCAAACCCTCCCGCACGTACATGCCCAAGCCCCGCGCCCCCGACGGCGACGTGCCTCAAATCGTGGAGCAAATGCCAGAATTCGCCGGCGGCATGGCCGGCCTGATGCGCTACCTGGCCGCGCACGCGCACTATCCCCCCCCGGCCGATAAAACCCAACCGCGCCCGGCGGGCAAGGTGCTCGTGCAATTTGTGGTCAGCCCCACCGGCGAAGTGGTGCGGCCCGTCATAATCAAGGGCCTCGCGCCTGCCTGCGACGCCGAGGCCCTGCGGGTCGTGGCCGACCTGCCGCGCTGGGTGCCCGGCCGCCTCAACGGCCAGCCGGTGGCGGTGCGCTTCGTGCTGCCTCTGGTGTTTCACCCCTAGTGCTGCCCGGGGGCCCAACAGTTTTGGGTTTTAAACCGAACGGAATAATTGACTTCGGACCCGCGGGGCCTTACGCGGCGGGCGGCTTTGGCGGCGGGAACAGCACCGGCTGCAACCGCTCGATGAGCCGGTTGAACACGTCGCCCTCGTGGCCGGGCAGCGTGTGGGCTTGGCAGACCACCGTCAGGCCCCCGGGCCTGATGGCCGTCACGTTGACCTGCGGGGCAGGGTGGCGCAGCACCTGGGCCTCGGCCAGCAGCACGGGCAGGGCCCGGGCCCGCAGGGCCGCCACGTCGGGGCTACCGGCCAGCTCGGCCGGAATTTCCACCAGCACGTGGTTGCAGGTGGACTTGTTGACAATCACGCCGTTGGAAGTGATGCCGTTGGGCAGCACCACCGTGTCGCCGTGGGGCGTGCGCAGCAGGGTGTTGAAAATCTGGATGGCCTGCACCACGCCGCTCTTGCCCTGGGCCTCGATCGAGTCGCCCACCGCGAAGGGCTTGAACGCCAGGATGAGCACGCCGCCCGCGAAGTTGGCCAGCGTGCCCTGCAAGGCCAGGCCCACGGCCAGGCCCGCCGCCCCCAAAATGGCCACGAACGACGTGGTTTGGATGCCCACCATGCCCGCCACGCTCACGAGCAGCAGCACCTTCAGGGCAATGCCGAACAGGCTGGTCAGGAACGTGCGCAGCGACACGTCGAGCCGCCCGGTGGCCTCGCCCACCAGGCGGCTGAGCCAGCCAATCACCCACCAGCCCGCTACCAGCAGCACCAGGGCCACCGCCACCCGGGGCAGGTACAGCACCACCAGCGTTTCTAACTGGTCGGCGTAAGTAGTAATTCGGCTCAGGGCCAGCGGATTATTCAAACTTTCCATAATCTATTACGGGCTGATCCTTCCTAAGCAGTTTCTGAAGCTGTTTAGGAAGTCATTAGAACGTCATGCCGAGCGCAGCCGAGACATCTCGCATGCAGCAGTAAACCAGTTGATTAAGTTAGTTAAGTACGCGAGATGTCTCGGCTGCGCTCGGCATGACGTTCCATTTTGAATTTTCACACTTCCTAAGCACCTTCGATTACAGGAATTCACAAATGCTGCTACTGGGCCGCCATTAATTCCACGCGCAGGATTTTGTCGCCGATTTCGAGGTGGTGCACCACGGCCATGCCGCCCACCACCTGGGCAAAGATGGTGTAGCGGCCGTCGAGGTGCGGGGTGGGCGTGTGGGTGATGAACCACTGGCAGCTCTCGGTGTCTTTGCCGGCCGAGGCCAGGCCCACGCTGCCCTCCTGGTAGCGCAGGTCGCCGAATTCGGAGCGCAGCGTGTAGTCGGTGCTGCCCGAGCCGTCGCCGCGCGGGTCGCCGCCCTGGGCCACGAAGTCGGGCACCACGCGGTGGAAGTACAGCCCGTCGTAGAAGTGCTGGCGCACCAGGGCCACGAAGCTGGCCACCGAGCCGGGGGCCTCGTTCACGCGCAGCTCCAGCTCGATGTCGCCCTGGGTGGTGCTGATTTTCACCCGCTGGTTGGCCGGAATTTCGCGCACCAGGGCCCAGTCGATGGGGTGCTGGCGGGCCTGGCCCACCGGCGTGGGCGTGGGCTGCGGGGCGCGGGTGAGCTTGTCCAGCGCCTGTTGCAGGCCCTGCCAGGCTTCCACGTCGCGCGGCAGCTGCAACTTGGCCTGGGCCTGGCGCAGGGCGTCGAGGTCGGCCAGCCCGGGGTCGGGCGTCAGCTTCGCATCGGCCAGGGTTTCGGCCGCCGTGCCGAGCTGGGCCACGTCGCCCCCGGCCAGGGCCCGGCGCAGGGCCGCCGCAAAATCGGCCTGGCGGCCGGCCGGAAACCCGGGCTGGCGGCGGGCCGCCACCAGCGCCGCCAGCGCGTAGCCCCCCACCACCGGCGACTGCCCGGCGGCAAACGCTTCGCGCTGGAGGAAATCGAAACTGGCCGCGTCTTCGCCCAACGCCTGCAGCAAATACCCCTTCTCGTACACCGAAGGGGCCGTCCCGTAGCGCTTCTCGATGGCCCCCGCGATGCTGGGGCGGCTGGCGGGGCTGGCCACTTTCAGGGCCGTGGCCAGCAGCGTGGCCCGCACCCGCCAGGCGTCGTGCTTGGCGGCTTCGGCGGCCAGGGCGTCGCCGGTTTCGCCCCGGGCGTGCGCCAGCAGCCACTCCGCCGCCGTGAGGGCCACCGGCTCGCGCTTGTCGGCCAGGCCCGCAAACACGACGGCGCGGCTCTTGCCGTACTCGCCGGGGCCGGCGGGCAGCCCCCGCAGGGCCACCACGCGCACCCGGTAGTCCACGTCGCGGGCGGCGGCGCGGCGCAGGGCGGCGGCGGCCCCGGGCAGCGCGGCGGCCGGGCTGGCGGGGCCGCCCGGGGCCGCCGCGGCCGGGTTGGCCAGGCGGCCCAGGGCCGTGGCCGCCGCCGCCCGCACGGCGTAGTACTTATCCTGGGCCACCACGCGCAGCAGGGCAGCGCCACCGAGCCGGGCCAAGTCGGCGTCGAAGGCGCGGGGCGTGCGGGCCAGGGCCGTGGCGGCGGCCAGGCGGCCGGCATTACTCAGCTTAAACTCGTTGAATAGCAGCACCGTGTGCCGGATGGCCTCCGGCGAGCTGAGGCCGTGCAGGGCGGCCCGGGCCAGGCCCCAGGCCTGGGCGGTGGCCCGGGCCGTGTCGTTCAGCACGGGCACGCGCCACAGCTCGGGCAGCGAGTGGCGCGTCACGCAGCGGCCCAGGGCCTCCTGGGCGTAGCGGCGCACCCCCGGGTCGGGCTCGCGCAGCACCCGCACGCGCAGGCTGTCCACGGCCAGGCTGTCGGCGGTTTGGCCCAGGGCGTAGGCGGCGGCGCGGCGCACGCCGGGGTCGGCGTCGCGCAGCACCGGCAGCAGGGCCGGCACGGCGGCGCGGGCCTGCACCGAGGCCAGGGCCAGGGCGGCTTCGCGGCGGTGCACGGGGCTGGCGCTGGCCAGGAAGGGCGTCAGGGCAGAGGCGCTGCGCTCGTCCTGGGCCGTGCCGATGTCGCGCAGGGCGTCGTCGTCGTACTTGTTAGCCGCGGCCGCCGGGCCCGCGCTGGGGCGGGGGGCCCGGGCGCAGGCCGCCAGCAGCAGCAGAACGGGCACCAGCCGCA
This sequence comes from Hymenobacter caeli, assembly GCF_013294115.1. Classification (GTDB taxonomy): domain Bacteria; phylum Bacteroidota; class Bacteroidia; order Cytophagales; family Hymenobacteraceae; genus Hymenobacter; species Hymenobacter caeli. Next base: position 49,330 of record NZ_JABSNP010000001.1, on the reverse strand, counting down.
AACGGCGCGAGAAATGAATGGGCATAGGGAGAAAAGTTATTCTTGAATTAGCCAAAAAAGGCGGTCATGCCGAGCGCAGCCGAGGCATCCCGCGTGGGGAGGTAATCTAATCGTGGCAACGAAGCACGCGGGATGCCTCGACTGCGCTCGGCATGACCGCCTTTTTAAAATGTCTTTTTATTCCCCCGGGGCCGTTCCCAGCCCCGCCAGGCAGGCGTCGAGGTTGGCAAAGAGCACCGCGTTGCCGTCCTGCGCGTAGCTGGCCAGGGCCCCCGCGAAGCCGGGCAGCCCGTCCACAAACGCGCGGATGTTGGCCGCCGTGATGGCGGCGAAGTGGCGGCCGTAGCCCAGCTTTTCCACCTCGGCGGCGTTCAGCCACTGCTCGAACTGGGCCGGGATGGGCACCGCGCAAATGGGCTTGTGCAGGAACACGGCCTCCGAAATCAGCGAGAACCCGCCGTTGGTGATGATGGCGCGGCTGCTGGCCAAGTCGGCGATGAAACCGGCTTCGCTGAATGCCTTGAGCTGCACGTTGCCGTGGCTTTCTTCCTTGTTGAAGCCGTACACGCGGAATTCCTGCCCGGGCAGCTGCTGGAGCAGGGCCACCAAATCGTGCTGCGTGGTGGCCGACTGGTACACCAGGATGTGGGCCCCGGCCGTGGGCCGGGCGGCGAGGATTTCAGGCCGGATGATGGGCGGCACCAGTGTGGTGCGGGCCTTGCTGACCGGCGGGCTGAAAAACGTGGCCACGAAGTAGTGCCGGCTGCGGGGCACCTTCAGCCGCACGATGTTGCGGGCCAGCCGGTAGTGGCCGCGCTCCGAAGGCGGCACGGCCACGTCGAGCCGGGTGCGGTTGATAATCTGCATGTTGTCGATGCTGACCACCGGCAGCCCGTGGGCCCGGGCGTAGAAGTAGCTGAACGACTCGAAATCGGACACCACCGCGTCGGGCCGGAAGTCGTGCAGCAGCTGCTGGTACTGCCGGAAGTTCTGCCGCAAGCTCGCCGGGGCCGTGCGCAGGATGCGGGCCGACGTGCGCGACTTGCTCACCGCCAGCCCTTTGTAGGCCAGGTGGAAGCCCCGGATTTCGAGTACCCGCCCGGGAAACGCGGCGTCCAGCACCTGGAAAGCGCGGCTGCTGCTCACGGCCCGCACGTCGTGGCCCTGGGCCAGCAGGTGGGCAATGACGACCTTGCTGCGGGTGGCGTGGCCCAGGCCCTCGCCGGGCACCCCATAAAGAATGTTCATCAATCGCTGATTACGCAGATTAACCGTGATTTCGCGGATTACGAACGCCCGGCTTGGAGGTTTAAGAAGGCAAAGAACTGACATACTGCCGGAGCGGCCCGCATCTTCGCTCCCCGCAATCCGCGAAATCCCGGTCAATCTGCGTAATCAGCGATTAATGGTTTGGCCCGGTTTTCGTTTTGCGTTGCCCAACCCCTTTTTTTGGCTCCATGAAAACGCAAATACCCCTTCCCTACCGGCCGCTTTTTGTGGCCCTGGCCGGCTTGCTGGCCGCTTCCTGCTCGGCCCCGCGGGCCATTGTCGCCACGGGCAAGGTCACGCCCCAGGGCGAGTTCCGGGTGGGCTACAACCAGGGGTTCAACATCGCCTCCGCCCCGCTCGCCAAGGCCACGTCGGCCGTGAAGGAGGCCGCCAGCCAGGCCACCAGCCAGCAAAAGGTGGACTACACCGACGCCACCACCCAGCTTCAGGCCGCCGCCCTGGCCTACATCCTGGACCCCGTGCAGCCCACCGCCGACCTGAACGTGCGCTACGGCATCGTGCCGCGCCTCGACGCGGGCTTCAAGTACGCCTTTGGCTCCTACGTGTTCGACACCCAGTACCAGCTGCTGGGCCCCGTCGGCACGCCCGAAAACCCCGGCCGCGGGGCCGCCAGCGGCACCACCTACGCCAGCATCGGCCTGCAGTTTGCCACCCAGCGGGCCAAGCTGCCCAGCCTGCCCTTCCTGTCCGACATCAACTCGCTGCTGAACTTCCGGGCCACCCGCAACGACTTGCTCGTGCCGCTCACCTTCAGCCAGTCGTTTGGGCCGGAGGAGGAAATCGGGGCCATCAGCTACGGCGTGGTGTACGCCCACAGCTGGGTCAGCTACGGCTTCGCGCCCACCAAAATCTACGCCAATAACCAGGTGGTTAGCCCGCTGCCCACCACCAGTCGCAACTTCTCGTCGTTCGGCGGCTTCGTCAACCTCAAGCTCGGCTACCGCTATTTCTACGTCATCCCGGCCGTGTCGGTGTTTTACCAAAACTACGGCGACTACGCCCTGCTCAACGGAGCCAGCACCTCGCTCAGCGGCATCACGGTGGTGCCCTCGCTGGGCTTTCAGCTGCGCATCCCCACCAGCGCGGCGCGGCGCTAAGCCCGTCCAACGGGAACCATAACCCGGGGCCCGGCGCTTGCCTAAGCGCCGGGCCCGCTTATTTTTACCTTTCTGGCCCGTCGTTTTTTATTTCGATTACTATTTTATGGAAGCTCCCAACCCCGAATTCATGCGCGAGGCCATTCGCCTGTCCATCGACAAAATGCAGGCCGGTTTTGGGGGCCCGTTCGGGGCCGTGGTGGTGAAGGACGGGCAGATTATTGCCCGCGGCTTCAACCAGGTCACCACCACCCACGACCCCACCTGCCACGCCGAGGTCGATGCCATCCGCAAAGCGTGCCAGGCGCTGGGCACATTCCAGCTCGACGGCTGCGACCTCTACACCAGCTGCGAACCGTGCCCCATGTGCCTGGGGGCCATCTACTGGGCCCGGCCGGCGCGGGTGTTCTACGGCAACACCAAGGCCGACGCCGCCGCCGTGGGCTTCGACGACCAGTTCATCTACGACGAAATCGAAAAGCCCCTGGCCGAGCGCAGCCTGCCCATGCAGCAGCTGCTGCGCAGCGAGGCCCAGGCCGGTTTCCGCGCCTGGGAGGCGCACGAAAGCCGCACCCGGTATTGAGATAGCGGAAACTACCGCCGCTGACGCACTAATTGGTAGCGAAGTAGCCCGCGGTGAAAAACCAACGCACTGTCCTGCCGGGTCGGATCTGCGGGCGCTTCGACCGCTGAATGAACGGAGTAGAGACGCAGGGTGTCACGACCGAAATCGACGGCGAATCCTTCGCCGCCCTTCTTGTACATATTGAAGAGTATCTCGTCTCCAATGGCGGGCCCAATAAAGTCCTCCAGCACGTGGTACATGCGAAACGGCAAGCCTCTAACCTGGCCATCGGGCAAAAACTGCACCCGTAGCTGCTTGCCCAGCGAATCGGTGCCCACGTAAGCCCCGGCCACCAGCAGCCGGTTCAGGGTGTGCGACGCCTCGTCACCTAATTGTTCCACAGGGTTTTTATCAGTCTTCCCCCGCGCTACGCGCCGGTAGGCGAAGCGGCCAATCTCGCGCTGGTGCTGCTGGTCGCGCTTCACAAAATATAGTACCGTATCGGTCGCCGATATCTGGTAAGCCAGCTCGTAGCTGGTAGCGTCTTCGCCCAGCGAGGTGTGCGCCGGCAGCGAGGTAGCCGAGGTGCCCGGCCGGAACAGCACCGTCATCTCACCACCCTCGTGCAGGTTAAAAGCTACGTCAGCGTGCGTGCTGTCGGCCGCCGCCGCGGGCTCGATGCGCATAATCACCGGGAAATTCGGGAAATCATGGATGGCCGCCTTTGGGGAACGGGTGCGCCGCACCTCGTCCAAGTAGCGTGAGCTTATCCAGTAGCCGCTGATAATGGGACTGAATTGCCAGGCCATGTAAGGCGCTTGTGAAGCCGGCGTGCCAGATACCGGCACTGTTGCAGGGGGCACCGCTCCCCCCGCTTCCGCCGTCTCGACTGGCTTTTGTTGGCAGGCTCCCAATAAAAAAACATAGGCAGGCAAAGGGTGGCAGTTTTCATCGGGCAGGCTTTTCAATGCTTCATGACTGGCCTCCAAGCTCAGCAAGCAAGGTTACGACTGGCCGATTAATCAGCACAAAAAATGTCAGTCATCTTGTGCCAAACTAAGGTAGGCCTTAACTTACCTATCTCTTTGCCCAGTTTGGGCACCACAATGCCGGATATGATAACCTTCTACCTCAACGACCAGCCCGTACACACGGCCGAGCCGGCGGCCAGCGCCCTGCTCGACTTCGTGCGCTACCACGAGCACCTGACGGGCACCAAAACCGGCTGCCGCGAGGGCGACTGCGGGGCCTGCGCCGTGCTGGTGGGCGAGCCGGCCGCCGATGGCCAACGCATTGCCTACCAGAGCATGACGAGCTGCCTCACGCCCCTGGGCAACGTGCACGGCAAGCACGTCGTCACGGTGGAAGGCATCAACCCGGCCGGCGGCCAGCTCACGCCCGTGCAGCAGGCCATCGTGGACGAGGGCGGGGCCCAGTGCGGCTTCTGCACCACGGGCTTCGTGATGGCACTCACGGGCCACAGCCTCGCCGAAACGCCCGTTACGGCGCAGAGCACCCGGGCCGCCATCGACGGCAACATCTGCCGCTGCACGGGCTACAAGTCGCTGGAACGGGCCGCCGCCGCCCTCACCGCCGGCCTGGCCGGGCGGCCCGTCGCCAACAGCCTACCGTGGCTGACCGAGCGGCAGTTCGTGCCAGCCTACTTCCACCAGATGCCCGCGCTGCTGGGGGCCCTGCGCACCGAAACCGGCGCGGCCGCAGCCCCGGAAGCCCCGACAACTAATGGCCATGCCAATGGTCACGCCAACGGCGCGGCCGCCCCCGTTTCCACGTCGCCCAACGGCCACGCCCAAGCCCAAAACGGCCACCAACATTCACCCATTCACCCGTTCACCCATTCCCTCATTGGAGGTGGTACCGATATGCTGGTGCAGCGCCTCGAAGAGCTGCGCGGGCAGCCCGTGCGCCTGCTCTTCGACCAAAGCGAGCGGCGCGGCATTCGGCACGAAGCCGGGGCAGGCCGCGTGGTGCTGGGGGCCGCCACCACGGCCAGCCACTTGCTCGAATCGGCGCTGCTGTGCGGCCTGCTGCCCCGCCTGCCCGCCTACCTCAAGCTGGTATCGAGCACGCCCATCCGCAACATGGGCACCGTGGCCGGCAACTTCGTCAACGCCTCCCCCATCGGCGACCTAACGATTCTGTTCCTGGCCCTGGGGGCCGATATTACGCTGCTCGACGCGGCCGGGGCCCAGCGGGTGCTGCCGCTGGCCGGGCTGTACCTGGGCTATAAAAAGCTGGCCAAGGCGGCCGACGAGCAGATAATCGAAATCGGCTTCCCGGCCCCGCTGGCGACGGATTTTTTCAACTACGAGAAGGTTTCCAAGCGCACCCACCTCGACATTGCCAGCGTGAACACCGCCGCCTGGCTGCGCCTCGAAAACGGCGTAATTACCGCCGCCCGCCTCTCGGCCGGGGGCGTGGGGCCCGTGCCGCTGCTGCTGGTCCGCACCGGCACCTACCTGCTGGGCCGCGAGCTAAGCACCGAAACCGCGGCCGGGGCCAACGAAGTGATGCAGGAGGAAATCAGCCCGATTTCGGACGTGCGCGGCACGGCGCAGTACAAGCGGCTACTGGCGCGGCAGCTGCTGTTCGCGCATTTTTTGCGGTTCGCGCCGGAGATGGCGCTGGGGGAATTAATTTAGATGCTTACTTTTAGAAGTGCAAGTATGTCTTCAGATTTCCCAGAAATAATCCATACAGAGGATATCCTGTGGGGTTCACCTAGAATCATTGGCAGAAGGCTTGCAGTGGGTGATGTCGTCAGCTTCATGGAGAATTATGGGACACTTGAAGAAATAGTTAGTGGTTATGAATTAACTCGTTCACAAATCAGTCAAGCGTTACAATATTGTTCTGTTCTTCAGTGCAAAATCGATAAACCCAAAGTATTCTGCCATAATTGCTCATTGAGAAGGGAACAGGAAGGCCCACTTGACACCTCAGATTTGGAGGAGATAAAAGATGGTAATTCTGTATATGTAAGAGGAAATAATCTTATTTCTCTTGGCTCGATGGAAGAACTACTTGACGACTGGAATGGAAAAGATTGGTGGATAATTGCAGCCGAATTGTTGGTTGATTCGAGAGCAGAATTATTTGGTGCGCAAGACCAAATTTGACATCATGAACCACCTCGACCCCCAGCGCCACGTGCGCGGCGAATCGCAGTACCTCGACGACGTGCCCGTGCAGCAGGGTACGCTGTACGCCGCGGTGTACGAGTCGCCGCTGGCGCACGGCGTGCTCAAGGGCCTCGACCTGGGGGCCGCCCGCCGGGCCCCCGGCGTGGTGCGCATCCTCACGGCGGCCGACGTGCCGGGGCGCAACCAAATCGGGGGCATTGTGCCCGACGAGCCGCTGCTGGCCGAGGGCCACGTGCACTTCCAGGGGCAGCCGGTGGCGCTGGTGCTGGCCCGCACCGAGCGCCAGGCCCACGCCGCACTAAAGCTGATTGCGGCCGACATCGCGCCGCTGCCCATCATCACCGACCCGCGCGAGGCCGCCGCGCTCGGCGAGCTGATCGTGCCGCCGCGCACCCACCGCATCGGCGATTCGGGGGCTGCGTTTGCCGGGTGCGCCCACGTGTTCGAGGGGGTGGCCGAGACGGGCGGGCAGGAGCACCTGTACATTGAGACGCAGGGGGCGTACGCTTTTCCTACCGAGCTGGGCGGGGTGAAGATTATTTCCTCGACCCAGGGACCCACGGCCGTGCAGCGCCACGCCGCCGTGGTGCTGGGCGTGGGCATGCACCAGGTGGAAGTGGACGTGACGCGCCTCGGCGGCGGCTTTGGCGGCAAGGAGGACCAGGCCACGCCCTGGGGCTGCCTGGCCGCGCTGGGGGCCTTTTTAACCAAAAAACCGGTGAAATTGGTGCTCGACCGCATGGCCGACATGCGCATGACCGGCAAGCGCCACCCCTACTCGTCCGACTTCAAAATCGGCCTGAGTAAAGACTTGAAAATCATTGCCTACGAGGTGACGTACTTCCAGAACGCCGGGGCCGCGGCCGACCTCTCGCCGGCCGTGCTGGAGCGCACCCTGTTCCACACCACCAACGCTTATTTCATCCCCAACGTGACGGCCACGGCCCATTCGTGCCGCACCAACCTACCGCCCAATACGGCCTTCCGGGGCTTCGGGGGGCCCCAGGGCATGTTCGTCATTGAGGCGGCCATTACCAAGGCGGCGGAGGAGCTGGGGGTGCTGCCCAGCGAGATTCAGCGGCGGAACCTGCTGCGCGAGGGCGACCGGTTCCCGTACCGCCAGCCGGCCGAAATGTGCCACGCCGAGCAGGCCTGGGACACCGCCGCCGAGCGGTTCGGGCTGGATAAGCTGCGGACGGAAATAACGGAGTTCAACCGGAAAAATCAGCTCTTTAAGAAGGGCCTGGCGGTGATGCCCATCTGCTTCGGCATCTCGTTCACGAAGACCTTTATGAACCAAACCCGGGCCCTGGTCCACATCTACACCGACGGCTCGGTGGGCATCAGCACGGGCGCGGTAGAGATGGGCCAGGGCGTGAACACCAAAATCGCGCAGGTGGCGGCCCGCACGCTGGGCATCTCAATTTCCCGCATCAAAATCGAAACCACCAACACCACCCGCGTGGCCAACACCTCGCCCAGCGCCGCCAGCGCCACCGCCGACCTCAACGGCAAGGCCACCGAGCTGGCCTGCCGGGCCCTGCGCGAGCGGCTGCTGCGCCAGGCCAGCACCGAGTTTGCGGTGGACTACGAGGGCCTCACCATCGAAAACGAGCAGGTGCTGGCCGCCGGTATCCCGGCCGAAACCACCTGGGAGAAGCTGGTGTCCAGCGCCTTCCTGCGGCGCGTGGCCCTCACCGAAAACGCCCACTACGCCACGCCCGGCGTGCACTTCGACGCCGGCACCGAGCAGGGCCACCCCTTCGCCTACCATGTGTATGGCACGGCCCTCACCACCGCCACCGTCGATTGCCTGCGCGGCACCTACACCATTGACGCCGTGCACATTGCCCACGACTTCGGCCAGAGCTTCAGCCCGGCCATCGACCGGGGCCAGGTGGAAGGCGGGGCCGTGCAGGGCATCGGCTGGATGACGCTGGAAGAAATCAGCTATAATGAAGAGGGTAAATTGCTCAGCAACTCGCTGAACAGCTACAAGGTGCCCGACCTGTACGCGGTGCCCGCCGTGCTCGACGTGCATTTCCTCGACACGCCCGGCCACCCCAAGGCCATCCTGCGCTCGAAAGCCGTGGGCGAGCCGCCGCTGATGTACGGCATCGGGGCCTACTTCGCCCTGCGCGACGCCATCCGCGCCTTTCGGCCCGGCGCGGCCCTGCCCCTGGTGGCCCCCATGACCCCCGAGCGGGTGCTGGGCGGGCTCTACCCCGAAGCGCTGGCGGCGCACACGGAAGAAACAGCCGTGGCGGCAACCGCTGCTTCCTGAACGGCTAGCGCCGCGAATAACCTTCTGAAAGAGCTTATTGGCGGGCCTTGGCGGCCAGGTGCCGGTCCACGATGGCGGCTACCTGCGCAAATGAGTCGGCGTCGGCCACGGCCGTTGCGGACGCAAACGTACCAGTAGTGCGCCGGGCATCCAGGTCGGCGGCAATTTCCCAAAACGTGGTGCGGATGCTCTCGTCGGCCAGGGCCGCGGGCGCCGCGCCGCGGGCCAGCTGCGGCCGCGCCGCCGCGCCCGCCCACAGCCGCACCCGGGGCAGGTGGGCCCCGATGCGCACCCCGGCGTAGAGCAGCTCGGCATAGGCGGCGGAGCAGCCGCCGGCCCGGCAGGCCTGGTAGAACATTTTATCGGCGTCGGCGCGGGGCACGGCCGGGGTGTCGCAGGCCACGTCGTGCACGATGGAGGCCCGGCGGTACGGCCCGGTGTAGGGCGAGCCCACCGCCGACCACAGCGCCGCCGGAATGCTGGCCCCGTCCACCACGCTGCCCGCCGGGGCCGGCCAGCGCCGGCCGGCGGGATCGTCGTACCAGAAGTCGCGCAGCAGCCGCATCCGCCGGTCGTCGGGCTCGGTAAGCCAGTCGGCCCGCGGGTCTTCCGAAAACGTTCCCAGGGCAGGGTCCATTGGGTGGGCGGTTTTTGGTGATTAGCGTTTTTATTTACGCCACCTGCTTGCGCCGGCCTTCCAGGATGCGGAAGAAGGAGCGGGTTTCGATTTCCGCAATCGTGAGGCCGGTGGGCACGATGTCTTCTTTGGCAATGGCCCCGCAGTTCAGGGCCTTGAGGAAGAAATTGAGCAGGCCCTGGCCGGTGGCAGCGTCGTCGAAAATGTCGCCGGTGAGGGTGGAAATGGCGGCCCGCTCCACGAAGGTTTTCAGGCGGTGCACGGCCCCCTCGTAGCTGCTGAGGAAGAAGTGGTAGGTGGCGGCGTAGCGCATGGGCAGCTGCGCGGGGTTCAGGTCCCAGCCCTGGTAGAAACCGTTGATGAGTGAGTGGGTGGTGTGGTGGTAGGCCTCCCGCCAGGCGTGGTGCACCGATTCCTGGTTTTCGCGCAGCTGGGCAAAGCTCAGGTGGTCGCCCCGGTGGGGCCCGATGGGCATCACGTTGGTGGCCCCGTCGCTCAGCCAGATGCCGGTACCGCCCAGCGCCACCTTGGTCATGTGGTGGGCGAAGTCGCACACGGGGTGCGCCATCGTCTGGTACCGGGCCGTGATGCCGGCCGAGGCCGTGTAGTCGTAGGTGCCGAAGTGGGCCGCCACGCAGCGCCCCTCCCCGGCCCGCACGATGCGCAGCAGCGGGTTGCGGCCCTCCTCGTCCATCACGATTTGGGTGGCCTCCACCATCGTCTCCATCTTCAGGGCCCCGGGGGCCAGGCCGTTGGCCTGCTCCAGCAGCTCGAACAGGCGCACGAGGGTCGTCATCTGCTCGGGGATGGTCACTTTGGGCAGCATCACCACGAAGTTGGGGGGCAGCCGGCCGCCGGTTTCGGCCAGCAGCGCGGTCAGGAAGATGTCCAGCGTGCGCACGCCCCGCGCCTTCATGTCCTCGGTGAAGGGCTTGATGCGGATGCCGATGAACGGCGACAAGGTGCCCTGCGCCAGGCCTTTGGCTACCTCCTGGGCCGCCTGCACGGCGGTGGCGTCTTCCTCGGCGTCGGGCCGGTTGCCGAAGCCGTCCTCAAAATCAATCCGGAAATCTTCCACCGGCTCGGTTTGCAGCTTCCGCACGATTTTCTGGTACACGGCGTGGGCCAGCCAGGCCGGCTCCTGCCGCCGCGCGTCGTCGGGCAGCGCGTCGAGCCGGGCGGCCAGGGCTGTGATGTCGCGTTCCAGCGCGGGCAGGTGCTCGTGGCCGGGGAATTGCAGCACCCGCGCCAGCGCCACGAAGTGGGGGGCGTAGGCCTGGAGGCTGCGCAGGGCAATTTCGCCCATCCGCCCGCAGGTGTCGGCCTTGAACAGGTTGGCCCCGCCATAGACGGTGTGCACCGGCTGGCGGTCGGGCCGGTCGCCGGGGTAGGTGTGCTGGAAGTGCCGGTTGGCCGCGCCGAGCTGGTCGAGCAGGGCGGTTTGGGCGGTGGGCTGGAGGCTGAGTTTCATGAAATAGGGTAAGTAGAACGGAGTGGCACTCCGTTTTGGGCCGGGCAACAGAAGCATGATTCGAGCGTAGCACAAACGGCGGAACGGCGCACCGCTCCGTTTTACAGCTGTTCAGGAGCCGCGGTAGGTGCTGTAGCCGAAGGGGTTGAGCAGCAGCGGCACGTGGTAGTGCTCCGCCGTGGCCACCTCAAAACAAATTTCTACGAACGGGTAAAAGTGGGCCGTGCCGTCGCGGGCAAAGTATTCCCGGGTAAAGAATTTCATTTGGTAAATGCCCAATTCCAACGGCGTCTTATCAATTAATAAATCCGTGAGGCGGCCGTCGGCATTCGTCACGCCCCGGGCTATTTCCTGCCACCCGTCGCCGGCCTGGCGCCGCAGCGCAATGGTGACGCCCGCGGCGGGCCGGCCCTTGGTGGTGTCCAAAATATGGGTGGTTATCTGGCTCATGCGGCTAGTAGTTTTTCGAGGCGCAGGCGCGTGATTTTGGCCTGCTCGCCCATGGCAATGCGTATTTCGTCGGCCGGCGCATTGGCCAGCCGGGCCCGCAACAAGGCCAGCATTTCGTCGGCCGACCTGCCCGTGGCGCACACGATAAAGATGTAGCCAAACCGCTGCTCGTAGGCCGCGTTGCCCGCCGCCAGGGCCCCCAGCGTGGCCTCCGACGCCTGCCGCACCGCGCCCTGCTCGCCGGCGGCCCAGGCGGCGGTGCTGGCAAACTTCTCCCTTAGGGCGTCCACGTCCCCAATTTTGGGGTGGTGCGCGAAGGCCGCCCGCCAGTCGGCTTCCGTCAGCCCGTACCACACCCGGTCGGCCGCCGCGAACAGCGCCGCCGCCGCCGCGAAGGGAAACTGCTGGTTCAGGGCCGCTACCCAGGCGGGGGCCCCGCAGCAGGTGGCCAGGGCCCCGGCGCGGGCAGCCGGTGCGGCGTCGTTTAATTCGGAAAGCGCCATTGAATGAGATTGATTCAATTCGGGGTGGGCCCGAATCCTGGACATAAATTCAATTGTTCCGTACCACCGCCGGGCCTTTTCCGCCCACCCAATCCCTATCAGCAGCCCCGCTACCGCAAGTACACTGCCGACTATTATTCCGGCAACGCCGCGCAGTACCAGCCACAAAATAAAGCCGGCTGCACCGCCAATCAGCGTGGGCGAGATAACGATTTCCAGCCAGGCCCCGGCGGCCAATAGCCATTGCATAAACCTCATCAAACCGCCGTCGGAAACCGGTTTACGTTTTTGTAATAGATGTACACCGACGGCTCCTGGCCCATGGCCGTGGCCCACTGCTGGCAGTAGGGAGCCATCCAAATCGAGTCGCCTTTTTTGACGGGGTACCACTGCTGGTCGAGCATGTAGATGGCCTGGCCTTGCAAATACAGCAGGCCGTGCTCCATGATGTGCGTCTCGACCATGGGCAGGTGGCCGCCGCGGTCGTAAGTGAAGATGTTGACGGCCATGTCAAAACCCAGGCCGTTGGGCAGCAGCTCCTGGATGCGCAGGGCCGCGTCGTTCAGGTACACGGGGGCCTTGCTGTCGTCTTTTTCGCCCCACAGCACCGGCGGCACGGGGTGGCCGTCCAGCGGCTCGTACACCTTGTGGAAGGTCAGGATTTGGGTGCCGGCCGTGGCGTTTTTGAACTGGTAGGGCTGCCCCACGGGCACGTACACGAACTGCCCGGCCGTCAGCGTTTTATTCGAGCTGTCGGCGGCCGCTTCCACCGCGCCGGCCACCACGTAAAAGAAGATTTGCGACGCCTGGGTCATGCCCGCCAGCTTGCCGGCCTCCGTCAGCGTGACCAGCGTTTGGCAGAGCCGGGCCCCCATCTGCTCGTTGATAAGCACATTTACCGTGCAGTCCGTCCAGCCGGGCACGGTGCTGTTGATGTAGCCGTCGGGGGCAATGACGGCGTGGTTGCGCCGAACGACGGAGCGGGTAAGGGCGGAGATTTCCATAGCTGGCATATTAGAAAAATGAGGGTTGGATAGCGATAACAAGAAATGGCTAAGGGGTGTGCCGCGAAGCCAGCCGCCGCAAGAACTGCTCGGCCACTTCCAGCGCCGCCGCTACGTCGGGGGCTTCCACGTTTTCGAGCGGGTTGTGGCTGATGCCTTCGTAGCAGCGAATGAACAGCATGGTGGCCGGGGCCATGGCCGAAGCGGGCACCACGTCGTGGCCCGCGCCGCTCACCAGCCGCACCACCGCGTGGCCGCTGGCGGCAATGGCCCGGGCCAGCAGCTCGTTCAGGCCGGCGTCGCAGGCCACGGGCGCGGTGGCTTGCACCAGCTGCCAGCTCAGGGCCACGCGGCGCCGGGCGGCAATGGCCTCCGCCCGGGCGTGCAGGGCCCCGTAGGCGGCGGCGAGCGGCCCGGCGTCGGGGCTGCGCAGGTCGAGGCTGTGGATGACCTGGCCCGGAATCACGTTGCTGGCCGCGTGGGGGATGCGCAGCTGGCCCACCGTGGCCACCAGACCCCGGCCGTGGGCCCCGGCGAAGGCTTCGGCGGCCAGCACAAACTCGGCGGCGGCGGCCAGCGCGTCCTGGCGCTGGGCCATGGGCACCGTGCCGGCGTGGCCGGCCATGCCCTGCCAGGTCAACTCCACGCGCTGCTGCCCGGCCACGGCCGCGACCAGCGCCACCGGCACGCCGCTTGCCCAGAGCACGGGGCCCTGCTCGACGTGCAGCTCGAAGTAGCCCAGCCACTCGGCGGCGGGCAGCGCATCGGCCGGAATCTGCGCGGCGTCGCCGCCCATCGCGGCAATGGCCCGGGCCAGGGTGATGCCTTCGGCATCCGTCTTTTGCAGCAGCGCCGGGTCGAAGGCCCCCGTCACGACCTTGCTGCCCAGGTACGTGGTGTGGAAGCGCACGCCCTCCTCGTCGCTGAAAGCAATCAACTCAATATGAAAAGGCAGCTCGATTCGCTGCTGGATGATGGTTTCGACCAAATCCAGCGCCATCAGCACGCCCAGGGGGCCGTCGTACTTGCCGGCGTTCACCACCGTGTCGATGTGCGAGGCCAGCACGAAGGTTTTGGCCCCCGGCCGGGCGCTGGGCCACCGCCCGCGCAGGTTGCCAATGCCGTCGAGGCGCGTTTCCAGGCCGGCGGCCGCGAACCAGCCCTGCACCAAGTCGCGGCCCCGCACGAAGCCCGCCGTGCCGAAGGTGCGCGTCACGCCGTCGGCGTCGTCGCTGATGGCGGCCAGCTGCTCGATGCGGGCCAGGATGTGGGCGGTGCGGGCGTGGTAATCGGTCATTTTCGATGGTTTGATACACTCCCTAGGAACCTCGCCCCCTAGCCCCCTCTCCAAAAAAGAGGGGGAACTAGCTCTAATTCTAGAAATCTAATTCTCAGAGTCTAAGACTAAAAACTAGTTCCCCCTCTTTTTTGGAGAGGGGGCTAGGGGGCGAGGTTCTCCCGGGGCGCAACGGGGGCCGCAAATATGCGCTACTTCCGGTGCAGCAGCTGCCCGCGGTTCAGGTGCAGGAAGTCGGGGCGGCGAAAAACCTCCTCGCCGGCCAGAAACGTGCGCGTGACCACGCCGGCCAGCGCCCGGCCCAGGTAGGGCGACACCTTGTGGCGGTGGTGCAGCAGCTGCTCGGTCACGACGAACGTTTCGTCGGGGGCCAGCACCAGCAAATCGGCGTCGTAGCCGGGGGCAATCCGGCCCTTGCGGTGGGCCTGGCCGATAAGCCGCGCCGGGTTTTCGCTCAGCCAGCGGGCCAGGTCGGGCAGGGTGGCCCCGCGCTTTTTGGCCGCCGTCCACAGCGCGGGCAGGGCCAGCTGGAGCGAGGCGATGCCGCCCCAGGCGGTGGCAAAATCGCCGCTGGCCAGCTGCTTCAGGGCGGGCGGGGCGGGCGAGTGGTCGGTGGCCACGAAGTCGATGAGGCCGCTGTGCAGGGCCCGCCACAGCTGCTCGTTGTTGGCCCGCTCGCGGATGGGCGGGGCGCACTTGAACTGCGTCTGGCCGTCGGCAATGTCTTCGGCGTTGAAAAACAGGTAGTGCGGGCCGGTTTCCACGGTCAGGGGCAGGCCCCGGGCCTTGGCTTCGGCAATGGGCCCCAGGGAGCTGGCCGACGACAAGTGCACGATGTGCACCGGCCCACCGTACTCGGCGCACAGCCGAATCATCAGCTTGATGGCGTCGTCTTCCCAGCTTTTGGGCCGCGAGGCCAGGTAGTTGGAATAGGCGCGGGTGTCGCCCTTTTTCCACTCGTCGTTGTCTTCCGATAGCTCGCAGTGCACCAGCAGCGGCAGGCCGTGGTGGGCCAGCAGCGGCATTACTTGGCGCAAATCAGCCTCGGTGGCGTTGGGGAAATCGTCGATGCCCGAGTGCGTCAGAAACGCCTTGAAGCCCAGCACCCCGGCCGCCACCAGGGGCCCCACCTCGGCCGCGTTGCCGGGCACGATGCCGCCCCAGAAGCCCACGTTGGCGTGCAGCTGGCCCGCGGTGGCGGCCTGCTTCAGGCGCAGGCTGGCCACCGACGTCGTGACCGGGGCCGAGTTCAGCGGCATGTCCACCAGCGTGGTGAGCCCCCCGGCCAGCGCGGCCCGGGTGCCCGTGTCGAAGCCTTCCCAATCGGTGCGGCCGGGCTCGTTGAGGTGCACGTGCGGGTCGATGACGCCCGGCAGCAGGGCCTGGCCACCGAAGTCGAGCACGGGCCCGGCCACGGGAGCATCGTAGGGCAGCACGTCGGCGATGCGGCCGCCGCGCAGCACCACCAGGGCCGGGCGCAGGCCGGCGGGCGTGACCACGGCGGTACTTTTCAGGGTTAATTCCATCGGGCGGAGGCGGCGGGCGACTATCTTGCCCTTCTTTTTTTGCTCCGCAAGCTACGCCCCATGCCCATCAAACTCGCCGCCAACGCCTACGGCAAAAACGCCGTGAACCTCTCACGCGTCCTCCGCCACGCCGGCCACCACGAGTTCCGCCAGGTATCGGTGAGCGTGCAGCTGACCGGCGACTTCGAGGCGGCCCACACCGTGGGCGACAACGCCCTCATCCTGCCCACCGACACCCAGAAAAACACCGTGTACGCCCTGGCCCGCGAGTATTTCACGGGCCCCATCGAGGAGTTTGGCCTGGTGCTGGCGCGGCATTTCGTGGCCCGCAACCCGCAGGTGAGCAAAGCCCGCATCGAAATCGTGGAGCACCTGTACCAACGCATGAGCTTCGACGGCCAGGCCCACCCGCACGCTTTCGTGGGCGGCGGCTCGGAGAAGCGCCGCGCCGCAGTGGAGCTACGCGCCGACGGCACCACCACGGTGTGGGCCGGCCTGAAGGGCCTGCTGCTGCTCAAAACCGCCGATTCGGGCTTCGTGGGCTACCCCAAAGACGAGTACACCGTGCTGCCCGAAACCACCGACCGCATCCTGGCCACCGAGTGCGAGGCCGAGTGGGAGTACACCGCCGCCGACCTCGATTTTGAAACTCAGTACCAGCAAATCCGCACCAATCTGCTGCGCACCTTCGCCGGGCACCAGAGCCTCTCGGTGCAGCACACGCTTTATGCCATTGGCGAGGAAATCCTAAAATCCAACGACGCAGTGAAGGAAGTAAGCCTCGTCATGCCCAACAAGCACCACATTCCCTTCAACCTGGAGCCCTTCGGCCAAACCAACACCAACGAGGTGTTCGTGGCCACCGACGCGCCGTTTGGCTACATTACCGGCACGGTGGTGCGGGGGTAATTTTTCAACAGAAACACGCAGAGCGCAACATTGAAAACGTCATGCTCATCTGGCGTCCGCGCAGCTGAGCATGACGTTCCATTATTATCTTAAGTTAATTAAATTATGCCCTCCCCTCCCCGCGACCTGCCCGCCTGGGCCCTGGCAGCGGCCGCCCTCCGGGCGGGCCAGCCGGCGGCGCTGCTGTGCGTGGTGCGCAGCGCCGGCAGCAGCCCTGGCCGCCAGGGCTTCAAAATGGTGGTGACAGCGGCCGAAACGGCTGGCTCCATCGGCGGCGGCATCATGGAGCACAAGTGGGTGGAGTTGGCCCGCCAGCGCCTACGGGCCGGCGACTTCGCGCCGCTGCTGCGGCCCCAGGTGCACCGGCGCGAGGCCCCGGCCGACCGCTCGGGCATGATGTGCTCGGGCGAGCAGGAGGTGCTGCTCTGGCCCCTGCGGCCGGCCGATTTGCCCGCCGTGGCGGCCATCGAACACACCCTGGGGGCCTTGGGCCGCGGCGCTTTTGAGCTGAGCGCCGCCGCCGGCCTGCGGGTGCTGACCGAAGTGCCGAATACTTTTTACCGCTACCAGCCGGGGCCCGGGTGGCGCTACTGCGAGCAGTTGGGCTTCCGCGACCAGCTCACGATCGTGGGCGGCGGGCACGTGAGCCGGGCCCTGGCGCGGGTGGCGGCGGCCCTGGAGTTTGAAATCACCGTGCTCGACGACCGGCCCGACCTGCCCACGCTGGCCGCTAATGACGCCGCCCACCACCGCCACGTGCTGAGCAGCTATGAGGCCCTGGCCGCCGCCGTGCCCCCGGGCCCCCACCGCTACGTGGTGGTGATGACCGTGGGCTACCGCACCGACGCCGTGGCCCTGCGCCAGCTGCTGGACCGCGATTATGCCTACCTGGGCGTGATGGGCAGCGCCGCCAAAGTAGCCGAGCTGCGCCGGGTGCTGCTGGCCGAAGGCTTTGCCGCCGCAGTCCTGGAACGGCTGCGGGGGCCCATCGGCGTGCCCATCCACAGCCGCACGCCCGAAGAAATTGCCGTCAGCGTGGCCGCCGAGCTGATTGCGGTGCGCAACGCGGCCGTGGTCTAGCCGCCGGGCTACGGCTTTTCGCCGTCGGCATCGCCGGGGCCGCCGCCGTTGGCGGAGCCGTCCACGTTGCCGCCCTGGAAATAGTTCTCGGTGAAGATGCGGTAGCGGTCAAAAATGGAGCGCACCGAGCGCACGAGCACCACTTCGCCGCGCAGGCCCTCGGGCACGGTCACGCCCGAGGCGTAGCCGTTCCACACGGCCCGGTTGGAGTGGGCGTCGATGAGGGTGACGAGCAGCGTGCCCTCGGCTAGCAGCAGGCGCACGGGCTGGTAGGTGTGGCGCTGGTCGTCGGGGGTGGCGTCGTCCTCGGCGTCGTTGTTCTTCACCCAGGTGGTCAGCTCCTCTTGGTTGAAGCCGTGGAAGTGCATGTCGCCCTCAAAAATGCGGAAGCTCACCAGCAGGTCGGGGCGGCTGTTGCCGCGGGCGGGGCGGTAGCCCTGGGCCCGCAGGCGCTGCCGGATGGCGTCGCGCAGGGTTCCGCCCAGGTGGCTGGTGTCGGAGGCCAGGCCGGTGCCGGTAATGAAACTGTAGGAGCGGTAGCGCCGGAAGCGCCCGCCGTAGCTGTAGTCGGACTCGACGCGGGCCTCGCGCGACATGATGCAGCCGGGGAGCAAGCCGACCGCCAGCAGGCAGCCCAACCAGAAAGCAAGGGTAAATTTCATATCAAGCGGAAGGGAAGAACAATGAGGTTCCAAGATACGAAATCCATCTTGGTTTCCGCCTATCCTCCCGCACGTAATACCTTCATAACATAGCCACTAGCCATTACTGGGCCGCGGCCCCCACGGGCCCCGGAACGGCCGCCCCGGGGCCCCGGCCCGGCTATTTGGCTCGGTGCACCGCAGGTGCATGGGGCCGAAAAATTTATCCAAGCGCCGCCCGTGCCGCCCGGCAGCAGAATATTTTGCGGCTGGCAAAGCGCCCCACTGGCCCGGGGCCGGCCCACCCAACCGCCGCTACGCGACTTCCTCGGTTTCGGCCAGGGCCACGGGCTGGATATAGGCGTGCCTGATGGCGGGGAAGGCCTGCTTTTCCGCCGCGTGGATGCGCACGATGGCCTGGTTGATGGCCGCCGTGGTTAGGTCGAGGCGGAAGGCGACGCCCTGCACGAGCGTGATTTCCTCGGGGCCCAGGTAGATGGTGGCGATGCGCAGGGCCCGCACCACGGCCGGATCGGCCTCGGTGAGGGCCACCAGCCGGCGGCGGGTTGCCGCGTCCACGCCTTCGCCCAGCAGCAGGCTTTTGCTTTGGCCGGCCAGCACCCCGGCCACGGCCATCAGCAGCAGCCCAATCAAAACCGAGGCCCCGCCGTCGAAGTACGGGTTGTGCAAGGCGTGGCCCAGAAACACCCCCAGAAAAGCAATGAGCAGGCCCAGCACGTCGGACGCGTCCTCGAACAGCACCGTGAACGTGGCGGCGTCTTTGCTGTTTTTCAAGGCCTGCCAGAACGGCTCCGCTCCCCGTTTCGCGTTGAAGGCCCGCCACGCGGTGCGCAGCGAGTAGCCGTCTAAGGCAAAGGCCACGCCCAGCACGAGGTAGTTCCACAGCGGGTTTTTCATGGGCTCCGGGTGCCGCAGGTGCGCCACGCCTTCGTAGCACGAGAGCCCCCCGCCGACCGCAAACACCAGCAGGGCCACCACGCAGGACCAGAAGTACTGCTCCCGGCCGTAGCCGAACGGCCGGTGCTCGTCGGGGGGCCGCTGGCTGCGGCGCAGGCCCAGCAGCAGCAGCAGCTCGTTGCCGGTGTCCACCAGCGAGTGAATGCCCTCCGAGAGCATGGCCGAGCTGCCCGTGATGCCGGCGGCCACAAATTTGGTGGCGGCAATGCCCAGGTTGGCCGCCAGGGCCGTGTAGAGCGCCGTTTTTGAGGAGGCCATGCGTTGCTGAATTAGCGCAGCCAATAGGCCGCTGGTGCCTTTACGCAGCCGGGCCCCTGGCGGTAGCCAGCGGCTTGCAGGGCACACTGCGCGGCGTAGTACATGTAAGGCGCGGCCGGGCGTGACTTGCTTGCTACCAGCGGCCGTTATATTTGGCTATGGGACACGCCGAACCGCAACCGCACCGCTACACAACCGAAGAATATTTTGCTTTGGAAGAAGGCAGCGAGGTGCGCCACGAGTTTTTCGAGGGCGAGGTATTTGCAATGGCCGGGGCCAGCATTGCGCACAACACCATCGCGGGCAACGTGTACATGAGTTGCCGCCAAGCCCTGCGCGGCAAGCCCTGCCGGGTGCAAATGGAAGCCGTGCGGCTGGCCGTGGCGGAAAACCGCCACTACGCCTACCCCGACGTGATGGTGAGCTGCGACCCGCACGACCAGCGCGAAAGCCAGCAGCTACACCGCCCGGTGCTCATCGTGGAAGTGCTCTCACCTTCCACCGAAGCCTACGACCGGGGCCTGAAATTCAACCAGTACAAGAAGCTGCCGAGCCTGCGCCATTACCTGCTGGTCTCGCAAAAAACCTGGCTCGTGGAGTGGTACCAGCTCACCGAGCACGGCGTGTGGGCCCACACCGCCCTGGCCGAAGCCGAAGACGCGCTAATTATCCCGGAGCTGGGACTAACGCTGACGCTGGCCGAGGTGTACGAAGAGGCGGGCGTGGCGCCGATGAAGGCCGGCTCCGCAGCGGAAGAGGAATAAGTTTTATTTTTTTCTTCCATTCACCCTACCGGTACCCCGCCGCTTGCAACGCAAATAGCTCGGCGTAGCGGCCGCCCTTGGCCAGCAGCTCCTCGTGGGAGCCGATTTCCACAAACTGGCCGTTTTCGATGACCAGGATGCGGTCGGCCATGCGCACGGTGCTGAAGCGGTGGCTGATGAGGACGGCGGTTTTGCCCTGCGTCAGCTCCTTGAAGCGCTCGAAAACCTCGTACTCGGCGCGGGCGTCGAGGGCGGCGGTGGGCTCGTCGAGGATCAGCAGCTGGGCGTCGCGCATGTAGGCGCGGCCGAGGGCGATTTTTTGCCACTCGCCGCCGCTCAGGTCCACGCCGCCGCTGAAGCGGCGGCCAATCATCTGGTCGTAGCCGCCGGGCAGCTTGGCAATCACCGAGTCGGCGAGGCTCTGGTGGGCGGCGGTTTCGATGCGGGGCTGGTTGTGGCGCTGGTCGATGCGGCCCACGGCCAGGTTCTGGCCCGCGGGCAGCTGGAAGCGCACAAAATCCTGGAAAATGACGCCGATTTCCTGGCGCAGCTCGGCGGGGTCGTACTCGCGCAAATCGTGGCCGTCGAGCAGGATGCGGCCCTCGGCGGGGTCGTAGAGGCGGGCCAGGAGCTTGACGAGCGTGGTTTTGCCGGCCCCGTTCTCGCCCACCAGCGCCAGCTTTTCGCCCGCCCGCAATTCGAACGACAGGTTCCGAATGGCCCATTTTGTACCATTCTTGTACTGGAACCCGACGTTTTCAAACCGAAACCCCTGCTGAATGGGCCGCGGGAACGGCCGGGCCGTTTCAACGCCCACCGCCTGCCGCGTGATTTTCGGCCGCAGGGCAAAGAAATCGAAAAAATCCTGCAAGTACAAGGCCCCGTCGGCCACCGAGCTGAAGCGGCTCAGGATGCCTTCGAGCAGGCCCCGGAGCCGGGCAAACGAGCCTGCCAGAAAGGTAAGCTGCCCGATGGAAATCTGCCCGGCCACGGCCCGCGCCAAAATGTAGACGTAGGCCCCGTAGTAGCCGGCCGCGCCCACCGCCGCGAACACCGTACCCCACCCCGCCCGCCGCAGCGCCAGGCCTTTATTCTGGGTGTAAAACTGGTCAGAAAGCGTGCGGAAGCGGTCCACCAGGAAATCCGAAAGGCCGAAGATCTTCACTTCCTTGGCCGTTTCGTCCGAAGCCCCGGTCTGGCGCAGGTAGTCCAGCTCGCGGCGCTCGGGCGTCCAGGAGTGGCTCAGCGAGTAGCTGCGCTCGTTGAAGTGGCTCTCGCCCAGGAAGGCTGGTACCACGGCCAGCAGCAGCAGCCCCAGCAGCCACGGCTGGAAGGCCACCAGCCCGGCGGCCAGCAGCACGAGCGTTACGGCGTCCTGGCCCTGGGCCAGCACCTGGCTCATCAGCACCGAGCGCGACAGGGTTTGGCGGCGGGCCCGCTCCAGCTTGTCGTAAAACGTGCTGTCCTCGAACTGGTCCAGGTCCAGCTCGGCAGCGTGCTCCATGAGGCGGATGGACGAGGCATTGGCGAACAAGTCGCCGAGCAGCGAATCGAGTAGGGCCACTGCGCGGCCCGAGGCGTCGGCCAGCAGCACGAGGCCAAACTCCAGGGCCACCAGGGCCCCCACGGGCCCCAGGGCCCGCGCGGCGGCGGGCAGGCGCGTGAGCTGCACCACGTCGTCGAGGATGAGCTTGCCCACGTAGAGCGTGGCCAGCGGCAGGGCCGCCCGCAGCAGGCGTAGCAGCACGTTGCCCACCGTGAGGGCCGGGCTGGTGCGCCAGATGAGCCGCAGGAACGCCGGCAGGTGGCGCAGGGCCCCCACCCGCTCGCGCACGCTCACGGCGGGCTTCTCGCCCCCGCGGGCGTTGTTGGGGTTTTTGGCAGAGATATTTTTCAGAAAATCAAGCATTACCGGGCTCTGGGCAAGGTTGGGGCCGGAAGGCCAAGGCCGCCGTTTTGGCAGGACCGGGAATCCAAATTGGACTATCTTGCCGAGGCTTTGTTTTTTTTGACGTTACCCGCCCCAATGAGTGATTTTGCAGCGCGCCGGCCAGGGCCCCGGGTCCCGCCGTGCAGCCCCCGGAAACCAACGCATTGGCTGGCCGTGGCGGGCCGCCCGGTCGCCCCCGGCGGCGGCCAAAGCGGACAGCGGCAACCGGCGTTCGGCTTTGAGGGACGCAGCAACCCCGGGCCCGTTTGCCGCCCGCTCGGCCCTGGCAGCTTCCCCGGGGCGCTAGCCAAAGCGCGGCAAGCGCTGCCCGATTGAGCCCCGCCGCGCCTGCCGCACAGCGCCCGGCTGCGCCACCACCCAACTACGGTCCCGTTTAGTTTTCTACCAAGCCCCTTTTATGCGCAAACTCTACCCCTTGCTTTGGGCGCTGCTGCCCGCGGTGGCCGCCTGTTCGGCCAACCAGGAGCTGTTCACCCGCGAGCCCAGCACAACCCGCTACAAGCGCGAAGGCCGCACCGTGCAAGTGCCCACCCGGGCCGTGCTGGAAGCTGGCAAAGCCGATAGCACCGACGTGCTGACCGTGTTCGTTGAGCAAGCCGGACAGGCCGACGGCGGTTCCTTTATCGTCGACTACACCAAGCCCACGGGCACGCCCGTTTCGGCCTACAAAGCCACCCTGCTCACCTACGCCTACAAAGAAAACGCCCTGGTGGTGAGCGCCAACTACAGCGCGCACCTGCGCGGCACCCTCACCCAAACGCCGCGCGGGGGCTTTTCCGGCACGTTCCACGGCACGCGCCTGGCCGGGGCCCCGGGCAAGCGCAGCACCATCAAGGGCGCCTTCACCGACGTGCAGCCCGTGGTAACGAAGCGCCGGCACTAGCCGGCCGCCGAGGGTCACCACCGCTGCCCTCCGCCCGGCCATTGAATCCCGTGTTAGCCTCATACAAAAGGCCGGGCCGATAGGCTCTTTCCGAGAAGTAAAATTGCATTTATAAATTTTTATTTTTGACTTAACACATAATTATAGGTTTCTTTTTTAGGTTTTAAATCTTTTTTTTATATTTATATTATTATAAAACAATTACTTACATCAATAATATTTTCACGATATACGAATTATAGTAATTTCGGGGATAAATGAAAAGTTGTACTTTTACCCGTAGTATTCGCCGTTTCATTTTTCTTCCCTTTTAACCGGACCGGCGCGGGGCCACTCCGCCGGGCGCACTTCTAAAACCTATTGCACTAGCTGGCCGTTGCCCGGGTTTGCCACCGGGCCCTATCTCCGTCCACTTATTCTACCCCTTGGCGGCCACGCGGCAGCTAGCGGGTGCGCCGCTATCCACTATGAAATTATTACCGACGCTGCCCCCGGCAGCGGACGAATCGGTGCTGGTGGCGCAGCTGCTGGCGCGCGACGAACGCGCCTTCGGGCTG
Source organism: Hymenobacter caeli (assembly GCF_013294115.1). Lineage (GTDB taxonomy): Bacteria > Bacteroidota > Bacteroidia > Cytophagales > Hymenobacteraceae > Hymenobacter > Hymenobacter caeli. Next base: position 26,021 of record NZ_JABSNP010000001.1, on the reverse strand, counting down.
CTGTACGAGCGGTACTCGGTGGCCTTGCTGGCCGTGATTCGGCGCATCACGCCCGACGAGGCCCAGGCGCAGGACCTGCTCCAGGAAGGCCTGCTGAAGATTTGGCTGGGCATCGGCGGCTACGACGCCGGCCGGGGCCGCCTCTTCACCTGGATGGCCCGCGTGTGCGGCAACCACGCCCTCGACGCGGTGCGGAGCGCGGGGCACCGCTTCTACCGGGGCACCCGGTCGCTGGAGGTGCCGGCGGCCCAGCACGTGCGGGCCCCCGTCGCCTTCCGCCCCGAGCACATCGGGCTGCGCGAGCTGACGCAGCACCTCATCCCCCGGCAGTGGGCGGTCATCGACCTGCTCTACTTCGGCGGCTGCACCCAGCTGGAAGCCGCCCAGGAGTTGGGCATCCCGGTGGCCACGGTCAAAACCCGGGCGCGGGCGGCCCTGCGCACGCTGGCCCTGCTGGCCCGCTGCAGCCAGCTGGCGGCGTCCGGGGCCTAGGGGCGGGGCCCCTGCTGCGGGGCCACCAGCGGCCGGAAAAACGGCTCCAGCTCCTGGGCCAGCAGGGCGTGGTCTTCCACGCTGGGGTGGCCGTTGCAGCCCCGGGCCTGCATGGGCTGGAAGAAATAGAGCGCCACGGGGGCATCGGCGGGGTGCGCGGCGTCGGCGGCGGTTTTCACGGCCGTCAGGCAGTTTTGCAGGGTGCTGCGGTTGTGGCCGCCCATCATGGGGCTGCTCAGCAGGGCGATGCGGGCCCGGGGGTACTTGGTTTTCACCAGCGCCACGAAGTCCACGTAGCGGCCCACGAACTGGGCGCTGTCGAAAGGCAGCCGCTCGTGCTTGCCGTCGCCGTTGCTGAAGTCGTTGGTGCCCAGCGCGATGCTCACCACCGCGGGCGTGAAGGTCGAAAAGTCCCACCGCTGCGGGGAGGCGTCCTGAAAATCAACCTTTTCGTACACTTGGGGCATGGTGGGGCCGGCGCTGTTCCAGTTGCGGTACAGGCCGATGCCGCTCACGCTGCTCAGCACGAAGCGGGCCCCGAGGGCGCGGGCCACCCGGGGCCCGTAGGCCTGGTAGGCGTTGTGCTGGTCGTGGTAGGCCCCGGTGCCGCAGGGCGTTTCGGAGGCGTCGGCCGCCGCGCCGCAGGTGATGCTGTTGCCGATGAACTCGATGAGCGGGCCGGCCGCCTCGCGCAGGGCCTTCACCCGCGGGCCCGTTATTTTTTCGATGAAAATGGGCCCCGTGTGGGCCTCCGTGGCTTTGTACACCCACACCGTGTGCCGGCCCGGGCCCGGGGCCGTGAGCACGAGCGGCGCGGCCGCGGCGCCCGCCACCCGCACGCGGCGCTGGTACACGCCGTCCAGCTCGTACTGCAAGTAGTTGTGCCCGTCGGCCGTGGGCAGCGAGGCGTAAATTTCGCACCGGGGGCCCTCGAAGCTGAACCCGAAATGCACCGCCGAGCCGATTAGCTCGAGCTGGTGGGCGTCGGTCAGCCGGTACCGGCCGTAGGCCGGGAGCGCGGTGGCCGGCAAAGTGGTGGCGCGCCGGGCGGCGGGGCCCGCCAGCGCGGTGCCCAGGCCCAGGCAGCACAGGGCCAGCAGCAGGTACTTGTTCATTGGCTTCATAAGGGAGGAGTGCCGCCGCGCGGGGGCAGCGCGGCGGCGCGAATGTAGCAGCCCCGGGCCGCCGCGGCCCGCCCCACCCGCGGGCCGCACGGGTAGGGCGGCGGGTTTTAACGAGCGGGGCAGCCGCTTCACCAAGCCCACCGGGCACTTGGCCTAATTTTCGGGCAGGACCGTTGGACTACCCGCGCGGGGTGGTTATCATTGTCAGTCTGTTTGTTGGTAAAAAATAGATTTCTCCATATTCTATCGATAAACTTCTACCAAATGGCCTGCTGTGACGATTCGCCCTTAGCGGGCTTTTTACAAGTGTGCCTGCACCAGCTGCACCTGGCCGATACCTTTACTTACGGCGGCGGCTCCCGACTGCACGAGCGGTTCAGCCACCTGCTCGAGCAGGTAGAGCAGCTGCCGGCGGCGGCGCACCCCACCGCCCCCGCCCTGCTGGCCGCCCTGCGGGCCCTGGCCCTGGAGGCGGCCCTCGACGAGCTGCCCGCGCCGCAGCTGAAGCAGGCGCTGGAGAAAGCCTTGTACACGGCGCTGCGCCGGTGTACCTCGCCCGCCCGCCCCGGGGCCGCCGCCCCCACCGCGTTTTCGTTCACGCCGCCGGCCGAGTACGCCCCCTCCATCTCCGCCGCCGACCACGCCGCCTGGACCTAGCCGGTGCGGGCCCGGAAACCTGTGTTTCCGGGCCTACGATTGCCCTTCAAAATGCGGACGTTTTCTGGAGAGCAGCTCCTGGCTCAAGGTAGTCGAGTTGAGCAGGCCCGGGCCTACTCGAGCACGCTAGAAAGCGGCATTACGCGCCTTTGGATCCACCCGCACCGAGTCGACGCCGAAATAAGCCGCCATGTCGCGGTTGTAAGGGCTGTTGTAGCCGTTGGCGATGTCGTAGCCGCGAATGAGCACGTAATGCGGCACCACATCGCGAATGGGCGGCACTTGAACTTTTACGTGAGGGGTCGTTCCAGCCAAGCGCTGTAGCAACGTGTAGCGCTGCCAGCATTGCCGGTTCCAGCTGGGGGCCTCTACGAGTACTTCGCGCCACGCCCGCCGCACCGGTGCCGCGATGAACGCCAACAGCAAGGCCCCGATGCCGTAGCGAACCACCCGATTCGGCCATTTGGGCGGCGTTGCCGCGGCCGGCAACGCCGCCCAGCAGGCCACCAGCCAGCCAAGCAACAGCCACCAGAGCAAGACATTAGCACACCGCGAGGCGATGTCGGGGCCCATGACTTCCAACTGCATCAGCAACGCCCCGAGCAGTACCCCGCCCAGCAGGACGCCCGCGCTAAACACCAGGGGCAGTTGCAGGCCGCGCGGGCGCACGGCCACCACTGCCGGCGCAAGGGGGGACAGCAGCAGGGGGCAGGCCACGATGAGGGCAACCCCGGGGGTGAGCAGCAGCCGTAGCAGCGCCTTTCCCAGCCAGTGCGGCTGCCAGAATTGGGCGAGCTTGGCCGCAATGCCCGTTGCGCCAGCCATTGCCGGCCGCAGCCGCTCGACGTTGCTGGGGGCGATGACAACGAATACTGCCGTGCCCGCCAGCACCACAAGCAAGCCGGCCCAAACACTGGCATGGTAGCCTTCCCGCCGGGCTACGCTGACGCCGCACGCCGCCAGCAACAGCCACCCCAGCAGCAGGGTGACCAACTCGCTCGATCCGCCGGTGAGAAACGCCCCGGCAGCGGCCAAACCCAACCACCCCGTTTTGGCGGCGCGGGGCCCGGCCCGGTGAAAGCGCGCAACGCTCACCGGAGCGAGCAGCAGAAACAGGCTGGTCAGGTGGTGCGTAACCTGCGAGGCAAACCAGTAGAGCGAGGAATGGATGTCCGGAATGACGGCAATGAAAAACAGGAACAAGCCGCCGGCCAGCAGCAGGGCAACGAACGGACGAACGGCCCGCTGCAGCAGGCTACGCAGGCCGAACCACAGGCTGCCCAGGGTCAGGGCATTGATGGCCAGGTTGGCCAGCCCGAGCGTTTGGGGCCCGCCGTAGGAAAGCGGATTGCCGGCAGTCAGCAGGAAAGCAGTAACGAAACGGCCGTTTATGTGGTGGTAGAGGTAAGATTGCGCGGGCCAGAAGCCGCGGGTGCGGAATAGAGTGGCCCAGGCAAAATCGTCCAGGTAGGGCTGATTGAAGCGGCACAGCAGCGCAAAGGGCAGCAAGGCAAATAGTAAGGCGGCTACTAAAAAGAGTTGGGAAAGCGAGCGTTTGTCCATGCCCTGCAAAGAAACGGCGGCGGCTTGGCGCAACGCGCCGCAATCGTTCGCCCCGCGCTACTACGTGGCGGAAACCAAAGCGAATCGGCACTTACGGCAAAACGGGCCGCTGCCGCGCTTAAAAGGGCAGTAAATTCGGGCGCAGCTTGCCGGAGCTTGGCCCGGTTAAATCGACAAAAGCGCATTGAATACCTCCCAGCCCACGCTTGCGCCGACGCCCGCCACCCGGCCCTACACCGCCGGGTTCTGGCTGATGTGCCTGTCCTCGTTCTTGTTTTTCGCGAGCTTCAACCTGCTGCTGCCCGAGCTGCCCGAGCACCTCGCGCGGCTGGGCGGCGGCGAGTACAAGGGGTTCATCATAGCCCTGTTCACCGTCACGGCGGGCCTCTCGCGGCCGTTTAGCGGCAAGCTGGCCGACACGGTGGGGCGCATTCCGGTGATGGTATTCGGCTCGCTGGTCTGCTTCATATGCGGGTTTTTCTACCCGTTTGCCCTCACCGTAACCGGGTTTCTGGGGCTGCGGCTGCTGCACGGGTTCAGCACGGGCTTCAAGCCCACGGGCACGGCGGCCTTCATTGCCGACATCGTGCCCGTGGCGCGGCGCGGCGAGGCCATGGGCCTGCTCGGCGTGACGGGCAGCCTGGGCATGGCCGCCGGGCCGGCCTTCGGCTCGTGGGTGGCCCAGCACTACTCGCTGAACGCCATGTTCTACTGCTCCAGCGGCCTGGCCCTGCTCTCGCTGCTGGTGCAGGGCACCCTCACCGAAACCCTGCCGGTGGCCCAGCGGCAGCGCTTCCGCTGGTCGCTGCTGCGGCTGAAGTGGGCCGAGGTGCTGGAGCCGCGGGTGTTTCGGCCGGCGCTGGTCACGCTGCTGTGCATGTTCCCCTACGGGGCCGTGCTGACGGTGATACCCGACCAGAGCCGGCTGCTGGGGCTGGCGGGGCCCACCAAGGGGCTGTTCTACGTGTGCTTCACGGGGGCCTCGCTGGCGGTGCGGCTGGTGGCGGGCAAGTGGTCGGACACCTACGGGCGGGTGGCGGTGCTGCGGTGGTCGGCGGGCGTGCTGGCCGGGGGGCTGGCCCTGCTGGTGTGGTCGCCGTCGGTGCCGGTGTTCCTGGCCGGGGCGGTGGTGTTCGGGCTGGGCACGGGTTTGAACTCGCCCACCCTCTACGCCTGGACCGTGGACCTGGCCCACCCCGAGCGCCGGGGCCGCGGCGTGGCCACCATGTACATCGCCCTCGAAACCGGCATCGGCCTGGGGGCCCTGCTGGCGGGCTGGGTGTTCGACAACCGGCCCGGCCGCCTGCCGTGGGTGCACGCCGCCAGCCTGGCCAGCGTGCTGGCCGCGCTGGCCTACCTGCTCACGCGCCCCGCGCCGGCCCCCGCCGAAGCCTGAAGAGCCGTTTGAATCAACGAAAACGGTCATGCTGAAAGAGAATTTTAACCAACTCCAACAATTTCTAAGGCAGTCGTTTCGGCTTGCCCGGCGGTGCCGGTACCCTTCGGTGCGGCGCTGGCGGGACGGGATGCAAAAAATTATTGGCGGGCGGATGAAGAATGCGGGAATTTCAGCGAAAAGGCTATATTTTTAAACGCCTTTTCCAAGATTTTCTACCGCTTCCTGGATGCTTCTTTCTTTATTCGCACGCCGTAGCGCTTTGGTGCTATTTATGGGGGCTGCCGGGGCCGCCCGGGCCCAGGCCCCCGCGCCCGACCCCATCAAATTCGGGCAGCCCGACGCCCACGACTTCCGGCCCGAAGCCTTTGCCGCCGACAGCGCGGCGGGGGCCGTGGTGCTCTGCGACTACGGCCGCTCGCGCCTGGTGGGCTACCGCGCCGGCTTCCGGGTGCTGTTCGAGCGGGTGACGCGGGTGAAAATCCTGAAGAAATCGGGCTACGACGCGGCCACGGTAGAAATTCCGCTCTACCACCGCGACGGCGACCAGGAGCAAGTCAGCAACCTGCGCGGCTTCACTTACCGCCTCGTGGACGGGCAGGTGCAGAAAACCAAGCTCGACGCCAGCGGCGATTTCCTGGAAAAACGCAGCCCCAACGTGAACGTGCGCCGCTTCACGCTGCCCGACGTGCGCGAGGGGGCCGTGGTGGAGTACGCCTACACCCTGTCGTCGGACTTCCTCTTCAACTTCCAGAACTGGGTGTTTCAGGGGCCCTACCCGGTGCGCTGGAGCGAGTACCGGGCCAGCATTCCGGTGTTTTACAAGTACAAAATCATCCTCCAGGGCAGCCAGCCCCTGGCCGTGGACCGGCCCACGCGGGGCATGACCACGCTGCTGGTGGACAACAAGCTGGCGGCCGGCAGCATTTCGGTGGGCCAGACCAACGGCTCGCTCTCGGTGTCGGCCCCCACCGAGCAGTACCAGTGGGCCATGAAGGACGTGCCCGTGCTGCGCCGCGAGGCCTACACCACCGCGGCGGCCGACTACGAGGCGCGGCTGGATTTCCAGCTCGTGGGCGAGCAGTGGCCCGACCAGCCCTACCGCGACCTGACCGACAGCTGGGCCAAAATCAACGCCCGCCTGCTGGCCAGCGAGAGCTTCGGCCAGCAGCTCGACCGGGCCGGCTTTTTGAAGGAGCAGGTGGCGGCCCTGGCCGCCCAGTACCCCGACCCGGCCCAGCGGGCCGCCGCCGTGCGGCGCGTGGTGCTGGCCGCCGTGCGCTACAACGGCACCAACCGCTACGGCACCGACAACGGCCTGCGCAAGGCCTACGACGCGCACAGCGGCACCTCGGCCGACGTGAACCTGCTGCTCATCGGGGCCCTGCGCACCGCCGGCCTCGGGGCCCAGCCGGTGTTGCTGAGCACCCGCGACCACGGCCGCATCAACCAAACGTATCCGCTGCTGGAGAAATTTAATTACGTGGTGGCCCTGGTGCCGCTGGCCGACGGCCACGACCTGCTCGTGGACGCCACCGACCCGGCCCTGCCCTGCGGCACGCTGCCCGAGCGCTGCCTCAACCAAACCGGCCGCCTGGTGAGCGCCGACGCCACCGCCGGCCGCTGGGTGGACCTGCGGCCCGCCCAGCAGCACCTGCACTTCCAGCAGGTCAAGCTGGCCCTCGACGCCCAAGGGGGCCTCAGCGGCCAGGTGCACGAGGAGTACGCCGGCTACGCCGGGGCCGACGCCCGCGGCGAGCTGGCCCGGCTCGGCGAGAAAAAATACCTGGCCGAAATCGGCCGCCAGCACACCGCCTGGGCCCTGACGCCGCTGGCCGTGGCCGGGCGCGACGACGTGGAACGGCCCCTGGCCCTGGACTACGCCTTCACCCAGGCCCCCGACGACAACGCCGCCGCGGCCGCCACCCTGTACCTGAGCCCGCTGCGCGAGCTGACCGGCGCGCAAAACCCCTTCCGCGAAGCCGAGCGGCGCTTCCCGGTGGACTTCGGGGCCCCGCAGGACGAGGTGCTGCTCGTGACCCTGGCGCTGCCCGAAGGCTATGAGCTGGCCGAAACCCCGAAAAGCACCGTGCTGAACCTGGCCAACGGCGGCGGCCGCTTCCAGTACAACGTGGCCGCCGCGGGGCCCACCGTGCAGCTCACCAGCCGCCTCACGCTCTACAAGCCCGTGTACGGGGCCGAGGAATACGGCAACCTGCGCGAGCTGTACCGCCTGATGCTGGAAAAGCAGGCCGAGAAATTCGTCATCAAAAAGAAAGACTGACCGCACCCCCCGGGCCCGGCGAACATCGCACAAACCAGGAATAGCAGCGCTTATATTTAAGGCGCAGTAGCTACTTCACCATATTTTCCTTTCCACTCCTTCTACCTTTTTCTTTTATGACGATACCCTTACGCCCCCGGCGGCTGGCGCTGCTGGCCCCCGCCCTGCTGAGCGGCCTGCTGGCCCAGGCCCAGCCGGAACCCATGAAGCTGGGCAAGCCCGACCCGCGCGACTTCCAGGCCGACGCCTTCAAGGGCGACAGCGCGGCAGCGGCCGTGGTGCTGTGCGACTACGGCGCGACGCGCTTCAAGCTCAACGGCACCCACTTCCAGTACGAAACCGACCGGGTGACGCGCGTCAAAATCCTGAAAAAGGCCGGCTACGAAACCGCCACCGTGTTCGTGCCCCTCTACCACCGCACCGGCTCGGAAGAGCGGCTCTCGGGCCTGCGCGGCACCACCTACAACATGGTGGGCGGGCAGCTGCAAAAAACCAAGCTCGACGCCGGCACGGCCTTCACCGAAGAGCGCACCCCCAACCAGCGGGTGCGCAAGTTCACGCTGCCCGACGTGCGCGAGGGGGCCGTGATTGAGTACGCCTACACCGTGACGTCGGACTTCCTGGTGAGCCTCCAGGACTGGACCTTCCAGGGGCCCTACCCGGTGCGCTGGAGCGAGTACCGGGCGGCCATTCCCGAGTACTTCGACTACAAGATGGTGATGCAGGGCTACGTGCCCCTGGAAGTGAACACCCACGAGGAAAGCAGCGGCCAGTACACGGCCCACACCGACGCCGGCTTCGACGAGCACGGCAACCGCGAATCGTCGGGCAGCGGCGTCATTACCGGGCGCGTGACGAACTACCGCTGGGCGATGAAGGACGTGCCCGTGCTGCGCGAAGAGCAGTTCATGACCACCACCGACGACTACGTGGCCCGCCTCGACTTCGAGCTGGCCGGGGAGCGGATGCCCGGCCAGGCCTACCAGCCGGTGCTCAGCACGTGGGAGAAAATCAATTCGGAGCTGCTCGCCGACGACGACTTTGGCCAGCAGCTGGGCCGGGGCAACTTCCTGAAGGAGCAGATGGTGGGCCTGGCCGCCAAATACCCCGACCCGGCCCAGCGGGCCGCCGCCGTGCGGCGCGTGGTGCTGGCCGCCGTGCGCTACAACGGCACCAACCGCTACAGCACCAGCGGCAGCCTGCGCAAGGCCTACGACGCGCACAGCGGCACCTCGGCCGACGTGAACCTGCTGCTCATCGGGGCCCTGCGCACCGCCGGCCTCAAGGCCCACCCCGTGCTGCTGAGCACCCGCACCCACGGCCGCGTGGACCAGGCGTTTCCGCTGCTCACCAAGTTCAACTACGTCATTGCCCTGGTGCCGCTGGCCGACGGCAAAGAGCTGCTCGTGGACGCCACCGACCCCGCCCTGCCCTGCGGCACGCTGCCCGAGCGCTGCCTGAGCCAAATCGGGCGCCTGGTGGTGCCCGAGGCCGGGGCCGGCCGCTGGGTTGATTTGCGCCCCACCCAGCGCCACGTCCACTTCCAGCAAGTGCAGCTGGCCCTCGACGCCCAGGGCGGCCTGGCCGGCAAAGTGCACGAGGAGTACGCCGGCTACGCCGGGGCCGACGCCCGCGAGGAGCTGGCCAAGCTCGGCGAGAAGAAGTACCTGGCCGAAATCGGCCGCCAGCACACCGCCTGGGCCGTGCCGACGGCCGCCGTGCTCAAGCGCGACGACGTAGAGCAGCCCCTGGCCCTGGACTACGCCTTCACCCAGGCCCCCGACGACAACGCCGCCGCCGGCACCCTGTACCTGGGGCCCCTGCGCGACTTCGCCCCGAGCCAAAACCCGTTCCGCCACGAAAACCGCCAGTACCCGGTGGACTTCGGGGCCCCGCAGGAAGAGATGCTGCTCGTGACCCTGACGCTGCCCGAGGGCTACGAGCTGGCCGAAACCCCCAAGGGAGCGGTCATTGACCTGCCCGACGACGGGGGCCGCTACCTCTACAACGTGGCCGCCGCGGGCCCCACCGTGCAGCTCACCAGCCGCCTCACCCTGCGCAAGCCCATGTACGGGGCCGAGGAGTACGCGCACCTGCGCGAGTTCTACCGCCTGATGCTGGAAAAACAGGCCGAGAAGCTGGTCATCAAAAAGAAAGCGTAGCCATGAAAGCCCTCTTGCCGCTGCTGCTGGCCCTGCCCCTGAGCAGCGCCCGCGCCCCCTTGGCCACGCGCGGGGCCCCCGAGCCGAAGTACCCCGTGGCGGCCATTCCGGCGGCGCTGCGCGAAGGGGCCCACGCCGTGCTGCGGGCCGACGACGAAGTGGTGACCGTGAAATCGGCCGGCCGCCTGGTGCAAACCGTGCACCGGGTGGTGACGGTGCTCGACGCGGGCGGCGACGCCTTCGGCCGCATCCGGGTGGACTACGACGCGCTGAACGCCATCGGCTACCTGCGCGGGGCCGTGTACGACGCCGACGGCCGCCTGCTGCACCAGCTGCGGGCCGCCGAAATCCACGACCAGGGCGTGGGCGACGCCGGCGGCAGCCTGATGACCGACGTGCGCGTGCGCTACGCCGACCTGCGCCAGCCCCAGGCCCCCTACACGGTGGAGTTCGACTACGAAGTGGTGTCGGACAACACGCTGTTTTACCCCAGCTGGCAGCCCCAGGACGAGGAAGGGCTGGCCGTGCAAAGCGCCACGCTGCGCGTGAGCACCCCCAGCGCCCTGCCCCTGCGCTACCAGGAGCGGCAGTGGCCCGCCGGGGCCCCCGCCCAGCACACCACCGCCGGCGGCCAGGAGCAGTACGCCTGGGCCCTGGCCGGCTGCCCGGCCCTCGACGAGGAGGACGACGCCCCGCCCCTGGCCGACACCGCGCCCGCCGTGGCCCTGGCCCCCGGGGCCTTCGAGGTGCAGGGCCACGCCGGCTCGGCCGCCACCTGGCAGGCCCTGGGCCAGTGGAACTACGAGCTGAACGCCGGCCGCGCCGTGCTGCCGCCCGCCCTGGTGGCCAAAGTGGCCGAGCTGATTAAAGACGCCCCCGACCCGCGGGTGCGCGTGGCCCGCCTCTACGGCCTGCTGCAAGGCAGCACCCGCTACATCTCGGTGCAGCTGGGCCTGGGCGGCTGGCAAACCTTTCCGGCCAGCGCGGTGGCCGCCAACGGCTACGGCGACTGCAAGGCCCTGAGCAACTACGCCATGGCCCTGCTGGCCACGGCGGGCGTGCCGGCCTACGTGGCCCTGGTGGGGGCCGGCAGCGGCCACGCCGACCTGCGGGCCGACTTTCCCAGCAGCCAGTTCAACCACGCCATTCTGTGCGTGCCGCTGGCCAAGGCCGGCCGGCCCGACACGCTGTGGCTCGAGTGCACCAGCCAGACCGAGGCCCTGGGCTACATGGGCGGCTTCACCGGCAACCGCCACGCGCTGCTGCTCACGCCCCAGGGCGGCAAGGTGGTGGCCACCCCGCGCTACCGCTGCGCCGACAACCGCCGCGAGCGGCGCATCGACCTGTACCTCGACGCCCAGGGGGCCGCCACGGCTACCGCCCGCACCCTACGCACCGGCCAGGAGCAGGACCTGTACGCCCAGCTGCTGCACGAGCTGAGCCCCGCCGACCAGAAGGCCTACGTGGCCGAGCGCCTGCGCCTGGCCACGTTCACCCTCAACAAGTTTGCCCTGGCGGCCACGGCCGGCCCGGGCCTGCCCGGGGTGGTCGAAACCCTGGCCCTGGCCCTGCCCGGCTACGCCCCGCCCAGCGGCAAGCGCGTGTTCCTCACCCCCAACCTGCTGAGCCGGCTGCCCGCCCTGCCCGCCCAGGTGGGCCCCCGCCAGGCCCCGCTGTGGCTGCCCCGCGCCAGCCTCCAGGCCGACACCGTGCGCCTGCACCTGCCCGCCGGCTTCCAGCCCGAAACCCTGCCCGCCCCCGTGCAGCTGGCCACGGCCTACGGCACCTACTCGGCCCGGTACCAAACTTTGCCCGACGGCACCGTGCAGTACGTGCGCCGCCTCGAGCTGCCCCGCCTGCGCCTGCCCGCCGCCGCCTACGCCGGCTACGTCGACTTCCGCCGCAAAATCAGCGCCGCCGACCGCGCCCAGGTGGTGCTGCTGAAAACCGACGCCTAGGGCATTTTTGCAACGCCAGCCCGGGGCCCCAAGCGGTGCCACGGGCTGCCCTGGGGCCCCAGGGCAGCATAAGTCAGCCCGAGCGCAGTCCGGAGCCATCCACTCGTGCGCCGCTCGCCGGCCGCCTTACCCGGCCCCTGGCGCGCGGAAGTGCTGCTGCATCAGGGCTTCGAGCTTGCCCAGCGTCAGGGGCTTGGTGATGACCTCGGCGACGGGGAACCCCGCGAGCCGGGCCAAGTCGCCGGGGTGGGTGGTGGTGGTGAGCACGACGACGACGGTGGGCGGCGACGGCGGCTGGGGGTAGTAGGCTTCGAGGAATTCGATGCCGCTCATCACGGGCATGTTCACGTCGAGCAGGATGAGGGCGGGGCACGCCGGGCCGAGCGGGGGGCACGCCCGGGCCAGCTGGGCCAGGGCCTCTTCCCCGTTGTGGGCCACCAAAATGTGCTCGGTCACGCCGAGGGCCCGCAGCAGGTGTTCGCTGACGAAGTTGGTGGTCGGGTCGTCGTCGACCAGGAGCACGCTGGAAAGTTTGTTCATAGCAAGCGGAAGGTATTCAGGACAGGGTAAGGGCAGCCGTGCGCCCGCGCGGCCGGCTCGTTAGTCGGCTCCATCGGGCAGCGCGACGGCAAAGGTGGTGCCCACGCCGGGCTCGCTGCGCACCGCAACGGTGCCGCCGGCGTTATCGACGATTTTTTTGACCATGTACAGGCCCAGGCCCGAGCCCTCGACGTGGGTGTGCAGGCGCTGGAACAGCCCAAAGAGCTTGGCTTGCTGGGGTTCGGTCAGGCCCAGGCCGTTGTCCTGCACCTCGACCACGGCCGCGGCGGCGGTGCGGTAGGCCCGCACCGCCACCACGGGCGGGCGGTCGGGGTGGCGGTACTTCACGGCGTTGCTGAGCAGGTTGTACACGATGCTGCGCAGGTTGCGGGGGGCAAACGAGAGGCTGGGGCAGGCGGCCACGTCCACGGCGAGGCGGGCCCCGGCGGCGGCCAGCACGGGGGCCAGGTCGAGGCGCACGTCCTCCACCAGGGCGGCCAGGTCCACGGCTTCGGCCGGCAGCGCCTGGGCCTGCTGGAGCTTGGTGACGTCGGTGAGCTGGGCGATGGTGAGCTGGAAGCGCTCGACGGCCGCCTGCATCAGGCCCAGCAGGCGCGGCGGCAGCGCGTCGGCCGGGCCGTCGGCGGGCAGCTGCTGGCGCAGGATGTTGAGCAGGGCCTCGATGTTGGCGATGGGCTGCTTGAGGTCGTGCGAGGCGGTGTAGATGAAGGCGTCCAGGTCGTGGTTGACGCGCGTGAGCTGCCGGTTGGTGACGGTCAGGGCCTGGGCCAGGGCCTGGGCCTGCTGCGCCTGCTCGGTGGCCCGCTGCCGGGCCAGCACCTGCTCGGTCACCTCGTGGGCAAACACGCGCACCCCGTCCACGGCCCCCTGCGCGTTGCGGCGGGCCTGGTAGGTGAAGTTCCAGTAGATGTCTTCCAGGGGGCCGCCTTCGTGACGGGCCATCTGGAGCAGCATTTCCTGGGCCACGAAGGGCTCGCCGGTGGCGTACACCCGGTGCAGCAGGCCGGGCACGGGCGTGGCGGCCAGCTCGGGCATGGCCTCCAGGAAGGGCCGGCCCAGCAGCACGCGCCCCGGAAACACGCGCTGGTAGGCCGGGTTCACCAGCTGGAACACCAGGTCGGGGCCGTCGCCCACCACGATGGGAACCGGGGCCTGCATGAACAGCTCCTCCAGCTCCTGCCGCTGGGTGTCGCGCGCGCGGCGGGCCAGCACCTGCTCCGTCACGTCGTAGGCGAAGAGGGTGACGCCCGCGGTCTGGCCGTCTTCCCGAAAGGCCTGGCAGGTGAGGTTGTAGTACGCTTCGCGGGGCGGCTCCCCGGGGGCCTGCACCGCCAGCGGCACTTCGGTCCCGGCGTAGAGTTCGCCCGTTTCGTACACGCGGTCGAGCAGGTCCACGAAGCGCGCGGCGGCCCCCGCGGGCAGCACGTCGGCCACGGAGCCCGGCAGGCGGCCGGGGAAAAGCCGCTCGTAGGCCGCGTTGTAGTACTCGTAGCGGTGGGCGGGGCCGCGCAGCAGCAGCACCGCGGCCGGGGTTTGGGCAAACACCTGGTAGAGCGTTTCGCGCTCCTGGCCGTGGCGCTGGGCGGCGGCCAGGGCCTCGGCCTGCAGGGCGTCGGCCCGCCGGCGGGCCAGCACCGCCCCGGTCACGTCCTGGGCAAAGATGGACACGCCGACGGTTTGGCCGTCCTCCTGGTACGCGTCGTAGGAAAAGGTGAAGTAAAGGGTGTAGGGCGGCTGGCCATCGGGCGGCGTCACGGTCAGCGGTGCCTCGGCCCCGGCGTGCGGCTCGCCGGACTGGTACACGTGGTCGAGCCGGGCCAGAATGCCTTGCGCTACGCCCCGCGGGTGCACGTCGGCCACGGGGCGGCCCAGCAGGGCCCGGCCGGGAAACACCTGCTGGTAGGCGGGGTTGACGTACTCGTAGCGGTGGTCGGGCCCGCGCAGGAGGCAAATGGCGGCCTTGGTCTGGTCCAGGAAGCGTTCGAAGCGGGCGGCGTTGGGGCGGAGCGCGGCCTCGGCGCTGCGCCCGGGGTCGGCGGCCCCGACCCCGGCCCCGGCCCCGGCCCCGGCCCCGGCAAAGCTCACGGCCAGCAGGTCGCCGTGGCGCTGGGCAGTTGCCTGGAAAGCCGGTTCGGCCCCGTTGCCCGGGCCGCTGCCCCCGAAGCGGCCGGCCGCGCCCGTCGCCCACACGCCGCGGCAGAAAGCGAAGGCCCCGGGGGCGCGGGCGGCGGGAAAGTGGTCGAGGAACGTGGCCGCCGGCCGCGCCGGCAGCCCCAACCGCCGCTGGCCGGCGGGGTTGAGGTAGTCGAAGGCGAAGTCGACCACCTCGGCCCCGCCGGGGCCGTAGCACGGGCGCAGCAGCGCGAGGGCGGCCAGCGACACGTCCAGCAGGGCCCCGAGCGGGCCGGCGGCGGAAAACCCGGGAAATCCATCGGGGGCGGCGGGCGGGCCGGGCGGCGGCAGGGAAACGGCGGACATGGAGCAGGGTATGGAAGGGCGGAAACAAAGGAAGGGAAAACTGCCGTAGCCGGGCCTGGTCCCGGCCCCGGCTTGGGCGGCCAGCGCCGGGCGGGCGGCTGGCCCGGCCCCGCAATTGGAGCGCCGGCCGGCGGGCCGCTGCCGCCGTCTGGCACGTCCACCCGGTGGCCGGGTAACCGCTTCCCGGTCGCACGCGCCCAACTTGCCCCACCGGCGTAACTTAGCCTCCATACCAACCCCTCCTGCCGTTCGTTAGCGGCTTTCTATGGCTCTATTTTTACTTAAAGTGCGGGCAGGCGGCGCGGCCCCGGGCAGGCCCGTGCTGCTGGCCGCGCTGCTGCTGCTGGGCGCGGCCCCGGCCCGGGCCCAGCAGGCTTGGTTTGCCGACCAGCCAGCGGCGCAACCGGCGGCCAGCCGGCCTACTGCCCCGCCGCGGGCCGGCCGGGCCCTGCGCATCGACCTGCCGGCCGTGCGAGCGGCCCTGCGGCCGGCCGGCGCGGTGCTGGCCCTGCCCCTGCCCGAGGGCGGCACCCAGCGCTACCGCGTGCGGGCAGTGCCGGTGCTGGCCCCGGCGCTGGCGGCGCGCTTCCCCCAAATCCAAACCTACGAAGCCCAGGGCCTCGACGACCCCACCGCCACCGCCCGCCTCGACGTGGGGCCCGCCGGCTTCCACGCCCAGGTGCTGAGCGCCGGGCGGGCGTTCTACATCGACCCGACCGGCGACAGCGCCCACGCCGTGGCCTTCGACCGCAGCGACGCCGCCCCGGCCACCGGGTGGACGTGCCGGACGGCCGGGGCCGCGGGGCCCCGGGCCCCGCGGGCCACCGCGGCCGGCCAGCCCAACGGGGCCCAGCTGCGCACGTTCCGGCTGGCGGTGGCCTGCACGCCGGAATATTCCCTCACCCAGGGCAATACGGTGGCCAGCGTGCTGGCCGCCGTGGCCTCCACCGTCAACCGCGTCGATGGCGTGTACGAGCGGGAGCTGGCCATTCGGCTGGTGCTGGTGGCCGGCGAGGACCAGGTAATTTTCCTGAGCGGTACGGGCCCCGTGGCCGTTCCCGCGTACTCGAACAGCAACGGCACGGCCATGCTGGTGCAAAACCAAACCAACCTCGACCGCCTCATCGGCACGAACAATTACGACATCGGGCACGTGTTCAGCACGGCGGGCAGCGGCATTGCCTACGTGGGCGCGGCCTGCGACCCCACCGACAAGGCGGGCGGCGTGAGCGGCCAGGCCAACCCCACCGGCGACGGCTTCGACATCGACTACGTGGCCCACGAAATCGGGCACCAGCTCGGGGCCACCCACACCTTCAACGGCACGGGCGGCGACTGCGGCGGGGCCAACCGCTCGGTGCGCTCGGCCTACGAGCCGGGCAGCGGCGTCACCGTCATGGCCTACGCCGGCATCTGCGCCCCCGAGAACATCGCGCTCAACAGCCTGCCCTACTTCCACTCGCGCAGCTACGACGAAATCCTGGCTTTCCTGGGCACTAAAGGCACCTGCGCCGCCGCCACGGGCACCGGCAACCGCCCGCCGGTGCCCGTGGCGGGGCCCGGCTACCGCATTCCGCGCAGCACGCCCTTCGTGCTTACCGGCCGGGCCACCGACCCCGACGGCGACGCCCTGACTTACGCCTGGGAGGAGTTCGACCGGGATTCCATCCCATCGCCCATCGCCAGCCCCACCGGTGACGCGCCCCTGTTCCGGCCCTTCGCGCCCAGCCGCTCGCCCACCCGCACGTTTCCGCAACTGAGCGACGTGGTGAACAACGTGCAAACCATCGGCGAGCTGCTGCCCACCTACGCCCGGCGGCTGCACTTCCGCTTCGTAGCCCGCGACAACCGCGCCGGCGGCGGGGGCGTCGATTACGACTCGGCCTCCGTGGCCGTAGTGGGCACCGCGGGGCCCTTCGTGGTGCGGCAGCCCAACGCCGCCGGCGTGCAGTGGCAGCCCGGCACGGCGGCCGTGGTTACCTGGGACGTGGCCGGCACCGCCGGGCCCCCCGTCAACGCCGCGCTGGTGGACATCCTGCTGAGTACCGACGGCGGCTACACCTACCCCACCGTGCTGCTGGCCGGGGCCCCCAACACCGGCGCGGCCACCGTACCGGTGCCCGCCAGCGCCCCGCTCACCACCCAGGCGCGGGTGATGGTGCGGGCCGTGGGCAACGTTTTCTTTGATATTTCCGACCAGAACTTCACCATTACCAACGTGCTGGCCACCCAGCCCACGGCGGCCACGGCCGGCGCGTCGGTGTTTCCCAACCCCAGCACCGGCGCGGCCACCCTGGCCCTGGCCAACGCCCAGCGGGGCCCCGTGGCCCTGCAACTGCTCGACGCGCTGGGCCGCCCCGTGTGGGCCGCCCAGGCCACCAAAAACGCCGACGCCTGGCAGTACCCGCTGGACCTGGGGGCCCTGGCGGCGGGCGTGTACTACCTGCGCGTGGCCCTGCCCACGGGGCCCCTGGTGCTGAAGGTGGTGCGGCAGTAGCTAGTGATTTAACCTTTGGTCTTGAAGTAATTCTATTTTATTTAGTAGGACATCTTTGGGAGCTGACACTGGCCAGGCATTCGAGGCCAACAATAATTTCTATTGTTCATTCAGCAGAACTGCTGAATTTTTGTCTAATGTTTTGAATTAGCTCACGGGTTTGCATTATGCCTTTTTTCTATAAAATCTTGCCTGCTGCCGTTAGCTACGCGGCGCAGGGCTTCGGCCGCCTGCGCTTACTGCAAATGATTCGTTGCGGACCGTACGCGGTGGGCAATCGTGCTGTTGGCCTCGGGTTATTAGTAGGGGTCCTTTTGGGCCTGTCTGCCTGCAAGGCAAACCAAGCGGGTACCGCAGCACCTGGGACTCGGCCCGTAACAGATCAAATGCCGCCGTTCGACCCGACGGAGGCCAAACAAAAATTGGCCATTGCACCAACCAAAGTGATGATTTTTGGCCTCGGCCACCTCGACACTGCGCCGGCTACGTTTCAAGTCAGTTGGCTGGAACCTGTTTTGTGCCGCCTGCGGGCCTACAAGCCGGACATTATCCTAACGGAGGCCATGCCCGGCGAGCAAGTCATGGGCTTAGAGGCGTATGCGGCTTACCATGGCGATGCGGGCAAGTACGCTGGCCCAACCTTGCAAATGGCGAAAGCGGCCCAAGCTGACCTGCACCTAACAGCTGCTCAAGCACTTGTGCAGGCCAATGAATTATGCAAAAAAGGCGACTTGACCGTAGCGGAACGGCGGCGTCTGGCGGGCTTATTTGTCGCGGCGGCCGAACCATTGTCCGCCGCAGTCCAATGGCTGCGTTTGCCGGCGGCGGAGCGCATCGGGGCCGATGGCATTTCCCCTGCCCTCGCCAAACAGGTCACACTTTGGGCCGGTCTGCGCAACGAAATGTCCTCGGTGGCTGCTCGCCTGGCGGCGGACCTCGGGTTGGAGCGGGTGTACGGGGCCGGGGACCACCTGAGCGACGTCGCCCAACCGGACTTTGCGGCTTTCAAGGCCGCCGTCGCCGCCGAGCCCGGCCAATTAGACCTGTTCAACCACAATACGCCCGCATTCCGGGCAGTGCCGGAGGATGCCATGAAGCTGGCTACCGCCGCGGAAGTCATGCCCGTCCTAAAATGGAAAAACTCCCCGCGCTTCGCCGCGCTGGACGCCGATGCCCAGTGGCTGTCGATGAGCCGCAGCGAGAAGATGGGCCGCATGGGCCGGCAGCGGCTAGCTGCTTGGGAAGCCCAAAACCTGCGCATGGCGGTGGCCATCCGCGAAGCGACGGCGCCGATTGCGGGCGGCCGTGCCCTCCTAATCGTGGGCGCATCGCACAAGCCGTTTCTAGAGGCTTACCTGCGCACCTTCACCGACGTAGAGCTGGTTTCTGTTCCGGCCCTATTGGAGTCAAAACCTACTGGCTGCACCGAATAATGGAACCAAGTAATTTTACAACATTCACACTAATAAGTAGTTAATTTTTAAAGAACTCTAAAACTTGTACCGCAGCTGCGCCTTCACCTCGCCACGCACGGGGCCCTGAATGGTTTCCAGGCCGGTGCCCACGGTGGCCTGGTGGCGGTAGCGGGTTTCGGCGTAGCGCAGCCACAGCGTGAGGGGTTTGCCCAGGCGGATTTCGGCCAGCGCGTAGGCCCGCGTGCCCTGCCCGTAGAGGGCCGGCACCGATACGGCCAGCCACACATCGGACTCGTACACGTACTGGCGCGCGTCGTAGTCGTCGGCGTCGAACACGGCGTAGCGGGCCGTCAGCTTCAGGGCCCGGCCGAAGCGGTAGGCCACGTCCTGGGCCAGCACGTAGCCGGCCTGCCAGGGCAAGCCGTCGTCGAGGCGCACGCGGGCGGCTTGCAGGCGGGTGCGCACTTCCAGGGCCGGACTTATGGCCGCGTCGTAGTAAATGAGCAGGCTCTGCTGCACGTAGTTGCCGGGCAGCGGCACGGGGCGGTCGGGGCTGGTGGGCAGGTTGCGGGGCTTGAGGCGCTGGCGCAGCTGGGCCGAGAGAATGGTGGTTTTGCTGGGCGTGTAGGCCAGGCGCAGCAGCGCGTCGTGGCCGGCGGTGGGGGCCCCCACCCGGTAGCGCAGCCAGGGGAAGCTGAACTGATCGTAGTAGGTGCTGATTTCCCAGCGCGGCGCGGGCCGCACCTTCAACCCGAAATACACGCCGCTCTCGTTGATGTTGCGGTAGTTTTCGCCGAACGCATTGCCGTAGAGCGAGTGGAAATCGGCCGGGTAGTGGCGCACCAGCACGGCCGCGTCCACGGCCGGCCCGAGGCTGGCAAGCAGGCCGTTCAGGGTGCCCAGGGCCCCGCCGGTGGTGCGGGCCGTTTCGCCGAACAGCAGCAAATTGCGCCACACGTAGCTGTAGTGCAGGCCCAGGGCCAGGTTGTTCTTGCCGCTGAACTCGAACAGGTTGTACGGCTCGGGGCGCTTGAGCAGGGCCGTGCCGTAGTGCGTGCCCACGGCGGTGAGGCCCACGGCCAGGTCGCCGTTGGCGCTGGCGTAGCCGAGGTGGCCGCCGCCCACGGTTTCGGCCAGCTGGTGGCGGCCGGCCAGCTCGGTGGCCGTGCGGTGCAGGCCGGTGTAAAGCAAGCCGGAGCTGAACTCGTCGTAGGCGGCCAGCGAGTCCTGGGTTTGGCGCAGGTTGGCGTCCACGTTGCGGTGCGAGGCGAAGGCCGTGGCCTCCCAGCGCGGGGCCAGCCGGTAGGTAGCGGCCGCGCCCCGGAAAAACGAATTCTCCAGCAGCCCCGCGTAGGGCCGCACGCCCACCGACGAGCGCCGCACGGTGGTAATCACCTCCGCGCCCTTGCCCACCGCGAAGCCCGACGAGAGCAGCAGCCCCTGCCCGAATTGCAGCTGGTAATCGCCCAGGGCCAGGGTTTTCCAGCGCCCCCGGTCTTGCAGCAGCAGGTGGGCCGAGAGGTAGTCGAAGCCCACCCGGCCCTGGCCGGGCTGCCAGGCCCAGGGCTCGCCGGCGTCTTTTTCGAGCGAAAACCCGACGCTGAAATCCTGGCTGTGGCTGGCCCGGTAGCGCAGGGCCAGCTTGTCGGGCCCCCCGAGGTAGCGCAGCGTGGGCCGCCCCTGGTAAAGCGAGGCGGGCGTGTAGCCCTGGCGGGTTTGCAGCACCCGCTCGTAGCGCAGCAGGGCGTAGTTGTTGTCCTCGCGCAGGATGCGCTGCCACAGGGGGCCCCGGGCGGCGCGGGCATCGGCCCCCGCCACGGCCACAAACGGCAAAATGCGGCCGATGGTGCGCAGGTCAAATCCCTCGATGCTTTGCAGCTCGTACACGCTCAGCAGCGGCCCGTTGGCCGCGCGGTGGCGCAGCAGGCTGGTAATCTGGGTTTCGGAAAGCAGCAGCAGGGCCCGCAGGTCTTCGCGGGTGGCGGCGTTGAGGTTGAGCGGGGCCTGGTAGTAGTTGAGCAGCGTCTCGTAAATATCCTCCACCGGCACCTCGTCGCTCTGGATTTCGGCGAATAGCTCCTGCGTCAGCCGGTCGAGGTCGGGCGGGCGGCGCGGGTAGTCCTGGGCTTTTGCTGAATTAAAAATTAAAAATGATAAATTAAAAATAAGGGCGAAAAGACCGGCTATACTCCCCTTTGAGCACAAAGTACCCGAACGCACATTGCGTTGCGGGTCAGCAAGCCAGGGTAAAACACGCCCCATTTTTAATTCTTAATTTATAATTTTTAATTCTCCTTACTTCCCCGCCCCCACGTTTTCGTCACGCTCAGGTGCTGGCTGAAGCCGAGCACCGCCTGAAACGCCGCCGCGTAGTCCAGCCCAAAATCGCGCAGGTGCACGCCCAGGCCGGCGCTGATTTCCTCGCTCAACGAGGCCACGCCCACCCGGGCGGCCAGCGCCGCCACCGGCCGGTACTCGGCCCCGGCCTTGAAATTGGCGGGGCGCTCCACGTCCTTCTCGGTTTCGAGGGCCAGCAGCACCTGAGCCGTGGGCCGGTAGGCCAGGCCGGCCCGCAGCACGGTGGGCACCCGCTCGTCCTGGTAGCTGGCCAGGCGGGCCTGGCCCAGGTTGTAGCCGTACACGCCCAGCGTCAATTTATTGGGCAGCACCTCGATTTGCCCGCCCAGCGAGGCCAGGGCCACGCGCCGGCTGCCCAGCCCTTCGATGCTGACTTGCAGCATTTCCAAGCGCCCGCCCACGCTGATTTGGCCCAGCCGGTAGCCGTAGCCCGCCCCCACGCGCGTCTCGTTGTAGAGCGCCCCGCCGAAGCGCTGCGCCTCCAGCGCCACCACGCCCCGGCGGGCCCAGGCGCGGGGCGCGGCCGGGGCCCCCGTGGGCACGACCCCGGGCTCTTCGGCGGCCGCGGCGTCGGGGGCCGCTCCGCCCAGCGGCAGCGCCACCACGGCCGCGCCCACGTTGAGGGCCGCGCTGAAGTAGCGGTTTTGGGCATAAAAGCCCACCGTGGGCCGGGCCAGGCTGCCCAGGCCGGCGGGGTTGTTGGCCACGGCCCAGGCGTCGCCGTCGAGGGCCACCGAGGCGTTGCCGAGGGCGGCGGCGCGGGCCCCGCGCACGCCGGGGCCGTTGCCCTGGGCCTGCGCACGGGGCGCCAGCAGCCCACTCAGCCCGCCAATCAAACCCCCTAAAAGTATAAACCGATGTAGCCGTTGGGCCATATAATGGGCATAAAGTCAGACAGAGTGCAAGGTAAGGCCCCGCGCAAGCAAAAGTGAGCAGCTCGTGAGAAGCGCACCCGCGGGCGCGGGGCATCCGGGGCCCATTTGGGGCTTACTGCCGAACTTTGCGGCCCCATGCCCCGCTCCTTCGCCCCCGCGCCGCGCCGCGAAACCGTCGTTCACCAGGGCCAGCCGCTCGACTACACGCTCGTGTTCCGGGCGCGGCGCACCATTGGCTTTGCGGTGCGGCCCGACGGCACGGTGCACGTGTCGGCCCCGGCGGGCGTGCCGGCCGCCTGGGTGGCCCAGCAGGTGCTGAAGCGGGCCGACTGGATTCGGCAGCACCTGGCCGAGTTTGCCGCCCGCCCGGCCCCCGCGCCCAGCCGCCGCTACGAGGCCGGGGCCCCGCACCACTACCTGGGCCGCCCCTTGGCCCTGCGCCTGGCCGAGGGCCCCCGGCCCGCCGTGGCGGCCACCGCCGACGAGCTGCTGGTGGCCTACCCCGCGCCCCACACCCCCGCCCGCACCGAGGCCGTGCTCCTGGCCTGGTACGCCCGGCAGGCCCCGGCGCTGTTTGCCGCGGCCCTGGCCCGGGTGTGGCCGGTGTTCGACGGGCTGGGCCTGCGCCGCCCCACGCTGTACGTGCGCCCCATGCGCACCCGCTGGGGCAGCTGCACGCCCACCACCGCCCGCATCCGCCTCAGCCCCGACCTGGTGCGGGCCGCCCCCGGCTGCCTCGACTACGTGCTGCTGCACGAGTGCTGCCACCTGCAAGTACCCGACCACTCGGCGGCGTTCTACGCCCTGCAAACGCGCCTGCTGCCCGACTGGGAGCACTGGAAACAGGAATTGAACGCGCTGCCGAAGTAGCGACTAGAAAGCTATTTGGGTTAATAAAACGGTCATGCTCATCTGGCGTCCGCGTAGTCGAAGCATCTCTCCCGCACAGTAAACCATGATTTGGTAAGCGGGAGAGATGCTTCACCGCGTTCAGCATGACCGCCAAAATAGATATTTTAATTAGCTCAAATAACTTCTAAGGCTTTTTCAAAAAGTCCCGCACCTGCTTGCCAGTGGGATGCTGCCAGGCTGTTTGGGCGTTTATGGAATGCGCAACGATGACGACGGCAGCCGTGTTGGCCGAGTTGAACAGGCAATCGGCAGTAAAAACCAGTTGCCCACCCCGCAGCACCAGCACGCCGCTGTCCAGGAGCTTTTGCCGAACCGCAGTTCCCCCAACTGATAAACTGGCTGTTGCAGCCGCGGCGGCCACCGAGCCTTTTGTCACAAGCATTCCTCCATCGGGCTGCAAGTAAGCAGTGGCGTTCACCAAGCCCTGCTTCAATACGAATTGCTCGCCCGGGTTCAGTTTCTGGTTGGGCGGCGCAGGTGCATCGGTTGCGGAGGGCGCTTCTGCTGCGGCCGGTTTCTTAGGTGCTGCTTTCTTGGCGGGGGCCCCGGCGGCCACGCCGGGCTGCGATTTAGGGGCCCCTGCGATTGGCAGCGTTGCTCCCATCAAAAACGCCTGGGCCTCGGCTGGCGTGATGGTGAGCACCTTGGCGGCCAGCAGCTGCACCATGGCCTCGGGCAGCGACGGAAACGGGGGCTGCGACACCAGCTTCTGGGCGTCGGGCAGCACGTCCTGCATGGCCCGTTCCTTCTTGCCCAGCATCAGGTAAGCCTCCGCTTTGCGGCGGGCCAAGTGGTTGGTGATGTTGTCGCGCCGCAGGAACGTATCCAGATAACCTTCGATTTCTTCCAGGGCGTCTTGCTGCAAGTCGAACTTACAGAACAGCTTATCCTTGAATTCGCCGCTGGTGAAGGAGAAATAAAACCGCCAGTGCCGGCCGTCGGTGATGATGGTGAACAGGGCCGTGTGGTCGCGGTTGTAGTCGCGCAGCTGCCGTTCCACCGTCGCCAAATCGGCCGCGAACGCGCCCACGCCCTTGCACTCGATGAAGATGGCGGTGTCCTCGAAGTCGCGGGTAAACAAGGCCACGTCCACCCGCGTGTGGTCCTCCTTTTTGGTTGCCTTGAATTCAGTGTACACTTCCGTGGGGTTCCACACGTCCCAGCCCAGCGCCTGCACCACCCGCGCCACCAGTGACAGGCGCACGTGCTCTTCGTTTTTGTATTCTTTGCGGCGCAGGCGCTGCTGAATATCGAGTAGAATCTCGTGCATGAAGCTGGGCGGGGTTTGAGCCAATTGCCAAAGGAAGCACCAAAACCCGCAAGCCCGGGGGCCCCTACCCGCCGTACCTTTAGACAATGGTTCGCTCGCTGGCCCGCTCGTTTTTTCTGGCCCTCATCTGGCTCTACCGCCACCTTATTTCGCCGCTCACGCCGCCCAGCTGCCGCTACACGCCCACCTGCTCGGCCTACGCGGCGGAGGCCATTGCCAAGTACGGGCCCTGGCGGGGCGGCCGGCTGGCGCTGGCCCGCATCGCCCGCTGCCACCCCTGGGGCGGCCACGGCCCCGACCCCGTACCATAAGGCCGCCGCAGCCCGTATAAGCAGGCCTTACCGTTTCGGCTTATGCACCTCCCTTCCTTATTGCCCGCCAGCCTGGCGTTTTTACTGACGGCCACGGCTTGCTCGCAGGCCCAAAACGAGCACGCGGGGGCCCCGTCGCAAACCGCTCCCGGCCCGGGGAAAAAAGGCAAGGGCGGCGACCACCACAAGGACAAGGCCGCCGCGGCCCTCATCCCGGGCCTGCGCCAGGTGGGCTCGCTCAAGGGCGTGGTGCCCGAAAGCTCGGGCCTGTGCCCGGCCGAGCAGCCCGGCACGTACTTCAGCTTCGGCGACGAGGGCAACGCGGCCACGCTGTACCGCCTCGGCGCCACGGGCCAGCTGCTGGGCACCCTGCCCCTGGGCACCGCCAACACCGACTGGGAAAGCCTGAGCCGCGACGACCAGGGCAACTACTTCGTGGGCGACTGCGGCAACAACGCCAACGACCGCCAGAACCTCGTCGTCCACCGCTTCCGCCCCGACCAGCCCCGGCAGGTGCAGGACATCAAGTTTAAATACCCCGACCAGACGGAGTTTCCGCCCGAGAAGAAGAAGGACCACAACTTCGACTGCGAGGCCAGCCTTTGGCACGACGGCAAGGTGTGGCTTTTCAGCAAGGACCGGGGCCGCGACGCCACCAGCAAGGTGTACACCGTGCCCGACCAGCCCGGTACCTACACCGCCCAGCTGGTGGCCCGCCTCGCCATACCCGGCCAGGTCACCGACGCGGCCCTGCGCCCCGACGGCCACCGCCTCGTGCTGCTGGGCCGCGGCGAGCTGTTCGTGCTCGACGGCAATTCGTGGGACGAAATCCTCAAAGCCCCGCCCCGCCAGGTGAGCCTGGAAGGGGCCGGCCAAACCGAAGGCACGGTGTTTAAGGATGCCACCACTTTGCTCATCAGCACCGAGCAGGGTAGTTTTTATGAGTTCAAGCTGCCGTTTTAGCGAATCCCTTTCCAGCAAAAAGGCCGTCATACTGGGTATGACGGCCTTTTTATTTTGCGTGCTAAGTAGTCACGCAAAAGTAACCGTATAATTTTTTCCGATTCGGATTAGGACGTGTTCGATGCGTTGAAGCAAGGTGTGGTCGGATTGGTAGTCCTCCGGCCGCACCCAATAGTGCTTGCAGCGGTGCCAGAGCAGCTCGATATGGTTGAGTTCCGGGCTGTAGGGCGGCAAGAACAGCAGGCTCAGGCCCTTCGCCGCCCATGCGGCGTGGCAGGCGCGGACCACGTGGGCCCGGTGAATCGAGGCGTTATCCAGCACCAGGACGGTGGGGCGGTCCAGGGACTGGGCGAAGTCCGTGACGGCCAGCACGAACAGGTCGGCGGTGAGGGCTCCGGCCCGCACGTAGGCCTGCAGGGGCTGGCCGGGGGCGTGGGCCTGCCAGAAGCCCAGCACGGAATGTCCGCCGCGGCCGCGTACGGCGGGCAGCGCTACCGGGGGCTGGCCGCGGCGCTGCCAGGCGTAGGGCACGGGGGCCTGGCGCGAGAAGCGGCACTCGTCGACGTAGACCACGGCCACTTCGCCGCAGGCCTCGGCCCGGTGCAGGTCGCGCAACCGGGCTTGGCAGGCGGCAAAAGCGGCCGGATCGCGCTGGGCCCGCACGGAGCGCCGGCAGCGCTTCCAGGCGTAGCCGGCGGCGCGCGCCAGCCGGCGCAACGTGCTCAGGTGCAGCTTGATGCCAAAG